>CAVPNV010000009.1:0-254416 GCA_963706895.1 uncultured Gammaproteobacteria bacterium | reverse complement strand
CTATTCCGGCGCGCTCACGCTCAGCAACGCGTCGAATGCGTTCACGGGCTCCGGTGAGGCGACGGCGCGGAGCCGGCATATTTCTACCGGCACGCTAGCGGATGCACGGCTGTCGGCCAATGTCGCGCTCCTGAGCGGCACGCAGACGTTCCTTGGGGCCAAGACCTTCTCCCTGCGCGAGCTTTTCTGCCGCGGCAGGATCGCCGTCTTCGGTCACCAGTTCGTCACTGGTGGCGAACCTGAATGCTGAATCCCGCCCATGGCATGAATTCGTCGCAGCTTGCTCGCGTGGATGCGGCTAACACGTTCGCCCAGGCCAGTTCAATGGCACACTGAGCATCGGCGGGGCCCCCCTTCACCGACACATCGCTCTCACTCACCACGGCGCCGAGGATGCGCGGCGGCCTGTTCATCAACTCAAGCACCGCTAGCGGCGCCCAGGTTCTGACGCTCAATGCGTCGGGCGCCACCGGCCAAACCTTCGGCCTCACCGTCGTCAACGCGAGTTCCGGCGCCGGCCAACCGGCATCGACTCCATCGCCAGCGGAACGACTGGGACGGTCTTCGGCGGCCGCTTCCGCGCCAGCTCCGACCGCGGCACCGGGCTGGAAGGCTCCGTGACCGCGCCGTTCACCTCCGGCCTCCGCACGTATGGCGTCATCGGCCGTCAGCGCGCCGTAGTGCTGCTGTCGTCAGCCCCATCGGCGCGTGTTTGGCGATAGCGATGCGGGGACGGGTGCCGCGGGATTCAGCGACACTGGGATCGGTCTCTGGGGTTTCACTCGGCGCCTCACTCCCTCGGAACGGGCGCTGCTAAGCTACACGGCCTACGACGTGGCAGCCACCCATTGGCTGATGAACGACCGTTCCCTCAGGCCGGAACGGTCACTCGAGGACTTCGTGCGGGATTGCTCCGCCGCATCGTCTGGCGGGGACCTCCCTTTGGGGAGACTCCCTCAACGCCGCGGCGCTTTCGTATGGCCTAGGACTTTCTCAAAGGACCTGGTGCAGTACGCCGGGGACCTGGTGTCCGCCCCTTTTCGACGTAACGCGTGCGAAGCGCCCGCATTGCCGTGAATTCAACGACTACATCCGGCGGGAGATAGCGCGCATCAGGCCCGACCGGGTCTTCATGCATGCAAACTGGTCGCTTTACACGACACTGGCTTCCCGAGAGTCGCTCGAGCGAACGATCGGGAATCGTTCGCGAGCTTTCACCTGCCAGCCAGATCGTGATCGTAGGGTCCGTACCGCATTGGCATAAGCAACTGCCCAAGATCATCTTGCGCAGGCGTTCCGGGCTGGACGAAGAATACTATCTTCGGAATGAGCGAGTCGAGGAACTCACCAAGACCGATGAAGTCCTGCGCGCGGTCTCCGCAGACAATGACGTAGAGTTCGTTTCGCCGGTAGAAGAGCTGTGCGGGACGAGCGGATGTCTCGCGACCGTACGGTATGAGGGGCGAGTTATGCCGACAACCTGGGACATGACCCACCTTACCACGGAGCTTCGTCCTCCTGGCGAAACGAATCGTGGAGCGGGCCCCCGCGCGATCAGCACCAAATTAATTACGCTGTTAGGCGGGAGCAGTGGAATGATCGACAGCATTGCGAGTGTCCATATGGCGCCCGCAAATATTGGTCGCTACATGCGCTCAGACTCACCCCGAATTCTGACCACCATTGGCTCACCGTCGGTAGTCGCAGATGTAAGCAGCGAATGAATTCCAATGCTGCGTCAGCGGTATCCGTTTTGACTTGTAGTGACACATCGGCCGGACGCGATTGTTTAAGAGTTCGCTTGATTAGCCGGCCGCGGCATTGTCGCCCTCGTTGTCGCAAATGCGGCAGTGTCGGCAGTTGGCAGGTTCGTGCGCCCATGCCTGAGTTCGGCGGATTCACTCAGTACGGGATGCAGTAAGAAAAACCCCGGCGCGAGGCCGGGGTCTTGGTTAAACAATCGCCTTGCTTACGGCCTATTCAGTAGCCGCAACCATGGATGCGTGATCTAACCGTTCGACGACTTCTGCCAGGCGAGCGAACTCCTGCTCAAGTTCTGCAATCCGGCTCGCCTGAGCCTGCGTTACGCCACGCTCCTTTTGGAATTCGTTCAATAGCAAAGTCGCCAACAGGTGATAGCTGACGGTTTCGGGCTTACCGTTCTCGATCGTAGACAACCAGTTCTGGAAACGACTCCGCGACTTCCTCTGCGATCAAGCCGAATTGGATTGGCTTGCTGCCTTCGTCGTCCGCTTCCTTGTAACGGAATGTGACCGGGCGAAGCGCGAGCAGACGATCGCTGACATCGCCCATCGGCAGAATGTCTTCCTTGACTTCTCGCGACGACTTAATCGTACCAAGTTGCCCGTTGGGATCTACGAAGACAGTAACTGCTGCGGTTGAATCGGTGGTCACGCCGCGGATGCCAGGCCGAACCCGCGCAGCAAGGGGCCAAGGTCACCAAGCTCGACCGTCAAATTGAAGAACTCGAGCGCCCAGTTCGTGATGGCACACTCTCCCCAGCTGTCGCTGGCGCAGCTCTCGATCAAGCGAAGGCCGAGCGCGAATCGTCTATGGCTGCAGGCACCAAGGCTGACGGTCGACAGCTCGAGCGAATCGTCAAAAAGTTGCCGAAGGCCGCCGCGGCCTATCGTGCCCAAGTTGGCAAGATTCGCGAGGTGCTGGCCGATGAACGGGCGGCTCATCGCGGCCGGGCTGCACTCAGGGAACCTTTCGGGGGTCCCGTCAAACTGCACCCGAACGGCGATCACTTGGTAGCCGAAATGCAGATCGGCCCCGGAGCTCTGTTGAAAGCCGCCCGGGACCGAACTATGGATTGGTAGCGGGGGCCCGATTCGGCAATTACTTGCCGCCCTCCCCCGTAGGCTGCGTAGGTAGCGATGGAAACAGAAACCCCGGCGCGGTGTCCCGCCGGTTGATCAACGAGATCAAGGAGAAGTTTGAACTGGTCCCTCAGGTCGCGGTGCTCGAAACCGGGACGCTGGCGAAGGAGTTCGAGGCGAACGTCACGGCCGCGCGCTTTGTCGACCGGCGCGGCTGATCACGCCAGCACGACCCGATTGCGTCCCGCGGACTTTGCGGCATAGAGCGCCTTGTCCGCCTCCTGAAACAGGAATTCCTCCGTCCGCCGCTCGTCTGGAATGACGCCCGCCACGCCGACACTTACGGTGACCTGCCTCGACCCGCCGAAGACGAGCTTGAGATCGCCGATTGCCTGCCTGATCGCTTCGGCAATCGCTCGCGATTCCGCAATCTCCGTCTTCCCGAGAATCACGCCGAACTCGTCGCCACCAAGACGTGCCGCAAGATCGCAGGGCCTGCGGGCGAACGCCGGCAGCACCTTGGCGACCGCGGCCAGGCATTGATCGCCGGCAAGGTGCCCGAGCTCGTCGTTGTATTCCTTGAAGTAGTCGACGTCGACCAGGACCAGGCTGATCGCCGAGCGGTCGCGGATGCTCCTGCGCATCTCCAGGCTCAGGAACTCGTTGAAATAGCGGCGATTGGCCAGCCCGGTGAGCGAGTCGTGCAGGGCCATGTGCTCGGCGCGCTCCTCGGCCAGCTTGCGTTGCGTGATGTTGTGGTGAGAGATGACGAACATATGGCTGAAGTCCCCTTTCAGGCGCGACAACCGCATCATGAACCAGCGCCTCTCCGCCGGGGTGTGGCAGGGGTACTCGTAGTAGAAGCTGGCGCATTTGCCGCCCAGCACATCCGAGATGCCTTGCGCCGCCTCACGGGCGCGCTCGTCGCCGGCGGTAAAGGAGCGATGGACGACGTCGAGGTAGCTGCAGCCCACGCAGTTGAACTCGGGCGAAAGCCCATTCTCGACCCCGAAGCTCGTCCAGGCGGAATTGACGTCGAGGATGACTCCCGCCTCGTCGATCACGGCGATCTGCTCTTCGAGCGAGTCGAACACAAACGCGCGCAGAGCAGTCCGGTCATTCATGTCTCACCCGCTTCTCAAGGCGACAGTCCTGCTCGCAGCGCGGCGCTCAGGAATAGTACCTTCAAACACCCGGGTCATGCAGTCGATTCGACTCGACACCTTCGCAATGCGCTTGGAGCGCGGCTATGGCCTTTCGTGTTGGTGCTCGGGCTGTCGTCGTTGAGCATTGTGCGATCTGGCAATGCTGGTCAAAAATGGCTTTGGTGACCGCGATCCATTTCGTTGCCGTCCTCGTTGTCGCAAATGCGGCAGTCTCGGGCAATGGCAAGTTCGCTCACCCGTTCCTGAGTTCGGCCGATTTACTCGGTACGGGATGCAGTAAGAAAAACCCCGGCGCGATGGCCGACAACGTGTGACTTCGCGATCGCTTCGTCCAGGCTGACGGCGCGGTCGCTAACCTTCCTTGTTCTTCTTGATGTCGTACTTGAAACGAATGCCGGCATCGAGTGACCCGTCGGCCTTCTGCGACTTGTATTCCAGATCGACCTTGGCGAATTGAAGCGCGATGTGTTCGGTGGCGGCGCTTCCCTCACGGGTACCGCTAGGTTGCACGCCGGTGATGATGATGTCCTTCAACTTGAAGGTCAGGAACGCCAGTGGGTCGCCACCGGCCTTGCGCATCGTGACAGTCGCTTCCTTGATGTGCTCCCCGGTCGCGCATGCCCTCAGCAGCTTCGGCGACGCCTTGTCGAGGTTGTGCGTAAAGCTGAAGTCGTTGAACGTTGCCTTGCCTGTACCGCCTCCGGCGCCCGCGGTAACCGACCCGCTCTGCGTCACGCCCCAGGACCAGGAGAGCACCTCGACCTCGTCCTTGTGCTTGTCGTCGAGCGATTCACCCTTGATGCCGTCGATTTTAGCGAAGATGTCTGCTGCCACAACGTGCTCCTGTCCTGCGAGCGTTGCCCGTCCGCCGACGCGACAAATCCTAGCTCGCGCCCGGACACCTTACAACTCGCTCTGACGGCCTCCATCGCCTGGTAGCAGGCACCCGAACGCGGGGCTGGAGTCAACTTCCTAATCCATACGCGACTTATTGCGGCGTCGAAAGAAAGGGCGTATACCGCGCGCATTCCGGGTGGCCACAACCGGAGTCAGTCCTACGAAACTTTCCGTCCGATGGATCGCCGAACACTGGGTTGGCGTGATTGTCATTGCGACACTCGCCGCGGCCTCAGGTTGGGCGCTCGGACGGCAACAAAATCCGAGTGTTTCCGTCGTAGAAGATAGGACTTCATCCGACCTTGGCGGGTCGCCCGATCCTCCCCGTCTCATGGCGCAATTGCCTGATAAGGCAGCCGTCGTGAGCGACCGCACGCAGGTCGAACTGAACGCGACCGCACACGAATCAGATATGGCGCTCGCTCGTATCAATGCGGAGGACCTGGCTACCGCATTGACCTTCGGCACAGACACCGAGCGTCTCGCGGCGCTCACGAAGTCGCTTCAGTACGACATCGAGTTACCGGCCGACCTATTGATCAATGCGTATGTCAACGACCCATCGGATGACGTCCGCCTACTGGCGTTCACGACTTATATCGATTCGCAGTCGGATGTGGAAGTCATACGTTCTGCATTGCGGTCAGCCATGAATAACACGAGCCCAATCGTGCAAGCGGAGGCCCAGCGACAGTTTGACGAATTGACGAGTTATGAGGCCGCAGTGGCCGCTGCCAAGCTACAGGAAACCCAATGAATGATTAGGGTCGGCGCGAATGGTGGCTTGCGCCAACTGAAATCTCAAAGCCACCGAGTTAAGTAAGGGAATACACATGAAAAAACTACCCATCCTGGTAATGGGAGCGGCCTTGGCGGCGATGTCACTGCCAGCACATGCCGTGTTCAAAATCAGTGTCACGCGGATTTTCACTTTCTCGTCATCCGAAGCGAGCGCGTTGCTGCCATTGAATGATGCGGGCGCGACCATTCGCAGCTTCAATCTACCCTCTGCCAAAGCAATGGTGCTGCACTATTCGGCCGATATGCCGTGCGACTGGACCTTTTGGCTAGGTAGATATCGATATCGTGGTGAATGGCACGGTCGTTGCGCCGACTGTTGGCAACCTAGATGTATTTTGTTACACGCAAAACGCCATTAGTCGGTCGGCAATCACCGTGCGAATTCAGGGAATTGCAGGCACCAATTATGTTCGGATCGTCGGCAGACTAAATGCCGGCGCAACATCAATGGGGTTTGGCGACTCGTCATTGCTCGTGTTTGACCCGTAACGTTGTCTGTCCTTAAAGGCGAGTTCCGGCGAAGCCCCATCGTGGGTTTCGTCGGCTCGCGGTTCGGTCAGTGCGGCGCCGAGGCCTTATCTGAAAATGGTGGCGGGGGCCCGATTCAACCTGTATCACGCGTGCGTATCCCGTTGAAAAATCACGCCGCCTAAGACACAAGTCGGCCGAACGGGCGCGCCTCGCCCATAAATGAAACCCCGGCGCGAGGCCGGGGTTCATGAATGTGGTAGCGGGGGCACGCGTTGGTCTCGGCCACACACCCTTGCCGGAGCGATCGGTTAGGCTGGCGGGGGGCCCGAAAAAATCATCCACAAGTCGATGATTCTGCTCTAGCAAATTGCCTCAAAGTTAGGCGCCGTCCGCAGCTACGCGCCCACCCGTTGGTGCGCTGCTACCCAGCGGTGCAGCGCCGTCCCGCGCAATAGACACCAACTTTCTTATGCCATCAGTGTATTTAGTCGCTTGAATCCCCATTGCCGGCCGGCCGGGTCTAGCTCGGGGACAGCCAGATGGGGCGCGACCTCTCAACAATTACTAGATTGTCGGTCCAAGGAGGGGATGCATGGAGTATTTCGTCGACATCAAGCTGCGGAGCCGCCGACTTTTGACCAAGCGAATGCTGCTCGCTATTGCGCAGATTAGCGGAGTGGCCACTGGGAAAATCGGCGGCAGAAAACTCGAAACGACGCTGACTGTCACCGCCGACGATGCGGAGTACGCGGAAACCTGCGTTCTCAACTTCATCCGTAGACGCCTGCCCAGTGAAATCGAAGTCATTGAAGCAAGAGCCATTGCCGCACCCGATGCAATCCCGCACCGATTGGCGAGCCTTAGCGCGGATCGCCGTCAGCAGCCCGCCTGACCGAGCATGCAAAGCCGCTTCTATAACGAAAAAGGCCGCCAGGAGGCGGCCCTTTTGCGTGTCATTGGATATGACAGAAATTGTGGTAGCGGGGGCAGGATTTGAACCTGCGACCTTCGGGTTATGAGCCCGACGAGCTGCCAGACTGCTCCACCCCGCAACAGGGGCGCGAATTATAGTGAGTGGTCCGCGCGTTTACAAACAGCGTCGGAAGTCTGACTGCCCGGCGACGCAATATCAGAGATCTCCGGACGCCGGCCGAAGCTGTCTTTTCGATGCCTTTGACGATCTCGTCGGCGCGAGCTTCCTGCTGGTCCCACTCGCTCTTTTTCCTGCAGACTTTGCCCTTGCGATAGCCGCGTGCCGGTTGCCTCGAATCGCTTGCAGATCACAGGATCGTCTGCAGCAGCGATAGTTGCGGCTTGCGCGGCGACGTAGCTTCCTTGGTTGCAGCTTCGACCGGCTCTGCAGCGACAGCTGTTTCAGGCGCAGCCGCCGCTTCTACGGCAACTGGGGCCTTCTGCTCGGTGGTAGGGGTTGGCTCGTCCGCACCAACTTGTGGCACAAGCGCCCATATGGCCACCAATCCGGTAATCACACGGCAGGCTGACTTCACGGCTCGATACCGCTAGTTGCGATTTGATTACTTTGACAAGCAATTCGATCGCTTTGCAAGTGTTTTTCGCAACTCTGCCGGCGTGGGTACGGGAATTGGCGGCCTTTGCCAGCCATCTCAAGGAATCGCACTGATGCATAAGCGCAACAACTGGCCCGGATACAGGCCCAGCGCCAGAATCGCCAGCCCATTCAAGCTCAACATGACGCGGATCGCGATTTTCGCTTCGACCGGGCCGGTCATCGTTGGTTCATCGAAGTACATGAGTTTGACGATGCGCAGGTAGTAGTAGGCCCCTATCACCGACATGAGCACAGCCAGCGCGGCCAGCCACGTGAGGCCAACGTCCAGGACTGCGGCAATGACCTGAAGCTTGGCCCAGAAACCGACGGTTGGCGGGACACCCGCCAGCCCGAAGATGACCAGCAGCATCACGAAGGCGAACCAGGGATTGCGCCGGTTGAGGCCCTTGTAGTCGTCGAGCGCGTCCGCCTCGAAGCCTTTGCGCGAGAGCCACAGTACGACGCCAAAGGCGCCGGTCGTCATTATTACGTAGGTCAGCGTATAGAACATCGCCGCACGATAGCCGGCGGAGCTTCCTGCCAGCACGCCAAGCAGGATGAAGCCGACGTGCGAAATGGTCGAGTACGCCAGCATCCGCTTGATGTTCGACTGCGCGATCGCGACGACGTTGCCGACGATCATCGAAAGCGCAGCGAGCACGACGAGCATGTCCTGCCAGGCATCAGCGACGCCGCCGAGCCCCTCCGCAAGCACGCGCATCGCGAGCGCGAACGACGCTATTTTCGGAGCTGAGCCCACGAAAAGGGTCACCGGCGTCGGCGCCCCGTGATAGACGTCCGGCAGCCACATGTGAAACGGCACGGCGCCGAACTTGAACGCGACGCCGACGACGATGAACGCGAGGCCGAACAGCAGCCCGATCGCCGGCGCGCCGCCCCCGCCGACCGACGCTGCGATGCCGTCCAGGAGGAAACTCCCCGTCACGCCGTAGAGGATCGAGATTCCGTACAGCAGCGCACCCGAGGCGATTGCGCCGAGCACGAAGTACTTCATCGCGGACTCCGCCGCGACCCCATCGTCACGGTCGAAGGCGATCATCGCGTAAAGCGACAGCGACATGATCTCGATGCCGAGATAGAGCGTCAGCAAGCTGCCGGCAGACACGATGACCTGGATGCCGAGCACGGCGAACAGCGCGAGGACGAGATACTCGCCCTTCAGGAGCTCGCGTCGCTCGAGGTAGTCGCGCGAATACAGGAGCGTCAACGCTGCCGCCCCGTAGGCAAAGAGCTTCAGGACCGTTCCCATCGGGTCGGCGAGGAAGTGCCCGCCGAGAAGCACGGTCCGCTCAGGCCACCGCAACGGCAGACGTGACCCAGGCGGCGCCCGCGAGCGCCGCGATCGCGAGCACGAAACGAGACGTTCCGCGCGCCCGCGTGCCGAGGCAGGCGTCCACCAGCAGCAGGAGGCAGGCCGCGAGCCGCGACGAATATCTCCGCCGCGGCCGGCACGACGTCCGCCATCGTCAACACCATGGCGGGCCTTCCATCGCGTGGGCCTCAGAGCTTGCTGACCATGAGCTGCTCCACCAGGAATGCCGATCGTGGGCCGCATCACGTCGAGAAGCGGCGCAGGCCACACGCCGAGGACCAGCACGGCGACTGCAAGCGCCGCCAGCACCAGTGAACTCCCGCGGGCATTCAGGTCCTTGAGCGACGCAACGCCGTCGTTGCCGACGTCGCCCCAGATCACGCGCTTCACCAGCCAGAGTGTGTAGGCGGCACCGAGAATCAGCGTCAGCGCAGCCACGAAGGCGTACCAGAAATTGGCCTTGAAGCTCGGCGACGATCACGAGGAATTCGCCGACGAAGCCGGATGTGCCGGGCAGTCCCGCGTTCGCCATCGCGAACAGCACCGCGAAAAACGCGAACATCGGCATCGTGTTGACCACCCCGCCGTACGCCGAGATGTCTCGCGTGTGGAGCCGGTCGTAAAGCACGCCGACGCAAAAGAACAGTGCGCCCGATACGAGGCCGTGCGAGACCATCTGGACCATCGCGCCGTCGAGTCCCATCCCCGCCCCCGCAACGGCACCGGTCGTCTGCCAGATGTCGTAGGCGACGAAGGCGCCGAGCGTGACGAAGCCCATGTGCGCGATGGACGAATATGCAATCAGCTTCTTCATGTCGCGCTGCGCGAGGGCGACGAAACCGATGTAGGCGATTGCGACGAGTGAAAGCGTGATGAGCAGCCAGTCGAGTTCGCGGCTCGCATCCGGCGCAATCGGCAGGCTGAACCGGAGGAATCCATAGCCGCCCATCTTCAGCATGATTGCCGCGAGGATCACCGATCCGCCGGTCGGCGCCTCTACGTGTGCGTCCGGCAACCAGGTGTGCACGGGCCACATCGGCACCTTGACTGCGAATGCGGCGAAGAATGCGAGGAATATGAGGACCTGCTCGGTCATGCCGATCGGCATGCGCTGCATGTCGGCGATCTCGTAGCTTCCGCCCTCGAGGTACAGCCAGATAAGCGCGACGAGCATCAGGACCGAGCCGAGGAAGGTGTACAGGAAGAACTTGATGGTGGCGTAGACGCGGCGCGCGCCGCCCCAGATCCCGATGATCAGGAACATCGGGATCAGCATCGCTTCCCAGAACACGTAGAAGAGGAGCGCATCGGCGGCGCAGAACACGCCGATCATCAGACCCTCCATCACCAGGAAGGAGGCGAAGTACTGCGCCGGCCGCTTCTCGATGTTCGACCAGGCGGCGATCACGACGAGCGGCGTCGTAAAGGCCGTCAGCACGATGAGCGGCATCGAGATGCCGTCGATGCCGAGGTGATACCAGGCGTTCAGCGCACCGATCCAAGGTTCGCGCTCGACGAACTGCAGCGACGGCGTCGTGAGGTCGAACGCGCACCAGAGCGGAACGCACAGGCCGAGTGTCGCGAGCGTGGCTGCAAGCGCGATCCAGCGTCCAATGACGATCCGGCGTTCGCCAAGCAGCAGCACGAGGACGCCCGCGGCGACAGGGAGCCACACGAGCCAGCTCAGGATTTTCGCCGGTACTGGCATTTCAGGATCTCAGGAGCAGCCAGCCGAGCAGCAGCGACAGGCCGATGATCATCGCGAAGGCATAGTGATAGAGGTAACCCGACTGCACTTGGCGAACGACGGACGAAAGCGCGCCGATCGCGCGCGCGCTGCCATTGACCAGCCAGCCGTCGATGACGGTCTCGTCACCTCGCTTCCACAGGCTGGTTCCGAAATTCCGCACGCCCGTGGCGACGACATTCTCGTTGAACCAGTCGAAGTAGTACTTGTTGACCAGCAGCCGGTACAGCCGCGAGAAGCGCGCCGCAATACGGTCCGGCAGGTCGGGCCGCCTGAGGTAGAGATACCAGGCGGCAACGATCCCGCCCAGCGCGAGCCAGAGCGCGGGTGATCGCAACGCATGCAGGACGAAAGCTGCTGGGCCATGGAATTCCTCGCCGAGGAGCGCCAGGGGCCCGTCAGGCGCTTGGGCGATCGCGCCGGAGAAGAAGCCGCCGAACACGACAGGCCCGACGGTCAGCCAGCCAATTGCGATGGACGGGATCGCGAGCGCGATGAGGGGCAGCGTAACGACCCATGGGCTCTCGTGCAGGTGCTCGCGCGTGTGCTCGTCCATCCGTTCGCGGCCGTGAAATGTCATGAACACGAGACGGAAGCTGTACAGCGCCGTAACGAACACACCGAGCAGCACGCATACGTAGGCATACTCCGAACCCTGCGTGTCGCTTTCCTTGATCGCCTCGATGATGATGTCTTTCGAGAAGAAGCCGGAGAATCCCGGGAATCCGATCAGCGCGAGCGCGCCGATCAGGCAGGTCCAGTACGTGATCGGCATGTACTTCCGCAAGCCACCCATGCGCCGCATGTCCTGTTCGTGATGCATGCCGATGATCACGGAACCCGCCGCGAGGAACAGCAGCGCCTTGAAGAACGCGTGGGTCATCAGGTGGAAGATGCCCGCGCCGTAGGCTCCCGCACCGAGGGCCGCGGTCATGTAGCCGAGCTGGGACAGCGTGGAATAGGCGACCACTCGCTTGATGTCGTTGTTGACGAGGCCGAGCAGGCCCATGAAGAGCGCCGTGGTCGCGCCGATCACGACGACGAAGTGCAGTGCGTCGGGCGACATCTGGAAGAGCGGCGACATCCGCGCCACCATGAAGATGCCCGCAGTGACCATGGTCGCCGCGTGGATCAGGGCGGAAATCGGGGTCGGGCCTTCCATCGAGTCCGGCAGCCAGACGTGCAGCGGGACCTGCGCCGACTTTCCCATTGCGCCGATGAAGAGGCCCGACGCAGATCACGGTGATGACCTTGCTCGGCTCCCCGGGCGTCAGGTACAGGTCGTGGCCGATCGCGCGCGGGATGCGCTCGAAGACCTCCGCGTAGTCGAGGCTGCCCATGTACGCGACGACGATCGCGATCGCAACGATGAATGCGAAGTCACCGATTCGATTGACGATGAACGCCTTGTAGTTCGCAAAAATCGCCGTCGGCCGCTTGTACCAGAAGCCGATCAGGAGGTACGAGACCAGTCCCACGCCTTCCCAGCCGAAGAACAGCTGCAGGAAGTTGTTCGACATCACGAGCATCAGCATCGCGAAGGTAAACAGGGAAATGTAGGCAAAGAAGCGCTCGTAACCCGGGTCGTCGCGCATGTAGCCGATCGTGTAGACGTGGACGGCGAGCGAGACGAACGTTACGACCGTCATCATCAGCGCGCTCAGGTTGTCGATCAGGAAGCCGATTTCCATCCTGAGGCCGTCGCTGACGCCCCAGGTGTACACCGCCTGGTTGAATACCGGCGCACCGTGCAGCATCTGGTTCAGGATCCATGCGGATGCCGCGAACGACAGGGCCACGCCCGGCGATGCAAAGCGTGTGCGCGCCAGCGCGGCCGATGAAGCGGCCGCCGAGGCCCGCAACGACGGCCGCAGCGAGCGGCGCGAGGACGATGAGCAGGCACAGGCTTGCGAAGCTCACGCTCAACCCTTCATGGTGTCGAGTTCCTCGACGTTGATGCTGCGGCGCTGGCGGAACAGCACCACGAGGATCGCGAGCCCGATGGCCGCCTCGGCCGCAGCAACGGTCAGGATGAAGAACACGAAGACCTGGCCGTCCAGGATGCCGAGGAAGCGCGAGAAGGCGACGAAGTTGAAGTTCACCGCGAGCAGCATCAGCTCGATGCACATGAGCAGCAGGATGACGTTCTTGCGGTTGATGAAGATGCCGGCCACGGCGATCGAGAAAAGAATGCCTGCCAGCAGCAGGTAGTGCGAGAGCGTGATCATGGCTCGCGCTCGACGGGCATGTTCACGAGGCGGACGCGGTCGGCGGCGCGCACGGCCACCTGGCTCGCGATGTCCTGGACCTTGAGGCCCGGACGGCGGCGCATCGTCAGCGTGATCGCTGCGATGATCGCGATCAGCAGCACGATGGCGGCGAGCTGGAACGGATAGACGTACTCGGTGTAAAGCACGGCGCCGATCTCGGCGGTATTGCTCTGCCCTTCGGCCATCGGGACGACGCTGACCTGGCAGCTCGATGCCGAGGCGCCGCACCCACAGCACATAGGCGAGCTCAACGACCATGATGAATGCGATCAGCACGCCAAGCGGGGCGTTCCGCGCGAACCCCTCGCGCAGCTGCTCGATGTTGATGTCCAGCATCATCACGACGAACAGGAAGAGCACCATGACCGCACCGACATAGACGAGCACCAGCACGATCGCCAGGAACTCGGCCTGGATCAGCAGCCACAGCACGGCCGAATTGAAGAAGCAGAGGACCAGGTACAGCACCGAGTGCACGGGATTCCGCGACAGGATCACGCCAAGCGCGGCGCCGACCAGCACCGCAGAGAAAGACCAGAACAGGATTTCGGCAAGCATGGCGGTTACCGGAAGCGCGAGTCGGACGCCTTGTCGGCGGCGATCATCGCTTCGTACTTCTCGCCGATTGCGAGCAGCTTGTCCTTGGTCATGATGTTCTCGCCGCGGTTCTCCATGTGGTACTCGTGGATCCGCGTCTCGACGATGGCGTCGACCGGGCAGGCCTCCTCGCAGAAGCCGCAATAGATGCACTTGAACAGGTCGATGTCGTAGCGCGTCGTGCGGCGCGTGCCGTCGGCGCCGACTTCCGACTCGATCGTGATTGCAAGCGCCGGGCAGACCGCCTCGCAGAGCTTGCAGGCGATGCAGCGCTCCTGGCCGTTCGGATACCGGCGCAGCGCATGCAGCCCGCGGAAGCGTGGCGACTGCGGGGTCTTTTCCTCGGGATAGTTCAGCGTCACCTTGCGCCGGAAGAAATTCCGCCCCGTCACCGGTGAGCCCTCGCAAGAGCTCGCCGAGAAACAGCGTCTGGAAAAAGGATCGGATGCGTTTCATGTGAGCTTCAATCCGCCCACGGCCCGATCTCGCAGCCAGGCGAGCACGCCCTCGACCGCAATCCAGACCAGCGTGATCGGGATCAGCACCTTCCATCCGAGGCGCATGATCTGGTCGTAGCGGTAGCGCGGGAAAGTTGCCCGGACCCACAGGAACACGAACAGGAAGAAGCAGATCTTCAGGAACAGCCAGAAGAAGCTCGACTGCGCGATCAAGGCGTCGTCCGCGAAGGTAGCCCTGGAAGGGCGACAGCCATCCGCCGAAGAACAGCACGGCCGTCAGCGCTGAAATCAGGATCATGTTTGCGTATTCGGGCAGCGCAAAGAGCGATGCAAAGGCCGCGCCCGAGTACTCGACGTGGAAGCCCGCGACGATCTCGGACTCCCCTTCCGCGACGTCGAACGGCGCGCGGTTCGTTTCCGCGAGCCCCGATACGAAATAGACGATGAACAGCGGGAACAGCCACAGCCAGTTCCAGCTGCCGAATCCGCCCATCTGCGCGCGCACGATCTCGCCGAGATTGAGGCTCCCTGCCGCCATCAGCACGCCGACGAGCGCAAAGCCCATCGCGATCTCGTAGGCGACCATCTGGGCCGCGGATCGCATCGCGCCGAGGAAGGCGTACTTCGAATTGCTCGCCCAGCCGGCGAGGATCACGCCGTAGACTCCAAGCGAAGTCAGCGCAAGGACAAACAGGAGGCCCGCATCGATGTCCGCCAGCACGAACTCGGGCGAGAACGGAATGACGGCCCAGGCCGCCAATGCGGGCACGAGGACGATCAGGGGCGCGAGCAGGAACAGGAACCGCGACGAGCGGCCCGGCACGATGATCTCCTTGAGCAGCAGCTTGATCACGTCCGCGAATGGCTGGGCCAATCCGCGCAAGATCGGCAGTCCAAAAAACGACGACGCGGTTGGGGCCGCGCCGAGCTGCATGTAGCCAATCACCTTGCGCTCGGCAAGCGTCAGCATCGCAACCGCGACGACGATCGAGATCAGGACGCCGAGAATCTGCAATGTGACGATGATCGCCGACTGCAACTCGGGCACGAGGCTCGCCCACCACGCCGCAATGAATTCCGGCATGGCTCAGCCCCTCCCGCCGGCGCCGTTCTGTGCAGCGCGCGTCAGCTGCAGGGACGCGGCGCGGCGGACGATCGGCGTCCACGCCGTAAATCAGGAAGCGCTGCCGAACTGCCGCGGCGCTCGGCCTTGAATTCGTGCCCGGTGACGAACCGGCCGTCATAAGTTGCATCGCCGGCGAGTCCCCGGAATTCCGCAAGCACGTCGGCCGAACTCTCGTAACCGAAGCCCTCGAGCCCGAGCTGGTTTGCGAGCACGCGCAGGATCTTCCAGCCAGGCCGCGACTGGCCGACCGGTTGCGCGCAGCCGCGGAATTCCTGCCAGCGCCCTTCGGCGCTCACGTAGCTGCCCGAGGTCTCGGCAAAGCGTGCCCATCGGCAGCAGGACCTGGGCGAAATTCATGACGGACGGATCTGCAAAGGGCGTGATCGCGACGACTCGCCGGCAAGCCGCGAGCGCCTGCGCGGCGCCCGGCAGGCCGATGTCCTGGTCCGGCTCGATGCCGCCAAGGAGTACGCAGGCCGCCAGCGGCGACTCGAACATCCGGCGAAGGTCGAAGCCCGGCTCCGGGTCGGGCCGGCCGCCCGGCAGGCGGTGAGGCAATGCACCGGCCAGCGCCGTTCCTGCTGCATTGCCGCCGTCCGGAAGGAATCCCAGCGTTGCACCGGTACGGGCGGCAAGCGCCGCGGCCGCGGCGCGGATGTCCGAAGAGTGCGTGTGACGAGTTGCAACGCCGCCGAGCACGATTGCCGCGCGGCCAGATGACAGCGAATCGACGAGGGCCTTCCGTGACCCGTTCAACGCGCCGGCACCCGCGAGCGCGGCGAGCTCCGATGCGAGGTCGGCCGCCGCAGCGACTGATTGCTGCAGCACCGGGAAGTAACAGTGCTGGTGCTGCGTCGAGAGCAGGCTCACCTTGCATCCTGCAAGCGCCGCCATGCGCACGCGGTGCGCCAGCATTGGAGCTTCCTCGCGCACGTGACAGCCTGCGAGCAGCAGGCCCCCGAGCGTGTCGATTCCGCGCAGGGCGATGCCGAGGCCTGGATACGCCGGATCGCTCGCCTGGTCCGAGAAATCGAGCTGGCGAAGCCGCGAGTCGATGTTGTGCGAACCGAGCCCGCGTGCGAGTCGCGCGAACAGGTAGGCCTCCTCGTTCGTCGCGCCGGGAGCCGAAAGGAACCCGAGGCGGCCTGCGCCGCCCTCCTCGCGTGCCTCGCGCAGCAATGCAGCCGCGGCCTCGAGCGCACGTCTCCCAGCTCACTTCGCGCCACTGCCCTTCCACGCGCATCATGGGTTCACGCAGCCGGTCGGCTGAGTAGATTCCCTCGTAGGAGAAGCGATCCCGGTCCGCAATCCAGGTTTCGTTGATCTCCTCGTTTGAGCGCGGTACGACGCGCATCAGGCGCCCGCGCAGTACGTGACCCCAGAGGTTCGTGCCGATACCGTCATGCGGCGACACGAGCGCGTGCTCGGTCATCTCCCAGGAGCGCGCGCGGTGGCGGAACGGCTTCGAGTTGAGCGCGCCGACGGGGCAAAGGTCGATGACGTTCCCGGACAGCTCGTGATCGACGCTCTTCTCGATGCAGGTGCCGATCTCCATCCACTCGCCGCGGCCCGTAGCGCCAAGCTCCTGCATCCCGGCGATTTCCGCCGTGAAGCGGACGCAACGCGTGCAGTGGATGCAGCGTGTCATGTCCGTCGAGATGAGCGGCCCGATGTTCTTGTCCTTGACCACGCGCTTTCGCTCGTCGAAGCGGGACTTCGCGCTGCCGAATCCGAGCGCGAGGTCCTGCAGCTCGCACTCACCGCCCTGGTCGCAGATCGGGCAGTCGAGCGGGTGGTTGATCAGCAGGAACTCCATCGTCGCCTTCTGCGCCGCGAGTGCGCGCGCGGAACGGGTGAAGACCTTCATTCCCTCGGCGACCGGCGTTGCGCAGGCAGGCATGGGCTTCGGCGCTTTCTCGACCTCGACGAGGCACATGCGGCAGTTGGCGGCGATAGTCAGCTTTTCGTGATAGCAGAAGCGCGGCACGTAGATGCCCGCCTGGTCGGTCAGCTGCATGATCATCTGGCCCTTGCGCGCCTTCAGCGGCCGGCCGTCGACCTCGATGTTGACGACGTCTTCGCTCATGCAACTGCCTGCGCGGGAGCGTCGACGATGCTCTTCCCGCCGTGTTCGACCATGAACTCGAATTCGTGGCGGAAGTGGCGCATGAAGCTCTGCACGGGCCAGGCCGCGGCATCGCCCAGCGCGCAGATCGTGTGCCCCTCGATCTGGTTTGCGACCTGGACGAGGAGATCGAGGTCCGTCATTCGTCCCTGTCCGGCCAGGATCCGGCGGAGCATGCGAGTGAGCCAGCCCGTGCCTTCACGGCAGGGCGTGCACTGCCCGCAGGACTCGGCCATGTAGAAGCGCGAAAGCCGCTCGAGCACGCGCACCATGCAGGTGGTGTCATCCATCACGATCACTGCGCCGGTGCCGACCGCAGAACCCGCCTTGCGCAGCGAGTCGAAGTCCATCGTGCAATCGATGATGGCCGCTGCCGGCAGTACCGGCACTGACGATCCGCCGGGTATCACGGCCTTGAGCTTGCGGCCACCGCGCATGCCGCCGCAGATTTCGAGCAGCTCGCGGAACGGGATGCCCGAGCGGCAGCTCGAAATTTCCGGGCCGGGCGACATGGCCCGAAACCGAGAAGATCGCGGTGCCTCCAGCGTTCGGCACGCCAAGCTCCGCAAACCATTTTGCGCCCTTGCGCAGGATTGCGGGCACCGAGGCGAAGCTCAGGGTGTTGTTGATCGTCGTCGGCTTGCCGTACAGGCCGAAGTTCGCCGGAAACGGCGGCTTGAAGCGCGGCTTGCCGGGCTTGCCCTCGAGCGACTCGAGGAGCGCCGTTTCTTCCCCGCAGATGTACGCCCCCGCCCCTGCGACGGCATGCAGGTCGAAGTCGATGCCGGTTCCCTGGATGTCGCGGCCGAGGAGCCCTGCCGAATAGGCTTCCGCGAGCGCCGACTCGAAGCGCGGGAAGGGTTCGGCCAGGAACTCGCCGCGAATGTAGTTGTAGCCGACGGTAGCGCCCATCGCGTAGCCGCCGATCGCCATGCCCTCGATCACCGCGTGCGGGTTGTAGCGGAGGATGTCGCGGTCGTGGCAGGTGCCGGGCTCGCTCTCGTCGGAGTTGCAGACGACGTACTTCTGGCCGGGCGCGGTCCTCGGCATGAAGCTCCACTTCACGCCCGTCGGGAAGCCGGCACCGCCCCGGCCGCGCAGGCCCGACGCCTTCACTTCCTCGATGATCGCCTCGCGCGGCGTCTTCTCGCGGAGGATCTTCCGCCAGGCCTCGTAGCCGCCGAACTTCTCGTACACCGGCATCGTCCAGCTGTCGGCATGCTGGAGCGGCTCGAAAACGACCTGGTTCATTGCCCGCGCCACGGCTACTTCACCCGGTCCAGCACCTTGATCGCCGATTCCGGCGTCAGGTTCTCGTGGTAAACATGGTCCACCATCATCATCGGCGCGTTGTTGCAGGCCGCGAGGCATTCTTCCTCGCGCTTCAGGTAAAACCTGCCGTCGGGCGTGCTTTCCCCGGTCCTGATGCCGAGGTGCTTCTCGACGGCGGCGACGATTCGCTCCGCGCCACAGAGCATGCAGCTGATGTTCGTGCAGACCGAGACGTGCACGCGACCGGTCGGCTTCGTCTCGAACATCGAATAGAAGCTCGCGACTTCGTAGACCTGGATCGCGGGCATGCCGATGTAATCGGCCACCGCGTCCATCAGCGGAGTCGTCAGGAAGCCGCCATTCTGGTGCTGCGCCTCGCGCAGCGCCGCCAGCACGGCGGAGCGACGGCGGTCCGGCGGAAACTTCTCGAGCCAGCGGTCGATCTCGTGCCGCGTGTGCTCGCTCAGGCCGCCGACCCGATGCGGCCGGCGAGCTCACCGGTCGATCTCCCCGAATACGATGTCCATGGTGCCGATCATCGCGACCACGTCCGCGAGCATGTGCCCGCGCACCAGCTCGTCCATCGCGGCAAGGTGGGCGAAGCCCGGTGCGCGGCACTTCACGCGATACGGCTTGTTTGCGCCATCCGACACGAGCCACACGCCGAACTCGCCCTTCGGCGCCTCGACGGCCGCATAGGTCTCGCCTTCAGGGACGCAATAACCCTCGGTGAAGAGCTTGAAGTGGTGGATCAGCGATTCCATGTCGTCTTTCATCTCGCCACGGCGCGGCGGCGTCACCTTGTTGTCATCGAGCATCACAGGCCCGTGATTGACCCGCAGCCAGTCGATGCACTGGCGGATGATGCGGTTCGACTGGCGCATTTCGGCGACGCGGCACAGGTAACGGTCGTAGCAGTCACCATGGACACCGACGGGCACGTCGAACTCGACGCGGTCGTATACCGCATACGCCTGTTTCTTGCGCAGGTCCCATTCCACGCCTGAACCGCGCAACATCGGACCGGTGAAGCCAAGCTGCAATGCGCGTTCCGGCGAGACGACGCCGATGTTGACGGTGCGTTGCTTCCAGATCCGGTTGTCCGTCAGGAGCGTCTCGTACTCGTCGACGCAGGCCGGGAACCGGTCCGTGAAATCCGCGATGAAATCGAGCAGCGAACCGGAGCGCGCCTGGTTGCGGCGCTTCACGTCGCGCTCGCTCCGCCATTTCGAGTCCTGGTAGCTGCGGCATCGTTTCCGGCAGGTCGCGGTAAACGCCGCCGGGCCGGTAGTAGGTCGCGTGCATGCGCGTACCCGAGACTGCCTCATAGCAGTCCATCAGGTCCTCCCGCTCGCGGAACGCATAGAGGAACACCGTCATCGCGCCGATGTCGAGGCCATGCGAGCCGATCCACATCAGGTGGTTCAGGATCCGCGTCATCTCGTCGAACATCGTGCGGATGTACTGCGCCCGCTCCGGCGCCTGGATTCCAAGGAGCTTCTCGATCGCGCGCACATAGGCGTGCTCGTTGCACATCATCGACACGTAGTCGAGCCGGTCCATGTACCCGATCGTGTGATTGAACGGCTTGGATTCCGCGAGCTTCTCCGTCGCCCGATGCAACAGGCCGATGTGCGGATCAGCCTTCTGGATCACCTCTCCGTCCATCTCGAGGACGAGGCGCAGCACGCCGTGCGCCGCGGGATGCTGGGGGCCGAAGTTGAGCGTGAAGTTCTGGAACTCAGGCACTGCCGCCCGTCCCGGGCGCTTCTGGCACGCGCTCCTTGCGAATCACCTTGGGAACCGTGACCCGCGGCTCGATGCTCACCGGCTCATAGACGACCCGGCCGCGTGAAGGGTCGTAGCGAACCTCGACGTGCCCGGAGAGCGGAAAATCCTTGCGGAAAGGGTGGCCGATGAATCCGTAGTCGGTGAGGATCCGGCGAAGGTCCGGATGACCGCGGAACAGGATTCCATAGAGGTCGAAGGCTTCGCGTTCGTACCAGTCCGCCGACGCCCAGACCTCAGTCACGGAGTCGATCATCGGCGGCTCGCCCGCAGGGCAGGAGCAACGAAGCCGAAGGCGCGTGTTGCGCGAGACCGAAAGCAGCTGGTACGAGACGGCGAAGCGGCCCTCCGACGCAGGCGCTTCGCGCGGTGCCTCGCGCTCGACGCCGCGGCTGAACCCGGTCGCGGTCGCCTCCTGCGTCGTCCACTCCGATCGTCCGTACTCGAGATAGTCGATGCCCGACAGGTCGATCAGCTGCTCGAACGCCAGTGCAGGCAGGTCGCGCAGGTCGCGTGCAGACGGCGACCAGGTCGGCCGGTGCGACCTCGATCGCGAGCTCGCCGGGCAGCGCCGCGATCGTCCTGGCACGCTCGCCGATCCGGGATGCGACGGCCTGCGCGGTCTCCTCGACGCGGCTCATGCAGTACCGCGCGCGATCGTGCTTGTGCGGCGGATCTTGTCCTGCAGCTGCAGGATGCCGTAGACGAGCGCCTCCGCGGTCGGCGGGCAACCCGGCACGTAGACGTCGACCGGCACGATCCGGTCGCAGCCGCGCACCACGGCGTAGGAATAGTGGTAGTAGCCGCCGCCGTTGGCGCACGAGCCCATCGAAATGACCCAGCGCGGCTCGGGCATCTGGTCGTAGACCTTTCGAAGCGCAGGCGCCATCTTGTTGACGAGCGTCCCGGCCACGATCATGACATCGGACTGGCGCGGACTGCCGCGGAACACGACGCCGAAACGGTCGAGGTCGTAGCGGGCCGCGCCCGCGTGCATCATCTCGACCGCGCAACACGCGAGCCCGAAAGTCATCGGCCAGAGTGACCCGGTTCGCGCCCAGTTCATCAGGTTGTCGACGCTGAAGTCGTGACAAATCCGCGGCCCTGGACGACGGGTGCGAGTTCCGGTACCGCCTCGGTCAATCCCATTCGAGCGCCCCTTTCTTCCACTCGTAGATGAAGCCGATCACGAGCACGGCAAGGAACACGCCCATCGACAGCAGGCCGAAGCCTCCGATCGCGTCGAGCGAAACCGCCCAGGGAAAGAGGAAGGCGATTTCGAGGTCGAAAATGATGAAGAGGATCGCAACGAGGTAGTAGCGGACGTCGAACTTGGTTCGCGAGTCCTCGAAGGCCTCGAATCCGCACTCGTAGGGCGAGACTTTCTCGGCGTCCGGCCGTCGTGGACCGAGTACCCAGCCGAGCGCCAGGAGCAGCAGGCCGAAGCCCCCGGCTACCGCGAGAAAAATCAGGACTGGCAGGTAGTTATCGAGCAAGTGGGCGACCGTTCTCGCGCGCGCGGCGGGGCGCGCAGACCGGGCGCATTGTAACTGTCCGGCAGGTCGCTTGGGACCCCCGGGATCGATCAGTAGCAAGACTCGAATGGTGCCGGCGGTCGGACTCGAACCGACACGGGTTTCCCCACTAACCCCTCAAGCTAGCGCGTCTACCAATTCCGCCACGTCGGCACTGAAATCGATCAAGTCTCCGGTCACTGCCCGTCCGGCGCAGGCTGCTCCGCAGGCGGCGTCTCGGGTAGCGCCGGTACCGCGCTGCCGTCCACGTCAGGTGCCGGCGCGGGTTCCGTCACCACGGTGTCCACGATGCTCTTCGGCGCCTCGGCGCGTGGCCGCGTCGCAAACCAGGCGAGCGACATGCTCGTCACGAAGAACAGCGTTGCCAGCACGGCAGTCAGCTTCGAGAAAAAGGTAGCCGAGCCTCGCGCGCCGAACACGGTGCCCGAGGCGCCCGCGCCGAATCCCGCCCCCGCGTCCGCACCCTTGCCCCGCTGCAGCAGGACGAGCGCAACGATCGCAAAGCACAGCAGCCCGTGCAGGAATGTAATTACGTTTTGAAGCATTTCCGTTCCAGTCCTGGCCAGCACTTCAGCGCGCGGCGGCGGCGCAGATGCTTGCGAACTCGTCCGCCTTGAGCGATGCGCCGCCGATCAAGCCGCCGTCCACATCGGGCATCGCGAACAGCTCAGCGGCATTGGCTGCCTTGACGCTGCCCCCGTACAGGACCCGAAGGGAAGCGGCGATTGTAGCATCTTTTTCCGCAATTCGGCCCCTGATCAACGCGTGCACTTCCTGCGCCTGCGTCGGTGTACGCCGTCCGGCCGGTCCCGATCGCCCAGACCGGTTCGTAGGCGACAACCGCCCGGGCGAAACTGCCGGCGCCCGCGGTCCCCAGCACCGCGTCGAGCTGGCGAAGGATGACCGCGCGCGTCGCATCGCGTTCGCGATCGTCGAGCGACTCCCCGACGCAAAGTATCGGGACAAGCGCATGGCGGCCCACCGCGGCGAATTTGCGCGCGACAAGCTCGTCACTCTCTCCGTAGAGCGCGCGGCGCTCCGAATGGCCCACGATGACGTAGCGGCATCCGACGTCGGCCAGCATTCGCCGCCGAAATTTCGCCGGTGTGCGCGCCGGACTCTTCCGCGCAGACGTCCTGGCAGCCGAGCCCGATGCGGCTTCCCTTGAGCTGCACGCCGACTTCGGCGAGATGCACGAAAGGCGGACACACGATGGCTTCCGCCGCGTCCACGCCGACCCCGCGCGCGATCAGCTCGCCGACGAGGCGCGGCAGCCTCGGCCCGGCTGCCGTGCATCTTCCAGTTGCCCGCAACGAGGGGCTTGCGATCCGGGGAGTTCATGCGGCGGGCGCCGCGGCGCGGACGGCCGCAGCGAGCTCCTCGGCATGACGCGCAACCGACTGCGCGTCCTCGCCCTCGACCATCACGCGGATCAATGGCTCGGTTCCGGAGGCGCGCAGTACGACGCGGCCGCGCTCGCCAAGGGCATGTTCGACACGCGCGATCGCGGCAGCAACCGAGGGTTCCCGGGCCGCGTCGAAACGCTTCGCGACGCGCATGTTGATGAGCTGCTGCGGAAAGCGCTGCATGCCGGCCGCGAGTTCGGCAAGCGACTTTCCGGTCGCCTTCATGACGGCGAGCGACCTGCAGCGCGACGATCAGGCCGTCGCCGGTCGTCGTCTTGTCGAGGCAAAGCAGGTGGCCCGAGGCCTCACCACCCAGCATGCCGCCGTGTGCGCGCAATAGCTGCAGGACGTTCCGGTCGCCGACCGCAGCGCGCATGAAAGGCACGCCGAGCTCCTTCAACGCGAGCTCGAGGCCGAGATTGCTCATGACGGTGCCGACGACCGGGCCCTTCAAGTCCCCGGCAGCGAGACGCGCCTTGGTCAGTACGTAGAGAAGCTGGTCGCCGTCGACGGTACGGCCCAGGTGGTCCGCCATGACCAGGCGGTCGCCATCGCCGTCGAGCGCGATGACCCGCGTCGGCACGCACGCCAGACACCGTGAGTTTCAGCAATGCCGGGTTCCGTCGAACCGCAGCCATCATTGATGTTGCGGCCATTCGGCGAGCAGCCGATCGGCACGATTTCGGCGCCGAGGTCCGCGAGGACGCGCGGCGCCACCTTGTAGGCCGCGCCGTTCGCGCAATCGATGACGAGCTTGAGCCCGTCGAGGCGCATGCCACGAGGCAGCGTCGATGCGCAGAATGCCTGGTATAGCGCGCGCTCGTTGTCCACGCGCGTCGCCCGGCCAAGCTGCGCCCGACTCGCGCGTCAGCGCGGGTTCGTCGAGGTGCGACTCGATCGCTTCCTCGAGTTCGTCGGCGAGCTTGCTGCCTTCGCGGTCGAAGAACTTGATTCCGTTGTCGTCGTAGCGATTGTGCGAGGCGCTGATGACGGCCCCGAAATCGCAGCCCAGGCGCTGGACAAGGTAGGCGATGCCGGGAGTCGGCAGGGGGCCGGCGAGCAGCACGTCGACACCGGCCGCGACGAATCCGGCTTCGAGCGCCGCCTCGAACATGTAACCCGAAAGCCGCGTGTCCTTGCCGACCAGCACCCGGCCGCCGCTCGGCGCGAGCACGCGCGCGGCCGCGCCCGCGAGCCGCAGTGCGAATTCCACGGTCATCGGGTGAGTACCGACGCGACCGCGAACACCGTCTGTTCCGAAGTACCGCATGCTCATCCCCGATTGTCCCGCAATCGCGCCGCAGGCCGCCACGACCCTGAGCGCATCCGCCGTTTCACGCACGTCGTGCGCCCGGATGATGCGCGCGCCATGCATCGCCGCAACGACGGCCGCCGCGACGCTGCCGGCCAGGCGGTCGCCCTCGTCACGGCCCGTCAGCGCGCCGATCATGCGCTTGCGCGACAGGCCGGCGAGCACCGGCAATCCGTCGGACGCAATCGTGCCGAGATCCGCGCAGCAGCTGCCAGGTTGTGTTCCAGGGCCTTGCCGAAGCCGAATCCCGGATCGACTACCAGGCGCGAGCGCGCAATGCCCGCGCTCACGCAGGCGGCGACGCGGCTCGCGCAGGAAACCCCGCACTTCCTCGACGACGTCGCCATAGCGCGGCTCATCCTGCATGCTGCCGGGCTCACCCTGCATGTGCATCAGGCAGACCGCCGCATCGCTTCCGGCGACGGCCTCGATCGCGCCCGGCGCAGCAAGCGCAGCGACGTCATTGACCATCGAGGCGCCCGGCGGCGAGCGCCCGGCGCATCACTTCGGGCTTGCGGGTATCGATGGAAACGGGCACCGCGAGCGATACCGGCGAGCCGCTCGATCGACCGGCATCACGCGGCGAAGCTCCTCTTCGACGCTGACGGCCATTGCGCCGGGCCGCGTCGACTCACCGCCGACATCGATGATCGCCGCGCCATCCGCGGCCAATGCGCTCGGCCTGCGCCAGGCCGCAGCCAATCCGAAGTAGCGTCCGCCGTCTGAAAACGAATCCGGCGTGACGTTCAGCACGCCCATGACGACGGGGCGCTCGAGGTCGATCAGGTGAGCGGCCGCACTGGAGGTCGCATCGAAGCGGGCCCTGCGGTCGAGGCTGGGTACGAGTGCGACGGCGCCGGGGCCGCTCAGGTCTGGCTGGCCGGCGGGCCGATCACCGGCTCGGGCTTGGCGCTGCCCTGCCCGCCGGTCGACGCGCCGGACTCGTCCCAGTCCCGCGGCGCCTTCGGCACGCGGCCGGCCATGATGTCCTTGAGCTGCTCTTCGTCGATGGTCTCGTACTTGATGAGCGCCGCGGACATCACATCGAGCTTCTCGCGATTGTCAGTAAGGATCTTGCGGGCGTTCGCATACGCCGTGTCGATCATGCGGCGGATTTCCTCGTCGATCACGTGCGCCGTGACGTCCGAGACCTGCTTGTGCTGGGTCACCGAGCGACCGAGGAAGACTTCGCCCTGGTCCTCCATGTACGCACAGCGGGCCGAGCTCGCTCGGACAGGCCCCACTTCGTGACCATGTTGCGGGCGAGGTTGGTCGCGCGCTCGATGTCGTTCGAGGCGCCGGTCGTCACCGCCTCCGGGCCGAAATCGGAGTTCCTCGGCGATGCGGCCGCCGAACAGGCTCGTGATCTGGCTTTCGAGGCGGCGCTTGCTGTAGCTGTAGCGGTCCTCCTCGGGCAGGAACATGGTCACGCCAAGAGCGCGTCCGCGCGGGATGATCGTGACCTTGTACACCGGGTCGTGTTCCGGCGAGGCTCATGCCGACGATCGCGTGGCCGGCCTCGTGATAGGCGGTATTGAGCCTCTTCCTGCGTCGCTCATGACCATCGAGCGCCGCTCGGCGCCCATCATGATCTTGTCCTTCGCGCGCTCGAACTCTTCCATCGTGACGAGCCGCTTGTTCGCGCGCGCGGCGAACAGGGCCGCTTCGTTGACGAGGTTCATGAGGTCGGCGCCGGAGAATCCGGGCGTGCCCCGCGCGATCAGTGCCGGCTCGACGTCGTCGGAGATCGGGACCTTGCGCATGTGGACCTTGAGGATCTGCTCGCGGCCGCGAACGTCCGGCAGCGGCACGACGACCTGGCGGTCGAAGCGGCCCGGGCGCAGCAGCGCCGGGTCGAGCACGTCGGGACGGTTGGTCGCGGCGATGACGATGACGCCCTCGTTGCCCTCGAAGCCGTCCATCTCGACCAGCAGCTGGTTCAGCGTCTGCTCGCGCTCGTCGTGGCCGCCGCCGAGGCCGGCGCCGCGATGGCGGCCGACCGCGTCGATCTCGTCGATGAACACGATGCAGGGCGCGTGCTTCTTCGCCTGCTCGAACATGTCGCGCACGCGGCTGGCGCCGACGCCGACGAACATCTCGACGAAGTCGGAGCCGGAGATCGTGAAGAACGGCACCTTGGCCTCGCCCGCGATGGCGCGCGCGAGCAGCGTCTTGCCGGTGCCCGGGCTGCCGACCATCAGCACGCCCTTCGGGATCTTGCCGCCGAGCTTCTGGAACTTGGACGGGTCCTTCAGGAAGTCGACGATCTCCGCGACTTCCTCCTTCGCCTCGTCGATGCCCGCGACGTCGGCAAAGGTGACGCTGACCTGGTCCTCGGACAGCAGCCGCGCGCGGCTCTTGCCGAATGACATCGCGCCGCGGCCGCCCGCGCCGCCCTGCATCTGGCGCATGAAGTAGATCCACACGCCGATCAGCAGCAGGATCGGGAACGAGGAAATGAACAGCTGCAGCAGGAAGCCCTGGCGCTCGGGCGGCGCCGCATCGAACTTGCAATTCTCTGCTTGTCGAGCAGCCCGATCAACGAGGAGTTGTCGGTCTCGGGATTGTGGGTGACGTACGGGCCGCCGCTCGCGCGCTCGCCGACGATCGTGTCGCCCTTGAAAGTGGCGCTGCGGATCGCCGCCGCTGCGGACCTCGGTGAGGAACTGCGAATACGCCAGCTCGTCGGGGCCGCGGCGCGCTGGCCGAAATTCGAGAACACCGCGAGCAGCACGATCGCGATGACGACCCACAGGACGATGTTTCTGGTCAGATCGTTCAAGCTCAGGCTCCTGGAGCGCTCCAATTGCTGGCGGATCAAGGACTTGGACCGCGGCCGGAGAGCGCTAGTTTCACCTTACACCGGACGGGGTCCCCTGGCCACCAAATAGGTCTCGGAACTGCGCTGCCTCGACGCCTTCGGCTTGCGCATCCGCACCTGCGCGAATCGGCGTCGCGCCTCGGCGAGCAGCTCCTGGAATCCGGCTCCCTGGAAGACTTTCATCGACGCAGCGCGCCCTCCGGGCCCAGGACCCGCAGCGCGAAATCGAGCGCCAGGGCCTCGAGGTCCGCGGCGCGCGCCTGGTCCACCACGTCCACCCCGCTGATGTTGGGGGCCATGTCCGACAACACAAGGTCGACGCGGCGGGCCGCCAAGCTCGGCGAGCAGCGCATCGAGCACCGCCTGCTCGCGGAAGTCGCCTTGCAGGAAGTTGACGCCGGCGATCGCATCCATGGGCAACAGGTCGAGCGCAAACACGCGGCCCTTGCCTGCCAGCTTGCGCGCCGCGTACTGGCTCCAGCCGCCGGGCGCGGCGCCGAGGTCGACGATCACCGCGCCCGGGCACAACAGCTTTTCCGCGGCGTCGATCTCCTCGAGCTTGAAGGCGGCGCGCGAGCGCAGCCCCGCGTCCTTGGCGCGCCGCACGTACGGATCCGAGAAATGCTCCTCGAGCCACCGCCCGCTGGACTTGCTGCGCCGCGCCACCAGAGCCCTCCGCTGTACCAGCCCCTATAATGCGACGATGGCGCTCACCGAGCGGCAGAAAAAACACTTGCGGCGAGCTGGGCCACGAGCTGCACCCGATCGTGCTCGTCGGGCAGCGAGGGCTGAATCCCGGCGTCGTCGAGGAACTGAAGCTCGGCGCTCGATCACCACGAGCTCGTGAAGCTGCGCGCTCGCGTCGGCGAGCCGCGAGGATCGCGGATGCGATCCTTGCCGAACTCGCGCGCTGACCGATTCCGAATTCGTCTATCGGATCGGGAACGTCGGGTTGTTTTACAAGAAAAACAATAAGCTACGAAGATACTTCTTCCGGATTCTTGATTCAGGCGAGGCGCACGGCAAGCACCTCGAAGCTGCGCGTGCCGCCGGGCGCAGCCACTTCGACCTCATCGCCCGGCGACTTGCCGATCAGCGCGCGCGCGATCGGCGAGTTGATCGACACCAGCCCCTGACGAATGTCCGCCTCGTCATCGCCGACGATCTGGTAGCGCACCTCCGGGCCGCCGTCGACCGGCGCGAGTTCGACGGTCGCGCCGAACACGACCTTGCCGGTGTCCGGCAACGCATGCCGGGTCGATGACCTGAGCGTTCGGCGAGGCGCTGCTCGATTTCCTTGATGCGGCCCTCGATGAAGCCCTGCTGCTCGCGCGCCGCATGATACTCGGCGTTTTCCGAAAGGTCGCCGTGCGAGCGCGCTTCGGCGATCGCACGGATGATTGCGGGCCGGTCCTCGGACTTCAGCTTGCGCAGCTCGTCGCGCAGCTTCTCCGCGCCGCGCAGCGTGATCGGCGCCCTCATGCGGCGCCGAGCTCGCGGTGCAGGTCCTGCAGGCGGTTGACGTCGTGGTCCTCGAGGTGGTCGAGCGCGTCGCAGGTCGCGTGCGCTGCCGCCACGGTCGTGTAGTACGTCACCTTGCGCAGCTCCGCCTCGCGGCGGATCGAGTGCGATTCGCGGATCGCGCGCTTGCCCTCGGTCGTGTTGATGATGAGGTCGATCTCGTCGTTCTTGATCATGTCGACGATGTGCGGCCGGCCCTCGCGCACCTTGAGCGCGCGCCGGCACGGCACGCCCGCGGCCTCGAGCGCGGCCTGCGTGCCCTGGGTCGCGATGATCTCGAAGCCGCGCTCGCCGAGGCGCGTCGCGATCGTCGACCGCGGCCTTCCTTGTCGCGGTCGCGCACCGAGACCAGGCAGACGCCGCGGGTCGGCAGCCGGATGCCGCTCGCCGCCTGCGACTTCGCGTAGGCCTCGCCGAACGTACGCCCGGTGCCCATGACCTCGCCGGTCGACTTCATCTCGGGACCCAGGATCGGGTCCGAATCCGGGAACTTGCCGAACGGGAACACCGCTTCCTTGACCGAGTAATACGGCGGCACGCGCTCGACGGTCGCGTCGAGGTCGGCGAGCTTGCGGCCGGCCATGACGCGCGCCGCGATCTTCGCCAGCGGGCGCCCGGTCGCCTTGGAGACGAACGGCACCGTGCGCGACGCGCGCGGATTCACCTCGAGGACGTACACGACGCCGTTCTGGATCGCGAACTGCACGTTCATCAGGCCGACCACGTTCAGCGCCTGCGCCATCTTGCGGGTCTGGCGCGCGAATCTCGTCCTGGATCTCCGGCGTAGAGGCTCGCCGGCGGCAGCGAGCAGCTCGAGTCGCCGGAATGCACGCCCGCCTGCTCGACGTGCTCCATGATGCCGCCGATCAGGACGTCCTGTCCGTCGCAGACCGCATCCACGTCGACTTCGATCGCAAGGTCGAGGAAGCGGTCGAGCAGCACCGGGCTCTCGTTCGAGACTTTCACGGCCTCGCGCATGTACGGTGCGCAGGTCCTCCTCCTCGTAGACGATCTCCATCGCGCGGCCGCCCAGCACGTAGGAAGGCCGCACGATCAGCGGGAAGCCGACCTCGCGCGCGAGCTCGATCGCGCGCTCCTCGTCGCGCGCCGTCGCATTCGCCGGCTGGCGCAGGCCCGAGCTTCGTGAGCAGCTGCTGGAAACGCTCGCGGTCCTCGGCGACGTCGATCGAATCCGGGCTGGTGCCGATGATCGGCGCACCGGCCGCGGCGAGCTGGCGCGCGAGCTTGAGCGGCGTCTGGCCGCCGAACTGCACGATCACGCCCTGCGGCTTCTCGCGGCCGATGACCTCCATGACGTCCTCGAACGTGAGCGGCTCGAAATACAGGCGGTCGGAGATGTCGTAGTCGGTCGAAACGGTTTCCGGGTTGCAGTTGACCATGATGGTCTCGTAGCCGTCCTCGCGAAGCGCGAGCGCCGCGTGCACGCAGCAATAGTCGAACTCGATGCCCTGGCCGATGCGATTGGGCCCGCCGCCCAGGATCATGATCTTCGGGCCGCGGAGTCGGGTCCGACTCGCACTCCTGCTCGTAGCACGAATAGAGGTAGGCCGTCGACGTCGCGAATTCCGCGGCGCAGGTGTCGACGCGCTTGTAGACCGGGTGCACGCCGCAGGCGAGCCGGCGTGCGCGCACGCGCGACTCGGGCGCGCCCATCGCGCGCGCGAGCGCCGCGTCCGAGAAGCCCTTGCGCTTCAGTGCCAGCAGCCGCTCGAAAGTGAGCCCGGCGATGCCTTCCGCTGCGCACCACCTCCTCCTCGCGCACGAGGTCCTCGATCTGCGCGAGGAACCAGGGATCGATCATGGTCTCCGCGCGCGACGCGCTCGAGCGGCCAGCCCGCGCGGAAGGCGTCGGCAACGAAGCGGATCCGGTCGCGCGCCGGGATGCCGCAGCTCCTCGGCGAGGCGCAGCTCGTCGTCCGCCGTCGAGCGGCAGCGCGAGTATCGGCGTCAGCCCGTCGCAGCCGGTCTCGAGGCTGCGCAGCGCCTTCTGCAGCGACTCCTGGAAAGTGCGACCGATCGCCATCGCCTCCCCCACCGACTTCATCTGCGTCGTGAGGCGGGTGTTGGAGCCCGGAAATTTCTCGAACGTGAAGCGCGGCACCTTGGTGACGACGTAATCGATCGTTGGCTCGAACGAAGCCGGCGTCGCGCCGCCCGTGATTTCGTTCCGCAGCTCGTCGAGCGTGTAGCCGACGGCGAGCTTGGCCGCGATCTTTGCGATCGGAAACCCGGTCGCCTTGGATGCGAGCGCCGAGGAGCGCGAGACGCGCGGATTCATCTCGATCACGAGCATGCGCCCGTCTTCCGGGCTGATCGCGAACTGGACGTTCGATCCGCCGCACTCGACGCCGACCTGCCGCAGCACCGCGATCGAGGCGTCGCGCATGCGCTGGTATTCCTTGTCGGTGAGCGTCTGCGCCGGCGCGACCGTGATCGAGTCGCCGGTGTGGACGCCCATCGGGTCGAGGTTCTCGATCGAGCAGACGATGATGCAGTTGTCCTTGCGGTCCCGCACCACCTCCATCTCGAATTCCTTCCAGCCGAGCACCGACTCCTCGATCAGCACCTCGGCCGTCGGCGAGGCGTCGAGTCCGCGCATCACGATCTCCTCGAACTCCTCGCGGTTGAAGGCGATGCCGCCGCCCGTGCCGCCGAGCGTGAACGAGGGCCGGATGACGGTCGGGTATCCGACTTCGGCCTGCACGGCGAGCGCCTCGTCGAGGTCGTGGGCGATGTAGGACTTCGGGCATTCGAGCCCGATGCCGCGCATCGCGTTGCGGAACAACTCGCGGTCCTCCGCCATGTCGATCGCCTCGCGCGATGCGGCGATCATCTCCACGCCGAACCTCTCGAGCACGCCCTCGCGCACGAGATCGAGCGCGGTGTTGAGCCCCGTCTGGCCGCCCATCGTCGGCAGCAGCGCGTCCGGCCGCTCCTTCTCGATGATGCGCGCGACCGTGCGCCAGTCGACCGGCTCGATGTAGATCGAGTCCGCCATTTCCGGGTCGGTCATGATCGTCGCGGGGTTCGAGTTCACGAGGATGACGCGGTAGCCCTCCTCGCGCAGCGCCCTGCAGGCCTGGGCGCCCGAATAGTCGAACTCGCAGGCCTGGCCGATGATGATCGGGCCCGGCGCCGATGATCAGGATGCTCTCGATGTCGGTGCGCTTGCCCATCAGCGCACCGCCGCTCCTTCGGCGACCGCGACCTGCGAGCGCAGCATCTGCTGCAGGCGCCGCACCATCAGGAACACGAAGTGCTCGAACAGCGGGCGCAGGTCGTGCGGACCGGGGCTCGCCTCGGGGTGGCCCTGGAAGCCGAAGGCCGGCCGGTCGGTGCGCGCAACGCCCTGCAGCGAACCGTCGAACAGCGAACGGTGGGTCGGCTTGAGCCGCGACGGCAGCGATCGCCTCGTCGACCGCGAAGCCGTGGTTCTGGCTGGTGATCAGCACGTGGCCGCCGGCAAGTTCCTGCACCGGGTGGTTTGCGCCGTGGTGGCCGAACTTCATCTTGACGGTTCGCGCGCCGCTCGCGAGCCCGAGCAGCTGATGGCCGAGGCAGATGCCGAAAACCGGAATGTCGGTATCCAGGAATTCGCGGATTGCGGCGATCGCGTAGTCGCAAGGCTCCGGGTCGCCGGGACCGTTGGACAGGAAGATGCCGTCGGGATTGAGCGCGAGCGCATCCGCGGCGCTCGTCTGCGCAGGCACCACCGTCATCCGGCAGCCGTAGTCGGACGAGCAGCCGCAGGATGTTGCGCTTGATGCCGAAGTCGTAGGCCACGACGTGCAGCCGCGAGCCCGGGCGCAGCACGCGCACTGACTCGCGGCCGATGCTGCCCTCGTTCCACTGGTAGGGCGCGCGCACCGACACGACCTTCGCAAGATCCATTCCCTTGAGGCCCGGGAAAGGCGCGGGCAGCGCGCAGCGCGACGTCGGCGTCTGCGCTGGTCGGCAGTCGCGATGCAGCCGCCCTGGGCGCCGCGCTCGCGCAGGATACGGGTGAGTTTGCGCGTATCGATTCCGGCGATTGCGACGGTTTCGCCCTCGACGAGGAATTGCGACAGGGAGTGGCTCGCGCGCCAGCTCGAATGCAGGAGCGGCAAGTCGCGGATGACGAGTCCCGCGGCATGGATCGAATCCGACTCGAGGTCTTCGGGCGTGACGCCGGTGTTGCCGACGTGCGGATAGGTCAGCGTGACGATCTGGCGGGCATAGGACGGGTCGGTAAGGATCTCCTGGTAGCCCGTCATCGCCGTGTTGAATACGACCTCGCCGGTCGTGACGCCGGGAGCGCCGATCGAAATTCCCCGAAACACCGTGCCGTCCTCGAGCGCGAGCACTGCAGGTGTCGGTGTCACCAGGGCGTTCTCCCGGTCCATGCCTCGCCGTTCGCCGGCGCAAGGCGCAGGACCTCAGTGGATGGAGTCGTCGGGGACTCCACCGGTCATCGTCTATTACGTCAGGGGGCCGCGACCTGAGGCGAATTCTACATGAGACAATGCGCAGTCCTCGAAGAGGGGACAGTCCCCTTTGCGCCGGCAAAGGCGACTGTCCCCTCTGTTCTCTCAAGCCCAGCACGTCGGACATGCCGTAGAGCCCGGGCGGACGACCGAGGATCCAGCGCGCGGCCGCGAGTGCGCCGTAGGCGAAGGTCATCCGGTCGGTCGTCCGATGCACGAGCTCGAGCGTCTCGCCGGTGCCAGCGAACAGCACCTGGTGCTGGCCGACGATGTCTCCGGCCCGCAGGCTCGAGAAGCCGATCGCGCCCGGCGCGCGCGCCCGCCGATTTGCCGAACCGGCCGTATACCGCGTGCTCCGCCAGTGCGCCGCCCGCGCGCGCCGGCGACGATCTCGCCGAGCCGAAGCGCGGTTCCCGAACGGCGCGTCAGCCTTGCCGCGATGATGGGCTTCGAGGATTTCGACGTCGTAATCGTGCGGCAGCGGCCGCGGCCGCACGGCCAGCGAGCCCGAACAGCAGGTTGACCGCAAGCGACATGTTGGGCGCGACCAGGATGGCCTGGCGCTCGCTGAAGCGGCGAAGCATCCCCTGGCGCGCGGCGTCGAGCCCCGTGATGCCGACGACGAGCGGTATGCCTGCCGCTTTCGACGGCCGCCAGGTTGTCCGGCAATGCGTCGGGCAGCGTGAAGTCGATGGCGACGACCGCCTTTGCGCAAGCGCTTGCCCCCGGTCAGCCGTCACCGGCACGGCAACCGGACCCGTCTGCGCGACCTCACCCGCATCGCGGCCGAGCGCCGCGCTCGTCGGCGAGGCCAGTGCGCCCGATCAGCGCGAAATCCGGGGACTCACGGATCGCGCGCACGAGGCAGCGGCCGACGCGGCCGCTGATCCCCAGCACGGCGACTTGTTCATTCAGCCTCCTATCCTGCTGAAGAACTGCCGCATGCCTTCGAGCCAGGAGCGCTGGCGAGGATTGTGGCTCTTGCCGTCCGAGGCAAGCGAGCCCTCGAACTTGCGCAGCAGCTCCTTCTGCTCGCGCACTGAGGTCGACCGGCGTCTCCACCACGACACGGCAGAACAGGTCGCCGGTCGCGCCGCCGCGCACGGGCTTGATCCCCTTTTCGCGCAGGCGGAAGACGCGGCCAGACTGAGTGCCGGCGGGCACCTTGATCGAGGCCTGGCCCTCGAGCGTCGGCACCTCGACGTTGCCGCCGAGCGCAGCGGCCGTGAAGCCGACCGGCACCTCGCAGGAGAGATGCGCGCCGTCGCGCTCGAAGATCGGGTGTTCGCGCACGACGATCTCGACATAGAGGTCGCCTGGCGGGCCGCCGTTCCGTCCCGCCTCGCCTTCGCCTGCGAGCCGGATGCGGTCGCCGTTGTCGACGCCTGCCGGGCACCTTGACCGAAAGCCGCTTCGTGGTTCGCATGCGGCCGTGGCCCGCGCACTTCGGGCAGGGATCCTTGATGATCGTGCCCCGCCCCTTGCAGCGCGGGCAGGTCTGCTGGACGGCGAAGATCCCCTGGCTGATCCGGACCTGGCCGGCACCGCCGCAGGCGTCGCAGGTGACCGGCGTGTGACCGCGCGCGGCGCCGGATGCCGCCGCATTCGGCGCATTCCTTGACGGTCTGGAAGTCGATCTCGGTCGCCGTGCCGAAGACCGCCTGTTCGAGGTCGAGCGTGAGTTCGTAGCGCAGGTCCGCGCCGCGATAGACGGCATTGCGGCCGCCGCGGCGGCCGCCGCCGAAGATGTCGCCGAACATGTCGCCGAAGATGTCGCCGAAGGCGTCGGAGGGGCTGAAGCCCTGCGCCGGCACCGCGCGCGGCGTCGAGGCCTGCGCGGCCGTACTGGTCGTAAGCCGCGCGCTTCTGCGCATCGGTCAGGATCTCGTAGGCCTCCTTCGCTTCCTTGAAATGCTCTTCGGCTTCCTTGTCGTCGGGATTCCGGTCCGGGTGGTACTTCATGGCCAGGCGCCGGTACGCCTTGGTGATGGCGTCCTCGGTGGCGTTTCGTGGCACGCCCAAGCACCTGGTAGAAATCACGCTTCGACATGGCGCTCCGCATGCGCAGACCGCCGGGTGACCGACTGTCACCCGGCGGCCGCGTTCAAATTCGGACGCGGGCGCCGTCGTCGTCAGTGCGGCTTCGGTCCCTTGTCCTTGATTTCTTCGAACTCGGCGTCGAGCACGTCGTCCTTGCCGCGTCCGCGCCGGGCTTTGCAGAAGCGTCTGCCTCCGCGCCCGCGGCCGCGCCTTCCGGCTGGTAGGCCCGCTGCACGACCGGCGCACTCGCCTTGGCGAGCGCCTCGGCCTTGTGCTCGATCGCCGACTTGTCGTCGCCCTTCAGCACGCCGCGCAGGTCCGAAAGTCGCCGCCTCGATCGCCGCGCGCTCCTCGCCTGTCACCTTGTCGCCGAGGTCCTTCAGCGACTTCTCGGTCGCGTGCAGGAGCGCATCGGCGCGGTTGCGCGTCTCCGACGAGTTCGCGGAACTTCTTGTCCTCCGCGGCATGCGCCTCGGCGTCGCGGATCATCTGCTTGATCTCCTCCTCGGAGAGGCCGCTCGAAGCCTTGATGACGATCCGCTGCTCCTTGCCGGTCGCCTTGTCCTTGGCCGACACGTTCAGGATGCCGTTTGCGTCGATGTCGAAGTGTCACCTCGATCTGCGGCATGCCGCGCGGCGCCGGCGGGATGTCGGAGAGGTCGAACTTGCCGAGCGACTTGTTGTCCGCCCGCGCGGTCGCGCTCGCCCTGCAGCACGTGGATCGTCACGCCGCTCTGGTTGTCGTCGGCGGTCGAGAACACCTGCGAAGTCTTGGTCGGGATCGTCGTGTTCTTCTCGATCAGCCGCGTCATGACGCCGCCCAGGGTCTCGATGCCGAGCGACAGCGGCGTCACGTCGAGCAGCAGCACGTCCTTGACGTCGCCCGCGAGGACGCCGCCCTGGATCGCGGCGCCGACGGCGACGGCCTCGTCCGGATTGACGTCCTTGCGCGGCTCCTTGCCGAAGAGGTCCTTGACCGCCTTCTGCACCAGCGGCATGCGCGTCTGGCCGCCGACCAGGATCACCTCGTCGATGTCGCTGATCGCAAGGCCTGCGTCCTTCAGCGCGATGCGGCAGGGCTCGACGGTACGGTTGACGAGATCCTCGACGAGCGACTCGAGCTTGGCGCGCGTGAGCTTCAGCGTCAGGTGCTTGGGACCCGAGGCGTCCGCCGTGATGTACGGCAGGTTGATCTCGGTCTGCTGGCCCGAGGACAGCTCGATCTTGGCCTTCTCCGCCGCTTCCTTCAGGCGCTGCACTGCGAGCGGGTCCTTGCGCACGTCGACGCCGCTCTCCTTCTGGAACTCGGCCGCGATGTAGTCGATCACGCGGCGGTCGAAGTCCTCGCCGCCGAGGAAGGTGTCGCCGTTCGTGGACATGACCTCGAACTGGCGCTCGCCGTCGACGTCCGCGATCTCGATGATCGAGATGTCGAAGGTGCCGCCGCCGAGGTCATAGACCGCGATCTTGCGGTCCTTGCCCTTCTTGTCCATGCCATACGCGAGAGCGGCCGCGGTCGGCTCATTGATGATGCGCCGCACGTTGAGGCCGGCGATGCGGCCAGCGTCCTTGGTCGCCTGGCGCTGCGCGTCGTTGAAATACGCGGGCACCGTGATCACGGCATCCGTGACGGTCTCGCCGAGGTAATCCTCGGCCGTCTTCTTCATCTTCATGAGAACGCGCGCCGAGATTTCCGGCGGCGCCATGTTCTTGCCCTGGGCCTCGAGCCAGGCGTCGCCGTTCTCGGCGCGCACGATCTTGTAGGTCTCGAGCGGAATGTCCTTCTGGACGACGGTGTCCTCGAAACGGCGCCCGATCAGGCGCTTCACCGCATGGAACGTATTCTGCGGATTGGTGACCGCCTGGCGCTTGGCCGGCTGGCCGACCAGGATCTCGCCGTCCTTCGTGAAGGCGACGACCGACGGAGTCGTGCGGTCGCCCTCGCTGTTCTCGATGACCTTGGGCGTACTGCCCTCCATGACTGCCACGCAGGAGTTGGTCGTACCGAGGTCGATACCGATGATCTTGGCCATTGAATCGCTTCCGAAAAGTGGGACTGGTCAGCGTTGTGGGGTCGCCCGGGCCGCCGTTTCAACCGCCCGGCTAGGGCGGATTCGGCCGTTTCTTCCGGGGCTGCGGAAACGATGACCCGGGCGGGCCGCAAGAGGCGGCCGTTCAGCAGCCAGCCATTCTGGATGACCTGGAGAACGGTGTGTGGCGGATGGTCGGCGGACGGCTGCATGGCCATGGCCTCGTGCCTGGCGGGGTCGAAAGGCTGACCTGCAGGGTCGATGACCGCGAGTCCTGCGTGTTCGAAAGCCTTGTGCAGCAGCCGGAGTGTCGCCTCCTGCCCCTGGGCCAGGGTCGCGGCATCAGCCGTCGCCGCCGATTCGAGCGCGAGAGCGAGCGTATCGGCGACGGGCAGAAGCTCGGACGGCGAATTTTTCGATCCCGTACTGGCGGGCGGCGTCAACCTCGCGCGCGGAGCGCTTGCGGACGTTCTCGAGCTCCGCGATCGCGCGCAGGAAGTCGGCGCGATGCTGCTCGGCCCGGCCCTCGGCCTCCGCCAGCAGCGATTCCGCCTTCGCGGCTTCCGGGGAGCTTCGCCGTTCTCCGTTGCCGGATCGGGCTGCTCGGTTTCGATGCCGTTCATGCGCGCCGGGTGTGGGGATCAGTCGCGGGAATTCAAGGCGGAGCCCAGCATTCGCGCCGCGATGTCGACGACCGGGATGACGCGCTCGTAGGCCATGCGCGTCGGACCGATGACACCGAGCACGCCGACGACGCGGTCGTCCTGTGTGTACGGCGCGACCACCACGCTGCAGTCGTCGAGGATCCGGTAGCCCGATTCGTGGCCGATGAAGATCTGCACGCCGTCGGCATGCAGGCTCTGGTCGAGCAAGTGCAGGATGTCCCGCTTCTCGTTGAACGCCTCGAACAGCCGGCGCAGGCGGTCGACGTTGGACATCTCCGCGAATCCCATGAGGTTCGTCTCGCCGGCGACGACCATGTCCGCGTCGCGCTCGGCCGGCTGGTCCGCGAATGCGCGCTGCGCGAGCGTGATCGCGTCGACCATCATGCCGGTTCATCTGCTCGCGGGTTTCCTGGAGCTGCGCGACGCAGCCGCGCGCGCACGCCCGCGAGCTCCTGGCCGGCGAACAGCTCGTTCAGGTAGGCCGCGGCGCGGCGCAGTTCCTCGGCCGTGAAATGGCGCTCGAGCTGGACGACGCGGTTCTGCACCTCGCGGCCATTGACCACCAGGATCGTCAGCACGCGGTTGCCGGAAAGCCCGACGAACTCGATCTGCGACAGCGCAGCATGCGTCTCGCGCGGGACCGTCACGACGCCGGCGAGATGCGTGAGGCTCGACACCAGTTGCGAGGCCGCAGCGACCAGCGCCTTCGGGTCCCCGGCGCGCTGGTCGAGCTGGCGCTTGAGCTCCGCGATCTCGGCGTGGTCCGGCGGCTGGTAGCGCAGGAGCGCGTCGACGAAATAACGGTAGCCCTTGTCGGTCGGGACGCGGCCGGCGGATGTGTGGGGCGAGGCTGACGAAGCCGTGCTCTTCGAGGTCCGCCATGACGTTGCGGATGGTCGCGGCCGAAAGGCTGAGTCCCGACTCGCGGGTCAGCGTGCGCGACCCGACGGGCTGGCCGTCGCGCACGTAGCACTCGACCAGCGTGCGCAGGAGCTGCTGCGCCCGGTCGTTCGGCTCCCTGTCGGCGCCGCGTGTCGTGTCCGGCATAAGTCCCTGTTGCAAAAGGAAAATGGCAAACGCGTCGGCCGCGGCGATCAAACTAGCAATCGCGCTCGTCGAGTGTCAAGGATTGTGGCCCGCGATCCGGCCCGCGTGCTAAAAAGCCTGCAAACCCGAATGAACAAGCACTTCTCCCGCATCGCCCTGGTCGGCAAGGTCGAAGACGCCCGAGTCGCCGATTCGCTGGCGCTGCTCGCCGACGCACTCTGCGCGCGCTGGACTTGACGGTGTTCCTCGACCGGGACGCCGCGGTCGACGGGCTGCCCGGACGGACTCGTCCGCAAGCCCGTCGCGCGAGCTCGGGCAGGAGGCGGACCTCATCGTGGCGATTGGCGGCGACGGCACGATGCTCTTCGCGGCGCAGCTCGCGCTCGGCGCGCGGCGTGCCGCTGCTCGGCGTCAACCGCGGCCGGCTCGGCTTCCTGACCGACGTCCTGCCCGACGAGATGCTCGCGCAACGTCGACGACGTGCTGGCAGGCCGCTTCGAGACCGACCGACGCCAGTTGCTGCGGCTCGGCTCTCGCTGCCGCGGACGGCGCCGAGCGCGCGTACCGCGCGCTCAACGACGTCGTCGTGCAGCGGCACGAATCCGGGCGCATGGTCGAGCTCGAAGTCTGGATCGACGGCGGTTTCGTCAATACGCACGGCGGCGACGGGCTCGTGATCGCGAGCTCGACGGGCTCGACGGCCTACGCGCTCTCCTGCGGCGGGCCCATCATTCATCCCTCGCTGGGCGCCGTCGTGATCGCGCCGATCTCGCCGCACACGCTTTCGGACCGGCCGATCGTCGCTCGGCCGCGACAGCCGCATCGAAATCCGCCTGGTCGCGCGCTCCGGCGCGCGCGCCCAGGTCACCTGCGACGGCGCGGTGCTTCGGCGACCTCGCGGCCGGTCGCGACTCGTGATCGAGCCCGCCGCCGAGAGCATCACGCTGCTGCATCCGCCCGGCCACGACTATTTCCGCCTGCTGCGCTCGAAGCTGCATTGGGGCCGCAGCGGCCGCTCCGGCGGCGAGGAATACTGAGCGTGCTCGCGCACCTGCAGATCCGCGACCTCGCGATCATCGACGCGGCCGAGCTCGAGACTCGCGGGCGGCCTCACGGCGCTCACCGGCGAGACGGGCGCCGGCAAGTCCATCATCGTCGACGCCGTCATGCTCGCGCTCGGCGGGCGCGCGAGTCGCGGACGCGCTGCGGCACGGCGCCGAGCGCGCCGAGATCACCGCGACGTTCGAGTCCGGCGCGAATCCCGCCGTGCGGCGCTGGCTCGAGGAGCAGTCCATCGAGCGGACGACGGCGAACTCGTGCTGCGCCGCGTGATCGGCCGCGACGGCCGCTCGCGCCAGTACGTCAACGGCCAGGCGTTGCCGGCGCAAAGCGTGCGCGCGCTCGGCGAACTGCTCATCGACATCCATGGCCAGCAGGAATTCCAGTCGCTCGTCAGCCGCGATGCGCAGCGCGAGATCGTCGACGCCCACGGCGTCCGGCGCGCCGGACTCGCGGCGCGTCGCCGGCGCTCGCCGGCGAGTGGCGGCAGTGCAGCGCGGAGCGCGACTCGCTCGCGGCGACGGCGCGGGACCGCGGCGCGCGGCTCGAGCTGCTGCGCTACCAGGTCGGCGAGCTCGAGGCCCTTGGGCTCGGCGCCGGGCGAGGCGGAGTCGCTCGCTCGAGGAACGCAACCGGCTCGCCAACCGCGGCCGGCTCGCGGAGGCGGTCCAGGGCGCGCTCGCACTCCTGCTACGAAGGCGACGGCAGCCGACGCGCACGCGCTCGCGGCGCGCGCGGCGAGCCAGTTGCGCGGCGGCCGCGGCGCTCGACGCGCGCCTCGCAGCGCTCGCTGCGCGCTGGTCGAGGAATCGCTCATCGCGCTGCGCGAGGCCGGCGCCGAGCTCGCCGCGTACCTCGAGGGACTCGACGCCGATCCGGCGCGGCAGGAGCAGGTCGAGCGACGCGTCGCGGCAATCGAGGACCTCGCGCGCAAGCACCGGGTCGTGGCGACCGCGCTGCCGGCGAAGCTCGACGAGCTGCGAGCGCATGCTCGCGGCGCATCGAGCAGTCGGAAACTGGCGCTCGGCGGCCTTGACGAGCGCATCGCGGGCTTGCGCACGCGCTATCGACGCGGCCGCGACGGAGCTCTCGGCGCGGCGCGCCGCGCCGCGGCGCGCAAGCTCGGCGCACGCGGTCACCGGGCCTGATGCGCCAGCTCGGCATGCCGGGCGGGCGATTCGAGATCGGCATCGAATCCGATGCCGCGGCGGAACCGCAGGCCGCGGGTGCGGACCGCATCGAGTTCCTCGTGAGCGCGAATCCGGGCGAGCCGGCCAAGCCGGTCGCCAGCGTCGCCTCCGGCGGCGAGCTCTCGCGCATCAGCCTCGCGGTGCAGGTCGCCGCCGCGCGCCGCACGTGCGCGCACCTGCCTGATCTTCGACGAAGTGGATGCCGGCATCGGCGGCGGCGTCGCCGAGATCGTCGGCCGCAAGCTGCGCGAGCTCGGCGAGCGCGGCCAGGTCCTGTGCGTCACGCACCTTGCGCAGGTCGCAAGCCAGGCCCACCACCAGCACCGCGTCAGCAAGCTCACGGACGGACGCACCAGCCGCACCGCCGTGTCCGCGCTCGGGGCAGGACGAGCGCGTCGAGGAACTCGCGCGCATGCTGGGCGGCGTCGAGGTCACGCGCAAGGCGCGCGAGCACGCGCGCGAGATGCTGAAGGCCGCGGGCGCGGCCGGCTGAGCCGGCCGCGGGTTCAGCTGCGCTTGCGGCGGTGCGGGCAGTTCTCGCGGCGGCAGCGGCCGTAGAGGATCAGGTTGTGCTCCTCGATCGCGAAGCCGAGCCTGGTCGCGACGTCGTTCTGCCGCCGCTCGATGCCGCAGTCCATGAACTCCTCGACCCGGCCGCAGTCCATGCAGATGATGTGGTCGTGGTGCTCGCCCTCGTTCAGCTCGAAGACCGCCGTGCCGCCCTCGAAATGATGGCGCTTGACGAGCTGGGCCGCCTCGAACTGCGTGAGCACGCGGTAGACCGTCGCGAGGCCGATGTCCTCGCTCTGGTCGATCAGCGCCCGGTAGATGTCCTCGGCCGACATGTGGCGACCGTGGTTGCCCGGCGAGGATCTCGAGGATCTTCACGCGCGGCAGCGTGATCTTGAGCCCCGCCTTGCGAAGGTCGCTGGTTTCCACCGTCCGGCTCCCGCCGCGCGCCGCGGCGATTCCGCTATGATGCGCGCCATTATCCTCCAGGACCCCCGCTGATGCGACCCGTTCCGCAGCCGCCGCCGCACTCGCCGCCGCCCTGATGCTCGCATTCGCGGTCTCGGGTGCGTCTACCGCATGGACATCCAGCAGGGCAACCTGCTCGACGTCGAGCAGGTGGACCAGGTCGAGGTCGGCATGACGCGCAGCCAGGTGCGATTCCTGCTCGGCACGCCGATGGTGATCGACAGCTTCGACGCGGATCGCTGGGACTACGTGTACAGCCTGCGGCGCGGCCACGAGCGGGAGATCACGAAGCGCCACCTGGTCGTCTGGTTCGACGGCGACAAGGTCACGCGCGTCGAGGAGCCGATCCCGCTGCCGCGGCCGGTTTCAGTCCTCCGCCGGCTGAGCGCGAGCGTCATCGAGCGCCCCTCGCGCGCCAGCCGCCGCCGGCGATCCCGCGGATCCTCCGCGAGCGGACGCAGGACTTCGACACGGTCGCCCGCCGCGAGCACGCGGTCGCGCGCCACTTCGCGGCCGAAGATCCCGACGCCGCAGGCCGCCGCGATCGATCGCGGGATGCAGGCGAAAGGATTCCTGAGCGCTCGAGTGCCTCGCCCGCCGTGCAGCCGGCCGGCACTTCGAGCGCGAAGACCGTCTGGCGGTCGGCCTCCGCGCAGGCCACCTCGATCGCGATGCGCTCAGCCGCCACCGAACACCTGCCTCGCGCGGCGCGCGAACGCATCGACGAGATGGTTGCAGATGCCCTCGAAGGCGGGGCCGAGCGCGAGCGCGCCGATGACGCCGTGGGTCGAGAAGCGGACCATGCAGGTCGGCGCGCGTGCCTGCCTTGCGGATCGGCGTGAAGTCCCAGCGGCCCTCGAGGTGATCGAAGGGCCCGTCGACGAGGCTCATCGTGACCGGGCGGCCGGGCTCGAGCCGGTTTCGCGTCGTGAAGCTCGCGCGCGCGATGCCGCTCGAAAGCCCGAGCTTGACCGTCACCTCGTCGCCCTTCGCCGCCAGGATCCGCGCCGACGTGCACCAGGGCAGGAATTCGGGATAGCGCTCGACGTCGGCGACGAGCCCGTACACCTGCGTCCGGGGAGTAAGGCAGGAGCGCGCTTCGCCGCACCTCACGCATGGATCGCTCCGCCTCACGCGCGGATTGTCACAGGCCACTGCCGCATGGACAACCGCGCCATGCCGCTAGAATGAAGCATGGCAGACAAGGACGATTCGGCCGGGCGCATCGCGGTCAACCGGCGCGCGCGAGCACGAGTACTTCATCGAGGAGCGCTTCGAGGCCGGCGTCGCCCTGCAGGGCTGGGAAGTGAAGGCGCTGCGCGCCGGCCGCCTGCAGCTGCAGGAAGCCTACGTGCTCCTGAAGGACGACGAGGCCTGGCTCTTCGGCGCGCATGTCTCGCCGCTGCCTGACCGCCTCGACGCACGTGCAGCCCGATCCGACGCGCAGCCGCAAGCTCCTGCTGCACCGCCGCCAGATCGATTCGCTCGTCGGTGCCGTCGAGCGCAAGGGACGCACGATCGTGCCGCTCGCGATGTACTGGAAGAACGGACGCGCAAAGCTCGAGATCGGCCTCGCGCGCGGCAAGAAGGAGCACGACAAGCGCGCCGACACGAAGGAACGCGACTGGCAGCGCGAGAAAGCGCGCGTCATGAAGGGCCGGCATCGGGGCGCCTGAATGGCGCCGACGGGCGGTGTCACACGCTGATTTGCGACAGCCGCCTGGCCTTGTCGACGATACATGGCGGCGTCGGCGCGGTTCAGCAATGCATCGTAGTTGTTGGCCGTCCGCGGGATACAAGGCCAGGCCGATGGAAGCGGTGATGTGAATCTCCACGCCGTCGATCGAGTAGCTCTCGCCAATGTGCTTGCGGATTTTTTCAGCAACAGTGCTGGCGATCGCTGCGTCGTCGAGGTCCGAGAGAAGCGCAATGAATTCGTCCCCGCCGTAGCGACAGGCGAGGTCCTCTGCCCGCACACTGGCCGCGATTCGCGCTCCGACGGCCGACAGCAATCGGTCAGCGACCGCGTGCCCGTATCGATCATTCACGATCTTGAAGCCGTCGAGGTCGATGAATAACAACGCCAACTGGCGATGCCGGCTGGAGGCCTTCCTGATCGCCAGTTGCAGCCGTTTGATCAGAAGCAGGCGGTTTGGCAGCCCGGTCAGCCCGTCATGATGGGCGACGCGCTGGGCGGCCACGGCCCGCCGCGAGGTTGCATCGAGCGCCTTCATCAGGTACTCGCTGTTCGATTTCAGGTTTTCATTTTCGCGCAGGACGCCAATGAGCCGCTTTTCGGCATTAGCCAGGCGAATCAATGCATCGTCGAGCGACCGCGGGTGGCGGCGTGCGCCGGAGTGTGTCGCCTTGCGCCCATTCCATCGCTGTGCCGGCAAGGCTACCGTTGGTTCGCTGCTGATTCAGGCCCGACACGTTCGAGTTTCCCTATCGCACTTGAAAGTGACCATGCCGAAATCTACTCAGGAGCTAGATTCGACGGTCTGTGCGGGACCGTACACAGGGCTTGCCGCATTGCACCCAATCGGGATCTACGTCACGATCTGGTAAGTCGCCATGACAAATCCTGCAACCCGAATGCGTCATTGACGATGTGCTCATGGATCCGTCCCGGTATTTTTCGCGCCCGGCCGAGGTCCTTGAAGACTTTCGCCTGAACCGCGAACAGAAGCGCCGTATTCTGCGTTCATGGGCGCTCGATGCGGTAGCTGATTGACGAAGCCGAGTCCGAGAACATGCGCGGCCGCCCCGGAGATGCGCTCGCAACTTCGCGAAGCAAGGCTCGCACTTCTCAAGCTCGACGGCTGATGCTCATGCCGCCGACGCGCGGCCCGGGCTCGGCGGATCTGGTAGAATGACGTCGACTTCTGGGGGCGATCGGCTTCGACGTGGGCTGCGAAACTCCAGGGGCGTGCCGAGGTGCAGGCAACCTCGTAAATCCGCTTGCAAACTATAGTTGCCAACGACGACAACTACGCTCTGGCGGCTTAATCCCGCCTAACCCCCGACTGGCATGTGCCTGTGCATCCAGACCCGGGGGACGCGCTCACAGGATCGCGGAACCGGTGTGCTCCGGGCTGGAACCGCTAAAACGCTCCGAAGCTGGTCTCGTGTTTTCCCCGCCAGCCGGGTAGCACGGGACGAGATCAATAGGCTGGACACGCACGTAGAACCTGTAGCGTAGGGCTTGCGGACGCGGGTTCGATTCCCGCCGCCTCCACCAATCAACGTCCCCGGCCGCAAGGCCGGGGACTCGCGGCAGGGTTCACCGGTTTCGGTCACTCGGCAGTCGCCGCATCCTCGCTTGCCTGCGCAACGTCAACTGCCGTGTCGGTCGGGCTCTCCGGGCAACCGGCCAGCACCGCGAGAACAATCGCAAGTGATATCAATTGAACCTTCATGATGCCAACTCCCGGCTGGAATTTTCAGATTCCAGCAATCCTGGAGTCGGCACGTTGATCGCGTCGGTGCGTTACCGCACGCCAGCGATCTGCAGATCAGACGGTTCCGTTCAACCTGATCCAAGGCAGCAGGCGGTCGAATTCCTTCTTGACGACCGCGTAGCACTCGCAAGCGTGCGATTCCAGGGCCGGCCGGTCGATGACGACGATGTGACCGCGGTTGTAGTGGATCAATCCGAGCTTTTGCAGTTTGCCGGCAGATTCCGTGACGCCCTCGCGCCGCACGCCCAGCATGTTGGCAATCAACTCCTGGGTCATCGTCAATTCGTTCGAGGGCAGGCGGTCGAGGCTCATCAGCAGCCAGCGGCATAGCTGCTGTTCCACGGAATGATGGCGATTGCACACCGCCGTCTGCGCCATCTGCGTGATCAAGGCCTGGGTGTAGCGCAGCAGCAGTCGCTGCACCGGCCCGGCCCGGAAGAATTCATCCTTCAGATTCTGTCCCGGCACGCGGTAAGCGTGCCCGGCGCTTTGCACGATCGCGCGGCTCGGGGTCGTCTCCCCGCCCATGAAAAGCGAAATCCCGACGATTCCCTCGTTGCCGACGATGGCGATTTCGGCCGAAGAGCCGTCTTCCATCACGTACAGCAGGGAAACGATCGAGGTCGTCGGGAAATAGACGTGCCGCATCGTGTCGCCGGATTCGTACAGGACGTGGCCGAGCGGCATCGGCCGCAGTTCCATTTTCGGGCGCAATCGGTCCCATTCTTCTGCGGGCAGTGCGCCAAGCAGGTGATTCTGTCGAGGTGTATCGGGATTAGCTTCCATCAAACTCCCAGAAGCGCCCATCGGACTGAATACGATCGATTCTGGAACCGGTTCCTTTTGCTCGAGTTCAGGGCTCATCTTAAGCCGATTGGCTGGGTATGCAATCGCACATATATCTGGTGACGCGTCAGCTGCGACCAGTTCGCGCTTTTCGGCAGCATTCTACCCAGGCTCATTCTCGACTCCCGTGACGACATGCAAATACGAAGCTCTTTCGTGTGTCGTCTCAAAGTCGGTGCGGTAGCGCACATCGGGTCCAATTGAAGTGACACGTCCCGTGTCCGTGCTCGCGCGCACGGTGCGTCAGCGCACAGACGCCATTGCGAACCGCGCGCAATGTCCAGCCAGATCAACGCAAGGGGCAGGCACATGAACTTCATCATCTCGCTTCTCGTCGGCGGACTGCTCGGCTGGGCAGCAAGCATGCTCACGGGAACCGACGAGCGGCCAAGCATCATTCTGAACGTCATCGTCGGAATCGTGGGCGTCGTGCTTGGCGCATGGCTCCTGAGCGGGCTCGTCGGGTCGTCGCCATTCGATCAAGGCGAATTCAGCCTTATTGGTCTGCTCGTGTCATTGCTGGACGCAATGGTCCTGCTGGCTGCCGTGCAGCTGCTCCGCGGCATCACCGAACGCCAGGGCCGAGCCGCGCCAAAACGAGACCTGACTCAAGTATTCACGATTTCTTTACAGAGCACCGTTAACAAAGTGAGAGAACCGAAATGAACAAGTCATACCGAGCAACCCCTCGACTGCCCCCGCTCGTCGCGGCCGGACTGGCGGGCCTGCTCATGCTCATTGCCGCCTGTGCGTCCGCGCCTCCGGCGCCTGATTCGGCACTGGACGCAGCCAAAGTGGCGATCTCGAACGCCGAGAAGGCGGAAGCGGGTCAATTTGCGGCCGCCGAGCTCGGCGAGGCGCGCGACAAAGCTCGCCTTGGCTGACAACGCCGTGCGAGAAGAAAGCATGGTCGTGGCCGAACGATTCGCTCAGGAATCGCGGGTTCAGGCGGAGCTCGCCTCCGCGAGGACCGCAATGGCCAAGGCCGCGGCAGTCAACAAGGAAATGGAGCGTGGGGCAGATGCCCTGACCGAAGAAATGCAGCGTGCAGGAGAACCGCGATGAATTCATTATTCCGCAACCATGCCGGCTATGCGACGGCCCTCACCGTTGCGGCCGCCGTGAGCTTCACGCTCGCGGGCTGTGCCACCGCACCCACCAGTCCGGACGGAGCGGCTGAGGTCCGCGCCAAGCTCACACGGCTACAGGCCGATCCGGACCTGGCCAATCGTGCGCCGGTCGCGCTCCAGGAAGCCGACACCGCAGTTCGCGCCGCAGAAGTGCCAGAAACCAAGGATGCGGCCCTTGGCGCCCATCGTGTTTACATGGCCGATCGCAAGGTCGAGATCGCAATGGCCCAGGCTGCAACCAGTCAGGCCGAAGACCAGCGCGTGAAGCTCGGTGAAGAGCGCGAACGGTCGCGTCTTGAAGCCCGCACGCGCGAAGCCGACAAGGCACACGCCGACGCCGACGCGGCCCGCGCAGGGGCGGCCGATGCGGCCCGGCTGGCAAGTGCCGATGCCGATGCAGCACGCGCTGCGGCAGCGGCGGCGGCGCTGCAGGCCGAAGACATGCAGCGTCAGATCGACGCACTGCAGGCCAAGGCGACGGAGCGCGGCCTCGTGTTGACGCTCGGTGATGTGCTATTCACGAGCGGCATGGCCGATCTCAAAGCCGGTGCCGCCAGTAACCTCAATCGGCTCGTGACATTCCTCAACCAGAACCCGGACCGGAAAGTGGAAATCGAGGGTCACACGGACAACGTCGGCAGTGACGACTACAACCAGGGGCTCTCGCAACGCCGCGCCGATTCGGTCAGGTCATTCCTGATGCAGCAGGGCATCAACTCCGGGAGGATCGTCGCCTCGGGGAAGGGCGAGCAACGGCCAGTCGCGGACAACGAGTCCGAAGGCGGCCGACAGCAGAATCGCCGCGTCGAAGTGATCATTGAGAATCCTCCACCGGTCGTGGCGTCGACATAACGACGTAGACTCGCTGGCAATCGGCCCGCGCATGCGGGCCGATTCCTTGGGCCGCCGAATTCAGTTCAGACGCATCCCCACCAGGAATCAATCTCATGAATGGAACCAAACTCGCGACGCTGGTGCTCATTGTGGCCGGCGTGCTGGGCCTGGCCTACGGCGGCTTCACGTACACCAAAGACACGCACGAGACAAAACTCGGGCCGATTGAACTATCGGTCGAGGAAAAGGAGACCGTCAACATTCCTGTCTGGCTCGGCGCAGGCGCCATCATCGCCGGCGTGTTGCTGCTGGTCGTTCGCAGAAAGGTTTGAAAGAAATTGGCCGGTTCAGCCGCAACCTCGGTGCAGGTAGTCAACCGCCTGATCGAGTGCCTGCCACGCGAGGCCCGCAGCAGGATTCTGAAACTCTCCGAGCCGGTGGATCTGACTCTTGGGGCTGTACTTTGCGAGGCCAATCAGCGGCTTCGGTACGTTTACTTTCCCCTCACAGGTATTGTCTCGCTCGTGGCGATCGTGACGCGCCATCCACCACTCGAAATCGGGCTGATTGGCAATGAAGGCATGCTCGGCGCGACGCTGGCGTTGGGAGTCACTGGCGCGCGCCTGCGCGGAATAGTACAGGGCCCCGGGCACCGCCTTGCGGATGACCGCCGCGCAGTTCCGCCGCGAATTGCGCGACAGTCGCTCGTTGCGCCACACACTCAACCATTACTTGTTCGTGCTATTGGCGCAGCAGTCGCAGAACAATCGCATGTACCCGCTTCCATGAGATCAAGGAGCGCCTTGCGCACTGGTTGCTGCTGACGCACGACCGCGCACACGCGGATCATTTTCATCTCACGCACCAGTACCTCGCTGACATGCTGGGCGTACAAAGAAGCGCCGTGACCATCGCCGCCGGCGCACTGCAGAGAAACAAGGTGATCAGCTATGCCCGCGGCGAAATCCCATACTCGACCGCCGAGCGCTTGAGTCGGCCTCCTGCGAGTGCTACCGGGCAGTGATTGACGACCATCATCGTTTGTTCGCATGAGGCCGTCACGCGGCCATAATTCCGTCCCACTGAAGTGAGATCAGCGGTTATCGTACGCCCACGATGAGCCGCGGATTCTCGCTCAGGGACTATCTTAGAACGGCGGCCGCTCTGCCAAACGGCCTGCGCGCCGAGCAATCCGCCACGAATGGCGTCGATGACCAGACGCCGCTGCGCGCCGAGCTGTTCAGCGCCGATCAAATGGAGCTCCACGGCAAGCGCTCTGGCGCGCGCGCATGCGCTGAGCACAGTCGCAGCCGCAGAACCGCCTGCTGCAGCGCCTGGACGAGAACGAGCAGGTTCTCGTCGACGCCTGCGACCTGTTGACGGCGGCAGTCAAGTCCAAGCGCCGAATTGCTCCGGCCGGCGTATGGCTGCTCGACAATTTCTACCTGATCGAAGAGCAGATCCGGACCGCCCGACGGCACTTGCCCAAGGACTACAGCCGCGGGCTTCCGCGCCTGGCCCAGGGACCCTCGCGCGGATTGCCGCGGGTCTATGACATCGCGCTGGAAGCGATCTCGCACGGCGACGGCCGCATCGATTCAGACACCTTGTGCCGCTTCGTGTCTGCGTACCAGTCGGTCACTCCGCTCACGCTCGGCGAGCTGTGGGCGATACCGATCATGCTGCGCCTCGCGCTGATCGAAAACCTGCGCCGCGTGGGCGCCCGCGTCACCGCGTCCAGGATCCATCTGGACCAGGCGCAGGACTGGGCCAGCAAGATGATGGAGGTCGCCGAGAGCGACCCGAAGAGCCTGATTCTCGTGATTGCGGACATGGCGCGCTCGAACCCGCCGATGGTGAGCTCTTTCGTCGCGGAACTCGCGCGCCGCCTACAGGGTCATGGCCCGGCTCTCGCGCTGCCGCTCACCTGGATCGAGCAGCGCCTCGCCGAATCGAGCCAGACGATAGAACAGCTGGTGCGGTCGGAAACCCAGCAACAGGCGGCGGATCAGGTTTCGATCAGCAACACCATCGCCAGCTTGCGCTACCTCGGGGCGATGGACTGGCGCGAGTTCGTCGAGTCGATGAGCCTTGTCGAGCGGATCCTGAGGGAGGATCCCGACGATACCTACCGGCGCATGGATTTCGCCACCCGCGACCGTTACCGGCACATGGTCGCCCGGCTTGCCAAAGGCAGCGGCACGCTTCCGAGGGCGAGGTCGCTCGGGCGGCAATCGGGCTCGCGCACGCGAGCGCCACGCATCCGTGGCCCGGCGGCTCCCGAGGCGCACGTCGGCTACTACCTGATCGACCGGGGCGTGCGCATCCCTTGAGACCGCGATTGGATTGCAGCCTGAGCGTCATCGCTGCGCGTGCGCCGCTTGCTCGGCGCAACGCCCGCTCTTCTTCTATCTCGGCGCAATCCTGTCGTTGACGACGCTTTTCTCGCTCGTTCCGCTGGCCCTGTGCACGGGAAGCCGGTGTCGAGGACTGGCGCTTCGGCGCGCTCGCCGTGCTGTCGGTCCTGGCCGCGAGCCAGCTGGCCTCGGCGCTCGCGAACTGGCTGGCGTCGCTGCTTCGACACTCCGAAGCCCCTGCCCAAGATGGACTTCGCGCACGGAATGCCGCCGGATTTGCGCACCTCGTCGTGGTTCCGACGCTCCTGAGCAGCGTTGAAAAGGTTGATGAGCTCCTTGAAGCGCTCGAAGTGCGATTTCTGGCAAATCGGGACGAGCACCTGCATTTCGGGCTGCTGACGGATTTCTGCGATGCGCAGCGAGGAGACGCTTCCGGAAGACGAGCCGCTGCTGCGCCGCGCGCGCAACGGAATCGAGCTGCTGAACGAACGATACCGCTCGGAGGAGCATCGACCGCTTCTTCCTCCTCCATCGCCCGCGCAGCTGGAACCCGAGGGACCGGATCTGGATGGGATACGAGCGCAAGCGCGGCAAGCTCGCGGACCTGAATGCGCTGTTGCGCGGCAGCGGGCGGGAACGCTTCTCGCTCATCGTCGGCGACATCGCCACGCTGTCGCGGCGTCAAGTACGTCATCACGCTCGACACCGACACGCAGCTGCCGCTGGACGCCGGACGCCAATGCGTGGCGACGATGGCGCATCCGCTCAATCGACCGCAATACGACGAGACCAGGCGGCGCGTGATCCGCGGCTACGGCATTTTGCAGCCGCGCATGGGCGCCAGTCTCTCCGGGACGCAGCGGTCGCTCTATGCGCGGCTGTTCGGCAGCGAACCGGGCATCGACCCCTACACGCGCACCGTTTCGGATGTTTACCAGGACCTGTTCGGGGAAGGCTCCTTCATCGGCAAGGGCATCTACGACGTGGACGCATTCGAGCGCGCGCTCGGCGCGCGCTTTCCCGAAAATCGCATCCTCAGCCACGACCTGCTGGAGGGCTGCTACGCGCGCTCGGGATTGCTGAGCGACGTGCACCTGTACGAAGACTATCCCTCCCGCTACGACGCGGATGCGCGGCGGCAGGAACGCTGGATTCGCGGCGACTGGCAGATCGCCCGCTGGCTGCTGCCGCGCGTGCCGGGTCCGGCGAAGCCGAAGCCTGCCCAAACCCGCTCTCCCGGCTTTCGCAGTGGAAGATCCTGGACAACCTGCGGCGCAGCCTCGTGCCGGCGGCGCTTGCTGCTGCTGCTGCTGTTCGGCTGGTTCAGCGCGCCGGCCGCCGGCTGGTGGACGCTCGCCGTCGCGAGCGTCGTCCTGATCCCGCCGTTGTCGATCGGCATCGTCGGCGTGCTGCGCCGGCGCGAGGACGCGCTCCTGAGCCGGCACCTGACGGCGGCGCTGCGCTCGGCCGGACAGAGCCTCGGGCAGGCCGGGTTCCGGATTGCCTGTCTTCCGCATGAAGCGGTTTTCAGTCTGGCGGCGGTCCTGCGCACTGCTGTGGCGCATGCTCGATCACGAGGAGGCGCTTGCTGGAGTGGAGTGCATACGACGATCATCAGCCGGCGCCCGATGTCGCCGCTTCATACCGCTCGATGTCGTGCGGCGCCAATTCTCGCCACACTGGCGGCGCTGCGGTCTCGCGACGATGAGACCGGGCTCTCTCGCGATCGCAGCGCCAGTGATCGCGCTGTGGTTCGCCTCGCCGCTCATCGCCTGGTGGCTCAGCCGCCCGCTCGTGCGCCGTCGGGCGCAGCCTGACGCCGGAACAAACGATCTTTCTGCGGCGGATTGCGCGCAAGACCTGGGGATATTTCGAGCATTTCGTCGTCGCGTCGGATCATTGGCTGCCGCCCGACAATTTCCAGGAGCATCCGGGCCCGGCGGTCGCGCATCGCACGTCGCCGACCAACATGGGACTGACCCAGCTCGCGAATCTCGCCGCCTGGGACTTTGGCTACATTTCACGCGGGAACGTTGATCCAGCGGACCACCGATGCGTTCCAGAGCATGGCCGCGCTGGAGCGGCACCAGGGACATTTCTTCAACTGGTACGACACGCAGACCCTGCGCCCGCTGCCGCCGCGCTACATTTCGTCCGTCGACAGCGGCAATCTCGCCGGGCACCTGCTGACCCTGCGGGCGGGCCTGCTTGCCCTGCCCGACCAGAAGATCATCTCGGAGCGGCGTTTTCGACGGCCTCGTCGATGCGCTCGGTGTCTTGGCCGGCTACTTGCCCGAATCTCGCCACGGAACAAGTTCGCCATCTGCAAGCGCTGCTGAAGACGGCGTGCGAGACGCGCACGGCGACGCTGCCGGCCATCAAGGCGCAGCTGGAATCGGCAGCGCGCGCGGCGGAAACGCTTGCCGCCGGCGTTGATGCGAGCGCCGGGGACGACGCAGCAGCGTGGGCAGCCGCCCTGGCGCGCCAGTCCCGCGACGCGCTCGATGACCTGCGATCTCTCGCGCCTTGGCTCGAATTGCCTGCGGTTCCGGCCGGACAGCGCGAGATCCCGGACTTCGACCGCATTCCGACCTTGCGCGAACTGGCCGGTGACGCTGCCGTGAGGCTTGCCGACATCGAAAGGCGCCTTGGTCAGGAAATTGCGCGTGAAGAAACGGATTGGCTCGTTGAATATCGCGTCGCGATTGCCGCGGCTGCCGAGCGCGCCCGGGCGCGCATCGCGGCCTGCGAACGGCTGGCGCAGGAAGCGACCGGATTTGCGACGGCAAACCAGGAGTTCCTGTACGACCGGACGCGCCACCTGCTGGCGATCGGATACAACGTCGAAGAACGCCGGCGGGACACGAGTTTCTACGACCTGCTCGCCTCGGAGGCCAGGCTCGCCACCTTCGTCGCGATCGCGCAGGGGCAGCTTCCGCAGGAAAGCTGGTTCGCTCTCGGGAGGTTGTTGACGACCGCGGGCGGCGATCCGGTGCTCGTTTCGTGGAGCGGCTCGATGTTCGAGTACCTGATGCCGCTCCTGGTGATGCCCACCTATGACGGCACCCTGCTGGACCAGACCTGCCGGGCCGCGGTCGCGAGGCAGATCGCCTATGGCAGCCAGCAGTCGTTGCCCTGGGGCGTGTCGGAGTCCGGCTACAACACGGTCGACGCCAGCCTCAATTACCAGTACCACGCCTTCGGCGTGCCGGGCCTCGGCCTGACGCGCGGCCTGGCGGAAGACCTGGTCATCGCGCCCTACGCCACGGCGCTCGCCTTGATGGTCGAGCCGGAAGCAGCGTGCGCGAATCTGCAGCGCCTGGCGGCCAGCGGCATGGAGGGCCGCGTACGGATTCTACGAAGCCATGGACTACACGCCCTCGCGGGTGGAACGCGGTCAGTCCAGCGCCATCGTGCGCTCGTACATGGCGCATCACCAGGGAATGAACCTGCTGTCGCTCGCGCACCAGGTCCTCGACCGGCCGATGCAGCGGCGATTCGAGTCGGATCCCTCGTTCAAGGCAGCGCTGATGCTGCTGCAGGAGCGGATTCCCAAGGCATCGGCTTTCCACAAGCACGTCACCGAGCATGCCGACGGCAGCGCATTCATCGATGCAGCCGAAAGGTCGCCGCAGGCGCCGATCGGAGTGGACACGCCGACTCCGGAGGTCCAGCTGCTTTCGAATGGCCGGCTACCACGTGATGGTCACCAATGCGGGTGGCGGATACAGCCGCTGGAGGGACTTCGCGATCACCCGATGGCGCGAAGACAGCACCCGTGACAACTGGGGCTCATTCCTCTACCTGCGCGACGCCGCGAGCGGGCAGTACTGGTCCGCAGCGCATCAACCCACGCTCAGAGCCGGCGGATTCCTACGAGGTCGATGTTCTCCGAGGGGCGCGCGGAATTCCGGCGCCGCGACCACGACTACGAGACGTACTCGGAGATCGTCGTTTCGCCGGAAGACGACATCGAGCTGCGCCGGCGTTCGCATCACCAACCATTCGCGCGTACGCCGGACGATCGAGGTCACGAGCTATGCGGAAGTCGTGCTGGCACCGCCGGTCGCGGACGCGATACAGCCGTCGTTCGGCAACCTGTTCGTGCAGACGTCCATCCTGCCCGCGCGTCACGCAATCCTCTGCACGCGGCGACCGCGCTCGATCGGCGAGCATGTCCCGTGGTCGTTCCATCTGCTCGCGGCGCGCGGCGCGGACGTCACCGGGATTTCGTACGAAACCGACCGGATGAGATTCATCGGGCGCGGACGCACGGCCGCCGCGCCGCTCGCGCTGGCCGACAGCGCGGCGCTCTCCGGCACCGAAGGCTCGGTGCTTGATCCGATCGTGGCGATCCGTTGCCAGGTTGCGCTCGAGCCGGGTCAATCGGCGACGCTCGATTTCGTCTCGGGCGCCGGCGGCAGCCGCGAAGCCTGCCTGGGGCTGATCGAGAAATACCAGGACCGGCACCTCGCCGACCGCGTCTTCGACCTCGCCTGGACTCACAGCAACGTCATCCTGCGCCCAGATCAACGCGAGCGCCGCCGACGCGCAGCTGTATCGCCACCTTGCAAGCTCCGTGCTCTACGGAAACGCGGCGCTGCGCGCCGAGACCGGCGTGCTGATGCAGAATCGCCGCGGCCAGTCCGGGCTGTGGGGCTACTCGATTTCCGGCGACCTGCCGATCGTGCTGGTGAAGATCGCGGATGCCGTCGCACATCGATCTCGCGCGCCAGATGATCCGCTGCTACACGTACTGGCGCCTGAAGGGCCTGGTGGTCGACCTCGTGATCTGGCACGAGGACCACGTCAGCTACCGCCAGCGGCTCCAGGACCAGATCATGGGCCTGATCGCCACCGGCATCGAAGCACATGCCATCGACCGGCCGGGCGGGATCTTCGTGCGTTCTGCCGAACAGATCTCCCTCGAGGACCGCACCCTGCTGCAGGCCGTCGCGCGCGTCATCATCAGCGACAGCCGCGGCACGCTGATGGAGCAGGTCAATCGTCGCGGCCTCGCGGACAAGAGCGTCGCGCGACTGGCCGTCACCCGCTCCCATCGCCTGGAGCTCGCTCCGCGCCGCCCGATGCCGTCGCGACCGGACCTCATCCTCGGAAACCACCTCGGGGCATTCACTGCCGGACGGCTCGGAGTACGTGATTTCCACCACGGAATCCCGGCAGACGCCGATTCCCTGGGTCAACGTTCTTGCGAATCCGAACTTCGGCACGGTCGTGACCGAAAGCGGCATCGCCTACACCTGGAGCGAGAACGCGCACGAATTCCGCCTGACGCCCTGGAGCGACGACCCGGTCGGCGCGACTTCCGGAGAAGCGATCTACCTGCGCGACGAGGAAAGCGGGCACTTCTGGTCGCCGTCCCGTTTTCCGAGCGCCAATCCATTGCCCTACGTCACGCGCCACGGCTTTGGCTACACGGTATATCGAGCACACGGTGGGCGGCATCCACTCGGAACTGTGGGTCTACGTGGACCTCGAAGAAGCGGTCAAGTTCTCCGTGCTGAAGGTCCGGAACGATTCAGGCCGCCCGCGACGGATGTCGGCAACCGGCTATGTCGAATGGGTTCTCGGCGACCTGCGGTCGAAATCCGCGCTGCATATCGTCACGGAAATCGACCCGATGAGCGGCGCCCTCTTCGCCCGCAATGCCTACAACAGCGAATTCGGCGGTCGAATCGCGTTCTTCGACGTCGACGACCTGTCCCGCACGCTCTCGCGGCGACCGCTCGGAATTTATCGGACGCAACGGGACGCTCGCGGATCCGGCAGCCATGAACCGTTCGCGGCTTTCCGGACGGCTGGGTGCCGCACTCGATCCCTGTGGCGCCATCCAGGTTCCGTTCGATCTCGCCGACGGCCAGGAACGCGAGATCATTTTCAGGCTCGGCGCCGCACGCGACGTCGAGCGTGCGCGCGAGCTGGCGCAACGGCTGCGGAAATCCGGCACCGCGCGTGCAGCCCTGGCAAAGGTGCGAAAGCACTGGAGGCAAGTCCTGGGCGCCGTCCAGGTCGATACGCCCGATGCCTCGCTGAACGTGCTTGCCAACGGCTGGCTTCTGTACCAGACCCTTGCCTGTCGCGTGTGGGCGCGCAGCGGCTATTACCAGTCCGGCGGTGCCTTCGGCTTCCGCGACCAGCTCCAGGACGTGATGGCGCTGGTGCATGCGCAGCCGCAACTCGTGCGCGAGCACCTGCTGCGCTGCGCCGCGCATCAGTTTCCCGAAGGCGATGTCCAGCACTGGTGGCATCCGCCGGCGGGTCGCGGCGTCCGCACGCGCTGCTCAGACGACTACCTGTGGCTGCCACTCGCCGTCTGCCGTTACGTCTTCACCAGTGGCGACTCCGGCGTGCTTGACGAGAAGGTGCATTTCATTGCGGGCAGGGCGCTCAACGCCGACGAGGAGTCGTACTACGACCTGCCCTGGCGCTCTCCGGAGACCGCGAGCCTGTATGAGCATTGCGCCCGCGCAATCAGGCATGGCCTGCGCTTTGGCCAGCACGGCCTGCCACTGATGGGCTCCGGGGACTGGAACGACGGCATGAATCTGGTGGGCATCGAGGGACGGGGCGAAAGCGTGTGGCTCGGCTTCTTTCTCTACGAGGTGCTGACATCGTTCTCGGGGCTTGCTCGCCTGCGCGATGACACAAGACTGGCCGAACTCTGCGTGGCAGAAGCAGCAAAATTGCGCGGGAACATCGACAGTCACGCATGGGACGGGCAGTGGTACCTGCGAGCCTGGTTCGATGACGGTTCGCCCCTCGGCTCCGCAGGCAATCCCGAATGCTCGATCGATTCGATTTCACAGAGCTGGTCGGTACTATCGGGCGCCGGCAATGCCGAACGGGCGCGATCTGCCATGGATGCCGTCGACAAGCTGCTCGTGCGCCGCGAGTCGGGGCTGGTCCAGTTGCTCCACCCTCCATTCGACAATTCGGCGATGAATCCCGGATACATCAAGGGTTACGTTCCCGGCGTGCGCGAGAACGGCGGGCAATACACGCACGCTGCGGTATGGGCGGCAATGGCGTTTGCAGCGCTGGGACGACAGCAAGCGCGCGTGGGAATTGCTGGGATTGATCAATCCGGTAAACCATTCGAAAACCGACAAGGCCGTCGACATTTACAAGGCGGAGCCGTACGTCGTGGCAGCGGACGTCTACGGCGTCGCTCCGCACACCGGGCGCGCCGGCTGGACCTGGTACACGGGCTCCGCTGGCTGGCTATACAGGCTCATCCTGGAATCGCTGCTCGGCGTGAAGAGGTCAGCAGACACGCTGCAAATCGAGCCCTGCATGCCGGAGGAGTGGGAGACCTATTCCATGAGCTATCGCTACCTCAACACGGTCTATCGCGTCGTAGTGGTCCGCACATCGCTAGAGATCGCGCCCGGGATCCGGACGTCACTTGATGGAGTCGAGCTCGAGAACGGCAGGATCCCGCTGGTGGACGACCAGAACGAACATCTCGTCGAGGTCCGGGTCAACCGCGTACCTGAGGGGCTCACGCCTCGCACACTGAGACGTGGATCACAGTTGGCGCGATGCGGCAGAGCGACGTCGCGGTCTCTACCTGAACTGCCCACCCGCACACAACGTTGAGCGACAGGTTCATCCAACCTTCGATGACCTGAATTACGGGTCGTTGCATAGCGGATGGACAAGCTGCGGCCATATCTTCGCTCGGCAAGGGCGGCGCTCACTCTCGCGTGGCGCCGCGCGACGCGGCGCGTGCCGCGCGCCGGGCTCGGCATCGCCGCGCGTCTTTCGATCGCCTTTGGCGCGGTTGCCGTCCTGACAGTCGCCGCGAACCAGATCGCGGAGCGCGGCAGCACGCTGATCCACGCGATGGCACAGGCGACCGTCGTGGCGCCCGGCCTCGACAACCGGACCGCGGAAGCACTGCCCGCCGCGCTGGACCAGTATCCAGCGCGCCCTGCTCGCCCGCGCCGACTCCTCCGCGGCGCCTCGCGTGCAGGCCCAGGACGAAGCTGTCGCCGCATTGGACGCTGCGCGCACCAGCTATCTGGCAGCCCTCAGGCCGACCATTGACCAAGCCGTGCTTCTCGGCCTGGAGGCTGAAGTCGCAGGTCATGCCGAGCTGGGAGCCCACCTCGTGCGCTCTTCAGACGCAAGGCGGCGCATCCTGAACGAGCTTGAAATCGAGTTCGAATCGCTCGATGTCAGGATCAAGTCCTCACTCGATCGCGTCCTCGCGGTATTCGGAAAGGTGAGTGGCCGTGACTACCTGCTCGAGGCGAGTCGCACACTGGACGAGCTCGGCCGCCATCTCGACGATCTCGGCGACCTGCACGGTTACGGCCAGGCCACGGTTCGGGCAATCGCAGTCCGCGAAAAGGCGCTCCGGGCGCTGCTCGCCGAGAACGAGCAGAGCATCAGCCGCGTTCTGGGCGCCGACTGGCTCAGCCAGACGCGCGCAAGCCTCGAACACGTCGTGTGGTTGCGCAGCCTGCTTGTCCGCACTGACGGCCAGCGCAAGGAGACGAACGATGCCTTTGCGCAGAGTCACGCGGCACTCGCAACGTCGATCCGCAGGACCAATTCGCAGTTCGAGGCGGCTCAGGCGCTCAAGGAGGCGAGGCGGCAGTCGGAGGTTGTCCTCTCCGCAGTTTCACAGCAGGAACAGCGGCAACGCACCATTCTCGGCTGGCTGAGCGCGATCGTCCTGCTGCTGCTCCTGGTCACGATCGTCAGCACCGTGCGAAGGGTGGTCCAGCCTGTCCGCCGGCTGGTGCGGGCCACGGAACGCCTTGCGCAGGGCGAGTCCGGCGTGGTGGTTCCGCGCGGCGGCATCAAGGAACTCGACACGCTCGCAGTCTCGTTCAACCAGATGGCGGAGCGCCTGACGGCCGCTCAGGAGCTTGCGCGGCAATATCACGGACAGCTCGAAGCAAAAGTCGAGGAGCGGACGCGCCAGCTACAGCACCTCGCCGCCCACGATCCCCTGACGCGGCTGCCGAATCGCCGCCAGTTCCTCGTGCAGCTTCACGAGACACTCGCGCGCGCGACCGAGCGCGGCCTGCTCGCCGGCGTTTACTTCCTCGACCTCGACAATTTCAAGACGGTCAACGACAGCATGGGCCACGTGTTCGGGGACCGCGTATTGCAGGCCGTGGCGGACCGCCTGCGCGCGGCCGTGCGCGACTTCGGCTACTGCGCGCGGCTGGGCGGTGACGAGTTCATCGTGGTCTTCGAGCAGGCGCGCCGGCCGAAGGAAATCGAGCTCGCCGCCGCACCGGATCGTGAGCAGTTTCCAGGAACCGCTCGTCGTCGAGGGCCGCGAGCTGCTCATGGGCCTCAGCCTCGGCGCAAGCGTGTTCCCGGACCACGGGCGCGACCCGGAAGGCCTGCTCCGGGCGGCCGATGCGGCGCTTTTCCACGCGAAAGCGCAGGGCCGCAGCCGCGTGCGGATGTTCAGCCCGGAACTGCTGGAGGCCGCCGCCGCGAGATTCGCGACCGAACAGGGACTGCGCCGCGCGGTCGAGCGCGCCGAGTTCGAGCTGCACTTCCAGCCCGAGGTGGATCTTGCGACCTGCGAGGCTGGAGTTGTCGAGGCGCTGCTTCGCTGGCGGCTTCCGGACGGCAGCTACGCATCGCCGCAGGATTTCCTGCCGGTCGCAGAGGACTGCGGCCTGATCCGCGAAATCGGCGACTGGGTGATCAACTCGACGGTCGAGCATGTGGCCCGCTGGCGCGCCTCCGCCTGGCCGCCCGTTCGCGTCGCCATCAACGTGTCCGCGCTTCAGCTCCTCGATACGCGGTTCGTCCACGGCCTGCAGCTCGCCCTCGAGCGGCATCGCGTTCCGCCGCAGAGCATCGAAGTGGAACTGACCGAGAACGTGCTGCAGACGGGCCACCACACGACAGAAGCGCTGGTCGCGTTGCGGGAACTCGGCGTCGGCGTCGCGCTCGACGACTTCGGGACCGGTTACTCCTCGCTCGTCTCGCTCCAGCAATTGCCGCTGACGCGCGTCAAGCTCGATCGAAGCCTCATCGCGACCATCGACACCAGCGCGCGTTCGCAGGCGATTACGCGGGCGATCATTTCGCTGTGCCAGAGCCTCGGGCTCGAGGTCACGGCCGAGGGTGTCGAACGGCACGGACAGCTGGCCTGGCTGGCCGGCTACCCTGCGATGCACCTGCAGGGCTACCTGCTGTCGGCGCCCATTCCCGAAGCCGATTTGCTGACGGTGCTGACAGGGATGCCGGCTCGCATGGACGAGCTGCTCCACGAAGCGCTACCGGGGAACGCCGTGCCGATCGCGCGGCTGCGCGGGTCCAAACTCCGCCAGTCGCGCTGAGGGCCGGCTCAGGCGTCGCCGAGGATGGTGACCTCGATGCGGCGCATGGTTCCCAAGGTCGCGCCGGCCGAAGCGCCGGTCAGCTCGACGGTGAACGTCCTGTTTTCCGACGTCGCGCGAATTTGCCACGATCGGCACGTAGAGGATCCGGAACGTATTGCCTTCGACGAAGGTTTCGACACCTGTCGTCGGGCCGCCATAGTCCAGGCCCTCCCTCGCCGTGCCGCCGATGACGCGCCAGCTCACTTCGACGCCAAGCCGGGCGCGATTGAGGTGCCTGAGCGGAATGGCAGCGACCACCGCGCGCTTGCTCACGACCATCCGGGACGAGTCAAACGAGACGAGCCCGGGCGGCACACCGGCCTGAACCGGTGCGACTTTCCGGAGTCGGTCGCCGCCTCGCGACGCTGGCTTGCCGTGTCCACGTCGGCCGGCATCGGAACGTTCCGGAGGCACGGCTGCAGGCGAGGCTACGATTGGCCGGCGGTGACTCGCGTTCTGCGACGACCTGCACGGGTTCCGCATTGAAGCGGCCGATCAGGATGCCCATCACGAGCGCAGTGCCGGCAGCGATCGCGCTCAGCCAGGCGAGCCGCGATCGCTTCGGCGCGAGGCGCGGCACGATGACGGCCGGCTTCGCCACGACCGCCAGCGCTGCGGCAATCGCTTCCGGCGATGCACGTCGCGGCGATTCGCCGCGCAGCGCTTGAATCAGCTCCGGCATGTGAGGGCCGCGCGGCGCGCTTCAGGTCCAGCGCTGCCGCCAGCACCTCCCGGCGTCGGCCATCGAGAAAGGCGACCGGCGCAGGCATGACATGGTCCCGCAGCGCGGTGTCGGCGCCTCGCCGGCCATAGGGATGCGAGCCGGCGAGCATCTCGTAGATGACGCAGGAAAGGCTGAAAACGTCGTCGCGCGGCTCTGGATCGGCGCCGGAAAGCACCTCGGGGCTCGCATAGACGCGCGTAGCGGCCGCGGCAACCGGTGTCGCCGGCACGTCTCCTTGCGCCGCGCCAACCATCGATTCCGGCGCCACCCCGAAATCGAGCAGCCGCACGTCGCCCGACGTCGTGAGGTAGATATTGTCGGGCTTGATGTCGCCGTGCGTGATGCCGTGCGCGTGCGCGTGAACGAGAGCCTCGCCCACTGCCACGGCGATGCGCGAGGCCTCCGCCTCGGGCAGGCCCTGCGGCGACGCGCGTCGCAGGCATGGCCCGAGCGTCTCGCCCGTCAGCAATTCCATGACGATGAACCAGGAGCCGCGCTCGCAATCGAGGTCGTAAAAACGGACGACGTTCGGGTGCGCAATCGCCTGTGTCTGCCGGAATTCCCGTTGCAGGCGCGCGATGTTCTGCGGCCGGTCGCGCAGTTCCGGGCGCAGCAGCTTGATCGCGACGCGATGGCCGTCAGCCGAGGATGCATCGCGCCTGAGGTCGACCGCGCGGAAGACTGTCGCAGTGCCGCCGTTGCCGAGCTGCGTTTCGATCACGTAGCGTTCGCGCAGCACGCTCCCGCTCGTTATGAGCGCAGGATCGCCTTTCCGCGACGTCTTCAGAAGGACCACGGTCCTCGACGTGTGGCGGGGGCGGCAGTTTTCCGCCTCGGCTTCGGAGCGAGCTCGCTCGTGATCTCGTCCGCCAGGTCTTCGGTGAAGTCGGGTGCCGCGGACACCGCGCGCACGTTCAGGCGCATCGATCCGCAGCACCTTGCCGTGGGAATTCGGGAATCGCGTCGTGGCTGGTCGCACTCATGCTCGTTCGATGCAGCGCCTTGGTCCGTTACGAAGTATGCGCTCCTCGCCAGTCTGTCGAAGCGTCAAGAGCGTTTGCAACCTCGAAATGGCGCATGTCCATGGATTCATGAGCATTATGGTAAGAGCGGCTTACCTTATTGTTTTGGGATGCTTTCCTCCTTCTCAGGCAGCTGCTTCGCGTCGCGCCGGAGCAGGCGGTCATAGAGATCGCCAAACAGGATTTCGACACCGATCGAGGCGCCGAGGCAGGAGCTGCACCGGTCGGCGGGCTCCGGACCGTCAGCCCAGAAGAGCTCCGCGCCGAACTCCAGGAACAGCCATTCGCGCCACATCGAGCGCCGGTGCGTGATGCCGACACCGTACAGGTCCGGCTCCGTCCCGTCGGTCTCGCCGCGCACGTAGGCCTCGTAACGCATCGCGCGCCGGTAGTCGATCGTCTGGTAGAGCGCCGGCCGGACGCGCCACCGCATGCCCTCCGGTCTTCTCGGACCAGCGCACCGAGTTGCTGACGCGCAACAAGTACTCGGGGCTCAATACCTTGTCGACGTCGAAAGCCTGGGTCACGCCGAATCCCTCGTCGTTCTCGGCGAAGAACGTGGTCCGCAGCGTGAGCAGTACTCCGGCGCGGGCGTAGAAGTAGCGTCGGTAGCGCGCGTTCGCGTACGGATTGAGCGGCGACTCGAGCTTCACGCCGGCGCCGAGGTCGAAGCGGCTGTCCCGCGTCGCGGTGCGCGCGGTAGCCGACGCCCGCGAACCACTCCGCCGGGTCGTCGTCGGAGAAGGCACCGACCGCCGGATTGAAGACGCCGATCTCGTCGGCGATGTACTCGTCGCTGCTGGCGCTTGCCGATCGTCGCGTTGAAGCGTTCGTTGATCTGCGGCAGGTTGACGCTGGCGCGAAATCGCGTGTCGACTTCGACGCTGTCCTGCTCGTTCCAGCCGACCGTCACGCTCGCGCGACCGCTCGACTCGTCGTCGTATTCCGCAAATTCCTGGTTCTCGCGCCCGAAGACGCCGTCCACGAATCGGGCCGTGCTGCACACGCCGCGCTCGAGGCCGGCGCGCATGGTGTCGATGCCCTCGGTCTCGATCGGCGTTTCGCCGGCGCAGTCGCTGCGCGGTTTCGGCGGTTCGGTGGAACTCGATTCAGCGCGACTGGATTCGGCACTGCCGATTCGGCGGGCGGCGAGTCGGTTACCTGCGCGAACGCAGGCAGGGCGCACGAGCAGCAGCAGGATCGTGAGCGGCGACCTGCGGGCGGTCGCCATCGTCAGGACGGACGCCCCCGCCCGCTCGCTTCGAAGTAGTGCCGCCGGCACAGCGAGACATAGCGCTCGTTGCCGCCGATCTCGACCTGCTCGCCCTTCCCGCTCGGCGCGGCCGTCCGCGCCGACGCGCACGACCATCGTCGCCTTGCGGCCGCAGTGGCAGATTGTCTTGAGTTCGGAAGCTCGTCCGCCAGCGCGAGCAGTCGCGCACTGCCCTCGGAAACAGTTCGCCGCGGAAATCGGTCCTCAGCCCATAGCAGAGCACGGGAATCGACAGGTGGTCGACGACCATTGGCGAGCTTCCGACCTGTTCGCGGGTCAAGAACTGCGCCTCGTCGAGTAGGACGCAACTGACAGGGCTGTCGGCGTGCTCCGCGTCGATCTCGGCGGAAAAGATCGGTGCCCGGCGCGAAATGGCGCGCTTCGCTCGAAAGACCGATCCGCGAATGCACCTTGCCGCCTCCGCGCTGATCGAGCTCGGCTGTATAGACCAGCGTGTGCATGCCGCGTTCCCGGTAGTTGTGGCTCGACTGAAGGAGCGAGGTCGATTTCCCCGCGTTCATCGTCGAGTAATAGAAATAGAGCTTCGCCAATGGGTGAACTTAGTAGAGGAGCTTGATCTCGCGCAGGCGCTGGCGCAGGTAGTCGTCGGCGAGGATCGGTTCCGGATAGCGGTTGGGCCGCTCCGGCGTGACGCAGTCCGGCAGCGTCGCGATCGGGAAGTCCGAATTGAAGTGCAGGAAGAACGGCATCGAGTAGCGCGGACGACGCGCCCGCTGCGCCCGTCGGATTGACGACGCGGTGCGTCGTCGACGGCAGCACGTGGTTCGTCAGCCGCTGCAGCATGTCGCCGACGTTGCACACGAGCGTGCCCGGCGGCGGGTTGACCGGCAGCCAGCGGCCGTTGCGGTCGAGCAGCTCGAGCCCGCCTTCCTCGGCGCCGAGCAGCAGCGTGATGACGTTGATGTCCTCGTGCGCACCCGCGCGCACGCCGGTCGCCCCTTCCCTGAGCGGCGGGTAATGGATGACGCGCAGGACGCTGTTGCCCTCGCCGACCTTGTCGTCGAACCAGTGGCGCTCGAGCTCCGAGGTATTCCGCGATCGACTCGAGGAGCTTGCGCCCCATCCGGTCGAACGACTCCCACAGCTCGAGCGCCGCCTCGCCTGAAGCCAGGATCGTCCGCGATCCAGACGTTGTCCGGCATCGTGGAGCGGTAGCGGTGGCCGGGCGGCAGCTCGCGGCCGATCTGCCAGAACTCCTTGAGGTCGTGGTGGGTCGCGCCCTTCGCCGTTTCGACGCCGAATGGCGTGTATCCGCGCGCGCCGCCGATGCCCGCAACCTGGTAGCGCCGCTTGACCGACTCGTCCTGCGCGAAGAACTGCTTGAAGCGGTCGAGGCATGCCGTCGATCAGCGCCTGGGGCAGCTCGTGGTCGTCGACCACGGCGAAGCCGTAGCGCTCGAAGCTGCCGGCGAAATGCTTGACGAATGCCGCCGGGATCGCGCTTCGCGAGCTCGTAGCTGACGGGTTGATGGCCTCGGGCATGCGCGCGCATTATGGCCCATGATGGCGATGGTGATCGACCCGGACGCCTGGTTCATCCTCGTCAATCCTGCGAGCGGCGGCGGCCGCGCTGCGCGCTTCCGGCCGCGACTCGTCGACAGCGCTCGAGCGCGCCGGCCTGCCGTACCACTGCGTCGAGAGTGCGGCCCCAGGCGACGTCAGCGAGCCGGTTTGCGCGCGCCGCGGACGACGGCTACCGGCGCCTGCTTGCCGTCGGCGGCGACGGAACTTTCAATGAGCTCGTCAACGGGCTGCTCGCGTCCGGCGTGCCGCCGCGCGACTGTCTCGTCGCGGCCGCGGCCGGGGGAACCGGCAACGACTGGTCGCGCGCGATGGCGATTCCCGACGATGCCGACGGTCTCGTCGACCTGCATGGCGCGCGCAGCCGTCCCGCCCGGCAGACATCGGCATCGCGGAGGACCGGACGCGGCAGGCGGATCGGCGTTCCACAACGTCGCCGGCGCCGGACTCGACGCGGAAGTGATCCGCCGCACGCCGCAGCGCGGGCCGCGGGCGGTCGCCTACCTGCTCGGGCTCGTGCGCACGCTGGCAACCTACCGCGCGCCGGAATTCAATATCGCATTCGACGGCAATGCGGTGCGGGGCCGTTTCCTGCTGGCGCTCGCCTCCATCGGGCCGCGCTGTGGCGGCGGAATGCGGCTCACGCCGGATGCGGTCGTCGACGATGGATGGCTCGACATGCTCACGATCGATCCGCTCGGGTTCGGGGGCGCGCTCACGCGGCTGCCAAGACTGTTCGACGGACGCCTCGGGGTGATCCCGCGTTCCACGTGGTCCGCTGCCGAACGGCGACGATTGACTCGCGACCCGCCCTGCGGCGTGGAAGCTCGACGGCCAGCTATTCGGCAACACGCCGGTGACCGCAACGATCGTGCCGGGCGCACTGCGCGCCCTCGACTGCCGCGGCGACGCGCTCGCTACCGGAACGAAGTGAGGATCTTGCCGAGCTTCCCTGCGCCCGGGCAGAGACGCTCGTAGGGCACGGCGTTCAGCGCCTCATCCGCGGTGCCGTGCTGCGCATGGAAATCGCGTCGCGAGGTGTCCACATAGATGATGCCCGTGACGTATTCGTTCCTCATTGCGCGCTCCTGGACGTAGGCGGCCGCGCGCGCGCGGTCGGTCGGGTCATAGCCGGGATCGAGTTTCCGCAGCACGACGTTGCTGCCGTCGTGCATCGGAACCGAAACCGTCTCGCCCGGCGCGTACTGCACGCGGATCTCCTGCTTCGGCGCGATGTAGTCGGCCGAGACCGGCGTCTCGCTGTGCTCGCGGACGTAGGCATAGCTCTTGGTCGAGCCCTCGTGGTCGTTGAAGGTCACGCAGGGCGAAAGCACGTCGATGATCGCGAAGCCCTGGTGCGCCAGCCCGGCCTGGATCAGCGGAACGAGCTGCTCCTTGTCTCCCGAAAAGCTGCGCGCGACGAATGACGCGCCGAGCGCGAGCGCAAGCAGCACCGGGTCGATCGGCTGCTGCTCGTTGGCCTCGCCCTTCTTCGATTTCGAGCCGATGTCCGCCGACGCGGAGAACTGGCCCTTGGTCAGGCCGTATACGCCGTTGTTCTCGAGGATGTAGACCATGTCGAGGTTGCGGCGGATCGCGTGCGCGAGCTGGCCGACTCCGATCGACAGCGAGTCGCCGTCGCCGGAGACGCCGATGTAGCGCAGGTGGCGATTCGCCGCGTTGGCGCCGGTCGCGATCGAAGGCATGCGCCCGTGCACCGCATTGAAGCCATGGGCGCCTGCAACGAAATAGGCCGTAGTCTTCGACGAGCAGCCGATCCCCGACAGTTTCACGACGCTCTGCGGAGGCATCGACGAGCTCGAAGCAGGCCTGCACGATCGCAGCGGTGACCGAGTCGTGGCCGCAGCCGGCGCAGAGCGTCGACATGCTGCCCTCGTAGTCGCGCCGGTTGAGGCCGAGCGTCGATTCCGCGGCAGGCCCGGGTTCGCGACCTTCGGCTTTGCAATGAAGCTCATGCCGCAACCTCCTTGTCGAGCGCCTTGTCGACGCCTTCGACGATTGTCACGGCCGACATCGGCAGGCCGTTGTAGTGCAGGATCGAGCGGAGCTTCTTCTTGTCCACCGCGGTCTCCAGCGTCAGGAGGGCGCGCAGCTGTGCGTCGCGGTTCTGTTCGACCACGAAAATCGTCTGGTGTGCCGCGAGGAATTCCTCGACGTCGGCCCCGAACGGAAAGCCGCGCACGCGCATGTAGTCGATCGCGACCCCGGACTTGCGCAGCGACGCGAGCGCTTCGCGCACGGGCGCGTCGCAGGAACCGACGCACACGATCGCGGCCGCGGCACCGCGCCCATCCGACCACGGCCGCAGGCACGTGCTTCGCGGCGGTGCGCGAATTTGCGTGATCAGCCGGTCCAGCACGTCCTGGTACTCGGCGGAGTCCTCGGTGTATGCGCCGAAGCGGCTATGGCCCGAGCCGCGCGTGAAATACGCGGCCTTCGGGCTGATCGCCCGGAAGCGTCCGGTACGGAATGCCGTCTCCGTCCGGGTCGAGGTAGCGCTGGAACTTCTCGATGCCGGCGATCTGCTCGGGCGTCAGCATCTTGCCCCGGTCCGGGCGCCAGGCGTCGTCCCAGCGGAACTCGGGCGACATCCAGTCGTTCATGCCGATGTCGAGGTCGAGCAGCACGAACACCGGCGTCTGCAGCCGTTCCGGCAGGTCGAATGCCTGGACAGCCATCTGGAAGCATTCCTCGGGCGAGTCGGGGAACAGCATCACGTGGCGCGTGTCACCGTGCGCTGGCGTAGGCGCAGGCGAGCAGGTCGCACTGCTGCGTGCGCGTCGGCATTCCGGTCGAGGGGCCGACGCGCTGCACGTCGAATATGCACGGCCGGGACCTCGGCGTAGTACGCGAGGCCGATGAATTCCTCCATCAGCGAGATGCCGGGACCGGAAGTCGGCGTGAACGCGCGGGCGCCGTTCCACATCGCGCCGATGACGATGCCGATCGCAGCGAGCTCGTCCTCGGCCTGCACGATCATGTAGTCGCGCCGGCCGGTTTCCGGGTCGGTGCGGTGCCGCGCGCAGAATGAGCGGAAAGCGTCCATCAGCGAGGTCGAGGGAGTGATCGGGTACCAGGCCCCGACGGTCGCGCCCGCGTACAGGCAGCCGAGCGCGGCGGCGGTGTTGCCGTCGATCATCACGTGGCCCGGCGGTCGCGTCCATGCGCTCGACGCGGATCGGCAGCGGGCACTCGAAGTGCTCCTTCGCATAGCGGTATCCGATCTCGATCGCCTTCATGTTCGAGTCGACGAGCTTCGGCTTCTTGGCGAAGGTCTCGCGCGAGCAGCGCCGCGGATGACCTCGAGGTCCATGTCGATGAGCGCGGCGACGCGTGCCGACGTACATGATGTTCTTCATCAGCGTGCGGGCGCGCGCTCCCTCGAAGTTCTCGTTGCAGAGCTGCGCGAACGGGCACGCCGAAGGTGCTGCACGTCCTCGCGGGACATGCAGGATCGGCCGCGGCCAGGTCGAGTCGTAGACCAGGTAGCCCCCCGCCGCCACCTCGCTTCACGTCGCGCGCATAGGTCTCCGCATTCATCGCGACCATGAGGTCGATGCGGCCCGGAGCGCGCGCGCCAGCCGTCCCGCGTGACGCGGATTTCGTACCAGGTCGGCAGCCCCTGGATGTTCGACGGAAAGAAGTTCTTGCCGACGACCGGCACGCCCATGCGGAAGATCGCCTTCATGATCAGCGAGTTCGCGCTCGCCGAGCCCGAACCGTTGACGTTGGCGAACTTGAGGGTGAAGTCGTTTACGCGCGGCGCAGCGCTTTTGCGCTCTGGCATCGGGCCTCGTCCTCGGCGTGTGGAATCTTGATCCATGACTTCTGCATGTCCCAGGCGTCCGTCGGGCATCGCTCCGCGCACAAGCCCGCAGTGCACGCAGAGGTCCTCGTCCTTGACCATGACGCGGCGCGGTCTGGACGAGCGGCTCCGATACCATCATCGGCTGGTCGGGATTTCGGCGCGGCGCCTTGAGCCGCGTCGACCAGCTCCGCCTCCTCGCCGTTCACGCGCGATCGTCAGGCAGTCGGTCGGGCAGATGTCGATGCAGGCATCGCACTCGATGCAGAGCTTCGCGTGGAACACGGTCTGGATGTCGCAGTTCATGCAGCGACTGACCTCTTCCGCCGCGCGCTCGGCGTCGAACCCGAGCTCGACCTCGATGTTCAGTCTTCCTGAACCGCTCCTTCAGGCTCACGTGCGGCATCAGCTGCCGGGCCGAGGCGTCGTAGTCGTTCTTGTACGACCACTCGTGCATTCCGACCTTGCGGCTCTGCAGGTTGACGCCGCGCGGCATGCGCGCGGTCAGCGGCTCGCCCGCGCAGTGCTTGTGGATCGAGATCGCGGCCTGGTGGCCGTGCTCGACCGCCCAGATGATGTTCTTCGGCCCGAACGCGGCGTCGCCGCCGAAGAACACGCCCTTGCGCGTCGACTCGAAAGTGACGGCGTCGAGCTTCGGCACGTCCCACTTGTCGAACTCGATGCCGAGGTCGCGCTCGATCCAGGGAAAGGCGTTCTCCTGCCCGATCGCCAGGATCACGTCGTCGCAGGGAATGAAGACTTCGCTCGACCACGCGCTGGCCGCTTGATGTCCTCGCCATCCATCTCGTACTCGAGCCGCTCGAACGTCATGCCCTTCAGCTTGCCGCCCTCGACGACGAAGGCCTTCGGGGCGTGATTGACGATGATCTCGACCTGCTCCTCCTCCGCGTCCTCGAGCTCCCACTCGGAGGCCTTGAAGAAGCCGCGTGGCTTGCGCGCCATCACCTTGACGTTCTTGGCGCCGAGCCGGAGCGAAGTACGGCAGCAATCCATGGCGGTGTTGCCGACGCCGATGATCAGCACGCGCTCGCCGATCGTGTCGATGTGCTCGAAGGCGACCGACTCGAGCCAGGCGATGCCGATGTGGATCCGGTCCGAATCCGCTTCGGCCCGGCAGGTTCAATTCCTTGCCTTTCGGCGCGCCGGTGCCGACGAAGACGGCGTCGAACCCGCCGCTCGGCGAGCAGCTCGCGCATGCTCGGCGACCGGCGTGCCGAGCCGCAGGTCCGCGCCCATGTCGACGACGTAGCCGATCTCCTCGTCGAGCACCTGCGGCCGGCAGGCGGAAGGCGGGAATATTCGTGCGCATCAGGCCGCCGGCGATCGCGTACTGCTCGAAGATCACGACCTCGTAGCCGATCGGCAGCAGGTCGTTTGCGACGGTGAGCGTCGCCGGGCCCGCGCCGATGCAGGCAATGCGCTTGCCGTTCTTCCTCGATGGCGCCTTCGGCAGGCGCGGCGTGATGTCGTCGCGCAGGTCCGCGGCGACGCGCTTGAGGCGGCAGATCGCGACCGGCTTGTCCTCGACGCGCCGGCGCCGGCAGGCGGGTTCGCAAGGCCGGTCGCAGACACGGCCGAGGATGCCCGGGAAAACGTTCGACTCGCGGTTGACGATGTAGGCGTCGGTGTAGCGACCCTGCGCGATCAGCCGGATGTACTCGGGCACATCGGTGTGCGCGGGACACGCCCACTGGCAGTCCACCACCTTGTGGTAGTAGTCAGGATCGGCCGTGTTCGTCGGTTGCATCAGCCGTCCAGTATACCGGTGGGCCGCGCCACCGCGGCAGGCCCGCCGTCGTTCGAGCGGCCCCGGTTCACGAGCTCCGCGATGCGCGTCGCGGTCTCCAGCGCGCGAAGTCCATCCTCGCCGGAAACGACCGGCCGGCCGCCGCGCTGAACGGCGTCGACGAACGACCTGATCTCGTCGAGGAGCGCATCGCCATGATCGAAGCTTCGCTCCTGGAGATCCACTTTCGGCATCGCCCCCTCCTCGATCATCTGCCGGCTCGCCGCACGATGGTGAGCAGCTTCTGCTGCAGGTCGATCGACAGGTAGGCATCCGCCTGGAACACGCGCAGCTTGCGTTCCGCCTTCAGGCTGATGCGGCTCGCGGTCACGTCCGCGACGCAGCCGTTCTCGAAGCGGATGCGCGCGTTCGCGATGTCGATTTCGTCGGTAAATACCGGTGCGCCGATGGCGTCGATCGAGGCGATCGGAGAGCGCACGATGTGCTCGATCAGGTCGATGTCATGGATCATCAGGTCGAGGACCACGCTGACGTCCGTGCCGCGCGGCTTGAAGGGCGCGAGGCGGTTCGACTCGATGAAACGCGGGACGGACAATTCCGTCCGCGACGGCAAGGATCACGGGATTGAACCGCTCGAGGTGGCCCACCTGCAACACGCGCCCCTTGCGAGGCGGCTGTCGCGATCAGGTCGCGCGCCTCCTCCGCGGTCGTCGTTATCGGCTTCTCGACCAGCACGTGGGCGCCGGCCGCAGGAAATCGCGTGCGACGCGGTAGTGCAGCGCGGTCGGGGTCGCGATGCTGACCGCATCGACGCGTCCGAGCAGCTCGCGATGGTCCGCGAATCCGGCGACGCCCAGCTCGGCCTCGAGCCTTGCGCGCGCCTCGGCCGACGGATCGGCGATGCCGACCAGCTCGCAGTTCTCGAGAGCCGCGTATTTCTGGGCGTGGAAGCGGCCGAGGTAGCCGGCGCCGACGACGGCGCAGCGCAGTCGCGTCATGTCGGACACCATTATAACTGCGCGGAGACGCGGCTTGCCCCGGCGTTCCTCGCGCCTCAGACTTGCGCCGATGGCCTTGCACGATCCAATCCGGAACTGGTACGCGGGACTTTCGCCCGCCTGGCGGCGCGAACTCAGGATCGCCGCCCTCTGGTTCGGCTTCGGGCTCCTCGTCATGCCCTTCCTGATCTACCTGGCGGGCGTGCTGACGCTCGGACCCTATGACGACGGCCTGCTCGCCTTCCTCGGGTCGCTTCTCGCCGCTTTCTTCACGGCGAAGCCGACTGCCTGGCTGCTGGTCCTCGGTCCCTACCTGCTGTTCACGACCATCCGGCTGCTGACTCGTCCGCTGCGGCGCGCGGACTGAAAGGCGTCATTCTTCCTCGGGCTTGCGGCTCTTGGCCGCGCTCTTCTCGCGCGTCGGCAGCGAACTCGTTGCCCGCGCGCCATTCCGGCCAGGTCTCCGCATTCGCCACGCGGGCGCCGACCTCGAATAGCAGGCGCAGGTCCTCGATCGAGCCGCTGACGTCCCAGGACTCCGAGTATTCGTCGCCGGCTTGTGATACCGGGTCGCGTTGTAGTCGTCGACCATCGCCTTGCCCGTGCCATCGGGCTTGCCCCGCAACTGCGTGCCGGACTTGATGTAGAGCGCCGGGACCCCCGCCTTGGCGAAATTGAAGTGATCCGAGCGGTAGAAGTATCCCGCCTCCGGCCGCAGATCCGGTGTCAGCGTGCGTTGCTGCGACTTTGCCGCCGTCGCGAGCAAGTCCTCCAGACTTGAAGCGCCGAAGCCGATCGACCTCGACGTCCTTTGCCCGGCCAAGGGGCTGGATGGCGTCGATGTTGATGACCGCCGCGGTCTTCTCGAGCGGGACGAGCGGCTGTTCGGCGTAGTACTCGGAGCCGATGAGCCCTGATTCTTCGGCGGTGACTGCGATGAAAAGCACTGAGCGCGACACGCCGGGGATCACGTTGCGGAATCCGCGGGCGATCGTCAGGATCCCGGCAACGCCCGTCGCATTGTCGACGGCGCCATTGTAGATGCGGTCGTCTCCGGGCTCTTCCGTCGACGCCGAGATGGTCCCAATGCGCGATGTAGACGACGTATTCCTCCGGCCGGTCCTTGCCAGGCATCAATCCCACGAGATTGGGAGAGCGCTTGTGGCGGATCGCGTTCCTCACCCCGCCGGTCGCGGTAACGCCGAGCGGCACCGGCTTGAACCCGCGCTTGACGGCAGCCGCCTTCATCGCGTCGAAATCCTGCCCGGCAAGTTCCATGAGCTGCCGCGCACGCCCTTCGGTGATCCAGCCTTCGAGCGCCGTCCGGCCGGCATTGCCGTCCAGGCCGATCCAGGTAGAACTGCGGGCCAGACCAGCCGTTCCTGACAACGCCCCAGTCGTAGGCCGCGGGCGCGGTCTCGTGCACGATGATCGCCGCCGCTGCGCCCTTGCGCGCGGCTTCCTCGAACTTGTAGGTCCAGCGGCCGTGGTAGGTCATTGCCTTGCCGCGAAAGAGCGTCTCGTCGCCAGTCACGAAGCCCGGGATCGTTCACGAGGATCAGCGCGGTCTTGCCGCGCATGTCGATGCCGGCGTAGTCGTTCCAACCGGACTCAGGCGCATCGATGCCGTAGCCGACGAACACGACCTCGCTGCCCGCGATCGAGGATTCCGGCCGGCACCCGCCGGGTGCCGAGCACCATGTCGTCACCCATGGCGAGCGTCATGCCGCCGGCGCCCTTGTTGAACGACAGTTTCTGGTCGCTCCCGGTGATCTCGACGAGCGCGACGTCCTGGCGAAAGTCACCGCCCGTGAGCGGCTGCAGGCCGAGCTCGAGGAATTCCTTCTCGAGGTACTCGATCGTCTTGCGCTCGCCCTCCGAGCCGGGAGAGCGGCCTTCCATCTCGTCGGACGCCAGCCCCTCGATGTGCGAGCGGTAGGCGGCGCCATTGATCTCCTGGCCGCGCCTTCTTCAGCATCCTGTCGTCCGCATTGAACGCGCCAAGCGTCGCCGCAAGCGCGGCTCCAATGAACAGCAGGCGGAATTCCTTGTCGAAACGCTTCATGTCATCCCTCGGTGTCAGGTGCCCGCAGGCCAGTAATACCAGGCGATCGCGGCCAGGACGAGCCACATGCCGGCCTGGGCGGCCCAGCGCCAGCGCCGCTCGCGCTGCAGTCCTACAAAGGCTGCGCCGGACGCCGCGGCGAGCACGCCGAAAAGGAAGGCCGATGCGAGCAGGCCGGGATATTCCTGGCCGACCGCTGGCTGTCCGCGCGCGGAAAAAGCGAAAATCACGACGACCATGACGAGAACGAGCGCAATAGACGCGGCCGAACCCAGGACGACGCCCGTCAGGAAGCCCAATGGCCGCATCCGCAAGTCCCCTCCGGGGCGTGACGCCGGTACTTGATACCGCGCCCGCCCGCCCATAGCCTGTCCCGACCGGGTACGGCCCGTGAGTGGCCGCAAGGAGCAGTTTAGCAGCCCATGGCACCCTGGCTCAGAGCATTGACCTCGTCCCGTCTGCGAATCGCGGTGGCATCCGCGGTCGCGGTGGGCATCTTCATGCTTGCGGGCTCCGGCCCGGAGCGCGCATCGCTCGCGCCGGCGATCGCCCCGGCCGTTGCATCCTCAGGCGAGCTTGCGCCGAGCGAACGTCACCGCCGCGTGATGCGGCTCGTTTCCGAGGTGGTCGAACGGCAGCACTACCGCCAGGCGCCGCTCGACGACGCGATGTCGTCGCAAATCTATCGAGCGCTACCTGGAAGCGCTGGATGGGACCAAGAGCTACCTGCTCGCATCCGACATCGCGGAATTCGAGCCACTGCGCTACCAGCTCGACGATGCGATCCAGAAAGCCGATGCCGGACCCGCATTCCAGATGTTCACGCGGTTCCAGGAACGCAACCGCGAAGTCCTGCATCACGCGATTGCCCTCCTCGACGTCGAACCCGACTTTACGCTCGACGAGTCCTTCCGCTTCGACCGCACGGACGAGGGCTGGCCCGCGTCGGTGGACGAACTGCATGAGCTGTGGCGCAAGCGCGTCAAGAACGAGGCGCTTTCGCTGCTCCTCACCGGCAAGACCTGGCCTGAGGCCAGCGACATCCTGCGCAAGCGCTACGAGCGCGTGTCGAAGCGCATCGAGCAGGTCACTGCCGACGACGTGTTCGAGACGTTCATGAACGCGTACTCGCACGTCTACGACCCGCATTCCAATTACCTGTCGCCGCGCAACTCCGAGGAATACAACATCGCGATGAGCCTCTCGTACGAGGGCATCGGCGCCACGCTGCAGTTCGTCGACGACTACGTGACGATCCTCAACGTGCTGCCGGGCGGCTCGGCAGCGGCATCGGCGGACATCAAGGTCGGCGACCGCATCACGGCTGTCGGCCAGGGCGAGGCCGGCGCGCTCACCGACGTCGTGGGATGGCGCCTCGACGACGTCGTCCAGCTGATTCGCGGCCCGGAAAACACCTTCGTCCGGCTGCAAATCCTGCCGGCCTCGGCCACGCCGGGCTCGCAGGAGGCACACCTCACGCTGAAACGCGCGAAGATCACGCTCGAGTCGCAGGCTGCCAAGAAGGAAGTGCATACGCTGCACCGCGGCGACCGTGACCTTCGCATCGGCGTCATCTCAGTTCCAAGCTTCTACCAGGATTTCCAGGCCCGCATGAAAGGCGACGCCGAATACCGCAGCACGACCCGCGACGTGCACCGCCTGGTCAACGAGCTGAAGGCCGAGGGCATCGATTCGCTGGTCATTGACCTGCGCGACAATGGCGGCGGTCACCTGTCGGAAGCGACAAGCCTCGTCGGCCTCTTCGTCGAACGCGGCCCGGTCGTTCAATTGCGCGAGACCAACGGACGCATCGAGGTCCTCGACGATCCTGAGCCGGGCGTTGCCTGGGATGGCCCGCTCGTCGTCCTGGTCAACCGGGCAAGCGCCTCTGCCTCGGAAATTTTCGCGGGCGCGATCCAGGACTACCAGCGCGGCCTCGTGGTCGGCCAGCAGACCTACGGCAAGGGCTCGGTCCAGAACCTCTATCCGCTCGATCGCTACGCGCTCGGACCCGAAGGCAGGCTTCGGCCAGCTGACCGTGACCATCGGCAAGTACTACCGCGTCACCGGCGACAGCACGCAGCATCGCGGCGTGGAACCCGACATCACCCTGCCCTCGCTGCTGAACACCGATGACATCGGCGAGAGCACGCGCGAGAGCGCGCTCCCGTGGGATCGAATCAATGCGGCCCATTACACGCCGGAACCTGCCGACCTGCCGGTCGTATCGATGATCTCGCGGGTGCACGAGGAGCGCATCGCGCACAACCCGGATTTCGTCGCCCTGCAAGGCGACGTCGACGCGCTCGACCAGCTGCGCAGCCAGCGCGACGTCTCGCTGAACCTGGTGAAGCGCCGCGCAGAGCGCGATGCCATCGACGCCGAGCGCCTCAAGCGCGAGAATGCACGCCGGGCGGCCCGGGGACTACAGCCGCTCGCGAATGTTGGCGCGCTGGATGATACCGAGGCACCGGATGCCGTCCTGGACGAAGCGGTCGAAATCGCAGCAGACGCTGCCCAGCTGCCCAAGAGCCAGGAACCGGCGCAGCTCAGCTGATTCGGCGTCGATTCTCTCGTTTTACCCCGCTAATACAACAGCTTAGGCCATTGCCTATGCCTTTAGTGTTATACTTGACTACAACACTAAGGGACCGTAACATAGCGCCACCTGACCGCTGGAGCCGACTGCGATGCGCAACGAATCCCAAGTTCTCACCGTCTTTGCGAACCTGAATCGATTCTTCCTCGCGGCCATGATCCTGGCGGTCGCGATCGCGCTCGTTGCCTGCGGCAATGCCAACGGCGACAGCGCCAAGGAAGAGCAAGGAAAAGGTGCCGGCCGTGCCGGTCGAAGTCGCGGCGACGCAGCGGGCTGAAATGGCGGCGCTCTACAGCGGCACGGCTCCGGTCGAATCCGAGCGCAAGGCGTTCGTGATGCCCAAGGTCCAGGGTGAGATACGCCAGGTACTCGCGGACGAGGGCCAGCGCGTGCGCGCGGGCCAGGCGCTCGCGCGCCTCGACGGCGACAAGCTCCGCCTCGAAGTCGCCCTCAACGCAGGCGACCATGCGCAAGCTCGAGCTGGACTACAACCGCAATCTCGAGCTGCAGAAGACGGGTCTCGTCAGCGCGACGGCGCTCGACAACCTGAAGTACGAGCTCGAGGCCGCGAAGGCGTCCTGGGATCTCGCGCGCCTGCAGCTCTCTTACTGCGACATCCGATCGCCGATCGACGGCACGGTGACGCAGCGTCTCGACGTCGTGAAGGTCGGCAACACGGTGACCCCGGTCGGCGGAGTCATCGAGAGCGCCGACAGCTCGCTCTTCGTCGTCGAGGACCTCGATACGCTGATACTGCGGGTCAACGTCCCGGAGCGCGAACTCGCGAAGCTTTCGGTCGGCCAGCCGGCTGAACTCACTTTCGATGCCGTGCCGAATCGCGCTTTCAAGGGCGAGATCGCGCTGATCAGCCCTTACGTCAACGCGAATACGGCGACTTTCTGCGGTGCGCATCCGCGTGACGAAGACCGAAGGCCTGTTGCGCCCCGGCATGTTCGCGCGCGTCGCGATCGTCTACGAGCGCAAGCCGGATGCATTGCAGATCCCGCGCACCGCGCTGCTCGACGGCGACGGCCCGCCGAAGGTGTTCGTGATCAAGGACGGCAAGGCCGCAGAACGCGCCGTGAAGCTCGGGCTTTCGAATGGCGCCTGGATCGAGGTCACGGAAGGCCTCAAGGATGGCGAGAAGGTCGTCGTCGTCGGCCAGGGCGCGGTCAAGCCCGGCGCGGCGGTTCGCGTCGTGAATTCGCCTGCGACGTCCGGCGGCCGCGAAGCAGCCCGCGGCCGCAACCGGCTGAGCGCGGCGGGCCAGCGATGAAAATCGTCGAGTTCGCCACGCGCCGGCGCGTCACGATCCTGATGGTGACGGTCGCCATCGTCCTGTTCGGCTTCGTGTCGCTGACGCGCCTCAAGCTGAACCTGCTGCCCGACCTCTCCTACCCGACCCTGACGGTGCGCACCGACCTGCCCGGCGCCGCGCCGCTCGAGCTCGAGACGCTCATCACGCGCCCGATCGAGGAATCCGTCGGGCATCATCCGGAACGTCAGGTCGGTCCGCTCGGTGTCGCGCGCAGGCCAGGCGGACGTGATCCTCGAGTTCGCGTGGGGCACGGACATGGACCTCGCGGGCATCGACGTGCGCGAAAAGATCGACCTGCTGCAGCTGCCGCTCGAGGCGAGCCGCCCGATCCTGCTGCGATTCGACCCGTCGACCGAGCCGGTGATGCGCTACGCCTTCGTCGACACCGACGAATTCGCCAAGGCCTACCCCGGCGAGTCCGGCGGCGTCGAGCGGCTGAAGAGGCTGCGCCGCTTTGCCGACGACCGGCTGAAGCCGGACCTCGAGTCCGTGGACGGATCGGCCGCGGTCAAGGTCAGCGGCGGCTACGAGGACGAGATCCAGATCTTCGTGGACCAGCAGAAGCTGGCGCAGCTCAACCTTTCGATCGACACAGATCGCGCAGCGCCTGCGCGAGGAGAACGTCAACCTCTCCGGCGGCCGCCTCGAGCAGGGCACGCAGCGCTTCCTGGTTCGCACGCTCAACGAGTTCAGCTCGGTGCAGCAGATGGCGGACTCGATCATCGCGAACGTCGAGGGCAAGCCCGTGTACCTGCGCGACGTCGCCGACCGTCACGAGCGGCTACAAGGACCGCGAGGCGATCACGCGCGTCAACGGCCGCGAGTCGGTCGAGCTCGCCATCTACAAGGAAGGCGACGCCAACACGGTCCAGCTCGCCGCCGGCATCCGCACGCGCATCGAGGAGCTCGGCAAGGCGCTGCCGCCGCGGCAGCGAGATGAAGCTCGTCTACGACCAGTCGAAGTTCATCTCCTCGGCGATCGGCGAAGTGCGCGAGGCCGCGCTGATCGGCGGCCTGCTCGCGATCCTGGTCCTCTACCTGTTCCTGCGCGACGCGCGCGCGACCTTCATTACCGGCCTCGCGATCCCGGTGTCGGTCATCGGCACCTTCGTGGTGATGTACATGTTCGACCTGTCGCTCAACATCATGTCGCTCGGCGGCATCGCGCTCGCGGTCGGCATGCTGGTCGACAACGCGGTCGTCGTGCTCGAGAACATCGTGCGGCACCGCGAGGAAGGGCCGCTCGCGCATCGAAGCCGCGACGCTCGGCACCAGCGAGGTCGGCACGGCGATCACGGCCGCGACGCTGACGTCGGTCGCGGTCTTCTTCCCGATGGTGTTCATCACCGGCATCGCGGGCCAGCTGTTCCGCGACCAGGCGCTGACGGTGAGCTTCTCGCTCCTGTTCTCGCTGATCGTCGCGATGACGCTGGTGCCGATGCTCGCCGCCGGCAAGCCGGAGTTCGAGGTGCCGGACCCGGAACGCAGCCCCGGCACGGCTCGGCCGCTGGCATCGCGCGCGTGCTTGCCGGCAAGCGCCGGCTGACGGCGACGGTATCCGACTTCATGGCATGGCTGTTCGGCTTCGCTGGCGCGGCCGACGCAGTCCGGATTCGCGGCGGTCGCGCGCGCCTACCTGCCCGCGCTGCGCTGGTCGCTCGAGCACCGCGGGCGCGTCGTCGCTGATCTCCGTCGCGATTCTGCTCGCTGACGGCTGCGCTGGTGCCGCGCCTCGGAAGCGAGCTGATTCCGCAGCTCTCGCAGGGCGAATTCATCGCCGACCTGCGGCTCGCGCCCGGCACGCCCCTCGAGCAAACCGACCGCGCAATGGCAGCCGCACAGGCCGAAGCGATGGAGCTGCCGGACATCGCCCTGTCCTACGCCGTCACCGGCACCGGCAATCGCCTCGATGCCAGCCCGACCGATGCGGGCGAGAACACGGGCCGGCTCTCGGTCACGCTCGAGCCGGGCTCAGGTCCGCGACGAGGAACAGGCCGCGATCAATGCGCTGCGCGACAGGTTCGACTCGCTGGCCGGCGTGCAGTACCAGTTCAGCCGCCCGGCGCTCGTTCACCTTCGCCTCGCCGCTGGAGGTGACGATCACGGGCTACGACCTCGACCGGCTGCGTCCTGGCCGCGGAGCAGGTGCGCCTTGCCATGCAGGCGAGCTCCGACTTTCAGCGACATCAAGTCGACGGTGGAATCCGGCAACCCGGAAATCCAGATCGTGTTCGACCAGGAGCGCGCGGCGCAGCTCGGCATCACCGTGCGCGAGCTCGCAGACCGCGTGGTGGCGAGCGTGCGCGGCGATGTCGCGACCCGCTACAAGCTGCGGGAGAAAAAGATCGACGTGCTGGTCCGCAGCATCGATACGCGCGCGTCCTCGGTCGATGAGATCCGGTCGCTGATCGTCAATCCCGGCAGCGATCGCCCGCTGCCGCTGTCCGCGGTGGCGGAAGTCACAGTCGCGACCGGGCCAGCCGAGATCCGCCGGACGCGCCAGCAGCGCGTCGCGATCGTGTCGGCCAACCTGTCTTCGGGGGACCTCGGATCCGCCGTCGCCGAACTCGGCAGGATCGTCGCATCCGTGGAGCTGCCGGTCGGCATCGACAGCAGCCGTCAGCGGACAGAGCGACGACATGAAGGAATCGTTCCGCTCGCTGCAGTTCACGATGCTGCTGGCCGTGTTCCTCGTCTATCTCGTCATGGCATCGCAGTTCGAATCCCTGCTGCACCCGTTCGTGATCCTGCTGACCATCCCGCTCGCGCTCGTGGGCTCGGTCTGGGCCATGTTCCTGACCGGCACGACGGTCAACGTGGTCGCCTACATCGGCCTCATCATGCTGGCGGGCATCGTCGTCAACCAGTCGATCGTGCTGATCGACGCGGTCAACCAGGCTGCGCGAGCGAGGCATGGCGCAAGCACGACGCGATCGTCGAGGCCGCGCGGCTGCGCCTGCGGCCGATCGTCATCACCAAGCTCACCACGATCCTCGGCCTGCTGCCGATGGCCATCGGGCTCGGCGAGGGCGCGGAGATCAGGAAGCCGATGGCGATCACCGTGATCGGCGGCGTGGCGGTTGCGAGCTTCTTCACGCTGCTCGTGATCCCGGTCGTCTATTCCCTGCTCGACCGCAAGCGGTTCCAGCCGACCGGCGCCGGCGCCCTGCCTCGCGTCGCGACGGAGCACGGCGGGGGCTGAGTCATGATCCACACGCGATTCGCGTTGCGGCAGGCCCGTCACGACGCTGATGACCTTCATCGCGATTGCGCTGATCGGCCTCATCGCGATTCGCCTGCTGCCGCTCGAGCTGTTCCCGGACATCCGCTTCCCGGGCATCCAGGTCACGATTCCCTATGCCGGCTCGACGCCCGAGGAAGTCGAGCAGCTCATCACGCGCCCGGCCGAGGAAGCGATCGCGACGCTGTCCGGCATCAAGGAGATCCGCTCGACGTCGTCGGAGACAGGCGCCGAGCTCGTCGTCTTCTTCCAGTGGGACCGCGATCCCGTCAGCGGTCGGGCTTCGAGGTGCGCACGAAGCTCGAGTCGATCCGCCACGAATTCCCGCCAAGCTGCCAACCGGATCCTGACGCAGATGTTCGCGGCCGGCGACGACCGCGTGCGTGGCGATGCGCATCTCGAGCCAGGAGGACCTGACGCGCCAGTACGACACGCTCGACCGCTACCTCAAGAAGCCGCTCGAGCGGCTCGACGGCGTCGCGCGCGTCTCGCTCGAGGGCGTCGAGCCGCTTGAACTCAGGATCCTCGTCGACCCCGTGCGCCTTGCCGCCCATGGCGTCGATATCGCGCGACTGCGCGATTCGCTCGAGGGCGCGAACTTCTCGGTCAGCGCGGGCGAGATCACGGGCGGCGCGCAGCGCTTCCTGGTGCGGCCGATCGGCGAGTTCCAGACGCATCGAGGACGTGCGCAGCTTCATCGTGACCGGCAACGTGCGGCTGCGCGACATCGCGGACGTCAGCCTGGTCACGCCCGAGCTGACCGTCGGGCGCCACCTGAACGGCCGGCCTGGCGTCGGCCTCGACGTCTTCAAGTCGACCGGCGCGAACATCGTCGACGTTGCCGAGCGCGTGATGGCGGTGGTCGATGAGCAGCGCAAGCTGCCGCAGCTGCAGGGCATCGACATCATCGTGCTGCAGAACCAGGCCGAGAATATCCGCAGCTCGCTCACCGAGCTCCGGAATGCCGGCCTGATCGGCGCGGGCCTCGCGCTGGTCGTGCTGTTCCTGTTCCTGCGCGACTGGCCGACCACGCTGATCGTCGGCCTCGCCGTGCCCTTCTCGCTGCTGATCACCGTCGCGGCCATGTACTTCCTCGGCTTCTCGCTCAACATCCTGACGATGATGGGCATGCTGCTCGCGATCGGCCTGCTGGTCGACAACGCGGTCGTCGTGACCGAGAGCATCTTCCGCCACCGCCAGATGGATGGCGCGCGAGCCGATCGCCATCGACGCTGACCGGCGTGACCGAGGTGGGGCTCGCGGTGCTCGCCGGCACGCTGTCCACCGTCATCGTGTTCCTGCCGATCATCTTCGGCGAGGAAAGCGAGATCTGCGATCTTCATGGTGCACGTCGCAGTGCCGATCGTGGTCGCGATGCTGGCGTCCCTGCTTGTCGCGCAGACCATCATCCCGACGCTGACCGCGCGGTTCCCGCCGCCACCCGCCGATCAGAGTCGGGCTCGCTCTTCGCGCGGATGCAGGACTGGTACCTGCGCCGGCTCGACTGGCTGTTCGATCACAAGTGGTGGGCCGCGCTGTTCGTCGTGCTGACGGTACTGTCGCCGGTGCCGCTGTTCGCGACCGGCCTCGTCAAGATGGACATGTTCCCGCAGGATGCGTCCGACCGGCTGTTCCTGCCGTACCACATCGAGGGAACCTACCCGCTCGCGCGCATCGAGGAGGCCGTCACGCGCGTCGAGACAGTACCTCGAGCCGAACAAGGAGCGCTTCGGCATCGACCTCGTCTACAGCTATTACCTGCCCGACGACGCGTCCAGCGTGATCCGGCTGAAGCCGCGCGACGAGCTGCCGATGGAGCCACGCGAGCTGATGAAGGAGATCGAGAAGGGCATGCCCGAGATCATCATCGGCAAGCCGAGCTTCCGCTTCGACGAGGAACAGGGTCAGCACCGGCGCGTTCAGCATGCGCCTGACCGGCGAGTCGACCGAGGAACTGGTCGCGCTCTCGCACGCCGTGGTCCAGCGCCTGCGCGACGTGAAGGGACTCGACTCGGTGCGCTCGACCGCCAAGGCGGGCGAGCACGAGGTGCAGGTGATGGTGGACCGCGATCGCGCCGCGCGCCTCGGCCTGTCGCCGCAGGCCGTCGCGCAGACGGTCGCCGTCGCGATGCGCGGCGACCCGCTGAAGGAATTCCGCGCCGACGATCGCGAGATCCAGATGCGCCTCGCATTCCGCGCCGACAACCGGCAGACGCTCGAGGACCTCGCGGCGACGCCGCTCTACCTGCCGGACGGCACGCGCAGCACGCTCGGCGCGGTAGCCAGCTTCCGGATCGACCAGACCGCGCGCACGATCGAACGCGTCGACCGGCTGACTTCTGTCGTGATCGAGGGCATCGTGTCCGACGACTCTTCGCTCGACGAGGTCAAGAAGGGCGTCGAGGCGGTGATGGATGCAGTTCCCGCTGCCGCCGGGCGTCGGCTGGAAGTACGGCCGCAGCGTCGAGGACAGCGACGACACCGCGAAGACGATGCAGACCAACATCCTGCTCGCGATCGCGCTGATCTTCCTGGTGATGGCCTCGCTGTTCGAGTCGCTGCTCTATCCCGGTCTCGATCATCACGTCGATCGTGTTCGCGATCGTCGGCGTGTTCTGGGGGCTCGCGATCACGGCAGACGCCGATGTCGTTCATGGCGATGCTCGGGATCATGATCCTGATCGGCGTGATCGTGAACATCGGCATCGTGCTGATCGCGCACGTGATCGACCTGCGCAAGGAAGGCATGAACCGCCACGAGGCGATCCTCGAGGCGGCGCGCCACCGGCTGCGGCCGATCCTGATGACGACTGTGGTGACGCTGCTCGCGATGCTGCCGCTCGCGGCCGGAGACACCCAGATCGGCGGCGATGGCCCCGCGTACTACCCGATGGCGCGCGCGCTGATGTCGGGGCTCCTCTTCGGCTCGTGACGTCGCTGTTCTTCGTGCCGCTGTTTTACGTCTGGCTCGACGACCTGAATATCTGGCGCCAGCGCATCAAGCTGTATCTCGCGAGGCGGCGTAGCGGCAACGCAGCGTCACCGTTGAAGACGGGGCTGCGCCGCTGTTCAGCGCAGCAGGACCTTGTAGACGTCCCAGTAGTCGTCCACGAGGACGTTGGCGTCCGGCACTCCCGCCGGTCGCCGCAGGAGGCAGCGAGGCAGGCTGCGGCACGGTCTCGTTGGCATTGCGCCAGGTCGCCGCCGCCGCCATCTTCTCGCCGCGCTTCTTGATCTCGGCCGCGAGCCCGTCCTGCGCATTCACGAGCGCAAGGGCCTGCGCGATCTCGCGCAGGCGCGACAGGCAGGCATCGAGGTTGCCGTGCTTGGCGCTCTCGACGCTGCGGTTGTTCGCGAGCCGGGCGTCCATCGCGAGGCCCGACACCGCGAGCCGCGCGAACAGGTGCTGGGCGTAGGCGATCACCGCGAGGTTGACCAGCCGGCGCCCGTCGATCGTCAGGCCCGGGAACTCCGGCCAGGGCTCCTTCTCGATCGTGCGGTGCGCCTCGCGCATGTCGCCGAGGTGGTGCGTCCGCCGCGACGCAGCGCTCGCGCTGCGCCGAGGATCTCCGCCGCCAGTGTCCGGCGCTTGAAGTAATGCCAGAATGCGCTGCAGCTGCCCGAGGCGCCGCTCGCAATCTCGCGCAGCCGCCCGCGCTCGGCATCCGCGACTTCCTGCGCCTGGCGCAGGCGCTCGTCCGCGACCTTCAGCCGCTCCGACGCGGTCCTGCTGGAACTCCGCCAGCTGCAGCTTGCGCTGCGCATCCTGGCGCTCGCGCTTGAGCTCCGCGGCGAACTTCTCGAGCTGCTCGCGGCAGGCCCGCCACAGCGCCTTGAGCCCGAAATGCACCAGCGCGTCGAGCCCGCGCTCGGAGTTCCCGAGCAGCACCTCGAGCTGCTCGAGCTGCTGCTGCAGGCGCGTGTTCGCGTTCTCCTGCTGCTTGAGCTTGTTGCGCAGGTTGTGAAGCTGGTCGTCGAGGCTCTGCAGCTCCTTCTTGAGCTCGGCGCGGTTCCAGAACAGCTTGAGCAGCCGCTCCTGCTCCGCAGGATCGGCCTTGCCGATCGAGGGCAGCTTCAGCTGCGACCACTTGTCCGGAAGCATGACGGCCATGGCTCTTCGCTCAGGCAGCGGGTACCGCGAAGCGGTGGCCGCTGCCGACGCAGTATTCCAGCCACTTGTTCAGCAGCATGTTGCAGGACCAGCGCTTGCCGTGGTTCGGCGGCGACGCTCGGCGACGAGCCTTGCGCAGCCGCGGATGCGCGGGCGCAGCGCCCGTGCCGCAGGCCTCGGCAAGGCGCGCGTCGTGGTAAACGCGGATCTCGAGCCCGGGCTCGCGCTCGACCGCGCTCGCCCTCGCCGAACAGGTAAGTCATGTGCAGCGCGGTCGTGTAGCGGCACTGCTCGACGACCGACGAGCTCGAGCACGGGCTCGCCCGCGACCTCGGAGGTCATCGATCCGCGCATGCCGCCTGCAGTTCCGGCACCAGCCAGCCGAGGCGGATGAAGTTGCTCTCGTAGAGCGTCATCAGGCTCACGAACGATCGTGGCCGCGCGCGCCAGGAGATCGTGCAGAGGTCTGTCCGACAACATGGATTTGACTATATCACAGGGTATTCCGGCCGAAATCCCGCATGCAATCGTGCGCCTGGTCACGAAACCATCACGGCCTCACGCGCCTCGGGATCGCGAGCCGCTCGAGCACGCGGCTCGCGATCTCCTCGATGGACGTGTCCGTCGTTTCGAGGTACGGGATCCCGTGGCGGTCCAACAGCTGCTCGGCGGCGCGCACCTCGAATGCGCACTGCTGCGCGGACGCATAACGGCTGTCGGGCCGGCGCTCCTGCCGGATCTGCTGCAGTCGGGCCGGCTCGATCGTGAGGCCGAACAGCTTCCTGCGGTAGGGCTCGACCACGGCGGGCAGCCTGGCAGGCCCTCGAGGTCGTCCTCGGTCAGCGGGTAATTGGCGGCAAAAGCGCCGTATTGCAGCGCCATGTACACGCAGGTCGGCGTCTTGCCCGAGCGCGAAACCCCGATGAGGATCACGTCCGCGCGATCGTAGTCGCGCGTCTGGGCGCCGTCGTCGTTGGCAAGTGCGAAGTTCGTCGCATTGATGCGCATCGTGTACGCATTGAGGTCCGCCATGCCGTGCGCCCGGCCCAGCACGTGGGCCGACGGCTGGCTCGAGCTCCTGCTCCAGCGGACCGAGAAACGCGTCAAAGAAATCGAGGAACAGGCAGCCCGCCTGCTTGAGGGCGTCGCGCACCTCGTTGTTGACGAGCGTCGCGAACACGATCGGGCGCGCTGCCCTCCTCGCGGCCGGCCTGGTCGATCTTCGCGACCGCTTCGCGCGCCTTGTCAACGGTGGAGATGAATGGCAAAGTGACCGGCCTGAAATCCATGCCGTCGAACTGCGTCAGCAGGCTGTGTCCCATCGTCTCGGCGGTGACGCCGGTCTGGTCGGACACGAAGAAGACGGTTCGTCGCTGCTTCATGGCGGATGATTCCGTTGGCCGTCGCGGCCCTCGCGGCCCGACGCCGCGCGGCTGATCGTAACAGGTGCGGAACGAGCGAGGATCGCGCGTGACCGGCTACACGGTTCCATTCGGCAGAGCTGCGCATGAAGGACGTCGAGTCCGTCGGCGGCAAGAACGCTTCGCTCGGCGAGATGATCGGGCGGCTGTCGGGAGCAGGCGTGCGCGTGCCCGACGGCTTTGCGACGACCGCGCAGGCCTATCGCGATTTCCTCGCGCAGGACGGGCTCGGCGAGCGGATCGCCGGCGGAGCTCGCGAGCCTCGACGTCGAAGACGTTGCGCGCCTCGCCGATGCCGGCAGCGCGCATCCGGGGCTGGATCCTCGACACGCCGTTTCCAGCCAGCGCCTCGAGCGCGACGTGCTCGCGGCGACTGCGACCGGCTCGGCAATGGCGGCTCGGCGCTCGCGGTGCGCTCCTCGGCAACCGCGGAGGACCTCCCGAGCGCGTCGTTCGCCGGGCAGCAGGAGACGATCCTGAACGTGCGCGGGTCGGAGTCAGTGCTCGCCGCGATGCACCAGGTCTATGCCTCGCTCTACAACGACCGCGCCATCTCCTACCGCGTGCACCAGGGATTCGATCACGGCAGGTCGCGATCTCGGTCGGCGTGCAGCACATGGTTCGCAGCGACGTCGGCGCGAGCGGCGTGATGTTCACGCTCGATACCGAGTCGGGCTTCCGCGAGGCAGTCTTCATCACCGCCTCCTGGGGCCTCGGCGAGCTGGTCGTGCAGGGCGCGGTGAACCCCGACGAGTTCTACGTGTACAAGCCGGCGCTGCGCGAAGGACGCGAAGCGATCATCCGCCGCAATCTCGGGCTCGAAGGCCTCCCGCATGGTCTACGCGGCCGACCCGGCTCCGGGCCGCTGGGTCGAGGTCGCCGAGGTCGCCGCAAGCGACCGCGCACGCTTCTGCATCGACGACGACGACGTTCACGAGCTCGCTCGCCAGGCACTCGTCATTGAGTCGCACTACGGCTGCCCGATGGACATCGAGTGGGGCAAGGACGGCGAGACCGGCGAGATCTACGTCCTGCAGGCGCGGCCCGGAGACCGTGCAAAGCCGTGCGGGCCGCTCGATCCAGCGCTACACGCTGAAGCAGCGATCGAGGGCGCTCGCCCAGGGCCGCGCGATCGGGCAGCGCATCGGCGCCGGCCCGGCGCGCGTCGTGTCCGGGGCGCGCGAGATGTCGCGCGTCCAGCCGGGCGACGTCATCGTCTCGGACATGACGGACCCGGACTGGGAGCCGGTCATGAAGCGCGCTGCGGCAATCGTCACGAACCGCGGCGGCCGCACCTGCCACGCAGCGATCATTGCGAGGGAACTCGGTATTCCGGCGGTCGTCGGCTGCGGCGATGCGACCCGGAAGATCCGCGACGGCGAGCCCGTCACCGTCTCCTGTGCCGAGGGCGACACCGGCGTCATATACGAGGGCCGCCTCGACTTCGAGCAGCAGCGAATCGAGCTCGACGCGCTGCCGCACGCCGCCCGGTCCGCATCATGATGAACGTCGGAAATCCCGACCGCGCGTTCGACTTCGCCTCGATTCCGAATCACGGCGTCGGACTGGCGCGCCTCGAGTTCATCATCAACCGCATGATCGGCGTGCATCCGCGCGCGCTGCTCGAGTTCGCGACGCTCGATCCCGGCATCCGCGACCAGGTCCGCCGCCAGATGGCGGGCTACGACGATCCGGTGCGGTTCTTCGTCGAAAAGCTCGCCGAGGGCATCGCGAGCATCGCGGCCGCGTTCGCTCCGCAGCCGGTGATCGTCCGCCTGTCCGATTTCAAGTCGAACGAGTACGCGAACCTGATCGGCGGGCGGCAGTACGAGCCGCACGAGGAGAACCCGATGCTCGGGTTCCGCGGCGCATCGCGCTACACGGATCCCGGCGTTCGGGCCCTGCTTCGAGCTCGAATGCCGCGCATTGCGCCGCGTCCGCGACGATTTCGGGCTCGACCAACGTCCAGGTCATGGTGCCGTTCGTGCGAACGGTCGACGAGGGCCGCCGCGTCGTCGAGCTTCTCGCGCAGAACGGCCTCGAGCGTGGCGAGAACGGGCTGAAGGTCATCATGATGTGCGAGCTGCCGACCAATGCGCTGCTCGCCCGCGAATTCCTCGAGCACTTCGACGGCATGTCAATTGGCTCGAACGACATGACGCAGCTCACGCTCGGGCATCGACCGCGACTCGGCGATCATCGCCCCGCTCTTCGACGAGCGCGACCCGGCGGTGAAGGCGCTGCTGTCGATGGCCATCAAGGCCTGCAAGGAATCCGGCAAGTACATTGGGATCTGTGGCCAGGGCCCCTCCGACCATCCCGATTTCGCCCGCTGGCTCGTCGATCAGGGCATCGACAGCCTTTCGCTCAATCCCGATACGGTCGTCGAGACCTGGCTGTACCTGGCGAACGGCGCGAAGAGCCTAGGCGCGCGCTGGCGCGACGGGCGGGGTCCCTCGCTCGCAGCGAACGGAAATTCGCTGCGCGTCGGGACCCCGCCGGCGCCGCTAGCGCGCGTCGAGTTCGTTTCGCGCCGATTCCCAGTCGCGCCCGTCGAACGGCCGGATCTGCATTGAAGCGATCGTCGACGGGATCGAGGCAGCGGGCGTTGACGCTGTAGCCGTCGGGGTGCGAGCGCGGGACGTAGAACGACTTGACGCCGCAGTGGCGGCAGAAGCGGTGTTTCGCGACGCCCGTGCCGAAGCTGTATTCGACGAGATCGTCGGCGCCCGACAGCAGGCGGAATTCGTCCTGGCGCGACGATCAGGTGCAAGTAAGCCGGAGCGGTCGCACATCGAGCAGTTGCACTCGAGCAGCTCGAGTTCTGCGCGGCGCGAGCACCTCGATGCGCACGCGGCCGCAGTGGCAGCCGCCGGCATGCCAGACGCGGCGCGGCGTCGCTCAGGTCCGCGGCGCGTTCCATGGCGCGGCCAGGAGCGCGCCGCGGTAATGGCGCAGTTCCGCGATCGATTCGTGCACGTCCGCGAGCGCCGTGTGGCGCGATTCCTTGGCGACGCCCGCCGCGACTTCGGGTGCCCAGCGTCGCGCCAGCTCCTTGAGCGTGCTGACGTCGAGGTTCCGGTAATGGAAGTAGCGCTCGAGCTCCGGCATCCAGCGCGCGAGGAATCGGCGGTCCTGGCAGACGCTGTTGCCGCACATCGGCGAGCGGTTCGAGCCGACGTGCTGCGCGAGGAACTCGAGTGTCGAGCGCTCGGCCGCCGCCTCGTCGGCTCGGCTCGCGAGCACGCGCGCGCGAAGGCCGCTCGCGCCATGCGTGCGCGTGTTCCATTCGTCCATCGCGGCGAGCGTCGCCTCGGCCTGTCGCACGGCGATCACCGGGCCCTCGGCGATCACCGCGAGGTCGCCGTCGGTCACGACGGTCGCGATCTCGATGATCCGGTCGCGCTCGGGAACGAGCCCGGTCATCTCGAGGTCGATCCAGATCAGCCGTTCGTCGCTGCGCCATGTTGCCGGTGATCTTACCAGAGGCTAGAGTGCCCCTCGCCCGCACGCCATGCATTCCTTAACGCTCCTTTTCCTCGTCGCGCTTGTCCGGCGGACTCGCATCGCAACTCTGGCTGCTCCGCCGGCAGGCGCGCGCAGTCGACGCGCACCGCGATCGCGTGCCGCCACCGTTCGCCGCGGCAGTCGACGCCGCGGCGCATGCCCGCGCGGCCGACTACACGATTGCGCAGACCCGCCTCGCGATCGTCGAGCGCGTCGCCGGCGCGGCATTGCTGCTCGCCCTGACGCTCGGCTGGCGGCATTGCATCGATCGACGCGTGGATCACGGGGAGCGGACTCGGCGGGCTTGCCAGCCCAGGTGGCGACAGTCGCCGTGGTGTTCCTCGTCACGACGATTGCAGGCTTGCCATTCGAAGCCTGGCGCACGTTCCGCATCGAGTCGCGGTTCGGGTTCAATCGCACCACGCCCGCATTGTTCGCGGTGGACACGCTGAAAGGCCTCGCGATCGGCGCCCTGCTCCTGCTTCCGCTCGCGTTCCTGCTGCTGTGGCTGATGCCGCGCGCCGGCGCGGCCTGGTGGATCTGGGCGTGGGGCGCCTGGGCGGCGTTCTCGATCGTCCTCGGCTGGGCCTGGCCGCGGCTGATCGCTCCGCTCTTCAACCGCTTCAGGGAACTCGAAGCGGGCACTCTCCGCGAGGCCGTCGAGTCGCTCGCCCGCCGCTGCGGCTTTGAGCCGAGCGGCGTGTTCGTCATGGACGGGTCGAAACGCAGCACGCATGGCAACGCCTACTTCACGGGGTTTGGCCGCACCAAGCGGATCGTATTTTTCGACACCCTGGTCGAGTCCCTGGCAATCCCGGAATTGCAGGCCGTACTCGCGCACGAGCTCGGCCATTTCCGGCTGCACCATGTCGCACTCCGGCTCGCGGGATCCCTCGCGGCGTCGCTCGCCGGCTTTGCCCTTCTCGCGTGGCTCGCGCGACAGGCATGGTTCCAGCCCGCGCTCGGAGTCGCCGTCCGGCGGCCCGCATACGCTCCTGCTGCTGTTCGTTCTGGCAATCCCCGTCTTTCTCCTGCCGTTGCGTCCGCTGTTCGCCTGGCTGTCGCGACGTCACGAATTCGCTGCCGACCGTTACGCCGCGACCCACGCCGACGCACGGTGCGCTCGCCGACGCCCTGGTCAAGCTCTATCGGGACAACGCGACGACGCTTACGCCCGATCCGCTCTACACCGCGTTCCACGCCTCCCACCCACCGGCGCTCGCGCGCATTGCGCGGCTCGCTCCGGAACGCGTCGGATGAACTCCGGTCGGGAGTCCGGTCCGCTGCTCGCAGGGCGCGTCGTCGCGAGTCATGGGCGGGACGCAAGCATCACGGACGATGCGGGCCGGCGAATCCATTGCCGGCTGCAGGGACGCCGCCTCGCAGTCGTCTGCGGCGATCACGTGCACTGGACACCCGCAAACACCGAGGCAGGCGCCGGACATCATCGTGGAGGTGCTGCCGCGTACAAACCTGCTGGCCCGCATCGACTCGCGGGGTACAGCCGAACCCGTCGCCGCCAACCTCACACAACTCGTCGCCGTCGTCGCCTCGATGCCGGCGCCTGATTTCGGCCTCTGCGACCGATATCTCGCAGCGGCCGCATGGAATGGCCTCGCGGCCTGCATCGTCGCAAACAAATCCGACCTGGACGATGTGTCCGGGGCGCTCGCGCCCGCCCTGGAGGACTACGTTCGCATCGGTTACACGATCCTCCGCGCGAGCAAGCGGCTCGCCGATGGCGTCGACGCGCTCCGGGCGCGGCTCGCAGGCGAGACAAGCGTTCTCGTCGGCCAGTCCGGTGTCGGCAAGAGTTCGCTGACGAACCGGCTCATTCCCGGCGTCGAGGCAACGGTCGACGAAGTCTCGCGCGCGAGCGAAAGCGGCCGCCACACGACCAGCACTGCTTCGCTGTATGCGCTGCCTTCCGGCGGGGAATTGATCGATTCGCCGGGCGTGCGCGATTTCTCGCCGCCGCTGCCGCCATCGCGCGAGATCGCGGGCGGCTACCGCGAGATCTGCGGTGCCGCGGCGAGTTGCCGGTTCAGGGATTGCCTGCACCGCCGCGAGCCAGGCTGCGCGGTGGCGGAAGCATGCTCGGCTGGACGCATCTCGACTCGCCGGCTCGAAAGCTATCGCCGCCTGCTGGACCTTGCAGAGGACCTCGCGTCGCGCGCCCCGCCCCGCCTCAGGCGATGATCTGGCGCCCGGCGAGCGCGTGCGCGAGCGTGCCGCCATCCACGTATTCGAGCTCGCCGCCGACGGGCACGCCGTGTGCGATTCGTGAGGCGCGTATGCCACGGCGCGCGACCAGTTCGCCGATGAAGTGCGCGGTCGCCTCGCCCTCCACCGTCGGGTTGGTCGCGAGGATCACTTCCGTGACCTCGCCCTCGGCGAGCAGCGCTTCCAGCCGGTCGAATCCCAGCTGTTCCGGCCCGATGCCGTCGAGCGGCGACAGGTGGCCCATCAGGACAAAGTAACGGCCGCCGTAACCGCCCGACTGTTCGACCGCGACGACGTCGGCGGGCGATTCGACGATGCAAAGCGCCGAGGCGTCGCGCTTGCGGCGCAGAGCAGATTTCGCACAGCTCGCCGTCCGTCAACATGCGGCAGCGGCGGCAGTGCACCACGTTCGCAGCGGCATCCTCGAGGGCGCGCGCGAGCGCACGGCCGCCTTCGCGATTTCGCTCGAGCAGGTGAAACGCCATGCGCTGGGCCGACTTCGGGCCGACGCCCGGCAGTACGCGCAGGGCCTCGATGAGGCGGGCGAGTCCCGGGGAATACTTCACGGCTGCGCCGTCAGAACGGCAGCTTCATGCCCGGCGGCAACTGCATGCCGCCCATCGCGCCGGCCATGTGCTGCTGGACGGCCTCGCCGACCCGCCGGGTTGCATCATTGCAGGCCGCAGCGACGAGGTCCTCGAGCATCTCGCGGTCGGCGCTCGCGACCGTCGGGTCGATCTGGACGCGCCTGACTTCGTGACGTCCGTTCATGACGACCTTGACCATGCCGCCGCCCGACTCGCCGGTGACTTCGAGGGCGCCGCAGCTGCTCCTGCGCCTTCTGCATGTTCGCCTGCAGCTGCTGCGCCTGGCGCATGAGCTTGCCGAGATCCGGTTTCATGCACTCATTCTACCCGACCGGCTTGATCGAATCCGGCTGCAGCACCGCGCCGAAACGGTCGCGCAGCGACTGCACGTTGGGATCGCGCTCGAGCGCGGCGCGCGCCTTCTCGAGCCGCTCGTCGCGGGCCTGTTCCTCGCGGCGCGCGGGCGTGTCGCCCGCCCCGCCCTGCTCGATTTCGACGGTCGCTGCCGCGCCGACAAGCTGCCGCAGCGCCTGCGTGAACCGGTCCTCCAGCTGCCGCGTGTGCAGCGCGCGCGCGCGGTCGTCCAGCAGGAACCGGAAATGGTTGCCCTCGCGTGCGAGCAGCTGGCAATTTCCCGCGAGCTGCCGCGCAGGACCCTTGAGCTCGAGGCGGGACGAGCAATGTCGGCCAGTCGCCTTCCGTCGAGGCGGCGCGGCCAAGGCCGGGCGACGGGCATGACGCGGCCGTGGTCGCCGGCCGGCTGCCGGCTGCCGCGCCTCGGTCCGCCGCCGACGGCCTGCGGGACGGAATGCGAGCATCCGCAGCAGGGTCATTTCGAATCCGCTGCGCGGGTCGGGCGCAAGGTCCAGGTCGCGCCGGCCCAGGATCGCGAATCTGGAATGCGAGCTGCAGGTCCTCTGCGGACATCGCGCTCGCCAAGCGCCGCGAGCGTCTCGGCCGGATGGACCTCGTCGTCTGCGAGTCCTGGCACGGCCTGGCGCAAGGCGACCTTCTGCAGCAATGCGGCGATTTCGTCGAGCAGCTGGCCGTAGTCCGGCGCGTACTCGTCGATGGCCGCAACGGCTTCGAACAGGCCGCGGCGCATCGCGGTCCGCAAGGCGCTCGACGAGCCGCACGACCTGTTGCCGGTCCACCGTGCCGAGCATCGAGCGCGCGTCGGCCTCGGTCACGCGGCCACCGCCGAAGGCGAGCATCTGGTCGAGCAGCGAGAGCGCATCGCGCAGGCTCCCGTCGGCCGCGCGCGCGAGCAGCAGTGACGGCCGCCGGCTCGAAGGCAACGCCCTCGGCGCCGAGGATGTGCTGGCAGCCGCGCCGCGATCAGCGACGCCGGCAGCCGCTTCAGGTTGAACTGCAGGCAGCGCGACAGCACGGTCACCGGCAGCTTCTGCGGATCGGTGGTCGCGAGCAGGAACTTGACGTGCGGCGGCGGTTCTTCGAGCGTCTTCAGCAGCGCGTTGAAGGAATGCGCCGACAGCATGTGCACTTCGTCGATCAGGTAGACCTTGAAGCGGCCGCGCGTCGGCAGGTACTGCACGTTCTCGAGCAGTTCGCGCGTGTCGTCCACCTTGGTGCGGGAGGCGGCGTCGACCTCGATCAGGTCGACGAAGCGGCCCTCGTCGATCTCGCGGCAGGCGCCGCATTCGCCGCAAGGCTGCGGAACTGACGCCGCGCTCGCAATTGAGCGCCCTGGCGAGGATGCGCGCGATCGTCGTCTTGCCGACGCCGCGCGTGCCCGTGAACAGGAAGGCGTGGTGGACGCGGCCCGAATCCAGCGCGTTGACGAGCGCCTGGCGCACGTGCTCCTGGCCGACCAGCTCGGCGAAGTTGCGGGGACGCCACTTGCGGGCGAGGACGAGGTAGCTCATCGATATCCTTTCGGCCGGCCGGCCATCATCGCGCATCCGCGCGCCGGCTGGAGGCGGCCCGCGCCAGCACCCCTCCGGCACCCGATGCCACCGCTACCGTTGCTCCCTTCCGGGCCTGGCGGGGTTCACGGCTGATCGTCGCGGAGGAACCGACGCGAGCCACCATGGAAAACCGGGGCCGGGCATCGTACGGTCGCATCCACAGAGCGTCAACCGCGCGGCGCCGCACGCGGCAGCCAGAGCGTCACGGCCGTTCCAACGCCCGGTGCGCTCACGATCTCAATGCGTCCGCCATGGATGTCCAGTATCTCCTTGACGATGCTCATGCCAAGGCCGGTGCCGGCGACGGTGGCCATTCCTTCGGCACGGAAGAAACGCTCGAAGATGCGCCGCTGCGTTTCCTCGTCCATGCCTTCGCCCCGGTCCTCCACGCGCACGCCGACTTCATTGCCCACGGCAACCAGGCGCACCGCAATCGGGCGCTCCCGGCGGCGAATACTTGCAGGCGTTCGCGATGACGTTGCCGAGCGCCTGGCAGAACTTGTCGGCGTCCACGAAAACCTCGGCGTCGCCGATGTCGCCCTCGAGCGTCGGCACGCGCGCGTATTCGCCGATCCTCGGAACGACTCGATGTAACGCGCGGACTGCGGGCGCCAGGGGCTGGCGGATCATGGTGAAATCGCGGCCGGCGCGCGCCTCGATGCGCGCGAGGTCCAGCAGTTCCGAGACGATGCCGGCAATCTGGTCGCCGTGGCGCCGCATCGTGGCGAGGATCTCGCCGCGCTGGCCGCGCGGCGGATCGCTTGACTGCAGGAACTCGGCATAGCCCGTGATCACGGCGATCGGCGTGCGCAATTCGTGGGCGGCGGTCGCGACGAACCGGCTCTTGGCGCGGTCGAGCTCGTCGGCACGCGTGATGTCGCGGAAATACGCGACTTGCGCGCCGGCCGGCGCGCCGACCACCCTGCACTCCAGCACGACGGCCGCGGACGCTGAAGCCGCAGGATCGGCGCCAGCCCGGCTGCGGTTCGCTCCGTGGCTGCTGTCCCGAGTTCGCCGAGCCGCGCCCAGAATGCGGTCCGCGAGCAGACCGATCAAGCCGTCGCGCGTCCAGCCAGTCTGCGCGAGGAACGCCGGATTGGTCTCCGTCACCAGCCCGCCGCAGTCGAAGGAAACCAGGCCATCCGGCGACAGGCTGAGGATCGCTGGACAATTCCTCGTTGCGCTCGGTGAGGCGCGCCTCCGCCGTCCTCACGGGCGCGGTTGGAGTCGCCGAGCAGGCGGCCCATGCTGCTGCAGCTCGCCGACCGTGTGGCGGAATTCGCTGACGCCGAACTCGGGCGATAGCCTGCTCGTACTCGCCGACGGCGATGCGATGCGCCATGCGCTCGATCTGCGCGAGCGGCTCGGCGATCGACCGGCTCACGATAGCGCGCACGGCGGTAAAGGAATGTGAAGAAAACCACGATAGAAGCCGGCGAGGCCCGCCAGCATCACCCAGCCGACGCCTGGCGAGGTCGCGGTTCAGCGCGCGCGATGGCCCGAACACCGCCGCTTCCGGCACGAGGCTCATCAGTTTCCAGCCGACGGACGGGAATGGTCTGCCATGCGACGAGATGCGGCCGACGCCGTCCATCCGTCCGCTTCCGGACGGCTGGGCCTTGATCAGCTTCGCCGATCTCCGCGAAATCGGCCGCGCCGATAGACGTTGAACTCCTCGGGCTTGAACGTATCGGCCCGGATCGCGTCGACGTAGTCATGCGCGGTGAGTTCCCGCAGCTTGAACAGGCGCCTCGCCCTGCGGCGGCAGCGCGAGCAGCGTCCCGGACTTGCCGATCAGCAGCAGGAAGCCCTGCCAGGGAATGTCCTGGCTCAAGCACGTCCGCGACGATGCGATCGACCGTAACGTCGGCGCCGACCACGGCCTCGAGAAAGTCTCCGCGATAGACGGGCGCGATCGCCGAGACCAGCCAGCCCTTGCCGGCCGGATCGACGTAGGCGTCCGTCCAGACGACCGACGCGGGTCGGGTTGTGGTCGGCGTCCGCCTCGTAGTAGAAATTGAACTCCGGGATGTTCATGCCCGGATCGTAACACCGAGGCCGCAGTCGATCCATGGCCAGATCCGGTTCAGCGAATCGTGCGTATTCAGGTAAGCCTGGACGATCAGGGGATTGGCGAGCGTGATGTCGCGCAACAGTGGATCGACCGTGGCCAGCCGCTCGAGTCGCTCGAATTCGGCGGGCCCCTTCGCGGTCCGGGCAGACCAGTACACGGCGGCGCCGCCGTCGTCGCTCCAGTCGTGGTCAATGCGCCGGTCGGCTGCAGGCGCAGGCGCGGCCGGTCCCGCGCACGAGGCGCCGGCGATGCAAGCGCAGCCCCGCCTGGCGGCGCAGCACCTCAGTGAGCGCCGCGACCTGGCCGAGCTGCTGATCGATGACGGCCGATTCGTCGCTCCGCGATGCGCGACAATTCCTGGCGCGCGACCTCGGTCAGGGCGGCGACGTTCCTGCGCAGCGACCACGCGTGGCTGGTCAGGTAGACAGCGACGAGCAGGAGCTCGACGACCAGCAGCGGAACCAGGGCATTGCGGACGTAGCGTCGCCAGACCCAGCGCAGCAGCGAGGTTTCCCGCGCCGACGATGCGGTTCCGGTGGCCGGGCTGCAGCGGCAGGTCGCGGCCATGAAATCAGTGTAGCGAGGAAGAATCTGGCGGAGAGGGTGGGATTCGAACCCACGTAGGGCGTAATGCCCTCAACCGATTTCGAGTCGGTGCCGTTATGACCGCTTCGGTACCTCTCCGTGCAGGATTCCGGCGACCCGTCACAGCGGGCTGATCCGGAACGGTATTCTACATCAATGGAACCGGAAACCGCGCCGGCCGGGTTGCCCTGGCGGCGACTTCGCAGCCGGTTTGGCATTCCCGCAATCCTCGCTCGTCGCGCTCATGATCGGCACGTGCTCGCGCATGCCCGGCAGCCTCGAGCAGATCCGCGCGCTCGGCGTCACTCAAGGTGGCGACCCGGAACAGTCCCCTCGCCTACTACGAAGGAGCGGCGGGACCCGAAGGCCCGGAATACGAACTCGCCAGGGCATTTGCCGAGCAGCTCGGCGTGCGCCTCGAGATCTCGCTCGCCAAGTGCGGACGGCCGCGGCCGCGTCGCAGCCGTTGCGCATAACCGCGCGCACATTGCGGCGGCAGGACTGATTGTCGCATGGGACCGCGAGTGATCGCGTCCGCTTCGGGCCTGTGTTCCAGCGCATCGATCAGCACGTCGTCTACCGGCGTGCAGGACAGACTTGCCGAAGACGCCGGCCGACCTGATCGGCAGGCGCATCGTGGTGCATGCGCAATTCAGCCCACGCGACGCAGCCCTCGCCAGGCTCGCGCAGCAGGCGCCGGGCTCTGAACTGGACCGAGGTCAAGGGCGGCGACACGCTCGACCTGCTCGCGCAGCGTCGCGAGGGCAACGCCGACGTCACGGTCGCCGACTCGATCGAATTCTCGCTCGGCCGGCATTTTCACCCGGACCTGCGCCCGGCATTCAAGCTCGCGGAATCCGAGGCCGTCGCCTGGGCGCTCTCCCCGCACGGCGAGGACCTGCTGCCAGAAGTCGCAGCGCTTCTTCGCGGAGATCGGAGCCGAACGGCCGCCTGGCCGATATCCTGGAGCGCAATCGGCGAGCGCTGGTCCGGTTCGACCGCGTCGATGCAGCCAACTTCGTCGCCGGCGTGCGCGAACGACTGCCACGCTACCAGGCGTGGTTCCAGGAGGCCGCCGCAGAGACTGGCATCGACTGGCGGCTGCTCGCCGCCATCGGCTACCAGGAGTCGCGCTGGGACGAAGCTGCGATCTCGCCGACCGGCGTGCAGGGCCTCATGATGCTGACCGCCGAAACGGCGCGGCGCGTCGGCGTTCGCGACCGCAATGACCCGCGCGAGAGCATCCTGCGGCGGCGCGCGTATTTCAGCGCTGGTCGAGAAGACGATCCCGGCGCGTATCCCGGAGCCCGACCGCACCTGGCTCACGCTCGCCGCGTACAACGTCGGCTATGGCCACCTCGAGGACGCGCGCATCCTGACGCAGCGTCGAGGCCAGAATCCCGACAGCTGGACCGACGTGCGCGCGAACCTGCCACTGCTGGCGCAGGAGCGGTACTTCACGACTTTGAAGCGCGGCTACGCGCGCGGCTGGGAGCCCGTCGGCTTCGTCCGCAACGTGCAGACCTATGCGGAGCTCCTGCGCTGGATGATTGCCGACGAGCCTGCGTCAGCGCCGCCCGGCGAAGAATCCGCGAAGTAGCGCCCCGCATTCCTCCGACAGCACGCCGCCGAATGAATCGATCCGGTGATTCATTTCGGCGTCGCGGTCACGAGGTTGAAGGCGCTGCCCGCGGCGCCCTGCCGCGGATCCCAGGCACCGAAGACGAGTCGCGCGATGCGCGCGTGCGCCATGGCAGCCGCGCACATCGGGCAGGGCTCGAGGGTCACGTAGAGTGTCGCGCCGCCGAGCCGGTAGTCGCCCGCCAGCGGCCGCGGCATCGCGAAGCGCAAGGATCTCGGCATGGGCGGTCGGATCATGGGCCGCGATCGGTCGATTCCAGCCTTCGCCCAGCACGGATCCTCCCGTACGACGAGCGCGCCGACGGGCACTTCGCCCTCGGCTTGGGCGCGCGCCGCGAGCTCGAGCGCGCGCCGCATCCAGGATTCGTCACGGCTCATTCCCACTCGATCGTCGCCGGCGGCTTGCCGGAGATGTCGTAGACGACGCGCGAAACGCCCTTGACTTCGTTGACGATCCGCCGCGCGACGTGATCCAGGAAATCGTAGGGGAGCCGCGCCCAGTGCGCGGTCATGAAGTCGATGGTCTCCACGGCGCGGAGCGCAATGACCCATTCGTAGCGGCGTCCGTCGCCCATCACCGCGACCGAGCGCACCGGCAGGAAGATCGCCATCGCCTGGCTGACGCGGTCGTAGAGGCTCATGTGCGCGCAGCTCCTCGATGTAGATCGCATCCGCGTGACGCAACAGGTCCGCCGCCTCGCGGTTCACGCGCCCGAGGATGCGAACGCCGAGGCCGGGACCCGGGAACGGATGGCGGAACACCATCTCGCGCGGGAGTCCGAGCTCGAGCGCCGATGCGGCGGACTTCGTCCTTGAAAAGCTCGCGCAGCGGCTCGAGGAGCGCCAGGTGCATCCGGTCCGGCAGCCCGCCGACGTTGTGATGCGACTTGATCACGTGCGCCTTGCCGGTCTTCGCGCCCGCCGACTCGATCACGTCGGGATAGATCGTGCCCTGCGCAAGCCAGCTGGACGCCCTCGAGGCGCTTCGACTTCCTCCTCGAACACCTCGATGAAGAGCCGGCCGATGATCTTGCGCTTGCGCTCCGGGTCCTCCTCGCCTTCGAGCGCCGGTGAAGAAGCGGTCTGCCGCGTCCACGCGGATCACCCGAATGCCAAGATGCTTCGCGAAAGTCTCCATGACCTGGTCGCCCTCGCCGAGGCGCAGCAGGCCGTGATCCACGAAGACGCAGGTGAGCTGGTCGCCGATCGCGCGATGCAGGAGCGCCGCGACCACCGAGGAGTCGACTCCGCCTGACAGCGCAAGCAGCACGCGTTCCCGGCCGACCTGCTGCGCGCACGCGCGAGATCGCGTCCGCCGACGATGTTGCCGGCATCCCAGAGCGCGTCGCAGCCGCAGATGTCGCGCACGAAACGTTCGAGGATCGCCGCGTCCCGACCGCGTATGGGTCACTTCCGGGTGGAACTGCACGCCGTAGAGCGCGCGCGCCGTCGTTCGCCATCGCGGCGAGCGGCGCGCTCGAGGTCGCCGCGATCGCGGCGAATCCCGGCGGCAGCGCCTCGACGCGATCGCCGTGGCTCATCCAGACGTCGAGTACGCGGGATCCGCCGCACCCTCGTCGGCGATGCCGTCGAGCAGGCGCGACGCAGCCGGTGCGCCGCACCTTCGCATAGCCAAATTCGCGGTGCGCGGACGGCGCGACGCGCCCGCCGAGCTGGGCGGCCATTGTCTGCATTCCGTAGCAGATGCCAAGCACGGGCACGCCGAGTTCGAATACCGCATTCGGGCGCGCGCGGCGGCGCCTCATCGGTGACCGATTCCGGACCGCCCGGAAAGGATGATGCCGCGGGCGCCGAAGGCCAGGACGGCATCGTCACCGGCATCCCACGGCAGGATTTCGCAATAGACGCCGATCTCGCGCACGCGGCGCGCGATCAGCTGCGTGTACTGGGCGCCGAAGTCGAGGATCAGGATCCGGTGGGCATGGATGTCGGCCGCGGCGGCCTGCATTCGCGCAGCCATCAGCCGACCCGGTAGTTCGGCGCTTCTTTGGTGATGCTCACGTCGTGGACGTGGCTTTCGCGGACGCCTGCACCCGTAATCCGGACGAACACCAGGCCGCGTCCGCATCTGCTCGATGTCCTGGCTCCCGGTGTAACCCATCGCCGCGCGGATGCCGCCAGCGAGCTGGTGCAGAATCGTCACGAGGCTGCCCTTGTACGGCACTCTCCCCTCCACGCCTTCCGGTACGAGCTTTTCGAGCTCTTCGACGGTGTCCTGGAAATAGCGGTCGCTCGAGCCGTGGCGCTGCGCCATGGCGCCGAGCGAGCCCATGCCGCGGTAGGACTTGTACGAAGCGCCCTGGTAGAGCTCGACTTCGCCAGGCGATTCCTCGGTGCCGGCGAACATCCCGCCGATCATGACCGTATGTGCGCCCGCAGCGATCGCCTTTGCGACGTCGCCGGAATAGCGAATGCCGCCGTCCGAGATGAGCGGTACGTCGCTTCGGGCGAGCGCCTCGGCGACCGTTGCAACGGCCGTGATCTGCGGCACGCCGACGCCCGCGACGACTCGCGTGGTGCAGATGGAGCCCGGGCCCGATGCCGACCTTGACGCCGTCGGCGCCCGCGTCGACGAGCGCCCTGGCAGCGTCTGCCGTCACGATATTGCCGGCGATGAGCTGCAGCTGCGGATGCGCCTTGCGAATGCGCTCGACCGTCGCGATCACGCCGCGGGAATGGCCGTGCGAAGTGTCGACGATGACGACGTCGACGCCCGCCTCGGCAAGCTGCGCGACCCGGTCGAGCGTGTCCGGTGCCGTGCCGACCGCGGCGCCGACCCGCAGGCGCCCGTGCTCGTCCTTGCAGGCGCGCGGGAAATCGCGGGCCTTCTGGATGTCCTTCACCGTGATCATGCCGCGCAGTCGCCCGTCCGTCATCGATGACCAGCACCTTCTCGATGCGGTGACGGTGCAGGAGCTGCAGCACCTCTTCGCGCGGCGTGTTCTCGCGCACGGTCACGAGCTTCTCGCGCGGCGTCATGACCTTCGACACCGGCAGGTCCAGCTGTTCCTCGAAGCGGATGTCGCGGTGAGTGACGATGCCGACGACCTGGTTGCCGTCGGCGGTGACCGGAAGTCCGGAGATCCCCTTGGCGCGCGTCAGCGCGACGACATCGCGGATCGTCGCGTCAGGCCGGACGGTAATTGGGTCCTTGATGACCCCGCTCTCGTGCTTCTTGACGCGCCCGACCTCGCGCGCCTGGTCGGCGGCGGTCATGTTCTTGTGGACGATGCCGATTCCGCCTTCCTGGGCGATGGTGATCGCGAGGCGGGCCTCGGTGACCGTGTCCATCGCCGCGGACACGAACGGCAGGTTGAGCCGGATGCCGCGGGTCAGCTGCGTCGACAGGTCGACCTCGCGCGGCAGTACGTCCGAGTACGCCGGTACGAGCAGGACGTCGTCGAAGGTGAGTGCTTCCTGGACGATTCGCATATCCGGCATTCCCCGGGGCGGTCCGAATGAAGCGGCGCATTGTACGATGCCGCGCCACCGGTTGTAAGTGGCGAAGTTGCAAACGGCTCGCTTAGCATGCCCCATGGCCAGCTTTTCGCAGGAATCCGGGCTGGCCGCCGAGCCGCGACGCGACATCTATACGCGTGAGCCGGCTGAACCGCGAAGCGCGCGGCCTCCTGGAAGCGGGCCTGCCGTCGCTGTGGATCACCGGGCGAGCTCTCGAACCTTGTCCCGCCCCGCGTCCGGGCACTGGTACTTCACGCTCAAGGACGAAGACGCCCAGGTGCGCTGCGCCATGTTCCGCCAGCGCAACCTTGCGGTCCGGGTCGCGCCGCGGGACGGCATGCAGGTGCTGATGCGCGCGCGCGTCGGGCTCTACGAGGCTCGCGGCGAATTCCAGCTGGTCGTCGACCACCTCGAGGAGGCGGGCGAAGGCGAGCTCCGGCGGCGATTCGAGGCGCTCAAGCAGAAGCTTGCGGCCGAAGGACTGTTCGACGCCGCGCGCAAGCGCGCGCCTGCCCCGCTTCCCGGCGCCGCATTGGCATCGTGACGTCGGCCACCGGCGCCGCGCTCCGGGACGTGCTCCACGTGCTGCGCCGCCGCTTCCTCGGCGTTCCGGTGCTCCTCTACCCCGTGCCCGTGCAGGGCGCGGGCGCCGCGCGCGAAATCGCGGCGATGCTCGCGCTCGCGGACCGACGCCGCGAAGTCGACGTCCTGCTCCTGGTGCGCGGCGGCGGGTCGCTCGAGGACCTCTTCGCCTTCAATGACGAGGCGCTCGCGCGCGCGATCGCCGGGCTCGGCCTGCCGCTGATCACCGGCATCGGCCACGAGGTCGATTTCACGATCGCAGACTTCGTCGCGGACCTGCGCGCACCGACGCCTTCCGCGGCCGCGGAACTCGCGGTCCCGGACGCTGCGGCCTGGCGCGAGACCGCTCGGCGCGCTGACGGCCGGCCTGCTGCGGCGGCGGCACTGCGCGCGCTCGGCCGGCGCGGCGACGTGCTCGCGGGACGCGGCCGCCGGCTGGGTCGCGCCTGCACCCGGCCCAGGCGGTGCGCGAGCGCATGCAGCGGCGTCGACGAGCTGCAGGTCGCGTCGCTCGCGCGCCATGCGTCGGGAAAGCACCGCGCCGCCGCGAACGGCTGCTGCGCGTGCGCCGCCGAACTCGCGCGGCCGCTCGCCGGCGTCCCGGCTCGCGGCTCTGCGCCAGCGCAAACGCACGCCGCGAGCGCGGCTTGCACCCGTCGGTCGGGCACGGCCTCGCGCTCGCACGGGGGCGCTGCAGGCTGCGCCGCGGGCGCTCCAAGCCACGAGCCCGCTCGCGACGCTCGGCCGCGGCTATGCGATCGTCACGCGCGCCGCGGACGGCACCGTGCTTCGCGACCCGGCCGAGGCGCCGCCCGGGACGGACATCGAGGCCCGCCTCGCGCGCGGGCGCGCTGCGGGCGCGGGTCCTCGGGCGGCAAGCCTGACTCAGCGCTGCCCGAGCGGCGCGTCGTCGCGCTGCGCGCGTGCGCCGCTGGCGCGGCGTCAGCTTGTCGCGCCGACCCGCGAACGGGTTGTCCTCGCTGCGGAAGTCGACGCGCACGGGCGTACCCTTGAGGCGGAACGCCTCGCGGAAGCAGTTCATCAGGTAGCGCCGGTAGTCCTCCGGCGTGCGCTCCGCCTGGGCCCCGTGAATCGACGATGACGGGCGGGTTGCGACCGCCCTGGTGCGCGTAGCGCAGCCGGATCCGCCGGCCTCGCACGAGCGGCGGCTGGTGCTGCCGGATCGCCGCCTCGAGGACGCGCGTCAGCTCCGGCGTCGGCATCTCGCGCATCGCCGCCGCATAGGCCGCGCGCACGGCGTCCATCAGATTCGCCGACGCCGCTGCCGTGCAGCGCCGAGATGTAGTGGACGGGCGCGAAATCGAGGAAGCGCAGCCGCTGCGGCGAGCTGGTCGCGGATCTCCTCGCGCTGGCCGGGCTCGACGTGGTCCCACTTGTTGACGGCGACGACGAGCGCGCGGCCGCGCTCGGCCGCGAGGCCGAACAGCGTCGCGTCCTGCTCGGCGACGGTTTCGACGCGCATCGACGACGCCGATCACGACGTGGGCGTCCTCGACCGCCTGCAGCGTCTTGACGACGCTCCACTTCTCGAGCTCCTCCTCGACGCGCGCCCGGCGCCGCACGCCCGCCGTGTCGATCAGCACGTAGCGGCGCCGTCGCGCTCGAACGGGCACTTGCACGGCGTCGCGCGTCGTGCCCGGCTCGTCGAAAGTGATCACGCCGCTCCTCGCCGACCAGGCGATTGATCGAGCGTCGACTTGCCGACGTTCGGCCGTCCGATGACGCAGACGCGGATCGCGCGCTCCGGTTGCTGCGGCAGTATCGACAGCCGCGGGTTCGATGCCCGCCAGACGTGCGTTCCATGAGATCGTCGATGCCCTGGCGGTGGGCCGCGGATATCGCGAGCGGTTCGCCGAAGCCGAATGCAGTGAAACTCCGCGGTGACGACGCCCGCGTCGCGGTCCTCGCTCTTGTTGACCGCGACCGTGACGGGCTTGCCGCTCCTGCGCAGCACGTCGGCGACGAAGCGGTCCGCAGCGTCGAGGCCGTTCTGTCCGTCGACCAGGAACACGATGCGGTCGGCCTCCTCGATGGCGCGCGCCGTCTGCCGCGCCATGAGCTCGAGCACGCCGCGCGGCGTCTCGACGAGGCCGCCGGTGTCGACGACGATGTATTGGTGCGGCTCGCTCTCGGCCGTAACCGTACTTGCGGTCGCGCGTGAGGCCCGGGAATGTCGGCGACGAGAGCGTCGCGCGTGCCGGTCAGCGCATTGAACAGCGTCGACTTGCCGACATTCGGCCGGCCGACGAGGGCGACGACGGGAAGCATGGCATGCGTCCCGGTCCGGGATCAGCCGGCGCCGCGCGGCTGCGGCGCGCCAGGCCTGGACTTCGCCGGAATCGGTCTGCAGCAGCAGCAGGTCGCCTGCCGCGACGGGCGCGTTGCTCATGCCGTCCGCCGCCTGTCTTGCCGCGCGCGAGCATCTGGCCGGTCGCGACGTCGAGCCAGTGCAGGTAGCCCTCGAAGTCGCCGACCACCAGCGTATCGCCTGACGAGTACCGGGGCCGGTGAGCGAGCGGCGCAGCATCGCGTCCTGGGTCCACACCGGCGTGCCGTCGCGCCTGCGGAGGGCCACCACGCGTGCTGTCGGCGGCCGTCACGTAGAGCGTGTCGCTGTCCACGGCGAGCCCGCGATGGCTCGAGAGGTCGCGTCCCCACCAGAGCTGGCCCGTGTCGCGGGCGAGCATGGCGATGCGTCCCTGGTACCCGACGACGAAAACGTCGTCGCCGATGACGCGCACGGGCGAATCGATGTCTACCAGGCGCTCGATCTCGGTGCGACCGTGCGATGGCGCGACGGTCGTCGTCCAGAGCAGTTCTCCCGTCGCGAGCGACAGCGCGACGACCTTGCCGTTGTCGAGTCCGGCAATCACCATGTCGCCGTCAACGACCGGCGCGCCGTTCCCGCGCAGCGTGAGGCGCGGGCACCGGTTGCTCGTAATTCCAGGCCTCGACTGCCGTTCTCGACGCGCAGGCCGCGCAGGCGGCCGTCCACCGTGCGCACGACGACGATCCCGCTCGCCACCGTCGGTGCAGTCAGCACCTCGCCGCCGGTGGCGACCTGCCAGCGCTTCGCTCCCGTCTCCGCATCGAGCGCGATCAGTTCGCCACCCGAGCTGCCGACGACGACGATGCCTTCGCCGACGGACGGTCCGCCGCGACAACTCGAGTTCCGTGGACGCACGCCAGATGATCCCGCCCCGTCGCGAGCTCGATCGCATGGACGTCGCCGCCATGACCCGCGACATAGGCGCGCTCGCCCTCGACGACCGGCCGCAAGCCCGAGGCGCAGCACGTCGTCGCCGCCCTTGGTCCCGGCGCTCCAGACCCGGTCGATGCTCACGGCCGGATCGAAATCCACCAGTTCCGCAGGTGGCACGACATCGTCTTCCTTGCTGCAGGCCGTGGCCAGGATCGCGATTGCCGCCGCCGCCATGATTCGTTTCATCGCCATGACCTACTCCGTCGCCTGAGTCGCGCCCAGTTCGTCGATCTTGAGCTGGAGAAGTTCCGCGTCGACCTGCGCCCCGGCTTCGGGGTCTGCCGCCGCCGCCGCCGCGGCCTTGCGCCAGTTATCGAGCGCCGCCGCCTTGTCTGCCTTGCGCAAGCCCTACGTCGCCGCTGCAACTCGAGCACGCGGACATCGACGGATGGCGTCGAGACCGCGTCGAGCGACTTGAGCGCATCGTCATAGCGGCCTTGCGGCAAGCTGGACGCGCGCGAGGCGCAGGCGCGCCACGACCCGAGGTCCGGGTCCTCGGATTCCTGCGCGACCCTTGCGAGTCTCGTCCCGGCGCTCGCGAGATCGCCCGAATCGACCTCGATCCGGCGAGCACGAGCGTCGCCTGGTCGGCATACGGCGTGTCCGCGTATTCGTCCGGTCAACTCGCCGGCGATGCGCTGACCTTCCTCGCGCTTGCCTCGCGCCAATCGCATCGAGCATGGCGGCGAAGCGCTCGCCAGCCTCGATCGAGCGCGATGCCTCCCGCGACTCCCACCAGCGAAAGCCAAAGTAACCGCCAAGCGTCAATGCGACACCGGCAACCAGCCAGATCCAGTTCTCGCGCAGCCAGTTCCTCAGCTGCTCGGCCTGCTCCCGTTCCGACAGATACTCATCGACCATCGTGATTTCCTGACGTCTCTCCTGGACTCAAGTGCGCGGCAAGCCGTCGCGGCAATTCGTCCCAGGAACATTCCTGCTGGGCAGCCTCTGCGCGCAGCCATTTCACGGCGGCGACCCCGCGCTCCACCTCCTCGTCACCGAGGATGAGTGCGATTGTGGCGCCGCTCTTGTCCGCCCGCTTCAGCTGCGCCTTGAAGCTGCCGCCTTCCATGTTCGAGAGAACGCCCAGTCCCGGAAGCGCATCGCGCAGGCGTTCCGCGAGGGCGAGCCCTGCGATCTCCGCGCGCTCTCCCGACATGACCAGGTAGACCGCCGGGACGGCCTCGGCTGCGCCGAGGCCTGCGGCCTGCATCAGGCTGACAATGCGCTCGATGCCGAGGGCCCACCCGATCGCCGGGGTCGGCGCCCCGCCCAGCTGCTCGACAAGGTCATCATAGCGGCCGCCGGAGCAGACGGCATCCTGCGAGCCGAGCGCGGTCGTGACCGCCACTCGAAGACCGTCCGCGTGTAGTAGTCGAGCCCGCGCACGAGCCGCGGATCGACATCCGCCGCGATTCCGGATCCCGCCAGCAGCTCGAGGAACCTGTCGAAATGGCGGCGCGAGTCGGCGTCCATGTGATCGATGAGCCGCGGAGCGCGATTCGATCACCCCGCGCATCGACGGATTCTTGGAATCCAGGATGCGCAGCGGATTCGACTCGAGCCTGCGCAAGCTGTCGGCGTCGAGTTCGCGCGCGGCGGCCGGAAAAATATTCGACCAGCACCGCCCGGTAGCGCTTCCTGGATTCCGGCGTGCCGAGCGAGTTCACGTGAAGGCGGACGTCCTGGATGCCGAGCTTGCGCCAGAGGCGTGCCGATATCTGGATGACCTCGGCGTCGATGTCCGGTCCCGGATAGCCGAAGGCCTCGCAATCGATCTGGTGAAACTGGCGGTAGCGTCCCTGCTGGGGCCGCTCGTGGCGGAACATCGCGCCCGCGGTCCATAGCCGCTGCTTCTGGTTGTGCAGCAGTCCGTGCTCGATCGCGGCACGGACGAGGCCGGCTGTCGCCTCCGGGCGCAGGCTCAGCCGGTCACCGCCGCGGTCCTCGAAGCTGTACATCTCCTTCTCGACGATGTCGGTGTGCTCGCCGATCGAGCGCTGGAAGAGTTCGGCGTGCTCGAGCAGCGGCACGCGCATTTCGCGGTAACCGTAATCCGCGAAAAGTTCGCGCGCCGCAGCCTCGACCCGCTGCCAGTACGGCAGCTGGTCGGCGAGCAGGTCGTTCATGCCGCGAATGGCCTGGAGTTTCGCGTTCCACGGGCTAGGCGCGGGTAATCCACCATGCGACCGCGGCGGCGGCAGCGACGGCAACGGACCGCCAGGCCCGCGATCCACGCGCGTCGCATGCGGGGCCGCGCCATCGGCGTGCGATCGAGCGCAGGCAGGAATGTCGGCTCCGGCACGTCGCCGAGCGTCGCAAGCGGCCATGATTTCCCGCTCCGGTGCGCCGACGAGAGCCGCATAGTTCTTGCAGGTGCCCGCGCGCGAAGACCGGGGCGCCGAGCAGGCCGAGCCGGTCCTCCTCCATTGCCAGCACGAGCGCCACGTTCAGCCGCAGCCGGTCCGCGACTTCTTCGATCGAAAGGCCGCAGCGCTTCGCGCGCGCTACGCAGCCGCACGCCCGGCGAGGCGCCGCCCGGCCTTGCACTCATCCGCGATTCCGGCTCGCCAGGTCTTCGACGGCGCGTGCCTGCTCGGAATCCGGGAATTCCTTCGTCAGCCGCTCCCTGAACGCCGTCGCGGCGCCCTCGTCCTTGAGCGCGACCTCGATGTTGTGCCCGAGCAGCAGCATGTCGGGCGTCGCAGGCGCAACTGCGAGGAAGCGGCTCGACGAATGCCCGCGCCTGCAGGTTATTGCCCCGATCGTGCAGGACGCCCGCAAGCTGCGCGTAGGTTTCAGGATAGTCGACCTGCGAGGTCAGTGCCTGGCGCAGGTAGCGCTCCGCCTGCTCGAGGTTGCCGGCGCTGCGGGCGCACACGCCCGCGTTCGTGTAGGCGACGAACGGCGTGCGATACAGCTGGTTGGCCGCGGCCTTCAGGAACATCTCCTCGCCCTTGGCCTGCTGCTTGTTGCGGCAGAAGAAGGCGCCGAGCGCATTCTGCGCCTCGGGGCTGTCCGGACTTGCACGCAGCGCCAGCCTGAAATGCTTTTCCGCCAGCTTCATTTCGTGCAGGCGCTCGTAGACGAGGCCGGCCGAGAGCTGGACGTTCACGTCCTTCGGATTCTGCTGCAGGGCTTTCTCGATCTTTTCCTGCGCGACCTGGAGCTGGTCCCGCTTCAGGTACTCCATCGCGAGCCGCGCATTGATCTTGCCTGCCTCGAGGATCGGGTCCGGCGGGGCCTGGCTCTGTGCGCCGGCCTGCGCGGCGAACCCGAGCGCAAGCGCGAGTACGGCTGCCCGAAAGATCATGCCCGCACCGCGACGCCGAAGAGCTTGCTGCCGAGGCGCACCTGCGTGCGGTCCATCACCTGCCCCCGAAGCTGGCCGCAGGCCGCATCGATGTCGTCGCCGCGGGTCTTGCGCACTGTCGCCATGACGCCTCCCTGCACCAGCAATTCGCGAAATCGCCGGATCGACTCGGCGGGTGAGCGCTTGTACTGGGTGCCCGGAAAAGTGTTGAACGGAATGAGATTGACCTTGGCCTGATGGCCCCGCAGCAGCCTCGCGAGTTCCCGCGCCTGCTCTGGACGGTCGTTGACTCCGTCCAGCATCGTGTACTCGAACGTCACGTTGCGGCCGTTCTGCCGTTCGAGGTAATGCCAGCACGCGGCGAGCAGCTCCGCGATCGGGTGCTTGCGGTTGATCGGTACGAGCTCGTTGCGCAGTCGATCGTTGGGCGCGTGCAGCGACACTGCCAGCGCGACATTGCACTCCTCGGCAAGGCGGTAGATCTGCGGCACGAGTCCCGAGGTCGAGAGCGTCACGCGCCTCCGCGAGAGGTCGTAGCCGAGGTCGTCCAGCATCAGCTGAATCGCGGGCAGGACGTTCCGGTAGTTGGCGAGCGGCTCGCCCATGCCCATCAGGACGACATTCGTGACGATGCGCTCGCCGCCCGGGTCATAGCCCGATCTCGCGGTTCGCGAGCCAGACCTGCCCGATGATCTCCGCCGCCGTCAGGTTGCGGTTGAAACCCTGGGCGCCGGTCGCGCAGAAGGAGCAATCGAGCGCGCAGCCGATCTGGCTCGAGATGCACAGCGTTCCGCGGCCGGGCTCCGGGAATGAATACGGTCTCGATGACCTGCTCGTTCCCGGAGGCGCCGGGCATCCTGAGGAGCCACTTGCGCGTGCCGTCGGACGCGGTCTTCGCAGCGACGATCTCCGGCACGCGGATCTCGGCGCGCGTCGCAAGCTCCGCGCGAAAGTCCTTCGCCAGGTCGGTCATGCGCGAGAAGTCGGCCTCGCCGCGGCGGTAGATCCACTTGAGCAACTGGCGCGCGCGATAGGGCTTCGCCCCGAACCCGCCGACGAAAGCCTCGAGCTCGGCCCGGGTCATCCCGAGCAGGTTCGTTCGTTCGGCGGCTTCAGTCATTTTCTTGGGAATATCAGCGCGTGCGCGGGCAAAGCGCAGTTTCCGGGAAGAAGTACGCGATCTCGCGCGCCGCATTCTCGGCGCTGTCGGAGCCGTGCACGACGTTTTCCTCGATGCTCGTCGCGAGATCCGCGCGGATCGTGCCGGGCGCGGCTTTCTTCGGGTCCGTCGCACCCATGATCTCGCGGTGGCGAGCGACGGCCGACTCGCCCTCGAGCACCTGGACCATGACCGGTCCGGATGTCATGTAGGCGCACAGATCGCGGAAGAACGGCCTCTCGCGGTGAACGGCATAGAACCCTTCGGCCTGGCGCTGGGTCAGTTGCAGCATGCGCGCACCCACGATGCACAGTCCGGCCTTTTCGAAGCGTTGATAGACGTTGCCGACCAGGTTTCGGGCCACGCCGTCGGGCTTGACGATGGACAGGGTTCTCTCGAGCGCCATGGGATCCTCAGTCTGCGGGGGCGGCGAATCAAGCCGCCTATTCTAGCCTTTGCGGACGTTCCCCGGCAATTGCGCCGAACGCGGAAGTGCCCGTCCTGAAAGGAAAAATCAGACGCTGAAGCTTTCGCCGCAGCCGCACTCGCCGCGTACGTTCGGGTTCCGGAATCGGAATGCCTCGTTGAGCCCCTGGCGCACGAAATCGACCTCGGTGCCGTCGATCAGTCCAAGGCTGCCGCGCATCAACGAGCACGCGCACTCCCTGGCTGTCGAAGACCTTGTCGCCCGGCTCTACGGCATCCGCGTAGTTGACGACGTACGCGAAACCCGAGCAGCCGGTCTTGCGCACGCCGAGCCTGAGCCCGACCCCGTGCCCGCGCTCGGACAGAAAGTGGCGTACGCGGTCAGCGGCTGCGGCAGTGAGCGTGATGGCCATTCAGGACCCCTATTGTACCCGACGCTCGTGAGCCAACAGTGCGCGAAGCGCATCCTCGACCACCAGAAATCGGCCCATTTTTTCGGCCGGCGCCCCGAGTTCCCGGGCGAGCTCCGAGGCGTCAATCACGCGCGGCGCGCGATTGCGGACGTGACCCCAGTTTCGTCGCCACGAGAGCCGCCGCCGCGAGCGTATGCGGGCATCCCCACGCGCGAAAACGGCATTCCGCGATTCGGCCGTCCGTCGAGGCGTGCCTCAAACCGGACCCAGGCACCGCGATCGAGAGCCATGGCCTCCCCGACCACGATCTCGCCGGCGCCGGCTGCCATCGAACCGGCCCCGGGCAACTCCGCAAACAATTCGAGAACCCTTGCCGAGTAGCGCGAGGCCGCCGCGTTCATGCGATCCGTTCCAGCGCGCCGGCCGGCAGCGCGGCACGAAGGCGCGCGACGGCCCGGATCAGGATTTCCGCCGCCCGGTCGACGTCATCGGCCGTCGTGGCGCGGCCGAGGCTCAGGCGCAGCGAGGCCTGGATGGCTTCGTCCGAGCGACCGAGTGCGCGCAGCACGTACGAGGGCTCGCTCGTGGCCGAGCTGCAGGCGGATCCGCTCGACACGGCAATCCTGCCGTCCAGCTCAAGCAAGAGGCTTTCGCCCTCGACACCGGCGAAGCCGACATTGAGTATCCCGGGTACCGAAGGATCGGCTGCGCCGTTGCGCCAGAGCGGCGCCGCGGCCTGGAGCGCATCCCACAACCGTTCGCGAAGCGTCCGAACGCGCGCGGATTCCTCGCCGAGTGCCGCACTCGCAAGCATGCAGGCAGCGCCGAAACCGATCAGCTGGTGCTGGGCGAGCGTGCCGGAGCGCAGCCCGCGCTCGTGCCCGCCGCCGAACTGGAGCGGATGCAGCGCCGGGCCGCGGTCGCCGGCGGACATAGAGCGCCCCGACGCCCTTCGGTCCGCCGAGCTTGTGCGCGCAAAAGCTCAGCAACGCGATGCCCGAGGATTCGACGTCGATCGGCAACCTTGCCCGCGCTCTGCGCGGCGTCAGCGTGGAAAAGGATCCCGCGCTCGCGGCACAGCGCCGCTACCGCGTCGATGTCCGTCAGCACGCCGGTCTCGTTGTTCGCGTGCATCAGGGAGACGAGCGCCGTATCCGCGCGCAGCGCCTCGGCGACCTGCTGCCGCATCGATTCGCCCCTCGGGCGACGGCGCGCAGCCAGGTCACGTGCAAAGCCCTCGCGCTCGAGCTCACGACAGGCGTCGAGTCCCGCGCGATGCTCGATCCGCGAGGTGACGATGTGACGCGCCGTGGCACCCGCCGCACGCGCAGCGCCGAGGATCGCGAGATTGACGCTCTCGGTCGCACCCGAAGTGAAGACGATCGACTCGGGCGGCGCATTGACGAGGCGGGCGACCTGGACGCGAGAAAGCTGCGATCTGCGACGGCCACTGCGCGCGCCGGCGCTGTGGGTGGAGGACGGGTTCGCCTGCATCGCCGGATCCGCAAGGCATTCGGCCATGATCGCTGCGACGCGGCCATCCAGCGGCGCGGTCGCGGCATAGTCGAGGTAGATCGGCAGCGGCATTGTCATCGCGATCAGCTGCCCGGCCGCAGCCGGCGTTCGATGGCGGCAAGCCAGCCGCGCAGGATCCGTACTTCGCCGTCGTCGGGCGAGCGCGCGGGCCACCAGGCGCCGCACGCGCTCGCCGAGCTGCCCGGCATTGCCTTCGTGCATGAATCCCGTCGCGCGCATCACGCGCTCGAGATGGGCGTTCGAGGGCGAGCATCTCGTCCGCGGTCGCCGCGCATTCGGCGGACCCGGCAGGGTCAATCGCCAGGCGTCGCGTCGCCAGCAGGACCTCGTAGCAGACGATCTGCACGGCCTGCGCGAGATTCAGGGACTCGTAGCCGGCAGACGACGGAATGCGGATCAGCGCCTGGCATCGCGCGAGATCCTCGTTCGCGAGCCCGTTCCTCTCTCCTCCGAACAGCACCGCGGCCGGTCGCGAATCCGTCGCAGCAGCCAGCTCGCCCGCGCCGTCCCGCGAGTCGACCACGCGCCAGTTCGCGCTGCGCGCGCGCGCCGTCGTTCCGACCACGAGGCCGCAGTCGCCGATTGCCTCGTCGACCGTTGCCACGACGCGTGCCCGCGCGAGGACATCCGCCGCGCCGGATGCGCGCGCTGTCGCCTCGGGATCCGGGTACGACTGCGGCCGGACGAGAACGAGCGACTCGAGCCCCATGTTCTTCATCGCGCGCGCGCTCGCGCCGATGTTTCCGGGATGGCTGGTGTCGACGAGAACGATTCGGATGGCGGAGGACATCGCGGTTCCGGGAGGGTTGCTGCTATTCTAGGTCATGCATCCATTGCTCAACATCGCGATCGGCGCCGCGCGGCGCGCCGGCGAAGTCATCGTGCGAAGCCTCGATCGCGTCGGCGCGCTGACCGTCAGCGAAAAGGGCCGCAATGACTTCGTCAGCGAAGTCGACCGCGCGGCCGAGCAGGTCCTGATCGCGACCATCCGCAAGGCTTACCCCGCGCACGGCTTCCTGGCCGAGGAAAGCGGCGAGCAGCGCGGCGACGATTACACCTGGGTCATCGATCCGCTCGACGGGACCACCAATTTCCTGCACGGCTTTCCGCAGTTTGCCGTCTCGGTCGCCTGCCGCCATCGCGGCCGCGCCGAAGTCGCCGTCGTGTTCGACCCATTGCGCGGCGAACTGTTCACGGCCGAGCGCGGGGCGGGCACGCAGCTCGACGGCAGGCGGCTGCGGGTCTCGCAACGGACGGGGCTCGATGGCGCGCTCATCGGCACGGGCTTCCCGTTCCGCGAGAATCGCCGCTGGCTGAAGCCATATCTCGCGATGCTCGAGAGCGTGATGGACGCCACCGCCGGCGTGCGGCGGCCGGGCGCAGCGTCGCTCGATCTCGCGTACGTCGCGGCGGGGCGTCTCGACGGATTCTGGGAAGTCGGCCTGTCGCCCTGGGACACGGCCGCCGGCAACCTGCTCATCACCGAAGCGGGTGGCCGAATCGGCAACCTGGCCGGCGGCGAGTACCACGATGGCGGCAACCTCCTCGCCGGAACGCCGCGCGTGTTCGCGGCGCTCGCCGAAATGTTCGGACCATTCCTCGACGAAGAGCTTCGCAAATGACGCAGAGGACCCTGCTCGCAATCATGGCAGGGCTGGGTTAGAGTCCGACACGGTTTTCGCACGGGGGAACCCGCATGAGCCTGTTTCGCACCCAGCACGTCGCGACCGCAATAGAAGCCGAAACCGCAATGGCGGGCGAGCACACGCTGAAGCGCGTGCTGACCGCGCGTCACCTCGTCATGCTCGGAATCGGCGCGGTGATCGGCGCCGGCATCTTCGTGATGACCGGCAATGCCGCGGCGAACTACGCCGGGCCCGCGATCATCCTCAGCTTCGTGATGGCAGGCATCTGCCTGCGCCTTCGCGGGTCTCTGTTACGCGGAATTCGCGGCCATGCTGCCGGTCTCGGGCAGCGCCTATTCCTATGCCTACGCGACGCTCGGCGAAGCTGGTCGCATGGTTCATCGGCTGGATGCTGATACTCGAATACACGTTCGCGGCGGCAACCGTCGCGGTCGGCTGGTCCGGCTATTTCGTCGGGCTGCTCGAATCGATCGGCAGCGCGCTTCGGCGTCACGCTCGCCCTGCCGGAAGCGTTGACCAATGCGCCGTTGACAGTCGTCAACGGGCGTCCCGTGCCGACCGGCGCGCTGATCAACCTGCCGGCGGTCGCGATCGTCATCGCCGTGGCCGCGCTTTGCTATCGCGGCATCACGCAATCCGCGACGGTCAACGCGGTCATCGTGCTGATCAAGGTCGGCGTCATCCTGCTCTTCATGGCGGTCACGCTGCAGTACGTGAATCCCGACAACTGGACGCCGTTCATCCCGGAGCCGGAAGGCCCGGGTCGCTTCGGCTTCGACGGCGTGGTGCGCGGCGCGAGCGTCGTGTTCTTCGCCTACATCGGCTTCGACGCGGTCTCGACCGCGGCACAGGAGGCGAAGAACCCGCAGCGCGACATGCCGATCGGAATCCTCGGATCGCTCTTCGATCTGCACGCTCATCTACATCGCGATGTCTGCGGTGATGACGGGCATCATGCCGTACACGCTGCTCGGCACGCCGCGCCCGGTCGCCACCGCCCTCGAGATGTACCCGAGCCTGCTGTGGCTCAAGTCCATCGTCGAGATCGGCGCGATCGCGGGCCTGACCTCCGTGATCCTCGTGATGACGCTCGGCCAGCCGCGGATCTTCTATTCGATGTCGCGCGACGGTCTGCTCCCGCCGCTGTTCGGCCGCATCCATCCTGAATACCGCACGCCGCACGTCGGCACAGTAATCGTCGGCGTGACCGCCGCTGATCCTCGCGGGCCTGCTTGCCGATCGGCGTGCTCGGCGACCTGGTGTCGATGGGCACGCTGCTGGCGTTTGCGACGGTCTGCATCGGTGTGCTCATCCTGCGCCGCACGCGGCCCGACCTGCACCGCGCGTTCCGCGTGCCTGCGGCTCCCGTGGTCTGCATCCTCGGCGCCGCGGCCTGCCTCTACCTGTTCTTCCCGGCGTTCATGGCCAACTGGCACTGGATGATCGGTCTGGCTCGCTGATCGGCTTCGCGATCTACTTCGGCTACAGCCGCCGTCACAGCAAGCTGAACAGTAACCGTAGCCGAGTCGCGCAATCCGCTTGCGCCCAGGCGCGATAACGCGCTCGGGTAGCCGACCTTCGCTCGCGCGGACCCGCCGCGCTGCCGCGCGCGGCGGACCGACTCGCACGCTCGGACGGGCGGTGGCGAGCGAGCGAAGTTCCGGCGCGCGAGCGGAGCCCGCCCGGCACGACCGTGCGCCGGCAATTCAACGCTTGTCGGTTTCTCGCGCGGGAATTCGGGGCCGCGCAGGTCGACCGGCTGCCCGCGCTTGCGCAGGCGGATGTTGATCATCTCGACTCCGACCGAGAACGCCATCGCGAAGTAGAGGTAGCCCCTCGGAATGTGGAATTCCAGGGATTCGCCGACCAGCGCGAGGCCGATGAGGATCAGGAACGAGAGCGCCAGCATCTTGATGGTCGGATGCCGGTCGATGAACTCATTGAGCGGCCGCGCGAGGAACATCATGACCAGCACTGCCACGACGATCGCCGCGACCATGATCTCGACGTGCTCTGCGAGTCCGACGGCCGTAAAGACCGAGTCGAGCGAGAACACGATGTCGATCAGGCCGATCTGGATGACGACGGCAAGGATGTTCGACCGCAGCTTGACGTTCGTGCCGTGAGATTCCGCGCCCTCGAGCGCGCCGTGGATCTCGTTGACGCTCTTGACCAGGAGGAACAGGCCGCCGGCGAACAGGATGAGGTCGCGCCCGGAAATTTCCTCCCCGAAGACCGCGAACAGCGGGGCCGTGAGCCGGGTCAGCCAGGTAATCGAAAACAGCAGGCCGATGCGCGTGACCATCGCGAACGCGAGGCCAAGAACGCGGCCGCGTTGCTGAAGTTCCGCTGGAAGCCTCGAGACCAGGATCGACAGGAAGATGATGTTGTCGATGCCGAGCACGATCTCGAGGAGGGCCAGCGTCAGGAACGAGACCCAGACTGCGGGATCGGAAAGCAGCTCGATCACGGGCGCTCCATCAATCAGTCCTCAGGGCAGCTCGTCGACTTCGCCGCGCTTCTCCGGCGGCATGAAGTCCCGGGCCGATGCGCCGAGGTCGAGCGCGATGGCGCCCGCGACGTAGACCGACGAGTAGGTGCCGATCACGATGCCGATCGCCAGCGCGACCGCGAACCCGCGAAGCGTCTCGCCGCCGAGCACGGCGAGGAAGATCACCGAGGACAGCGCACAGCCCGAGACGATGATCGTTCGGCCAAGCGTTTCGTTGATGGCGCGGTCGATCACTTCCGCCGGCGCCGCCTTGCGCATCGTCCTGAATCGCTCGCGGATACGGTCGAAGATCACGACGGTGTCGTTGACTGAGTAACCGAGGATCGTCAGCAGCGCCGCGACCACGTTGAGGTCGAACGGGATGCCGAGCAGCGCGATGGCCCCGACTGCGACGATCGGGTCATGAAGCGACGCCACCAGCGAGCCGACGCCGAATCTCCAGCGGAAGCGCAGCGCGATGTAGACCAGGACGAGGAGCAGTGTCATCAGCACGGCAAGCGCCGCCTGCTCGCCGAGCTGCTGACTGACCTGCGGCCCCACCGATTCGGTCCGGTTGAGCTTCACCGCCGGGTCGATCGTCGCGAGTGCCTTGACAACGCGGTCCGCATCGTCCGCGGCGGCTCCCGGTTTCCGCGGGAGGCAGGCGCACCTCGAGCTCGCTCGCCGTTCCGTAGGTCCGGACCTGGAAGTCCTCGACGCCGCCGTCGCGCAGTGCCGAGCGCACGCGCTCCAGATCGACCGGCTGCGAAAACCCGAGTTCGAATACCAGTCCGCCGGTGAAGTCGACGGTCAGGTTGAGGCCGCGCACCATCACGAGCACGATCGATGCGAGCACGACGAGCGCCGACAGGACGTACCAGTAGCGCCGGAGCGCCATGAAGCGGATCGAGGGGACGTGCTTGAGGAATTCCATCGGGCCCTCAGATCGCCAGCCGCTCGATGCGGCGGCGACGCCCGTAGGCCAGGTAGATCAACGCCCGGCTGCCGACCAGCGCCGTGAACATCGAGGCCACGATGCCGATGCACAGCGTCACCGCGAAGCCGCGCACGGGACCGGAGCCAAACAGGAACAGCACGCCACCGGCCATCAGCATGGTGACGTTGGAGTCCGCGATTGCGGAGAACGCCTTGTCGAATCCGGCGTTGATCGCGGCCCAGGGCGAGGCGCCCACCGCGATTTCCTCGCGTATCCGCTCGTAGATCAGGATGTTCGCATCGACCGCCGTACCGACCGTCAGCACGATGCCCGCGATACCCGGCAGCGTGAGCGCAGCGTCGAACATGCCCAGGACGGCGATGATGATGATCACGTTGGTCAGCAGCACGATGTCGGCGATCAACCCGAACACCTTGTAGTAGAGGATCATGAAGGCGAACAGGAAGACGCCTGCGATGGCGAGTGCCCGCGTTCCGTCCCTGATGTTGTCCTCGCCGACGCTCGGACCGATCACGCGCTGCTCGACGATGATGATCGGCGCCGCCAGCGCGCCCGCGCGCAGAAGCTTGGCGAGCTCGGTACCCTCCGCCGCAGAGAGCCCGGTGATCTGGAAGTTGTTCGAGAACACGCCGCGGATCGTCGCGACGCTGATGACTTCCTCCTTCGACCGGTCGACGGCAACTTCCTGTCCATCGCGCTGGACGAGCTCGCGCTCCTTTTCGATGAAGACGACTGCCATCGGCCTGTTCAGGTTCTCGCGCGTCGTCCGGAGCATCTCGTCACCGCCGCGGCTGTCGAGCTTGACGCTCACGGAAGGCTCGCCCTGCGAAGGTGCGAAGGATGCATCGATCAGCTGTTCGCCGGTCGCGATGACGTCCCGCTTCAGCAGCACCGGCGAGCCGTCGCGCTGCTTGAACAGCTTCGTCCCGAGGGGTGCCCGGCCGGTGCGCGCGGCCTCCAGCGGACTGTTGACCGGGTCGACGAGCCGGAACTCGAGCGTCGCCACCTTGCCGAGGAGCCGCACGACCTCGGAGGCGTCCTGCACGCCGGGCACCTGCACCGCGATGCGATTCTGGCCCTGCCGCTGCACGACAGTTTCCGCCACGCCGAGCGCGTTCACGCGATTCTCGAGCGCCGTGATGTTCTGCTGTATGGCGAACGCCTGGCGATCTTTGACGGCCGCCTCGGTCAGGGTCGCGATCAGCGTACCCGGGGTCGTTTCGGGCGCGAGGGTCAGCTGCGGGTCGTAGTCGAGGAGCGCCTTGCGCGCCGCATCTGTTTGCGCCGGTTCGCGCAGCGTCACGCGCACGGAATTCCCGGACACCTCGACCTCCTGGTAGGGAATGCGGGCGTCACGGAGTACCTTCCGGAAATCGCGCTCCAACCGTTGCAGGAGCTGGGCGACTGCACCTTCGGTGTCCACCTCGTAGACAAGCAGCATGCCGCCGCGCAGGTCGAGACCGAGGCTCATGGGCTCGAGCCCGAGCGAGTTCAGCCAGTCCGGCGCGCGCGAGGCATTCGTGAGCGCGATTGCGTACTGTCCTTCGAACTGACGCTGGATGAGGTCGCGCGCCCGGAGCTGGTCGTCGACTTTCGCAAATCGCGCCCAGAGGCGGTTGTCACCGTCGACATAGACTTCCGCGACCGGGATCCCGGCCTCTTTCAACGCGTCGCCGACAGCCGTCGCGGCAGCAGAATCGAAGGCGCCGCGATCGCGGCGCGAAAGCTGCAGTGCCGGCGATTCGCCGTACCAGTTCGGCAGGGCGAACAGGATCGCTGCGACCATCAGGGCCGCCAGCAAGGCGCCCTTCCAGAGGGGATATCGCTGCACGTCTGGCCTGGGTGGGCGCTCAGGCGCCCTTGAACGTGCCCTTGGGCATCAATTGCGCGATCTGGAACTTCTGCACCTGGATCGCGACGCCGGAGGAAACCTGGAGCGTGACGAAGCTGCTCGCCGACCTCGCTGATTCGCCCCAGCACGCCGCCGTTCGTCACGACTTCGTCGCCGGTGGCCAGCTTGGCGACCATCTCACGGTGCTCCTTGGCGCGCTTTGTCTGCGGCCGGATGAGCAGGAAATAGAAGACGACGAAAATAAGCAGGAGCGGCAGGATGGTCGTGAGCGTGCTGCCCGTTGATCCTGTGGCGGCCTGGGCCCAGGCGGGCGTGATCAAAAGGTCCATGTCCTTCCTCTGAGGGGGCCGGCAGGGCCGGCCCGTTTGGGGCGCGCGATTATGGCACAGGCTCCGTCGCGACCTGCCGCCGCGGCTTGCGCGGCGCGCCATGGCCGGCCGACTGGGCCTCTTCGCGCCGGTTGATAGCTGCGTCACAATTCTACGGGCGCGGGTGGCCATTATGTCAACTTGCGTAATGCGCATCCGGCGTGCGCGATATTCTCGCGGCACAAAGGACGCCGGCAGCCCGTGTGCCGCGCGATTCGAAACGAAGAACGATCGAGGGGATGGTTAGTGCGCAGCAGCGCAGTTCGGTGCATTCGTAAAGTTTTGATTCAAGTTTCGCTTTCTGCCGCCCTTCTGGCGACCACCGTCCCCGCTGCCGCAAACAACACTGTCGGCGCCTGGTCCACCGGTCCATTCCTGGCCGCTCATCGCGGTGCACGCCGTGCTGATGCCGGACGGGCGCGTGCTGAGCTACGGCACGACGGCATCGGGCCAGCAGACCGCGATCTTCATCTACGACGTCTGGGATCCGTCGGCCGGCCTCGATGCAGGCCACCGACGCTGCCCAACAACACGGGCACGGACATCTTCTGCAGCTCGCAGGTCGTGGTGCCGCAGGGCAACCAGGTATTCATCGCCGGCGGCGACAACTGGACCGGCACCGGCACGACGAACACCGGCAACAACAACAGCAACACTGTTCAACTACACGAACAACACGCTGATCCGACAACAACAACATGAACCGGGCGCGCTGGTACTCCTCGTCCATCGCGCTGCCGAATGGCGAGATCTACATCCAGGGCGGCTCCGGCGGCACGGACCGGCCGGAAGTTCGCGGCGTCAATGGCGCGTTCCGGCTCCTGACCGGCGCGAACACGAGCGGCCTTGATTTCATGTTCCCGCGCAACTTCGTCGCGCCGGACGGCCGCGTGTTCGGCTTCGACAGCGACGGGCGGATGTACTACGTCGACACCAGCGGCATCAGGCTCCGCTGACGATTGGCCAGCCAGTTCACCGGCCCCACGGGATCCGATTCCAGCGCCGCGATGTTCCGGCCGGGCCGCATCCTGCAGTTCGGCGGCAACGCGAGCACCGCGCGCGTGATCGACATCACGAGCGGCACGCCGGTCGTCACGAACACCGGCTCACTCTCGTCGCAGCGCAGGCTCGTCACGGCGACCGTGCTCGCCGACGGCCGGGTCCTCGCGACCGGCGGCAGCACGGTCTGGAACGAGATGACCGGCGTCAATTACAACGCCGAAATCTGGAACCCGACGACCGGCCAGTGGCTGCTCGGCCCGCCGCAGGCGAAGGCGCGCCTCTACCACTCGACGGCCGTGCTGATGCCGGACGCGAGCGTCCTGGTCGCCGGCGGCGGCGCGCCCGGGCCGCAGAACAACACCAACATGGAGATCTACTACCCGCCGTACCTTTACAACGCCGCCGGCGGGTTCGCCACGCGTCCAGTCATCGAAACCGCACCGGGAACGATCGACATCGGCGAGACTTTCGGCATCGACATTGCGGGGACCGGCGCGATCAGCCGCGTCGCAATGATCAAGACGGCGTCGGTTTCGCACAGCTGGAACACCGAGCAGCGCTTCATCGAGCTGACCTTCCAGCAGAACGGCGGCCAATTGAACATCCAGGCGCCGACCAGGGCCGGCGATGCGCCTCCCGGCTACTACCTGCTGTTCGTCCTCAATGCGGCCGGCACGCCGTCGATCGCGAAGATCGCCAAGGTGGGAGTCGCTGCAAACCCCAATCCGGCGATCACACCGAACCTCGCCAATCCCGGAAGCCAGTCCGGCCAGGCAGGAACAGCCGCCATCGTGCAGCTGTCCGCCACGGATCCCAATGGCGATACCCTGATTTTCAGCGCCAGCGGCCTGCCCTCCGGAGTGTCTGTCAACCCTTCGACGGGCGCGATCAGCGGCACACCGACGGCCTCGGGCACGTTCAATGTCATCGCGACTGCGAGCGACGGCGTCAACAGCGACAGCGAGAGCTTTACCTGGAGCATCGCCGCTGGTCCGCCATTCGTGCTGAACACCCCTCCGCCCCCGCCGCCTGCGGTCGCAGGCTCAACCGTCACGTTCGAGGCGAGCGTCACGGGTGGCGTCGGCGTCCAGTACCAGTGGGATTTTGACGACGGCACGCCGCTCACGTCGTTCTCCTCGTCGGGGACGATCACGCACCAGTTCGCGCAGCCGGGCATCTACTACGTGACTGTCCATGTGCGGGACGCGGGCGGAGCGATCGATTCGAGGACCATCGTGCAGGCAATTCACCTGCCGCTCACGCCGAACCGGCCGGCGATTTCCGGCAACATCGTCTTCGAGGATCGCGCGAGCAGGCGTCGACCGCTTCTGGGTCGTCAACCAGGACCAGAAGTCGGTCAGCGTCTTCAACGCAAGCACCAACGCGAGGCTTGCGATCATCACCGTCGGCACGGCGCCGCGCTCCGTTGCCGTCGCCCCGAACGGCGAGATCTGGGTCACCAACAAGGGTGCGGCGTCGATCAGCGTGATCAACCCGACGACCCTCGCGGTGAGCCGCACGATCGGCCTGCCGTTCGCCTCGCAGCCGTACGGCATCATCGCGGCGCCCACGGGCAATGCGATGTTCGTCGCGCTGGAAGGCACCGGCCGCGTCCTCAAGATCGACGTCGCGACCGGGAATACGCTCGCCAGCATCAATGTCGGGCCCAATGTCCGCCACCTCTCGATGTCGGGTGACGGCAGCCGGCTCTACGTGTCGCGTTTCGTCACGCCGCCACTGCCGGGCGAGAGCACGGCCGTCGTGCAGACCCAGCCGGGCGGACAGCATGCTGGCGGCGAAATCGTGGTCGTCGACGGCGCCGGCCTTGCGCGTGTTGCAGACCATCGTGCTGCGCCACAGCGACAAGCCGGATTTCGAGAATCAGGGCCGCGGCATTCCAAACTACCTGGGCGCCGTGGCGATCTCGCCGGACGGACGCTCGGCCTGGGTTCCGTCGAAGCAGGACAACGTCAAGCGCGGCATGCGCCGCGATGGATCAGCCGCTCAACTTCCAGAACACCGTCCGGGCCATCAGCTCCCGTGTCGATCTCGACGCGGGCTCCGAGGATTACCCGCGGCGCATCGATCACGACAATTCCGGCGTCGCGAGCGCGATCGCGTTCGACCGGCTCGGCGTCTACATGTTCGTTGCGCTCGAGACGAGCCGCCAGGTGGCGGTCATCGACGCGCACGCCGGCTTCCAGGTCGGTCCGCATCAACGTCGGTCGCGCACCGCAGGGCCTCGCGCGTCTCGGCCAGCGGCGACCGCTTGTACGTCAACAATTTCATGGAGCGCACGGTCGGCGTGTTCGACCTCGACGCAGCTCCAGACCGAAGGCATCGCGGGCCTGCCGCTCATCACCAACGCGGCGACACTCGCTTCCGAGAAGCTGAGCGCCACTGTGCTGCAGGGCAAGCGGCTCTTCTATGACGCCGTCGACACGCGGCTCGCTCGCGACGCCTACCTCAGCTGCGCCTCCTGCCACAACGATGGCGGTCAGGACGGCCGCGTGTGGGACCTGACGGGCTTCGGCGAGGGGCTGCGCAACACCGCGAACCTGAACGGCCGTGCAGGCGGCCAGGGATTCCTGCACTGGACGCAACAACTTCGACGAAGTCCAGGACTTCGAAGGGCAGATCCGGACCCTTGCCGGCGGCAACGGCCTCATGACCAACGCCCAGTTCAATACCGGCACGCGCAGCCAGCCGCTGGGCGACCCGAAAGCCGGCGTGAGCGCCGGACCTCGACGCGCTTGCCGCCTACGTGAAGTCGCTCGACGGCATTTTCGCCGAGCCCGCTGCGGAACGCCGACGGCTCGATGACTGCCGCAGCCAGCGCCGGTCGCAATGTCTTCATCGCGAAGAACTGCTCGAGCTGCCACGGTGGCACCGCCTTCACGACGAGCGCCGGCAACAACCCGCAGGACATCGGCACGATCAACGCAGACAGCGGCAATCGCCTCGGCGGTCCGCTGACGGGCATCGACATCCCGACGTTGCGGGACGTCTGGGCGACGGCACCTTACCTGCACCGCGGCTCGGCGGCGACGCTCGGCGACGCCATCCAGGCACACAGCGGCGTCAGCCGTGACTGCCGCGGAACTCGCCAACCTGGTCGCATACGTCTCGCAGATCGGCAGCCAGGAGACGACCGCGCCCGGCGGCAGCGACGCCGAGCACCGGAACCGGCCTCGCCGGTCGCTACTTCAACAACATGACGCTTTCCGGCAGCGCATGTGCTCGCAGCGCATCGAAGCGGTGAACTTCAAGCTGGACCGGCTCGCCGGGCACCGGCGTCAATGCGCAACCAGTTCTCGGCGCGCTGGACCGGACTTGTCGAAGCGACCGCTACCGGCAACTTCCAGCTTCCAGACGCGCTCCAACGACGGCGTGCGCCTGTGGATCAACGGCGCGCTCGTGATCGACAACTGGACCAGTCACACGGCACGACCGACGAACGTGACGCGCCACGATCGCGCTCACGCAGAACCAGCGTTACTCCGATCACGATGGAGTTCTACGACAACGCCGGCACCGCCGTCGCCAAGCTGTACTGGAAGACGCCTGGCCAGACCGACATTCGTGCAGTATGCCAATCAGGCCCGGCTGTATGCGAACTAGGCGCCGCTCGCCGCAGTCGCTCGCTGCCTCGCCCTGCGGCGACTCGCGCCGGCGGGCGAACCGGTCGCGCTGCCGGCGCTCCAGGGCGTCTTCGTGAATGCGGCGCCCGCCCCGCTCGCCGACTTCACGCTGACCGACCAGCCGGCCAGTCGCGGAATTTCTCGAGCCTTCGCGGCAGTCCGGCACTCGTGTTCTTCGGCTTCGCGCATTGCCCGAATGTCTGCCCGACGACCCTTGGCCGCCTGAAGCTGCTGCACGAGGCCGAGGGCGGCGCACTGAAGTCGGCACGCGTCGTACTGGTCAGCGTCGATGGCGAACGCGACACGCCCGCGCGCTGAAGTCCTATCTCGCGCCGCTGTCGCCCGATTTCATCGGCCTGACGGGCGATCCCAAGGCCACCGCCAGGATCGCCGCCCAATTCGCCGCCGTGTTCTTCAAGGAACCGCCCGGCAAGGACGGCAATTACAACGTCATGCACTCGACGCAGGTATTCGCCGTGGACAAGGCAGGCCGGCTGCGCGCTGCGTTTGTCGGTGCCTCGCTCGAGGACATGGCGAAGATCACGAGCTCCTGCTCAAGGAACACGGCTAGGCGCCGGTCGCAGGGCGATCAGTCTTCTGCAGGCTGCCGGCTGCCCGCGGCCCGAATTGAACGCCGCGCGGAAAGCGCCGAAGCCGCCCGCCGCGATCGCATTTCGCATTCGCGCCATCAGGTCCAGGTAGTAGTGCAGGTTGTGCAGCGTCGCGAGGCGCGGTCCCAGCATTTCGCCGCAGCGATCGAGATGCCGCAGGTAGGCACGGATGTAACGCTGGCAGGTGTAGCAGGCGCAGTCCGGGTCCACGGGACCGGTGTCGGCGGCATAGCGCGCATTGCGGATGTTCATGACGCCCCAGGGCACGAACAGGTGGCCGTTCCGCGCATGGCGAGTCGGCATGACGCAGTCGAACAGATCGACTCCCTCTGCAACCGCGTCGACGAGATCCTCAGGGCGGCCGACGCCCATCAGGTAGCGCGGCTTGCCGACGGGCATTGCCGGCAGCAGCGTTTGCAATACACGTTCGCGCTCCGCCAGCGGTTCCCCGACCGATAGCCCGCCGATCGCGAGGCCCGCAAATCCCTGCCGCTCCAGCCCTTCGAGCGACGCGAGCCTCAGGGCCTCATGCATTCCGCCCTGGATGATGCCGAACAGCACTCCGTCGCCAGTCTCGCCGTCCCAGGCACGGCGGCTGCGCTCGGACCAGCGCAGCGAGAGCTCCATGGAGCCGCGCGCTGCCGCTTCGCTCGCCGGATAAGGCGTGCACTCGTCGAACACCATCGCAATGTCCGAGCCGAGCGCGCGCTGGATCTGCATCGCGCGCTCCGGATCCAGGAATACTTCCGCGCCGTCGACCGGCGAGCGGAATTTCACCCCCTCCTCGGTGAGCTTGCGCATCGCCGCCAGGCTGAAGACCTGGTAGCCGCCGGAGTCGGTAAGGATCGGCCGCGCCCAGCCCATGAGCCCGTGCAGTCCCCCGTGCGCGCGGACGATCTCCGCGCCGGGCCTCAGCATCAGGTGAAAGGTATTGGCGAGGATGATCTCGGCGCCGCAATCGACCAGTTCCTCGGGCGTGACTCCCTTGACCGTACCGTAGGTGCCGACGGGCATGAATGCCGGCGTCTCGACGACGCCGCGCGCGAACGTGAGCTGTCCCGCGGCGCGCACGACCGTCTGCCGCTTGCAGCTCGAACTTCATGCGAGAGTTCGCGCGATCCGCGAGCGCGGCACGGTCCGGCGTCACGAACATCGCATCTCCGTAGCTGAAGAACCGGTAACGACCGGCGATCGCATGATGATAAGCGGCCAACACGTGCTCGCGCCCCGCGAAGGCGGCGACCAGGACCAGCAGCGTCGATTCCGGCAAGTGGAAGTTCGTGAGCAACGCGTCGACGACCCGGAATCGATGGCCCGGCCGTATGAAGATGTCCGTCTCGCCTTCGCAGGCTTCGAGCCGGCCGCCGGCGGCGGCGGCTTCGAGGGCACGCACCACTGTCGTGCCAACCGCGACGACACGCCCACCGCGCCGCCGTGCCGACTCGACGGCGGACACGACGGCCGCCGGCACGTCGAATGCGCTCGGCATGCATCCGATGCTGCGTCGATGTCGTCCGCGCGCAAGGGCGTAAAGGTGCCGGCACCGACATGAAGCGTCAGCCGTTCGATCGATGATTCCGGCGCGGGCGAGGTCAGCGAGCGCCTCGCAATCGAAGTGCAGTCCGGCAGTCGGCGCCGCAACGGCACCCGGTTCCGTCGCGTAGACAGTCTGGTAACGCTCGCGGTCCGTCGTCATCCGCCGCGCGCGCCACATAGGGCGGCAAGGGAATGCTGCCGTGCTCCTCGAAGTACGGAAGTGCGTCGCGATCGAGCGCAAGCTCCCACAGGTCGCCATGGCGGGCGATCGCGACCGCGACCGCGCCTGCGGGAAGCGTGACCGTCGTCCCCGGCCGCAGGCCCTTGCTGGAGCGCGCCTGCGCGAGGATCCGGTTTCCGTCCAGGATTCGCTCAAGCAAGAGTTCGCAGGCCCCTCCACTCTCCTTGTGGCCATGCAGGCGCGCCGGCAGCACTCGCGTGTCGTTCAGCACCATGAGGTCGCCGGGCCGAAGCAGGGACCGGAGGTCGTGGAATTCCAGGTCGCTGATCGGCGCCGGTCGATCCGTCGAGGGCAAGCAGCCGGCTCGCGCCGCGGTGCGGCAGCGGCCGGTCGGCGATCAAATCTTGCGGGAGCGGATAGGAAAAGTCGGCGCGGCGCATGGGCCGCGCAGACTAGCACAGGGCCCGACGCAGTCAGGTCGCGGCAGCGTCCTCGCCTGGCGGCGGCGCAACCGGCGGAGCCGGCGGCCGGGGCGGCGCCAAGCGGCGCAGGACATCGTGCGGCCGCACGCTCCGGAATTTTCGCAGAAAGCGTCTGCGTGCGGCGGTCGCGCAGGATCCTGAACTCGACCGCCTCTCCCGGCTGATAGGAGCGCAGGATGCGCATCGCGTGACGGCCATTCTGCGGTTCCCGCCCGCCGATCGAGACGATAACGTCGCCGTCCTTGAGGCCCAGTGCAGCGTCCTCCGGCGCGCGCGCGACGAGCACGCCCTTCTCGGCGCCGAAGTATCGTCCGAGATCCGGCGTCAGCGTGACGAACTCGGCATCGCCCCAGGATTCGAGCAGCCAGTGCCCCTCGACTTCGAAGGGCAGCCCGGCGAGTTGCGGCATCGGCGGGAGCGGCGCGTACGCCCGGCGCCGCGCCGGCAGGCGCGAGGAACACACGGTCAAGCGGCCGCGCCTCGACGGAGAGCGTTGAGCGGCTTTCCATCGCGCTTCAGGTCGAGCTCGACCTTGTCACCGGGCTCGACGGCCTCCATCGCGCGAACGAGTTCACGTCCGGTCGTTACCGGCTTCGCTTCGATCGCGACGATCACGTCGCCCGACTTCACGCCCGCCTCGGCCGCGGGCCCGCCGGGGCTCACGCCCTCGACACGCACGCCACCGCCGTTTGGAACGGTGCCACCGAGGTTCACGCCGAGCATCGCGCGGCGCGGATTCGGAATGAAGTAATTGAATTCCCCGAATGCACCGGGCCCCGCGGCCTCGCGACTCAGCTCCGCGATTTCGCGCGCCGCGTCCTCGAGGCGCCGCTGTGCATCGGCCAGCCGCTTGTCCGCCGATGCCTCGTCGTCGCCTTGCGAGAAAGCGGGTGCCGAGACTGCGGCGAATGCCGCCGTCGCGACAATTGCAACCATCCAGCGATTCATCGTGACCTCCATCGAATCAATAGTTGCCGGCCGCGTCCGCATAGCGGACCTGGACCAGCGAATGCATCACGCTCGACGCGCTCCCGCCACAGGCGATCGGCGCGTTCGGGCGCGTTCGGCTCGAGCGTGACGACAGCTCAGGCGATCGTCCAGTGAGGCGAGCCGGTCCTCGAGCTCCGCCACGGTGAAGGCCGTGCTGCCCCGCATGGCGTGCTGCTCGGGCAAGGCGGCGAGGATCGATTCGAGCCGTTCGTTCTCCGCGCGTACCTCGGCCGCGATGGGCACGCCGACCTGCGCCGGGGCGTCCGTGTCGCCGGTCAGCGCGTGTTGAGCCGAATTCAGCCACCAGCGCGAGGCCGGTCGCCGTGACCAGCACGGCTGCCGCAAGCGCGAGCGGCAGGCGCCTGTCGATTCGGGCCTCGCGCGCCTCGCGCGCCTCGACCACCGCACGCCAACCCGGCGCCGGCGGTTCGAAGTCCGCGAGCGACGCGAGACGCCTGCCCCATTCGCTCATGTCGGAGTGCATGGCGTTCCCTCCGCAAGGATATCGTCCGGGCCGATCAGTTCGCGCAGTCGCCGATGGGCACGGGAAAGCTGGGACTTCGAGAAACTGGGTGTCCGCCCGAGAGCGAACCCGATGTCGGCATGCGTGAATCCCTCGACGTCGTGCAGCCAGACGACGGCGCGGGACAAGGCCGGCAGCGTCATCAGCGCCTTTTCGAGACCGGCGTCGAGCGGGGCCGGATCGCAGCCGGACGCCGGGAGGCGGTCGGCGCCGCCCGGGTCCTTGTCGAGCCATTCCAGGCTGCGATGCCAGGGAGAGCGCAGGTACATGAGGGCGCGATTGACGGCAATGGCGCGGATCCAGGCCGGCAACGGGCAGCGTGATTCGAACGCGCCGATGTGCTCGATCACGTCGACAAAGGTCTCCTGCAGCAGCTCTTCTGCGATTGCAGGGCGGCGCACGAGCCGCCGCAGCAACGTGTAGATGGCGCCCGATGTCGCGGTGTAGACCGCCTCCAGCGCTGCCGATTCGCCGGTCCGCGCCCGCGCGACAAGCGCGGCGGGCAGGTCGATCTCGGAAATTCGGGACATCGATCGCTTAGATGCCCCGGCGCACGAAAAGGTCGCAGCTGGAAGGAAAATCGCTGGTGCCCGGAGAGGGGGTCGAACCCACACATCCTTTCGGATACCAGATTTTGAGTCTGGTGCGTCTGCCAATTCCGCCATCCGGGCCGCAGGGGCAGGAGTATACGGCGCTCCGACGCCCGCGAATCGCCCTTGGCAGCGTTGTCTCGCGCGACGACAATCGATCGGATGAAGTTCTGCCCGACCTGCGCCGCGCCAGTCACGCTGCGCATCACCCGACGGCGACCACTTGCCGCGATCGGTCTGCACGTCCTGCGGAGCGATCCACTACCGCAATCCCAAGGTGGTGACTGGTTGCGTCCCGGAATACGGCGGACAGATCCTGATCTGCCGCCGCGCGATCGAGCCGCGGCGCGGCTACTGGACGATTCCGGCCGGGTTCATGGAAACGGGCGAGACCCTGCAGCAGGCCGCGGCGCGCGAGTGCCTCGAAGAAGCGCTTGCACGTGTCGAGATAGGAAGCCTGTGCGCGATCGTGCACGTGCTGCACGCAGAGCAGGTGCACGTCATGTTCCGCGCGACGCTCGCAGAACCCTCGTTCGGCGTCGGCCACGAGAGCCTCGAAACGAAGCTATGCGGCGAGCAGGAGATTCCCTGGCCCGAAATCGCCTTCGCCAGCGTCGAATACACGCTGCACCGGTATTTCGCGGACCGCGCCGCCGGGCGCGCGAACCTGCACTTCCATACGATCGCCTGACCGGGAATCGGCGGCGCTATGGCACAATGCGCCGCTCCGAAAGCGGGTGGGCCGCCGGAACTGCCGCATGACCTTCGTCGTCACCGAAACCTGCATCAAGTGCAAGTACATGGATTGCGTGGAAGTCTGTCCCGTGGATTGTTTCCACGAAGGACCCAATTTCCTGGTGATCGACCCCGAGGAGTGCATCGACTGCACGCTTTGCGAGCCGGAATGCCCGGTCGACGCGATTTTTTCGGAAGAGGAGGTTCCCGCCGGGCAGGAACAGTTCCTGGCGCTCAACGCGGAGCTCGCCAAGGAATGGCCAGTCATCACGCAGCGCAAGGAACCGCCGGCCGATGCCGACGCGTGGAAGGAAGTTCCGGACAAGCTCCCGCTGCTCGAGCGGTGAGTATCAGTTCGTCGCGGCCGTAGCCGCCGGTTCCTCGAGATAGGCTGCGAGATAGGCTGCAGACGCATAGCCTGCGAGGAACTCGCCCGTCTCCGTAATGATGCCGGGCGTACCGCTGACTCCCAGCTGGCGACCGAGCTCGTACTGGGCGGCGATTGGAGTTTCGCAGCGGCCGGGCGCGAGCTTCTCGCCGCGCTTCGCGCGTGTCAGCGCATCCTTCCGGTCGGCGCTGCACCACACGGATTCGGCCTTGCCCCAGGACTCGGTGTCGGGGCCGCCCCGCGGGAACATCAGATAGCGGACGCGGATCCCGTGCCGATTGAGCTCGTCGATTTCCTGGTGCATCTGACGGCAATACACGCAGTCGACGTCGGTGAACACGGTGACCGTGTGCTCGACCGCGCCCTTCGGGGAGAACACGATCGCGTCACTGTCCTTGAGGCCCGCGAGTAGCGTGAGCCGTCCCTGCTTGCGCTTGTCCTCGGTCAGGTTGTGCTTTGAGCTCATGTCGAAAACGTCGCCGTCGACGTAGAAGCGGCCATCGGCTGAGACATAGCCGATCTCGGTTCCCGAACTGACTTCATAGAGCCCGGCGATCGGCGACGGGCGGATGTTCTCGACCTTGATGTCGAGCCTTTTCGCAATCTCGGCACGAACGTCGGGTGACGCCGCCGGCGGTGCGGCCTGGCCCGAGCCTGCAAGCGCAAGCGAGGCAGCGACTGGAATGAGCAAGCTACGGATCATCGGCACGCGGGCCCCTCGGGTGAGTTCGACCCTGCTTCGACCCCACGCCCGGGCCGCAGTTCGGGTCCAGGCCGGCAGTTTATCAGCCGCGCGGGTGGTGCTGCGCGTGGAGTTCCTTCATGCGCTCCCGCGCCACGTGCGTGTAGATCTGCGTCGTGGACAGGTCGCTATGGCCGAGGAGCATCTGCACGACGCGCAGGTCCGCGCCATGGTTCAGGAGATGGGTCGCAAAGGCATGCCGCAGCGTATGAGGGGAGAGCTCTTTTTCGACGCCGCCCTTCTTCGCATAGCGCTTGATGATGTGCCAGAACGCCTGGCGCGTCATCCGGTCGCCGCGCCGCGTCGGAAACAGGTGATCGGTCTGGCGGTCGAGCAGGATCTCGCTTCGTGCGCCGCGCATGAATTCCGTCAGCCAGCGCACGGCCTCTTCACCGAGCGGGATCAGGCGCTCGCGATTGCCCTTGCCGACGATGCGGAGCACGCCCTGGTTCAGGTTGACCTGGCTGTGCCTGAGGCTCACGAGCTCGGAGACGCGCAGTCCCGTTGCGTACAGCACTTCGAGCATCGTCCGGTCACGATGGCCAAGCGGGTCGCTCGTCTGCGGCGCTGCCAGCAACGAATCGACCTGCGCCTCCGTCAGCGAACGCGGCAGCGACCGGCCGATCTTCGGCATGGCGATCTGCGCGGTCGGGTCCTCCTTGACCACGCTCTCGCGAACGAGATACCGGAAGAAGCGGCGGAAGCTCGAGAGCTGTCGTGCCGTAGAACGCGGGCGGGCACCCGTCTCCACGCGCCAGGCGATGAATCCGAGGAGGTCATTGCGCGTCGTGCGCTCGAGCACGGTGCCTCGCTGGCGCAGCCAGCGCGACAGCGCGGTCAGGTCGGCGCGATACGCGGCGAGCGTATTCGGCGAGAGACCGCGCTCCATCCAGACCGCGTCGAGAAAACGCACGATCATCGGCTCGACGGCTTCGTCTGACCCGCTTGCAGTCGCGAGTGTCGCCGCACGCACCGATGTCGAAGACTTCATAGCTGCGCTCATGGACCTGCCTTGCAACCGTCGCGGACGGCCGCGCCGCCGCGGAATCGCGCAAGGCGGGCTGGTGCGACAGAATGCAGACGCAGTATGGTTTGGCCCGGATGCGGTCGAACGTGACCGGTCTCACAGACCCCCATGACCATTAACATAACCGGAACCAGTTCACAGTACCCGTTCGCGCTTCGGAGCCGTCCGCAATGACGTGGAATCCGCTCCGGTTGCTGTGGGCGATCTGGGTCCTGTTGCTGGCCGTTGCGCTCCTCCTGCTGGTGACTCTGCCGATCCTCGCCCTGCCGAGGCTGGAGTCTCGCCGCGCAGCCGCGGGAGCCTTCGGCAGGGCCATTTTCCTGCTCGGCGGGCTGCCGGTTCGCATCGTGGGCCTCGAGCGGTTGCCTTCCACCACCTGCATCATCGTCGCGAACCACGCGAGCTATCTCGACGGACCACTCCTCTTCTCGTACCTGCCGCCACGCTTCGGGTTCGTGATCAAGAAGGAAGCTTCGCGGCTGCCAATCGCGGGTTTCATGCTGAAGCGGCTCGGCCATCACTTCGTTGAACGGCGCAATCGCCACGAAGGCGGCGGTGACGCGCGGCGCATCCTGCGCTCGGTTGAGCAGGGCCAGGCAATCGCGTTTTTTCCCGAAGGCACGTTCAACCCAGAGCCCGGCCTCGCCCGCTTCCACGGCGGTGCCTTTGCAGCGGCCGCACGCGCAGGGGTGCCGGTCGCGCCGATTGCGATCCGGGGCACGCGCCACGTGCTAGGCGAAGGCAGCATCCTGCCGCGCTGGGGCCGCATCGAGGTCGAGGTGCTCGAGCCGCTGCCGGCCCGGACGGGCGGCGGCGATACCGCGACGCAACTGCGCGATTCTGCGCGGCAGAGGATTGGAGCAGCTCTGGATGAGCCGGTGCTTTGACAGGTGGCTGGTGGGGACGCTCCCCTCCAGCAGAGACTCAGGCGTCTGCTACATGTTACGGCGGTACTGGCCCCCGACGGCGTAGAGCGCGCGTGAGATACGTCCAAGCGACGCGGACTTCACGGTCTCCATCAGCTCGCCGAACACGTTGCCACCGGCAGCGGCCGTAACCTGCAGCTTCCTGAGCGCCGGCTCCTGCACCGCGGCGTGCGCATCGTTGTACGCGCGGACCGCGATGACCTGCGCCGCCTTTTCTTCCTCGGTCGAGCGGATGAGTTCGGCATTCCTGATCTCGTCGCCTGCGCCACGCTCGGGCAGGAAGGTGTTCACGCCGATGATCGGCAGGCTGCCATCGTGCTTCTTGTGCTCATAGTAGAGCGACTCTTCCTGGATCTTCCCGCGCTGGTACATCGTCTCCATCGCGCCCAGGACACCGCCGCGCTCGGACAGGCTCTCGAACTCCGCGTAGACCGCCTCCTCGACCATGTCGGTCAGCCGCTCGACCGCGAATGATCCCTGCCAGGGATTCTGGTTCTGGTTGAGCCCGAGTTCGCGCGCGATGATGAGCTGGATCGCCACGGCCCGGCGCACGCTCTCCTCCGTCGGCGTCGTGATCGCTTCGTCGTAGGCATTCGTGTGCAGGCTGTTGCAGCTGTCGAAGAGCGCGTACATCGCCTGTAGCGTCGTGCGGATGTCGTTGAACTGGATCTCGCGTGCGTGCAGCGACCGACCGGACGTCTGCACGTGGTACTTGAGCATCTGGCTGCGCGGCGAGGCGGCGTAGCGATCGCGCATCGCGCGCGCCCAGATCCGGCGGGCGACGCGGCCGATCACCGCGTATTCGGGATCCATTCCGTTGGAGAAGAAGAAGGAGAGGTTTGGGCGCGAAATCGTCGACCTTCATCCCGCGCGACAGGTAGTACTCGACGATCGTGAATCCGTTCGCCAGCGTGAATGCGAGTTGCGAAACAGGATTCGCCCCCGCTTCCGCGATGTGGTAGCCGGAAATCGAGACCGAGTAGAAATTCCGCACGCGGTTGTCGCTGAAGAACTGCTGGACATCGCCCATCATGCGCAGCGCGAATTCGGTCGAGAAGATGCAGGTGTTCTGGGCCTGGTCCTCCTTGAGGATGTCGGCTTGCACCGTGCCACGCACCCGCGCGAGCGCGTCTGCCCGGATCTTCGCGTACGTCTCGGCGTCGACCACCGCATCGCCGCTCACGCCGAGTAGCCCCAGGCCGCTGCCGTCGTGGCCCGCGGGCAGTTCACCGCGGTAGACGCGGACGTTCGCGCCCGGCGAACAACTTCCCGATCTTCGCCTCGGCCTCGGGCCAGCGACCGCTATCCCGCAGGTGCCTCTCGACCTGCTGGTCCACGGCGGTGTTCATGAACATTGCGAGGATCATCGGCGCCGGCCCGTTGATCGTCATCGAGACCGATGTCGACGGTGCGCAAAGGTTGAACCCGGAGTAAAGCCGCTTCATGTCGTCGAGCGACGCAATCGAAACGCCGGAGTTGCCGATGCGGCCGTAGATGTCGGGACGCTCGTCGGGGTCCTCGCCGTAGAGCGTGGTTGAATCGAAGGCCGTCGAGAGCCGGGTCGCCTGGTGGCCCCGCGCGAGATAGTGGAATCGCCGGTTGGTTCGCTCGGGCATGCCCTCGCCCGCAAACATGCGCGTCGGATCCTCGTCTTCGCGCCGATAGGGGTAGATGCCGCCCGTGTAGGGATAGGCGCCCGGCAGGTTTTCCGTCAGCAGAAAAGCGAGTTGCGCGCCCCAGTCGTCAAAGCGCGGCGTTGCGATCTTCGGCAAGCGCAGGTGCGAGAGTGATTCGCTGTAGTTCGGCCCGCGCACTTCGCGATCGCGCACCCGATAGCTGAACTCATCGGCAGCCGCCGCCTCCCGCCGCGCCGGCCAGTCCCTGAGCAGCGCAATGCCCTCCGCCCCGATCTCGTCCAGCGCCGCATTGTATTCACGCCGAAGCCGGGTGGCGGTCGCGTCGCGGTCCGCAAGCGCGGCATCGCCGCAGCGCTCGAGCGGCGCAGGAAGGCCCGCATCGCCGAGCGCGGCCAGTGCGCGATAGAGTCCGTGCGCGCGCCCCGCTGCCTCGGCCGCCGCCATCGCGGCGCGCTGTGCTCCGCGCCCCTCCCCCGCGATCTCCGCAAGGTAGCGGACCCGCGAGCCAGGGATGAGCGCCTGGCGTGTCGGCGGCCCGACCGGCGTGAGGTTCTCCGGCTTCCACGGCCGCAGGCGTCCCCACTGCTCCTGCAGCTTTGCGCAGAGCGCACCGAAAAGTGTATTGACTCCCGCGTCGTTGAACTGGCTGGCGATCGTCGGGTAGACGGGCAGCTGCTCAGGCGGCGTCTTGAACAGCTTGCGGTTTCGCGCCACTTGCTTGCGCACGTCGCGCAGCGCGTCCTCGGCGCCCCGCTTCTCGAACTTGTTCAGGACGATGAAGTCCGCAAAATCCAGCATGTCGATCTTCTCGAGCTGGCTTGCGGCGCCATAGTCCGCGGTCATGACGTACATCGAAAGGTCGACCAGGTCGACGATCTCGGTGTCGCTCTGCCCGATGCCCGCAGTCTCGACGACGATCAGGTCGAAGCCTGCGGCCTTCATCAACTGGACGGTGTCGGCAAGCACCGCGGAAGTCGCGAGGTGCTGGCGCCGGGTCGCGAGCGAGCGCATGAAGATCTGCTCGTTCGCCAGCGAGTTCATGCGGATCCGGTCACCGAGCAGCGCCCCTCCCGATCGGCGCCGCGTCGGGTCCATCGCGACGACGGCGACGCGACGGTCGGGGAAGAAGCGCACGATGCGATTGAGCAGCTCGTCGGTCAGCGACGACTTGCCGGCGCCGCCGGTGCCGGTAATGCCGAGCACGGGCGGCCGGTTCAGCGTCTTCGCAGCGAGGCCGCGCAACCGTGCGACGGCAGTCTCGTCGCCGCCGAGCTCCAGTAGCGTGATCGCGCGAGCGAGCCTGACCGGGTCGTCGGCCGCGACGGCGCTGCCCTCGAATGCAGGCCGTGGCGTCGCGCGAACGCGCCGGAAGACATCCTCGATCATGCCGTCGAGGCCCAGCCGGAGCCCGTCGTCCGGCGTATAGATCTTCTCGATGCCGTAGGCCTCGAGTTCGGACACCTCGTGCGGGGCAATCGTGCCGCCGCCGCCGACCACGACTCTCACGTGCCCGGCGCCCTCCGCCTTCAGCATGTCGACCATGTAACGGAAGTACTCGTTGTGGCCGCCCTGGTAGCTGCTGACAGCGATGCCGTCGGCGTCCTCCTGGATGGCCGCCCGGACGATGTCGGCGACGCTCCGGTTGTGGCCGAGGTGCACGACTTCGGCTCCATGCGACTGGAGGATGCGGCGGATGATGTTGATGGCCGCGTCATGGCCATCGAAGAGCGAGGCCGCGCTTACGAAGCGCAGGGGTCCGCGCTCGGCTGCCGCCAACTTGTCGATCCGCTCGGCCGGGCTGCTCATCGGAAATCTCCAGCTCGACGGTCGGACAGTTTAACGTTGCATTCCTCGGCCCGCGATGCTGTCATTCCCACTGTCGATTGCGGCTCCGGGAGTGGCGCTTGGTCGAGACCGGGCGGGAAGTCTGTTCGACGCGCGAGGCGGCCGATCGCCTGGGCGTTTCCCTGCGCACCGTGCAGCTCTGGTCCGAGGCGGGCCTTTTGCGCGCCTGGAAAACGCCGGGCGGCCATCGCCGTATCCTCACCACCTCGATCGACGAGCTCCTGCAGCGGCGCACGGCTGTCACTGCGCGCCGCCCGTCCGGCGGCACTTACCAGGTGCTGATTGTCGAAGACGAGCCGGATTTCCGGCAGCTTTTTGAACTGCATCTGCGCTCCTGGGAAATGCCGATCCACCTTCAGAGCGTTCCAAGCGGCTTCGACGCCCTGTTGCAGATCGGCGCGTCGAAGCCCGATCTGCTGGTCACCGACCTTCGCATGCCGGGCATCGATGGCTTCGAGATGCTGCGCGCCCTCCGGACGTCCGGCGCGATCAGCGAGCTCGAGATAATCGTCGTCACAGCCCTCACCGAGCACACGATCGCCGAGCGCGGCGGACTGCCGCCTGGCGTCACCGTGCTCTACAAGCCGCTGCGCTTCGCCGAACTCAAGACCGCGGCTCGGCCAGCTGGTCGAGCATTGGCAGCGCGCCGCTGCGGGTTGACCTGGCATCGGCCGGCACGGCCGGCGACAGGGGCGACATCCGCCCTTTTGCAGGGCAAAATAGACCCCATTCAACTCGGCAGGACTAAACCCATGGCCAACGATCCCGTCGTCATCCTGAGTGCCCGCCGGACCCCGATCGGGGCGATGCTCGGCGCCTTTGCGAGCGTTCCGGGACATGCGCTGGGCGCGACCGCGATCCGCGGGGCCCTCGAAAGCGCGGGTGCCGATCCCGGGATCGTCAATGAGGTCGTGATGGGCTGCGTGCTGCCGGCCGGCCAGGGCCAGGCGCCGGCCCGCCAGGCGGCGCTTGCCGGAGGCGTGCCGCGTTCCGTGCCCACGACCACGGTCAACAAGATGTGCGGGTCCGGCATGCGCGCTGTCATGTATGGGGCCGATCACATCGCCGCGGGCAGCGCCGATTTCGTGCTCGCCGGCGGGCTCGAGTCGATGACGAACGCACCGTATCTCCTGCCCAAGGCCCGCGCGGGCTACCGCATGGGGCACGGAGAAATCCTCGATCACATGTTTTACGACGGGCTTGCAGAGTCCCTGGGACGGCAAGCTCATGGGCTGCTTCGCCGACTCGACCGCGGCGAAGTATGGATTCAGCCGCGCTGACCAGGACGCCTTCGCCGCCGAGTCCGTGCGTCGTGCGCTCGCAGCCGTCGAGTCGGGCGCCTTCGAATCCGAAATCGCACCGGTCAGGATCACCGATCGCAAGGGCGAGCGCGTCGTCGCGCGCGATGAGACGCCGTTCAGCGTCTCGCATCGACAAGATCCCGAGCCTGAAACCGGCGTTCGGCAAGGACGGCACGGTCACCGCGGCCTCCTCGTCGTCGATCGCGGATGGAGCCGTCCGCTCTGCTGCTTGCCCGAGCCGAGCTCGGCGGCGAAGGCAGGCCTCAAGCCGATCGCGCGCATCGTCGCGCACGCGAGCCATGCCCATGAGCCCGAGTGGTTCACGACTGCGCCTGTCGGTGCGATCCAGACCACGCTCAAGCGCGCGGGCTGGAAGGCTTCCGATGTCGACCTGTACGAGATCAACGAGGCCTTTGCCGTCGTGACCATGGCGGCCATGAAGGACATCGGCATTCGCGCACGACCGCGTCAACGTCCACGGCGGCGCCTGCGCCCTCGGCCACCCGATCGGCGCGACGGGCGCCCGTATCCTGACGACTCTCGTTCACGCGCTCGCGCGTCACGGCAAGAAGCGCGGCCTCGCCGCGCTTTGCATCGGCGGCGGCGAGGCAACTGCGGTTGCCGATCGAGACTCAGCTGAACCGGGTGGCGTCACCGAGCGTCTTCCCCGACCTCCGTCGACAGCGGCGATGCCCGGCCACTTCATAGCCGCGCCGGAAGTCGCGGACGTGCCGGGTCATCCATTCGGCCGCCCCTTCGGGTCGCGTGACCTGCACGGCGGACAGATCTCCTTTTGAGCCGCCTCGATTCTCGAGCGGGCCTGCGGCACGCGATCGATGATCACGGCAAGGCTCGGCTTCAGGAGCCTGAGCAACGGCTCGTTCAGGAGCGTGAAGACGGGATTGGCGCCTGCCTCGCCGAGAGCGTCGAAAAAATCCGGCGACATCCGCGACGGCAGCTTCGCGCTCGCCCTGGCGCCCGGCGAAGCGCCGGGCCGCGCCCTCGAGTGTTCGCAAGCGCGTCGGGCGAACGCCGTTCCGCTGCCGCCGCTGCGATGCCTGGCTGCACGGCCTGCAGGGCCTCCCAGACGTCGATGACACTTGCGCGATGCAGCGCGAGCGCCTGCGACAAACCCCCTCCCACGGTTTCACGCGTCGGGCGCGTCACGTAAAGCCGCTTGCCGCCCCGGCGTCGGCCGAGCAGGCCGCCGCTTTCGAGCTTGCGCAGCGCCTCCCGCACCGTCGAGCGGTTGACCTCGAACTGCCTCGCAAGCTCGGTCTCCGTCGGCAGTGGCTCACCCTCCTGCAGTTCACGCCTCAGGATCCGGGCCCGGATCTCTTCCGAAACACGCAGATAGGCCGGGCGCGTAACCGAGGGGTTCGAACATGGGTCACCTTTTAAGGGCAAGCACTTGCCTGTCCGATTGTCGGACAATATCATGCACTCTGCAAGCCCTGCCCCCGGCGCGGAGAGCCTCATGTTTTCGATCGATTTCGACTTCGAACTGGGCACGCGCGTCGACGAGCTGCGCCGCGCCGTCCGTGAATTTGCCGAGCGTCGCATCGCGCCGCAGTCGCCGACGAGATCGACCGCAGCAACCGCTTCCCGCGCGAACTGTGGCCCGAGACTCGGGGCCATGGGACTGCTTGGCATGACCGTGCCCGAGGAGTACGGCGGCCTCGGCTTCGGCTATCTCGAGCACGTCGTCGCCATGGAGGAAATCAGCCGCGCCTCGGGTTCGATCGGGCTTTCTTATGGCGCGCACTCGAATCTCTGCGTCAACCAGCTGCGCCGCTTCGGGACCGACGAACAGAAACGGCGTTACCTGCCCCGCCTCGTCACGGGCGAGGACGTCGGCGCACTCGCGATGAGCGAGCCAGGCTCGGGATCCGATGTCGTCTCGATGCGGACCCGCGCGGACCGCAGGACGGACGGCTACGTGCTGAACGGCTCCAAGATGTGGATCACGAACGGCCCTGAAGCGGACACCGCCGTGATCTACGCGACCATCGAGCCGGGCAGCGGCGCGCGCGGGAATCACCGCATTCATCGTCGAGCGCGGAATGAAGGGCTTCCGCGCCGCCCAGAAACTCGACAAGTTCGGCATGCGCGGCTCCGACACCTGCGAACTCGTGTTCGAAGACTGCTTCGTACCGGAGACGCAACGTGCTGGGCAAGGCCGGCGGCGGCGTGGAAATCCTGATGTCGGGCCTCGACTACGAGCGGCTCGTGTTGACGGGCGGTCCGCTCGGCCTCATGCGCGCGGCACTCGACCTGATCGTCCCCTACCTGCATGACCGCGAGCAGTTCGGCCGTCCGATCGGCAGCTTCCAGATCATGCAGGCGAAACTCGCGGACCTGTATGCCGCATGCAACGCCTCGCGCGCCTACGCCTACTCCGTGGCCCGGCCTGCGATGCGGGACGCGACAACGCGCTACGACGCCGCGGCCTGCCTGCTCCTGTCCTCCGAGAACGCGACGCGCGCGGGACTCGAGGCAATCCAGGTGCTCGGCGGCAATGGCTACATCAACGAGTATCCGGCGGGCCGCATCCTGCGCGATGCCAAGCTCTACGAGATCGGCGCCGGAACCAACGAGATCCGCCGCATGCTGATCGGTCGCGAATTGCTCCGGGCGACCGCGCCATGACGCGCATCGCCTCGCGCGTCGACGCCGGTGGCGCGGACTTCCGCGAGAACGCAGGCGCACATGGCGTCACTCGTCGCCGAACTGAAGCGGCGGCAGTCGCTGGCCGCGGCGGGCGGCGGCGAGGCCGCGCGCGCCAGAAGCACGTCGCGCGCGGCAAGCTCCTGCCGCGCGAGCGCATCGAGGCGCTGCTCGATCCGGGCAGCCCGTTCCTCGAGATCGCGCCGCTCGCCGCGGGCGGCATGTACGGCGACGACGCGCCGGCGGCCGGCCTCGTGGCGGGCATCGGCCGCATCCACGGCAACGAACTGCCTGGTGGTCGCGAACGACGCGACGGTGAAGGGCGGCACCTACTACCCGATCACGGTCAAGAAGCACCTGCGCGCGCAGGAAATCGCGCTCGAGAACCGGCTGCCCTGCGTCTATCTCGTCGACTCGGGCGGCGCCTTCCTGCCGCTGCAGGACGAGGTGTTCCCGGATCGCGAGCATTTCGGCCGCATCTTCTACAACCAGGCGCGGCTCTCGGCCGCGGGCATTCCGCAGGTCGCGGTCGTCATGGGCTCCTGCACCGCGGGCGGCGCCTACGTGCCGGCGATGTGCGACGAGTCCATCATCGTGCGCAACCAGGGCACGATCTTCCTCGGCGGCCCGCCGCTCGTGAAGGCCGCGACCGGCGAAGTCGTCGACGCGGAGTCGCTCGGCGGCGGCGACGTGCATGCCCGCACGTCCGGAGTCGTCGACCATCTCGCGGACAACGACGCGCACGCGCTCGCGCTGGCGCGCGAGATCGTCGGCAGCCTCAATCACCGGCCGCCGGCCTGGCTCGGCCGCCGCGAGGCCGCCCTGCCCGCGCACGACGCCGCGGAGCTCTACGGCATCGTGCCGCGCGACCTGCGCCAGCCGTACGACGTGCGCGAGGTGATCGCGCGCCTCGTCGACGGCTCCGAGTTCCACGAATTCAAGGCGCTCTACGGCAAGACGCTCGTCTGCGGTTTCGCGCACCTGTGGGGCTACCCGGTCGCGATCCTCGCCAACAACGGCATCCTCTTCTCCGAGTCCGCGCTGAAGGGCGCGCATTTCGTGCAGCTCGCGAACCGCCGCAAGGTGCCGCTCGCTGTTCCTGCAGAACATCACCGGCTTCATGGTCGGGCAAGCGCTACGAGGCCGGCGGCATCGCGCGCGACGGCGCAAAGATGGTCACGGCAGTCGCCTGCTCGACGGTCCCGAAGCTCACGGTCGTGATCGGCGGCTCCTTCGGCGCGGGCAACTACGCGATGTGCGGGCGCGCCTATGGCGGCCGCTTCCTGTGGACCTGGCCGAACGCGCGCATCTCGGTGATGGGCGGCGAGCAGGCCGCGAGCGTGCTCGCAACCGTGCGGCGCGACGGCATCGAGGCGAAGGGCGGCCGCTGGCCGGAGGCCGAGCAGGGCGAATTCACGGCGGGCATCCGCGACCAGTACGAGCGCCAGGGCAATCCTTACTACGCGACGCGCGCGGCTCTGGGACGACGGCGTCATCGACCCGCTCGACACGCGCCGCGTGCTCGGCCTCGCGCTCGAGGTCGTCGCCCGCGGGCCCGGCGCCCGCGCCAGAGTCCTACGGCGTGTTCCGGATGTGACGGCCGATGCTGCGCATCGAACGCGACACCCGCGGCATCGTCACGCTCACGCTCGATCGGCCCAGAGGCGCAGAACGCCCTGTCGGCCGAGCTCGTCGCGCCGGCTCACCGAAGCGCTCGACGTCGCTCGCGGGCGACGCCGACGGTGCGCGCCGTCGTGCTGACCGGCGCGGGCGAGCGTGTTCTGCGCCGGCGCCGACATCGGCGAGATGCGCGCCGCGGGCGCGGCTGCTCGCCGAACAGAACGAGGCGGATTCGCGCCGCTTTGCCCTGATGCTCGAGAGCCTCGAGCGACTGCCGCAGCCGACCGTCGCGATCGTGAATGGCGCCGCCTACGGCGGCGCCGTCGGGCTCATCGCCGCCTGCGACATCGCGCATTGCCGCGCACGAGCGCGCGGTTCGCGCTCTCCGAGGTCCGCCTCGGCCTGGTGCCCGCGATGATCTCGCCCTACGTGATCCGCGCCATCGGACAGCGCGAGGCCCATCGCTGGTTCCTGACCGGCGAGGCGATGGACGCGGCGACCGCGATGCGCATCGGGCTCGTGCACGAGACCGTTGACGACGCCGGCGCTCGCCGCCGGCGACGAAGGCGATCGTACGACGCGCTGCTCGCCGGCGGCCCGAAGGCGCAGGCCGAGATCAAGCGCCTGTTCCGCCGCGTGACCGGGCCGCAGCGACGCCGGCGACGAGTCGATGATCATCGACACGGCGCGCTGGATCGCGCGCGTTCGCGCGGGCGCCGAGGCGCGCGAAGGACTGACGGCGTTCCTCGAGCGGCGCAAGCCCGGCTGGATCCGCGACCCGATGAGGATCACGCCGCCTGCTCATCGCCAACCGCGGCGAGATCGCCTGCCGCGTGATCCGGACCTGCCGCCGGCTCGGCATCCACACGATCGCGGTGCATTCGGATGCCGATCGCGACGCGATGCACGTGCGCCTCGCCGACGAGGCGCGAGCCATCGGGCCCGCGCCCGCGCGCGAGTCCTACCTGAATGCCGATGCGATCATCGCGGCCGCGCGCGACGCGCGCGCGGATGCGATACACCCCGGCTATGGATTCCTGTCCGAAAACGCCGCATTCGCCGAAGCCTGCGACCGCGGCAGGCATCGCATTCGTCGGCCCGCCGCCCGCGGCCATCCGCGCGATGGGCCTCAAGCACGAGGCCAAGGCGCTGGTGTCGGCCGCGGGCGTTCCGGTCGTGCCCGGCTACATGGGCGATGAACAATCGGCCGCGCGGCTCGCTCCGGAAGCGGAGCGCGTCGGGTTTCCGCTGCTCGTCAAGGCCGTCGCGGGCGGCGGCGGCAAGGGCATGCGCGTCGTGCGCGAAGCCGGCAGCGCTCGACGAAGCGATTCGCGGAGCACGCAGCGAGGCCGAGAATGCGTTCGGCGACGGACGGCTGATGCTCGAGCGCTTCCTCGCAGCGGCCGCGCCATGTCGAGGTCCAGGTCTTCGGCGATGCCCACGGCGCATTGCGTCCACCTCTTCGAGCGCGAATGCTCGGTGCAGCGCCGCTACCAGAAGATCATCGAAGAATCGCCCTCGCCCTTCATCGACGCCGCGACGCGCGCCGCCATGACGGACGGCCGCCGTGCGCGCGGCAAAGGCCGTCGGCTACGTGAACGCGGGCACGATCGAATTCATCGTCGGACGCCGACGGCGACTTACTATTTCATGGAGATGAACACGCGGCTGCAGGTCGAGCATCCGGTCACCGAAATGGTGACGGGCCTCGACCTCGTCGAATGGCAGCTGCGCGTCGCGTCGGGCGAGCGATTGCCGCTCGCGCAGGCAGCAGATCCGCCAGCGCGGCCATGCAATCGAGGCGCGCATCTACAGCGAGGATCCGCGACGGGGCTTCCTGCCCTCCGTCGGCCGCGTGCGGCGCTTCGCGCATCCGCCGCAGGATGACGCCTGGCGAGTCGATGCCGGCATCGCGGACGGCGACGTCATCACCGTCCATTACGACCCGATGATCGCGAAGGTCATCGCCTTCGGTCCCGGACCGCGAAGCCGCCCTCGCAACGCTCCGGCACCGCCTCGATCGCACGGCGGTGTTCGGCGTCGCGAACAACCTGCCGCTGCTGCGGGCCATCGCCACGCACCCGGCATTCGCTGCAGCGGACGTCGACACGGGCTTCGTCGATCGCGAGCTCGCCGCGCTGACCGCGGATACGCCGCCTGCGCCGGAATCGCTGCGTCCTTGCGGCGAGCCTTGCGCTCGCGCGAGCGCTGCCCGCCTGCCGGCGGGAACCCATCGCCGTGGACGCCAGGGAGATGGCTGGCGCGCGGCGTGGCACGGCGTCCCAGTCGCTCGGATTCCGCACGCCGGGATTCCAGCGATGGCGCGCAACGAATGCGCGGCGAGGAAATCGAACTCGAGAGATGGCGAATCGATCTGCGCGGCCGTGTCCAGAAAACCGGCGCAGGGCGGTTCGCGGTGGATGCGGGCCGCGGCGTGCGCGAGCTCGAGCTGATTCGCGACCGCGAGCACCTGCAGGTCGTCGGACGAACAGATCGACGGAGATCACGCTGGCACCGGCCTGGCCATTCGAGCGCAGCGTCGAGGATGCGGATGCACATCCGGCCTCGCCCCTGTCCGGGTCGCGTCGTCGAAATGCGCGTCAAGGCAGGCGACGTCGTCGAGCGCGGCGACTGTGCTCGCAATAGTCGAAGGCATGAAGATGCAGCACGCGATCCGCGCCGGGCGCGCCGGGCGCATCGCGAACGTGCTCGCGCGCACGGGCGAGCTGGTCGAGGCCGAGGCCGTCCTGTTTGACATAGAACCCGCCTGAAGTTGTCTTGCGGCGCAATAATCGCTAAGGTCCTGACCCTATAAATATTTCTGCACCTTTGTTCGCAGTGCAGTAAAGGGACCCATGCAGCTTGGAAAGAAGGTCGTGGTCATCACGGGCGCGGGCCGTGGTATCGGGCGCGCGATGGCGCTCGCATTTGCCGATCGAGGCGCCGACATCGCGGCGCTCGACCTCGATGCCGCCGCACTCGCAGAAACACGCGCGCTATGCGAAGCCAAGGGCGTTCGCACCCGCACCCACGTCATGGACGTCACGGTCGAGTCACAGGTCATCAAGACGTTTGACGCCGTCGTCGCGGAGCTTCGCGGGTTCGACGTCCTCATCAACAACGCGGGAATCACGCGCGACGCGCTCCTCGTCAAGGCCCAGGACGGTGCCATCCATTCGAAGATGTCGCTGGCGCAGTGGCAGGCCGTGATCGACGTCAACCTGACGGGCGTCTTCCTTTGCGGTCGCGAGGGCGCGGAACGCATGATTCAACTCGGAAACGGCGGACTGATCGTCAATGTCTCGTCGATTTCACGCGAGGGCAATCCCGGGCAGACCAACTATTCCGCCGCGAAGGCCGGCGTCGCTGCCATGACCGTGACCTGGGCCAAGGAGCTGGCACGCTATGGGATTCGAAGCGCCGCGATCGCGCCCGGATTCTGCTCGACCGAGATCCTCGCAGCGATGAAACCCGAGATGCTCGCGCGGGTCAAAGCCGCAGTGCCGCTGCGTCGCCTCGGCGAGCCGGCCGAGATCGCGGCGACGGCGGTCTTCATGGCCGAGAACGACTTTGTCACGGGCCGTGTCATCGAGGTGGACGGGGGACTCAGGCTGTAGACTATCGCCCAGGGGGTTCCATGAATCTCGATCGGGTCAAGGCTGTCATCAGCGGCGGCGCCTCGGGACTCGGACACGCGACCGCAGCCCGGCTGCTGGCCGGCGGCGGCCAGGTCGCCTTGCTCGACGTCCAGGATGAAGCCGGGCGCAAGGCTGCCGCCGCATTCGGCAAGGCCGCCAGCTATCATCATTGCGATGTCACCAGTGAAACCGAAGTCGATGCGGCGGTACACGCAGCCGCCAGCCACATGGGCGGGCTCACGCTCGCGGTTGTCCTGCGCCGGTGTCGCGACGCCGGGCAAGCTTCTCGGTCGCGACGGTCCATTGCCCGCAGCTGCGTTCCAGCGCGTGCTGGCCATCAATACGCTCGGCACATTTCTCCTCGATCGGGCGGCTGCCGCGATCATGCAGAACAACGCGCCTGGCACGGACGGCGAGCGAGGGCTCTTGATTCACACGGCTTCGGTAGCTGCCTTTGAAGGACAGATCGGACAGGTCGCCTACGCGACGTCGAAAGCAGCGGTCGCCGGCATGGTGCTCCCGCTCGCGCGAGAGCTGGCGCGTTTCGGCATCCGCGTCATGTGCATCGCACCTGGCATCTTCGGCACGCCGATGATGGCCGGCCTCCCGCAGGAAGCGCAGGATTCGCTGGGCAAGCAGGTCCCCTTCCCGCCGCGCCTTGGCCGCCCGGAGGAATACGCAGAACTCGTCGCTGCGATCTGCACGAACCGCATGCTCAATGGCGAGACGATCCGGATCGACGGCGCAATCCGCATGGCACCCAAATAGGCATGGGAAGACTTTTCCGGCATTGGTGCGGGCTGATCATTGCGGTAGCAATCGCAGGCTGTGCCGCGCAGCCGCACAATGCCGAGCCGGCGGCTGGGACTTCAGCCGCGACGGCGACGCAGCCGGCCGCCGAACGGCATCAACATCCCGATCGACTATTACAAGCTCGACAACGGCCTCAAGGTCGTGCTCTCGCGCGAGACCACGGCGCCGACGGTCACGGTGGGCGTCTACTACCACATCGGCTTTCGCATCGAGCCGCGTGGGCGCACGGGATTCGCACACCTGTTCGAGCACCTGATGTTCCAGGGCTCCGGCAATCTCGGAAAAATGGAGTTCATCCGCCTCGTCGAAGGCAATGGCGGCGTGCTGAACGGCTCGACGCGCTTCGACTTCACGAACTACTACCAGATCGTGCCGGCGCACACGCTCGAAAGCGTGCTGTGGGCCGAGGCCGACCGCATGAAAGCGCTCGCGATCACGCAGGCGAACCTCGTGAACCAGCAGGGTGTCGTCAAGAACGAAGTCCGCGACGCGACGATGAACCAGCCCTACGGCGGCTTTCCGTGGCTCACGATGCCGCAGGTCGCGAACCAGAACTGGTACAACGCGCACAACTTCTACGGCGACCTCGCGGACCTCGACGCGGCGACGCTCGAGGACGCAAAGGCTTTTTTCGACACCTACTACGCGCCGAACAACGCGGTCCTCGTCGTCGCAGGCGACTTCGACCCGGCGTCGGCACGGGCCTGGATCGAGAAGTACTTCGCTGCGCTGCCTGCGCGGGCGCAGCCTGCGCGGCCCGACCTCACGGAGCCTGAACAGCAGGCGGAGAAGCAGGACACCTACGTCGACCGGCTTGCGCCGCGCCCGGCGCTCGCGCTCGCCTGGCAGGTGCCGGACCGCGGCACGCCCGAGCACTACGCATTCAGCCTGCTCGACCAGATCCTGCTCCAGGGCGAGGACAGCCGGCTCTGGCAGAAGCTCGTGCAGCAGCGCGGCTATTCGAGCGCGCGTCGGCGGCGGCATCAACCTGCTCGGCAATGAGTTCACCTACGACGGCCCGATGCTCTGGATGCTCTATCTCATCCACGACCCGGCGGCGACGCCTGCTGCAATCATCGCGGACGTCGACGCCGAAATCGCCCGCCTCCAGTCCGAGCCGCCGTCGCAGGCGGAGCTCGAGCGCGCACTGACGAAGCTCCGCGCCTCGCTCTACGACCTCGCGGGATCGAGCACGCGCTTTGGCCTGCTCGACCTCCTTGCCAGCTTCGCGCTCTTCGACGACGACCCGGGCCTGCATCAATCGTCTCGAGTCCAATTACCGCGCGGTGCCACCGCAGCTGATCAGCGATGTCGCGCGAACCTACCTGACTCCGGCGCGCAGCACCATGCAGGTCGTCGTGCCGGGCCGCGCGCAGGCGCCCGCAGCGGGAGCCGCTCCGTGAAGCGCGTCGCCGCCCTGCTCGCCTGCCTTGCCGCTCTGAACGCCGCCGCCGCCGATCGCGAGTTGCCGCCAGCTCCCGGCACGCCGCACGAGTTCAAGCTGCCAGCGAAGGAGACGCTCCGCCTCGACAACGGGCTTGCAATGACCTTCATCGATTACGGCAGCGTACCGAAGGTCACGCTGTTCGCGGTGGTGCGCACCGGCAATATCGACGAAGGCAAGGACACCTGGCTGCCAGACGTCGCCGTCGAAATGCTCAAGGAAGGCACGACGACGCGCTCTGCCGCCGAACATGCCGAAGCAGCAGCCGGCATGGGCGGCACGCTTGCGCTCGGCGTCGGCGCCGAGCAGACGACGGCCAGCATTTCGGTGCTTTCCGAACATGCCGTCGGAGCCACCGAGCTGCTCGCCGACGTGCTCCGCAATCCGCGCTTCCCGGAGTCCGAGCTGCCCCGCGTGCTCGCGAACTTCGAGCGTAGCCTCGCCGTCGCGCGCTCGGATCCGCAGTCGCTCGCGGACGAAGCGCTCGCGAAACTCGTGTTCGGCGACCATCCGCTTCGGCCGAGTGCTGCCGAAGGAAGGCCAGCTCGCCGGCTACGACATCGCGAAGCTGCGCGACTTCTACGACCGGAACTTCGGCGCGCGCCGCACGCACGTCTACGTCGCCGGGCGCTACGACCGCGACCGCGCTCGAGGCGGCGCTCCGCAAGGCCTTCGGCGACTGGCGCGAGGGCCCGGCGCCCACCGAGTTGCCAGTCGAGTGCGAGCGAAAAGCTGCAGCTTGCGCTCGTCGACAGCCCCGGGGCTCCGCAGTCATCGGTTCGAATCGCCGTGCCGGTGCCGGATCCGTCGCACGCGCTGTATTTCCCGACAACGCTGATGAACAGCCTGCTCGGCGGAACTTTCGGCTCGCGCATCACGACGCAACATCCGCGAGGACAAGGGCTACAGCTATTCGCCGGGCTCGTCGATCAGCGCGCGCCGCGGCGGCGCGCTGTGGATCATGAGCGCGGAAATAACCGCCGAGCACACGGCCGCCGCGCTCGCCGAGATATTCCGCGAGATTGAGCGCCTCCGGCAGCGAGGAACCGGCGGACGCCGAGCTCGACGCCGGTCAAGAACTACCGTTCCGGCGTCTTCGTCATCTCGAATTCGTCTCCGAACGGCGTGCTGGGACAGCTCGCCTTCATGAACCTGCACGGCCTGCCCGACGACTTCCTGACGCATTGGGTCGCGAACATCCAGGCGGTGACGCCCGCGCAGGTGAGCGAGATGGCGCGCCAGTTCATCCGCACCGAGCGCATGACGGTGGTCGTCGCGGGCGACCTTGCGAAGATCGGCGACAGCGTGCGCGCACTTCCGCAGTTCGCGGGGGCAGCAATGCCGTGACCGACCGCGACGTCATGGAATACGACGTCGTGATCGTCGGCGCCGGGCCTGCCGGCCTCGCATGCGCCATCCGGCTGAAGGAGCTGCAGCCCGAGCGCAGCGTCTGCCTGCTCGAGAAGGCCTCGACGATCGGCGCGCACTTGATCTCGGGCTGCGCACTCGAGCCCGGGCCGCTCGATGCAATACTTCCGGGCTGGCGCGAGACGCCACCCGATATCTGCGTGCCGGCGACCCGCGACGAATTCTGGTACTTGACGAAGACCGGCGCGACTGCGCCTGCCCAACCCGCCGCAGATGCACAATCGCGGCAATTTCATTATTTCGCTCGGGCAGCTCGCACCCTCGCTGGCCGCGCGCGCCGAGTCTCTCGGAGTCGACGTATTCGCGGGCTTTGCGGCGTCGGAGGCACTCCTCGACGACACGAGCCGCGTGGTCAGGCATCCGCATCGGCGACATGGGCCTCGACCGCGAGCGCAAGCCGGGCCCGAACCATGCGCCTGGCGCCGACATCCGCGCGCGCACGACGATTCTCGCGGAGGGTTGCCGCGGCAGCGTGACGAAACAGCTCGTGGCGCGGCTCGGCCTGGCCGACGGGCGACAGCCGCAAACCTACGGGCTTGGCATCAAGGAGCTCTGGCAACTCCCTGCAGGACGCGCCGAGCCGGGACTCATACAGCACACGATTGGCTGGCCCCTGGACACGCGGACCTACGGCGGGAGCTTTCTCTATCACCTCGATCGCGACCGCGTGTACGTAGGTTACGTTTCCGGGCTCGACTACGAAGACCCGCGCTTCAAGCCCTTCGAGGCGTTCCAGCAGTTCAAGCACCACCCGCGGATACATGCGCTGCTCGAAGGCGGCGAACTCCTGTCGTACGGCGCGCGCTCCATCGCTGCGGGAGGATGGCAGTCGCTGCCACGCATGGAGGCGCCGGGCCTGCTGCTGATCGGCGACGCCGCGGGCACGCTCAACGTGCCGAAGATAAAGGGCGTGCACCAGGCAATCCGCTGCGGCGTGCTTGCAGCCGAACATCTCTCCGAAACCGGCGATACCGCAGGATTCGAGGCGCGCTGGCGCGCATCCGCGGGCGGGCGCGAGTTGAAGCGCGTAAGGAACATCAAGCCGGGTTTCCATCGCGGACTGTGGTGGGGGCTCGCAAACGCCGCCTTCGAGACGGCAACGCTCGGCCTCGCGCCCTGGACGCTCGGTCACCGAGAGAACCACCTCGCACTACACCGCCTCGAGACGGCGCCCGTCGTCGATCGCGACTGGGTGACTCGCGACCTGCCGCCGCGGGACCGGCTCGCTGCGGTCTTCCACGCGGGAAACGTCCATGACGAAGACCAGCCGGTCCACCTCGTCGTCGCGGACACCTCGATCTGCGCGACCCGGTGCTCGGCCGAATTCGGCAATCCCTGCGAGAAGTTCTGTCCTGCGAACGTCTACGAGATGGTGGACGACGGCGCGGGCGGAAGGCGCCTGCAAATCAACGCGGCGAATTGCGTCCACTGCAAGGCATGCGACATCAAGGATCCATACGGAATCATCACCTGGACGACGCCCGAAGGGGGTTCCGGACCGAACTACCAGGGGCTGTGAATGAGCTCCGAGCAGCCGATCTGGACGCCCTCGCTGTTTCGCATCGCTGACGCGAACCTCACGCGGTTCATCATCCTTGCAGGCGAACGCGGCGCGCCGACATCGGACTACGGCGCGCTCCACGACTGGTCGGTTTCCGAGCCCGCAGCGTTCTGGCAGGCGCTCTGGGAATTCTCCGCCATCGTTGGCGAACGCGGCGAGGGTCCCGCACTCGAGGACGGCGACCGGATGCCCGGCGCGCTCTGGTTCCCGGGGGCGCGGCTCAACTTCGCCGAGAACCTCCTGCGCGGACCTGATGCAGAGCCTGCGATCATCTTCCGGAACGAGCGTGGTGAGCGCCGCGAGATCGACTGGAGCAACCTCCGCGCCGAAGTCGCGCGCGTGGCAGCCGGTCTTCGATCCGACGGCATCGGTCCGGGCGATGTCGTTGCCGGCTTACCTGCCCAACCTGCCCGAAGCCGTGATCGCGATGCTCGCCGCAGCGAGCATTGGCGCAACCTGGACATCCTGCTCTCCGGATTTTGGCATCCAGGGAGTGCTCGACCGTTTCGGACAGGTCAAGCCGAAGGTCCTGTTCACCGCCGACGGCTACTACTACGCCGGCAAGACCGTCGATTCACTCGGCCAGATCGCGAGTGTGCTCGAGCAGCTGCCTTCCGTCGTAAGCGTAGTCGTCGTTCCCTACCTGCAATTGCGGGACGGAACCAAGGTGCATCCGCGATCTGCTTGCTTCGCCGACTATGGCGAGCGCGGGGCGCCGGCAGTGTTCACGCGTCTTCCCTTCGATCATCCGCTCTACGTGCTCTATTCGAGCGGCACGACCGGCGTTCCGAAGTGCATCGTCCATGGCGCGGGCGGAACGCTCCTCCAGCACCTGAAGGAGCACCAGCTGCACACGGACGTGAAGCCCGGCGACCGGCTTTTCTTCTTCACGACTTGCGGCTGGATGATGTGGAACTGGCTCGTGAGTGCGCTCGCATCCCGGGCGACGATCGTGCTCTACGACGGGTCGCCGCTGCATCCGGGGCCCGGCGTGCTGTGGACAATGGCCGCGGACGAGGGCGTGACGATCTTCGGCACGAGCCCCAGGTATCTCGCGGCGATCGAGAAAGAGGGCTACCGGCCGCGCGACTCGCACGGCATCTCGGGGCTGCGCACGGTCCTCTCCACCGGTTCGCCGCTCGGCCCGGAGCAGTATGACTTCGTCGCGGATGCGATCGGGCCTGACATCCAGCTCGCCTCGATCTCGGGAGGCACGGATATCGTCTCGTGCTTCGCACTCGGCAATCCGCTGCTGCCCGTTTTCCGCGGAGAACTGCAATGCCGTGGACTCGGCATGAAGGTCGAGGTCTGGGACGATGCCGGCCGGCCGCTCACCGGCGAGAAAGGCGAACTGGTCTGCACCGCGCCGTTTCCGTCGATGCCGGTTGGCTTCTGGAACGACCCCGAGGGCCTGCGCTATCGCGCGGCGTATTTCGAGCGATATCCGGGAATCTGGCACCACGGCGACTACGCGCTGCTGACCCTGCGCGGCGGCCTCGTGATTCTCGGCCGCTCGGATGCCGTGCTGAATCCGGGTGGCGTACGCATCGGTACGGCCGAGATCTACCGGCAGGTCGAGAAGCTCGACGAAGTGCTCGAGAGCGTCGTCGTGGGCCAGGACGTCGGCCATGACGTCCGCGTGGTCCTGTTCGTGCGCCTGCGCGATGGCCTCACGCTCGACGAGGCGCTTTGCGATCGCATCCGCCGGCAGGTGCGCGCGAACACGACGCCACGCCACGTGCCCGCGAAGATCGTGCAGGTGCCGGAGATCCCGCGGACGATCAGCGGCAAGATAGTCGAGCTCGCGGTGCGCGAGACGATTCACGGGCGGCCGGTCAAGAACACCGACGCGCTCGCGAACCCTTCCGCGCTCGCGCACTTCCGCGATCGGCCGGAGCTCCGCGGCTGAGCGGCGCCACCGACAAGCCGACGCTCAGCGGCCGCACCGCAGCCCTGCTCGCGGCCCAGGGCCACTCGCTGGACGCGTCGCAGCGCTCCGCACTCGCGCGACTGGAGGACTTGCGGCGGCGCGTGCTCGCCCGGAATTCGGTTCTTGCGCGCGGCCTCGGCCTGCTTCCGCGCCCGCGCGCGCCGCTCCGCGGCCTGTACCTCTGGGGCGGCGTAGGCCGGGGCAAGACATTCCTCGTAGACGAGTTCTTCGCAGAATTGCCGGTCCGTGAAAAGCGGCGTGAGCATTTCCACCGGTTCATGCAGGACGTGCACGCGCAGCTCAAGCGCCACCGCAACCGCCCGTCGCCCCTCGACCAGGTCGCGGCGGACATTGCTGCGAAGTCGCGCATCCTCTGCATCGACGAATTCGTGGTCGGAGACGTCGCAGATGCGATGATCCTGGGCACGCTGCTCGAAGCGCTGTTCAGGCGCGGAGTCACGCTCGTGGCAACTTCGAACCTGCCGCCGGCCGGTCTCTATCGCGGCGGGCTGCAGCGCGAGCGCTTCCTGCCGGCGATCGCGCTGATCGAGAAGAATTGCCGGGTGATGGAGCTCGACGCCGGCGTCGACTACCGCCTGCGCCAGCTCGAGCGTGCCACGCTCTATCTCGGGCCTTCCGCAGGGAACGCAGAAGGCCTGCTCGCAGCCGAATTCGAGCGGCTGGCGGACGGACGCGGGGACAGCGACGTCAAGGTTCAGGTCGAGGGCCGGTCCGTGCGCGCGAGGCGCGAGGCGGAGGACGTCGTCTGGTTTGAATTCCGGGAGCTCTGCGAAGGGCCGCGCTCCGCGGCCGACTACATCGAGATAGCGCGCTGCTACCAGACCGTGTTCCTGAGCGGCGTCCCGGTGATGGAAGCCGTGCTGGACGATGCTGCGCGCCGTTTCATCGCGCTCGTCGACGAGTTCTACGATCGTGCAGTCAAGCTTGTCGTGTCCGCGGCGGCTGACTCGCCCGAGGCGCTATACCGCGGTGAGCGGCTCGCGTTCGAGTACCAAAGGACTGCGAGCAGGTTGCACGAGATGCAGGGGCGAAAATATCTCGCGAAGCCGCACCGCCCGTAATCCGGGTCTGCCCGGCTGGCTCAGCTTTGCGCGGCTCGCGGCCAGGGCTCTTTTTCCGGCTCCGTCTTTCGCGCCTTGACCATGTCGGCGATTCGATAGCGTCCCGTCGCAGTCAGGCTGTCGTAGCCCGTGTGGGCGCGGCGCAGCTGGTCGCGGCGCAAGGCGTATGGAGAGGCGGCGACAGCGTCCAGCGATGTCGCGTGGGAAAAGAGGAATCCCTGGGCGGCGACGCAGCCGAGTTGCAGCAGCTGCGTCACCTGGTCCTCCATTTCGACGCCTTCGGCCACGGTTTCGAGACCCAGGGTCTCGCCGAGCATCACGACCGCGCGCGCGAGCTTCGGGCCCTCGCTCGACTCGGTCAGCCGGCTGACGAAGGAGCGATCGATCTTGAGGATGTCGATCGGGAAACGGTGCAGGTACGAGAGCGACGAATAGCCGGTCCCGAAGTCGTCGATCGCCAGTCGTACACCGAGCGACTTGAGGTCCTTGAGGCGCAGCAGGTTGCTCTCCGAGTTGTGCATCATCGTGCTCTCGGTCAGCTCGATCAGCAGGCTCTCCGGCTCCAGGCCCGATACCTCGAGCGCGTTCCTGACGTCGGCGACGAGGTCACCCTGCTGGAGATGACGACCGGATATGTTCACGGCGACGCGGAGCCCGCTTCCGGCGGCAATCGACTCGCGCCATTGCTTGACCCTGCAGCAGGCATCGAGCAGGACCCAGCGGCCGAGCTCGACGATCTGGCCGGTCTCTTCCGCCATCGGAATGAACTGGCCCGGCAGGAGCCTGCCCTGTTCAGGATGCTGCCATCGCACGAGTGCCTCGACGCCGAGCAGCTCCGTCGTCTTCAGGTCCACGATCGGCTGGAACTCGAGGAAGAACTCTTTCTTCGCGAATGCCTGGCTCAGGTCGTCCTCGAGGCGGAGCCGCTCGCGCAGCTGCTCCTGCATGCGGGCATGGAATACGACATGGCGTGCCTTTCCAGCGGCCTTGGCGTTGTACATCGCGATGTCGGCATTGCGAAGCACGTGCTCCGTGTCGTTGCCAGGCTCCGACAGCGCGACGCCGATGCTCGTCGTGACCAGCAAGTCGTCGCCGTCGATGGAGATCGGCAGCCGGAATGCCTCGGTGACCGACGCGGCAATCTCCTCGGCCTGCTCGAGCGTCGAGACGCCCTCCAGGAGCACCGCAAACTCGTCGCCACCAAGCCGCGCGACCGTGTCCGCCGCGCGAGTGCATTTCACCAGGCGCTGCGCCGCCGTCTGCAGCAGGCGGTCGCCGATATCGTGGCCGAGCGAGTCGTTCACGTTCTTGAAGTTGTCGAGGTCGATCATGAGGACCGCGAGGCGTTCCTGCGTGCGACGCGACAGGGCGAGCGCGTGTTCGACGCGGTTGCGGAACAGGCTGCGGTTGGCGAGCAGGGTCAGCGGATCGTGGAAGGCAAGCTGACGCAGCTGGTCCTCCAGCGCCTTTCGCTCCGTCACGTCACGGAGGTTGAGCGCAAGGCCCTTGACCGCAGGGTCGTCGAGCAGGTTGCTGCCGACGCACTCGAGGTTGAAGTGCCGCGCCTTGGTGTCGACGGACAGCTCGACCGGCCCGATGGAAACGCCGCGCGTCGCCATGACCTCGGCCAGGAAGGCGGCAATTCGTTCCCGGTCCGCCTCCCGCCAGATCTCCGCGAGCTTCCGCCCGACCAGGTCGTCGTGCCAGAGCCCGAAGGTGCGCTGCACGGCCGGGGACGCGTATTCGATTCGGCCGTCGCCGTCGACGATCATGATGACGTCGGAGGCGTTCCGGATCAGCGAGGCGAACCGCGCCTCGACCAGGTCGACGGCCCGGCGCTGGCGAACCTGCGCGTCGTCCCTGAGTATCACGCCCTGCCGGGCCATGACGAGGATGGCGAGCACGAAGATCGCGATCGTCATGACGGTGACGGGGCTGCTCCCGTCTCCTGCCGCGAAGTACACCAGCACGAAGAAGGACAGGCCGAGGCCGGCATAGGCGATGACCTGGGTCATCGTGCTGCCGCTTGCGTTCTTCTGTCGCTCGGGCCGGGACTTGTCCCGGATCTGGACCTGGGCCGCGCCCGCGACGCCGACATAGCAGGCGAGGTAGAGGACGTCGGAGAAATTGCCCGGCAGGTAGTTGCCCGAAACGACGGCGGTGGCCCAGACGATGTCGGCGAGGAACATCATGCCGAAGCCGCCGGTCAACATCACGAGCGTCGTCTTGCGCAGCGGGCAGCTCGTGCTGTTCATGAGCAACACGCCGATCGCCATGAGCATCAGGCAGTCGAGAGCGATGTACACCTGCGTCAGGACGAAACGCGCGAATTCCTCCTCGCTCGCCGCCGCGGCCGGGCTGATGACGAAGAACCAGAAAAACGTGCCGAAGCCGAGGACCAGGATCGACGAATCGAGCAGCAGCCTGCCCCAGGACACGCGCAGCGAACTCGCGCGAACCGCGACGATGAAGCCGGTGAAAAGGATGGGAAAGAATGAAAGGTATGCGACGTCTGCAAAGGAAGGGAACGATTCGATCTCGGCGAGCGCGGTAGTAGAAATCGATCAGGTTCCCGAGGATGTAGGTGACGATCGCAGCCGCCAGGAATTTCCAGGTTCGCCGGGCGGCGGGCTGGTGCGCGGATCGTGCGGCGACGATCGCGAGCCACGCCGCCGCGAAGCTCGCCGGCACATCCGACAGCAGCAGGTAGAAATCGAGCGCGGGAGACGGCTCGAAGCCCGCGACCGTGATGTAGATTGCGGCCGCGACGTAGACCATCACGCCGATGGCCACCGCACCCGTCCACCCGTCGGCGAACCCGACGCGCGTGATGCGGGTGGTGACCCCGAAGTGACTCGTCGCCGTGCCGACGTCCATGCCTCGACCTGCCGAAATCTGTAAAACGGAAGTCTCCCGCGGGGGGCGGGTTGCCGCACGCGGAAACTGCGCAAGCTGTGAACTGGATCGACATTGGCCGGGGCCCGGCTTGTGAGCGAATCGCCAGTTTGGGCGTGTCAGCCGCGGGCGGTCGCCACGCGGGCCGATTTTGCGACAGGCCTGTCAGATCACGCCGCGACGCTCCTGGTCGAGCTCGATCGACTCGAACAGCGCCCGGAAGTTGCCCTCGCCGAAGCCCTCGTTTCCCTTGCGCTGGATGATCTCGAAGAAGATCGGGCCGATGACGTTCTTCGTGAAGATCTGCAGCAGGATCCCGTCCTGTGCGCTGCCGTCGACCAGGATGCCGCGCTCGCGCATCCGCGCGAGCGATTCGCGATGGCCGGCAACGCGTGCGTCGACGCCCTCGTAATAGGTATCCGGCGTGTCCTGGAACTCGACGCCGTTTGCGCGCAGCGCGTCGACGCTGGCGTAGATGTCGTCCGTGAAAAGCGCGATGTGCTGGATTCCCTCGCCGTGGTACTCGCGGATGTATTCCTCGATCTGGCTCTTGTCGTCCTGGCTCTCGTTGATCGGGATCCGGATCTTGCCGCAGGGACTCGTCATCGCGCGGCTGAAGAGGCCCGTCTTCTTTCCCTCGATGTCGAAATAGCGGATTTCGCGGAAGTTGAACAGGCGCTCGTAGAAACCGGCCCACTTGTCCATGTTGCCGCGGCTGACGTTGTGCGTCAGGTGGTCGATCAGCGTGAGGCCCGCAGCGCGCACCGGCTTCGGGTCGGCGACGGGGACGAAATCGACGTCGTAAATCGTGCGGTCACCATAGCGGTCGACGAGGTAGATGTGGCTTCCGCCGATGCCCTCGATCGCGGGAATGCGCAATTCCATGGGCCCGACACGGGTCTCGACCGGCTTCGCGCCGAGCTCGACCGCGCGCCGGAATGCCGCGGCCGCATCCCCACCCGGAACGCCATTGCACAGGCCGAAGGGCCGTGAACGCGCGCGAACTGCTGGCCGAATCCCTCGGGCTCGGCGTTGATGACGAAATTGATGTCACCCTGCCGGTGCAGGGTGACGTTCTTGCTGCGGTGCCGCGCGGTGGCCGGAAATCCCATGCGTCCGAACAGCGTCCGCAGCCGTTCCGGATCCGGAGCCGTGTACTCCACGAACTCGAATCCGTCAGTTCCCATCGGATTGTCGAATTTCTCGCCCATCGCCCGCTCCCGCATTAGTTGCATTTGCAACTATAATCCAAGCATGTCCGCTCCCGCGAACGCCCCGGCCCTGTCCCTGGACCGTTTCCTACCCTACCGCCTTTCGGTGCTTGCGAACACGGTCTCCGCCGCGCTCGCAGGCGCCTATGCCAGGCGTTTCGGGCTCACCATTCCCCAGTGGCGGGTGATCGCAGTGCTCGCCCGCTCGCCCGGCCTCTCGGCGGCGGACGTCGCCGAGCGGACTGCAATGGACAAGGTCGCGGTCAGCCGGGCTGTCGCGGGCCTCGCCCGGCATGGCCGCGTGCGGCGGAGCGTGGCTGCGCGCGACCGGCGCCGCTCGATCCTCAGCCTCACCACGCGCGGCTGGTCGGTGTACCGGCGCATCGTTCCGCTCGCGCTCGCCTACGAGCGCCGGTTGCTTGCCGAGCTCTCGCCCGACGAGCAGGCGCAGTTCGAGGCGCTCCTGCTGCGCCTGCAGAAGCGCTCGTGGCGGCTCGGACCGGCCAGCGACCCGCGTGTATAATCCGCGCCGCCACCGCCAGGGCCGGTTGACTCCCGCATGCTAGGCAGAATCCCAGCCGCACGTCAGGCAATCATCGACCGCATCGCCGCAAGCGCGCGCCGCAGGCGTCGCCGCGGGATGCCGATCGCGCCCGATCGTCTCGCGCGCTATTTCTACCATGGCGTTTCCGAGCTCGATCTCGTGCAACGCACGCCAGACGACCTTGCGGGCGCAGCGCTCGCCGAGTTCGAGCTCGGGCGCAGGCGGCAGCGCGGTCGCTCGCTGGTGCGCGTGTTCAATCCGGATCCTGCACGCGATCGTTTCGCGTCCTCGCATACGGTCATCATGGTCGTCACCGACGACATGCCGTTCCTCGTCGATTCGCTCGGCATGGTGTGCACGCAGAACGGACTCGCGGTGCACCTGCTCGCACATCCTGTTTTTTCCGTCGTCCGCGACGGCCTCGGCCGGCTCAAGGAGATCTTCCTCGAAGACCCGCCGGCCGGCGCGAAACTCGAGTCCTGGCAGCTGATCGAGATTGACCGGGAGCCGGATCCCGCGCGCCTCGCCGCGATCGAGAAGAACATACGCGGTTCGCTGGACGACATCCGGGCTGCGACCACGGACTGGCGGCGAATGCGCGGCAAGGCGCTCGACGTCGCAGCCGAGCTCGGCTCTGCGCGCGTGCGCGGCCAGCGCAGCGAGATTCGCGAGGCGCAGGCGCTGCTCGAGTGGATGGAGGACAACCACTTCACGTTTCTCGGCTACCGCGAGTACCGGCTGCGGCGCGGGCCGCGGCGGGACAGGCTGGTGCCGGTGCCACGCTCCGGGCTCGGGATCATGCGGGCAAAGGCGGCGCGCAAGCCCAAGACCATCGTGCTGACGGGCGACGTGCGCACATTCGCCCGCTCTGCAGAGCCGCTCATCATCACGAAGGCGAACTCGATCGCGACGGTTCACCGCTCGACCTATCTTGACTACATCGGCGTCAAGACCTATGACGCGGCGGGCAACGTGACCGGCGAGCGGCGCTTCATCGGGCTATGGACGTCGAGCGCGTACAGCAGGAGCCCGGGCGAAATCCCCGTGCTGCGCCACAAGATACAGCGCGTCGTCGGGCAGTTTCGGCCTGAAGCCCTCGAGCCACGACCACAAGGCGCTCGTTCACGCGCTGGAAACTTTCCCGCGCGATGAACTGTTCCAGGCGACGGTCCCGGACCTGGTCCGGATCGTGCGCGGCATCGTGAACCTCTACGAGCGTGCGCAGGTCCGCCTGTTCGTGCGCCGCGACGTGTTCCGCCGCTTCTACTCCTGCCTCGTCTACGTGCCGCGTGACCGCTACAACACCCAGGCCCGGGAGCGAATCGAGAAGCTCGCGCTGGAAGCCTTCGGCGGGCTCGCGATCGAGTCGCAGGTATCGCTGTCCGAGTCCGTACTGGCGCGGCTGCACATGCTGGTCCGCACCCCGCCCGAATCGAATGCCGGCGTCGATGCGGTCGAGCTCGAGCGCAGGATCACGGAGACGGTCCGCACCTGGCAGGACCAGCTGAAGGATTCGCTGCTCGACGACCGGGGCGAGGCCGAGGCGCTCAGGCTCTTCCGCGCCTGGGGCGGGTCCTTCCCCGCCGCGTATCAGGAAGACACGCCGCTCGAGGTCGCGGTCGACGACGTCGCCGCTCTGGAGCGCCTGGTGGCCGAGCCTGCCGGGCTGCACATGGCCCTCTATCGCCGCAAGGAGCATCCGCCGCACAAGCTGCAGTTCAAGCTGCTCAGCAGCCTGCGCCCGATTCCGATTTCGGACGTGCTGCCGACGATCGAAAACCTCGGCCTCAAGTTGATCAGCGAGCGCCCCTACGAGATTGACGGCGCGACAGGCGTCGTGTGGATCCAGGATTTCGAGCTCGAACACCCGAGGCGCGTCCGCATCGACCTCGAGAGCGATGGGCCGCGGCTCATGGCGACGTTTGCGAAAGTCTGGACGGGCCAGGCCGACAACGACGGATTCAACAGGCTCGTCCTCGCCGCGGACCTCAGCTGGCGCGAGGCCGTCGTGCTCCGGACTTATGCGCGCTGGTTCGGCCAGCTGGGCCTCCTGCTGTCACAGGCTTACATCGAGGAGGCGCTCGCGAGCAACGCAGCGGCTGCAGGCCACCTCGTCCGGCTCTTCGTCTCCCGCTTCGACCCGGCCCTTTCGGGAACCGAGCGCCGTCGAACCGAGGGCGCGCACCGCCGGGCGCTGGAGCGCCTGCTCGCCGCAGTCACGCGGATCGACGACGACCGCATACTTCGCGCCTATCTCGCGGCGATCGATGCGACTCTGAGGACGAACTATTTCAGGACCGACGCCGCCGGCGAGCACCGGCCCTACCTCGCGCTCAAGCTGGACCCGCGCCGGCTCGCCGAGGTTCCGCTCCCGAAGCCGATGTTCGAGATCTTCGTGCACTCCCCGCGTGTCGAGGGCGTGCACCTGCGAATGGGTCGCGTGGCTCGCGGCGGCCTGCGCTGGTCCGACAGGCGCGACGACTTCCGCACCGAAGTCCTCGGCCTCATGAAGGCGCAGAACGTCAAGAACACGGTGATCGTGCCGGTCGGCGCCAAGGGTGGCTTCGTGCCGCGGCGCCCGCCCGCCGGTCGCGACGAGGCGCAGGCCGACGGCACCGAATGCTACCGCTGGTTCATCCGCGCGCTGCTCGACATCACCGACAACGTCCAGGGCGGCAAGGTCAGGCCGCCCGCCGGAGTCGTCAGGTACGACGGCGATGATGCCTACCTCGTCGTCGCCGCCGACAAGGGCACCGCCAGGTTCTCGGACGTTGCGAACGCAATTTCCGCGGAATACGGATTCTGGCTTGCCGACGCCTTTGCCTCCGGCGGCTCGGCCGGGTACGACCACAAGGACATGGCGATCACCGCCCGCGGCGGCTGGGAGTCGGTGCGCCGACACTTCCGGGAGCTCGGCAGGGACACGCAGGCGCAGGACTTCACCGTCGCCGGCATCGGCGACATGTCGGGCGACGTGTTCGGCAACGCGATGCTGCTGTCGCAGCACATCCGGCTGGTCGCCGCATTCGACCATCGCCACATCTTCATCGATCCGTCGCCGGATGCAGCGCGGAGCTTCACCGAGCGCAAGCGGATGTTCGCCCTTCCGCGCTCGAGCTGGGATGACTACGACAAGCGGCTGCTCTCCAGGGGCGGCGGCGTGCATTCGCGGCAGAACAAGACAATCGCCCTTTCGCACGAGGCGAAGTCCCTGCTCGGCATTGACGCGCCGTCGGCTACGCCGGTCGAAGTGATGCGCGCGATCCTGCGGCTTCCCGTCGACCTGCTCTGGAACGGCGGCATCGGCACCTACGTCAAGTCCGCGGACGAATCGAACGCGGAGATCGGGGACCGGACGAACGACGCCATCCGGGTCGATGGCGCGCAATTGCGCTGTCGCGTCGTCGGCGAAGGCGGCAACCTCGGCCTTTCGCAGCGCGGCCGCATCGAGTACGCCGCCGCGGGCGGTCGCATCAACACCGATTTCATCGACAACTCTGCGGGCGTCAACTGCTCCGACGTCGAAGTAAACCTGAAGATCCTGTTCAATCCCCTGATGGCCTCGGGCCGGCTTCCCCGTCCCCGGCGCAATGCACTGCTCGCCAGCATGACCGACGAAGTCGCACGACTGGTCCTGCGGAACAATTACCTGCAATGTTTCGCGATCTCGACGCTCCAGGCCCACGCCGCCGAACGCATCGCCGAGCTTGGCCATGTGATCCACGCGCTGGAGCGCAGCGGTACGCTCGACCGCGCGCTCGAGGCGCTGCCGACGGGCGATGAGATCACGGAGCGCCGGCACAAGGGACTCGGCCTCACGCGACCCGAACTCGCGATGCTCCTGTCGTACTCGAAGATCTGGCTCGCGGACCGGCTCGGTGACACCGACATCGCGGACGACCCATTCCTCGGCGTCGAGCTGACACGCTACTTCCCGCAGCCGGTCCAGAGGCGCTTTCCGCAGGAGATCCTGCGGCACCAGCTGCGCCGCGAAATCATCGTCACCGCAACCACCAACAGCCTCGTGAACCGCATGGGGCCGGTGTTCGCCATCCGCATGCAGGAAGACACGGGCGCGGATGTCGGCAGCATCGCCCGCGCCTATTCGGTGGCGCGCGAGATCACCGGCATGCGCGAGCTGTGGGCGGACATCGAGGCGCTCGACGACCAGGCGCCGACCGAGCTGCAGTACGACATGATGTACGAGACGACGCGGCTTCTGCGGCACCTCAGTTACTGGGTGCTGCGGAACCACGGGCACGACCTCGACATCGAGCGGGCAGTCTCGCGGCTGGAATCCGGAATTCGCGAGCTGATGCGCGACCTCCCCGAATTCATCGAGGGCACCGAAGTCGAGCGCTATGAGCGATCCCTCGCGCGGTTCTCGCGCGAAGGCGTGCCGCCGAAGCTGTCGCGCCGCGTCGCGAGCCTCGGCGCGATCCACGCCGGCGTGGACATCGTCGAGGTCGCGCTTTCAAGGCGAGCGGCGATCGGACACTCGGCCCGCGCCTATTTCGGCCTCGGCGCCGCGCTCGGGCTCGACTGGCTGCGCGAAGAAATCGAGCGGCTCGCGGTGGACGGCCACTGGCAGGCAGTGGCACGCGGCATGCTGCGCGAAGAGCTGTACCTCCTGCAGCGCAAGCTCTGTGAGCGCGTGCTCGCGGGCAAGACCCGCGGCGATGCGCCGCAGCGCGTCGCGGCCTGGCTGAGGTCCGGCGGCGAGCCCGTGCAGAAGCTGATCCGCACGGTGCGCGAGATGCGCGCCACGGGCAGCGCGGACTTCCCGACACTATCGGTCGCGCTCGAGTCGGTGCGCCGGCTCGTCGAGCGCTGAGGAGCAGGCCTTGCCAGGCAAGCTCGTGCTCGTGCGCCATGGCCAGAGCGCGTGGAACCTCGAAAACCTCTTTACCGGCTGGACCGACGTCGACCTCACGGCGCAGGGGCGCGAAGAGGCACGCGCTGCGGGAAGGCTGCTGCGGGAAAACGGATTCGAGTTTGGCCAGGCGTACACATCGGTGCTGAAGCGCGCGATCCGCACGCTCTGGATCATGCTCGACGAGATGGACCGCATGTGGATGCCCGTAGAGCGCGACTGGCGCCTCAACGAACGGCACTATGGCGCGCTCCAGGGGCTCGACAAGGCCGAAACAACGGCCAAGTACGGCGCGGAACAGGTCAAGGTGTGGCGCCGCAGTTTCGATGTCGCGCCCGCGCCGCTTGCATCCGACGATCCCCGGCATCCGCGCTTCGATGCGCGCTACCGCGACATCGGCGCCGCTTCGCTGCCCGCGACGGAGTCGCTCAAGGACACTCTCGGGCGCGTCGAGCATTGCTGGCGCGAGCGGCTCGCGCCGGAGCTTGCGTCGGGCCGCGACGTGCTCGTCGTCGCACACGGCAACAGCCTGCGCGCGCTCGTCAAGATGCTGGATGGCATCAGCGACGCGGACATCGTCGAACTCAATATCCCGACCGGCGTGCCGATCTACTACGAGCTCGATTCGAGACAATGTCCTTCGGCGCCGCGACGCTTCCTGGGCGACGCGGCAGCGATCGAGGCCGCAGCCCGGGAAGTCGCCGCGCAGGCTGAACGAAATTGAAGGGCACGCGCCCCTTCATAGTCGCGGACTAGTGCGCTTGCATTGCGAATTTGAAGGGGCGCGTCCCCTTCAATTTCACTCTTCGGGCGCGACCTCGACGTCGATTCCGGCAAGCGCTGCCTCGAACGGGATCTGGCAGGACAACCGCGAACCTCTCGGCCTGTAGCTCTCGAGTTCCTGCAGGATTTCCTTTTCGTCGCCCTGCATCGGCGGCAGCCTGTCGAGCCAGGGCTCGGCGACGTAAACGTGGCAGGTCGCGCAGGAGCACATGCCGCCGCAGATGGCGGCGACGCCATATTCAAACTCGCGAAGCGTCTCCATGAGGCTCACGCCTTCGCGGGCATTCACGCGATGCACTCCGCCGTCGCGATCGGTTACGGTGATCTCGGCCATGGGTCGCGCATCTTGCGCGATGGGCCCGTGACTGCGCAACCGCTCAGCGGGCGAGCCGCGCCGCGAGTTGCGCCTGCTGTCTGCCGTCGACCGGAAGTCCCGCGGCTGCTGCGGATGCATTCCATCCGAACCAGAGGCAATCGAAGATCCAGCCGAGCTCCGCGATGCGCGCGCGCAGCGCGGGCGAATCCTCGCCATAGCCCCCAAGCAGCGCATCGATGCCTGCTGAATCCAGATCGTGGTACCGGATGCAGGCCGCGAGATCCGCCGCAGGATCGCCCGGACCCGCATATTCCCAGTCGACTGCCAGGAGTGCATCGCCCGTATCCACGAAGTTCCGGTGATGCAGGTCGTGATGGCAGGGCGCGTGGCGCGCTGGCGGCGGAAGTACCGCACGATGCCCGGCAAGGCGGCGGCCGAGTGCGGCAACATCCGGGGCGGGCAAAGGCAAATCGAGGTTCGCGAGGTAATCCGCGGCCCGGGCGCCGAAATCGATCGCGGCGAGCCCTGGCGGCGGGTCGAGCGCGTGCAGCCTTGCGATCCATGCGCCGGCACGCCTCAGCATGCCGGGCGAGCGGAAGTCTGCAAGTCCTGGCGTCCGCCCCGCGACGTGCCGTGTCACGAGGATACCCTCAGAGGGCTGCGCGAGAATGATCGGAGGGGCGAGTCCAGCCGCAGCCGCCAGCGACTGCATCGCGTGCTCGGAAGCACGGCTCGCACCCAGGCCGGGAGCGGCAGCGCCCTGAATTCGCAACACATAGTCGTGACGGGCATCGCGCAACCGGAAGCTGCGGTTGGCGGCGCCGCCCTCGAGCGCCGAGACCTGCAGTCCCGCGAGGCCGAGTTCTGCGGCGACCGCCTTGATTTTCGGTTCGAGCGCGGTTTCCGGCATCACGCCGACGCCTCTGCACGCGCATTGCTGCGCCAACTGCGCCAGCCGGCAAAGGCGAGCACCGCAAATGCCAGGTAGAGCGCGGCCGTCATCGAAAGTCCCTGCGAGTAGAACAGGGCCGCAAGTCCCGTGTCGATGACGATCCACCAGGCCCAGTTGTCGGCGTAGCGGCGCGCGAGCAGCCAGGTTGCGAAGAGGCTTGACCAGGTGCCGAGTGAGTCCGCGACCGGTGCCGTTGCGAGTGCATGGCGTGCCACGAGCGGCGCACTTGCCGCCGTCGCGAGCAGGACGCCGCCGAGCGCCAGCAGGTGGCCGCGTGCGGGAAGCCTGCGCGGCGCCAGGGTCCGGCCGGCATCGCGCTGCCACGCAATCCAGCCATAGACCGCAAGTGCGACATACACGAGCTGGAGCAGTGCCTGCATCGGAAGGCCGGCATCATGGAATACGAATGCATAGAGCACTGAACTTGCGCCTCCCGCGATCCAGCAGGTTCGCTGCTGGCGGATGGCGAGCAGGATGTAGGCGAAGCCGCAGGCGACCGCGGCGACTTCAGTCGGCGCCACCGAGCACCTTCATGACGAGCACTGCGCGATGCGGGGCCGAGAGGCTCTGCCGGATTTCCCCGCGCAGGGCGTCGAATACGCGATCGAATTCGCCGCTGACCTGCGTGCTCATCGAATTCGTGACGACCGCGAGGCCGGGATGCGATCTGAGCCGCTCGATGAAGTCGAGGATTGGCGGGATGAACTCGCCCGTAAGCGGATAGAGGCTCATTTCTACTGCTACATGCATGGCTTCACCTCAGAAGGAATAGCGTGCCGTCAGGCCGAGCTGTCGCGGGTCGCCCCAGCGCAGGTATAGCTTCGTCGGGAAGTCGGGCGGTTCGTTCTCGAAGTAGAACCCGCGGACCGGGTAGCGCTCGTCGAAGAGGTTTCGCGCCCAGATCTCGACCGACCATCGCTCTGCCTCGTACCCGGTTCGCACGTTCGCCAGGAACCGCGAATCGGCGCGTTGATCGTGGCTCGTGTCGAAAAAGAATCCGGACTCTCCCGACAAGTCGACGCGCGCCATCCACCCGGCCGGATGGCGCCAGGTCGCGGATAGCGAGGACTTCCATTCCGGCGCATGCGCCCAGGCACGCCCTTCGAGGTCGCGGTCCCCGAAACGATAGCCGTGGTAGCGCGATTCCATCCAGGACAGCATCGCTTCGATCACGAGCCGCTCGTTCAGCTGGAAGTCCGCCGAGGATTCGAATCCCCAGGCCTCGCCGCTCTCGGCATTGTCGGTCAGGAAGATGAAGGTGAGCGGGTCCGTTGGATCGAGCTGCAGCGAGGTCGCCACCTGGGGATGCTCGCGGCGCATGTAATAGATGTTGAAATCGGCCCGCAGCCTGTCAGCCTCGTCGCGTCCCTTCCACCCCGCCTCGAGGGACCAGAGGTATTCGGCGGAAAACTGCTGGCGGTCTTCGGGCACCGACGTTCCGATGTTGAACCCTCCCGCACGAAAGCCGCGGGACAGCGATGCCCACAGGAGCTGTGCCTCGGTCGCGCGGTGGGTTACGGCGAGCTCGCCGCCCCACATGCGGTCGCGGGGATCAAAGGCGGCGCCGTCGCTGTCGTCATAGCTCGCGTCGCGCTGCTCGGCGCGCAGGCCGGCAGTCACCGTCGTCGCTGGCGTGGCGTCCCAATCGGCCTGGCCGTACAGCGCTACGCTCGTCGCTTCATAGCTGCTGTCCAGCTCGCGCATGAAGGCGTCCTGCAGGTAAAGGCCATCGTCCGCGATCCGGTTCGATTCCGCGAGGCGTGAAAGCCAGGCGCCAGCGATCCAGGACAGCGCGCCGCCAGTCGCTCCCGAGTATCGGAAATCCTGGCTCAGGTTCCTGCGCGTGCGGCGCGTGTCCGAAAAGAAGTCGTAAGGCCCGGCGTCACCCCAGTCGACTTCGTTGCCCCAGTCGCCGTCGAAGCTTGCGACGATGTCCGACTCCGCCCAGGTCGTGATCGAGCGGAATCCGCCCTTCCCGCTTCCCGGCAGGTGCAGGTCGAGCGATGCGCCATCGGATTGCTGCGTATCGCGGCCTGGCCGGTCCGAGAGCGTTGCGAGGCTATTGTCGATCGCAAACGCGTCGTAACCATTGTCGAAATCCGCGTAAAGCAGCGCAAGGTCTGCTTGCCAGCCGGAATCCGCCTCGATGCGGAATTTGAGGCGTGCCGTCGTTTCGTCGCGTCCGTTCGTGTCGTCCTCGTCCAGGTAGACGTTGTGGCGAAAGCCGTCACTGACGGAACGCTGAACGACCGCGCGCCAGGCGCCATCGACCGTATCCGGCGCAAACAGGCTTCCTCCCGCGACCGCGCCGGCCGACCAGAGCCCGTCGTCGCCGAGGGAAAGCTCCGTGTCGAGCTCACGGCGTGCTATCGGGTCCCGGGTCTTGACCTTGATGAGTCCACCGAGCGCATTCGCGCCGTAACGCGTGCCCTGCGGGCCGCGCAGAACCTCGACCTGCTCGACATCGAACAGGGACGCAATCATGCCGATGCCGCTGAAATCGATTTCGTCCACCAGGAAGCCGAGCGATGGATTGGGCGCGCCCTGGTATTGCTCGAGCTCGCCGATTCCACGGAGCTGGAAATAGCGCGGGCGCGAGCTCGCGCCGGCCCAGGACAGCGACGGATACCTGCGGCAACAATTCCTCGAGGTGCAAGACTGCGGAATCGCTGCAGGTCGCTGGCCCGCGATGACCGACACGCTTCCCGGTAGCCGGTTCACCGGCACCGGGCGCAGGACGTCGCAGTCACGACGACTTCCTCGAGCCGTACGGGCGGCGACTGCGGCGTACGCTGCCACGGTGGACGGCTAGCATCCAGGACAACGACAGCTTCGGAATGATCGACAAGCCTGCTCCCTACGCCGGTCCTAACCGGATCAGGTTCGACGGGTTCACCGGTGAGCCGCATGGGCAACCGGCGTCTCAGGTCTAGTCAGACCACCCCAAGGCCGACTGGAATGTTAGCGGCGGCGACGCGAGGCCGCAATCGCGGTCGTTGGCAGGTAGTGCCTCAGTTTTAACTTCCGTTGTCGGCCACAAGTAAGCACTCGGCTGCGGAAACTGCATCTGTACCCGGAACCGTACGCTCGGATCCCAATGGTCGAGTACATCCCACAAAGCGCCGACGGAAAGACTTCCGTGCGTGGCCTCGTACTGGTCGTCAAATCGGGCGCTGCCGAAAAAGCTGTCAAACCGGACAGCGGTGGAACACATCGATGTGTACAGCGCCGCGGACTCGTTCGCAGGTGTCGATACGGCCTTTCTCTCGCTTGGCCCCAGTCAATTCCCGGCTTCACTGTACGTCGTCGCACCCAGCGCGGAGAACGGCACCATGCGCTGGGCCTGCGCATCCCAGAGCCTGAGCCGCGCCGAGTGCAGGCTGGTCCGGAGTGTCAAGCGAGTCGCCCGTTGCAGGCGAGGGTGCGAGTCGAAGCACTCACGGAGCCGATAGTTCGGGACCCGCGTCGACATGTGATGCAGGTGATGGTAGCCGATGTTGGCGCTGAACCAGCGCAGGATCGCCGGCAGGTCGTAGTAGGAGCTACCTTCGACTGCCGAACGCTCGAAGTTCCACGCACGACTCCTGGCCCAGTAAGTGCTCTCAAACTGATGCTGCACGTAAAAGAGCCAGACGCCAGCTGCTCCCGCCAGGAGCATTACGGGCAGGTGCACGAGCAGCACTACCTGCCAGCCGAGCGCCAGCGAGAGAAGAGTAACGGCCAGCGCGAGCACTGCATTGTTGACCCAGATGCTGGCCCATTCCTTCCTGCGGGAGCGAGAAAGATCAAGCGGTAAGCGATGCTTGAGGGCGAACTGGAACAGCGGCCCAAGGCCCAGTAACACTGGCATGCTGCGGTAGAAGCGATAGCCGAGACGCCGCCACCACGTTGCCGCCGCATACGCGCTCACGCTCAGGGTAACGATGCCGCCGATCCCGGGGCGATCCAGATTGCCGGAAGACGCATGGTGAATAGCGTGAGTGTGTCGCCAGTAGGAATACGGCATCAGTGTCACAACACCAATCGCGCGCCCAACTGCGTCGTTTAGGCGCTTGCTCGTGAAGAACGAGCCATGGCCACAGTCGTGCTGAAGGATGAACAGCCGAACGAACAAACCTGCGACCGGTACCGCTAGCAGCAACAACAGGCCGTAGTTCCACGCAAGCCGCACGCCAAGTGCCAAGCCAGTCCAGCCCGCGATAAACAGCAGGCCCGTAGTCACCAACTGAAACCAGGCTCGACGATCATCTGCACGGGCAAAGGGCGCGATTAACTGGCGCAAGGGCGGTTCGGCGATGCCGCGCCGAAATCAGCGTCTTGGGATATGATTCAGATCATGTCCAAGAAGGCACTTCAATCGAGGTGGAAATTTGCACAACTGATCCACACCGTCGTTGACCATCGATTCGCGTCCGATGCTCGAGGTGCTCCCGACCGACCGTTCTATCAGCGGTTGAAGCGCGGCGGACGGCGATTGCGGACGGCGTCAAGCCCCTCGCGCGAGTCGCCGAGCCGGAATCCCAGGAATTCAAGTGCGAGCGAGGCGTCGAACGACGGGCCCGCCAGCCGCAGCCAGTTGTTGAGCGCGCGCTTGGTGAATGCGAGCGCGCTCCGGCTCCCGGCGGCGAGCTTGACGGCGACCTCCAGCGCGCGCTCTCGTACCGCGTCGTCGTCCACGCAGAGCGATACCAGGCCGATTCGCTCTGCTTCCGTGCCCGTGAGCGGTTCGTTGGTCAGCAGGTAGTAGCGCGCCTTCGCGAGGCCGCAAAGGAGAGGCCAGATGATCACGGAGTGATCTCCGGCCGCGACGCCGAGGCGCGTATGGCCGTCGAGTATCTTCGCATTGCGGCCCGCGACCGAGATGTCGGCGAGGAGCGCCACCGCAAGGCCAGCCCCGACTGCCGTGCCGCGGATCGCCGAGACGACGGGTTTCGAGCAATCGACGAGGTTGTAGACGAGGTCGCTCGCCTCGCGCCAGACGCGCAGCAGCGTCGCCTCGTCCCCGATCATGCGCTCGATCAATTCGAAATCGCCGCCCGATGAGAAATGCTCGCCGGCACCGCGCACCAGCACGGCGCGAACTTCCGGGTCGGCGTCGATCGCCCGCCACACGTTCGCGAGATCGCGATGCATCGACTCCGTCGCCGAGTTCTGGCTGCCCTCGTTTGCGATCACGAGCTCGAGCACTCCGTCTGCAGGCGCGTCGAACCGCAGGCCCGGAAACCCCTCACGCAGTGCATCGAGTCCGATCGCCATGGCTTCAGTCCTTCACCGAGTCCGGAACCGCATGGACGCTCACCATCGTCAGCACGTGATAGGCAGCGACCGTTTCGCCTTCCTGGTTCCGGATTTCCGTGTCCCAGGTCACCTCGCCCCATCCCTTGTCGGCCCGGAGCGATTTCTCGCGGCAGGTCAGGCGCACGCGGATGCGATCGCCCGGCTTCACCGGCTTCACGAATCGCAGGTTGTCGAGGCCATAGTTGCCGAGCACCGGGCCGTAGTCCGGCTCGACGAAGAGGCCGGCGGCCGCAGAGATCAGGAAATAGCCGTGCGCGACGCGCCCGCCGAAGAGCGGGTTGCGCGCGGCCTCGGCCTCGCTCATGTGAGCGTAGAAATTGTCGCCCGACAGGCCGGCAAAGCGCTCGATGTCGTCTACCGTGACTTCGCGCTCGCCGGAATGAAAGGTGTCCCCGATTGCAAGCGCGTGGTAGGGCTTGCGGAACGGATGCATGCCGGGATCGCGCTCTGCGCTCCCGCGCGCCCAACGGCCGCCGACCGCAGTGATGACGTCGGGCGAACCCTGGACCGCTGTGCGCTGCATGTAGTGCAGGACGCCACGGATGCCGCCGAGCTCCTCGCCCCCGCCGGCGCGGCCGGGCCCCCCATGAACGAGCGGCGCAAGCGGCGAGCCATGACCCGTCGATTCCTTCGCGCAATGCCGGTTCACCACCAGCACCCGACCGTGGTATGGCGCGAGGCCGAGCACGAGTTCGGAGGCAACGTGCTCATCCGCCGTGAAGATGGAGCCGGCGAGGCTTCCTTCGCCGCGGCGCGCGAGTGCGATCGCTTCGGCGAGTGCCGTCGTAGCCGATCACGGTCGATACCGGGCCGAATGCTTCGACCGAATGCACGGCACGCGAATTCTGGGCGTCCCTGCAGACGAGCAGGATTGGCGGCAGGAACGCGCCTGACTTGCGGTCGCCGCCACTGATCTCGAAGCGCTCGGGATCGCCAACGACCCGCTCGGCTTCGCGCTCGAGCTCCGCGACGCGGGCGAGGACCTCGTCTCGCTGCGCAATAGTCGCCAGCGGCCCCATCTTGACGCCCTCCGCGCGCGGATCGCCGACGACGGTCTCCGAGAGCTTCGATTGCAGCGCCGTGACGACTTCCCCGAGCATGTGCCGCGGCACGATCGCCTTGCGGATCGCGGTGCATTTCTGCCCTGCCTTCACCGTCATCTCGCGCGCAACCTCCTGGACGAAGAGCGCGAACTCCGGCGTCGCGGGCCCGGCGTCGGGTCCGAGGATCGACGAATTGAGTGAATCGGTCTCCGCGACAAAGCGCACCGAATGCCGTACGACGGCTGGATGCGTGCGGAGCTTCACCGCGGTCGCTGCCGAGCCCGTGAAAGACACGATGTCCTGGCACCCGAGATGGTCGAACAGGTCGCCCACACCGCCGCAGATGAGCTGGATCGCTCCTTCCGGCAGCAGTCCCGTCTCCACGATGCGGCGAACGACGAGCTCGGTGAGATAGCTGGTTGCAGTCGCGGGCTTCACGATTGCCGGCACCCCGGCGAGCAGCGCCGGCGCGAGTTTCTCGAGCATGCCCCAGACCGGGAAATTGAACGCATTGATATGCACGGCCGCGCCCTCGAGCGGCACGCAGACGTGCTGGCCGACGAAAGTCCCGCCCTTCGAAAGGCCCTCGAGACCGCCGTCGAGGTAGACGCGGCTGTTCGGCAGTTCCCTGGTGCCCTTGCTCGCGAAAACGAGCATCGTGCCGATGCCGCCGTCGATGTCGATCCAGGAGTCGCCCTTGGTCGCGCCGGTGCGGTGCGAAAGCTCGTAGAACTCCGGCTTGTGTTCGAAGAGCCGCTTGCCGAGCGCGCGCAACATCGACGCGCGCTCATGAAATGTCATGGCGCGAAGCCGGGGTCCTCCGATATCGCGCGCATGACGGAGCGCGCCGCCGAAGTCGAGACCGTCGCTCACCGCCTCTGCGACGATCGCGCCCGTGCTCGCGTCTCGAAGCACGCTCGCATGCCCCGCTCCGGCTTGCCATTTTCCCGCGATGAAGCTCTGCAAGCGCATCGGCCCCTCCATCACCAGCCGTCAGTTCGCGGCGCTTCGTTCGGCCTGCCACGCCGCGAACGTCTTGCGGCTCCCAGCCAGCGTGACGAGCAAGTCGGCCGGCGTCCAGTAGCGCTCGCCATGCGTCCAACGCGAGCCCGCGCACCGATTCGAGAACGCCCTCGGGCCCGATCGTATCGGCATAGAACATCGGGCCGCCCCGGTGACGTGGAAATCCGTATCCATTGCACCAGATCACGTCGATGTCGGCGGGGCTCGCGGCGACGCCCTCCTCCAGGATCCTGGCGCCTTCGTTGATGAGCGCGAGGATGCAGCGGCTCACGACCTCGCCGGACTGGATGTTCCGCTGCGGGACCTCGAGGCGCTCCGCTTCGGCGCGGATCAGTTCCACGACCTCGGGATCGGGCGTGCGCTCGCCGCCCGGCCCGTCGTAGCGGTAGAAGCCGCGCCCGGTCTTCTGGCCGAAGCGGCCAAGCCCGGCCAGCATGTCCGAAACGCGGTAGAAGCGCGGGTCGTCCGGCCTGCCCGCCCACTCCTTGCGGACCTGGAAGCCGATGTCGAGTCCCGCCAGGTCGCCGACCGCGTTCGGTCCCATCGCCATGCCGAAGTCCTGCAAGGCCTGGTCGATCGCTTCCGGCTGCGCGCCTTCCAGCATCATCAGTTCCTTTTCGCGGCCGTAGGCGTAAAGCATGCGGTTGCCGACAAAGCCGAATGCATTGCCGACCGGAATCGCGATCTTGCCGATGCGCTTGGCGACTGCGATTGCCGTGGCAAGCGCTGCGGGCGATGAGTTGCGGCCACGTACCACCTCGACGAGGCGCATGACATTCGCCGGACTGAAGAAGTGCATGCCGACAACATCGGCCGGCCGTCCGGAGGCGTCCGCGATAGCATCCACGTCGAGCGTCGAGGTATTGGTCGCAAGCACGGCCCCGGGCCTGCAGATCTGGCCGAGCCGGGAGAAGACTTCGCGCTTGACGACGAGATTCTCGAACACGGCCTCGACCACGAGATCCGCGCTGCTCGCGGCGGCAAGCGTCAGGGATCCTTGCACACGGCCGCGCGCTGCCGCGGCAGCGTCACTGCTGAGCCGCCCCTTGCGCTCCGCGGCCTGGATCGTGGACTGCACACGTGCAATACCTGCATCGAGCGCATCCTGTTTCGCGTCGATCAGCGTGACCGGGACGCCGCCGGTCGCAAGGCTGATGGCGATCCCGGCGCCCATCGTTCCTGCGCCGAGCACTGCGGACCGGCTCACCGCCCGCGCGAGCTCCGGCTCGCCGCTCGCCTGGCGCTCTGCGAAGAAGAGATACCTGAGTGAGCGTGACTCCTTCGAATCGACGCATTCGAGGAACAGCGTTCGCGCCCGGGCAATGGCTGCGTCGACGGGCAACATGGCCGCGGAAGCCAGGGCCTCGACGATGCGGGGTGGTGCAGGAAGCCGCCGGGCGGAGGGCGGCAGCATGCGCAGGTATTCTTCGAACTGGCTGGGCCTCGATGGCGGCGCGGGCAGCTCGCAAACACGCCGCAACGGAGCATTCGAATTCGCAAGTTCGCGGCTCCAGGCAATCGCGCCCGCTCGCAGGTCGCCGTCCATCCGGCGATCGACGATCCCGAGTTCGATGCTGGCATCGACGCCGATCGGCTTGCCCGAGGCCATGAGCTCGAATGCCGACTGCCATCCGGCGAGCCGCGGCAACCGCACCGTACCGCCCGCGCCCGGCAGGAGGCCAAGGTTCACTTCGGGAAATCCGAGCTGAAGATCGCCCGCCGCGCAGCGATAGTGGCAGGCGAGCGCGGTCTCGGCACCGCCGCCGAGCGTCGCGCCGTGCAAGGCCGCAACGACTGGCTTGCCGCAGGCCTCGAGCCGAGACAGTACTTCAGCCAGTAGCGGTTCGGCAGGAGGCCTGTCGAATTCGCGCACGTCGGCGCCGGCAACAAATTGCCGGCCTGCACCTGCGAGCACGATTGCGCGCACGCCCGGGTCGGAGTCGAGCGCCTCGACGGCCTCGAGGAATGCGGCGCGAACCGGTTGCGAAAGTGCGTTGACGGGCGGGTTGTCGAAAGTGAACACCGCCACGTCGCCGTCGCGCTCGACGGCATCGTCGATGGTCACGAAATTCGCTCGATGGCGAGGGCGATGCCCTGCCCCACGCCGATGCACATCGTGCAAAGGGCGCGCCTGCCGCCGGTTCGCGTGAGTTCGAGTGCCGCGGTGGCCGCGAGGCGCGCTCCGCTCATGCCGAGGGGGTGTCCGAGCGCGATCGCTCCGCCATTCGGGTTCACGTGCTGCGCATCGTCCGGCAGTCCGAGCCGTCGCAGCACGGCAAGGGCCTGCGAGGCAAAGGCCTCGTTGAGCTCGATGACGTCGAAATCGCCGATCTTGAGGCCGAGTCGCGCCATCAGTTTTTCCGATGCCGGTGCGGGACCCACGCCCATGATGCGCGGCGCAACGCCCGCGACAGCGGCGCCCAGCACGCGCGCACGGGGCGTCAATCCGTAACGCGTCGCCGTGCGCTCGCTCGCGACGACGATTGCACAGGCGCCGTCGTTGACGCCCGAGGCATTGCCGGCGGTGACCGTCCCGCCTGCGCGGAACGGCGTGCCGAGTTTCGCGAGCGCCTCGAGGCTCGTTTCGCGCGGATGTTCGTCGCGATCGACGACCGCGGGCTCGCCCTTCCTGGCCGGCAGCGTCACCGGGACTATTTCCTCGGCCAGCCGGCCGCTGGCCTGGGCCGCAAGCGCGCGCTGCTGGCTGCGCAATGCGAAGGCGTCCTGGTCAGCGCGTGAAACGGCGAAATCGGCCGCGACATTTTCCCCGGTCTCCGGCATCGAATCGATGCCGTATTGCTGCTTCATGAGCGGATTCACGAAGCGCCAGCCGATCGTCGTGTCGAACATCTGCTGGCCGCGGGTAAACGCAGCGTCGGGCTTCGACAACACATAGGGCGCCCGGCTCATGCTCTCCGCGCCGCCCGCGATGACGAGCTCGGCCTCGCCCGAACGGATTTGCCGCGCAGCGATCGCGAGGGCGTCGAGACCCGAGCCGCAGAGTCGGTTCACGGTGACGCCGGGGACGTCGACAGGCAGTCCGGCGAGAAGCGCCGCCATGCGCGCAAGGTTCCTGTTGTCCTCGCCCGCCTGGTTCGCGCAACCGAATACGACGTCGTCGACCGCCGCCCAGTCGACGCCGGCATTCCGCTTCATGAGCGCGGCGATCGGCAGCGCCGCGAGGTCGTCGGTCCGCACGCCGGAAAGAACGCCGCCGTAGCGCCCGATCGGCGTGCGGATGGCGTCGCAGATCATTGCCTCAGTCATCGATCAATCTCCCCGCGATCTGGTGGCTGCGTCCGCGAAAGAGTGCGACAGTCTCGTCGCGCTGGTTGCGGACCTCGATTTCGTAGATGCCCGCCCGGCCTGCGCGCCAGCGCTCCGAGCCGATCGCACGCAATACGTCGCCCTCGCGGCCGGGCCTCAGGAACTCGATCGCGGCGCCCGCCGCGACCGTGTTGTCGCCATAGGAATTGCAGGCGAATGCGAACGCGCTGTCCGCGAGCGCGAAGATCAGGCCCCCGTGGCAGATCCTGTGTCCGTTGACCATGTCGGGACGGATGCGCATCGTCACCGTCGCCCGGCCCGGTCCGCAGGATTCGACCTGCATGCCGAGTTGCTGCGATGCCGAATCTCCGCGCCAGAGCGCCTGCACGGCGCGCTCGGCGGTACGCTGGCCCGGGTCTTCTTCGACTGGCGAGTTTTCATTCATCATGGTCTAACGCCCTACGAAGCGCGGCGCACGCTTCTCAGCAAAGGCCGCGACGCCCTCGGCGTAGTCCTCCGTGAAACCGAGCTCGCGCTGGAGATCGCGCTCGACGTCGAGCTGTTCCGGAAGTGTCCGCGCAGAGGCTTCCTGCATCGCCTCGCGCGTCCGAACCAGTCCGCGGGTCGGAGCTGCGGCGAGCTCGCCCGCAAGACGATCGACGTAGGCCGGAAAGTCCGCATCGTCGACGCATTTCCAGATCAGGCCCCAGTCCGCGGCATCGGCGGCCGACAAGCGCTCACCGAGCATCGCGAGGCCGAGGGCACGCGCGCTGCCTACGAGCCTCGGAAGGAACCAGGTTGCACCCGAGTCCGGCACCAGCCCGAGCTTGCTGAACGCCTGGATGAACGAAGCGGAGCGTGCGGCGACCACGATGTCGCAGGCGAGCGCAATGCTCGCACCCGCGCCCGCGGCGACCCCATTGACGGCAGCGATTGTGGGAACCGGCAGTTTGCGCAGCGCAAGTACCAGGGGCTTGTAGTTGAGTTCGATCGACTCACCGAGGTCCGCCCGGGCGCCGCCCGGCGCCACTTGCCGGTCGCCGAGATCCTGGCCCGCGCAGAATCCGCGGCCCGCCCCCGTCAGGACGAGAACTCGGGCGCTATCCCGCGCCAGCCGATTGAGCGCGTCGCGCAGCTCGATGTGCATTTCGCCGTTGAAGCTGTTGAGTCGCTCGGGGCGATTCAACGTGAGTCGCGCGACGGCGCCGCTGACAGCGTACTGAATCGTCTGGTAGTTCATCGGGGAGTGCCGGTCATTCGTCGTAGCTGATCTCGAGCGCCGCGGAAGTCGGTCGCGCCTGGCAGCAGAGAATATAGCCTGCCTCGACTTCCCAATCCTCGAGTGCGACGTTGTGCTCCATTTCGGCGCTGCCGCTGACGAGCTTCGCGCGGCAAGTCGAGCAGACGCCCGCGCGACATGAGAATGGCAGGTCGAGCCCCGCGCGGCCCGCGGCATCCAGGATCACTTCCCCGGCGAGCGGCATCGTGAAGCGCCGACGGCGGCCATCCATCACGACCGTGACCTCTGCGCTTGCCGCGCCGGCAACCGGCAAGGGCATCACCGCAATCGCGGGCATCGCGGCCGGAACTGCTGTGCCGGTCACGACGGGCGTGAAATGCTCGACATGGATGCGCCCCCTCGCGCCAAGCGATTCGAGTGCGCCCTGAACTTCCTCGCCCATCGATCCCGGCCCGCAGACGAAGAACTCGTCTATCCCGGGGACGGCCAGGTCGTGCCGGGCAATCTCCCCGAGCTTCGCCGCGTCGATCCGGCCATTGAGCCATTCGACGTCCTGTGGCTCGCGGCTCATCACGAAGGCCACGGAAAACCGCGTCAGGAACCGGTCCTTCAGGGCCAGCACGTCCTCGAGGAACATGGTCCGGGCGCTGCTGGTATTGCCGTAATAGAGCTGGAAGCGGCTCCCCGGATCGCGCTCGAGGGCGGTCGCAGCGATCGAGAGCACCGGCGTAATGCCACTGCCCGCCGCGAATGCGGCGTAGTGCCGCGGCGCGTTGCCTTCAACTTGCGCGCAAAAACTGCCATTCGGCGTCAGCACGTCGACGGAGTCGCCGGGCTTCGCATGGCGCGCGAGATGCCGGGACATTCGGCCCGCGTTCTGCACGCGGATGCCTATCGTGATCGCCGCCGCGCCCTCGGGATTCACGATCGAATACGTGCGCCTCTCTTCCTGCCCGGCGATCAGCATGCGCAGCGCGACGTGCTGCCCCGCGCGGAAACTGAACTCATCGCGGATCGCGGCGGGCACTTCAAACGTCAGCGCGATCGCATCGTCCGCAACCGGCGCGCGATGGGCAATGACGAGGGGATGAAACCTCAACATGCGGCGCGCCCTAGATGCACTTGAAGTAGTCGAACGGCTCGAGGCAGGCATCGCATCGGTAGAGCGCCTTGCAGGGCGTCGAGCCGAACTCGCTCTGGCGGGCCGTCCGTTTCGAGCCGCAGCGCGGGCAGGCGGCCGGCGCGTCGTCGCGCCACAGGCGGCGCGTGCTGGCGACGGCATCGGAAGGCGGCGCAATGCCGAATGCCTCGAGCTTGCGCCGGCCGTCGGCGCTCAACCAGTCGCTCGTCCACGCCGGCGCGAGCACGTCGACCGCGACCGCATCGAAACCGGCGCCCCGCAACGCGCGCAGTACATCCGACTTGATGACCGCGTTCGCCGGGCAGCCCGAGTACGTCGGGGAAATGCCGACTTCGAGTCGGCCATCCGGGCCGCAGCAGAAGGTGCCGGATCAAGCCGAGGTCGAGTACGGAGAGGACCGGAATCTCGGGATCGACGACCTGCGACAGCACGCCGTGAAGCCGCGCCAGCACTTCCGGCGGCGGTGCCGTCGAGATCGCGGCGCGCGCGCCCATGGCCCTTACCAAACCGCGCCGGGATGGGCGCGATGCAGGGATTGCATCTCGGCAAGCAGGTAGCCGAGATGCTCGCTGTGCCGCCCCTGCTTGCCGTACCAGCCGAAAGCCGACGGCGCCGGCCGCGCGAGCGTCGCCGAGGCAAGCGCCTCGCCGACACGGCTCGTCCAGGCATTCCCGAGCGACGATGGCAGCGGACCGACTCCGGCCGCGGCAATGGCGCGGTCGATGTCATCGTCGTCGAACAGCTCGTTCGTGAACGGCCAGAGCCGGGCGAGCGAGCCCGCGACGCGGGTATGGCTCTCGGGCGTGCCGTCGCCGAGCCGGATGAGCCAGCCACGGCTGTAGCGCAGGTGATAGGTGGCCTCGCGGATCCCTTTTCCGGCGATCGCGGCAAGCGCGGCATCCTTCGATTGCGTCAGGCCTTCGTACAGCCCGAGTTGCCAGGCGTCGAACAGGAACTGGCGGACGATCGTGTCGCCAAAGTCGCCATTGGGCTGCTCGGCGAGCGTCAGGTTCAGGTACTCCGACTCCTCGCGCAGGTAAGCGAGCTCGTCCTCGCTGCGGCCGCGGCCCTCGAGCAGTCCGGCATGAGAAAGCAGCAGTCTCGCCTGGCCGAGAAGATCGAGCGACACGTTGGCGAGTCCGAGGTCCTCTTCCAGCGCGGGCGCGTGCCCGACCCATTCGCCGAGCCGCTGCGCCAGCACGAGGTTCGTGTCCGCGAGCCGAAGCACGTAGGTGCAATGCGGCGTCACAGCGTCTTCACCTCGTCCGGAATCTCATAGAAGGTCGGATGGCGATAGACCTTGTCCCTCGCCGGCTCGAAAAATGCGTCTGCATCGGCCGGATCGGATGCGACGATGTCGCTCGACCTGACGGCCCAGATGCTGACGCCTTCCTGGCGGCGCGTGTAGAGGTCCCGCGCGTGCTCGAGCGCCATCATTGCATCGGTCGCGTGCAGGCTGCCGACATGCTTGTGGTCGAGGCCCGACTTCGCACGGATGAATATTTCGTACAACGGCCAGTCGTGTTTGTTATTCACAAGAATGTCTCCCGTGCGTCAGGCCGCCTTTTCTGCGGCGGAATTCTGCTTTGCGGCCCAGGCGGACGCGGCCTCCCGAACCCATCGACCCTCCTCATGCGCGCGCGTGCGTGCTTCGAGGCGTTCGCGGTTGCAGGGCCCCTGCCCCTTCAGCACCTGTTCGAATTCGGTCCAGTCGATCGGCCCGAAGTGGTAGTGCTGCGTGGAATCGTCCCAGCGCAGTTCGGGATCAGGCACCTTCAAGCCCAGGTAGTCGGCCTGCGGCACCGTCGTGTCCACGAACTTCTGGCGAAGCTCGTCGTTCGAGAAGCGCTTGATCTTCCAGCGCATCGACTGCGCGCTGTGCTTCGAGTCGTTGTCCGAAGGACCAAACATCATGAGCGACGGCCACCACCAGCGGTCGAGCGCAGCCTGGGCCATCGCGCGCTGTCCCTCGGTGCCGCGCGCGAGCCGCATCATGATTTCGTAGCCCTGGCGCTGGTGGAAGCTTTCTTCCTTGCAGATCCGGACCATCGCGCGCGCGTACGGGCCATAGGAGCAGCGGCAGAGCGGGATCTGGTTCATGATCGCTGCACCATCGACCAGCCAGCCAATCGCGCCGACGTCTGCCCAGGTCGGCGTCGGATAGTTGAATATGCTCGAATACTTGGCCTTGCCTTCGAGCAACTGGTCGACGAGCTCGCCACGCGACACGCCAAGCGTCTCGGCAGCGCTATAAAGGTAGGCGCCGTGACCGCCCTCGTCCTGGACCTTCGCAATCAGGATGGTCTTGCGAAGCAGGGATGGGGCACGGGTGATCCAGTTGCCCTCCGGAAGCATGCCGACGATCTCCGAATGGGCATGCTGGGAGATCTGGCGAATGAGCGTGCGGCGATAGGCCTCGGGCATCCAGTCCTTGGCCTCGATCTTCTCTTCGGCATCAACGCGCGACTGAAAGCGCTGTTCCAGGGCCGCGCCTTCGCGCGCCTCTTCTGCTAAACAATCTTTACCAAGGGAATCAAGGCCTTGCGTATACATCTGGATGCACCCCGAGGCGGCGAATCAGCACCCTCACTTTGACATACCGGCGAGGAATTTGGCACGGCGGGCGCGGCATCTGCCCTCCACCCCGGTCTAGCTCCAGGCCTCCAGCCGGCCGACCAGGGTCTGCATGAAGCGGTTCGCCTGATGGCCGTCGAGGACACGGTGATCGATCGTGAGGGTGACGTAACAGCAAGGCCGGATGACCACTGAGTCCTTGCCGTCGACCGTGGCGACGACGGCCCGCTTCTCGAGCTTGCCGACACCCAGGATCGCCGACTGCGGCTGGTTGATGACGATGGGCGCAGCGACCAGGCTCCCGCTCACGCCGTGATTCGAGATCGTGAACGTGCCGCCCTGCAGGTCAGCTGCGGTCAGTCGATCTTCGCGCGCCTTTCCGACGAGCTCGCCCAGCGCCGACGCGATTCCCGGAAGGTCGAGCCCGCCCGCGTTGCGGATGACCGGAACGACGAGCCCGCGTCCTTCGATCGCCGTGCCGACGCCAATATCAATGCGCTCGTACAGGAGGATTGCGTCCTCGCTCCAGCGCCCGTTCGCCTCCGGCACCGCGCGAATTGCGTCGATGCAAGCCGCTACGAAATAGGCCGTCAGGGTCAGCGACGACCCGCGCCGCTCGAACTCCGCCTTGCGCTTCGCCCGGTCGGCGAGCACCGCGGTCATGTCGGCCTGGAACACCGTCGTCACGTGGGGCGCGGTGCGCAGCAAGCTCTCGACCATGTGCGCCGCGATTCGCCGGCGCATCGGCGAGTGCGGGACGCGGTGCACTCCCTCGTCGACCGGCGCTGGCACCGCGGTCGCGGGTGCAGCGGATACGGCCTGCGGCTTGGCGGCAAGGACGTCTTCGACCGTGATGCGCCCGCCTTCGCCGCTGCCCTGTATCGACTCGGCGTTCAAGCCACGCTCTGCGAGCAGGCGGCGCACGGCCGGGCTCATGCGACCCGCTGGCAGGGCGGCGGATGCCGCAGGCTCGGCTGCGCCGCAGCGGGTGCCATTCGAGTCGCAACTGTTGCCGCCGGTTGCACTCCTGCGGACGTACCCGTCCGCAGTCGTCCGAGCAATGCACCGGGGGCGACGTCGACACCTTCCGCAACGACGATTTCCTCGAGTACTCCGTCGGCCGGCGAAGGCACTTCGACCGTCACCTTGTCGGTTTCGATTTCGACGAGTGGTTCATGGCGCTTTGCAGGCTGGCCGACGGCCTTCAGCCAGCGCTGCACCTGCGAACGCGTCCCTTCGACCTGGTCCGCCGGCAGCAAGACATCGATCAGCTCGCTCATCGCTCAGGCACTCGCAATGCGGCGCATCGCCGCAACGATATCACCAACGCCCGGCACGACCGCATCGAGGAGCAGCGGGCTGTGCGGACTCGGAATGTCCGGCATTGCAAGACGCTCGATGGGCGCGTCGAGGTCGAAGAACGCGCGCTCGGCGAGCGTCGCGGCGATTTCGGCGCCGAAGCCGACCGTGATCGTGTCCTCGTGCACGATCAGGCAACGGCGAGTCCTGCCGACTGATTGGAGTATGGCCTCCTTGTCCCAGGGACACAGCGTGCGCAGGTCCAGAAGTTCGACGTCGACGGCCGATTCGGCAGCCGCCTGTTCGCAGCGCTCGACCATCGCTCCCCAGCTGACGACGGTCAACTCGGTACCCTCCCGCAACCGGTTCGCGCGGCCGAAAGGCAGCATGAAGTCGTCGCCCGGCCAGGGCCTCCGGCCCGCGGCGCCATCCAGCAGGAAACGGTGCTCGAAGAAGATCACGGGTTCATTGCCGCGCAGCGCCGTCCGGAGGAGCCCGACCGCGTCCTCGGCGTTCGACGGCATTGCCAGTTGCCAGCCGACGGCATGCAGGAACTGGACCTCGTTGCATTGGCTGTGCCAGGGATCGCCGCACTTGAAAAAACCGCCGGGCATGCGGACCACCATCGGCGCCGCAAAGCGATTGACGGTCCGCCAGCGGATCGTTCCGCAATCGTGCAGCTGTTCAGCGGCCGGCTCCGCGTACTTGCGGAACTGGATCTCCGGAACCGGCACGAGTCCGGCAAGCGCCATGCCGACGGCACGGCCGATGATTCCTTCCTCCGACAGGCTCGTATCGAAAACCCGGTCTTCGCCGAATCTTTCCTGGAGCCCGAGCGTGGCGGCATGGACACCACCCTTGCGACCGACGTCCTCGCCGAAGACGAGCACTCGCGGGTTGATCGCGAGCTCGTGCTCGAGCGTTCGGCGTATCGCGGTCAGCATGTTCATGCGGGCGCCTTCGGGTCGCGCGGTCTCGCTGCCCGCCGGCGGCTTGACGCCCTCCGCCCATTGCCCGCCCTGGAGTTGCAACGCGTCGCTTCCGTCGGCGTTCCGCTCGGTGAATGCGTGGCGCGCGACGGTTGCCGTCGATACCGGCGGCCGGGCTTCGATTCGCGCAAGCGCTGACTGGACTATCGTTTCCGCCTCGGCTTCGAGCGCGCGCCAATCCTCGGCGGACAACTCGCGAGGTATCAGCAGCGTTCGCAGTTGCAGCAGTGGATCGCGCGCCTTTTCCGATTCGATCTCGGCGGCACTCTTGTAGGCCTGCGTATCCTGGGCCGAATGGCCGGACAATCGCGGCACGCGCAAGCGCAGGAGGACCGGCCCGTCGCCTTCGCGAACCGAATTCACCGCGGAGTCGATCAGTTCCGCTGCGCCAACCGGGTCCGAGCCTTCGCCCGCCAGGATCCTGAGGTTGCGGAAGGCCGCGAGATTGGCCGCGATGTCGCCACCCGGCGTCTGCTTCGACGCCGGCACCGAGATGCCATAGCCGTTGTCCTCGATGAAATACAGGAGCGGCAGGCGTTCGGTCGTTGCGATGTTGAGCGAGGCCCAGAAGCCGTTGGTCGACGTCGACGCTTCGCCGCCATGGGCGACAGCAATGCATCCGGCAACCGACGCATCGCCGAGCACGCGCTCGCGGTACACGAGCGCCTGCGCCCAACCGGTTGCGGGCGTGTATTGCGTGCCGACGCCGCCGCAGGCCGGCAGGAGGCAAGGACCGTCACGATTCGGCAGGTTGATGACGACCCCGACGTCCCGGCCACCCGACATGCCTTCGGCGCGCATCATCGTCGAGGCGAGAGCCTCCTCTGCCGAGAGGCCGAGGGTGAGCGCGAGCGGCCGGGAGCGATAGTAAGGAGAGACCGCGTCGCGCCTGCCGACGAGGCGCTGCCCCAGGAGGACCTGCGTCACGTCGTGTCCGCGGGCGCAGAACTGGTAGAGGACCTTGCGATCTGGCACGAGCCGCGTTTCCTCGAGCGCATCGAGCGCGCGCGAAACGAAGACCGTGCGCAATACGGATTTCCAGTCCGGCATGTCGAAGTTTCCAGGGGGCGGCAGGCGATTTTTCGCCAGTCTAACCCCTGCGGCCGGAATAGAGCGGGCTGATGCCGCCACCCCTGCCGACGGGGCCTGCGGTAGAATCCAAACCCCAGCGAACCCGGGCAGCCTCGTGCTGTCCCATTGTCACCGATTCGCCGGGGGAGACTGCCGCAATGATTCGACTGACGCTGGCCCTGATTGCTCTCGCCGCCGCTGGCGCGGCCCAGGCAACCTGTATCTATCCACGCGCGCCGGAGAAGCTGCCTGACGGCAGCACGGCGACGTACGAGGAAATGGTCGCCGGGCAGAAAGCCGTGCAGCAGTTCAACGAGGACATCAACGCCTATAACTCCTGTCTCGACCTCGAGATGGCCAACCAGGAAAAGAGCGGCTCATTTGACGAAAACCGGCTGACTGAGCTGCGCGCCATCCAGGCGAAGAAGAACAATGCGGCCGTCGATGAAGTCCAGGCCGTCGCCGACCGGTTCAATGAACAGCTACGGATTTTCAAGACCCGCGACAAGCAGGACTGACGCCGCGCCCGATGCTGACACCCGCCGAGGCTGAAGCGGCCATCGCCGCGGTCCTCGAGCCGGTTCTGCAGGAATACCAGGCGCTCGCAGATTCGGTCGGCCGGGTACTCCGGTCCCCGATCCTGGCGGAGCGCGACGCTCCGCCGTTCGACCGCGTCACGATGGACGGCATCGCGCTCCATTTCCAGGACGGAATACCCCGCGGCTATCGTGTCGCAGGCGTGCAAGCTGCAGGGACGCCGGCACTCTGCCTGCAATCCCCGGACGAATGCTTCGAGGTCATGACCGGCGCGGTAATGCCGGGAGGCTGCGACACCGTCGTTCCCATCGAGCAAACCCGGCTGCTGGACGGACTGGCGCTGATCCGCGAAGGCTACCGACCGAAGCCCGGGCTGCATGTGCACAGGCGCGGCACGGATGCGCGCGCAGGCGCGGTCCTGCTCGAGGCCGGCATTCGGCTTGGGGCTCCCGAGCTTGCGATCGCGGCGTCGGCTGGATGTGCACGACTCGCGGTGTCGCGCCGGCTCCGCATTGCCGTTATTTCAACCGGCGATGAACTCGTCGAGCCGGGAGAACCGATTCGCGACTACCAGGTACGACGCTCGAATTCCTACGGCCTCGCAGCATCACTCGGGCTCGCGGGATACGCGCCCGCGAGCGACCTTCACCTGCCCGACCGCAAGGACGCCATCGAGGCGGCGCTCGCATCCGCGCTGGAAGCACATGACGTGATCGTGCTCTCCGGCGGCGTCTCGGCGGGGCGCTTCGATCACGTGCCCGCAGTCCTCGCGTCGCTCGGGTTGAAGCAGGTGTTCCACGGCGTTGCACAGCGTCCGGGCCGGCCGATGTGGTTCGGCACGTGCGAGCCTGGCAAAGCCGTCTTCGCCCTGCCCGGCAACCCGGTGTCCGTGCTCGTCTGCCTTTCGCGATATGTCATCCCGGCACTCGACCTGCTTTCGGCTGCGCCCGCCCGCCGCCCGGCCATTGCGGTGCTGGCATGCGAGTTTGCCTTCGATGCGCCCCTCGCCTGTTTCCTGCCGGTCGCACTCGGTTACGATCATGACGGACGGGCGGTTGCAGAGCCGCGGCCGACCAGCGGGTCCGGGGACTTCATCTCGCTCGCCGGTACCGCCGGCTTCGTCGAGTTGCCCTGTGGGCCCGCCAGGCATCGTGCGGGGCTCGCGGTGCCTTTCTATCGCTGGTAGGCCATGACCGACGAATCCGAAGGAAACCTCGTTGCGATCGGAGCGCCGCGCGCGATCGCCGACTCGCGCGGGCGCCCGCTCGCGGACCTTCGCATCTCGGTCATGGACCGCTGCAACTTCCGTTGCCCCTATTGCATGCCCCGCGAAACGTTCGGCGAACACTATCGCTTTCTCGCGGCAGCCGAGCGCCTGTCATTCGAAGAAATCGCGCGGCTCGCGGGCCTGTTCGCGGCTGAAGGCGTGCGCAAGATCCGGCTGACAGGCGGAGAGCCGCTCCTGCGATCCGGACTTGCCGACCTCGTCGGTGAGTTATCGTCAATCGAAGGCATCGAGGACCTTGCGCTCACGACGAACGGCGTGCTGCTGGCCCAGCATGCAGCAGAGCTCAGGGCGCACGGACTCTCGCGCGTCACCGTGAGCCTGGATTCGATCGATCCCGCGACTTTCCGCCGCCTGAGCGGAGGATTCGACGGCCTCGAAAGGGTGCTCGATGGAATACGCGCCGCTCTCGAGGCCGGTCTCTCGCCGGTGAAGGTCAATGCGGTCATCCAGCGCGGCATCAACGACGGACAGGCGCTCGAGCTCGCGGGGAAGTTCCGCGGGACCGGTGTCGTCCTGCGGTTCATCGAGTACATGGACGTCGGCAACAGGAACGACTGGCGGCGGGAACTCGTCGTTCCTTCGCGGGAACTTCGCGACGCAATCGCCGCAGCCTGGCCGCTTCGGCCTGTTGCGCCAGCCCATCGAGGCGAGGTCGCCCAGCGCTATGCCTACGAGGACGGCGCCGGCGAGATCGGGTTCATCTCCTCGGTGAGCCAGCCATTCTGCGGCGACTGCACGCGCGCGCGGCTCTCCTCCGACGGCGTCTTCTATACCTGCCTCTTCGCCACGCAGGGCACGGATTTCCGGTCGAAGCTCCGGGCCGGTGTCGATGACGAGGAACTGCTTCGGCTCATCAGGACGCTGTGGCGACGCCGCGATGACCGCTACAGTGAACTGCGCGATATGCCAGCCGGCGTGCCGCAACTACGGAAGATCGAGATGTACTACATTGGCGGATGAACCCGTGAGAATGTCGCACATCGACGCGGAAGGTGCGCCCGCCATGGTCGACGTGACGGCGAAGCAGCCAGGCCTTCGCATCGCGCGCGCGGAGGCGATGCTGCGATTTCCGCCCGATGCCTTCCATGCGCTGAAGTTGTCCGGGTTCCAGACAGCCAAGGGGCCGGTCTTCCATACCGCGATCGTCGCGGGCACCATGGCCGCGAAGCGAACGCACGAGTTGATACCCTTCTGCCATCCGCTCGGGCTCGAGCGCTGCGAAATTGGAATCGAGCCGGCTGGCGAGGATTCGCTCACCGTGCATTGCACGGCAGCTGTGCATCACCGCACTGGTGTCGAGATGGAAGCGCTGACGGGCGCTTCGGTCGCGGCACTCACGATCTATGACATGTGCAAGTCGTTGTCTCATGGCATCGTCATCGAGTCCTTGCGACTCGTCTCGAAGAGCGGCGGCAAGAGCGATTTCCCCGCGGGTGCCGTGCGATGACGGCGCTCTATGGACTGTTGCTGGCCGGTGGACGCTCAGTCCGCATGCAGACGGACAAGGCCGGCCTCTCCTACAGCGGGCGCCCGCAACTGACGGAAGCCTTCGGCCTCCTCACGCCGCCACGTGGGCAGAACCTGGATTTCCGTGCGTGCCGACCAGGTACGCGAGCCTCTGCGGTCCGCATACCCGCAAGTCATCGACGGCCCGCTTGGCCAGGGCCCGATAGCCGGCATCATCGCAGCGCAGGCGCAACTCCCGGATGCGGCCTGGCTGGTCGTGGCCTGTGACCTGCCACAGCTCGACGGCACGACGCTCGAGGACCTGAAGTCCCGCCGCGATCCACGACGGCTTGCAACCGCGTTCCTGAGTGCCGTCGACGGCATGCCGGAACCGCTCTGCGCGATCTACGAACCGGCGAGCCGCGATGCGATCCTTGCCCACGTTGCCGCGGGCCGCGACTGTCCGCGCAAGTTCCTGATGTCCCACGACGTCGCGCTGCTGGACCTTGCGCGGCCTTCGGCGCTCGTCAATGCGAATACGCCGCAGGATGCGGCGACCGCCCGCGCGTCGCTCGCCGCAAGGGTAGCCACCTGATGCCGCGGCTGCACCTGCATTACTACGCACTCCTGCGAGAACAGGCGGGGATCCAGGCAGAGACGATCGATACGCCCGCGAACACGCCATCGAAGCTCTACGCGGAACTTGCCGCCCGTCATCGCTTCCGCCTGCCCGCGTCCCAGCTCAGGGTCGCCGTCAATGCGGCATTCAGCGACTGGGAGCAGGCGCTCGCGGACGGCGACGAAGTCGTCTTCATTCCGCCGGTGGCTGGCGGATGAACGCATTCGAGTTCGCGCCCGGGCCGATCGACGCGGCGCGCCTGGCGGTCCCGCTCGCACTCGACTCCGCCGGAGGGTTTGCTGCCTTCGAAGGCCGCGTGCGCGACGTGAACGAAGGCCGCGCCGTAACCGGTCTCGCGTACGAAGCTTACGAGGCGCTTGCGATCGCGGAAGGAGAACGCATCGTCGCGGATGCGATCCGGCAGCACGGCGCGCTGCGCGCGCGCTGCGTCCACAGGCTCGGCAGCTTGAAGGTCGGCGACGTGGCCGTGTGGGTGGGCGTCGCGGCGCCGCACCGCGCGGAGGCGTTCGCTGCGTGTCGCGAGATCATCGACGAGATCAAGCACCGGCTCCCGATCTGGAAAAAGGAACAATATTCCGACGGGGACAGCGGCTGGGTGAACTGCGAGCACGCGCAACCGACGCCATCGCAAACGTCGTGCGCATTCGACTATTCCCGGCAGCTTGCGCTCCCGGAAGTCGGCGACAGAGGCCAGGCCCGGCTCGCGCAGTCTTCGGTGCTCGTGATCGGGGCCGGCGGGCTCGGCTGTGCCGTACTCGCGAGTCTTGCGGGCAGCGGAGTTGGCCGGCTCACGGTCGTGGACCACGACAGCATCCACGCCTCGAACCTGCATCGACAACCGCTCTATTTCACGGCGGACATCGGCCGTCCCAAGGTGGAAGCCGCCGCGGATCGGCTCGCCGACTACAACCCGACCGTCCGCGTGCGGGCAGTGGCACAGCGCTTCGATGCCGCCAATGCGGGCGAACTCGTGGCCGACGCCGACGTCGTCGTCGACTGCACGGACAACTTCGCGTCGAAGTTCCTCGTCAACGATGCGGCCGTGCGCGCGGGCGTACCCGCCGTGCTTGCGAGCGTCTATCAGTATGAAGGCCAGCTACAGGTCGTTCGTCCTGACCGTGGCGGTTCCTGCCTCCGCTGCCAGTGGCCGGAAGCGACGCGCGACGGGCTCGTCGGCAACTGCGAGCGGGCCGGCGTATTGGGCCCGGTGCCCGCCGTACTCGGCCAGCTGCAGGCGATGGAGGTCCTGAAGCTGCTGCTCGACCTGCCGGGGCAGCTGCAGGACGAGGTTCTGCTCGTCGACCTGCTCGAGCACGGGCAGCGCCGCCTGGCGGCGCCCCGCAATCCCGAATGTGCGGGCCGCTGCGTGCGTGTCGATGCAGCGGCGCATGCCGCCGTTTCCACGGCACTCGACGTTACGCTGCCGCTCGCCTCTGCCGCCGCCGCCGGATACCGCGTAGTCGACATTCGTGAGCCGATGGAATGCGAGTTCGAGCCGATGCCGCTCACCGGCCACGAGTCGTTGCCGCTCGGGAGGCTGCTCGACGGGGAGCTGGTCGTGAAGGCGGATACTCCGTACCTGCTCGTCTGCGCCCACGGAGTCCGCAGCCGCGCCGCGGCAGAATTCCTGCGCGCCCGCGGCCACCCGAACGTCTGGTCGCTGCGCGGCGGGCTCGCAGCGCAGCGCAACTGACCGGGTTCAGAACGAAAACTGGTCGGACGGCAGGTCCATCAATGTGCGCGCGCCCGCGCCCATCGCATCGAGGTGCGCCTCGGCGCGCGGCAGGATGCGCTGGAAGTAGAAGCGCGCGGTAGCGAGCTTCGATTTGTGGAACGCAGGCTCGGAACTGCCCGCCTTCAGTGCGGCAGCCGAAACCGACGCCATCCAGGCCCAGCACCAGGCGAGGCAGAGGTAGCCGGTGAGCTGCAGGTAGTCCATCGAGGCCGCGCCCGTTTCATCGGGATTGCGCGCGGCGCGGCGCGCAACTTCCTCGGTTGCCACGCTCCATTCCTTCAGGAGCCCGGCCAGGCGCGCGACGAATTCCGCGTGCTCGCCGGCGCCCGAATGACGCTCGCAGAAGCCACCGATCAGGCCGCCGAGCTGCCGCGCTAGCGCGCCGCCCGAGCCCAGCACCTTGCGTCCGAGCAGATCCATCGCCTGCACGCCGTTTGCGCCCTCGTAAATCGCGGTGATGCGCGCGTCCCGGAAGAATTGCTCGACTCCGGTTTCCCTGACATAGCCATGCCCGCCGTGAATCTGGATCGCATCGCTCGTGCACTCGAGCGACATGCCCGTGACGAATCCCTTGACGACGGGCGTCAGCAGCGAGAGAAGCGCTGCCGCTTCTTCGCGTACCGCGGCGTCCGGATGATGCAGGGAGCGGTCCATCTGCATGCCTGCGTACCAGATCAGTACGCGCCCGCTTTCGACGAGCGACTTCTGGGTCAGCAGCATGCGGCGCACGTCCGGATGCCCGATGATGGGATCGGCCGCGCCCTTGGCGCCTTCCGACGTGCGGCCCTGCCTGCGCTCGCGCGCATAGGCGAGTGACGCCTGCCAGGCGCGCTCGCACTGTGCGAGTCCCTGCAGGCCGACCCAGAGCCGCGCGTGGTTCATCATCGTGAACATGCACTTGAGGCCGCCGTTGACCTCCCCGATCAGCCAGCCCTGCGAGTCGTCGAAATTCATCGCGCAGGTCGCGGAACCGTGGATGCCGAGCTTGTGCTCGATGCCCGCGCAGCTGACGCCATTCGCCTGGCCCGGCGCGCCGTTCGCATCCGGCAGGAATTTCGGCACGAGGAACATGCTGATGCCGCTCGAGCCCGCGGGCGCATCGGGGAGCTTCGCGAGCACCATGTGCGCGATGTTCTCGGTGAGGTCGTGCTCGCCGCTCGTGATGAATATCTTCGTGCCGCTGACGCGGTAGCCCCCCTTCCCGTCCGGCTCCGCGCGGGTGCGCATGAGACCGAGGTCCGTGCCGGCGTGCGGCTCGGTCAGCACCATCGTGCCGCCCCAGACGCCGCTCACGAGCTTCGGAAGGTAGACGTTCTTCATCTCCGGCGTGCCGTGCTTATCAAGGCAAAGCACGGCGCTGTCGGTGAGTCCGCTGTAGAGCTTCCAGGACATGTTCGCGGATACGAGCATCTCGCCGACCACGCCGCCGAGGCTCTCAGGCAAGCCTTGCCCGCCAGCCTCGACAGGACCGCAGAGCGACGCCCAGCCGTCGTCGACGTATTGCCGGTAGGCCTCGACGAATCCCGGTGGAGTGACGACGCGCCCGTCATCGGTGCGTCGGACGCCGACGCGATCGCCGGGCTCGTTGGTCGGTGCCACCACGTCCTCGGCGAACCGGGTCGCGCCCTCGAGCACGCCCTCGATCAGCTCGGCATTGATGTCGTCGCGACCGAGCGCGCGGTAATGCGCCTCGGCACCCAGCACTTCATGCAGGACGTACCGGTATTCGCGCAGCGGAACCTTGTAGGCGGGCATGCAGCCGGGGCCGGTCAGCCTTGCGCTTCGGCGCAGGTGATGCAGCGGTCGGAATATGGCAGCGCCTGGAGCCGCCGCTCGTTGATCGGCTGTCCGCAGTTGCTGCAGGTTCCGTAGCTGCCCAGGTCGAGCTGGGCAAGCGCGCGATTGATCTGCGCGAGCTCGGCGGCCGTCGCCTCGCCGATGCCGGCGAGCACGGCGTCGTTCTCCATCTGCACGACCTGCTCGGCGAAGTCCTTGTCGAGCGGCCCGGACGAGCGGGTGATGTCGGCGTGCACCTTCGCGGCGCGAGCCAGCAGTTCCTGCTTCTGCTTCAACAGTTTTTGCCGGACTGCCTCGAGCTCGGTCGGCATGGGACCCTCGGCTGAAAAGGGCGGCGGCTGGTGCCGCCGCCCCGGGTCCTGTCAGTTTACCTTTACTTCGACCGTGCGGGGCTTCGGTGCGGGCGTCTTCGGCACCCGGACCTTCAACACGCCGTTCCTGCTTTCGGCCTGGATCGCCGAGACGTCGGCGTCCTCGGGCAGCCTGAAGCTGCGCGCAAAGCTGCCGTAGAAGCTCTCGACGCGGTGCACTCTCTCGTCCTTGTGCTCGGCTTCTTTCCGGCGCTCGCCGCTGATCGTGATGACGTGCTCGTCCACGGTCACCTTGACGTCTTCCTTGCTCACCTCAGGCAGCTCGGCCTTGATGAGGTACTCGGTCTCGGTCTCCGAGATATTGGCGAGCGGGGTCCAGGACGGCGTATCGCCCTCTTCCGTGGCGCCCTGGCGGACGTTTGGCAGCCGGCCCAGGAACGGGCTGTAGCGCGAAAAGATGTCGTCCAGTTCCCTGAACGGTTCCCATCGAATGAGTGTCATGTTCGTATCTCCTTTTACCCTCGGCGGGCTCGGACTGCTGAATGGCACCCGGACCGGAACATTTCAAGGGTGTCCGCCCCGCTGGAGCGGGGCTGGCCGCGGTTTGCTAGCCGTCGGCCCACGCCCGTAATATCGGGGACGCCGCAACGAGGGAGTCCATGGGCCGCGATCACAACCCCGTACCGGGACAGTGGTACGAGAGCCTCGATGACGAGGAAGTTTTCCAGGTCCTGTCGATCGACGAGGACTCGGAGCTCATCGAGCTGCAATACGAGGACGGCGACGTCGAGGAAATCGACTACGAGACCTGGCAGGAACTCGATCTCGACCTGACAGACGAGCCGGAGGGCTGGTCGGGCTCCGACGAAGAAGAAGACGAGGACGATGACCTGGATGAGGACGAAGACGAAGACGACTGGGACGACGACGAGGACGAAGACGAAGACGAAACGAGGAAGACGACGATTACGGGGACCGCGACGACTATTGACCGGCGATTGACGACCTCGATTCACCGACTCCGGAACCCGCCCGGAGTGCGCCGGTCCAAGCGGCAGGTCTCACGAGGATCCGCCGCATGAAATTCGCAGCCTTCCCGATTTCCCTGCTGCTGCTCACTGCCTGCGCCAGCACAGGCCCGGAGTCGCAGATCGGCACGCAGGCAAAGGCCGACCGGCAGATCAAGATGACCCGGACCAGCGATTGCGTGTTCCACTCGACGATCAGCGGGTTCGAGGCGCTCGACGACCGCTACGTCGTGCTGTTCAGCCAGGGCAGTCGCAAGGCCTACCTGGCCGAAATCTCGGCGGGCTGCTTCGACGTGAAGAGCCAGTCGCAACTCGCCGCCGTGGACGGGGACGGCAACGGACAGATCTGCGGCTTCGGCCGCGACTCCGTCGCATACCACCGCATGGGCATGGTCGAAGACTGCCGCATCATGGGGATGCAGGAGCTTTCCGACGAGCGGCGCGTCGAGCTCGGCGTCGGCGCTCCGCCGCCGAAGCCGAAGAAGGATGAGAAGCCAAAAGACGAAGAGAAGGCAGGCGAGTCGAAGTAACCCGGCTTGAATCTGCGGCCTGCCGCACCCAGATGCGGTGCAGGCGCAGCCCATTGGAGCTCCGATGAAGAGAGTCCTGCTTTTCCTGCTGACGAACTTCGCGATCCTGATCGTGGCGAGCGTCACGCTGCGACTCCTCGGCGTCGAGCCCTGGCTGAACGCAAATGGCATCAACTTCAGCTCGCTGCTGATATTCGGCGCCGTGCTTGGGTTCGGCGGAGCCTTCGTGTCGCTCGCCATTTCCAAGTGGGTGGCGAAGCGCACGATGGGCGTACAGGTGATCGGGGAACCGCGAAACGAGCACGAGATGTGGCTCGTTGAAACCGTTCGCAGGCTCGCGTCGCAGGCCGGCATCGGCATGCCGGAAGTCGGTTATTTCGAGTCCCCCGCGCCAAATGCCTTCGCGACCGGCGCGCGGCGCGACAAGTCCCTGGTCGCAGTCAGCACCGGCCTCCTGCAGCGAATGAACCGCAGCGAGGTCGAGGCCGTTCTCGGCCATGAGGTGTCCCACGTCGCGAACGGCGACATGGTGACACTCACCCTGATTCAGGGCGTCGTGAATACTTTCGTGTTCGTTGCCTCGCGGTTGATCGGAAATATCGTCGACAAGGTGGTTTTCCGCAACGAAGGTGGACGCGGTCCCGCGTTCTGGATCACGACGATCATTGCCGAGATCGTGCTCGCCTTCCTCGCGACGATGATCGTCATGTGGTTCTCGCGCCAGCGCGAGTTCCGCGCAGACGGCGGCGGCGCGCGGCTTGCGGGGCGACAGAACATGATTTCGGCGCTCCAGACGCTTGGCCGCGGCGACGGCGCGCCGCTGCCCGACAAGATGGCGGCGTTCGGAATCAGCGGTCGGAAGGGCGAGGGCCTGCGCCGCCTTTTCATGAGCCATCCGCCGATCGAGGAACGCGTGGCGGCCCTGCAGGCTGCAGCCATCGGCTGATCGGCGCGCATTACCGGGCGCGCGAGCGGCGCGGCGCGCCGCTCAGTAAGATGCCCGGCATGGTTCAGCCCAACGCAAGGCTGCCGGAATCCACGATCCAGTCGCTGAGGGAAATCCTCGGGCCTGGCGGCTGGCTCGATTCAGCCGCCGATCGCGCACCCTTCGAAACCGATTTTCGCGGCATTCACCGGGGCCAGCACGCCCCTGGTCGCCCTGCCCGATTCGACCGCGCGCGTGGCGGAACTTGTCCGCCATTGTGCACGCGAGCGGATCCCGCTCGTTCCGCAGGGCGGAAACACGAGCTATTGCGGCGCAGCGACGCCGCGAGCCGCAGGCAGCGAGGTCGTCGTGTCGCTGCGGCGCATGCGCAAGCTCCGCTCGATCGATCCGCTCGACGATTCGATGACCGCCGAGGCCGGCTGTGTCCTGGCCGAGCTTCAGGCTGCCGCAGCGGCGGTCAATCGCCTGCTGCCGATGTCGCTCGGATCCGAGGGGAGCTGCACGCTCGGTGGCATCGTCTCGACCAATGCCGGCGGCACGTCCGTCCTGCGCTACGGCATGATGCGCGCGCTCGTGCTCGGCCTCGAGGTCGTGCTGCCGGACGGGCGCGTGCTCGACCAGCTGTCGGCACTTCGCAAGGACAACACCGGCTACGACCTGAAGCAGCTCTTCATCGGCGCGGAAGGAACGCTTGGCATCGTGACGGCTGCAAGCCTTCGGCTGTTTCCGCGGCCCGCCGCCACGGCGACGGCGCTGGCCGGCCTGCAGTCACCCGTGGCCGCGCTCGAACTGCTTGCCAGGCTCCGCGATGCGCTCGGCGATTCGGTCACGACCTTCGAACTGGTACCCAGGATCGCGATGGAATTCGTCTGCCGCCACATCGAGGGCACGCACGATCCATTCGGGCAGCCACACGAGTGGTACGCGCTCATCGAGGCTTCGATTGCAGCCGGCGACGCGGAATTCAGCGGCCGTTTTGCGGATGCGCTCGCCTCCGCGATGGATCGCGGGACGGTGGCCGACGCCGTCACCGCTGCATCCGAGTCGCAGCGCAAGGCACTCTGGCGGCTGCGCGAGACGATACCGGAAGCCCAGCGACACGAAGGCGCAAGCCTCAAGCACGATATCTCGGTCGCTCCTGCACGGCTGCCCGCCTTCATCGAGGAAGGACGCGCGCTCATCGCGCAGACTCGCGCCGGGCGCGCGACTCGTCGCCTATGGCCATCTTGGTGACGGAAACCTGCATTACAACCTCAGCGAACCGGCAGGCGGGGACGGCGGGCGGCTGATGGCGGAGTCCGACGCCATCCGGCGCGCCGTGCACGACCTCGTGGCCGCTCACGGCGGCAGCATCAGCGCCGAGCACGGAATCGGCCAGCTGAAGGTCGGCGAGCTCGAGCGCTACGAGAACCCGGCCGCGCTCGAACTCATGCGCGCGATCAAGGCGGTTATCGACCCGCATGGCATCATGAACCCGGGCAAGGTCCTGCGGGATTAGCCGGAAGCCGCGCCCAGGCGCCGGAGCCGCAGGAAAGCATAGAGCACGACGAGCAGCGCGAGAGCGATTCCGATCGCCGCCCATTCAAGCGCGGTGAGCGTCGTCACAATGGCGGCCATCGCCGCCACGGAAACGACTGGAATCAGTGCGCCTCCGGGCAGGTCGAACGGCCGATCGCCGCGCTCGCGGATGTCTCGAGACTGCGCGCGCCAGGCCGCGAGGCTGACCAGCGCATACACGAGGCAGATCGCGCCGCCCGAGATCAGCGCGAGCGGGTCGAAACTGCCGGCGATCGCGAGTGCCCAGGCAAGGCCCGCATGAATGACGAGTGCCCGCAACGGTACGCGGTGCTTCGCGCTCACGGTGCCGAAGGCACGCGGCAGATAGCGGTCCCGCCCGAGCGCGAAAACGATGCGCGCGGTGCCGAGCAGGTTTCCCATCAGAAAACCGATCATCGAAATGCAGGCGGTGACGAGGAGCAGCGCGCGCCCCGGCGCCCACAACGCGCCTGCGGTGTCTGCAACGGGCACGCCGCTCGCCGCGAGATCCGGCCCGAGCAAGCCCTGGCCCACGATCTGGAGCGCCAGATAGAGCAGCACGACAAGCGCGATCGCGGACAGGGTCGCGCGGGGCACGTCTCGCGCGGGATCCTGGAGTTCGCCCGACGGCACGAGCGCCGTCTCCATTCCGGAATAGGCGAACATGACGAGCACCATGGAAGCGCCGAGCGCACCCCAGGAGGGCACGTCGTCGATCGCAAAGCTGACCTGCGACCAGTCGACAACGACGATCCCCAGGGCCGCGAGGAGAAAAAGGGGCGTCAGCTTGAGCGCGGCCAGCGTCGTGATCGCGCGGGCGCCGAGCTTGACGCCGAATGCATTGAGCGCGAGCAATGTGCCGTATACGGCGGTGAGCAGGAGCGCACGCGGCAGCGGAGGCGCGAATGACGGTGCGAGACTGGCGACCTGAACTGACAGGGCCGCGGCGACTCCCGCGCTCGATGCGATGTTGGAGATCCACATCAGCGCGCCGCCGACGAACCCGGCGAAGGGGCCGAAGGTCGCCGTGAGGTAGCTGTACGGCCCGCCGGTAACTTGCACGCGACTGCCGACGGCGGCGAAGCAGAGTGCGATCGGTACTATTGCGAACGCACCCGCGACCAACGCCAGCGGCGCGGCAGCCCCCATTTGCGTGGCGAGCGCGGACGGCATGCGGAAGATGCCGCCGCCAACGATGGAATTGATGACCGCCGCCGTCAGTGCGAACGTCCCGATCACCCGAAGCAGCGCGGACTCGCCGTGCAGCGCCGAGGCCGGCCGGTGCGAATTCTCAGTGGACATGCGGCGTTCCTCTGCGACCCTAGACTTGCTGTCCGGCCGGCCGGGTCCAGTTGCTGTGCTCGCGGATCAGCCCTTCCTGCGCAACGCTGGCAACGAGGCTGCCGTCGCGCGCGAAGATGGCTCCGCGACTGAAGCCGCGCGCGCCGGAAGCGCTCGGGCTCTCGATGGCGTAGAGCATCCATTCGTCCACGCGCAGGTCGCGGTGGAACCAGATCGCGTGGTCGATGCTCGCCACCTGCATCTCGAGGAAGTTCACGCCGTGCGGCATCGTGGCGGTGGCGAGCAGATGGTAGTCGGAAACGTAGGTCAGCAGGCAGCGATGCAGGGCCTGGTCGTCCGGCAGCCGCCCGGTGACGCGAAACCAGACGAGCTTGCGCGCCGGACGCTTCTGGCGCGTGAGGTAGTCTTCGGGGCTCACGGCGCGGAACTCGAAGGGGCGCTGGTTGCGAAAGTAGCCGGTCACCTTGTGCGGCATGCGCTCGATGATCTCCGCCTCGATCTCGCCGAGGTCACGCAACGACTCGGGTGCAGGCGCCTCCGGCATCGGCGCCTGATGGTCGAGCCCGGGCTCCGAGACCTGGAAGGACGCCGACATTGTGAGGATCGGCTGTCCATGCTGGATGGCGACCACGCGCCGGCTCGTGAAACTGCCACCGTCCCGGCTGCGGTCCACCTCGAACACGATCGGGACCTCCAGGTCGCCGCGGCGCAAGAAATAGGCATGCAACGAGTGCACCTGCCGCTCCTCGACGGTGCGCGAGGCCGCAACCAGCGCCTGCCCGAGCACCTGTCCGCCAAATACCTGCGGCGCACCCACGTCGCGACTGTCGCCGCGGAACAGGTTGTCCTCGATCCGCTCGAGGTCGAGGATCTTCAGGAGATCCGGCAGGCGCTCTGACGTCACGCGCTCATTCCGGAGGCCCGACGCCAAGCCGCTCCCGCATGATCGGGCTCGTCGTCGTGTACTGGAGGAACTGCCGCTTCTCCGGATAAACGTGGTGCTGCACGCCGAAGGCGGCGAGAGCGCCTTCGTGGAACCCCGACAGGATCAGTTTCTTCTTTCCAGGGTAGGTATTGACGTCGCCGACGGCGAAGATGCCCGGCACGCTCGTCTGGAACTTTTCGGTGTCGACCCTGAGCGCCTTCTTTTCGAGCGCGATTCCCCAGTTCGCGATGGGTCCGAGCTTGGGGTGCAGGCCGAAGCAAGCAAGCACCAGTTCGCAGCGGACGTCAGCGGTCGACTTGTCGCTGCGGACGATGGTCGCGCCGGTCATGTCGCCATCTTCGATCGTCAGCGACTGTATCGTGCCCTCGAGGTGCGTGAGCCTGCCCGCCGCGGCAAGTTCCTTCATGCGTGCGACCGAAGCCGGCTGCGCGCGGAACTCCGCGCGGCGATGCACGAGCGTGACCGAGCGCGCCTTGCCGCAGAACTCGAGCGCCCAGTCGAGCGCGCTGTCTCCACCGCCGGCGATCAGGAGGTCCTTTCCGTGGAACTCCTCGGCGCGCCGCACGCGATAAAGGACCTGCGTGCCTTCAAGTCGATCTGCATCCGGCACCAGGAGGCGCCGCGGCTGGAACGAGCCCAGGCCACCCGCGATGATGATGCTGCCGGCGTCGAATCGCGTGCCGGCGGAAGTTTCGACGGCGAAGCGCCCGCGATCCAGGCTCTCGACGCTTGTCACTTCCTGGCCGAGATGAAAGCCGGCATGGAAAGGTTTGATCTGTTCGAGCAGCCGGTCGATCAGTTCCTGCGCACCGCAGACCGGAATCGCGGGAATGTCGTAGATCGGCTTGTCCGGATAGAGCTCGGTGCACTGTCCGCCGGGATGAGCGAGTGAATCCACGATCTCGCACTTCATGCCGAGCAGGCCGAGCTCGAACACCGCAAAGAGGCCAACGGGACCCGCGCCGACAATGACGCATTCAGTGCTGATGACGGATTGCGCTGCGGCTTCGGTCACGATGGCCGGAATTCTACCCGATGATAGGCTTACGCATGGCCCACGCGCTCGAAGCTCCCCTGGCGCCGCTCGTGCGCGACTTTCGCGAACTTCAGTCGCGCGGCGCCCCGTTCGTGCTAGCGACGATCCTCGCGACCGAAGGCTCGACTTACCGCAAGGCTGGCACGCAGATGCTCGTCACCGAAAGCCTGGAGCCACGCGGCCTCCTCTCTGGCGGTTGCCTCGAAGTGGACCTCGTCGAGCATGCGCGCGAAGTGCTCACCTCCGGCATTCCGCGGGTCGCGGCTTACGACATGCGCGGCGAGGACGATCGCGTGTTCGGGATCGGCAGCGGTTGCGAAGGCGCGATGCGCGTGTTGCTCCAGCGCGTCGGTTCCGCCGAAGCCTGGCAGCCGCTCGAAGCGCTCGCGGCGCAGGTCGATGCGCGCGCCAACGACAGCATCGCACTCGTCGTTGATGGCGCCGCGGCGGGCCGCGGCTGGTGGCCCGGCGGCTCCAATGCGCCATGGCCCGAGCCGGATCGGGTGCGCCGGGCACGCGCGGCCGGCGCGGACCCGCAACTGATCCAATGCGCGTTCGCCGGAATGACGACGGGCGTGCTGGTCATTCCGCTGCCGGCGCCGCCGCAGCTCGTCCTTTGCGGCGCGGGTGCCGATGCCCGGCCGCTTGCGCAGCATGCGATCGCGCTCGGTTTCGCAGTGGCAGTGTGCGACCACCGGCCGGCCCTGCTCGATCGCTCGCAGTTCCCGCATTGCGCCCTGCATTGCCAGCCGGCCGAGGAATTCGCCCGGTTGCCATTGCTGGCCGCATGCGACGCCGCGATCGTGATGAGCCATCATCTCGAAGCGGATCTCGCCTATCTCGCTGCGCTCGCAGGAAAGGACGGCATCGCCTATGTCGGCCTGCTTGGCCCGGCGCCGCGGCGTGACCGGCTGCTCGCGATGCTCGGGCCGCGGGCGGCGCTGCTGAGCCGTCGCCTGCATGCGCCGGTCGGACTCGACATCGGCGCGCGTACGCCGGAGGCGATCGCGCTTGCAGCCGTGGGCGAACTGCATGCCTGGATCGCCGGCCGCAGTGGCGGCCCATGGCACGAGAAGCTCGAGGCGACGCCGACTTGATTGCGACCGTCGCGAGCGCGCGGCGCGAAGCCGCATTGCCGGCCCTGCGTCAGGACGCAGACGGCAACCGGCACATCGACATGCGCGCGGTCGCAATCCTCGCGCTGCCACTCGTCCTGAACAGTACGGTCCAGGCCGTATTGAATCTGACCGACACCTGGTTCATCGGAAGGTTGTCGACCTCGGCGACGGCGGCGATCGCGGCAGTGCACTGGCTCGCGTTGCTTGCCCTTTTCCTGATTGGCGGCGTCGCGATGGGAGTACAGACGCTCGTCGCCCAGGCCTACGGCGCCGGCCGTTACCGCCGAACGAGCCAGATCGCGTGGATGGGTCTCTGGGCTTCGGTGCTGACAATTCCCGCATTTGGTCTCACGATTGCCTTCGGCCCCGCGATGATCCGCGGCTTCGGCCTCGAAGCGGACGTAGAAGTCCTCGCAATCGAATTCTGGATTCCACGCATGATCGGCGGGCCACTCGCGGCCGCGCTGTGGGCGGCAGTTGCATTCTTCAACGGAATCGGCCGCACGCGCATTCCACTTCTTGTCGGGCTCCTCGTGATGGGCGCCAACGTCGTGTTGAACGAGGTTTTCATCTTCCGGCTCGGCTGGGGAATGGCCGGCGCAGCATGGGCGACGACGGCCGCTGAATTGGTCGGCGTCCTCGTCGCAATCAGTTGCAATCGTGCGCGTCGAACCGCGGCGCTTCCAGTCCCGGCTCACCTGGCGCCCGAAAACGCGCCGCATCCTGACGTTGATTGCACTCGGCCTGCCGATGGCCATGACCGCCTGCGCCGACCTCGGAGCAGCTGCGCTCTTCCAGCTGATGCAGGTGCAGGTCGGCGTCGTGGATGGCGCAGCGACGCAGATCGTCACGATCTTCACCGCAATTGCCTACATGCCGGGCATCGGTCTCGCGCTTGCCGGCACGACGCTCGTCGGGCAGGCAATCGGCGCGGGCGACCACGACTGGGCTGAGCGGCTCGGCAATCGCATCATTGCCGTCGTCGCCTGCTACATGGGCGGAATCGGCCTCGTGATCGCGCTCGTGGGCGACTGGCTGGTGCCGCTGTTCGTGAATGCCTCCGACCCGCGCGCGGCAGAGGTCATCGCGCTCTGCTCGTCGCTGCTCTGGCTCGCCGCGGCCTACCAGTTCTTCGACGGCGTCAATTTCGCAAGCGCGTTTTGCCTCCGCGGTGCTGGCGACGCGCGAGTTCCCGCCCTGATCGTGCTCGCCTGCGGAACACTGCTCTTCCTGCCACTCACGCACATCCTCACTTTCGCTCCAGGCGAGGGCTGGTTCGATTCCGCACCTGGCTACGGCCTCGGGGCCGTCGGCGGCTGGAGCGCGATCCTCGTCTATGTCGTCGCAATCGGGACAGCGCTCTGGTTCCGCTGGAAGAACGGCGCCTGGCGAGCGATCCGGCTCTAGCGACGCTATTCGTAGTCTCGGGCGACGCGGAATCCGAGATCCGACTGCCGGTGCGAGACGAGCTCTGCACCGCGCGCAGGCGCCCGCGCGTCGCGGGGCCGGCTGGCCCAGGATCCGCCGCGCACGCCCTTCAACTCGCAGCCTCCCTGCCAGATCCAGGCGCGTGCATCCCGCGGCCGGCCTGCATAGCTCGCGGTAAAGCAGTCCATGACCCACTCGCGCGCGTTGCCGATGATGTCGTAGACGCCGAAGGCATTCGGCTTGTACTGCGCGCCGGGCGCGAGCGAGGTCGAGCGATCGCTGCACCGCGCGTTCGGCCAGGGAAAGCGCTGGGAGTCGACGGCCGAGCTGTCGTACACATTCGCGTGATCGCATGCGAGCGACAGTGCGTGGACTTCGCTCGAGTCCCGCTCGCCCCAGTAACGCGGAAATGACGTGCCGCCGCGGGCGACATATTCCCATTCCGCTTCCGAAGGCAAACGGTAGCCCTTGCCGCTCTTCGTAGCGAGCCACTCGGCGTATGCACGCGCATCGTCCCAGTTGACGCAGACGACCGGTTCGTCGTCGCGCGGCGCCGTCGCGAAGCCGGGGTCACGCCAGCTGCGATCGTGGTCCTGCACCCACTGGACACCGAACCACACGCGGCACCCAGGAACCGCCTTCGCCCCGGTTGCCTCGACGAAACGGCGGAATTCGCCAACCGTGACTTCGCGCCGCGAAATCAGGAATGGGCGCGTAAAGGAAAGTGGCACTGCCGGCGACTCCCCGCTTGCGTCATCGAGCTCACGCGCATCCGGGGCGGAACCCATCATGAATTGTCCGGGCGGCACGAGTGCAAGCTCCGGGCAGACGTCGCAATCCCGCGTTTCTGCGGCCGGTGCGGACGGCGCGGCCTGCGCGAAAGCGGGAGGTGCCGCGAGCGCGATGCAGAAGGCAAGAAACATGTACCTCATCGGTCGTCCCGTTCCTTCGACTCGAGTTCGAGCGCCACGCGGAAACCCGTATCGCTCGCACGCTCCGCTGCCGGCGCCGCCGCCCGGTAGGCACTGCGGCTCTCTGCGGGCGGAGTGATCCAGCTGCCGCCGCGCTGCACGCGTTCCTCGCAGCCGCCGAGCCATTCCCAGGCACGCGCGTCGCGCGGCCTTCCCACATAGCTGCCGGTCGCGCAGTCCTGGACCCACTCGCGGACGTTGCCGATCATGTCGTGCAGCCCGAAAGCGTTGGCGCCGAACTGTCCGACGGGAGCGAGGTCTGCGAAGCCGTCGCGACAACCCGCCTGCGGCCAGCCAAGCCGGTAGCGCGCCGCGGCGACCAGGTCGTATGTATTCGCGAAATCGCAGCCGCTCTCGGCATCGTCACCCCAGGGACGCAGCGTCCGGCTGCCCGCACGCGCGGCGTACTCCCACTCTGCCTCGGATGGCAGCCGGTAGTGCGAACCCGTTTTCGACGAAAGCCATCCGGCAAAGGCCTCCGCATCAACGAAAGATACGCAGCTGACCGGCACTTCGTCGGCAGGTGCAGCCGGTGTAGCGGGGTCCTGCCATCCCCGACGCCCGTCGTCACTGAAGCGGGACAGCGCCGGATCCCACACGCGACATCCCGACTGCGGTTCATATCCGCTGTCCGCGATGAATCGCGAGTATTCGCCGCGAGTTACCTCATGCCTGCTGAGAGCGAAGGGCCTCCCGAGCGTAACGACGACGACCTCGCCCTCGGCTGCGTCAGCGCCGGTCGCCCGCTCGGCCGATGGCGTGCCCATGACGAAGCTGCCCGCCGGAATGGTGACCATCTCCGGGCAGCCGTCGCAATCGCGAAACGTCGACCCGCCTTCGTGCGCGGTTTCCGCGGCACGGCACGGAATCGCGGCCGCGACGAGGCGGCCAGGGCGAGCGTCGCGGCGGCGGCACGTATCATCAGGAACCGACACGCACGGGCAGGAAGATCTCCGCCTCGTCGCGCTGGATCAGGAGCGCGACGGTCTTGCCGGAAGCGCTGACCGCAGTCCGGAATTCGGCAATCGAGGCGACCTGCCTGTCGTTGACGGCAAGTATCACGTCACCGGGCTCGACTCCGGCGATCGCCGCCGGCCCTTCGACCTCTTCCACCACGAGGCGCCCGGCCGTCTGCAACTGCTGGCGCTCCTCGCCCGACAATGGCCGCACGGCAAGGCCGAGCTTGCCTGTCTCGGGGTCGCTCGGTGTGCTGCGAAGCGCCACAGCAGGCTCGTCCTTGAGTTCGCCAACCTTGATGCGCAGCTTGCGCTCCGCCTTGTTGCGCCAGATCGTGAGCGTCGCTTCCTTGCCGGGCTTGATCGCCGCCACGAGCGGCGGCAACTCGCTCGAGCGCTCGATGTCGCGCCCGTCGACCGCAAGTATCACGTCGCCGGGCTTGAGCCCTGCGTCGTCCGCCGGCCCGCCCTCCTCGACCTGGCCCACGAGCGCGCCACGCGGGCGCGGCAGCTTGAACGAATCCGCAAGCGCCTGGTTGACCTCCTGGATCCCGACGCCGATGCGCCCGCGCTGGACGCGGCCGGTCGCAACGAGCTGGTCCTTGACGTTCATCGCGACGTCGATCGGAATCGCGAATGACACGCCCTGGTAACCGCCCGTGCGGCTGACGATCTGCGAATTGATGCCGATCACCTCGCCCTGAAGGTTGAAGAGCGGGCCGCCGGAGTTCCCGGGATTGACCGCGACGTCGGTCTGTATGAACGTCGTGTATGTCTCGCCGAGCGAGCGTGCGATCGCGCTCACGATACCCGCCGTCACCGAGTTCTCGAAGCCGAAGGGCGAGCCGATCGCGACGACCCATTCGCCGGCCTTGAGACCCTGTGGATTGCCGATGCGCACGACCGGGAGCTTCGAGGCATCGATCTTGAGCACGGCAACGTCGGTGCTCTTGTCGACTCCGACGACCTTCGCACCGTACTCGCGGCGGTCGGTCATGCGGACCGTCACCTCGCGCGCGTCCTCGACGACGTGCGCATTCGTCAGGATGTAACCGTCTGCGCTGATGATGAAGCCCGAGCCTTCGCCGCGTGCCGGCGGCATCTCTCCGCGCGGATTACCGAACCCGAAGCCGCGAAAGAAGTCGTAGAGCGGGTCGTCGGGAGCCAGTTCCGGTTGCGTGCCGCGGGCCGCGGGGCGACGCACGATCGTGCTCACATTGACGACGGCGGCACCATACGCGTCCACGAGCGCAGCGAAATTCGGCAATGCGCCGGACGACATGGTTTCGCGCGGGGAAGCGACTGCTGGCGCTGCCGCTTCATGCGTCGCGGCCACGGGCGCTGCCGCCTCGCCGGCCGTCTCGGTTCGCTCCGTGCAGGAAACGAGAAGGACAAGCAGCATGCCCGGCCATAGCCGGCGCAAGGGTGTGTTCATGGATGCTCCGGGTTCAAGATTTGCTGCAGCGCTCTGACTGCGCGGCTCCCTGCAAGTTGCATCCATGCACATTAGTATTGCACCAAATGAGGCTCCGGTTCCCCTCCCTCGTGCTCGGGTCGTTGCTCGCGATGCCTGCGGCCGCGGACGAACTGCCCGCAGCAACGCGCGCGGCGCTGTCACGAATGGCGGTGCCGGAATCGGGCGTCAGCATCGTCGTGCGCGACGTCGCGACCGGCAACAGCCTGTTGCAACTGAACGGCAGCACGCCGCGGCCGCCCGCGTCGACCATGAAGGTCCTGCCGACCTGGGCCGCGCTCGACCTGCTCGGGCCGGCCTACGCGTGGAAGACGCGCGCCTGGTCCGACGTGCCGGTCGTCAAGGGCGTGCTCAAGGGCAACCTCTACCTCCAGGGCGGCGGCGACCCGCTACTCACGATCGAGCGCTGGTGGCGCTTCGTGAACGACCTGCGCCAGACCGGCTTGCGCGTCATCGAGGGCGACATCGTCATCGACCAGACGCGATTCACGGCGGCCAACGAGCGGCCGGAAGATTTCGACGGCAAGTTCTGGCGCACCTACAACGTCCTGCCCGACGCGATGCTCGTCAACTGGCAGTCTTCGGACTTCACGATCCGCCCGGCCGACGACGGCAACGGCATCGACATCACGATCCAGCCCTATCCCGAGGGACTGGTGCTCGAGAACCGCGTGAAGCTCGCGAGCGGCCGCTGCGTCGGCCGCAACAACCAGGTGTCCTATGCGATCGAGCCTGGCAAAGCCCGATCGCGTCGTGGCGACCGGCCGGATTTCAGCGAGCTGCGGGCCGCAATCGCAGCGCCTGGCGATCATGGAGCCCGCACAATATGCGTACGGCACTTTCGTCACCCTCTGGCGCCAGCTGGGCGGCCAGTTCCGCGGCGGGATGCTGCGCGCGCCCACACCGCCCGCCGCGCGACTGCTGCTGACGCATGAATCCGAGCCGCTCGCGGAGATCGTCCGCGTCACGAACAAGTATTCGAGCAACATGATGGCGCGCTCACTCGTGCTTGCCATCTCAGCCGAGATGAACGGCACGCCGGCAACGACTGCGGCCGGCGAGGAGACTATCGTTGGCTGGCTCAAGACGCGCGGGCTCGAATTTCCAGAGCTCGTCATCGGCAACGGCTCGGGCCTGTCGCGCGAGGCACGCATCTCGGCCGACAGCATGGCCCGGCTCCTCGTCGGCGCACGCCAGAGCCGGTTCGCGCCGGAGTTCCTGACATCGCTCGCGCTCGGCGGGCTCGACGGAACCCTCGAAAAGCGGTTCGGAAACGTCGACGACCCGAGCCGAATCCGGATGAAGACCGGCACGCTCAAGGACGTCAGCTGCATCGCCGGCTACGTCGCAGGCAAGTCCGGCAAGGCCTACGCCGTCGCGATCTTCGTGAACCATCCGGGCGCACAGAACGGCGTCGGGGAAACCATCCAGGCCACCGTCATCGACTGGGTACTCAAGCAGTAGATGGGCCGCGGGGCGCGGGGACAATGTCCCTCGCGAGCTCAGAAGTTCCGGACATTCGAGCTCGCGACGGGACATTCTCCCTGCGCCCCGCGGCGCAGCACTTCATGAATTCCCGTGGACGAAGTCGGCGTAGATTTTTCCGAGGACGTTTTCCCAGCCGGAAACGTATTCGCGGCGGAGGATCGGCGCGATTTCGCCGAGCGCTTCCCAGCCACCGTGAGTGAGAGTCACACGCGTGCCTGCTTCGAGTGGCATGAATTCGATGTCGACCCACTGGGCGGTGTGGGCTTCGCGGCCCGGGTGCCATGTGAAGCGCAGTCGCCGATCGGGCTCGATCGCCTCGACCGTTCCCCAGCGATGCCGCGCGCCATCGGGCGCGTGCTCTTCCAGAACACCCCCCAGATTGAGGTCAAGGCGGCAGCGGGTCGCGGCATGGCGCGACAGCGAATGCGTCGCCACCGGCCACCATTGCCCGAAATGGTCCGCAAAGGCAGTAAAGGCACGCTCGGGCGGCGCAGCGAGCACGACGGAGACGACGATGGGATCGAATGGCCGTCATTTGAGCAGGAGCATACCCTGTGCCGCATCCCGCGACGAAACGGGCGACACGCGCGCCGAGTCGCTGCGCAATCGGCTTCCAGCGCCGGCCGCCGGTCCTAGAATCCATTCCATGGAATCCGTCGCCGCAATGCTAGTCATCGTATTCCAGGTTTTCTTCGGCTGGTGCGGGGAAGAGCCGTCAAAGGCACCGCCCCCGCAGCAGTGCGAAGCCGGCCGCAACTGTTGACCGACGGCTACGCCCCCTCAGTCCTTTCCCAGGATTCGTTCCAGCCTGTCCCGGTAGCTGCGGCTCAGCTTGAGTTCGTGGCCGCCATCGAGCGTCAGGAAGTACTCGCCGTTGGTGTGAGGCTTCAGCTTGCGGATGCGCCGGATGTTCACGATCGTCGAGCGGTGGATGCGCTGGAAATCGGCCGGGTCGAGGCGTTCCTCGAACTGCTTCATGGTTGCGCGTACGACATGCGTTCGGCCCTCCGCATGCACGCACATGTAGTCCCCGGCAGCGTCGACCCATTCGATCGCCGCAACCGGCAACCGAACCGTCTCGCGGCCGAGGCGTATCGGAAGGATTTCCGGGAAGCGGCGCGCCGCGCCGGCGGCGCCGCGCGCGAGAAGCTCCTCGGCGTCGAGCTGGCCCGCGCCCGTCACGCTCGCGAGCAGCGCCACGAGCTGTTCGCGGTGCTTGACGGACTTGCGTTGCGCGAACTGGTCGCGCACGTGCGCCAGCGTGCGCTCGAGACGTTCATCCACGAGGGGCTTCAACAGGTAGTCGAGCGCGTGCGCGTCGAATGCCTCGATCGCGTAGCGGTCGAAGGCCGTCACGAAGACCACCATCGGCATGCTGGTCTGCGGTATGCGGCGCAGCACCTCGAAGCCGTCGATCCCCGGCATCTCGATATCCAGGAACATGAGGTCGGGTGCCTGCGCCGAGACGGCGTCGATCGCTTCACGGCCGTTCGCGCACTGCCCCACGATCTCGAAGTCCGCAAAGGCGCGCAGCCGCAATTCGAGGCCCCGCCGTGCGAGCGGCTCGTCGTCGACGATGATCGCGCGAATCGGTCCGGCCACCCGGGGAACCCCTGACTCAGACTTCCAGCGGCAGGCGCATCTCGACGCGCAGTCCCGGCGATGCATCCGCGACTTCGACCGCGTGGGCGTCGCCGTACAACACCTTGAGCCGTTCCCGCGTGTTGCGCAAGCCGACCCCGCGTCCATTGGCGTTCGCGGCGGCCGCGGGCAGGCCCGGGCCGTCATCGACCACCGCAAGCCTCAGTCCCCCGCCCTCGATGCCGGCGATGACCGTAACCGCGCCGCCCTGCTCCCGCGGGGCGATTGCGTACTTCATGGCATTCTCGACCAGGGGCTGCAAAAGCAGAGATGGCACGAGCGCCGACTCCGCGCGCTCATCGACGTCGAACTCGAGGCGCAGCCGGTCGCCGAACCGCAGCTTTTCGATGCCGAGATAGAGGTTGAGGGCGTCGAGTTCCTGGCGGAGAGTGACCTTCTTCATCGGGTCCTGGTCGAGCGTGTAGCGCAGGAACTCCGAGAGACGCGAGACCGCGAGGTTCGCAGTGCGATTCTGGTTGTCGAGGACGAGCGTCGAGATCGCGTTCAGCGTGTTGAAGAGGAAGTGCGGATTGAGCTGGTAGCGCAGCATCTTGAGCTGCGCCTCCTGCGCCAGCGCCGACTGCTTGAGCGTCGCTTCGCGCTCGAGCTGAAGGCGCTCGTAGAACTTGATGCCGTAGTAAAGGACCGGTCCAGCACAGCAGCAATACGGTCGCAGATAGTGTGTCCGATGAAGATATCGAGCGGCTGTGGCGCGTGCTCCACCGCCCATTCCGGCTTCAAGATCCGGATGTATGCCGTATTGATGATCGCGCGCCAGACGAGCGCGATGACCCAGCAGGCGATGGGCGTGCAAATCAGCATCGCACGCGGGCCGGCGGCCCAGAGCCGGCGGTAGAGCCAGCGCAGCGGCGCCGACAGCAGGAAGCCCGCGGTCGCGGCGATCGCGATCACCTGGACGTAGCCTGGCTTGGTTCCCGTACACCGCGGACCCACATACTGGGCGAGCCCGTACGTGCTCCAGCCGAGCGTGTGCAGGCCCCAGAACAGCAGGTTCCGATTCCCGCGCAGGAGATCGAGATTCATCCGGCCAAGTTATTTAAGATTCAAAGGGCTGCGCAACGTCCTGTCCCGGCCGCGGAACGCCTCGTCGCAGGAATAGACCGGGTTCCGCACTTCATTGGTACTGGCGCGCCGCAGCGGCCAGCTCGCTCGCGACGCGCTCGCGAAGGCTCGGGGGCGAGAGGACCTCGACTCCGGCGCCGTGGCGCAGGAGATCCATGACCAGCTCGGGCTCGCGGCTGTACGGCAGCTCGAGCACGTAGCTGCCGTCGGCCTCGATCCGGCCGACCTGCTTCGAATGCCAGACTTCGTCGGCGACCCAGCGGGCGCTGTCCGGCGTGAAGCGGAGCTTCGCGGTCTCGGTCTCGGCGCCCGCGAAGATGCCGTAGCCCGAGCCGAGCATGCGATCGAGTTCCGCATCGGGGACTTCGCGGGCGGGCGCTTCGTCGACACGCGCCTGCCTGACCGCATCCACCGCAAATGTGCGCAGGTCCTTGCGCACGTGGCACCAGGCATCGAGATACCAGTTGTAGCGATAGTGCACGAGGCGCTGCGGCGAGACCATCCGCTCGGTGATCCCGCCGTCGCCGCGCTTCAAGTGCCTGATGAAGACCTGCTTGCGGCCGAGCAATGCAAGCGAGAGTGCCTCGAACACCTCGCGATTCACGCGCCGTGTCCCGAGCGTCAGGATGCGAATGCGACGCCGGATCTCGCGATGGCCGTGGTCCCCGCTCTCGAGGAGGGCCCTGAGCCGCGTACGCAGCGGCGCCAGCTGCCGCGCGAGCAGGCCCGAGCCCAGCGTGTCGAGCAGGTGGTCGATTTCGAGCAGCGCATAGACCTCGGCAGGGCTGAACCAGACGCCCGGAAGTTCTGAGAGTTCGGCGCCCGGATCGAGGACGTAGGCCTGGCGCTCGCGCGACCAGACGATCGGGACGTTGAGGCGGTCGCGCAGGTATTCGATGTCGCGCTTGAAGGTTGCGTGCGAAATCTCGAGGCCTTCCTCGATCTCGCGCCGCGTCAGCGCGCCTTTCTCGATCAGCCGGCGCCGGATGCGATAGAAACGCTCGGTCCGGTCCACGACTCAGCCGGCCGGCACGACGCGGAGAATCTCGCCCGCATCCTCGTCGGTCACGAGGAAGAGCGCGCCGTCGGGCCCTTCGCGGACATCGCGCACGCGCTTGCCGATCGCGATGCGCTCTTCAGTCTGCACTTTTCCATCAGGAGTAACTTCCATCCGCACGAGCTGCGCCGCTGCGAGCGCACCGACGAAGAGCTGGCCCTTCCATGACGGGTAGCCGTGGCCGCTGTGGAAAGTCATGCCGGAAGGGGCGATCGACGGCACCCAGTAATGAACGGGCTGCTCCATGCCGGCCTTGGCGGTTCCTTCGCCGATCGCGGGACCGCTGTACTCACGTCCGTACGTGATCACGGGCCATCCGTAGTTGCTGCCCGCCTGCGGCAGGTTGATCTCGTCGCCGCCGCGCGGCCCGTGTTCGGTCTCCCAGAGTTGCCCGGTGTCCGGGTGCAATGTTGCGCCCTGCATGTTCCTGTGGCCGTAGGACCAGATCTCGGGGAGCGCGCCGTCTCGCCCGACGAAGGGATTGTCCGCCGGAACGCCACCGTCCGGCTTGATGCGAATGACTTTTCCGAGGTGCGTCCCGAGATCCTGCGCCTTGTCGCGCTGCGAGTTGCGCTCGCCTGTCGTCACGAACAGGTTTCCGTCGCGTGCAAAGACGAGCCGCGAGCCGAAGTGATGATTGCCCTTGAACTTGGGTTGCTGGCGGAAGATCACCTTCACGTCGGCCAGCTGGCCACCGTCGAGGCGGGCACGCGCGACCGCAGTACCGTTGGTGCCGTCTGCCGCTGGCTCGGCGTAGGAAAGATAGATCGTGGAATTCTCCGCGAACGCGGGATCGAGGATCACGTCGAGGAGTCCGCCCTGCCCTTCGGCGTGGACGGCGGGCACGCCCGCGACCGGGTCGGACAGCGCGCCTTCGCGCGTGACGTATCTCAACCGTCCGGGACGCTCGGTCACGAGCATGCGGCCGTCCGGCAGGAAGGCGAGCGACCAGGGATGCTCGAGCCCTTTCGCGACCGTCGTGACCGTTACCTTCGTTTCGCCGCTCGGCGAAACCTGCGGGGCGTCCTGGCACGCGCCCGTTCCGGCCGCAGCCAGCAGCAGGAAGAACAGGCTTCGCGATGTCATCTTGTGCGTCCTCATCTTCATCTTCTCGATCCGCCTAGCGCTGCCGCAACGCGCGTGATGATGTAGCCGCCGGATTTCGGGTCGAACTCGAGGTCGATCAGCTTCCGGTCCCGCGCCTCCTCGAGGAGCTTCCCGAATGTCTTGAATCCGTAGTAACTCTCGTTGAAGCCGGGCTTCCTGCGCTTGATCGCCTGCTTGACCATCGAGCCCCAGACCTTCTCTTCCGCGTCGCGCTCCGCGAACAGGTCCTCGGCGGTCTCCATCATCAGCTCGATGCCTTCCTGCCGGCGCTCGTCGGCTCCGCGGCGTCGCCTTGGGCGCGGTCTTCGCGACCTTCTCCTTGCGCGCGACCTTGGCGCGTGCCTTCGCCCCGCACGAGGTCGTCGTAGTAGATGAACTCGTCGCAATCGCTGATCAGCAGGTCCGAGGTCGAGTTCTTGACGCCGCAGCCGATCACGGCCTTGTTGTTCTCGCGCAGCTTCGACACGAGCGGCGAGAAATCCGAGTCGCCGCTGATGATCACGAAGGTGTCCACGTGCTCCTTCGTGTAGCAGAGGTCCAGCGCGTCGACGACCATCCGGATGTCGGCGGAATTCTTGCCGGACTGGCGCACGTGCGGGATCTCGATCAGCTCGAACGCCGCCTCGTGCATGCCGCGCTTGAAGTCCTGGTAGCGCTCCCAGTTGCAATACGCCTTCTTGACGACGATGTTGCCCTTGAGCAGCAGCCGCTCGAGCACCTTGCGGATGTCGAAGGTCGGGATCTTCGCGTCCCGCACGCCGAGGGCGACGTTCTCGAAGTCGCAGAAAACGGCCAGGATCCTGGTCTCGGAGCGCGGACTGGTTGTTCATTCCTCGCCCGCCGCGGGCTTCCAGGCCGATGCGAGTTCCTGCTGCTTGCGCGGCGGGACCGGGTCGTAGTGGCTCAATTGCAAGGTGAAGCTCCCTTCGCCTCCGGTCAGCGCCTTCAACCGGTTCTGGTAGTCCGTGACTTCGGCGAGCGGCACGTAGGCCGACACGACGATTCGACCCCGGGCACGCGCCTCGTTGCCGTCGATTCGCGCGCGCCGGGTCGCGAGGTCCGCCGTGATGTCGCCCATCACGGTGCCCGGCGCGTTGATCTCGACGTGCACGATGGGCTCGAGCACCGCAGGACTCGCCTTCTGCACCGCATCGAGGAATGCCTTGCGCCCGGCTGACACGAAGGCGACTTCCTTCGAGTCGACCGAATGGTACTTGCCATCATAGACGGAGACGCGGATGTCCTGCAGCGGAAAGCCCGCGACGGCTCCCTCGGAGAGCGCGTGGCGGATGCCCTTCTCGACCGCAGGAATGAACTGGTTCGGGATCGCGCCGCCCACGACGTCGTCCACGAACTCGAAGCCGGTGCCTCGCGCGAGCGGCTCGATGCGAAGGTAGACCTCGCCGAACTGGCCGGCGCCGCCGGTCTGCTTCTTGTGGCGGTGATGGCCCTCGGCCGGGCGCGTGATCGTCTCGCGATAGGGGATCGACGGCGGCCGCGTCCTCACCGGCACGCCGTAACGCTCGGTCATCCGCTCGGTCATCACCCTGAGGTGAAGGTCACCCATGCCGAAGAGCACGGTCTCGTTGACCGAGTTGTTGTGGTCGATGCGGACGCAGGGATCTTCGGCGGACAGCTTGTGCAGCGCCTCGGCGAGCTTGTGCTCGTCGCCACGGCGCTCGGGCTCGATCGCAACGCCGAGCATGGCGGGCGGAAAGGCCATCGACTTCAGGTGGAAATTGTCCTCGTCGTGCGAGTCGTGCAGCACCGCGTCGAAATGCAGCTCGTCGAGCTTGGCGACCGCGCAGATGTCGCCGGGCACGGCCTGCGGGACTCTCGCCGTGTTCCTTGCCCTGCATGCGGAAGAGGTGTGCGATCTTGACGGGCTTCCGGCCGTCGCCGACGAAAAGCTGCGCGCCGCTGCGTATCGTGCCCTGGTGAACGCGGAAGAGACCGAGCTTGCCGACGAACGGATCCATGATGACCTTGAACACGTGCGCGATCGCATGGCGTCCGGGATCCGGCGAGACCGCGACACGCTCCGCGTCGCTGCCCGCGCCCTTCAGGAAAGGCGGCGGGTTCCCCTCGGCAGGGTTCGGCATGAGCCGCGCAATCGCCTCGAGCAGCTCAGGAATGCCGGCGCCCGTCTCCGCCGATACGAAGCACACTGGCACGAGATGCCCCTCGCGCAGCGCCTTCTCGAACGGATCGTGCAGCTGTTCCGGCTGCGAGCTCCTCACCCTGCTCCAGGTAGAGGGCCATCAGGTCGTCGTCGACTTCGACCACCTGGTCGATGATGCGGGTATGCGCTTCCTTCACCGAAGAGAAGTCGGTCGCCTCGCCGTCGTTATGGAAAAAGCAGTCGATGACTTTCGTGCCGCCGGCGGCCGGCAGGTTGATCGGCAGGCATTCGCTCCGAACTGGTCGCGGATTTCCTCGAGCATCGCCTCCGCATTTGCGTCCCGGGCGTCGATCTTGTTGACGACCAGGATGCGGCACAGGCCCCGGTCGCGGGCCGCGTCCATCATGCGCTGCGACATCGGCTCGACGCCGGCGACGGCATTGACGACGACGGCCGCGGTCTCCACGGCCTCCAGCATCGGCAGCGTGCGGCCGATGAAGTCAGGGTAGCCGGGCGTGTCGACGAGATTGACGTGGGCATTGCCCGTCTCGAGCCAGCAAAGCGTTGAATCAACCGAATGCAGCAGCCGGCGCGCCTGGGGATCGTGGTCGCAAACCGTGGTGCCGCGGGCGAGGCTGCCCTTGGCACGGATGCTGCCGGCTCCAAACAGGAGGGCCTCGGCGAGCAGTGTCTTTCCCGCCCCGGCATGGCCAAACAGGGCAATATTGCGTATGTCGCCGGTTGCCTTAGCCATCCATTCTCCCGCAGTTCCACTTTGCCGGCTGGTTTTTCAAAAAGGATAGCACTGTAGGCGGTGGCTGGCTTGCGCCATCCGGGGTGGACGGGCAAACTCGGATTACCGAAAGATCAAGGCCCGGCAACAGGGGCCGACGGGGGATTTCATGGCGGTCTCGATCAAGGGCGACAGCGCGGATCCGATGGTCGAGCCGAACGTGATTCCGCTCGTCGACATCATGCTGGTCCTGCTGATCATCTTCATCATCACCATCCCGGTCATGACGCATGCGGTCAAGATCGACCTGCCCCGCGACAACCCGAATCCGCCCCCGACGCCGCCGGAAGTCGTTCGGATCTTCGTGGAATTCGACGGCTCGATCTTCTGGAACGGCTCGCCAGTCGACCAGCAGACCTTCCGCGACTACGTCGCCGTCGAGAACGCGAAGGATCCTCAACCGGAAGTCCACGTCGACGCGCACCGTCGCGTGCCCTATGTCTATGTTGCGAACGTGCTTTTCACGCTGCAGCGCGGCGGCCTGCAGAAGGTCGGCTTCGTTTCCGGCGGCGGGTGCCCCGTCGCTGCTCCCGCGCCCGCCACTTAGACGCGGAGCTTTCGCGCGCGCGGGCCATGACCCGGTCCGTGAAGTTCGCCTTCCCTGTCGCTCGCCGCCGCTCTTCGGCGGCCGGCGATTGCGATCGGCCATCGACTCCAGCCTTCGCCGCTACGAGCTGCCGAATCGCGACGTGCTCGAGATGGACCTGCCTGCCGGCTGGGTCGATCATGTCGAGCAGCCGGAGGGCGGTGGACCTCCGACGATCGAGATCGCGATCGCCGAAGGCGGGCCGCACCAGGTTTTCGTCACGCCGGAATGGGCCGATCCGGTCGACCACGGGCATTCGCGAGTTGCCCGCGCTTCGCGACGTGATCCGCGACACTGGCGGAACGCATCAAGCCCCAGGTCGTCGAGAGCTTACCTCGAAGTCGCGGCAGCTTGAGCGGCGGGAATGGCGTCGGCTACTACTTCACGGCGACCGACCGTGATCCGGCACCCGGCGAATTCAAGTTCATGAACCAGGGCGCACTGCAGGTCGGTGACCCTGACGCTCTGGTTCATCATCCTGACCGACGAGGGCGAGGACACCGTCGCCGTCGAGGCGCTCGCGATGCTGCAGACTGCGGTGCACCGCCGCACGGGACTCGACCAGCTCTGACCTGTCAGACAACGCTGACGCGGCGATCTGCTATCGTTCTGCCGCATGATCGATCGCCGCCAATGGTGGCCATCTGGCGCTGGGCGCAGGCGCGGTGCTCGGCCTCGGCCCGCGGCTTTCGCGCTCGGCGCGTCCCGCTTCGCCATTGATCTCGCGCGCCCGATCCCCTCCAGCGGCGAGCAAATTCCCGTCATCGGCCTCGGCAGTTCCGCAACTTTCCGCACCGTCGCCGAGAGCGAGGATGTCGCTGCACTGCGCGAAGTGCTCGACGCGCTGGTCGACCAGCGGCGGCCAGTGTCTTCGACACGGCGCCGTCCTATGGCGCGTCGGAGGAAGTCGCGGGCCGGCTCGCACGCGAGCTCGGCATCACGCGAAAGCTCTTCTGGGCGACGAAGGTCAATGTCGCGCCGCGCGGCGGCGGCTCCGCCGACCCGGCGGCCGCGCGGGCGCAGATCGAGGAATCCTTCCGCCGCTTCGGCGTCGAAACGATGGACCTCATCCAGGTTCACAACCTCGGCGACATACCCGTCCAGCTCGGGATCCTGAAGGAGCTGAAGGCCGCGAAGCGCGTCCGCTACATCGGCGTGACGAGCACCAGCAAGGAACAGTACGGCGAGCTCGCGCGCGTCATGCGCGAAGAGCCGCTCGACTTCATCGGCGTCGACTACGCGGTCGACAACCGCAGCGTCGAGGAGACGATCCTGCCGCTTGCGACCGAGCGCAGGATCGCGGTCATGGTGTACGTGCCCTTCGGCCGCACGCGGCTGTTCCAGCGCGTCGGCGACCGGCACGCTGCCGGACTGGGCCGCCGATTTCGACGCCGCGAGCTGGGCGCAGTTCTTCATCAAGTACGTGCTCGGCCATCCCGGCCGTCACGGTCGTGACGCCGGCGACCAGCAAGGCGAAGCCACATGACCGACAATCTCGGCGGCGGCGCCGGGCGGCTGCCGGACGCAGCGACCCGCAAGCCGCATGGCGGAGTTCGTCGACGCCCTGCCCGCAGTCAGCGGCTGAGCTGGCCCGGTCCTGACGCCGTCGATCCAGGTCTCGCGCACCGCCAGCTGGTCGTCCGCAAGCACGAGGTTCGCGCGCAGGCCCGGCGCGATCCTGCCCATCTCGCCCTCGAGCCCGAGGAATTCCGCGGGGTGGGCGCTCGCCATGCGCACTGCCTCCGGCAGCGACACGCCGAGCATCTGCGACGGCATTGCGCACCGCGCCCGCCATGTCCATATCGCGAGCCCGCGAGGTTGCCGTCGGCGTCGACGCAGGCCGCACCGTCGACCGAGATCGAACGGCCCTGCAGGCTGAACCTCTTCTGCGACGCGCCGACCGAAGGCATTGCATCGGTCACGAGCATGAACCGGTCCCGGCGCTTGCAGCGAAGCGCAATGCGAAGCACCGCCGGGTCCACGTGCTGGCCGTCGACGATGATCCCGCACCAGCTTTCCTGGTCCTCGAGCGCGGCGCCCACCGCGCCCGGGCTGGCGGCTGGTCAGCTGCGACATGGCGTTGAAGAGGTGCGTGAATCCCGGCGAGGCCGTGCTTCAGCGCCTCGCGCGATCTCCTCATAGCTCGCGTCGGTATGGCCGGCGCAGACGATGACGCCCGCCGCCGCGAGCTTGTCGATGAACCCTGGCGTCGTCATCTCGGGCGCCAGCGTCACCAGCGTCCGCCCGCGGCGCAGCGACGTCAGCAGCCGGATGCCGCCCTCGTCCAGTTCGCGGAACCAGCTCGCGTCGTGCACGCCCTTGCGCGTCTCGCTGAGGAACGGCCCTTCGACGTGGATGCCGAGCACGCCCGGCACGCCCGCCTCGATCGCCGCATCGGCGGCGCGCATCGCTTCGTCCACGACCCTGAGGTCGTCGCTGATCAGCGTCGGCAGGAAGCCGGTCGTGCCGAACTGCCGGTGCGCAGCGCCGATGCGGCGGATCGTCTCGACGTCGCGCGAATCAGTTGAACAGTGCGCCGCCGCCGCCGTTGACCTGCACGTCGATGAAACCCGGCAGCAGGATGCCGCCGCCGAGATCGATCGTGCGCTGCTCCTTGCGCCGCGCGTTCCGGGACGACCGCCTCGATGCGGCCGCCCTCGAGCACGACTGCCATGCCGCTCGGGAATCCGTCGCCCTGCAGGACGCGTCCATTGACGAGCGCGGACGGCATCACACTGTCTCCGTGACCTTCGCGAGATGCGGCGGCCGGTCGGGGTCAAGGCCGCGCGCGCGCGCAAGCGCTTCCGCGACGCGATAGAAGCTCTGGATCAGGAGCATCGGCTGCACGGCCGGGTGCGCGACGACGCGTCGGCAGCTCGATCGCGCCCGGCGACGCGCAGGCCCGCGACGACGAGCGCCGCGCCCTGCGCGACGAGCGTCGGCCGGCGAGTGCCGCGTTGCTGCCCAGCGTCTCGTCGTCCTGGGCGAACAACAGCACCGGAAATCCCGACTGTACGAGCGCCATGGGCCCGTGCCGCAGCTCGGCCGCCGAAAGCCCTTCGGCGTGCAGGCCCGCCGTTTCCTTGAGCTTCAGTGCGGCCTCCTGGGCGACGCCGAGGCCGAGGCCGCGCCCGAGCACGAAGAGGCTGCGCGCATCCTTGAAGTGTGTCGATCGCCGCGCTCCAGTCGAGCTGCCATGCGCGGTCGAGCTCCGTCGGGCGCGACCCGCAGCGCGTCGCGCAAGTTCCTGCGTCGCGCTGCCATTCGCCGACGAGCTGCAGGATCGCGGCGAGCGACGCGATGTGCGACTTGGTCGCGGCCACGCTGGTTTCGCGCCCGGCGCGCAGCCAGATGACGTGGTCGGCGCGCGCCGGCGAGCGGCGCATCCTCGGCATTGACGAGGGCGACGACCTTCGCGCCGGCAGCGCGCGCGGAGTCGGCCGCAGCGAGCAGGTCCGGGCTGCGGCCCGACTGCGAGATCGCGAGGCACAGCGCTCCCCGAAGGTCAGGCCGGGCGGAATAGACCGAGCTGACCGAGGGCGCGGCCGAGGACGTCAGCACGCCGCAGCGCGTCTCGAGCAGGTAGCGCGCATAGGTCGCCGCGTGGTCGGAGCTGCCGCGCGCGAAGGTGACGACGGCGCGCGGCGCAAGCGTCGCGCAGCACCGCCCCCAGTTCGCCGCATCGGCTCGCGGTTCGCGCGCGAGCTGCGCGCGCACCACGGCGGCCGATTCGGCGGCCTCGCGGAGCATCGCCTCACGTCTGGACGCTGAGCTCGGCGACGAAATCGTAGGTGTCGCCGCGGTAGTAGGACTGCGAGAACTCCACGGCCCGGCCATCCGCCAGGTAGCCGACGCGCTCCGCGAGCAGGCCCGCGTCGAGGTCGCTTCGCGCCGAGCAGCTTCGCCTGCTCGGCCGTGAGCAGGACCGCACGCAGGCGCTGCAGCGCCTTGACCGGGCGATTGCCGCTCTTCTCGAGCGCCTCGTACAGCGAGCTGTCGACGCTGTCGACCGACGGCAGGCATGAAGCGAGCACCGTCGCGTACTCGAGCGCCATCGGCGCGTCGTCGGCGAAGCGGATGCGGTGCAGGCGGAACACGGGCGTTCCCGGGCTGAGAGCTGCATCGTCAGCGACTCTTCCGGCGTCACGGTGCCCTGCGAGCGCTTGAGCCAGACGCTGCGCGGGTGCAGTCCGCGCGCGCGCATGTCCTCCGAGAAGGACGAGAGCTGCGAGAAATTCTTCTCGACGCGCGGCTTGACGAATGTTCCCGATCCCTGGCGGCGGACCAGCAGCCCCTCGGCGACCAGCCCGTCGATCGCCTTGCGCACGGTGATGCGCGAGACGTCGAGCTCCGAGGCGAGGTCGCGCTCCGGCGGCAGGGCGTCGTTCGGCCGCGATGACGTTGCGCTCGATCGCGCCGCGCAGCAGCCGCTGCAGTTGCTGGTAGAGCGGCAGTCCGCTCTTTGCGTCGAGGCGGCCGAGGTTTCTGCGGCAAGCGGCTCATCGAGTGCTCCCCTGGATCGAGACGGTCAATATAACCAAACCAATACCATTTGACGAAACATTTGTCCAGTGATATCACATAAATACTTCTATTTGGTACTAATGTGGTTACGTCAACCCAACTGGTCTTATAAAGGACTGGTATTTCGCTACTAGTGGTATTACAGTGGCATTACATTGGTTGCGACCGTCGCAGAGCGGCGGCGCGGGCTGGTTCTCGAAAGCGTTCACTTCGGGGGAAACGACGCCATGAGCAAGAGCACCGCAACGCGTCACTCCAGACTTCCGCGTCGTCACGCCCTCCGCACTCGCAGGCGCGGTCGCCATCGTCCTGTATGGCGGCGCCGCCGCAGCCGGGGCGCAGCAGGCGGCCCTGGAAGAGGTCGTCGTCACCGGCATCCGCGCAGCCTCGCGAGTCGCATCGAGACGCAAGCGCGAGTCGGCGACCGTCGTCGAGGTGATCACGCGCCGAGGACGTCGGCAAGTTCCCGGACAAGAACCTCGCCGAAGTCGCTGCAGCGCGTGCCCGGCGTCGTCATCAACAAGGAATTCGGCGAGGGCGAGCGCGTCAGCCTTCGCGGCACGGCGCCGAACCTGACGCGCACGCTGCTGAACGGCCACGGCCTCGCGACCGCCGACTGGTTCATCCTCGACCAGCTCAACACCACGCGCAGCTTCAACTACCTGATGCTGCCGTCCGACATCATCGGCAGGTCGAGGTGCACAAGAGCTCCGCAGGCCGACTTCGAGGAAGGCGGCATCGGCGGGACGATCAACGTCATCACGCGCAATCCGCTGGACCTCGAGTCCATGGCGTTCTACGGCTCAGCGCAGGTGGCGTACACCGATCTCGCGGACGAGTACGACGCCGCAGGCGAATCGGCCTGTTCAGCTGGAAGAACGACGCCGAGACACCTTCGGCTTCCTGGTCGCAGGCGTCTACCAGGAGCGCAAGATCCGGCGCGACGGCGTCGAGGTGCTCGGCTACTTCCCGGTCGACACGACCGCGACCGCGGGCACGCCGAGACGTGCTCGTCCCGTCGCTGATCGGCTCGGCGCTGTTCCAGCAGGATCGCATGCGCACCGGCGGCAACATCGGCATCCAGTTCCGGCCGAGCGACCGCGTCGAGTTCAACCTCACCGGGCTCTACTCGAAGTTCGACGCCGACAACATCAACCAGAATTTCCTCGCCTGGGGCGTCGCGCGCGATCGGCAATGGCGGCACGCTGACCAATGCGACGATCGTCGGACGACACGGCGGTCGCCGGCCGCGATCGCGTCCGCTGAACGACGGCACGTCCGGCTTCGGCGTCGTGTACGACGCGATCAACCGCTTCGCGACCGCCGACAACGCAGCGACATCTCGCTCGACAGCGTGGTCAGCGACGTCGACGAGCTGGACGCTGCACTTCAAGGCTCGGCTACACCGGAGCGAGGGCGACACGGAAGCGCAGCCCTTCGTCGAGTTCGGCGCGCCGGCGCCTTCACCTACGACCTGCGCGGCCACACGCCGAGGTCAGCTTCGAGAACGTCGACCCGACCGATCCCGCCGACATGCAGTTCATCTTCAGCTCGCTGCACCAGATCCTGAACGACGACGACGAGACGCTACGCTTACGTCGACGCGACGCGCGGATGGACTGCGGCCCGTTCAAGTCGCTCAAGTTCGGCGCCAAATTCACCGACCACGATCGCGACCTGGTGTTCAACGCGACGACCTACGGCGGGTTCCACGTGCCGATCAACACGACGCCCGGCACGGACTTCTTCGCTGGGCCCATGACGCCGGCGACTTCCTGGACGGGATCGCCGCGCCCGGCACGCTCGACGCAGTACTGGCAGATCGACCGCGGCGCGATCGACGGACCTCCTGTTCGACGAACCTCGCCGGCCCCGAGCGCGTCCTCGTATCCGCAGCAGAGCTTCTCAGCGTCAGCGAGGACGCGTATGCCGGCTACGTCATGGGCAACATCGACTGCGGGCAAGTGGCACGGCAACGTCGGTGTGCGCTACGTGCGCACCGAGCAGACTTCGCGCGGGCAACTCGTGCGCCCGTCCGGAGCAATCGCGAACCCGTTCGGCAACTACGACGCCGGTCTCGGTCGACCGCGACTTACGACGACGTGCTGCCGAGCCTGAACTTCGCCTACGACCTGACCGATGAGATCGATGCTGCGCTTCACGGCGGCGAGCGTCATGACGCGGCCCGACTTCACCGACATCGCGCCGCGCATCGAGCCTGAATCCGGCGCACTGACCGGCAGCGGGGTAATCCCGAACCTCGATCCCTATCGCGCGAACCAGGGCGATCTCGTCGGTCGAGTGGTATCCCGCGAGGATGCGATCTTCGCGCTCGGCCGTCTTCTACAAGGACATCGAGTCGTTCATCACGGACAGCCCGAGGCTCATTCCTCAACGTGCAGGACGGCGACTGCGCCGAGTCTCTGCAGTGCACTGCCGGTCGGCGCCGAACCTGTTCAACTGCCCGTTCACTGTCAACCAGCGCACCAACGGCGGCGGCGGCCGAATCTACGGCGCCGAGCTCGCGGTCACGATGCCGATCGGGGGCGGCTTCGGCGTGCAGGCGAACTACACGTACTCCGACGCGGAAGCGGACAACGGCGATCCGATCCCGGGCAACTCGGAGGACACGTTCAACCTGACCGCTACTTCGAGAACGAGCGGCTCAGCGCCCGTCTGTCGTACACGTATCGTTCGGAGTTCTTCGTCACCTTCGACCGCTCGACGCAGCTCAACCAGGACGGCGCTCGAGTCGCTCGATGCCTCGGTCAGCGTGAACATGCACGGACCAGCTGGCGCTGACGTTCGACGGCGTCAACCTGACCAACGAGGAGATCGTGCAGTTCGCGAGCGACTCGTTCCGGCCGCGCGCGATCTACGACAACGGCCGCATCTACTTCGCCGGCGTGAGGTTCAAGTTCTGAGCGCGGGGCTCAGCGGCCGGTAGTCTCGCCGGCCGTGAGCAGCGGCTGCGAGCGCGGCGAGGTGGGGCGCGAGTTCGCGCCGCAAAATGCTGGTGACGCCCGATCGAGCGATCGCTTGAGCTGCTCGGTGACCTGCGCATAGCTCGGCGTCGGCGCATAGCGGCGGATTCTCGTGGAAGCTCAGGCACGCATCCTCGAACGGCAGCCCGAGCATTTCGAGCAGCCGCCGCGTTTCCGCCTCCTGCTCCGCCACGAAGCGCTCGTAGCGCAGCTCGAGCACGTCGCAGCGCCATCTCCCGCTCGTAGTGCGCGATCGAGCTCGCGGTCGCCGCCAGGTGATGCACGATGTCCTCGATCCGATAGCCGCAGTTGAACCATGCGACAGGTTGTTCGACAGCATCGAGACACGCAGACGTCGCAGCGGATGGCGCAGCACGCGCACGACCTTCGCCTCCGGGAATGCCATCCGCAGCAGCGGCAGGCACATCTCGTTGAACGGCATCTTGTCGGTGAAGAAGCGCTCGCCCGGAGCGAGCAGTCCGGCGTGCTCGGCGCGCGCGAAATAGTGGTCGCGGAAGACCGCGGCGAGTGCCGCTGGTCGGCCGTCCAATGCGCGCGAGGCATCCGGGAAACGCCCCGGGTCCGGCGAACTGGCGCTGCAGCGACGAACGCCGCAGCTCGCCGATCCACGGCAGCTCGCCGCCGGCGCGCACGGCGGAGTGCGCTCGCGAGCACCTGCTCGATCAGTGTCGTGCCCGAGCGCGGCGCACCCAGGATGAAAATCGGCTGCGGAACGTCGCCGCGCAGTCCCGGCGCGCGGCAGCCGCGCGATGTTCGCGCGCGATCGAAGAAGCGCTCCATCGAGCGATAGAACGCTCGACGCCCGTGCGCATCGTAGGCGAGGCCGCCCGCCTCCGGCCGCGAGCTTGCGCTTGCCTTCGACGAAGTCGCGCCCAGGCCTCCTCGTAGCGCCCGATGCGCTCGAGCAGGCGGCCGCGCTCGAGCCGCGCGTCGCCGTTCAGCGCCGGCGCGGCCGTCGATGATCGCGAGCGCTTCCGCATTCCTGCCCGCCCGCGCGAGGTATTGCGCGCGCAGCAGGTTGACTCGCGGCCGGCGAAGAGGCGGCCTCGGCCGCGTCGAGCAGGCGCTCCGCGCCCGCGAGATCGCCGCTGACTTCGCGCAGCTTCGACCAGTGCGCGAGGATTCGCATCTGCCGGGCGCGAGGCGATCGGCTCGCGCGAAATGCCGCCTCGGATTCGGCGGTGCGGCCCTGTTGCATCAGGTTGAGCGCGAGATTCGCAGAGCGGCGCGCTGCGGAGCCGCCGAGCTCGAGCGCGCGCCGGAAGTGCCACTCGCCCGCGGGCAGATCGTTCTGTTCCGACAGCATGACGTGCCGAACCGGTTGTGCGCCCGGCATTGTCCGGGATTGACGCGAAGCGCCGCCGCGCGAGCTGCAGCGCCTCGACGCGCCTGCCGTTGCGCGGCAAGCAGGGTGATAAGATCGTTGTAGGCCCAGTCGGCTCTCGCGATCCGCCGCGATGATCCCGGCCAGCGTTTTCGCCGCACCCGTCATGTCGCCGCGTGCGATCGCCTGGCTCGAATCGCTGCAGCCGTTGGATCAATCGCGTGGGACATCGACTGCTCGTGCGCGCGCGGGAGGATTGGAGTGATACGCCGCGCGGCATTATGCAAGCCTTTGTTCTCGCTTGTTTAGCCGCGCTCGCGGCCTGCGGCAGCGACGATAGCGCATCCGGCGCCGGCACGCTGCAGTCATTCCTGCGCCATGCTTCAGTCGAGACCGGGCAGCGGCACGCTTCAGGATCGACGGATGGAACGCGCCGTTCATCGCCGTCGGGCGCGGCGCCTCGCCAGTTGCGCGTTACTTCGTCGACCTGCTCGCGCGAACGCGCGGCGCTCGCGCTCGAGTGTCGCAGCTCGCCGATGGCTTCCGGCGGCATCCGACTCGAGCTGGCAGCTGATCGCCCACCGGATCGCCGGAGGCGTACACGCTCGAGGTCGCCGGACGACGGCATCGACGGTTCTCGCCGGCGACTCGCGCGGGCTTTTCTACGGCGCCGTGACGCTCTGGCAGCTCGTGACGGCGGATGCGGCCGATGCGGGACCGTCGCGAAGATCCCGTCAGCTCACGATCGACGGATGCGCCGCGTTTCGCCTGGCGCGGATTGATGCTCGACTCGGCGCGACACTACCAGCATCCTGAGTTCATCAGGCAGCTCATCGACTGGATGGCCCTGCACAAGCTCAACGTGCTGCATTGGCACCTCACCGACGACCAGGGCTGGCGGCTCGAGATCAAGAAGTATCCATTGCTACCGACGTCGGCGCATGGCGCATCCCGCGCCGGCGCGGCCTGGCCGCGCGAGCCGGATCCCGAAACCGGCAAGCCGCCGGCTTACGGCGGCTTCTACACGCAGGATGAAGTGCGCGACATCGTCGCCTATGCGGCGGCGCGGTTCGTGACCGTCGTGCCGGAGATCGAAATGCCGGGCCATGCGCAGGCCGCGATCGCGAGCTATCCGCGGCTCGGCACTGGCGGCTCACCGCCGCCCGTTTCGTCCGGACTGGGGCGTGCATGACTATCTCTTCAACGCCGACGAGGCGACGCTCGCGCTTCCTCGAAGACGTCCTGACGGAAGTGATCGAGCTCTTTCCGGGCGAGTACATCCACGTCGGCGGCGACGAAGCGGTCAAGGACCGTTGGCGGGATTCCCCGCGCGTGCAGGCACGCATCCGCGAGCTCGGACTCGCGGACGAAACGGCGCTGCAAGGCTGGTTCGTCGCGCGCATCGGTCGCTTCCTCGACGGGCACGGCCGCCGCCTGATCGGCTGGGACGAGATCCTCGAGAGCGGCATTCCCGCGCCGCGCGAGCATCATGTCCTGGCGCGGAACCGACGGCGCGCTCGCTGCCGCACGCGCGGGCCACGACGTCGTGATGGCGCCGGCGCCGACTCTCTATCTCGACCACCTGCAGAGCGACTCGCCGCGCGAGCCTCCGGGCCGCCCGCGCAGTCGTCACGCTCGAAGACATCTACTGCTTCGAGCCCGTGCCCGCCCGGTCTGGCGCCGCCGGAGTCAAGCCACATTCTCGGCGCACAGCTCAATGCCTGGACCGAGCACATGCGACTCGACGCAGCGAATCGAGCACCAGGCGTTCCCGCGCGCCGCGGCACTCGCCGAAGTCGCCTGGTCGCCTGCTCTGCGCGCGACTGGCCCGGCTTCCAGTGCGCGGCTCGCCGCGCAGTTCGCCCGCTACCGCAAGCTCGGAATCACGTTACGCAGACACGGCTTTCGAGCCTCGCGCGCGGCTGGCAGCCGGTGCCGGAATCAGATAGCCTTCAGCGTTGAGCTGACGAAGCAGGCGTCATCCGGCAGCAATTCACTTCACGCAGGACCGCAGCGAGCCGGCGGCCGACGATCGGCGAAATACGCAGGCCCATTCGACGCCACGTGAGGGAACCGTCTGAAGGCAGCCACGTTCGCTGGCGAACTGCCGCTTGGCGGCACAGTTACGACCACGCTCGAAGCAGGATCCTTGCGACGACGGACGGACGAGGAGCTTGCGCAGTGCACCGGCAAGCTCGTGCTCCGCCTCGAGGACGACGCACCGCTCGAGGGCGAGCGCGCGATCTTCAACGTGGACATCGTCGATCCCTGCTGGATCTGGCGCGATGCGGATCTGACGCAGGGCGGAACGTTTCGCGCGGCCGTGGGCCAGCTGCCATTCAACTTCCAGATCGGCAAGGATGCGCGATCGCGATCCGCCGCGGCGATGCGAGGACGCCGGCCGGCGAGCTCGAATTGCGCGTCGGCGACTGCCGCGGCGAGCCGGTCGCGGTGATTCCGATCGGCGTGCGCGGCAGACAATCCTGGGCTCTCGATCCTCGGGCCGGTGAGGATTCCGCCGCAGCCGGCCAGGGGCGATCTCTGCCTGCGATTTGCGCGCCCGGCCATCGATCCGATCTGGGCGTCCAGTGGGCCGAGCTGGTGGATGAGGCGATGACGCGACTTCGCGCTGCTTTCACCGCTCGCGGGCTGGGCCGGGTCCGCTCGAGGAAGTGGACGACGAAGTGTTCGCAGCACGCATGCTCGGGGACGGGATTGCGATCGATCCGACCGACGAGATCCTGTGTGCGCCCTGCGACGGCGAAATCATCGCCCTTCCGGAGTCGGCGCACGCGGTGACGATGCGATCCGATCATGGCGCAGAGCTGCTCCTGCACGTCGGCATCGACACAGTCGCGCTGAAGGGCGCGGGATTCCAGGCGCTTGTCGCTGCCGGCCAGCGCGTGACAGCCGGGCAAGCGCTCATCCGCTTCGACCCCGATCGACTCGCGCGAAATGCTCGCAGTCTCGTCACGCCGGTCATCGTCACCGAGCCCGAGCGCTTTCAGATCGCATGGCGCCGCGAGCCCGGCACGGTGCGCAGGGGCGATTGATCATGAAGCTTCGGCCGTCGCCGCCGCTGCTGCGCCGCAGGCTGGCGCAACGGCAGGCTCCAGGATCGAAGGAACGCTCCGCATGACGCTCGAGCACGGGTTGCACGCCCGTCCGGCCGCGATCCTTGCGCAAAGTCTCAGGCAGCTTCGCGCTGAGGTAACCTGTCGCTGCGCGGCCGGACCGTCAACGCCAGGAGCGCAGTTGCCCTGCTCTCGCTTGGGGCGCGGCACGGGGACTCGCTGACGCTGCATGCGGTCGGGGACGACGCCGCGCTCGTGCAGGGAGCGCTCGAACAGGCGCTTGCGCGTGCCGGCACGCGATCCGCAGGCGCTGCATTGCCCGCTCGGCGTACCGCCGCAATCGCAACCGCGCGGCGCGCCGTCGCGATCGCCTCCGAGGGAATCGCCCTGGGCAGCTCGGTTCGCATCACTGCGCGGCGAGCCCGACGTGCCCGTGCAGGGCGCCGGAGCACAGGAAGAAATGCAGCGCTTCGACGACGCGCGCTCGCGCCTTCGCGACGAAGCTCACACGGCTTGCAGCCGGAGATGCTGGCGCTCGCGCCGGCATCGTCGGTGCCCATCTCGAGTTTCTCGAGGACCCGGAATTGCTGGCGGCTGCCTACAAGGGCATTGCGGAAGGCCGCAGCGCAGGATACGCCTGGCGCGCGGCAGTGAACGAGGCGATTCGCGTACTGGGGTCGGTGGAAGACAGTCATATCGCCGCGCGGGCCGACGACCTGCGCGATCTCGAGCTGCAACTGCTGGAAATCCTCGCAGGCGTTGCGGAATCCGTGGCGCAGCCGTTGCCCGCGGGCGCAATCCTGATCGCCCGCGACCTGCTGCCGTCGCAGTTTCTCGCGTCTCGATGCGGCGAGGATCGCCGGAATCTGCACGGTGAGCCGAGCCGCGACCTCGCACGTTGCAATCCTTGCGGGTGCAATGGGCCTGCCGATGCTGACCGGCGTCGACGCCGGCCTGCTGGCGGTCCCCGACGGCACGACGATCCTTCTCGACGCCGAGCGCGGCCGCGTGATCGTCACGCCCGACCCACATCAGGTTGCGGACGCCGAGTCGCGGATCGCGGAGCGCGCAAAGGTCCGCGCACGACTTCGCACGGCAGCCGCGCTCGACTGCCGCACGGCGGATGGTAAGCGCATCGAAGTGCTGGCCAACGTGGGGTCGGCCGCTGAGGCAGCCGCTGCCGTCGCTTCCGGCGCGGAAGGATGCGGGCTGCTCCGCACCGAGTTCCTGTTTCTCGATCGCACTCGAGCCGCCGGATTCCGCGGAGCAGACACGGCAGTACCAGGAAGTCGTGAATGCATTCGCGGGCCGGACAGTCGTCGTGCGAACGCTGGACGCCGGCAGCGACAAGCCGATTCCCTTTCTCGCGATGCCGGCCCAGGACAATCCTGCGCTGGGCCTGCGCGGCATCCGCGCAAGCCTCTGGCAGCCGGAGCTCCTGCGCGCGCAGCTCGCCGCGATCCTTGCGCTGCGCCCGGCCGGCCGCTGCAAGATCCTGCTTCCGATGGTCAACGACGTCGCAGAAATCGAAGCCGTGCGGCAGATGATCCGCGAGCTTGCCCCGACCATCCACTGCGATCCCGGCATTGCGGTCGGCATCATGGTCGAAACACCGGCCGCGGCGATCGGCGCGGCGCGCCTCGCGCCGCATGCGGATTTCTTCTCGATCGGAACCAACGACCTCACGCAATACCTGCTCGCGGTCGACCGGACCCATCCCACGCTTGCGGGCACGCTCGATGCGCTGCATCCGGTCGTGCTGAGGATGATCGAAAGCGTCTGCAAGGCAGCGCATTCGGCCGCTCGCGGCGTCGCCGTCTGCGGCAGCCTTGCTTCGGAACCGGCCGCCGCGCCGCTCCTCGTCGGCCTCGGCGTCGGCGAGCTTTCCGCCGTGCCGGGGGCAATTCCTGCGGTCAAGGACGCTGTCCGAAAGCGCACGCTCGGAGAATGCCGCGAACTCGCGCGCAGGGCGCTCGAACTCGACAACGCGGCTGCAATCCGGCAATTGATCGGCGGACACGATGGCTGAAGGGCTTTCATGACGCGCTGGTTCTCCGGCATGCAGCAATTCGGGCGCGCACTGATGCTGCCGATCGCCGTGCTGCCTATCGCGGGCCTGCTGCTGCGCCTCGGCCAGCCCGACCTGCTTGACCTCCCCGCAGTCGCGGCCGCGGGACAGGCGATCTTCTCGAACCTGGGAATCCTGTTCGCGATCGGCATTGCGGTGGGACTCGCGCGCGAGAATCACGGCGCTGCAGGGCTTGCTGCCGTCGTCTGCTATTTCGTCGCGACGCGTGGCGCGGAGGTTCTCGCGGAAGTACCGGCCGGCACCATGACGAAACTGTCCGTACCCGCGGGCCTCCTGTCCGGCTACCTCGCGGGCGTCCTTTACAACCGCTACAGCGAAGTGAAGCTGCCGAGCTATCTCGCCTTCTTCGGCGGCCGGCGCTTCGTGCCGATCGTCGCGGGTGTCGCCGGGCTCATTCTCGCGGCGGCCTTCGGCTTCGGCTGGCCCGCGCTCGAGAGCGGCATGGACAGCCTGAGCCGCGCAGTCCTTGGATCGGGTGAGGCAGGGCTATTCGTCTACGGCGTCCTCAACCGCATCCTGATCATTACCGGCCTGCATCATGTGCTGAATAACCTCGCCTGGTTCCTGGTCGGCGACTACGGCGGCGTGACTGGCGACTTGAACCGGTTCTTCGCAGGCGACCCGAGCGCGGGTGTCTTCATGTCCGGCTTCTTCCCGGTCATGATGTTCGGGCTCCCGGCCGCGTGCCTTGCCATGTACCACGCCGCAGATCGCGCGCGGCGTCGCGCCGTTGGCGGCCTCCTGCTGTCGATGGCCCTGACGTCGTTCCTGACGGGCGTCACCGAGCCGATCGAATTCACCTTTGTATTTCTCGCGCCGGCGCTCTACGCGCTTCACGCGGTGCTGACCGGTACGGCGATGGTCCTGATGGACCTGCTCGGCGTCCGCCTGGGATTCGGCTTCTCGGCCGGCCTCTTCGACTATCTCCTGAACTACGGCAAGGCGACGCAACCGCTCCTGATGCTGCCGGTCGGAATGCTTTATTTCGCGCTCTACTACTTTGCGTTCCGCTTCGTGATCGCGCGCTTCGACCTGAAGACACCGGGTCGCGAGGCCGAAGAAACTGCGGCCGCCGGCACGACGCCGGCCGGATCGGGCGAGGCGGATTCTTTTCTGCGCGCCCTGGGCGGCGCCGGCAACATCCGCACCCTCGATGCCTGTACCACCAGGCTTCGCGTGTCGGTGGCTAGCCAGGACGCGATCGACGAAGCCGGGCTGAAGCGGCTCGGCGCGCGGGGCATCATTCGCCCGACGGCCGACACAGTGCAGGTCGTCGTCGGCCCGATCGCGGATCAACTGGCCGGCGAAATACGCCGGAGCCTGCGCAAGCCCGCAGTTACCGCCGAATCGGCGGCAGGCGCCGTCACGTTGCTCGCGGCGCTCGGCGGAACCTCCAACGTGACCAGCCTCGAAGCGGCCTCGACCCGGCTGCTGGTCAAAGTGACGGACGATTCGCGCGTCGATGAGCAGGCCCTTTCGGCGGCGTCGCCGCGCGGATTCGGCCGACCCTCAGCTGGCAGCGTGCATGTACTCGTCGGACCCGGCGTTGAGAAACTGAGAGATGCGCTTGCCGCCTTGGGCGGCAAGGAGCGGGATCGCTAGTTGCCCGCACCCGCGAACCACCGCGGCAGCCAAAGGCTCAGCTGTGGAATCAACGTGATGAGCGCGACGCCGGTGGCGAGGACCGCGAGCATCGGCAGAGTCGCCGAGGCGACCTCGAGCATCGGCCGGCGGAATCGCGAAGCCGACATCAGGAGGTTGAGTCCGATCGGCGGCATCAGGTAGCCCAGCTCGAGGCTCGCCAGCATGATCACGCCGAGGTGCACGGGGTCCACGCCGAACGCATTGGCAACCGGCACCACGAGCGGCGCGACCACGATGATCGCCGAAAAGATCTCGATCACGCAGCCAAGAACAACCATGACCAGGTTGAGGATCAGGAGGAAGACCCATGGCGAGTCGATCGCCGCGTCCATCCACAGGGTGAGCCTGTCGGGCACGTGCTCGGTGATGAGGAGGTTTGTCAGGCCCATTGCCGTGCCAAGGATCAGGAGTACGCCGCCGACGAGCAGTCCGCATTCGGAAAAAACCTCGACCAGGCGCTCGCCGCGCGGCAGGTCGCGGTTCACGAGTGCGGCAACCAGGATCGCATAGGCCGCGGTGATCGCGGCCGCCGGCACGGGCAGCACGAATCCGCCGAAGATCAGCACGATTGGCACGACCGGAAGCAGCAGGTCCCATTTTGCCCGCCAGGTCGTGACGACCACCCTGCGCCACCTGAACCGCGGCCGCACGCGCTGGCCGGGCGACCGTGCGATGCCCCAGGCACAGGCGAGGAGCACCATGAGCAATCCCGGCAGCGCACCGCCGAGGAACATTTCCTCGATCGAAACCTGCGCCACGATCGAATAGAGGATCAGCGGCAGGCAGGGAGCGAACAGTACGCCGAGCGATCCGGCGCCGGTCACGAGACCGAGCGCCATGCGCTCGTCGTAGCGCGAGGCGATCAGGATCGGCATCAGCAGTCCGCCGAGCGCGAGAATCGTAATGCCCGACCCGCCGGTGAAGGCCGTGAAGAAGGCGCAGGCCAGCACCGTCACGACGGCCGGTCCGCCGCGCAGCGGGCCCGTCCAGGCCCACAGTAGCCGCACCAGGCGTTTCGCCGCACCGGTCGATGTGACGACGAAGCCCGCCAGCGTGAAGAGCGGCAGCGTCGCGAGCAGAGGATTGACGACCTGGTCGTAATGGTCGAGGGGAACGGACGCCACCGGATCGCCCACGCTGATGAAAAAAATGAGCGCGATGCCTGCAAGTCCCGTGAACAGCGGAGCCCCGAACAGGATCGCAATCCCGAGCGCGATGAGCGCGGGCGTGCGGATCGCCGGAAGCCCTGCCTCGTGCTGCGCGACCCAGGCTGCCGCGGCAACCGCGATCAGGAGCACCGCAGCGCGTGCGAAGCTGCCGGCCGCAGCATGCCCCGCAAGCCGGAGCGTAATGAAAGCGAACCCGGCTGGCATCACCGCCTGCATCGCGATGCGCGGCACGCCGAAGGCGAGCGATTTCGACGAATCCACTTCCTGGGAAACGAACTGCCAGGCCGCGAGCGTGAGAATCGCGCATATGGTCGTGGCGACCAGCCCGGTGAAAGCCTGGACCGTGGATTGCCAGCGCGCGGGCACCGCGTGCAGGAAGGTGCCCATCGACAGCAGCCGGCCTTCGCGCGCAGCCACCATGCCGCCCAGCATCCCGACAAGGAGCGTGAGGTGACGGATCAGCTCGTCGTTGTTCGCGAAGCGGGTATTGGCCGCAGCGACACCCAGCACGACGACCAGTACGAGCAGCGCCGCCAGCAGGAGGTCTTCGAGCCGGTGGACCAATGTCCTCACGAGCCCGGGGCGTGCCTGGCTTTCAGGGTTTCCACTGCCGCGTCGAACATCGGGGCCGGCACGATATTGCCGCGCACCTGCGGGTACATGCGCGCGATCTCGGCCCGCCACTCGCGGTCTGCCTCCGGCGACAGCGTCGTGACCTTGAGTCCCTGCTTGTCCTTCATCACCTGGATCGTCTGGTCGTCCTCGATCCGGCTCGCGCGGCGCATCTCGACCCCCGCCCGCTCCGAGGTCTCGCGGAGCCAGGCCTGCGTCTTCGGGTCGAGCTGCTTCCATGCGCGCTCCGTCAGCACGAGCGCTCCCGTGATCGGCGCCCAGCGCAAGTCGAGCATGTAGGGAGCGTATGTCGGGACCTGGCTGAAGTTGGCGAGGATCGACGGTATCGGCAGCGCGTCGATCATTCCGTTTCGAAGGCCGAGGACGATCTGGTCCGGCTCGAGCACCACCGGCTTGTAGTAGTTCTTGAAGATCTCGACGGTTTCCGGCTCGCCGGAGCTCGTGTAGACGCGCATGGACTTCAGGTCGCCGATTTTCTGGATCGGCGTTTTCGAGAAATAGCGCACCCAGCCGCCGTCGCCCCAGAACAGCACGACGTAGCCCGCCTTGCGCAGCTGCTCTTCGAGCTGGGGCCGCAGCTTCTCGCGCACCGCGTCGACATCGTCCCAATTCCGGAACAGAAGCGGCAGGTATTGAAGAGCGGTCACTGATCGGTCGATGTGCGAGAGCCCGACGGAGCTCAGCATCGCGCCCTGCAGCTGCCCGACACGCATGCGGCGCACGATCTGCAGCTCGCCACCCTGCGTGCCCGCGTAGATGTTCATCGACGCCGCGCCCGGACCCTTTGACCATTCGGCGCCGAGCGACTGCAGCCGCTTGTGGAATGACGAACCCGCCGGCGCGACGGTCGCAATTCGAAGCTGTGTCGATTCCGCCGCAATCGCAGGAGACGAATTCGCCGTCGCCAGCGCGACCGCCGCGGCCAGGAGCGCAAGGCATTGGCGCAGCCGTGTCATGATTCCGGTTCCTCGTCTCCGGCGTCCTCGAGCGGGGGCAGGATCCAGTGATCGACGTTGGCCCGCAGCCACGCGGCACGCCGTTGCATCACGGTATTGGCGAGGCGCATCGTCGGCTCCGCATCCGGATCGATGCTGGCGGCCTTCGCGATGGCCCGATCGAAGCAGTCGCGGTCCTCGCGCGGGAGGCAGACCGCCTCGGCCCATGACACATGCGGGCCCACCGCTCTCCCTTGCGACAACTCGACCGCACGATCGAAATGCTCCTGCGCGATGACGGCGCGATCACCGAGCTCGTCCGGCCGCGCCATTGAATAGGTGATCAGAAAAGCGTGGATCGCGCCGCGATCCCAGCCCTCGTCGAGCGCGAGCGCCCGGTCCACCAGGGCTGAGACGACGGCAAGGTCGGCAACGAGCGCCGGATCGTCCTTGCCGAGAGAGATCGCGGCGGCCCAGGAAACCGCCGTCCAGTACAGGAGATCGACGTCCTCCTTGCCGGCCATCCGTGCACCGGCCGAGTGATCGGCGCGCAGCGCCTGCCCGAAACCCGGATGCGCGGCCTCGAGACCGCGCAGGCCATAGTCGCGCGCCCGGAGATAGAGCTTGCGTGCCCGGTTCCAGGCGGCCCAGGCTTTTTCCGTGTCCACGAGTGCGAGCGTATCGGCATCCTGTTGCACAAAGGCGTAGGCGTACTGCGTGAATGCCGCCGCAGTCGCGGAAAGCAGCCCGCGGTGCCCGGGGGTTTCGGCAAGAACGCTTTCCATGAGCTTCAGGCTGAACGGCAGGGCCTCCTCGACCAGCTCGGGATCATCGTCAGCAGCATACGTCGATCCGGACGCGGCGAGCGTATCGGCGAGGCGATTCGTTGCGAAACGCTCGACCGAACAGCCGGAGGCAAGTGCCGCGATGACCAGCATCACGGCGCAAATTCCGATTCTCCGGTTGCTGGCCATCGGCGGCCGATCATACACCCCGGTCATGGCCCGAGAAACCCGCGAAGTTCACCGAGATATCGCGCATCGCGGTCGATTTCGTTGTGCCGCGCGCCTTCGAGCACGACGACGCGCGCCTGCCCGGGCCGCAACTTCGCGACGAGCGCGTCCGTCCGTGCGCGCGGAATGATCTCGTCCTCGCCCGCAATCACGACCAGGATTTTCGCTTCGATCGCTGGCGCTCGGCCCGCAGAGTCGTAGCGATCGCGCATCAGCAGGTTGACCGGGAGATACGGGAAGTGCACGCGAGCGACATTTACGAGACTGTCGAATGGAGTGACGAGTACGAGGCGCTCGACTTCGCGCTCGCTTGCGAGCTGGACAGCGACGCCGCTGCCGAGGCTGCGGCCGATGACCGAGATTTGAGGGTGGCGCGCACGCAGGTGGTCGTACAGCGCGACCGCATCGCCGACCAGGCGCGCGCTCAGTCGGCTTTCCGGTACTGCCACCGTACCCGCGGTAGTTCACCAGGTAGATGCGTGTGCTCCGGAAAGCTCGCGCTGAACGATGGGACATTGAATCCCACGTCCTCGCCATTGCCGCCGAAGTAGAGAATGGCCGCGGGGCCCGGCCGTGCGATGGTCCAGACCTTGAGTTCCGCTCCATCCACCGGGAAGCGCATTGCAGTTGCGCCCGTCGCATCCGACTCCCGCACAGGAAAGTAGATCTGTGAGCGTTGCGTGAGGAACATCAGCAGGCAAAGGCCGGCATAGATGCCGGCTGGCACCAGGAGAAAACCGACGAGGCTGCGCACGCGCCGCGCTCAGGTACCGTCGTGCAGTTCGACCGTCGCTTCGATTTCGACCGCGATATTGGACGGCAGCGATTGCATTCCGACGGCGGAGCGCGCCGCCTTGCCGCCGTCGCCGAACGCCACGACCATGAGGTCGGAGAATCCGTTCACGACTTTCGGGTGATCCTTGAAGTCCTCGGTCGACTGGACCATGCCGAGGATCCTCACGAAGCGCTTGACCTTCGACAGTTCGCCCACCGCAGCCTTGATCGTCGCGAGCATGCACAGCCCGACCTTTTCCGCCGATTGCCTGCCCTGCTCGAGCGTCAGGTCGCCGCCGACCTTTCCGCGCGTGAATGGCTCGCCGCACTCCCCGTGCCCGGAAAGAAAGAGCAGATTGCCGGTCCGCACCGAGGTTACATAGGTCGCGACGGGCTTCGGCGGCGCGGGCAGCGAAAATCCTGCTGCGGCAAGGCGCGATTCGGGTGTTTCCGCAGGATCAGCCATGGCGGATGTCGATGATAGCAACAGCAGCAGGAGCGCGATGCGAGTCATGAGGGTCTCCGAGAGGTCGCGGCAGACTACCTCCGATTGTCAGTCCCCGCCACCCGGCGCATCATGAACCCGTGACCATGGAACGACTCGAATCGCAACGAGCTGTCGTCGGAGACGGTTTCGAGATCCGGCGCGCGCTGCCAAACCGCCATCGCCGCATGGTGGGCGCCTGGTGCTTTTTCGATCACGCGGGCCCGGCCGACTATCCAGCCGGAAAGGGGATCACGATCGGACCCCACCCGCATATCGGTCTCCAGACTTTCAGCTGGATGATCGAAGGCACGATCCTTCACACCGACAGCCTCGGCTACCGCCAATGGATCAAGCCGGGCCAGGTGAATCTCATGACTGCGGGGCGCGGAATCTCCCACGCCGAGGAATCGCCGGCTGACGCTCCAGGGCGGTTTCAGCTTGCGCAGCTGTGGATCGCGCTGCCGAAAGAAGAAAGCGGGCGCGAGCCCTCCTTCCATCACTATCCGGACCTGCCTGTTCTCGAGCGCGGCGGCTTCAAGATCACGGTGCTGGCGGGGACGTTCGCAGGCGAGCGCGCGCCGGCCGAAGTGTTCTCTCCGCTCGTCGGGGTCGATCTGGCAAGCACGGGACCGGCGCGTACCGCACTCCCGCTCGACCCGGCGTTCGAAAACGGCGTCATGGTCCTCGAGGGAACGGCGCAGGTTGCCGGAGAATCTCTCTCGCCCGGCTCCCTCCTCTATTTCGGCGTTGGCCGCGACCGGCTCGCGATCGAGACGCGTGGCGCGTCGCGCGTGCTGCTGATCGGCGGCCTACCCTTCGGCGAGGACATCCTGCTCTGGTGGAATTTCGTCGGACGCTCAGTCGAGGACATGGAAAAAGCAACGAGCGACTGGATCAAGGGCGATCGTTTCGGCAAGGTCCAGGGCGCCCGTGGCGAACCGCTCGTCGCGCCCGAACTGAAGGGCCTGCGCCTCAGGAGCGGCAGTTGAAACGGATCGCATCGGCCACCGTTTCGCGCACAGGGCCGAACTACACACAGTCGATCGAGACGGCCGGATTCACCCTGCTCGCTGACGAACCGCTTGGCGGCGGCGGACAGAACGCCGGGCCCGCACCCTACAACCTGCTGCTCGCGAGCCTCGGCGCGTGCACGGCGATCACGCTCAAGATGTATGCCGACCGCAAGGGTTGGGACATCGGCGTGCTGAGAGTGGCGCTCTCGCTCGCCAAGGATGCCGATGGCGGAACCTTCATCGAGCGGACGCTGGAGTCCGATGCCCGGCTCGACGAAGGCCAATGGTTGAAATTGCTCGATATCGCCTCCAAGACTCCGGTCACGAAGACGCTGCTGGCGGGTGCCAGCATCACGACACGACGAGCCGAGGTAGCCTGAGTCATGCGCAAGGTCATTGCCGTCCACGACGCCGCTCCGCCGCACTGGGTCGGCGACGGCTTTCCGGTCCGTTCGGTCTTTTCTTACGACGGCCTCGGCCGCGAACCGCTGAGCCCGTTCCTGATGCTCGACTACGCAGCGCCGCGGCATTTCGACCCGGCGTCCCGTCGTCGCGGCGTCGGCGTGCACCCTCACCGCGGGTTCGAGACCGTGACCATCGTGTATGCCGGCGAGCTCGAGCACCGCGATTCGACGGGCAATGGCGGCCGAATTGGTCCCGGCGACGTGCAATGGATGACTGCCGCCTCGGGAATCCTCCACGAGGAGTTCCATTCCGAGCGCTTCACGCGCGAGGGCGGATCGATGTCGATGATGCAGCTCTGGGTCAACCTGCCGGCACGGCACAAGATGGCCAAGCCGCGCTACCAGACGCTCCTCGACGCCGACATTCCGCGCGTCGCCCTGGGCGGCGATGCCGGCACCCTTCGAGTCATCGCGGGAGAATTCGAAGGCCGACGCGGCCCTGCGGAGACATTCACGCCGATCGAGGTCTGGGACCTCCGGGTCGCGGCCGGCAAGACCGTGACACTCGCGACGCCCGAGGGCCACACGACCGCCATCGTGCCCATGCAGGGCCGGGCTCTCGTGAACGGCGCGAATGCAACGGGGCCCGCCCAGCTCGCACGGCTCGACCGCGAGGGCGGCGAGTTCACGATCACCGCCGAAGGCGAGCTGTCGGCGCTGATCATCGCCGGTGAGCCGATCGCGGAGCCGGTTGTCGGCTACGGTCCATTCGTCATGAACAGCGAACGCGAAATCGCTGCGGCATTCGCCGACTTCCAGAACGGCCGATTCGGACAGATGTAACTGGCGCCAGCTACGGCTGCAGCCCTACGGCTGCAGCCCACTCAGGCCGGCGGGTCGCGCCCGAGATAATCCATCTTGCCGAGTTCGACGCCGTTGTGGCGCAGGATGTCGTACGCCGTCGTGCAGTGAAAGTGAAGGTTGGGCAGCACCTGGTGCAGCAGGTATGGCAGGCCCTGCATCGAGCGCTCGGTGCTGCGCGATTTCCACTTGATCGTTCTTGCCTCCGCACCCTCGAACTGCGGCGGCTTCAGCGTCTCGAGGTATGCGGCGGTCTTCTTCGCGCGCTCGATCAGCTCGGCCAATGTTTTTTCGTTGTCCTCGTAGGGCGGCGCCTCCGCTCCTGCAAGGCGCGCGGCGCCGAGCTTGATGGTGTCGGATGCGATCTGGACCTGGCGCGAGAGCGGAAACATGTCCGGCGCGAGCCGGGCGCCCGCGAGGACTTCGGGATCGTACTTCCGGGCCTCCGCGTGCTTCGCCGCTTTTTCGAGGACCGCCGCGAGATTCGTCATCATGCGGATGCCCGGCTTCACGCTGGCGTCATACATCGATATTGTCATCGTCTGCTCCGGAGGGATTCACCTAGAATGCCGGCATTATGAACGAGGCAGGACTCGTCTGGGACAATCATGCATGCCTGCCGCTGCGCGACGTCGATGCGTTTCTCCCTTCGCTCTCGCGCTATCGCGACGCGGGCGTCGATGTCGTCACGGTGAACATCGGCGACAGCCTCGTACCACTCGATACGATGATCCGCACTGCCGCCAGCATCCGGCACTTCGTCAAGGGCAACCCGGACAAGTACCTGCTCGGACTCGCGCCTTCGGACCTTCGCGCAGCCAGGGCGAGCGGCCGCCTTGCAGTCTGTCTCGACGTCGAGGGTGTCCAGGCGCTCGGGCCGCAGCTGTCGCTCGTCGAATTCCTCTACGAGATCGGCGTGCGGTGGATGCTCCTCGTCTACAACAGGCGGAACCTCGCCGGCAGCGGCTGCCACGATCCCGAGGATGAGGGCCTCACCGAGCTCGGGCGCGGAATCCTGCGCGAAATGGATCGAGTCGGCATGGTCAAGTGCTGCTCGCACACCGGCTATCGCACGGCGCGCGAAATCCTCGACTCGACCGACCGGCCGGTGATTTTCTCGCACTCGAATCCGCGTCGCCTTCGAGACCACCCCCGGAACATTCCGGACGACCTCATCAAGGCCTGCGCAGAGACAGGCGGCGTCGTCGGGATCAATGGCGTCGGCCTTTTTCTCGGCACTGGCCCGCCGACCGCCGAGGTGATCGTCCGCAATATCGACTACGTCGCGCAGCTCGTCGGTGCCGAGCACGCTGGCGTCGGCCTCGACTACATGTTCAAGAGTTCCGAGCTCGACGAGCCCGGACGCGGCGGACCGGAGATCTGGCCCAGGGAGTGGGGCTATGGCCGCGGTACCGGGTTCGCGCCGCCCGAGGTGATTCCGGAGATCACGGCGGGTCTCGAGCGTCTCGGCTATCCGGCCGCGAGCATCCGCGGAATTCTTGGGGAAAACCTGCTGCGGGTTGCCGACGCAGTCTGGAAGTAGCCTGCAATCGGCCGCATCCGGCACCCGGACGGTCGCCTTTCACGGCTTTCGGCGGGCTCCCGGCTGGCCGGAGTGTGGAGCCGGTCACTGCCCGGAATCCGATTCCAGACCCGGGTCACAGTTAGCACCTGACCCGCTGAGGCTACATATGTCGACTCGAAAGCCTGCCCAGGGGGGCGGGCCTAGCTTGGAGTTTGCGCCAACAGCATGTCGCCGATCAGGGAGCCCAGCGAAGCCAGGCCTGTACGCGAGCCGTTCGTCGCCCGCTGGACGGGCGCGTTCGCGGTCGGCCTCTTCATCTATATACCGATCACGCTGCTCCTGACCTTTGCGGAAGGAACCGGCGGTCCTGCTTTCGAGATCTTCAAGCTGTACTCCGACTTCCCTGCGAGCCTCGGCTCGGCGATTCTCGCCGCCGCAGCTGCCTGGAAATCGACCGAGCCCGTGGTCAAGCGGACCTGGACATTCCTCGCCGCCACGATGTCGGTATACACGGTCGGCAACCTGCTCAACTCCACGTACTGGGTCTTCGGCATCGACCCGTTTCCGTCTGTTGGCGACGTCTTCTTCCTCGGCTTCTATCCCCTCCTGTTCACCGCGATCTTCGTCGCAATTCGCGCGGCAGCCGTGCGTGTGCAGTGGGGCCGCCTCGCGCTCGACGCGACGATCCTGATGCTGGGCTTCGGCGCCTTCTTCTGGTTCTTCGTGATTTCGCCGGCCGCTGCCGCCGATCGCGACCCGGACGTCATCAAGTACGTCCTGAGCCAGAGCTACATCGCGCTCAACTGCCTCATGCTGCTCGCCTTGGGCATCCTGCTCATGCACGCGGGCGCCGGCGCCATCGCGCGCCGCACGCTGATCTTCTTGACCATCGGCTTCTCGACGATGTCGCTTGCCGACATCGTCTGGGCAATGGCAAAGATCTCGGGCAGCTACCTGCCGGGCGGCATGTCCGACGCAATCTATCTGTCCTGTTATGCCTCGCTCATCGCGGCGGCGCGCGAGCAGCTGCGCGGCGCTCCCGTGGAGCGGCAGGAGCCGTCGGCCATCGGCAGTGCCATGGCCCAGGGCATGCCGTACGTCGCGATGCTGGTGTCGTTCCTCGTGCTCGTCTACGTAGAGAGCAGTTCGGTGTCCAGCCCCGCGACTGCGATGACCGCGATCATCTTCGCGCTGACGCTGCTCGTCATGATTCGCCAGGGCGTCATGTCCCGCGACGATGCGCTGGTGCGCGAGCGCCGCGCGGCGGGCATCGTCGAGGCGCGCTACGCGTCGCTCATCAAGAACGCATCCGACGTCATCATGATCACCGACGTCGACGGCCGGCTGCGATTCGCTTCGCCCGCGGCCGAGCGTACCTTCGGCGTACACCCGGACGAGCTCGTCGGCCGCAACCTCCTCGATCTCTGGGCCGAGGCCGACCGTGAGCGGCTTGCCGCCTTCCTCGCCGAGGTTGCCGCAACCCACGGCCGCTCGATCGGGCCGGTCGAAGTCGTGGTTGGCAATGGCGCGCGCCGCAGCACGCTCGAGAGCGTCGGCAGCAACCTGCTGGAAGACCCGGCAATCGCCGGCCTCGCACTCAACTTCCGCGACGTCAGCGAACGCAAGGCCCTCGAGGAGCAGCTCCGCCAGCTCGCCTTCCACGACCCGCTCACGCTGCTCGCGAACCGGAGCCTGTTCCGCAACCGCGTCCAGCATGCGCTGACGCTGACTCATCGCTCGCACCAGCGCGTGGCGGTCATGTTCCTCGACCTCGACAACTTCAAGAACGTCAACGACTCGCTCGGGCATGATGCGGGCGACCGGCTCCTCCAGGCGGCCGCGCAACGGCTCGTCAAGTCGACGCGTCCTTCCGACACGGTTGCGCGGCTGGGCGGCGACGAGTTCGCGATACTGCTCGAAGGAATCAACGAATCGGCCGACGTCGAGCGGATCGCGGCGACGATCACGCGATCCTTCGACGAGCCGCTGCAGCTCGACGGCAGCGACACCTACATGGCGGCAAGCATCGGCATCGCCTTCTCCCAGCACGGCGACGACACCGAGCAGCTGCTGCGAAACGCCGACATCGCGATGTACAACGCGAAGGCTGCTGGCAAGGCGCGATTCGTCGTATTCCAGCCGCGCATGCAGGAGCAGCTGCGCGAGCGGCTGCGGCTCGAAGACGACATCAACCGAGCGCTCGAGAACGGCGAATTCTTCCTGGAATACCAGCCGGTCATCGACCTCGCAAAGCGGGAACTGCTGGGCGTCGAGGCGCTGGTGCGCTGGAATCACCCCGAGCAGGGACTCGTCATGCCGGGCGCTTTCATACCGACGGCCGAGGAATCCGGCCAGATCATCGAGCTCGGGCGCTGGGTGCTCACCGAGGCCTGCCGCGCGATCAAGGCCTGGCGCGATTCGATCGTCGCAGGCGACGGACTCCGGGTCGCCGTCAACATCTCCGGCCGTCACCTGCAGCACGCTGACCTCGTCGCCGACGTCAGGAGCGCCCTCGAGTCCTCAGGCCTCGAGCCCGAGAACCTCGTGATCGAGCTCACCGAGAGCACGATCATGCACAACACCGAAGTGAACCTGGAGCGCTTCCGCGAATTGAAGGCGCTGGGCGTGCGCCTCGCGATCGACGACTTCGGGATGGGTTACTCGTCCCTGTCGTACCTCCACCGCTTCCCGATCGACATCCTGAAGATCGACCGCTCCTTCGTCGGTCGACTGACCGAGCAGGGTGACGGGCCGGAGCTCGCGCGCGCAGTCGTGATGCTCGGCGAAACGCTGGGCCTCGAGACCGTGGCCGAGGGCGTCGAGCACGAGGAGCAGGTCGAAAAGCTGCTCGAGCTCGGCTGCGTCGCCGCCCAGGGATTCCTGTTCGCCCGCTCGAGCTCGCTCAAGGACGTTGCGGCGATGACGTTCGCCACGCGCCGCGCTGAGCTTCGCGCCGCACAGTCGATGCACGACCGGTTGACCGCAACGGGCCGGTTCAACGTCGCGAGCGCGCGGCCACGATCCGTCGCCTGAATCAGGGCGACTGCCAGGCGATCTCGCCCCCGATCACCGTCATCATGGGTTCCGAGTGCGGAATCTCCGCCTCCGGGATCCGCATCCAGTCGGCCGAGAACACGCTGAAGTCGGCGAGCTTGCCCGGCTCGATCGTGCCGCGTTCCTTTTCCTCGAACGCAGCGTAGGCCGCGCCTGAAGTCAGGATTGCGAGTGCCTCCCCGCGCGTAAGGCGTTGGTCGAGACCCCAGTCGGGGCCAGCGAAGCCTTCGAGTGTGCGGCGCGCAATTGCCGCGTAGAACTCGACGCGCGGGTCGCCCGCTTCGACCGGCGCGTCGGTGCCGCCCGCGATCATGCCGCCGGCGTCGAGCACCTTGCGCCAGGCGTAGGCGCCTCCGATCCGGTCCGGCCCGAGCCGCGCGGGCGCGAACAGCATGTCGCTGATCGCGTGCGAGGTCTGCATCGAGGCGATTACGCCGAGCTTCGCGAAGCGCGGCATGTCGGCGTCGGCGACGACCTGGGCGTGTTCGATTCGAAATCGTGGGTCAGGCACGGCCCGATCGGCGAGCGGCACCGCGGAAAACGCCTTTTCGTACTGGTCGAGCACCACGCGGTTGCCGCGGTCTCCGATCGCGTGCGTCTCGACCTGAATGCCGCGCTTGAGCCCGGCGATCGCGATTCGAAGGATCTCCTCGGGCGGCGTCACGTAGAGGCCGCGGTTTCCGGGCGAGTCGCTGTACGGCTCATCGAGCGCCGCGCCGCGCGAGCCAAGCGCGCCGTCCGCGTACAGTTTGATTGCGCGCACCGTGAGGCGCGGGTCGCAACTGCGGTAGTCGCGCCCGCTGGCGAGCAGCTTCTCGGCATCCTCGCCCGGCCCGCCGATCGCGACGTAGACGCGAAGCTTCATGCGGCCGGCGGCATAAAGCCGGCAGAGCTGGTCGACCTCGCGCCATGTCGCACCGGCCTCCTGCAGCTCGGTCCAGCCGAGCCGCACGTAATGCGCGGCGCCCGCCTCGAGGAAGCGCGCCACCTGCTCATCGGTCACCGGAGGAACGTGGCGGTAGACGAGTTCCATGGCCGTGTCGACCAGCATGCCGGTCGCCTCGCCGGCCGCGTCGCGCAGGATCTGCCCGCCGGGCGGGTCGGACGTGTCACGCCCGATACCCGCAATCTCGAGAGCTTTCGTGTTCGCTACCGCGGCGTGGCCATCGACGCGTTGCAGGACGACCGGACGGTCGCTCACGACCGCGTCGAGGTCCCGGCGCGACGGGAACACGGCCGGCTGCCACTTCGACTCTATCCAGTTCGAGCCGACGATCCAGGTCGAGCGATCCGCGGCCGCGCGTTCCGCGACCCGGCGCTGCAGCGCAGCGACGCTCGCGACGCCCGTCAGGTCAAAGCCGAGCTCGCGCTCTCCGATGTCGGCGAGGTGTGCGTGCGAGTCGGTGAGGCCGGGAAGCACCGTGCGCCCCGTGAGGTCGACGACTTGAACGCCGCCGGGTGCGCGCTTGCGGGCTGACGCCTCGTCGCCGACATACACGATCCTTTCGCCGATCGTTAGAACCGCTTCCGCCGTCGGCTTGGCAGGATTTCCTGTGTAGATGGTGCCGCCGTGCAGGAGGAGCGAGCGCGGCGCGTCCGCGGCGCCCGCCGCGAATGCGCAGAGGGAAGCCGCGGCGGCGAGTTGCGCCGCCATGAAATGTCCAGTCATTTCAGGACCCCGCTTTCTGGCTCTTCACGACGCTCGTCGCGAGCGCGATCATCGACGCGATGTCCGTGAGGTTCGCGGGCACGACGAGCGTGCTCGACGCTTCGTTCGGCGAGCTGGCCGAACTGCTTGACGTACTCTTCGGCGACGCGCAACTGCATTGCCTCGATTCCGCCGCGGCCCGAGAGCGCCTCGCCGACCTGCTTCAGGCCCTCCGCCGTCGCGGTCGCGACGGCGAGGATCGCCGCCGCCTCTCCTTGCGCCTCGTTGATCTGCTGCTGCTTGTTCGCCTCGGATTCCTTGATGACGCGCTGCTTCTCGCCTTCGGCCTGGTTGATCTTCGCGTCGCGCTCGCCCTCGGAGTTCAGCACGACCGCGCGCTTTTCGCGTTCCGCGCGCATCTGCTTTTCCATCGCGCCGAGGACGTCCTTCGGCGGATTGATGTTCTTGATCTCGTAGCGCAGCACCTTGACGCCCCAGGGGGCCGAGGCCTTGTCGAGCTCTGCGACGACGTTCTGGTTGATCGTCTGGCGCTCCTCGAAGGTGCGATCGAGCTCGATCTTGCCGATCTCGCTGCGAAGCGTCGTCTGCGCCAGCTGGATGATCGCGAAGCGGTAGTTCGTGATGCCGTAAGAGGCTTTGCTCGCCTCCAGCACCTGCAGGTAGAGCACCCCGTCCACGCCGACCTGCACGTTGTCGCGCGTGATGCAGATCTGCTCGGGGATGTCCATCGCCTCTTCCTTGAGGTTGTGCTTGTAGGCGATGCGGTCGATGAACGGAAACAGGATATGGAATCCCGCCTGTATCGTCCGGTTGTAGCGCCCGAGCGTCTCGATGACATAGGCGCTCTGCTGCGGGACAACCACCGCTGTCTTCGCGACGACGATCAATACCAGCAGCGCGACCACACCGACGACGTACATCGATTCCATGAGTGCTTACTCCGCCTTGACGTGCAGCGTCAGGCCGTCCACCTGAGTGATCACCGCCTCGCGACCGCCGTCAATCGCCGCGGTGCCGACATTTCGCGCAGTCCAGTTCGAACCACGATACTCGACGCGGCCGCTCTGGCCCGGCTCGAGGCGCGCCGGTATCGCGACGCGGTCTCCCACGGTCAGGCGCTCGTCAACGTGGCCGCTGCGATTTCTCACCATTTCGTAAAGGCGCCTGCGAAACGCAAGCATTGCGGCGATCGCGAGCGCCGAGAAGACGAGCCATTGGGCCCAGTTCGGCAGGTCGACGCCGACGAGGCCGAGGAGCCCTACGATGGCTGCCGATAGCCCGATGAATACGAGATAGAACTGCGCGTCGATGACGAACATCTCGACGCCGAGCAAGCCGATTCCCAATACCAGCCAGGCCCACCAAGGCATCCCGATCTCCCCGGCACATGCCGTACCGCCCCCGTCCGCCATCCACTTTAACCGATCCCAAAGTCATGTATTGAGTACGGACGGCGGCCCGGGCTAGCCTGCCGGGACATGTCAGGTCATTCCGGAAACCGCTCATGAAAGCCGCCCTTGCCCTGCTTGCGCTGATTCCCGCGACGGCAACGATTGCAGCTGACACCGGACTGCCGCCAGCGCTGCAGGAGCTGTTCGATTCCGAAAGGGCTTTTGTCAAGCTTGCCGCGGAAAAAGGGTTCCGCGACTCGTTCTACACCTACTTCGCCGACGACGGCGTTGCATTCAACCCGCATCCGTTCCGAGTCAGGACCTCGCTGGCCAACCAGCCGCCGTCGCCCGGCCCGATGGGCGCGGTCTGGGCGCCGGTCTATGGCGACATCTCGGCAGCGGGCGATCTCGGCTGGGACACCGGGCCACTCGTGTTCGAGGGCAGGAACGGCGCAGCCGATCGCCATGGCATGTTCTTCTCGATCTGGAAGCGCCAGGCTGACGGAACATTCAAGGTCGTCCTCGATATCGGCAGTGACACGCCGTCTCCCGTCGTGCCCATGAACGAACCGGCGCATGTATCCGGTCAGGCGGCGGCGAGCAACGCCGCGGACGTTGACACCAAGGCTGCGGCTGCGAACCTTCTCGCGATCGAGCGCGCATTCCACGCGACCGCGGCCACGGAGAGCCTCGGGCGCGCCTACGGCAGCCGCCTGGACGACACGGCACGCGTGCACCGGCCGGGCGTAATGCCCGTCGTCGGTCGCGTCGCGCTGAACGAATGGGCCAACACGCAGGGTTCGAAGTTCCGCGGCGAGCCGCTCGTGGCCGACGTCTCCCGGTCAGGCGATCTCGGTTACGCCTATGGCAACTACGAAAAGCAGGGCGAAGCGCCCGAAGCCGGTTACTACGCGCGCGTCTGGAAGAAGGACCCGAAAGGCGACTGGCGAATCGTGATGGACACGGTCAGTCCCGTGCCGGCAGGGGTGACGCCGCTCACCGCAGAACTCATGAGCGCAGAGGAGCACTACCTCGCCGGCCAATGGGTCGAGGCCGAGGCTGCCTATCAGCGCTATGTCGACGCCAACCCGAAGAACGCCTTCGCCTGGAATCGCCTCGGGACGAGCCAGGTCCAGCAGAAGAAGTACGCCGAGGCCGTGCAAAGCCTCGAGCGCGGCATCGAGATCGGCGGCGGAACCGCGGTCGACTTCTACAACCTCGCATGCGCCAACGCCCTCTCAGGCAATCCGGACAAGGCACTCGATAACGTGGAACGCGCGATCGGCGCCGGCTTCAGGCAACGCGCGCAATACGAATCGGATCCTGATCTCGCGTCACTTCGCGATCTGCCGCGCTTCAAGGCGCTGATGCAACCGCTCCAGTAGCTCAGCGCATCGGGTTGCAGGGCGGATTCCAGCTTCAGCCGCCCTCGCGTCGCGAGTAATAGCCATCGAAAGCAGTCGTCCAGGTCTTGCCGCCGTCGGTCGTCGACTCCCAGTGCTGGCGGACACGGCCATCGTCCAGAGGAGTCCACGTGATTCGCTGAACCTGGACGGGATCGGTGACAGTCGAGAGCACCATTGCCTTGCCCTGCAAGCCGCCTTCCAGGTAAATCGCGCCGCCCTGGTTGTCGATCCAGGTCTGGTGCCAGACCTTGCGCGATGCGTCGTAGAAATTGAGGCTCGTGCCTTCATAGCCGACGGGGGTCGTGTATTCCTCCCGGATCGTGCACCCGTCGTTGATGCGCGTGATGAGGTTTCGGCTGACAGTGCCCGCGGTTGCGGCCTGCTCGACGTTCCAGTCCCCGACCCAGAAGTCGAATTGCCTGAACTCCGGCGTGTTGCATGGCTTCAGCGGTTCCATCATTGCAATGAAGCGCGGATCGGATCGGAGTGTCGCGAATTCCGGGAGAGTCATCGCCACCTGGTACGAGCCACTCCCGGTCGCGAACCAGGCCTGCAGCGCCTCGAGGGTACCGGTCGAGTCGCCACTCGAGGCGCGTGACCGCGCGAGGCGTATCTGGGCCAGCGAATTGCCGGGCTCGCGCGCAGCGATCTCACCGTACGCAGCCGCCGCTTCCGGCCACTTCTTGTCCTCGAAGAGACGAGCCGCCTCTTCCATCGTGGCAGCCGACGCACTCGCGGCAATCATGAGTCCGCACAGGATCCAGGGCACTCCACGCATCGCAGGCTCCGGAGTTGTCTACGGGTACCCGTAAGATGCTGAGGTCCCTGTCGATTTGCCAGCGCGAATCGGCGAGAAGCGAGCCGCAGACCAGAAAAACAACGCAAAAAAGCAACGGTTGGAATGCCAATTCGCCATTGCCGAGCTGCGGACTAGGGCAGTTCGCGCTCCAGGTCGTCGGCGGTCACGAATCTCGGCCGGATATCTACGGGCACATCGCCCAGGCGATCGAGGACTGCCTTCACCTCGGGTCGCAATACGACGAGTTTTTCCATCATGCGTTTGCCACCCTCGTAGTCGCCCTTGGCCTGCAGGCTCAGCAGGTCGTGCGACAGGGACGTCACGCCCTTCTTCGCTTTTTTCAGATTCACAGTGAAGGTGCCGTCGGTGTTGACGCTAAAGCCCCCGGAGTCGAGCAGGTAGTTCACCTGCATCGCCATTCCGCGGGCGTGCGAGTCGTCCATGCCAAACCGTAAGGTTCGAAACGCCGACGCAAGGAAAGTCGTGTACATGCGGCGCTCGCCGGCCCGATCGATCACGCCCTTGTCCATGAGGCTGCTGCAGGGCCCAGAGCCCCGTGATGTCCGCTTTTGCCTCTTCAACCGTGCTGTAGAGCTCCTTGATCGCCTGCCGCACGCCGCCGCCCGAACCATTCGGCCCTGTGTTGGTCGGGCCGAGCCCGTGCATGACCTCGTGCATCAGGATGTGCGTGAAGAACGCCTCGAAGTCGACGTAGCCCTGGTCCTCCGCCGAGAGCGCGACCTTCGAGATCGGCACGAGCGTGTTCTCGAACTTCGCCTGCTGGTAGTTCTTGAGCATCGTCCGCTTCGAGCCCATCTCCGCGACGATGCGCTCATCGTTCGGCAGGTTGAAGGCCGCCGTCTGGACGTCGTGGTTGCCGTCGCCCGCCGAGAACACGACGTTGACGACCCGCATCGGCGCCAGCCCGCCGAGTTTCTTGCGGCGGAAACTCGGGTCGATCGGCAGCCGGTCCTCGAGCCATTGCAGTTCCGATCCGAAGCGATCGAGCTTCGCCGTTTCCGCGTCGTCGCGGACGGTGATGAAGGCCTCGAAGGCTGCCTTGTAGTTGAACCAGCCGTCCTCGTACACCTCGTAGGGACCGATCGTCGGTTCGATCGCGGAATCCAGCTTCATCCAGGCGACATCGCTGGCGTAGTAGTCATTCGATGTGAATGCGTCCGCCCGTGCGGCGAGAAATTCCTTCAGCGTGGGATCTGCAGTCGCCGCCGCCGCATCGCGAAGATGCCCCGCCATCTCGGCGAGCTCGCCCTGGTACTCGAGGCTGTATGGCACGGCAGTAAATCTTCCGGCCGCATCGCGCCGGACCGTCGTGAAGAAGCCCGCCGCAGCAACCCGATCGGCGGCTTCGAGGCCATTTAACCAGGCCTCGACGTCGGATTTTGTCGCGCCCGACGGGTAAAAATTCGCAGCCTCCGGCTTCGGCGGCGCGCCGGGAATGAAAATCGCGTTGTCGTCGAGCCGCGACCAGGGCCCGCGGTTGATCAGGAAGTAGTCGAGACGCGCGCGGCCGAGTGGCGTCGCGTCCTCCATGAGCCGCAGCAACATCGACTCGTTGCCGGCCCACATCTGGCGCATGAAGAGCGCATCCGTGATGCGCGCGGCCTTGATGAGGCTCGCGAGCGCTTTTCTGTCGCCGGCCGCCAGTCCCGAAAGATCAACGCGAATTTCGACCGGCGCGAAACGCACGGCCATCTGGTTCAGTCGGGCCGTCTCCGGCGGCAGGCGCATTGCCTGGGCGTTCGCGATCGCGGGAAAAAGCATCAGGCAGGCAACGAGGTAGCGCATCGGCGGGCTCCGAGGTGACGAGGTCGCTCGGCATCCGAGAGTACACTATTGGCTACAAGCGAAACGTCGAGGTGAAATCATGAGCCAGTCAAATCCTGCCAAGTCACATGCCGTAGGAATCAATCACGTGGCGATCGAGGTCGGGGACATCGGCGAGGCGCTCGAATTCTACGGGCGTTTTCTGGACTTTACGGTCGATGAACAGACGACTGACATGGCGATCATCTATTTCGGGGACCAGTTCATCAATTTCATACGCAACGTAGACCGCAGGCCCGATACTCTCCGCCACTTCGGGATCGCTGTCGACGACAAGCCGCTGGCTCGCAAGACGCTCGAGTCGATGGGTGTGAAACTGATCGACAGCCGCTTCCTGGATTTCCTCGATCCCTGGGGCAATCGGGTCGAGATCACGACCTACAGCAATATCCAATTCACGAAAGCGGACCATGTGCTCCGGGGCATGGGTCTCGGCCACCTGAAGAAGTCCGACGAGGCACTGGCGGAGCTGCGCGCCAAGGACATGGCGCCTGGTTGACCTGCATGACGATGCCTTCCCCGATTCGCCGCGGGATCGCAGCGACCGTGGTCCTCGCCTGCGCGACGGCTGCTTCCTGCAACACTGCCAAGTCGCCCGCCGCGGACCGGTTACAAGTACTACGTCGTCGGCAATCCAGCTGACGTCTTCCGGCCGACACGCGGCCTCTGGGTTGCCCAGGGTGGCGGCGACGACGTCGACCAGAATTACGTGCGGATGGGAGAGTTCGGCGGCGGCGGCGACTTCGTCGTGCTGCGCGCATCCGGCAAGGACGAATATAACGACTACATATTCGGACTCTGCCGCTGCGATTCGGTCGAGACCATCGTTTTCGAGAAGGCGCGGCGACTGCGGACCCGTTCGTGATCGAAACGATCCGGAACGCCGAGGCCGTGTGGATCGCCGGCGGCGACCAGTCGAACTACATCCGCTACTGGAAGGACACGCCGGTCGAGGACGCCATCAATCTTCGTCGCGGCGAAGCCCGCGCCCGTTGGCGGCACGAGCGCCGGCATGGCCGTCCTCGGCGAATTCGTCTATTCGGCGAAGGCAAGGAAAGCCTGACGGCGAGGGCCCTCGCGATCCCTATGCGCCCGACCTGACGCTCGCGCGCGATTTCCTGGCGCTGCGCGGTTCGAGAACATGATCACCGACCAGCACCTTCAGGAGCGCGACCGGATCGGGCGCACCGTCGCGCTGTCTCGCGGCTGCAGAAGACGGCTGGTCCTCGCAGGCCGCTCGCCATCGCCGCCGATCGCGAGACGGCGCTCCACATCGACCCGGCGGACGGCTCCGCCGAAGTCTTTACGACTCCCGACCACCCGACGCCCTTCGTCTATTTCCTGGACACCGGGGCCGCCGGAGGTCTGCGAGCCGGGCACAGCCGCTGACCATCGGCTCGATCTCCGTGTATCGGCTCGGACCCGGCGGGCGTTTCGACCTCGGCGCTGGCAGGGGACCGGCGGCATTGCTACGGGCTTCCGCACAGGAAGGCGTGCTGCAGTCGTCGCGCGAAAACAACTACTTGAGGGGTCGTCGTTGGCAAAGTGCCAATGTCTTGATATACGCTCTGGACGTTTCTTATTGTACGCTCGTTCAATGTGTTACAAGATTCATCGGCTGAATTCGCTGAATTGGGGGAACCACTGATGACGTAACAAAAGACGCCGCTCGCACGCGCGATCGTCGCCGTCCTCTACCCAACGACCACCGTGCTGGCGCAGGAGGCTTGGAGCCGGCCGCCTCGAAGAAGTCGTCGTCACTGCGACGCGGCGCGAGATCAACCTGCAGTCCGTCCCGCAGAGCATCACGGCGTTCTCAACCGAGGACATCGAGAAGCAGGCGTTCCAGAGTCTCAACGACATCGTGGACGCGATCCCGGCGTCAACTTGGTCAGCTGGCAGCCGGGATCGAACGTCATCATCATGCGCGGCGTCTCGACCTCTGCGGAGGAATTCCGCACCGATAGCCAGGTGTCGGTCTACCTCGACGACCAGCCGATGACCGCGGTTTCGCAGCAGGTCGGCGTCAGGCCGATCGATCTCGAGCGCGTCGAGTCGCTGCCAGGGCCCCAGGGCACGTTGTTCGGTCTAGCTTGCAGACCGGCACGCTGGTCTTCGTCACCAACAAGCCCGATACGTCGGGCTTCGGCGCCCAGATGGATGACGAGTTCAGACGACCCTGGCGGCGAGGAAGCTACGACGTCAGCGGCCACGTTAACATTCCGGTGACCGACGACTTCGCGATCCGCGCGGTCGGCTTCTATGCGGCGGAAGGGGGCTATGTCGACAACGTTTTCGGAACCACGCTTCGAAGGCGGGCCAACAGTTGACAACGCCGAGGTCGTCGAAGAGAACTGGAACGACCACACCGTCTACGGCGGCCGCGTTGCGGCGCGCTCGCAAGTCAGCCCCACCTGGGAATCGACGCTGAGCCTGATCGGCCAGGTCGGCGAAAACAAGGGCAGCTGGGAATCCGACCCGGCGCTCGGTGACTA
>CAVPNV010000008.1:0-121775 GCA_963706895.1 uncultured Gammaproteobacteria bacterium | reverse complement strand
GATTCCGCCCTTGGCCACCATTTCCTATTAAGCACTTAGCGAACGTGGGTCTACGCTTGCGGCTTGAGGATCGGGGTCATCTGGCTTGCGAGTTGTTGCCACCTGCCGTCCCGGCGGATCCACACTACCAGGGCTCGAAACTTTCCGCTTTCGGCTTCGCCACCGTAACGACCATCAATTGTCAGTAGCGTTGTGTATACCGCCATGTTTCCGTCCATGTACGTGTGGATCATTTCTTCTTGCGGCGCGTGGGCGAGCGAGTCGAAGGCAGTCCGCTTCTCGCGCAGGTTCGCGACCCGTGCGTCTCGTGACACGCGTTCGCCGCGCGGGTTGATGAACACATATTCGGCGGCCCAGAAACGCTCCACCGCCGCCACGTCAGCACGCCGCAGCGCGTCATCGTAGAGCCGAATGGCTTGGCGCAGCTCCCCTTCCGCTTTACTGGCGGAGGCGGAGGTTATCTCCTGGGCTGGTAGTAAAGCTGGCGCCAGAGAGCATCAGGGTGAGAATCGGCAGTAAACGCAAACGGCACTGGAACATAGATCCTCCGGTGCGTGGAATGGCGGGAAGAACTCAAAAGTACAGCATCGATTTGGCCGGCACCACAACTCAGTAACCTAGTGCAGTACCCTCTCTACTTGTAGTAGCCGACTCCGCAGGTTTGACCAACGGCCTTTGTATAAAAGGTGCGTTTCTCCAGCGGCTTGTCCGAGCCGGGGCGCGGCCACCAGTAGGTGACCTCCTTGATCGTTCCTTCAGTGGCGTTCTTCATGATCTCTTGCCCGAGCGGATACCCTTTTTTGCCGACGATTTCCTGCAAGTGTTCACCCTTCAAGTTGGGATGCGCTGTGAGAACGCCGTCCGCGGCGTCGGCGCAGAACACATAAAGGTCACGGTCCCTAAATCCGCCTTCACCTTTATTGAACTTCTTCAGCGCCTTCTCTTTATTCTCTTTCAACGCGACGACTGCTTTTTCCAGCATCGCCTTAGCTTCATTTTCAGTGCCAAACTGGTCTTGAGCTGCAGGAACTGAAGTTGAAGTGAGAAGTATCAGAATAACAGTCTGTCCGATGGCAATTGCCAGCTTACGCACCATCACTCTCTCCTTGAGTTAGTGAACTGCCTCGCCGGCGGATGTCGAAGGCGGCAGCATCGCGCCGTTGACTACGATGTCACAGCAGTTTTGCTCCTGCAACAGCGAGTAGGCAGTTCAAAGTGCCTGTTCTGGAATCCCGATTTGGGAGGAGTCAAGCCGCGGAGGCGGGCGGAGTAACGCTTGAGTTCGCTACGAGCCGCTCGCCGTTCTGCCAACGCATCGAAAACCGAGATGGCAGATCGCGGTATCCACCGGTTGCGCCATGCGGGCCGCCGGCCGATACGTCGACAGTAGTTTGGCGCGCACAGGAAGGAGCCGCCTTTTATCACCTTTCTCGGGATGCGGACGTTGGGGATATTCGCTTCGTAGCTCTCCTTGGCTTCCCCGCCGCGGGGGTTGGCCAATGTGAAACGCGCATTCTTGATCCTGGAGTGTTCCTGAAACCAGTCCGTCGTCCATTCCCAGACGTTTCCCGCCATTTCGTATAGTCCGTAGCCGTTCGGAGCGAACGACCCGACCGGCGCGGTCCACTCGTAGCCATCGGTGAGATCGTTCTGCCACGGAAACTCGCCCTGCCAGTTGTTGCACATGGGCCGGCCGCCGGGCGTGAAGTCGCCACCCCAAACGTCTTCCGCGCCCTCGAGCCCGCCGCGGGCAGCGAATTCCCATTCGGCCTCTGTCGGAAGCGCTTTGCCCATCCATCTCGCATACGCTAGAACGTCCTCGTAGGCGACGTGAACCACCGGATGCCGCCATAGGTCTTGGAGCGAGCTACCTGGCCCGCGCGGATGACGCCAGTCGGCGCCCCGCACATAGGTCCACCAGTTGAGGGAATTGCGAAGGTCGACCGGGCCGGTGGTCTTCCGAAACACCACTGCAGAGGGCTCGAGCAGCTCCGGTTTCGCGCCCGGATAGTCCGCCGGATTCGCGGGACGCTCGGCGAGCGTGACATAGCTGGTCGCCTCGACGAAGCGGCAGAAGTCGGCGTTCGTTACCGCGTACTGATCCATCCAGAAGCCATTCACCGTTACGCTGTGCGCCGGCGCCTCCTCGGCATAGTGATCGTTCGACCCCATGAGGAATGCGCCACTTGGGATCCAGACCATGTGTTCGGCCGGCGGCTGACCAACGGAAGTCGAGCCCTGTGGGAGTTCGCGGGTTTGTGCTGACGAGTTCAATGGAATGGAAAAATCCTCTTTCAATCGGATTTTCGGGGATATTGCGCCATTCCGAGATTGGTTGTGAATCAAGCGTGACTTGGACAGATTGGATCAAGCGGCGGCCAGCGCTGCAAGTCCAAGCAGCACAAGGGCCCGCGGGCTAACCTCAACCGCGAAAAAAGCAAAAGCCCCCTCGCGGGGGCCTTGGCCCGTTCGCGCAGTCGGGCTTTAATGTCCGAGGCGCCTGCTGACGCGGGGTTTACGACCTGCTCAGGTCCAACTCGCCGTTTTCGACGCGAATTCGCTTGCCTGGGTCATGATCCATGCGGACCACGCCCTGTTTGCCGTCGAGCAGATAAGTGACATCAAAGCCGGCCGGAATCACATTGTTGTCGTAGACGACTCCGCAACGCTGTTCCACGGCTGTTTCCGTATTGTTTTCCTGGAGGTTCTTTTGAACTTTGCTGCCAGCGTAACCGCCGGCCACTGCGCCTGCCGCAGTGGCGATCTTCTTGCCGTCGCCACTGCCGACCTGGTTGCCCAGCACGCCGCCGATGACGGCACCGATTGCCGTGCCGGCAATCCGCTTATCGTCCTTGATGGGCACCTGTTGCGTGATCGCCTCGTCATTGCATGCCTGACGTGCAGTCTGCTTGTTCTCGAACGCGGGTGCGACCGCAACGACTTCGGCATAGTCCTGCCATGGATTCAGGTCCGTTCGCGTGCCCGCGTAGGCGGCGACAGCCACGACCACGACACCGCCGAGAATCAAGGGGGCCAATAGGGAATTCTTCATCTGCATTGCTCCTCAGTGAATGCCGGGCTCAATAATCGATTCGGCCCGGTCCACCGCGGCTGCGCCCAGTGGCGAGTCATCGGGGGCACTGCATGATTTCGCGTCAGGTTTGGCCCCGGCACCGCTGCAACTCGGTACTGCACGGGATGAGACGACGCCAGAGGATACCTTGATCGCCCCTTACGGCTCTGTGCGGGAGCGAACATGGCAACTTGGTCCGCTAATCGTATTGGTCTAAGACGGCCGGGGTCGTTGTGCCTTTTGCCGCAATCGTCCCGCCAACGGCGGAGAACGGAACCATGCGCCGGGCCTGCACGTCCCAGAGCCGGAGCCGCGCCGAGCGCAAGCTGGTTCGAAGCGTCAGGCGCGTCGCCTGTTGGAGGCGCGGATGCGAATCGAAGCACTCGCGGAGCCGATAGTTCGGGACCCGCGTAGCCAGGTGATGCAGGTGGTGGAAACCGATGTTGGCGCTGAACCAGTGCAGGATTGTCGGCAGGTCGTAGTAGGAGCTACCCTCGACAGCCGAACGCTCGATGTTCCAGGCACCGTTCCTGGCCCAGTAGGCGCTCTCAAACTGATGCTGCACGTAAAAGAGCCAGACACCAGCTGCTCCTGCCAGAAGCATAACCGGCAGATGTACAAGCAGCACCACCTGCCAGCCTAACGCCAACGAGAGAAGCGTTACGGCCATGGCCAGTACAACATTGTTAATCCAGATGCTTGCCCATTCTTTCCTTCGGGAACGCGGGAGATCGAGCGGCAGGCGGTGCTTGAGGACGAATTGGAAAATTGGTCCGAGGCCAAGCAACACCGGCATGCTGCGGTAGAAGCGATAGCCCAAGCGACGTAGCCAAGTCTTCGCCTCGTACTCGCTCACGCTCAGAGTGACGATCCCACCGATCCCGGGGCGGTCCAGATTGCCGGACGACGCATGGTGAATGGCGTGGGTGTATCGCCAATATGCATATGGCATCAGCGTCACCACACCAATCGCGCGCCCGACTGCGGCGTTCAGTCCAGGGCTGGTGAAGAACGATCCATGGCCACAGTCGTGCTGAAGGATGAACAACCGCACGAACAAACCTGCGACCGGTATCGATAGCAGCAGCAATAGGCCGTAATTCCACGCCAGCCGCACACCAAGCACCATGACGCTCCAACCCGCGATGAACAGCAGGCCCGTAGTCACCAACTGGAACCAGGCACGGCGATCTTCGGCACGGGCAAACGGCACAATCAACGTGCGCAGCGGCGGTTCGGCCAGCGCGCATTGTGAAACTGCCGGGTGAAATTGGTCAGACACGTGGAAGAATGGGATTACACGGTCGATCGGAACTTGCTCTATCGGGTCCGCGCCGGTCTGTGCGGTACAGCACATACCGCCCGCTGTTGTGCGCTGGCGTACAGACCTACCCTGGCCTTACACGCAACCTTCTTCGCGCGCCACGCTTGTAGCGCGATGATCCACAACAAAGGGTCTTTATGAACAAGTTCTTGATCGCAATACTCTCCCTATTCACAGTGGCCCTGGCGCTGCCACTTCAGGCCGCTCCGGAGGCCGAGAAGAGTCTGTATGAACGGCTTGGCGGTGTCTTCGCCATTGCCGCGGTCGTTGACCACTTTAGCGACGCAGTCGTGCAGAATCCGATCGTCGGCAAGACTTCGCAGAACCCAGCCCTCAGGGAATGGCACACGAAGAACCTGGACAGGTTGCCGGGCCTGAAGTTCATGCGAACGCTGTGGGTCAGCGAGGTCACGGGCGGGCCGTTCAAATTCTCGCCAACCAAGCCGGGTAAGAGCCATTTGGGCCTTGAGGAGGCCCATCGTGACCTCAAAATCTCGCCAGAAGAATTCGACGAAGTCGCGGCCGAACTGGGGCGCAGCCTTGACTTCGCCAAAGTGCCTGCGCGTGAGAAAGGAGAAGTCCTCGCCGCCTTCGCAGCGCATAAGAAGGAAGTAACGGCAGGCTACAAGACGAAGTGATTGATGGCCTTCGGGGTGGTTGGCGCATTGAGCCGGCCACTCCAGTTTTCTCTGATCTGTTTCGATCTCCAAAACATGGCTAAATTCCGCTTTGTCACGTTCTGGAACATCGAGGCGCCCCGCTCAGCTGTGTGCGACGCCATCAAGCATTCGCTGGAATGGCCGCAATGGTGGCCTGGGCTTGAAAAAGTGGAAGAACTCGCGCAGGGCGACGCTAACGGCATCGGCAGCGTGCGGCGCTACCTCTGGAAAAGCCGTCTGCCCTATCGGCTTGGCTTCGACATCCGCGTTACCAGCATGCAGCCACAGACGATGGTGGAAGGCATCGCCTGCGGCGATGTCGAGGGAGTCGGCCGCTGGTCATTTACTGGCGAAGGCGCACTGACGGTCGCGCGATATGATTGGCAGGTGCGCCCCACCGCGTGCTGGATGCGCCTGCTGACGCCGCTTGCCAGTCCGCTGTTCCGGTGGAATCACGACATCTTGATGAAGCAGGGAGCTGAAGGTCTGGCGCGGCGGCTCAACGCGCGCCTGGTCGGCTTCAGCAGCAAGGCCTCTTCATCCATACGCGCAGGCGTTTCGCTTGCGACCGGCATGCACGCCAAGCCAGCGGTAGGTCAGCATCACCACCATGCCGAAGACGAGATGAACCGCCAGCGTGATGCCGCCTCGCGCCTGCGTAAACCACGGGAAAATGGAAGTAAAACCATACAGGTTCACGAAATATAGCAATGCACCGAAACCCGCTCCTGCCAGTAGGGATGGAATGAGAGCCAACCGCTTCGCCACCGGCAGCAGCAGTGCAGCGTAAATAATCGAAAGCGCAAAGTGAATTCCCGTCGCGGCCAGCATGATCCTGGCATCGAAACCGGCGGACGGCGAGGGCGCTGCTTCGCCCAGCACCAGCGCGGCGGTCAGCCGGGCATCGCGTAGCAGCAGCGTCCAGGCATCTGCGCCCACCGCAACCCATAACAGCATTTGCGCCAGCGTCGACAGTGTCCCGGCGACAATGCCAGCAAGAATGATGGTCACAGCATTCCCGCTGTTTCGAACTCCCATGATCCTTGGATTGCGAGCGAGCGGCAACGCGTCGGATCGGTCAGCCTTTCGGTGTCAGCTTGAGCAGGCGTCCGCCGCTTCCGCCGCGTTCGTCCTCGAGCACCCAGAGCGCGCCGTCCGGTCCTTCGACCACGGCGCGAATGCGCGCGCCCATGGCGTAGCGCTCGACCTCGCGGGCGCGCTCACCATCCAGCTCGATACGGACGATAGCCTGCGCCGACAGGCCTGCAATGAGGGCATCGCCGCGCCAGTCCGGGAAAAGGTTGCCCCGATAGAACATCAGGTTCCCCGGCGAGATCACCGGAGTCCACGTGACTGCAGGCTCCTCGAATTCCGGGCGCGTTTCGTGATCTGGAATCACGCGGCCGTCGTAGTGATCGCCGTTCGACACGACCGGGTAGCCGTAGTTGGCGGCGCGCTTGATGAGGTTCAGCTCGTCACCGCCCTTGGGTCCCATTTCGACCCCCCACAGTCGGCCGTCGAGATCGAAGGCGATGCCGAGCGGATTGCGGTGACCGAGCGACCAGATCTGACCGTAAACGCCGACGTCGTCGACGAATGCATCCCGGCTAGGATAGTCGACGAACGGATTGTCCTTGGGTATCGAGCCGTCATCGTGCAGACGCAGGATCTTGCCGAGGTTGGACTGCATGTCTTGGGATGGCGTGAATTTCTGGCGATCGCCGGATGAGATCCAGAGGTAGCCGTCGTCGTCGAACAGCAGCCGGTGTCCGTAGTGGCCGTATCCAAACTGCTTGGGGTACTGGCGCCAGATGACCTCGACGTTCGAAAGCGCGGCGCCATCCTCAGTCTCTTCGAGGACGGCACGGACGACTGCTGCGCCGCGCGTGCCACCGGCGCCGCCTTCGGCGAAGCTCAGGTAGACCAGCCGGTTCTCGGCGAATTCCGGATGCAGAGCGACGTCGCCCAGGCCGCCCTGGCCGCCGTAATCCACGTCGGGTACACCGTTGACCTTCCCAGACACTTTCCCCTGCCGCGTGACGATGAAGAGATTGCCCTTCTTCTCCGTCACCAGCATGCGGCCGTCGGGCAGTATCGCCAGCGCCCAGGGCTCGTCGAACGAAGCGATCGGCTCGACCTCGAACGGTAGATTCACTTGGGCCTGCGCAACGGCGGCGATGAGCAGGCCGAACGCCATTGCGAGTCGTTGTATCGTCATCGGGACGTTCGCCTTCGTGACGCCATGGATTACTGGCAGGATATACCGCAGCAAGAAGGGCAAAGTCACGAATGACTCGCCCGCCGACACCGCGTTCGGCCCGAAACGCCTTTCTGCGAATACGAGGTGGTCGTATCCAATCAGCACGACGCTGCTGCAGCGCGTGCCGTAGCGTTCGCCGGACACGAATGGCGGCGACAGCGCCCGTTCGAGCGCCTGGCCGACGCCGGTGTCGGGCAGAAGTGTCATCGGGCGCGGCGGTGGTGTCGGCCAGTGCGCCGAACAGCGGCGCCAGCGCGGCTTGATCAATCTTGTCCGAGCAGCTCCGCGCCGAGGCCAGCCACGCTTGCAATGCCCGCGTGGCATGGCCGCTCTTGGGCCAAGGCGCATCTAATGCGCCGTTCGACATCGCGTGCAGTCCGGGCGAAACGATCGAGTGTGTCGGACGAGGGTGGTTGCTGGCGAATGCGAGCGCGGCGCCGTCCCACAGCAGTAGGTTGAAGCGACCGTGCTCGCCGGCGGTTTGCTCCAGCGCCGCAGCGAATCCGACCGCCCCGCTGTCGCCGCGCACAAAATCGCGCACCAGCCAGCCGCGGGAGCGCGGCTTCTCTTCGGCGTTGAGTCCGGCGCGCACGTTGGTCACCGCGGCAAGCCGTTCGCGGGTCGAGACTTGGAGCCAGCCTCCGCTTCGGACCAGATCGCGGCCTCCGTAGATCTCGGCTGCCTCGGGATCGAAGTCGGCAGCGGCGGCGGGGCGGAAGTGGAATTCGTCGCGATTTGCGATCAGAACCAGTGGATAGCGGCGGTGGCTGCGCCAGGCGAAGGCGATCAGGCACATGAATGTGTGCGCGACCGTGAGCGGGAAGAACATGACTTCCCGCCCAACCGTTCAGCCCCGCGCGAGAACAACGCGCTTTGTATCGTCAGCCGTTCGGCGGCGGCGCCGGCTCTACTGGAGGCGGCTCTTCGTCCGTCGGCAGCGTGTCCGACATCGCAGAGTCCGGCTCGTCCGAAGGCAGCGTGTCCGTCGTGTCCGCAGGGTACATCGTGTCTTCCAGGCGGTGGGAGCAGGCGTTTCGTCGGCGGCCGACTCGTCCTTGTGTGCGCCGCAGCCGGCGAGGAGCACCGAGCCGAATGCCAGTACTGTAAGTGTCTTGAGTATGTTCATGTCCTTTCCTCTCGTTTCCCTGCACCCACTTGAATAGCACCATGCCGGCGCCTGCGCTGTAGGACAACGTCGCACCCGGAAAGATTCGAACTCACACGGTGAAGCCGTGCCGATGGCCGGTAACGCGAATCGGCTCCTATCCGCTCGTTGTATCACTGCTTTTCGATTGCATTAGTTCAGTCACTTCCAGCCAGTTGGTTTCGACTTTGTCCAGTTCATGATTCAACTTGGCTTGCTGCTCAAGCAGTTCACGCAGCCGCGATCTGTTGGCGGCGTCGTAGATACCTGCGTTGGATAGTTGCAGCTCAATCTCTTGTTGCTGTTGTTGCATCCTGGCGAGTTGTTTGTCCAGTTTGGCCAACTCGGCTTTAAGCGCTGACTTTCTCGTTGCTTTCGGCTTTGCGGCGGGTGTGGCCTTGAGGGCTTTAACCGCTTTCTCCATCGCATCTTTTGGATTATCGGCAGCCCACTTGGCATAGTCGTCCAGATCGCCATCGAAGGGCGTGGCGCGGCCATCGGCAACGATATAGAACTCATCTATCACGGTACGCAGCAGATGCCGATCATGCGACACCATCAGCACGGCGCCGGCATAGTCCTGCAGTGCGCGCGCCAATGCCTGGCGCATTTCCAAATCAAGGTGATTGGTGGGTTCATCCAGCAATAGCAGATTGGGTCGCAGGTAAGTCAACAGTGCCAGCACCAGGCGCGCTTTCTCGCCACCTGAAAATGGGCCGATGGCTTCAAACACGCGATCACCGCGAAAACCAAAGGTGCCAAGGAAGTCGCGTAGTTCCTGTTCGGTGGCTTTGGCTGCTGCGGGGCCGCCCATGTTGCGCAGGTGATGTAGGGGCGATTCTCCTGCTTTGAGCTGTTCCAGCTGATGCTGCGCAAAATAGCCCATGCGCAAATCCTTGGCTTCCACGCGTTCCCCACTCAGCGCGGGCAGTTCACCCGCCAGTAGTTTGATGATGGTGGATTTACCCGCGCCGTTGTGGCCCAGCAACGCAATGCGTGCGCCCGGTGAAATGGTGAAACTTACTTGTTCAACCATTGCGGCTTCGCCATAGCCCGTGGCCTGGTCTTCAATGGTCAGCAGTGGACGCGGCAGCTTGTACGGTTCTAAAAACGCAAAGGTAAATTCCGTGTCAACGTGCGCCGGTGCAATGCGCTGCATGCGTTCGAGCGCCTTGATGCGGCTTTGTGCTTGCCGCGCCTTGCTCGCCTGCGCTTTGAAACGATTGATAAACGATTCAATATGCTTGACTTCGCGTTGCTGGCGCACATACAGCGCCTGAATTTGTGCCAGCCTGGCGGCACGCGCTTCTTCAAAGTCGGAGTAGTTGCCCCGATAGACATCGGCCTTGCCTTGTTCAATATTCACAATTCGATTGCATATTTGATCGAGAAAGTCGCGATCATGGGCGATCAATAACAACGTGCCGCGATAATCCTTCAGCCATTGTTCCAACCACAGTACGGCATCGAGATCCAGGTGATTAGTGGGTTCATCCAGCAGCAGCAGATCAGAGCGACACATCAATGCCCGTGCGACATTCAAGCGCACGCGCCAGCCACCGGAAAAATCGCGTACTGGGCGTTGTTCGTCGCTGGTGGTAAAGCCCAGTCCATGCAGCAGTGTGGCGGCGCGACTGCGGGCGTAATAACCGCCGATGGCATCATAGTGACCATAGTGTTCAGCAAGGCGGTGGCCATCGTCGGCGGCTTCTGCAGCAGCAATCTTTTGTTCAATCGCGCGAAGTTCGGCATCGCCATCCAGTACGAACTCAATTGCTGGGTCGTCGCTCGCGCCCAGTTCCTGTGCGACATGCGCCACCGCCAGATTGCCAGGCATATCAAAGCTGCCGGTTTCGGGCATGACTTCGCCACGCACTAACGCCAGCAGCGTCGATTTTCCGCTACCGTTTTCGCCGGTGATGCCGATTTTTTCGCCACGATACAGATTGAAGGTGGCTTTCTCGAACAGTACCCGTGTGCCACGGCGAATGGAGATATCAGAAAAATTCAGCATAGCCAGCCAGAACCCACCTCAACGCCACTGCGCCCGTCAACGTTCGTTCCGGCGGTGCTCGGAATCCTCGCCTATTTTAGTAGTAGTAGCTTGCGATTGCCGGGATCAAACTGTTTTAGGCGATCCTGGCAACCCGGTGGGAGATCAAATCTCGCTGGGCGCGCCATCTAACTCAAATAGTTGGCCGAACTCACATCTCATCTCGTAGTGGTTGGCAGTTCACCATCGTCACTGGGCTTGTCTCGCTCTGCGCTGTCGCCTAGAAGCAGGTGCTTATTGCTGCTGATGATGTACCGCACAAACTCCATGACGAGATATCCGAGGAATACGGCCAGAGCCCATTCAAGCCACTCGGGAAGTCGATGCACGACCACGTCTTTTCGCGGCAGAATTCCGAATAGGTTCTTGAGCGCCCTGCGTTCGACTGAATGGTAGGTAGTCAACACCATCACGAACGAACCTACCGCGTAGGCGACAAAATTGCCGAGCGCGGTGTTGACGCAGAGCTGCTGCAGCTTCTGGCGATTGAGCGTGTTCCGTATGAATTCGCGCATGTTCTGGTGCCCTAAAGCTTCAACTTGGTTAGCCCGGGTTTGGCACTTCGAAATCGACGGTTGAGATGAGATTGTTGTTGACCGTGACTGGCACTCCTTCCGGCGGTACGAATGTCAATTCCTCATCCGCCTCCATGTCCTCACCACAGGTAAAGGCTGCCGTGTAGCTGCCGGCAGGAATGAATGCCGCTTGATAAGTCCCGGTGACCGAACCGTCAGGAATTTCCACACTCGCAACTACAAATGGGTCAACATCAGGCGAGGCCGTTGTCTCAACTTCGGCGTCATCCGGGATTACCGAGCCCTCATAGAGATATACATTGGGCTTGCAGTCAGGTGGCACTGTTCCGGATGCGAAGCTTACGGTACCGTCGATTGCTCCCACGTCAGCGTCGTTGACCAGTCTGAGGGTGGGACGCAATGCATAGCCCGTCGCGCAGGCGCCGGTCGCCTGGCCAGGCGGCGAGTGAATTGAATTGTGCAGATCGAAGTCGACAGTCAACGCCAGGCTGCCGGCGGCGGGTACGTCGATCGGACGATGCATCTTGAGGCCGGTCTCCGCGCCACTCGGCACATTCAATTCACATTCCTGCCCGTCGATCACGATGTATGAGTCGCGAACGTTAGGCTCGGTATCGACAATCAGGCGCAGCCACTGATAGCGGCCTGCCTCCATTGGCGTGTCATGCAGCAGCACCGCCGTTTGGCCGTTTTGGTATTGCAACAGATCGATGGAGCGCGGCGAAAAATCCACGACTTGTTCTGGAGCCGAGCCTTCGGGTTTGAATGCGACACCACTGACTGCAATGACAACCTGCTCGGCGTGGTCGACTGGCATGTCAGTCAGGCTGACCGAGACGCGACCGGAGGTCGGAGAGCTGCCACCACTGCCACATGCACTTGCCAGCGCTGCTGCCGCCAGCGCAACGAACAATGGCCCGGCTCTTCTTGCGGGGATTGACATATTCAGCATCCTTGCTTTGGTGATGGGCTTTCTATCTGTGACCGTAGGACGGGTCAACATTTGTAACGTTGACGCAGTTCACAATGGGGTCGGGGATCGGTCAGTGCCCGCGTTAGTGGTCGCGCGTCTACTTACAACCGATCGTCTTGACGCTGTCCGTTCCCCTGAATTGCTGACCGCCAAAAGTGGCACCAGTCAGCGTCGCCTGTGTATCACCACAATCGATGCCTGTATCGCCCAATTGGAATTGAAGTACGAGATCCAGCACGCCGTCGCTATTGATGTCTCGCAGCTTGAATTGAGTGAGCTCTGCACCTTCGGGGCAGAACTTCACGCTTGAAGTATCCACTTGCGAGACGGGATCGAATGCGTGCGCGGCGTCGATTTCGGACAGTATGCCGACCCAAATCTGACCCCTGAATCGCGGATTGATGGCGTTTTGCTTGTTACGCGGCGCAATGTCGATGGCAACCGCAGTCATGCCGACCGGGATTGCCAGGAAACCATGCACCTTTCCGCCACCTTCGTCGAACCAGCCTACAAGACTGCCGGAATCGTTGATTCCCTTGGCTTGGGTGAAGTTTGGAGACGCTGCATCAGGCGCGTCGACGATCGTGATCTCGGAATCACTCATGACAAATCCGTGCACGACGCCGTTGGGATCAACGAATGAGCCAACAACTTGGCCATGCTGATTAATGTCGCCGGCCTCCGTGAGGGTCGCTGCGGGCGCCTGGATGACAGACAGCAACCCACCCGATAGTTTGAATGCCTGAAACGAGCCAACGCTGCTGATGTAGTTGCCGACGATCTCACCACTGTCATTGATGCCCGTGGCTTCAGTGAACAATGCCTCAGGCCCATCAATCGGAATGAAGTTGTCACCATCCTTGAAAAAGCCATGCGTGCCGAAGTCATCATTGAATGTACCTGCGACACCTCCGACGTTGTTGATATCCGAAGCCACAGTGAAGTTCGATGAGGGAACGGCAATGGATTCAACATTGTCGCCGTCTTTGAGAAATCCTTGATCCGACGCGATGCCAACAATCTGTCGGACGTCATTGATTCCGAAAGCTGAAGTGCCGTCGATGCCGACGTCGATAACTACGTAGTCGTCGCCATCCTTCACGAATCCATGCTGGCCCGTGGCGTCGAAGAAAAGGCCCACGATCTGGCCAGCGTTATTGATTCCGTAGGCTTCAGTTCGATCGGCACCAGGAACATCAATTGTCGTAAATTCGTAATTGACTGCCGTTGCACGGTCGACTGACGCCAGAGTGAAATCCGCGGCTGCGTTTACGATGAGCGTGACTGACATCGTCCTTGATCTATTGCTCGCAGAGTTGATGGATTCAATACATTCCAACGTATAGATCAGCGTGCCAGTCTGGGTCGGTGTCACGACATTGCTGTTTTTCGACTTTTTGATTCCATGCCACGCGCCTTTCGCATGGCAGTCTCCGCCATCGGGCGTCTTCCATTCCCACGTGATTGTCGCGCTTTGACCCAGTGTGATCGTCGTCGGGTCAATGGACATTGTCAGCGTGACTGGCCCGGAACTTCCTCCGCAGGCCGCCTGCAGACCGACACACAACAGCACTATTGCGTGGCCGAACAGAGATCGGTGAATACTCATGTGGCTGTACGCCTCCCCATCCAGGATGCCGCCCTGTAGCTCGAGCTCAGTGTCCCTGCAACTTGCTGACTAGTCCTGATTGCTCCCTTAGGCCTGGCTGATCTTTCCCTTGGGTGGCTAGGGGAGACCCCTGGTTGAAAGGGGCGGAACCGAACCACCGCCACGCGGATAGGACCAAAGTCTGATATCCGCCCGACTGCAGCCTTACTAGGATCGGACGTCCAGGGAGCGTCTTTGTCATGGGTCAATCCGCACAAAATTCGACGAAGTCCGGCACCTGCCCGCACTGTGGCAGACCCATTCATGCATCGGATTCGGGCGCGCGTCGGCCGCTTCCATATGGCGTTCAGCTTCCAACGCCGGTAAAAAGATCAGGGCAGTCGCAGGGGCGCGAGCGCTAGGCGTCGGTAGCCAAAGGCGGCCCTCACGTCGCCACTTAAGAGGTAAATGTCATGAAACGGCTATTCGCGATATTGATGAGTATCGCTGTGAGTTCGATGTTCGGCTCCTTGGCCCGCGCCGATGACGATGCGTCCAAGTGTGCGGAAACGATCAAGTTGTTCCAGAACGCCGGCGAAAGCGCCGACTACTTCAAGAACAGTTACGGCTATGCGGTCTTCCCGACAATCGGCAAGGCCGGACTCGGCATCGGCGGAGCCCACGGGTCGGGGTGTGTCTATCAGCAAGGTAAGCAGGTAGGCAAGAGCAAGATGAATCAAGTGAGCTTCGGTTGGCAGGCTGGCGCGCAGGGTTACAGCCTCCTCGTCTTTTTCGAGGATGACCGGGCATTCAAGGAGTTCACGTCGGGCAACTTCGAGTTCGGGGCCAAAGCCAGTGCCGTCGCCATCACGGCGGGAGCGTCCGCCGGCGCAGGTACGTCCGGTACGTCCTCAGGCGCAAGCGCCGGAAAGAGTGACGCGACGACCAAGACTCGCACCGGCTATGAGAAGGGCTTGGCCTCCTTCTCGATCATCAAGGGTGGGCTGATGTACGAGGCCGCGCTCGGCGGCGCCAAGTTCAAGTACGAACCGCTCTGACCCGGTTGTCTCCGCGCGGCTCTAGAACCCGCCGAAGAACGACCTCACGGCGCTCAGGCAGAAGGGCGCCACGAGCCCTGCGTGATACTTTTCCAGCACCTCGGTATCGCCACCGATGAGCTCGACAAGTCCTTTCGCGGCGGCGAACTGGGTTTTCTGCGCTTCGTACGGATCGTCACTCGCGACGGCGGAATCAATGTCGAGCACGGTGACGGTGGTCGCCGTTGACCAGTAGTTCTGCATGAGCTCGGTATTGAGATAGAGAACGGCAGGATCGGCGTTGCCCGCGCAGAGCAGCATCGGCGACGTCGGCGTCCATGCGCGCTGGTCATTTGTCTTCAGCGCCTGGCGCAACGGGTGCACGGGACTGGCGGGCGGCAATCCATCCGAGAGCGTGGGAAATCCACCATCCGGATTGCTGTCCGCATCCTGCAGATAGGCGAGCCGGAAGTCGTTGGTCAGCAGGTGCTCGGTGCCGAAGCCGGTGGCGAAGACGGGTGCCAGGTTCGATGGGGTCGTTGCCGGTGTCATGGCAGCGTAGGCAGGATCCGGCGGCGTGCTGCTGAAGAGCGCGGCGGCAGGCAGTCTGCCCTGAGCCTCGAGTTCGCCCAACGATGTCGTGCTTGGCAGCAGTGTTTCGATGTCCGTGGCGTACTGCGCTTCGTAAACCTCCGTGGTGCTCGAGTAGAGGTTGCCGTATGCGTTCTGATAACTCGTGATGAGGAGCGTCAGGTTCACTGGCGAGCTGCCCGTCACCTGTCCCTGGAAGATCGCGTCGCTAAAGGCCGAAAGAGCATACGGACCCGACATCGGGGCGGACGCAGTGACGGTTTCACCCGCCTCCTGCAGCGCGCGGTGCGTCGCCATGGCAACGTAGCCGCCCTGCGAATAGCCCGTGACCAGCAGTTGACCACCATCCGTCGTGGCGGGAGCGTCAGCTGTGGGTAGTGCAGTGCGGGCGGCCGTCAGCGCATCGATCATGTCTTTGGATTGCTGGTCGCCATTGAGGTAGGGGTGGTAACCGAGCGTCGAGGTGTCGTAACCCACGTAGTTCGGCGCCACGACGATGTAGCCTTCCGCCGCGAACACGCCGGCCATCAGCAGGCCCTCGCCGTTTTCCGATGACTCCAGGTCAGCCAGGTTGAAGGCCTTGTTGGTGTTCGTTCCGTGGGCATACAGGACGATCGGGCGCTCGCCCTGACAGGGGCTTGCCAAATCGTTAGGCACCATCAATGCGGCGGAGGCTGGGGTGATGTTTCCGGCCGGGTCAACCGTCTGATATTCGAAGCGGTAGACATCGATCCGGCATTCCGGCGTCAGGACTTCCGTCAAGAGCAATTGCGTCACCTCGTCGGAGCTGACGAAGGCAAGCAGCTCGTCGGGCGAGTACGAGGCCACCAGCGTCACTTCGCCGATCAATTCTCCGCGTTGCGGCGGCGGCGGCTCCGGATCGGGAGGCATGCTTTCGTCGTCGCTGCTGTCGCACGCGCAAAGCAGCAACAGCACGAGGGGCAGGACTCGAAGTCGATCAAAGTAGTGCATTACAAGGTGCCCGTCGCAGGTCAGGGTGAAGCTCAAGCCATCTTGAGTCCTTGGGAGGCGGGGACCAAGTGTCGCAACCACCGCGACACGCAGTCAGACATCACTGACCTCTTGCGGGCAGGTGCGGTAGGGGGCATGGATAAGCCTATACTCGGACCGCCGATGTGGGGGTCCTCGCAGTCCATGCCTGAACAATCAGACGCCATCGGTTCCGTATTCCTCTCTTACGCCTCCCAGGATGCGGAAGCAGCCGCTCGCATCTGCGAAGCGCTCCAGGCCGTGGGAGTGAAAGTATGGCTCGACAAGAGCGAACTACGCGGGGGTGACGCCTGGGATGCGCAAATCAAGAAGCGCATCCACGACTGTGCATTGTTCATCCCGGTGATTTCAGCGCACACCAATGCGCGATCCGAGGGTTACTTCCGCGGCGAATGGACCCTCGCCACTCGCCGACTGTTGAACATTGCACAAGACGCGGCATTCCTGGTGCCCGTGGTGATCGATGGGACACGCGAAGCCGATGCGCGCGTCCCGGATGAATTCTTGCTGGCCCAGTGGACATGGTTGCCCAACGGTGAGACACCGCCGGCGTTTGCCGAGCGCGTGCGACAGTTGCTGGAGGGCGAACCTGCTGCCGTGCGTCAGGTACGGTCAGAAGAACAAGGCAAGCATCGTGTGCGGGGTGTCGGACTCGCCCTGGCGGCACTGCTGCTGGTCCTGGGTGCTGGGGGCTTCTGGTACTACCAGCGTGCAGTTGACAGCCCTGCTTCAATACCAGCCCTCGGCGCAGAGTCGACTGTCCCGGCAGACGCACTGAGCGAGAAATCGATCGCGGTACTGCCGTTCGCCAACATGAGCAGCGAGGCGGACCAGGAATACCTCTCCGATGGCATTGCCGAGCAGTTGCTGAACGTGCTGGCGAAAATTCCCGAGTTGCGTGTGATTTCGCGCTCCTCCGCATTCTCGCTCAAGGGCCAGAATATCGAAGTCGCGGAAATCGCCAAGCGCCTCAACGTCACACATGTTCTCGAAGGCTCAGTGCGCAAGGCGGGCACCCAGGTGCGCATTGCCGTGCAACTGATCGAGGCGCGTTCCGACGCGCACATGTGGTCGGAGACATACGACCGGGAACTGACTGACATCTTCGCGGTACAGGATGAAATCGCGCTGGCTGTTGTCCATCAGCTCAAGCTTGCGTTGCTGAATGACAACCTGCCAGCGCGGAGCAGGACGACAAACCTTGAGGCTTACAACGCCTACCTGCGCGGCCGGTTCTACTGGAACGAAGGCGATCCGACGGATCTGGAGAAAGCGCGCCAGAATTTCGAGCGCGCGCTCGAGATCGATCCCGGTTACGCGCTCGCGCATGCCGCGATGGCGGATTACTACAGCGCACTGCCGTTCTACTCGAGCTCACTGCCCGACGACGTGTTTCCGAAGGCCAAGGCGGCCGTGGCCCGGGCCCTGGAACTCGACGGCCAGCTTGCAGATGCACACGCCGCACTCGCATACATTCGCACGTACTACGACTGGGACTGGAGGGACGCGGGGAAGGAGTTTGAGCTGGCCTTGTCGCTCGACCCCAACAATGCGAGCCTCCGCCACCGGTACAGCCGCTATCTGTCGAGCGTGGGCCGCACCGACGAAGCGCTGGTTCACATGCAGCGCGCTCGTGAACTCGACCCCTTGTCGCTCATCATCCAGGCGAATGTCGGCGTCATTCACTACTTCGGCCGCCAGTTCGATGAGACCTTGCGGCATCTTCAGCAGCTCGCTGCAGCCGAACCGGAATTTCCAGTGGCGCACTGGGGCATTGGACTTGCCCGTGAGCAAATGGGAGACATGGACGGCGCACTCGCGTCCTTCCAGAAGGCGGCAGAGCTCACCAAGCGAGGCACGAATGTTTTGGCTTCGATGGGCCGTGCCTATGCGGTGAGCGGAAAGCCGGATGAAGCGCGAAAGATCCTCCAGGAACTCGCCGCGAGGGCGAAGCAGCGTTATGTACCGTCGTACCAGGTCGCGCTCGTGCACGCCGGCCTGGGAGACAGTGACAGAGCCTTCGCATCCCTCGAAAAAGCGTTCGAAGAGCGGTCGACGCTGTTGACGTACCTCAAGATGGACCCGCGCTTCGACTCCCTGCGCGGCGACCCGCGATTTCGGGCGATGCTGCGGCGCCTGAACTTTCTCGAAGATCCCGCCACTAAGAGCTAAGCTCAGTCGGGGGTTTCGACGGCTGGGCTAAGGTGGGTCCCTTAAATAACCGCAATCTCACGATTGTGCGGAGAAGTCCCGATGAATCTCAGAATGCGATCGACCGCGCTACTGCTGTGCCTGGGCTTCGGGTTGGTCGCCTCCGCGCAGGCGGCGGAGCCCGGCTGGTACGGGGTCGGTTTCGCCGGCGAGTCGAGCGCCTCGGGGCTCAGCCAGGGCCAAGTGGACGACAATCTCGTCTCGATCTTCAATTCGGTCGGACTGGACGTCGTAGATCGCAACCTCGACGCTCGACGATTCCGACACCGGTTTCGGCCTTACCGGCGGCTACCAGCTCAACGATCACTTCGCCATCGAATTCGCGTACGTCGACCTGGGTTCGATCGACTACCAGGCCACCGCCACTGTGTCAGACGGCACTGTCCAAGGCGCCGCCGACTTGGCGACTCGAGAGCTCGGCTCACGGGCCCATCCTGTCGGTGCTCGGCATCCTGCCGATCGGCGAGCGGTTCTCCGTGTTCGGCCGCGCCGGCCTCTCGTTGCTGAACGCCGAGGGCTCGGCGCGGATCGCGCTCGAAGGCATCAGCGAGCGTGCCAGCCAGTCGTCGCAGAAGAGCGATCCTGTCTTGGGAGTCGGCGCGGAATTCAGCATGAGCAAGCACTTCGCAATCCGCCTGGCCTGGGACCGCTACTTCGATGTGGGTACCGAGGACGTCATCGGCGATGTCGACGCCGACCTCATCTCTTTGGGAGTGCGTATCGGGTCCGGCTGGTTCCGTTAAGCATGGCTTTCGTCGCGATGCTTCCATAGCCAGACGCCAATCAGCGTGCGCGCAAGCGGCTGGATCAGCGGATAGAGCCAGAAGGCGACGGGGCCAGGTAACACCTGTCCGCCACCGACTTCCGCGATGATGATTGTCAAGGTCAAGACAGCCGCGCCCGCGTAGAACGCGCCGACGATGCGCGATAGTCCATGTCTCCGCCAAAGCGCCACGGCATAGAGCAGGTTGGCGATGAAGAAAGCGATGATCAGCAGGAAATACATGGCGTTCCATACGCCGTCATACAGTGCTGTGCGAAGCTCCATCGTCGCGCGCACGACGGGATCGCCCCCGAGCCACGCGAGACGCCATGGATTGAACGCCATGAGCGTCAGTGCCTGCTGACCGGCTTCCGTCGCGCCCCACAGCAGGAATGCCAGGAGTCCCGGGAGCACCAGCGAAGTGGCTTCGCGACGCAGGCGCATCGCGACGCCGAGCGCGGCGGCGACGACGAAGAAAGGGTGGACGAGATAGACCCACGCATAGAGGCGATAAATTGGGTCGTTCACGCGCGCCATCCGGGCGGCGAAGTCGTCTGCCGGCGCGAACGACACTGGGAGGAAAATCAGCCCCAGCGTCGTAATCGCCGAGACGAACGAGCAGATGGCTGCGAACCGATAGAAGGCCGGCGTGAATTGCATGGCCCGGAACTGTATCGCCAACAGCATCAAGGCGCTGCGTAATTGCGACGAAACGTCCGCCCGGCGCGGGGGAACTAGCAAGCAAGCCCGAACCTCCAATCATGGGAGGGTTATTCATTTGGCCATGTATTCGTCCTTGGAAAGTTCCATGAACAGGTGGACCAGGAGCGCACCGGATGCGGGGAGAATCCTGCGCGGCGCGCTATTCGCATTGGCAATCCTCTTGGCTGCTTCCGCACAGGCACAACCCACCGTGGAGGTGCGCTATGCCGAAGGTTTGCTACGCGGCTTTCTTGTGCTTCGGGCGATGGACGGAACCGTACTTGCACATGGCGATCTGGCGCAGGTGTCCCGCGACGCAGGTGTGAGGACTCATCTCGTCTTGCGTTTCGAGGACGGCTCGATTCATGACGAAACCGTCAACTTTTCCCAGCGAGACAGTTTTCAGCTGTTGAACTACCACCTGGTGCAAAAGGGCCCGGCATTCAAGGTCCCGCTGGAAATGGAGATCGACAGATCGACGGGTCAGGTGGTGATCCGCTACTCAGACGATAGTGGCGAACAGAAAGTAGCGAAAGAGCGATTCGAACTGCCCGCTAACCTGATGAACGGCATGATTCCCATCTTGCTGAAAAATATCCCTCCCGGCGCGAAACAGACGACGGTTTCAATTGTGGCCGCTACACCGAAACCACGACTGGTGAAATTGGCGATCTCTCGAGTAGGCGAGGCGAAGGTCCTGGCCGGCGGCGTCAGCCACAAAGCGACGCAATACCGCCTTCGGGTCGATATCGGTGGCATCCTCGGATTTCTTGCTCCAATTGTGGGCAAGAAGCCGCAAGACTCTTTCGCATGGGTTGTGGACGGTGATGCTCCAGCCTTTGTCAGGTTGGAAGGTCCGCTTTTTGCCGGTGGACCGAGTTGGCGGATCGAACCATCCAATCCAGTCTGGCCAGAGCGATAGATCGCTCGGAACATACGTCTTTCCGCAGACTCTAAGGAGTGTGCTACGTGTGTAGTTACAAGGAGGTAAGTTATATGAATCCCGTTGTGCACTTTGAGATGCCCTACGACAATCGCGAGCGAATGGCGAAATTTTATGGGGCGGCATTTGGTTGGCGAACGGAGATGCTCGGGGAAGACATGGACAAGTATGTTGTCGCGACCACAACTGCAACCGGCAATGACGATCGCCCGAAAGAGCCGGGCGCCATTAACGGCGGTTTTTACGCAAAGAAGGCCGACTGGCCAGCGCAATATCCATCCGTCGTTATAGCGGTGGACGACATCGAGGACGCGGCCAGCAAAGTCAGGCAGGCAGGCGGCAACATCCTGGGCGAGCCAATGGAAATTCCCGGCATAGGCGAATATGTGTCGTTTACCGACACGGAAGGTAATCGCGTCGCCATGCTGCAAGCGCGCTCCGACACGAAGCAGGCGCGCAAAAAGCAGTAGGCCAAAGTCAGTTCAAAACTGAAAATAGATAAAGGGTTGTACGACGCCTTCTTGCGCAACGAGGTATGAAAACAGGATCGCGGCAATCAGCACGGAGCGCCAGGCGATGCCGCGGACCTGGCCGTCGTAGAGTCCTGCAAATAGGCGCGGCCGATTACGATAGAGCCACTCCGCGATCCAAAGGCCGGCGATCAGCATCCACAAGATTGACTCGCGTGCCACGTCGACCCGCAGGACCGTGGACTCCCCAATGGCCGAAAAGGCATGACTCAAAACGTGCCACGCATCGTCTATCGACGCTGCCCGGAAGAACACCCAGCCGACGCACGCGACGATAAACATCGCGGACACCGATGCTAATTGTCCTGCGGCAGGGAACGCTGCCAACATGCGCTGCAGCGGTCCCGGGGTGTCGGTTTCCGCCATGCGTTCTGCGCCGTAAATATAAAACGCGATTACAGCACCCCAATAGAGTCCGAAGACAATGAAAGTCCAGTTGGCGCCGTGCCAGAAGCCGATCAACGTCATGGCAATGATGTGCGCCTTGTATTTGCTCGCCCAGCCGCCCCGGCGCATGTAGCGCATGGCAAGCGGATAATAGAGATAGTCCTGGAACCACTGCGACAGGCTGATGTGCCAGCGCCGCCAGAATTCGACGGGCGTGCGCGAGAAATACGGCTGATCGAAATTCTTGATGAGTTCGAAGCCCAGCATGCGCGCCACGCCGCGCGCCGTGTCGGTATAGCCGGAGAAATCACAATAGATCTGGAAGGCAAAGAATACCGTTGCTGTCACCAGGGCCTTGCCAGCAAATGCCGAGGGATCGGCGTACACCACATTGACGAAGGGCGCGAGGTTGTCTGCAATGACAATCTTCTTGAAAAGGCCCCACACCGCCAGTTGCAGCCCGGATTCGAAGGCGGGCTGCCTCCAGTGGCGCTCGCGCCGAAACTGAGGCAGCAGATTTGTTGCTCTTTCGATCGGGCCCGCGACGAGTTGCGGAAAGAACGATACGAAGAGCGCGTAGTTGAGCAGATTGCGCTCCGCAGGCAGTTTTCCCCGATAGACATCCACCACGTAGCCGATCGTTTGAAAAGTATAGAAGGAGATGCCGATAGGCAGCACGATCTCGAGCACTGGAAGGTGCGCCTGGAATCCCATTGCCTCGAGCAGCTCCGACGCCTCGCGCACGAAAAAGCCGAGATACTTGAATGTCGCGAGGAAGACGAGATTCGCCGTGACGCTTACGAGCATGATCACCCGCTTGCTTCGCGGGCTTGGCGCGGCGCCGATCAGCCGGCCGGCGACATAGTCGACCAGTGTGCTGGCGATCAGCAGCGAGAGGAACTTCCAGCTCCACGCGCCATAAAAGACATAGCTTGCGGCGAGAAGCAGGAAATTCTGTGGAACGCGCGCGCGCAGTCCCCAGTACAGGGCAAAGACGCATATGAAGAAGATGATGAACGTGGGCGAGTTGAACAGCATGGCGATCAGCCCTGCGAGTCGGCCTCCAGCCGATCGCGCAACTGCGCGAGAAAGCTGGCCGCGCGCATGCCGTCCGTCATGCGGTGATCGAACGCCAGGATGAGGTCACGACGACCGCTGTCCGGGCGCTCCGCGCAGAGCCCGAGAATTGCCGACTGGCGCTGGTTGAGCACCGGTACGAAATGCTCGACTCCCTGTGTGGACAGGTCGGTTACCGTAAAGGTGCCGCCCGTCAGGTCGGCCATCTTCAGTTCATCGCGAAGGTATTTGAGCGAGAGATCGCGCACCGTCCTGGCGATCTCCAGATGCGAAAGCTCCGCCGCCCGGTGCACTACGGGGACGCGCAGCGATCTGCCGAGATTGATGGCAAAGCCGATCGCCACCGTCTTGTACCGCCACGCTTTGCCTTCGGCGTAATATCCATTGAGATCGGGATAGTCGCTCAATGTGCGCGCCGTCTCGTGAATCACGAGTTCGAGGAGGCTCAAGGGCCCGTGCTGCTGCGCGAGCGTGCGCAACCTTGCGTCGGTCTTTTCGCAGGACAGGGAAAGTGCGACCAGGCTGGGAATCGCGGACCGGTAGACTTTTCCCAGCGCCTGAACCTCGATCACCTTCGATGGCGATTGCTCGAGCGGCTCGCAATCTTCAGGCGTGGCCGATAGAGCACGCCGATCCGGTGGCGGCGCTGTTGAATCAATCGCTCAACGTCAGAAACCTCGACGCGACCAGCAGGAGAGCCCAGGTCTTCCAGGCTCAACCCGTGCTGCCGCATCAATTGCAATGCCTTTCGCGTAATTTGCGAGTTCCCCGTCGGGAGCTCGGTCGGGCGCGGCCCCGACTGCGTCATCCGCGGGCGGGGGTACGTTCTCGTCGCATATCCAGGCGAGGCGTGCACCGACGGGAATGACGGTCTTCGGCGCATGGCTGTAAAACACATAGCCGGCGCGGGGTGTCTCCACGTCGAAAGCGGCCTTGGTCGTTTCCAGCGTAGCGACCGGTTGGCCGGCAACCACTTGCGTTGCCGAGGCAACTTGCCAGCGCACGAGCACCGCCTCTTCGTCGTTCGGATTCATCTGTGGCACCACCAGCTCGAACGCCTTACTCATCGAACAATTCCAGGCAAGCGGTCACGATGCCTTCGATACTCGGAAGCACTTGTTGTTCGAGCACGGTGGCGCTGGGTATGGGAATAGGCCTGCGCCGCCAGCCGCCTGCAGCGCAAGGGCGCGGCGCCTCGGTGCGCGATGCTCGCGGCGGCGATCACCTCCGCAGCCCAAGTCGAATCCAGCAGCGCCTTCCTCCACGACAAGAAGCTTGCCGGTCCTCGCGACCGAGTCGAGCACCACATGCTGGATTGAAGGGCGACACCTGCAGTGGGAAAATCAATTCGACCTCGATTTCTTCCTCATCTCGCAATTGCGCAGCAGCGCGCTCGGCCAGGACGCTCATCCGTCCAAACGCGACCAGCGTAAGATCGGGCTCGCCCTCGGGGCGCAACACGGTGGCGGGAAACTCGTCGCCAGTTTCGAACATCACGCAAGTCGCCCGGCAACGGTGCATCGCCGCGCTCGCGATAGAGAAGCTTGTTTTCGATTATCAGCACCGGTGTGCGACAGTCGCCGCAACGCGCGATACATCGCCTCGATGCGCGTGCGACCATGCAGGACGAGCACGCGCACACCCGGAACGCCCACGAAGTGCTTTTCGATGTTCTGGCTGTGCGTCGGGCCGTAGCCGCGTCCGCCGCCCATCGGGGTGCGAATCACGAGAGGATTGGTGACCTGGCGATTGTACATGCCATGAAATTTGGCGGCGTGATTCAGGATCTGGTCGAAGCACAAGGCCAGGAAATCGCCGAACATGATTTCCACGACAGGCCGCCGACCGGCCAGCGCCAGGCCGTTCCCGATGCCGACGATCGCCGCTTCGCTGATAGGCGTATTGAGGACGCGATCCGGAAACGCATCCGACAGGCCGCGGGTCACCTTGAACGCACCGCCGTAGGGAGAACGGATGTCTTCTCCGATCATCACGACATCGGGGTCAGCGGACATCCACTCGCTGAGCGCGCGGTTGATCGCCTCGAGCTGCGTTCCCGGCGCCGAGGGAGCCGTTTTCACCTGCGTGTCGACCCGGGAAACGGGCTCGATGGCTAGCGTGAGCGGGGGCTCGGCATCTGCCATCTCGATCGCGCGCTGCACGCGCTCACGGATCGATGCCAGTGCGGCGTCGGCGGTGGAATCCATGGCCGACACAAACAGGTTGACGGGATCGCGCCGCGCATAACCTGCGATTACTTCTGGATCGCGATCATCGTCTCCCTTTGAATGCGCAGCGAGACGATAGGTATCGACCTGTACGAAAGCGGGACGGCATTCGGCGCGCACGCAGTCCGCCGCTCGCTTCATTTCACGAGCAAGGGCCTCGTGCTCCCACGTGTCACCGCGAAATACGGGAATGCCGAAAGCTGATGCGCGCGCGCCGATGTCTCCGGCGAGCGTCTCGGCTTGTGAAGTCGACTGGGCGTAACGAGTTGTTCTCCAGGACGATCAGCAGCGGCAGCCGCCATTTTGCCGCGATGTTGAAGGTCTCGTACACGACGCCTTCTCCGAGCGTTCCGTCGCCGATGCAGACTGCGACGATCCCTCTCTTCGCCGTGAGTTTTTCGCCAAGCGCGAGGCCTGCCGCGACGGGCACTATGCCGCCCTGGACGCCGTTGCTGAAAAATCCCGGGGCACACAGGTGTTGGCTGCCGCCGATGTCCACCGCACACGCCAGTGCGCTTGCCCATCACTTCGGCGACAAGGCCTTCGACGTCGCCGGTCCAGGCGAGGTAGTGCCCGTGGCAGCGATGATTTGAGAAGATGATGTCGCGCTGCCGATCAAGGCTAGCGGCGAGCGCGACCGCCGACATCTCCTGCCCGATGCAGGTATGGGTCGTGCCGGCGACCTTGCCCTCGGCAAACAGCCGCAGCAGCGCCTCCTCGACGGTGCGCAACAGGCACGCTTGAAAGAGGCCGCCTGTGGGCGCGATCGCTCATTCCAGCCTCTGGCGAAGCGTTCGAGCACTACAGCGATGCTCGTCATGTCGGTCGCATCCGCGCCGTCGAAACGGACGCCGAACTCCAGTTCCAGCGCAATGATGAACTCGACATGCCTGAGTGAAGTCCACCGCGCTTCGTTCAGGCGCGAAAGCGCTACGTCGAACGGAACCTGGCGACCGAACACACCGGCAAAGACGCTTTCAGTCCTGGCAACAAGTTGATCATCCGTCATGGCGCGAAATCACCTCGCTGAGATTGCCGTGGATTCACCGCCTGAATTTCGGCCAGCACCCGGTCAGCAAGCAGCGCATAACCTTCGGCAGTTGGATGATTGTTGATTCGCATCGTGTAAAGAGCCGCGGGATCCGCGTGCCTTTCGAACAGGTCGACTCCGTCGACTACCGGAATTCCCAACCCGTCCACGACCTTTGCCAGGTGATCGTGCCGCAGGTTGCCCTCGATCTGACCGGCAACTACTTCGGCATAGATCGGCAATAGAACGACGATCAGTTCTCCGCCCCAGCGCTCGGTAGCTCGCTTGGCAAGCCGAAGACTCTCCACAAACTCCGCGAGGTCGCGGCCCGTCGCGTGCCGGCTTGTTGTTGCCAACAAGTCGTCCTATCTGCTCGCGGGTTTCCGGTAGCAGCCAGGCCCTCTGGAAGCGCTCGACTTGCGCGCTCCGTGCCTTGATCTTTGACTGTCGGTCGAGCTCGACTTGTGCCGGAATCGCGATAGCGCGCACGAGCCGGTCAATATCGCGCTGCCGCGCCATAAGATGCTGTGAATAGGTTGGATCGAGATACCGAGCAAGTATTGGATCTCGCGTGTTTTCGTCCATCACTGCAAAGTTTGGGTTTACGGCCCATAGGACCACACGCGGCCGCGTGGGCTCGACGTATTCGCGAAAGCTGCCGAGCTGACCAAGCAGGCGATTTCCCGCCAAAGCGAAGTTCGCAGTGCGAGGATATTTCTCGCGGATCCTGCCGGCGAGGCTCTTTGATGCCGGCAGGCAGAAACCCTGGAAATACGATTCGCCGACGAGCGCGACGTCAATGTCACCCGCAGCAAGGACGCCTCGCGGATTGTTGAAGCCCCATTCATCGCTGCGATACAGGTAGTAGCGCCCGCTTTCGTTGCATTGAGCCACCACCGCATTGCTTGCATGAGAAAGAGGGTAAAGACCGGCGGGAAGACGACGGCGCAACTCGGGGTACAGGGGCCATGTGGCATCAAGCCCAGGCATCGCATCAATTCCCTTGCGGCGCAGGTCGCGCACCACCTGGGAGGCATCCCTTGAATCAAACGGAAGACCGAGCCTGGCGGCGGCACGTTCACGCAGGGCACGGGCGTCTTTTGGGTTTGGCATCCATGCGACGATCGCAACTTCGACTGCGACGAGGACGGCACGCCAGTGCCGCAAGCTCACAGACGATCCGCTTGGCAGTGCTGCTTCGCCCCCGAATTGCTACGTAGGCTGAAGCTAATACGAGCGTTGTGAGGATTGCAGCGCCACTCAACACTCCGGGTTTGAAGAACCCTTCTCGCCACTCCGAGACTTGCAGCACGAGGAAAGACGCGCTGAACAAGCTGAATGCAAACAGCAAGGTCCTGAGCCAGATGGTCATCACTGATTGCGCTTTCTCCTGCATTGCCTCAAGATTCCGCTCGATCGCTACTTCTTGTCCGACCGACGGCGGCGGTAAAGTGACTGCGACTTCTTATCCCGGCGTGACGATCCGGGCGGCCTGTTTGCCCTGACCATCGCGACCTGCAAAGCCTTCTCGACGTGTCCTGCCGTGTCGGGACTCAATTCTTTCTCGAAGACCTCCTTGAAGAGCTCCCACAGCCGCACTCGGCTGAGTATCAGTACTCGCTGACCGGTGTCCGTGATTTCGTAGATGCGGCGTCTTCGGTTTCCGACGATTTCGCCACGGGAGCGCAAGAAGCCATCTCTTTCCAGTCCGTGGAGAATTGGATACAGGGTGCCGGGGCTCAGCATGTATCCGTGAAATGCGAGCTTTTCGATGATGCCAATGCCGAAAATAGGGGCCGTGTTCGCATGGTGAAGAACATGGAGACGCACAAACCCAGTCATCAAGTCGCGATTGCTCAAGTTGAACCCTCCACGCCCCCGTTCCAGCTACCTCTCATTCTGCGCCTATTTATGTAGATTTTCGATATCGGATTTCGTCTATTAATCCGATATCGACTTTCGTCTTGTGCGGAGCGGCTCTCATTCCTGCCCTTCATGGGCTTGCTACACTGGAGACTCAGGCGCACGCGCGAAGTGCCGGTCGGCTCAACGAATCGCGCCGAAATCTGGCACCTCTGTAGGTGCTGACTTGAGCAAGAAACTCAGCGGGTCCGGCATACATGGAGATTTGGGGCCAGTAGAAGGGCGATTCGCCAGTGCCGTGCGGACTTGGGCTGAGGGAGACGGCGCGAGCCTACCTATGTCACGATAGGGAAGTTGGAAGGGGGGGTTCATGTCTGACAATAATCGCGGCCGGACGGCCGCAGCGCTTATGGTTGCGTCCGTTGCCGAGGCGCTGACCGCTTGAATACTTACCATGCCAGCCTGACCCGCTTCGAGCGGCTGCTGTCCCTCGTCACGCGCGTGGCGCCCGGCGAGGGCCGCACCGCGTTCCTGTTCTTCCTGCACGGGTTCCTGCTGCTCGCGTCGTACCAGGTCGTGAAGGCGCTGCGCGAAGCCTTCATGCTCACCAAGTTTTCGGCCGAGACGCGCGCGTACGCGGTCGCGGCCATGGCGCTGGTGCTGATGTTCGTCGTGCCGCTGTACGGCCGGTTGCGGCACCACCTCGACGGCGCGCACCTGTTGCGCGCCGTCACGCTCTTTTTCGTGGTGACGCTGCCGCTGTTCGCGCTGCTCGCCCATTACCAGGTGTCCGATCGCGTTTCCGTTCTTCATCTGGGTCGGCATCTACGGCGTCATGGTCGTGTCGCAGATGTGGGCCTTCGCGGCCGACTCGTTCAACGTCAAGAGCGGCCAGCGCCTGTTCGTCGTGATCATGCTCGGCGCCAACCTCGGCGCGCTCGCCGGCGCCAAGGTCACGCAGCTGGCGGTGGCAGCGCTGCTCGCCCATGGGCTCATGATCCTGGCGACCGTGCACGCTCGGCGCCACGCTGTTCCTCGCCGAGCCCGAGCGTGCCGCGATCCCGGAGGGCTCGCGCGCGATCGCGATCGAGCACGCCCAGCCCGTGCCGCAGCTGCTCGGCGGCATCGGCCTGGTGCTGCGCGACCGCTACCTGCTGCACGATCGCGCTGTTCGTCGTGCTGCTCAACTGGATCAACTCGCACGGGCGAATTCATCCTCGCCGACTACGTCAAGGCCGACGCCGTGGCGCGCGTCGCGGCGAGCGGCGGACGCTCGACCTCGGCACGCTGATCACGGCGTTCTACGGCAACTTCAATTTCTGGGTGACGCTGGTCAGCCTCGCCATCCAGCTGTTCCTCGTTTCGCGCATCTACCACGCTCGTCGGCGTGCGCGGCGCGCTGCTGGTCCACCCGGTCATCGTCGCGCTGGGCTATGGCATGCTGGCGCTCGGCGCCGCTGCTCGGCGGCTTCATTCCGATCTTCTACGCTGATCCGCCGGATCAAGTTCGCCGAGAACAGCGTCGACTACTCGCTGATGAACACGACGCGGCAGGCGTTGTTCCTGCCGGTCGACCGCGACTCGAAGTACGACGGCAAGACCGCGATCGACACGTTCTTCTGGCGCTTCGGCGACCTCATCCAGGCGGTCGGCGTGTTACGTCGGGCTCAACCTGCTGGACTGGGAAGCGCACGCAGTTTGCGATGCTGAACTTCGTGCTGGCGCTGGGCTGGATCGGGCTCGCGGTGGTGATGGGGCGCGACTTCAGCCGCAAGGCGCAGGAAAACGTCGTCAATGTCGCGCCCGAGGCGGTCGAGCCCGATCCCCGACCTGCTGCTATGCGCCGGGCGAGTCGTTCCTGCACCCGGTTTCGCCGACGGCGTTTCACGACGCCGAACCGGGCGACGTGCTGGTCCTGCGTGCCTGCTGCGATGATGGGCACCGTGCCGCACTGGATGCGGTTCGACGTCCGGCTGCAGGCTTTCGTCGGCAAGGTGCCGACGAATGTCGAGATACCGGAGCTGCGCATCACCGTCATCGCCTGCAACCTCGACGGGCTGGAGGCGCGCAGCACGTTCGTGGCCCGACGCGTGACGCGCTGACGCGCGCGCCGCCGCAATAATGGCGCTGGCTTCTCAGCCGCCTTCCGCGGACACCACGGAGATCTCGCCTTTATCGACGCGCTCGAGCAGTTTCGTCAACAGTCGATGCACCGCGCTGATCTCCGATTTGGTCAGGCCCATTTGCAGCTCGTCGCCTTTGCGGCGGACGCCGTTGCTTTTCGAGAGATTTGCGCCGCTCGCCACGGGAACGTAGCTGCCGTCCTTCGAGTTTCCATTGCGCGAGCACGGCCAGTCGATCCGTCAGCAGCTGCGGTGTGATGCTGGCGCAGCCGTTCGACGGTGTCGGCCGGAAGGCGATCAACTCGCATGTCCTTCCATACTTCACCGCGATCGCTCTCTTCCGACGCGAAGGCGACACCGTGATCGATGGAAAACACACGCGCGCCGACTTCGGCCTTGCCGATCAGAAAGTTGCCCATATTCGAGTCGCGATGCCTGATCAGGTAGGTGAGCACGTTCAGCTGGCCGATGTGGCGCGCATAGACCGGGTCGGCGGCAAAACGCTCGGGGCTGTAGACGTCCGCTATCACCGTGATGTCGCTCAACCAGTACTGCACCACGGCCAGCACCTGGTCGGCGGCGGGAAACGTGCGCGCGACGCCGGGCGAATACTTCGCGAAGTCCGCCAGCGGCACCATGCGCAGCGCAGTGGGCGGCACCACATACTCGGCAGGATCGAGGAAAAGTTTCTGCAGTTCGTACGCCGCGATGTCGTAGCGCGGGACGTTGTTGAAGGAGTTCGCGCCTGGCTCAGCCTTGCGCAGCTTCACGCGCAGTGGCGGCGCGCCGCCGAAGGAGACTTCGGCCCTCAAGGTGATGTCGCCCTTGGCATTGGGCCGGCTGATCTCCGCATGCGTGATCACCAGCGGTTCGGCGGCGAGTAGCCGCTCGAGCTCCGCGACCGGCTGCTTGATGTTTGCGTCCTGAGCTCCTGGCGACCGGCGCCAGCAGGAGTGCCGCGGCGAACAGGCCTATCAGCCGGCGCTTCGGTAGCATTTGTTCTCCCCCTTCCAATATCAATACTCGCCAACTGGCCCGGCCGGCGAGTCGATTGCTGATTAGGCAATCGTAGCTGGAAACGGTCAATGTCTGTACTAGCTACTCGCGACGTTGCAATCGATCGAATGTCGAAGTTCTCCCGACGGGTGCCGCAGGTCGCAAAGGGGATGGAAGCGGCCGGCGAGCGACCGAGCTTGAAGCATTGATGGGCCTGCCACAATGTGGACAGGTGGTGGAGTTAGTTGGATTCTGGGCGGACAAGCCAAGACCCTCCCTACGGACGGGATTCTGCCAACGCGTGTAGTGAACGCGAGTCAGACTTACAACCTTCCCATCAACAATAAGACCAGCAATACAACGACGATCAGGCCCAGGATTCCGCTCGGCCCGTAGCCCCAACTGCGGCTGTGTGGCCAGGCCGGGATGGCTCCAAGCAGCACGAGCACGAGAACGATCAGCAGGATTGTTCCAAGACTCATTCTTCTCTCCCTGTCAGCCTAAGGAAAACTCAGGCCAATTTCATTTAGAGTCGAGAGGAGTCACGCAGGCAGTAGCGCCTATCAACGTCGCTTGTAGGTCGCGAGACGCCTTGCTGTAGGGCTGATGTAGGAGAAAGTTCGATTATTGAAAGGAGCCGCCATGCGATCGACTGCCAGACCCGGAATGTCTTTGCTGTTTTCGGTGATCGTCGTGGCCTTCGGCCACGCGGCTCCTCCTCTCCGGCGACGACACCTGACCCGCGGATTCCCCCACCGACCCGGCGCGCGCCGCAGTCGACAGGCTGGTGGCCGACTATATCGGGCTTTACGCGGAACCCACGATTGAGCGCTGGCAGACATTGTTCCACCCGGCGGTTATCGTGGCATTTCCGGATGACGACGGGTCAATCAGGACGCGCAATCTCGACGAGTTCGTGACGCGCCAGAAGAACTACTTCGCGACCGGGCGGCAGATCTCCGAGCGCCTGGAAAACGTACGGATCGACATGGGTCGGCGGATTGCGCGGGTGAGCGCAGACTTCATATTCCTTGATGAGGGGGAGGAGCGCCCAGGGAAGCTGGGGCTGCACCTGGCGGAAGGAAAGGACGGCTGGAAGATCGTGGCGGTACTATTCTCCTACGATGCGGAATGAATTTCCGGTGAACGCAATGCATATCGGCAAAAGGAATTACCCATATGAATGAGCCGCAATCTGTCTCGTGGAATGCGCTGGTGAAAAGCGTGCTGCGGTCGTCCCTTGCGGTCGTCAACCTCGCGCTGGGCGCTGCAGTCCTGTTCAGCGGCTGCGCTTCGACGCCAGCGGAGCCCCAGCAGATGCGCGATCCACAAGCTGATTTCGGCGCATTCAAGACTTTCGCCTGGAATGCTGATACGAGTGCCAACAAGTCAGATCAGCCAGTCTCCATAGTCGATGGCTACATTCGTACGGCGATCACGACCGAACTGACGCGGAAGGGCTATGTGGAAGCAGCAACGGGCACAACCCCTGACCTGCGCATAGAATATGAAGCCGTCAGCGCGGAAAAAATCAAGAATAATCCTTTCCGTGTGGGGATTGGTGTCGGCAGCTATGGCAGCAGTGGCGGCGGCTCGGTTGGCGTCGGCAGTCCGAGCGTCAAGAACGTCAAGGAAGGCACGCTGGTCATCCATGCCATTGACCCGGCCCGCAATGCCGAGGTCTGGCGAGGGAGTGCGTCGCGCGAGCTGGGCAAGGGAAACGTCGAGCCCGCGGTCGTGCAGAGCGTAGTCGCCGACATGTTGAGCGATTTTCCTGCGCGTGGCGGTCAACCGTGAGCGGCGGTGCGCCTTGCTACGGCGAATTCCCTTGAATCACTTATAGTGCAGGCGCTGGTCACTTCATTCCTGGGGCAGATCGAACAATGACGACAATCTCGAGACGCGTTGCATTTCAGTTGGCGCTAGGGGGCTTGGCATTGCCGAGCGCGTTGAGGGCCGCGCTGGCTGAGGCGACCTCATCAAATGCCGCGGTGCGCGTACGAGCAATCGATGGAGGTGAATGCGCAGCTCGCATTGCTAAAGTTCAATCAATATTGCAAGAGCAGAAGGTCGCGGCAATCCTGATCGAAGCCGGTTCCTCCCTCGAATACTTCACCGGCATCCGCTGGTGGCGCTCCGAGCGCACTACCGCGGCCCTGATCCCCGCGGAAGGCAAGCCAATTGTCGTCACGCCATTTTTCGAAGTTCCCTCCGTCCAGGAAACCCTCAAGATCGATGCCGACATCCGCCCCTGGCACGAAGACCAGAGTCCGTTCGAAATCATTGCCAAGTCGCAGAGCGGCCCCGCCGACCGGCCGCTCGCGGTCGAGCACACGACTCGCCACTTCATCGTCGACCACATCCAGAAATTTCCTGGCTTCAGCCGCAAGATCGTTTCCGGCGAGGACATCGTCAACGCCTGTCGCATGATCAAGTCGCCCGCCGAGATTGCTCTCATGCAGGCCGCCGCAGACGTCACGATCAACGCGATCCGTCACTGCCACGCCAATATCAAGGCCGGCATGACGGCGACCGACATCCGCGACATGCTCCATGCGAAGACCGAAGAGCAGGGCGGCAAGGAACCGTTCTCCCTCGTGCTATTGAACGAGGCGAGCGCGTACCCGCACGGCACCGAGAAGCCGCAGACCGTCCGCGAAGGATCCATGATCCTCATCGATACCGGTTGCAAGGTCGAAGGCTACTCGTCCGACATCTCGCGCACATGGGTCTACGGCAATGCGAGCGCGCGCCAGCGTGAGATCTGGGACACCGTCAAGCGCGGCCAGGAAATCTGCCTGGAGACCGCGAAGATTGGACGTCCCGTCGGCGACATCGACATCGCTGTGCGCAATTACTACGAAGAAAAAGGCTGGGCCAAGAACTATGGCCTGCCCGGCACTTCCCACCGCACCGGTCATGGCATCGGCATGGATGGCCACGAGCCGCCCAACCTCATGCGCGCCGATCGCACGCCGCTCCAGGCCGGCATGTGCTTCTCCGACGAGCCCGGGATCTACATCCCTGGTGAGTTCGGGGTGCGCATGGAGGACTGCTGGGCCATGACGGAACAGGGGCCCAAGCTCTTCACGGCGCTCGCCAAGTCCATCGACGATCCGATCTGATGCCGCAGTCATTGTCTCACTGGGCGCTAGATGGGCGCCGGGCCGTCGTTACCGGGGCCACGAGCGGCATCGGACTCGCAACCGCGCGCGAGTTGGCCGCGCTCGGCGCCGAAGTGCTGCTGGTCGCACGCAAGTCCGCCGACATCGAAAAAACGGTCCTCGACCTGCGCGAAGCCGGATACAAGGCTCACGGCTGCGCCGCGGACATGGCAGACGCCGACGGCCGTCGCGCGGTGCGCACGCGAGTGGACGCGCTTTGGGGCGAGCTGCACGTCCTCGTCAACAACGTCGGCATGAACATACGGGCGCCCACGCACGAGTACCCCATCGAGAGCCTCCGGCAACTGATGGCGGCGAACCTCGAATCCGCATTCGGCCTCTGCCAGCTCATGCATCCGCTGCTGCGCGCCTCGCGCGGCGCAATCGTTAACGTCTCGTCGATTGCCAGCCGCACCGTCATCCGCATGTCGACGGCCGCCTACTCGATGACGAAGGGCGCCCTCGACTCGATGACCGATTTCCTGGCGGTGGAGTGGGGCGCGGACGGCATTCGCGTCAATTCCGTTCATCCCTGGTATATCCGCACGCGACTCACCGAGGCCGTGCTCTCCGACGAATCGAAGCGCGCGCGCATTGTCGAAGCAACGCCACTCGGGCGTGTCGGCGAGCCTGAGGACGTGGCGCGCGTGGTGGCGTTCCTTGCGATGCCGGCTTCAGGCTATGTGAGCGGCGCGCACGTGCCAGTCGATGGCGCATTCGAGCGCGTCGGAATCTAGGTTCATCGATGGCGATCAGATTCACGGCCGCTGCGCTGGCCCTCGCCGCGTTTATCGCCGCCGCGACGCCTGGCGATGCTGCGGAAACGTTGCCGTCCGGCTGGCGACTCGATGGCGATGAACTCGTGTGGACGAGCGAAGCGCCGCTTCGCATGGGCGGCGCCCGCTACGAGTTCCGCTCGGGAGGTCGCCTGCTCGGATATCCGAAGCAAGTCGATAACACGCTGCGGCTGCGCCGGTCTCCTGCCGATCCGCTGACCAAGCTCTCGGTCTGGGCGGCCGCGCGTCGCCTTGACGTCGCTACGCCGCAAGCGCGGATCGCAGTCGCTGAACCTCCTCCAGAACCAGCGATCGCCATCGCGGCTGCCGATCCCGCCGCTGCGGGCCCTTACCGGACCCAGCGATTGAAATACACGCTGCCGGGTCTCGCGATTCCGGAATTTCCGGCGGCCGTCGAAGTCGTCGCCGAAGTAACCGCGCCGGTCGGTCTCGATTCGCCCATGCCTTTGGTGCTTTTTCTTCACGGCCGCCACAGCACCTGCTACCGCGGCGGCCCGACTGGCGAACCCTCCGGCGACTGGCCGTGTCCCGCCGGATGGCGGCCCGTGCCGAGCCACACCGGATATCGCTACATCACCGATGTCCTCGCATCACAGGGTTACCTGACCGTTTCGATCGCCGCGAACGGCATCAACGGACAGGACGGGCTCTTCATGGACGGCGGTGCCTCGGCCCGCTCGCAATTGATTCGTCATCACCTGGCTCAATGGTCGGAATGGTCTGCATTCGGCGGCGATCCATGGGGCGATCGCTTTCGCAGTCGCGTGAACATGGACGAGGTCGTGCTGGTCGGCCATAGCCGTGGTGGCGAAGGGGTCGAGCGCGCGACGATCGACACCCACGATGACGATCCCTGGCAGATCCAGGGTCTGGTGCTGATCGGGCCCACGGCATTCGGCCGGCAGGTTGCGGCCGGTGTGCATACGACCGTCATCCTGCCGTTCTGCGACGGCGACGTTTCCGATCTTCAGGGCCAGCAATACGTGGACATCGGCCGGGACCTGACCTGGGACCGGGCGCTGCGCTCCTCGGTGATGGCGATGGGGACGAACCATAATTTCTACAACACCGAGTGGACACCGGGATTGTCGAAATCGCCGGCCTGGGACGACTGGTTCGACCCCGGCGATCCGCAGTGCGGCGAGAACCGTGACAGGCGGCTGACTCCGGCGGAACAACAGTCCGTGGGGCTTGCCTACACCGCAGCCTTGGTCGACCTCGCCATTGCAAACAACACGCGCTCGCTGCCGTTGCTGGACGGGACCCGCGTGAAGCCGATTTCAATCGGACGGGCGAGCGCATCCGTGCATGCCATTGGCGGCAGCAAGCGGCCGCTTTACAAGCCAGGGAACGGAACACAGGTCATTGCGCGGTCGCTGGCCGCGAATGAATGCCGCGGCTATTTCACCGCAGGACCCTTCGACCTCCGCCCCGGATGCACGCCAAACCTCTTCTTCGAGTTGATTCCCCACTGGACTCCGATGTCCTTTGCGGAGACCGCGCCGGCGCCGCGAGCCCTCAAGGTGGAATGGAAGGAGGCTGGCGGCAGCGTGCGGATCCCCATTGCGCCGGGCACGACTCGCGCCGACGCACTCGACTTGCGCGTTGCGGGTGAGCCGGGTGCGCCGCCCGTTGAGTTCGATGTCCGGGTACGCGATGCATCCGGGGCCTGGGCGGACCTTGGCCTCCGTCCAAAGAAATTACACTCGTTTCAGGGCCCGAGCCCGCTCGGCAAGGTTGTGGCCCGGCAGTTTCGCGCCAGCTTGCACGGCATCCCGGTGGATGTGCGAAGCATCACGGAAATCGAACTGATCCCGCGCACGCCGCGCGGGCGTTTCTGGCTGCTCGATGTTTCGACCTGGCAGGACAGCCTTCCGGCCAGCGATCAGATTCAGCTGCCACGAGTGAGCGTCGGCGATGTGATTGCTTCGGAAGGAGACACGGGCCAGGTTGAGCTGGACGTGCCAATCAACATCGATGGCACGGTGACGAAGCGCGCGCGGCTGTGGGTGCAGTTGACCGACTACGCCGACTTCGAGAATCCGACGTCCGGATTTTCGCTCGTGCTGGAGCCAGGGACGACGCAGGCGTCGATTCCATTCAGTTTTCCGGCAGACGATGTCTACAACCCGTTCCCGCAGCTCATCCAGATTACTTTGCTGGCGCAGAGAAACGCGGTCACGGGCGATTTCGACGGCTCGGTGCTCGTCGAAGAGGACGATCCCGCCCCTGTCCTGACCGTGGACGCCGCTCACGTCACGGCGGCGGAAGGCTCCTCGCTCACTGGACATTCCGCCTCTCGAACCCGCTGGCCAATGGCGGGTTCTGGTCAATACAGTTGCTGCCGGCCGCAGGACGATTTGCCGAGCTCGACACGGACGACGTGCCGGCTTCGTTCCTCGAAATGTTCGGCATCATTCCGCCCGATCCCGCCGTACCGCTTTCGGATACGGGGATCTCCCTCGCCATCGAATTCCCGCCAGGCGAAAAGCTGGTGACGCTCACGATCCCGATCGCCGCCGATGGTGTGGCGGAGCCGAGTGAGGGCGTCGGCCTGTTGCTGGATGGGTTTGGCGATCCTGTCATTCCTCAGCCGATCGAGCTGACGGGGATGGTGTCCGATTCGTTATCCGCCGGCGCCGCGCGCACTGCGCCATTTGGTGACATACGGCAGCGCGAACAAGTACAGGCCGGTGAGCAGGAGTAGGGCGAGCGGGAGCAGCGGCACGTAGGATACCCAGACGACGGGTTCCTTTTGCGCCAAGGCGATGAAGGTGACGATGACGGTCACCGTAAAGAAAATCGACAGCCACCGATGAATTTGCCGAATCCACTTGCTCACTTGAAACCTCCTGTGAATACGAGCCAAGGCGCAACTCTTGCGCGCGCCAATCAAGGACCAAGCCGCCGCTCCTCGACGACGCCGGTCAATGTCTCCTCGCCCAACGAGACGTAAAGCGTACGATCTGATACAGCCAGATCAAGATTCATGCGCCGATCAAGCCGCGCGACCAACTCGGCAAGCAGTTCCGCATTGATCGCGAGCAGCCGGATCTCCGCGGCTCGGTGAATCCGCTCGCCGGCAAGACGGGCGGCCAGTTGATCGAGGCCGCGATGTGAATAGACAGCGACAGTCGGCGCAGCCTTTGCGGCCTTGTGCAACCGACTCGCGTCCGGTACGCCAACCTCGATCCACGACTGCATTGCGCCCGTCAGGTCGCGTACGGCGATCGCCGGCTCGTCCGGATCGGACAAGCCCTTCGAGAATGCAATGCCTTCGGAGTACTCGAGGCAATACGCAATCAGGCGAGTCAGCAGGTACTCGGCGAGTCTCGGACGGATGACGCGCCGCACGGATCGTGAGCACCTCAAAGACGGCACGATCCGCGTCGGCCAGGCGAACCTCGAACACATACATCGTTGCGCCCTGAGCCAATCACATCCCCTGGGCAGCTGGCGTCAACGACCGACCATGCGCTGGAGACGATCCGGATAGCGGGCGCCCTGCACTGCGATCTGCGAGAGGGCGGCGTCAATTTCCCGAAGATCGTCCGATGTCAGCTCGACGCTTGCTGCGCCCAGGTTCTCTTCGAGCCTGTGCAACTTGGTCGTCCCGGGAATCGGAACGATCCAGGGCCTCTGCGCCAGGAGCCAGGCGAGTGCGACCTGCGCTTTTGTCACGCGTTTTCGCTCCGCGATGCGGCCAATCTGATCCACGAAGTCCTGGTTGGCTTTGCGCGACTCGGGCGAGAAACGCGGAAGGATATTCCGGAAATCGTTGCTGTCGAAGGTCGTGGACTCGTTGATCGCGCCGGTGAGGAATCCCCGGCCGAGCGGGCTGTAGGGAACGAGACCGATGCCGAGTTCTTCAAGCGCGGGCATCGTTTCCTTCTCGACATCGCGCCACCACAGCGAGTATTCGCTCTGCAATGCGGCAACCGGCTGGACTGCATGCGCGCGGCGAATCGTCTGAACGCCCGCTTCGGACATTCCGAAATGTTTCACTTTGCCGGCCTGGATCAGTTCCCTGACGGCGCCCGCCACGTCTTCAATCGGCACATCGGGGTCTACGCGGTGCTGGTAGAACAGGTCAATGAAGTCGGTCCGGAGCCGCTTGAGCGATGCCTCGGCAACTTCCTTGATGTGTTCCGGCCTGCTGTCGAGCTGGCGCTCGGTGCCCTGCGCACCGATGTTGAATCCAAACTTGGTGGCGATGACGACGTCCTTGCGAAACGGCTCGAGGGCCTCGCCGACCAGGGTCTCGTTTGTGAAGGGCCCGTAGACTTCGGCGGTATCGAAAAGCGTCACGCCGCGCTCGACGGCGGCGCGGATCAGCTTGATCCCTTGCTTCTTGTCGGGGGGAGGGCCATAGCCCTGGCTCAGACCCATGCAACCGAGACCCACCGCCGAAACTGTCAGGCCGCTCCGGCCCAGCGCTCTCTTCTCCATGCCAGGTCTCCTGATGCGACGACCCCACGTAGCCGATAATCGCATCTCCCCGACGCAGTCACCAAGAGACGTTTGCACAATGAACTCAATCGCCGCGGAACAGCGGATCCGGGCTCACATCCGTGAAACACCGCTGAAACTTTCGCGCGGACTGAGCGAGTCCAGTTGCGCGACAGTTTTCCTGAAACTCGACAATCTCCAGGAAATCGGCGCATTCAAGATTCGCGGAGCAGCGAACAAGCTGCTTTCCCTGCCGGGCGAGCAGGCCGCGCGGGGCGTCGTAACGGCCTCGAACGGCAATCATGCCCTGGCGGTTGCTACCGTCGGTGGAAGGCTTGGGATACCCGTGGAAGTTTTCGTCTCCGATCACATCGACCCGCTCAGGCGAACCCGGATCGAGTCGTTGGGGGCGCAGGTTCGCACGGTTGAGGGAGATCCGCTCCTTGCCGAGCTGGCGGCGCGCCGTGAAGCGGAACGGTCGGGCCGAACCTATGTGTCGCCCTACAACGACCTGGAGATCGTGGAAGGACAAGGCACCATCGCGGTAGAGATCCTGCGTCAACTGGCGCAGTCCGAAATGAAGAAGCTCGATGCGGTTTTCGTGGCCGTCGGCGGCGGCGGGCTGATCGGGGGCATCGGATTGCACCTGAACTCCGTTTCGCCCGAAACCGAGGTTGTAGCTTGTTGGCCGGAAAATTCTCCCGCGCTTTACGAGTGCTTGCGCGTGGGCAGGATCATCGAGGTCCCGGAGAAACCAACGCTTTCCGTCAGCACCGCCGGGGGAATTGAACCGGGCGCCGTCACCCTGGAGCTTGCGCAGAAGGTGATCGGCCGATCGGTCCTTGTCACTGAGTCGGAAATCCTGGACGCCGCACGCCGCATATACCGTGAAGACAATGAGGTCATCGAAGGCGCGGCTGCAGTCGCGGTCGCCGCATTTCTCAGGACTTCTGCGAACTACACCGGCAAGACCGTGGTGATCGTCATCTGCGGCGGGAATGCCGATCCGGATCTGGAGGCCCGGATCAGGGAATGATCAGGATTTTCGGTGCAGCGCCGCCTCGACCGCCTCGAAGAGCAGATGCATGCCGAACGAGACGTCCTGGATTTTTCCATTGACGAAGAAACCGGGCGTTGAGCGCACGCCGCTCTCCCGACCGCTCTGCTGGTGCTCACGAACGCGCTGCAGGTAGACGTGGTCCTGCATTTCCGCATCGAATCGGGCGAGGTCGAGTTGCAGCCGCTCCGCATGACCGCGTAGATGATTCAGCTTGAGGTGACCCTGGTTCTCGAATATCAGGTCGAGCATTTGCCAGAACTTTCCCTGGCCACCGGCGCACTCGGCAGCCTCGGCGGCGAGCTCGGCATGCGGATGGACTTCTTCGAGCGGGAAGTGCCGATAAATGAATCGCGCCTGGTTCTCGTAGCGAGTCAGCAGCATATTGACTGCCGCCACCGCCTGCCTGCAGTTGGGACACTCCAGGTCACCGTACTCGACGACAGTGACCGGCGCTCGCGGATTCCCGAGTATGTGATCCGTGGCATCCGCGGGGACCGTCAACGTGAAGGGTTCATGTGGGCTCATGTCGAGGCCTCCAGATCCTTCGGAGACTCCGCGGGCATGCGGCCGAGCAGGTGCTTGAGTTCGCCGTGGACGCTCGCGAGGGCGGCATTATCCTGGAATAGCGGTCGATACTGCGCCAGGAAGGCGGCGTCACTACGAGCGCCCTGGCCCAACAGGGTGCCGCGCGCCCGGGACGCGAAGTCCGTGACTTCGGCTTCGGTCAATGGCTCCTTCGATGCAGCCCGGTGATCGACGGCGGCGATCAGTGACGACAGCGAACGCAGCCAGGCCCATTCCGGATCATGGATCAGGCGATTCATGCCGGGCACGCCGCGAAGCCCGGGATCGGATCGGCGCTTCACGTCGAGAATCTGTGTATGTATTTCCAGCAGGATCCGGCTCAATGACTGCAGCGTTTTCGCGGACTCCGTGGTTGCGATCATTTCATTGTGTCCTGAAGGGGGGACGCGGCTTCGGCTTGCATGATGTCATTCGCCCAGCACCTGGTGCACGAACGCGATGGAAATCGACCCTTCGCCGACCGCGGAGGCGACGCGCTTGACGTTGCCGCCGCGCACGTCGCCCACGGCGAAGACACCCGGCAGGCTCGTCTCCAGCAGGTGGGGCCTGCGGGGAAGCGGCCACTCCGCTTCGCGCAGGTCCTCATCGGTCAAGGCAGCTCCAGTCTTGATGAAACCCTTCGAATCGAGTGCGACACAACCGTCGAGCCAACGCGTCGACGGGTCGGCGCCGGCCATGATGAACACGTGCCGGATTTCGCGCTTCTGGATTTCCCCGGTCTTCTTGTTTTTCCACTGCGCCCGCTCGACGTGATTGGTGCCGTCGAGTGCACAGAGTTCCGTATTCAAATGCAATTCAATGGCCGGATTCTGCTCGATGCGCAGGATCAGGTAGCGCGACATCGTGTCTGCCAGACCATTGCCACGCACGAGCAGGTGGACGCGCTTGACGGTCTGCGCCAGGAAAACCGCCGCCTGGCCCGCCGAGTTTCCGCCGCCGATGACGATGACTTCCTCGTCACGGCAAAGCTGCGATTCCATGAAGGTCGCGGCGTAGTAGACACCGGAACCTTCGAACTGCGCGAGGTTTGAGATCGGCGGTTTTCGATAATCGGCGCCGGATGCGATGACGACCGTGCGCGCCTTGATACTCTGGCCGCCGCTGGCCTCGACGATGTAAGGCTTGCGATGGCTGGCGATCTTGTTGGCGCCGCTTGCGATCATCACCTGCGCCCCGAACTTCTGCGCCTGCGCATAGGCCCGGCCGGTCAGGGCCTGTCCGGTGATTCCGGTCGGGAATCCGAAAAAGTTCTCGATTTTCGAGCTGGCGCCCGCCTGTCCCCCGGGCACGTTGGACTCCATCACGAGCACATCGAGGCCTTCCGAGGCGGCAAACACGGCAGCCGCGAGCCCCGAGGGCCCGGCGCCGACGATCAGCACGTCCCGGACCTGGGCCTGGTCGATGGATTCGTTGAATCCGAGGCAATCCGCAATTTGCCGGTTGCTGGGATTGCGCAGCACCAGCTCGCCTCGGCAAATCAGGATCGGGATGTCATTGACGCTGACGTTGAACCGGTCGAGCAAATGCTGTGCTTCCGCATCGTTCTCCAGGTCGATGTACGAATACGGATGCGCATTGCGCGCCAGGAACTGCTTGACTTGAAGCGTCCCGGAGCAGAACTGCGAGCCGATCAGGACGACGTCGCCGAGTCCTTGCTCCATCAGCGCGACGCGACGAAGGATGAAGGCGCGCATCAGGATCTCGCTCAGATCGAAATCGGTCTGCACCAGGAGTAGCAGCTGATCGCGACTGATCTCGACCACCTCGCCGGGCTCTCGCACGCGTGCTCGCGCGAGCGCCCGGCGTCCCGACAGAAGGTTGAGCTCTCCCGTGAACTGACCCGGTCCCAGGATCTGGATCAAGGTTTCGCCCTTGTCGGAGGGGTGAATAAGCTCGATCTGGCCCTGGACGACGACGATAAAGGGCAGGGGGAGGGCGCCGACGTCGTAAAGCACCTCATCTCGCTCCGTCGAGCGACGGCGACCGTGGGACGCAATGCGCTCGACCTGGACGGGCGTCAGCTTCGGGAACATCTGCTCGGTTCGAGCAGTCGCAGTCAAGACAGGGGTTGCGGGGGTGTCGTTCACAGCCGACCCACACTACTAGTGCTGGCAGCATTGGCAAGTGTCACCAGGAATTGGTTAAAGGCAGGGCGCTTATCGCCCGAGCACGCCGCCTCGTCGAAGGAGTTTTCCGGATGAAATCCGCATTTGTTCGAGTGCTCTCATTGGCCACGATTCTTGGTGCGCCGGCAATGGGGTCATACGCCAGCCTTGCGCTTGCAGACGATGCATCCCGCATCAGCACGCTCGAGTCGACGGTCCAGCAGCTCAGGATTCGAATCGACGAACAGAGCCGGCGGATTGAACGCCTGGAAGCCGAGTTGGATGACCGGAAAGGCGTGCCGTCAATCAAGCCGCCTGCCAGCAGGCGCGAGGAACACGCGCCGCAGGCTGCGACCGGCAAGCAGCCATGGCATGTGCCGGAGGCATGGGCGCGCGTAATGAAGGGCATGACCCGGGCGCAGGTGACTGAAATTCTCGGCTCACCCACCGCCGTCGAATCGCTGGATACATTTACGACGCTTTTCTATCGCTCAGGGTCACTGAATGGGCTGGTCAACCTCCGCGAGGACCGCGTAGTAGCCATAAACAGGCCGGCTTTCGGAGGATGATTCGTTCAGGGGAGGGGCCATGAAGCCAGCGACAGTTTCGCTCTGTGATCCTTGCGCCTGCGGCATGCCGGATTCGTGCTGAATCCGCCTCTTAGCGGCTGGCGTCGACCAGGGTAATTGCTTCGCGCAGGATTTCCGCCGCACGATCGAAGGCCGCAACGATCTCCGCCTCATGTGCCGGAATGGCGGCGCGGTCATTGCGATCGACCGCATCCCAGATGCGCGGCAGATACGCGCTGCGATAGCTCGGCTGCGGCGCCACCAGCAAATGGCGGATGAATGGCCGGCCACGCATTCCCTTCGGCTCCACCAGCGCGCGCTCGACCTGCATCAGCCGTTCGTTGACCGCCCGCGCCGTCGCGGGCGGTACCGGACCCGCCGCGAGGCGATTCTCCAGGACTGTCGCGACCGCACCCCAGCGAGCGGCGGCCGCTCGCGCGGCGCCCAGCTTGATCGGCTTTTCGCTTCCCGCGTGACTCTCGACCGCGTCGATGTAACCGGCCGACGCCTGCGCGTAATCCGAGTAGCGCATCGGTAGAACCGGAACCTCAGCAAGACGCCAGGCCAGGGTGCCCCAGAGCCGCGACAGCCCGACGCCAATATTGAAGCCAGGATCGACAATCGTGCTTTGGCGGAAGTAGTTGTCGTACTGCGAGTGATAGACGCCATAGGGACCGTCAAAGTACATGTCGATGCAGGAGATCCCCAGGTACTCCTGGAAGGCGGTGTAGTCCGTGGCGCCGACGATCGATTCGACCCGCGGCTCCGGCTCCTTGAAGCGCGATGCCCAGGCGTCGTAGAGCGGCTTGCCCGTCACCGGATCCTGGACGTCCCGCGTGACACCGCGCAGGAAGTCCGCGAGCGCGGGCGTCGCGCCGCCCACGAATTCGCCGCCCTGTACGCCGCTGTCGACGTTGATGTAGGTGATCGCGTCCTTGCGCAGGGCATCAGCGTTGTCCATCGCCCACTGCGTCGAGCTGCCCAGCAACGGTTCCTCGCCATCCCAGACTGCGAAGACGACCGTGCGCCGTGGCCGATGTCCCTTCTTCAGCGCCTCGCCGAAACCACGCGCAGTCTCCAGGAGAGCAGCCGTCCCGCTTGACGGATCCACGGCGCCATAGATCCAGGCGTCGAGATGATTGCCGAGGATCACCATCTTCTCGGGTTCTTCGCGACCCCGGATCACGCCGATGACGCTGCGTAGCGTCCCGACCCGTTCTTCGTTCTGCACGTCCATGTCGAGCGTGACCGGGCCGGGGCCGATGCGGTACTTGAGCGACAGGCCGCCTTGCCAGTCCTTCGGCGCCTCCGGACCGCCCAATTGCTTCAGGATTGCGGCGGCATTTCGCGCGTTGAGCGGCAGTGAAGGAATCCGCGGGAGCTGCTTGTCGCGTTGCGGTCCTTCCACCCAGCGGCCGTCCGGCTGCTGCTTCCAGTGAAACGTGAAAGGCTCGCCCTGGCCGAGCCAGTCGTAAATGATCGCGCCCCACTGGATGTGCGATTCCGGACCCCAGGGTCCTTCGGGATAGACCTTCCCCTGGACGAATCCGTCCTCGGCGGGGTCGGAGTAGATGATCGTGCCCGCCGCACCGCGCCGCTCCGCCTCGTAGACCTTGTAGCCGCGATACGAGTACGGGTTCGAGTACCGCATCAGCACGATCTTGCCCTTGAGATCGATGCCCATTCGGTCGAGGACCTGGAAATCCTCGGGACTGCCGCCATTGGCGTAGACCACCTCGGCGCGCACTTTTCCCGAAGCCGCGTAGCCATGGAAGGCGACCTGCGAAGGATCCTCGTAAGTACGCGAGTCCTTGTCGGCGGGGTAGGGATCCTCGCCCAGGTTGAAGGTCTGCTCGACCGGCGAGCGAATCGCAAGCGCCGCCGACCTGGGAAAACTGAGCAAGGCGGGAAACTCGTGGAAATTCACCTCGTCGAGGCCGTACTCGCGAAAGCGGTCGCGCACGTATTCCGCGAGCGCGTGATTGCGCTCGGTTCCTGCCATGTGCGGCTCTTCGGTGAGGAGCAGCAGGTGCTTGCCGTAGGAGGCGGGGTTCGGTGCGGCGGAGAGGATCCGTTCCGCATCAGCTGCGGAGGTCGGTTCTGCCGCGGTAACTTGCGGAAGGAAGCAGAGATACGAAAAAACGGCAATTACGATGCGATCTGCGTGAGTCATGGATGCAGTAGTCCACATGGCGCCGCAGTTGACAAGCAATGCCGTTGTGCTATTTTTATAGCACAGTGCTAATTTCTTAGCACAACGGAACTGAAATGCTGAAAGCCCCGCTGAGCCGCCGCGAACGCCAGATCATGGAAATCGTGTACCGGCGCACCGAGGCAAGCGCCGCCGAGATCCTGGGCGACCTGCCCGATCCACCGAGCTACTCCGCAGTACGGGGACTTCTCCGCATCCTGGTCGAGAAGCAGCATCTGCGGCATCGCGCGGACGGTCCGCGCTACGTCTATTCGCCCGTCGTCGCGCGCGAAAAAGCAAGGTCGAAGGCTGTCGCCGATCTCCTGGACACTTTTTTCGATGGCTCGGCTGCCCAGGCGGCGGCCTCCTTGCTTGGTTCATCGCGCCGCAAGCTGAGCACGGAAGAACTGGACGAACTCGATGCGTTGATCGCCGAAGCGCGGAGCAGGGGGCGCTGATCATGCTCGATACTTCCATTGCGGCTGCCATTGCATTGAAATCGACCTGCTTGCTCCTGGCGGCGAGTGTTGCTGCCCGGGCGCTTGCAAGCAGAACCTCGGCGCTCCGGCATGCGCTTTGGACCGGAACACTGCTGCTCTCGGCACTGATGCCGATTGCCGTCCTGACCCTGCCGTCGCTTGCCGTCATTCCCGCGTCCTGGATGCTGTCGGAATCGAACGAAGTCGCATCGGGCGCAGTTGCGCCTGCCGCCATTTCAGCGCAAGTCGCCTGGTCCTACGCCTTGAAACTGTGGTTGTCCGGCGCGTTGATCCTGCTGATCCGCCTCGTCATCTCCCAGGCCGCCCTGATCCGCTGGCGACTCAAGGCCCGGCCGCTCCAGTCAGGAGCATGGGCTGAAACGCTGAAGTACGTTTCCACACGCTGGCGAATCTCCCGATCGCTGCGAGTGCTTGAGTCGCCAGCGGTCGTCAATCCGTGCACCTGGGGTATTTTTCGGCCTGTCCTGTTGCTCCCCGCGAGCGGCGACGCCTGGAGCGAGTCGGAGCGCCGACTTGCGGTGATGCATGAGCTCGCGCACATCCAGCGCAACGACTACCTTGCGGCGAGCTTGGTGCGCCTGGCCTGTGCGATTCATTGGTACAACCCGCTCGTCTGGCTCGCCGCGCGCGAGTCGCGGAAGCTCCAGGAACAGGCCTGCGACGATGCGGTGTTGCGGTCTGGCGCCACGGCCTCCGACTACGCGTCCTTCCTGCGGCGGGCAGCAGAGAGCGCTCAGGGCGGGTCGCAGAGTCTCGCCGCCGCGATGGGCGTCGTGGGGCGCTCGGAACTGCGCGCAACGCGTCGACTCGATCCTGGATCCAGCGCGGCCGCGCACTCGGCTCTCGAACGCTCCAGCCATCGGAATCTGGATGCTGGTTGCTTGCCTGGCTTTCTTCCTTGCCGCGGCGGTTCCGCAAAGCCCGGCACATTCCCCGGATTCGTTGCCCTTGCAGGCGCGCCTGGCCGACGATGAGCCGTTCAACGAGGACGGAGTGCTCGTGGCAGACGAAGCGCTGGCGGCGGAAGAAGCGCTGGAGGTGGACGAGTCGATTGCGATCGAGGAGTCCGTTGAAGAGTCATTGGAGGTGGAGGAGTCTCTCGAGGTCGAGGAGTCAGTTGAATTGCCTTCGATGCCGGATGCGCCCGCGTCACCGGAATCCGTGCCCGCGGTGCCGCCTTTGCCGCCATTGCCGGCTCTGCCGGCCGTGCCACCGGTTCCCCCCGACACCGCCGACACTGCCCGCACCCCCAACTCCGCCTACACCCCCAACGCCTCCCGATGAGATTCCGCCGGCGCGCGCATGAACTGCCGATCGCTGTTCGCCGTCACCGCCTGTTTCATCCTTGCCGCTCCGGGCTCCGCAGCCGATCTCGATGGACTCTGGCAGGCCAAGCGTCGCTACGGTCCCGACATCCGCGGAACGCTCCTGGTCACGCAGAGCAGTGACGCGTGGCAGGCCGAGATCGCTGGTCGTAGGGTCCCCGTTGAAGTCTCGGGCGATGGGATCACATTCAGGATCGCGGAGGGCAAGGAAGGCGCATTCCGCGGAACCTTCGACAAGGCGCGCACTGAAATCGTCGGACACTGGATCTCGGAACAGCGCGTAGAGAATGGGCTGTCGTTCGCGTCGCCCGTTACGCTGACGCGGTCGAACCCGAATCAATGGCGTGGCACTGTCATCCCCGCCGACGACACGTTCACCTTCTACCTGAAGGTCGAGACGAAGGACGACGGTACTGTTTCCGCGTTCCTCCGCAATCCAGAACGCAACCTTGGCTGGTTCCTGTATCGGGCGACCGCGATCGAACGGGAAGGGGACACGATCCGGCTGCTGAAAGCCCCGGACGAATCCGGCAAGCGTGCCGTCGTGGCGGAAGGACACTATGGCAAGGATCCGGAGACGATCACCATCCGATTCCCGTACGGCGGGCTCTTCGATTTCACGCGTGTCGCGGCCGATGCGCCGACCGACTTCTATCCCCGCGGCAGGCCGGGCGTGCGTTATCGATACTCGGCTCCACCACAGCTCGACGACGGCTGGACCACGGCCACGCTCGAAGACGTCGGCCTGTCGCGTGAACGCATTGAAGCCTTCGTGCAGAAAATCATCGACACGCCGATCGACGCGCCGAACGCGATGGAAGACCACGGCATCCTGATCGCGCGCCACGGCAAGCTCGTGCTCGAGGAGTATTTCCACGGCGAGAACCGCGACAAGCCGCACGACAACCGTTCCGCCGGCAAGAGCGTGGCCTCGGATCTCTTCGGGGCGGCAATGCAAGCGGGCCTGCCACTCAGCCAGTCGGACCGTGTCTATGCCGTCATGAACGGCGGCAAGCTCCCGCCCGGCCTGGAACCTCGACGGGAAGCCCAGACGGTCGAGCACCTGCTGACCATGACCTCGGGATTCGACTGTGACGACAACAACGAGGAGTCGCCCGGCTACGAGGACAGGATGTGGGAGCAGACGAACCCGGATTTCTATGCCTGGACAATGAATCTCGGGATGGTGAGCGACCCGGGCAAGGACTGGGTGTATTGCAGCGCGAACCCAAACCTCATCGGCGGAGTCATCGCGAAGGCCACGGACCGCTACCTGCCTGCCCTGTTCGACGAGCTCATCGCCCGTCCGCTCGAAATCAGGCGCTACTACCTGCCACTCTCGCCGCGGGGCGATTTCACGATGACCGGCGGATCACGTTTCCTGCCGCGCGACTTCCTGAAGCTCGCTCAGGTGCACCTGAACGACGGTGTATGGAACGGCCGTCGCGTCTATACGAAAGAGTGGTCGGATCTCGCCACCGCGGACTCACTACTACTCCGAGGAATACAAATTTCACTACGGCTATCTCTGGTGGGGAGTGGACTATCCATACCAGGGCCGCACGATCCGCGCGTACTTCGCGAGCGGCAACGGCGGCCAGATCTCGATGGCCATTCCGGAGCTGGATCTCGCGATGGCCTTCCACGCGGGAAACTACAACGAAGCCGGCGGCCGAAAGGCCACCCGGGAATACGTTCCCGAGTTCATCCTTCCGGCCGTCGACGAATCGCGATAACCGGGCTCAATCAGTCAGCAATTCGTAGCCGATGATCGCCGCGATGATCCCGCCGGCAATCAGCCATTCGTCGTTGATGCCGCCATCGTCGTTTTTCTTCCCGTACTTCTGGCGGCCGTAATAACCGTCGTCATAGCCGCGCTGGAATCCCTCGCGGAAGTAATGGTTGTACTCGTCCTGGGCAATGTACCGGCCGTCGTAGCCGTAATTGGCGTCCTGGTACGCGAAGGCTGAGCGGTAATCGTAGCGCCACCTGTCCTCACGATCCGCGCGGCCAGCCCTGAAGCCTTCGTTGTAGCCGGCCTGCAAGGCTTGCTCCAGCTTCTTGATGCCGTACTGGTTGGTCTGGTAGTAGCGGCCATCGCGGCGATAACGGTAGTTCGGCGCCGTGTAATAGAACGGGTCGTTGTAGTAGTCATATCGCGCCTGATTTAAGTACGCTCGTTGTGCGCGCAGACGTTCCTCGTATTGCTCCTGGAAGCGCAGGTGCTGGATGCGCTTCTGCTGGCGCAGGATCTGGGCGTCGCGTTCCGCCAGCTCTTCCCGCAACGCAATATTCTGGCGATAGAGCGCCAGCTGCTGCTCCTGCTTGCGGATCCGCTCTTGCTGCTCCTGCTGCGAAACGCGCTTTTGCTGCTGTCGTTGCTGCTGCTGGCGTAGCTGTTCCAGCTCAGCCTGCTGGCGCTGTTGCAGTCGCTGCTGCTCCAGCTTCGCCTGCTGCTGTCTGCTGCTGCTTGTTGCGGCTCTTGCTTGGCTGGCTCCAGCTTGGCCTGCTCTTGCTTAGCCTGCTGCTGCTTCGCCTGCTGCTGTTGCTGCTCCAGCTTGGCCTGCTCCTGCTTAGCCTGCTGCTGCTTCGCCTGCTGCTGTTGCTGCTTCCAGCTTCGCCTGCTCTTGTTTAGCCTGCTGCTGCTTCGCCTGCTGCTGTTGCTGCTCCAGCTTGGCCTGCTCTTGCTAGCCTGCTGCTGCTTCGCCTGCTGCTGTTGCTGCTCCAGCTTGGCCTGCTCCTGCTTAGCCTGCTCCTGCTTCTCTTGCTGAAGCTGCTGCTGGCGCTGTTTCTCTTGTTGTTCCTGCTGCTGCTTCTTTTTCTTCTTTTCCTTCTCTTCCTCGATTTCTTCTGGCGTCTGCGGCTGGCCGGCCTCGGGCGGCTGGGGTGTTGCCTGGCGTCCGGCGCCCTGCATGCCGGAAATTGCCAGCATCGAACCCAACAGGGTGGTGATGACGAATGGGACGAGTTGCATGGTCATCGTTCGGATACTCGTGGTTAGAAATGGCAATTGCATTAACGACTAAATGGCCTTAATAGCCGCTGAACGACAGCGGGTGAATGCGCCACGCGCCGTCGGACTGATCCGACAACCACCTACATTCCGCGGGATGTCGTAGGATCACGACGAGATGTCGGCTCGACCGCCCATTCCCGAACCCCCGCACTGCGGTGGCTGCCTTTGCGGCGGCGTGCGTTACAGCTACAACGCCGCGCCGCTCGCTACGGTTGCCTGTCACTGCCGTGACTGCCAGAAGCTGACCGGCGCGACCAATCTCCTGACGATCTACGCCGATCGCACGGCTTTCTGGCACGAGAAGGGCGAAGTCTCGCGCTACCGCAAACGCGCGGACAGCGGCCGCGAGGCCGACTATGTGCGCTGCGCGAGCTGCGGCACCCGGCTATGGCATGAGGCGCTTGCAGCGCCCCAATGGATCTTCATCGCCGCCGGCACGCTGGACGATCCGGGCTGGGTCGTGCCCGCAGCGCATATCTGGGTTTCGCGGGCGGCGCCTTCGGCGCTGATACCCGAGGGAGTTCGCACGCTGGGAGAAAGGTCCGGCCGATCGCGTGGAACTGATCGACGAATTCAGCAAAGTCTACGGCATCAGGCAATGAACAAGATCAACCTGGCTGAGAAGCTCTCCACCTTCAGCGAGCACTACAAGCCGCGCACCGTCGGCACGTTCAATGGGCACGACCTGATGGTCGTGAAACTCAAGGGTCCTTTCGTCTGGCACCAGCACGATGACACGGACGATTTCTTTCTCGTCCTGAAAGGCCGGCTGACAATCCAGCTGCGCGAAGGAGACGTTCAACTTGGACCGGGTGAACTCTTCGTCGTGCCGAAGGGCGTCGAGCATCGCCCCGTCGCCGACGAAGAGGTCCAGCTTCTGCTGATCGAGCCAACCGGCACCCCAAATACCGGCAATCCTTCGACAGCGGCGCCCCGCACTGTTATCTGACGAGGCTCTCCATGAAACGAATTCTGCTGACGTCGATTCTTGTACTCGCGCTCCCATTTGCCGCGGGTGTGCAGGCCGCCGCACCCGCTACGGAGGAGTTGACGCGCCTGCTGAATGAATTCCTCGACGGCGCCTCGCGCAATGACGTCAAGGCGCATGAGCGCTTCTGGGCCGATGACCTGATCTATACCCGTTCCGCGGGTGTACGAATGGGCAAGGCCGAGATCCTGGAAAACGCGCAGTCGGGGCCCACGGCGACTGCGGAGGAGCCGACCATCTACACCGGCGAGGACGTCCGCATCCAGCAGTACGGCGATACGGCCGTCGTGGCATTCCGGCTCGTGGGCACGACCGGCAGCGGCGACAAGGCCGTCGTCACGCAGTACCTCAACACCGGCACCTTCGTGAAGCGCAAGGGCGAATGGCGGGCCGCAGCCTGGCAATCGACTCGTGTGCCCGAAGCCGAGCCGCAACGCCTCGAGCCGAAGAAGGAAGCGGCAGTGAACCTGACACCGGGCGCGGCGGCGCGGCCCGGCCTGTACGAGGAAATCCTCGCGGCGGACGCCGAGTTCTTTCGGGCGTTCTTCGACACCTGCGATGTCGAGACCGTGCGACGCTACATCGCGGACGATTTCGAGATGTTCCACGACAAGGGCGGCCGCGTCAGCACGTCGGGCGAGGCGTTCGTGAAAGAAACGCAGGAGAAATGCAAGCGTCAGGCCGAGGGCACGGATTTCCTCTCGACCCGGAAGCTCCTGCCTGAAACGCTGAAGGTGTATCCCATCAACAACTACGGCGCGATTGCGTCCGGCACGCATCGTTTCTATGCGGTCAAGAAGGGCGAGCCTGACCGGCTGACGGAAACTGCCCTTTTTACGACCGTATGGAAGGAAGAAAACGGGCAGTGGAAGCTCGCGCGCGCCCTGAGCTACGACCACCAGCTCGCGGAGTGACCAAAGTGGCGGGGAGTTGAGTGAGTGGCGCGCCAAAAGCCGGACTCGCCATAATCTGACCCAACGTGCGCGTCCCTGGCTGTCTGGCCGCGATTGTCTTCACGGTCCCCGCAGCCGCAGCGGCGGAAGATGTTCCGCCGCGCAAATCCATTTCCGTTACTCGTACTGAGCGGCCGCCAGTGCTGGATGGCCGGCTCGACGATCCGGTCTGGCAGCAGGCTGCATTCGTCGAGGACCTGCACGTCGTCGTATCCGACGAGTACGGCGAGCCGGGCCAGCGCTCGCGTGTCTACGTCACCTTTGACGAAAACAACCTGTACTTCGCCGCGCGGTTCTGGGACAGCAATCCCGAGCAAGTTGTCGCGAAAGTCCTGAACAAGCGCGACGTGTCCTTCGGCGAGGACGGCTTTTCGATCACGCTCGATCCTTACGACCATGGCCGCACCGGCTACATCTTCGACGTCAACCCAAATGGCATGCGCAGCGAAGCGCTATACACCGAGGCGGACCGACAGAACTGGGATTGGGAGGGAATCTGGGATGCGGCCGCCGAGCGTGATGGCGAGGGCTGGACGGCAGAAGCCGCGATACCGCTGAAGACGCTTTCTTTCGATCCAGCGCAAGGCGCCTGGGGCGTCAACTTCACGCGCTGGCATGGCAGCGACAACGAGCAGTTCGGCTGGGTTTCCTACAACCGCGAGCAGAACCTGGCGCGAACCGGGTTGCTGCAGGGCCTCAGCGGAATGCAGCAGGGCCACGGCCTCGACATCATCCCTGGCCTGCGGGCCGGCTCATCGCGCAACTACGAGACTGACGAGGATGACGATTTTCTGGAGCCATCGCTCGATGCCTTCTGGAAATTGACGCCATCGTTGACGGCGGCTCTCACGCTCAATCCCGATTTCGCCGGTACGACGGCCGACACGCGGCAGATCAACCTGACGCGCTTCGATCTCTTCTTTCCCGAGCAGCGCGCCTTCTTTCTCCAGGACTCCGACATCTTCGAGTTCGGCCGCCTCGAGGCGGAAAACGGAATTCCATTCTTCTCGCGCCGCATTGGCCTCGACGATGACGGCGGGACGCTCACGCTCGATGCCGGCCTGAAGCTCACGGGGCGGGCGGGTCCCGTCAGCATCGGCGTGCTGGGCGTAAGCCAGGATTCCGCGACCGGGCCCGAATCCGTTGAACTTTTTGTCGGCCGGATTGCGGCGAACGTGCTCGCGGAATCGAGCGTCGGAATCATCGTGACCAGCGGCAACCCGGATGCAAGCGTCGACAATTCATTGGCTGGTGTCGATTTTCGCTACCAGAACACACGGCTCGGCGATGACCAGGTGCTGGAAGCGACGGCCTGGTACCAGAAGTCCGATACGGAAGGACTCGAAGGCGACGATGCCGCCTTTGGCGTCAGCGTTGGCATGCCAAACAGCGAGGGTTGGCAAGGCGAGGCCGGTTTCAAGACCCTCGAGGCAAATTACTTTCCCGCGCTCGGATTTGCGAGTCGCACGGACTTCACTGCGACGGATGCCGAGATTGGCTATATATGGCGGCCGCAGGGCCAGTGGATCCGCCGGATCGAGAGCGAGATCGGTGCCGAGGTCATCAACGACATTATTGGCCGCGACCAGTTCAGCGAAATCGAACTCCAGCTCGTCGAAGTCGAGAACCAGGCGGCCGACTACCTGACGCTCGTGCATTACCTGGTCGAGGAGAGGCTGACCGAACCGTTCGAAATCTCGGAAGGAGTCGTCATTCCTGCCGGCAACTATGATTACGACCATAGCTGCGCGTCGCTCTATACCGGCCAGCAGCGGTTGCTCACGACCGAGTCAACGGTCTGCAACGGCGAGTTTTACGACGGCCGCATTTTCGTATTCGAGACGAAGACCACCTGGCGGCCGAGCGCGCACCTGAAGGTCGTTCTCGGCGGCGAATACAACGACGTCGACCTGCCACAGGGCGATTTCATCACCCGGCTTGCGACACTGAATGTGGACGTCGCCTTCAACACGGCCTGGTCGTGGGAGAATTTCTTCCAGTACGACAACGTGTCAGACACGGTCGGCGTGAACAGCATCCTGCGCTGGATCCCGCGGGCGGGCCGCGAGACCGTGCTCGCGTTCAATTCGCAGCAGGAGGACTTCGATCGCGACGGGAAGTTCCGGTCGTTTACGTCCGACGTCACGCTGAAGCTGAGCTACACATTCCGGTTCTGAGTCGCCGCTGCGTTACGGCAGGACGTCCACCCACTGCACGCGACACTGCCGCACGGTCTCGCCAACGCCGTGCCAGCAGGTTCTAAAGGTGTAGCGCACGTGTTCATGGCCCGTGTCGACCGTGAATCCCCAGAGCTTGTCAAAGCTTACGGATTCTCCCGGCGAGAGAATGCGTTCGCCGGTCGGATAGGTCCAGTAGTCCCTGACATCGCCGAGCCCGCTCGCTGCGGCTGTTCCGTGACTGGAAAGCTTGACGCTTTCGATCACGACCGCCCTCCGGCTCGTATTCGTCATTGTCACCCGGAAACGGCTGTGGTCGTGGACGGTAACCCCGTCGCTCTCGACCGTCGTGCGAGGATGAAATTGCGGGACCTGCGGATCGAAGCGCAGCCAGACGGGATTGACGAGCCGGCGCGGATTGGCGGCGACGAGCGCCACCTCGGCTTCCGCGAGCTCCGCCTCCGCCGGCGTCCCATGCCTCTCGGCCAGGAACTTTCGCCAGTTCAGCGCGTGCAGGTTGTAGCGGTCGTCTTCCAGCGCGCGCGTGACCCAGAGGTTGGCCTGCTTCCCATCGCCGAGATCGTGCCAGGCCTCAGCGAGCGAGAGCTCGAAGCCAGTCCCAGCCTTCTCAAGCGCCGGAATCGCGAGTTCCGGGAAGCCGAGATACATCGCGCGCTCGCCGAATGTCTGCAATACGAGCGGGTCCGAAGGCGCAGACCGGACTGCGTCTTCGTACGCCTCCAGCGCTTCCGGGAACACGAATGCGTTGCGTAGCCAGGTTTCGGCGCGCCAGAGCCTCGACAGGGTGCCGTCAACGCCTTCGAGCCGGGAAATCTCCTGTGCGATCGTGTGGCCGCCAAGCGGCAGGGGCGCGATGTCGTAGTGGCGGCCTTCGCCGAATTGCCCGAGCCCGAAGCGATAGGGTGTATTGGAATTTCTCAGGAAGTAATTGCCGTCGCTGTCGAAGAATAGGTTTTTCCAGGTCTCGACGAGGTCGATCCGCCACAGCCCGTCTTCCCGGTGCAGCAGTATTGGCACGAAACCGGTTACCGGCCGCTGGCTCGTGGCGACCGCGTAGTCGCCCTTGACGTTGTATTCGAGCGGCATGGAGTCGTTGAGACGCTCGGCGCGCTCCAAGACCTCGAAGGGCGCCATCGGATAATGCTTTCGCATCAGCCGGGAACCTTCAGTGAAAAGTTCGAGCGACGGGTCGCCGGCGAGTTCGGCGGTCGACCGCAAGAAGGCGATGACCGATTCCCTGACGTCTGCCGACGGAGCGTATAGTTTTCGCTCCGCGGCGGGCAACGGACGCTTGAGGTCGGCATCGATCGGCAGGGACGACAAGGCTGTCTTCGCGCCGGCGCCGCCGGAAACGAAGCGGTTGATTTCGACGAATCTCTCGACGCCGGCGGTATTCCTCGCCGAGCTCGATGTTCCCGCGCGCAGCGGACAGGTAGACCTGGTCGCGCAAGTGATGAAGCACGTCCATGACTGCCATGCCGGCGCTGGCATAGGACACATAGGGCGCGAGCTGGTCGCGCGCAATGCGGCCCATGTGCAGGTCGGTCAGCCCGCCTTCGAGCGAATACCCGACTTCGATGCGGGCGGCCCGAAGCGCCGGGTTCAAGAGGATCAGCACCCCGCCTGTCGGAGCATTCATGCCGATTTTCCGCTCGCGAAATACCTGCTCGGACTGTTCTTCGATCGTCGATCCTGAGACGTCCTGTGTCACCACGTGAACGTCGATGCCGAGGTCCTGAGTGAAATCGTCGGCCATTCGCCCGAGGCGAGCGCCGAATGGGGCAAGAATGCGCGCCGCATCGTCCACGCGCGCATGCGAAGGCTCGAGCGGATAGGCAAGCGCTTCGGCCGGAGGCTTCGCGGAAATGACGGACCGAAGCGGCGCGAGTCGATGCCATGCGGCCGCAGCGGCGACGAGCAGGAGGACAATCACCAAGGCAATCAAGCGGCGCGACATGGACGTAATCTAGCGTCCACCCGATTTCGCGGGCGGAACAGGATCACAATGGGAGCTCGGAATCAGGCGAGTTCGCCGCCATCTATCGGAATTGCAGCGCCGTTCACCTGTGCGGCAGCGTTGGATGCGAGATAAGCCACGAGAGCAGCAACCTCATCGGGCGTCGTGATGCGACCGCTCCTGGAACCTGCATTCGCCTCGCGCAGAGCCGCCTGCGGGTCGATTCCACGCGCTTCTGCGTCCCGAAACAGCATTGGTGTCGCGACGTCGCCTGGGCAGACCGCATTGATGCGAACGCCTTCGGCCGCGTGATCGATGCTCATGGCCCGCGTCATCAGCACGAGTCCACCCTTGCTGGCGCAATACGCTGCCGCTTTCGGTGCCCCGTGTAGTCCCCAGCTTGATGCGATGTTGACGATGGCGCCCCTGTTGAGGCGCAACAACGGGAGCGCCGCGCGGCTGAGAAAGAAAGGGATACTCAGGTTGATGGCGAGCGTGTCGAGCCAGAGCCCGTCTGTCGTCTCTTCGGTCGTGACGGGCTGCCAGATGCCGGCGTTGTTGACCAGCACGTCGAGCCTTCCGAATTCTTTCACGCAGGCGCCGATGAGCCGTTCGCAGTCGGCCGAAGAGGCCAGGTTTCCGATCCAACTGCAGGCGGTCGGCAATTCGGCGACGACTGCCGCGGTGCGCTCGGCATCGCGACCGGCGGCCAGGACCGAGTAACCGTCTTTCGCCAGACGGCGCGCGATCGCCGCGCCGATGCCGGAGCTCGCCCCAGTGACAACGGCGACTTTATTGGTCACGTCGGGTGATCGGTTACTTGCCGTAATGGCGGGCAAGATAGGCGACGATGGCGCTGGATTCCTCGGCTGTCAGCGGGGCGCCAAACACCGAGGCCATCTTCTTGACTGTCTTGTCCCAGCCCGCCTGGTCCTGGACCGGCGAGTTCATGACGATGTAGTCGAGGCTGTGGCACATGGAGCACGCGGCCTGCACCTGGTCGCGGCCGGGTCCGTCGGCGAGCACGGTCGCAGACTCGTCTTCCGCCGTTGCAAGCGCCGGCATGGCCAATATTGCGACCAGCACTGGTCGTGCGAAATGTTGGCTACGCCACACGGTATTCCGCCTTTTGCACGAGATTGTGGTGGTAGCCGGCGGGATTCGGGATCAACACGTCGCCCTGTGTCGAACCGTCATTGGCGTGCGCGCGCGCCATGAGTGCGACGCTGCCTGAACGCGGAGCTTCCATCACATAGCGCCAGTGCCTCCAGGCATAGCGGCCGAGATCGCGACCGAGACTGGCTTCTTGCCAGTTTGCGCCGCCGTCAATCGACACCTCGACGGTCCGGATTCCCGATCCGCCGTCCCAGGCGATGCCGAGAAATTCAGTGCGCTTCCCGGGCGCAAGTGTGGCGCCGGGCTCTGGATCGACGACCAGCGAGTTCACCCGAATCGCCGTGATCGGGGAATTCTGCTCACTGTCCTGCGACTCGAAGCGGCTCGGGCCGAAAGCGCCCTTCGGCACGCGATAGGCAGTCTTCATCCAGAATCCGTCAAACGGCTTGTCCAGCACCGCGAGCTCTACCAGCGCCTTCACCCAGTAGGTGGCAGTCCAGCCCGGCACAACAAGACGTGCCGGGAATCCGTGCCAGCGGGACAGCGCCTTGCCATTCATCTCGAACGCGACCAGCGTGTCCGAGTCCAGTGCCTTCGACATCGGCAGGCTCTTGACGAAGTCCGGACCAGTGAGCGTGGGACTATCAGCGCCGTTCGCAGCGACTTCGACCGAGCTTGCGGCAAGACCGGCTTCTTCGAGGATGTCTTTCAGGCGCACGCCGCGCCACACGGCATTGCCCATGGCGCCATAGCCCCATTGCACGCCGGGCACGTGGGGGACAAACAAGCCGCGGCGATTGCCGGAGCACTGGTTGACGGCAGCCACTTCGTGCATCGGGAACCTGCGCCGCAGCTCGTCCTGCGTGTACTCGCGCGGCGATTTTGCCGCGGGTCCCGAGATTCGCAGTCGCCAGTCGGCCAACGTGAGGTCCGGGACGCCCATGTGCCAACGCACGTAGAACGCGTCGTTCGGCGTGAATTGGTCGCGGAACTACGGCGACGGGCGTCTCGTAGTTCGGAGGCCTGAAGGTTCGCTTGATGAGCGGGCGCTTCCCCGGCAATGCATCGAGGACCGATGACGCAACGGTGCCGGCCGGGAGCTCCGTCTCCACGGCGAGCAATCGATGCGGCATCGCAAGGCCAGTTGCGAGCGCGGTCGAGGAGCGGATGAATCGCCGCCTGTCCATGGTTTCCCCCAGGACTCGGGTTCACGGGATTATAGGATGTGGCAGACTCGCGTCCAGCAAATATGCATGGAGATACTTCATGCCTCGCCTGACTCGTCGGTCTTTCGTTCTAAGCGGTACTGCATCCGCGATTGCACTTGCGCTGCACAGGGCCGCAGTCGCGGATGCGAAATCGGCCTATCGGGATGCCATTGTCATCGACGGCTTGGGCGGCTTCGGGAATTCGTCGGCCCCTCCCGACGCTGCGCTTTCGGACGCCTTCGTCCAGGACATTCGTGATTCGGGAGTCACGTGTATCCACAAGACAATTCTTCCGGTCGGTTCGACGCCACCGGATACCGCGTTCACGGAGGCCGTGATCGGCATGGGTGAATCGGAAAGCGAGATCGACCGGCATCCGGACGTCTTGTGCAGGATACGAAAGCCGGTGGACATTGCCGAGGCAAAGAAAACCGGACGGACGGGAGTCATCTACGGATTTCAGGATGGCGTCGCGTTCGAAACGGATCTTGGCCGGCTCGACGAGTTGTACCGGCTCGGGCTTCGCATCGTTCAGCCGACTTACAACCGCCGGAATCTCCTCGGCGACGGATGCCTCGAGCCTGCGAACGCGGGCCTCAGCAAGGCTGGCTTCGAAGCCGTGGAACGGATGAACGAGCTCGGCATCCTCGTGGACCTCAGCCATTGCGGTCGACGGACCGCCGCGGATGCGATCCGGCATTCGAAGAAGCCGGTCGCCTTCACGCATACGGGCAGCGCGGCGCAGAACGACCATCCCCGGAACCGGACGGACGAGGAACTGCGCGCGGTGGCGGAAAAGGGCGGCGTGGCGGGCATCTATTTCATGCCGTTCCTCAGCGACGGGAAGCAGCCGACGGCCGCCGATATCATCCGGCACCTGGAACACATGATTGACGTTGCGGGCGAAGATCATGTCTCGATCGGCACGGACGGCAGCGTTTCGGCCGAAGTCGTCAACCAGGAGTTCAAGGAAATCTTCGCGGGGTTCGTCCGGAGGCGGCAGGAGGCCGGTATCTCCGCGCCCGGCGAATCGGAGGAGGGCTACCTCTTCGCCAATGAGCTGAACACGCCGCGCCGGCTCGAGACGCTCGCGGAAATGCTTTCGGCCCGCGGTCATGGCGACGCGCGGATCGAAAAGATCCTCGGCAAGAACCTCGTCCGCGTGCTCTCCGAGACCTGGAAAGCCTGAAAGGGAAAATTTAAAGGGGACGGTCACCTTTACTGACGGGAAGCCCATGTCGCTCCACCTCAGTAAAGGTGACCGTCCCCTTTAAATTTCCCCCTTTAGGTGTCGAGCAGCGGCAGGATACTTTCCGGCGGCCGGCCGATGGCGGCGCGCCTGCCGGCGATGACGATCGGTCGCTCGATGAGGATCGGGTCCTTGACCATGGCTTCGATCCACTGCGCGTCGGTCAGCGTGCGGCCGGCGTATTTCGTCTTGTAGATTTCCTCGCCCTTGCGGACGAGCTGCTCGGGCTGGATGCCGAGCTTGCCGATGATCGCCTTCAACTCCGCAGCCGTGGGCGGTGCCTTGAGGTATTCGACGATGCGCGGCTCCACACCGTGGCCTCGCAAGAGCGCGAGCGTCTCGCGACTCTTGCTGCACTTCGGATTGTGGTAGATCGAGACCGTCACGGGCGCAGCTTGTCCAGGAGCCGCGTCCGCTCTGCGCGAAGCGCGCCAACGTCCGGTGGCGGCGACTCCTGCTTTTCATTCGCGATCAATTGCGCGACCGTGTCATGCATTTGCAGGTCGGTCATCCCCGCGAGCGCCGTTGGCGATGCCGGGCAATCCTTGCCTTGCTTCAGCTTCAGCAAGGAGATGAGCCGGCGGTCGGCGAGGTCGAGGACCGTATGTCCTTCTTCGCCGAGGCTGGCGGGGAAGAAACAGAACGTACAGGCGGTAAACGCCGCCACAGTCGTCGCAATGTCAGTCGTCGTACGCGCCGCGCGCTCGCCCGGCGACAGCAGCCGCGCGCCATCTTCGCGCATCACCCAGCGCACGGCCTCGGATTTCAGGATCGCGTCGTCGAGCTTCGCGCAGTCGAACTCCGCCTCCACCGACCCCGCCTCCGTCAGCTTCGGGTACTCGATCGTCGGGTGATGCTGGCATGCGACCAGGCCCAGGACGACCAGTGCCAAGACCGCAGGCGCTGCAGTGAGTCGCCTTGTCATTGCGTTCTCAAGGACCGACCATGACCGGCGTCGTCGCGAGTGCGATCCCGGAGGCAAGCAGAATGACGAGCACTGGTCCTGCGACGGTGCGAACCGCACTGAAGCGCTTGACCTCGACCAGTGCGATGTCACCGTAGGGCACGACCACGTCACGCCCTGCCGGCAGGGTTTCATGAGGCGCAGGCTTGGTCGTGACGCCGGCCAGCTCGGTCGGTCGGATTTCCGTAATTTCGAAGGACATCCGCTCGCGTTGCCGGGTCACGATCCGGATCGAATCGCCGGCTTTCAGGCGAAGCTCGGTGGGTTCGCCGCCATCAACCGGCGAAACCGCGCGAGGCGCCGTGCATGCGCTGAGCGCAAGCAACGCCAGCAACAAGCCCCCAGTTCCCAGGCCGTGTGACATCGCCCTATCGCCGCAGGTTGATCCTCGACGGGTATGCCAGCCCCTTTATATGCCTTTGCTAAGGCGTGTACCAGATCGGCGCGGTGTAAGCCCGCTCCTGGTGGAGGCCTGAGTCGCCACAACGCGGACCGTTCTTCCCATGGGATTTTGGTTCCCCGGCACGGCGACCAAATCCACGGCCTCGAGGCGCTGACGATAGAATTCACCGATGCCTTTCGTCACCCCCGACACCCTCGGCGAGTACGACGTGATCGTCGTCGGATCCGGCGCGGCCGGCGGTCAAACCGCCTATACGCTCGCGATGGAAGGCGCCCGCGTGCTAATGCTCGAGGCGGGGCGCAAGTACGAGCCGGAGTCTGAAACTCCGATGTTTCACCGCCCCGGCCAGGCACCGCTCCGCGGCACGTCGACGACCGACAAGCCATTCGGGTTCTACGACGCAACGGTCGACGGCGGTTGGCAGGTTCCGGGCGAACCCTACGTCAACACTGCTGACGACGATGCGGGGAGATTCGACTGGTGGCGTGCCCGCATGCTGGGCGGGCGGACAAATCACTGGGGCCGCTACTCGTTTCGGAACGGCCCCTACGACTTCAAGCCGAGGAGCCGCGACGGACTGGGATTCGACTGGCCAATTTCCTACGAGGAACTCGCGCCGTACTACGACCGGGTCGAAATGCTGATCGGCGTTTATGGCGCAAGCGACGGGCTCGAGAACACGCCTGACTCGCCGGCGGGCTGCCTGCTGCCGCCGCCGAAGCCGCGCGTCAGTGACCTGCTCGTCGCTGAGCGAGCGAAGCGCCTCGGCATCCCAATTGTCGCCGGCCACCGCGCGGTACTCACCCGGGCGCTCGACCATCGCGCCCTGCCGTCGAAGCTGCATCCCGGCAATCCAAATGCGCAGCAAATCCTGGAATCGCACATGCAGTCCCGAGCGGCCTGCTTCTGGGCGACGCCCTGCGGGCGAGGCTGCTCGATCCGAGCCAATTACCAGTCGACGACCGTGCATCTTCCGCCTGCCCTGGAGACGGGCAATCTCGACATCCTCGTCAACGCGATGGTGCGCGAAGTAAGGCTCGGCACGGACGGCCGGGCGAGCGGCGTCGCGTTCGTCGACAGGATCAGTGGACAGACGCGAGAAGCCAGGGCGCGTGCCGTGTGTCTCGGCGCGAGTGCCTGCGAAACCGTGCGCATCCTGCTCAATTCGAAGTCCGCGCAGACATCCGCATGGGCTCGCAAATTCGAGTGGCAAGCTCGGCCGGTATCTCATGGATACGGTCGGCAGCACCGTGTTCGGCCAGATTCCGCTCCTCGAAAGCCTGCCGCCGCACAATGAGGATGGCGCAAGCGGTGGACACCGTTACGCCCCCTGGTGGCTCTACAAGGATCAACTCGCCGGCAAGCTCGGATTCGCTCGCGGTTATCACATCGAGTTTGGCGGGGGCCGCCTCCTGCCGTCGCTCGCGACGCTCGCCGGCATCGAATGGGTCACCGGTGGCAGCTACGGGCGCAAACTGAAGGATGATGCTCGCCGCTATTACGGATCGTTCATGTATTTCGATGGCCGCGGCGAAATGATCCCGAACAAGGACTCGTTTTGCGAAATCGACCCGAACGTCAAGGATCGCTTCGGCATACCGGTGCTGCGCTTTCACTGGAAATGGTCCGACCACGAAACGCGTCAGGCCGCTCACATGCAGAGGACTTTTGGCGAACTCATTTCCGAGATGGGAGGTCGCGTGCGGGGCGAGCTCAGGACCGATGGCGCAAGAGCGATCGCACCGGGTGGCTCGATCATCCACGAAGTTGGCGGCGCCATCATGGGGACCGAACCCGGGAGTTCGGTTACCAATCGGTGGGGCCAGACCTGGGACGTCGGCAATCTCTTCATCACGGATGGCGCGGTTTTTCCTTCCAATGCGGACAAGAATCCGACGCTCACGATCATGGCGCTTGCCTGGCGGACCGCCGACCACATGCTCGACCGGATGCGCCGGAAGGAATTATGAAATGAGCGGGCCCATCCGTATTGACCGACGAACGACGATCAAGTGGATGTTCGCTGCCACGGCCGTGTTGCCTGCCATGCAAAGGAGCGCGTTCGCGGCAGCGCCACTGCCGCCGGCCCAGGGCTATGGCACGGACCCCGACTTGCTCCGGATCTACGCGCCGGGAGATCTCTGGCCTCTGAGCTTTACGGATGGCGAGAGGCGTACTGCCACCGCCTTGTGCGACGCGATCATTCCCGCGGATGCCGGGTCGCCGAGCGCCTCCGCTGTCGGCGTCGTCGACTTCCTGGACGAATGGATCAGCGCACCCTATGTGCCGCAGCAGCAGGACCGGAAGTTGATCCTCGGCGGGCTAAATTGGCTCGAGGACGAAGCCGCGCGCCAGTTCGGATGCGACTTCTCCCAATGCGACGAATTGCAGAAGTCTGCGATTTGCGATGCAATCTGCTACTTGCCGAAGGCAGAGCCTCAGCATACCGAAGCCGCCCGATTCTTCGCCCGGTTCCGTGACCTGACAGTCGGCGGGTTCTACACGACGCCCGAAGGAATGCGGGACATCGGGTACGTCGGGAATGTCGCACTCGCGCAGTTCGACGGCCCGCCGCCGGAAGTCCTCGAACGGGTGGGGCTCCAGGGCAAGGCAACATGACCAAATCCGGGATGCGTCTGGGTGTCGGCCTGATCGGCAGCGGCTTCAACGCCGGCTTTCACTTGCGGGCGTTTCGCGCCGTGCGCGATGCCGACGTGCTGGGCATCTGGAGCCCGACCGCCCGCAATGCCGCCGCGGCCGCGGAACATGCGCGCAGGCTCGACATCGGTGATGCGCGGCCCTATTCCAGCATTCGCGCAATGGTCGCCGATCCCGCGATCGACGCGCTCTGGCTGACGGGGCCCAACCATCGGCGCGTCGAGAACGTCGAAGAAATCGTCGATGCCCTCGAGCGAGGCGAAGGGACGCTCCGCGGCATCGCCTGCGAGAAGCCACTGGCAAGGTCGGTCGCGGAAGCGGATCGCATCCTTGCCTTGGTTCAGCGCGCGGGACTCGCCCACGGCTACCTGGAGAACCAGGTATTCGCGCCGCAGGTGGAAGCCGGCCATGCCCTGACCTGGGGTCGTGGAGCTGCATCGACGGGCCGGCCGTATCTCGCGCGCGCCGCGGAAGAACACAGTGGCCCGCATGCGCCCTGGTTCTGGCGCGGCGACCTGCAAGGGGGCGGCGTGCTGAACGACATGATGTGCCATTCGGCGCTGCTGGTTCGCCACTTGCTGACGCAGCCCGGCGCTGCCCGTTCATCGCTGCGTCCCGTGCGCGTTACCGCCCATATCGCGAGCCTCAAATGGGGACGGGCGCCTTATGCCGAGCAACTGCAGCGAACGCATGGCGTGGAGATCGACTACGCGCGCCGCCCTTCGGAGGACTTTGCCAGTCTCGTCATTGATTTCGAAACCGATGACGGCCAGACGGTGATCGGCGAAGCCACGACGTCCTGGAGTTTCGTGGGCGCGGGCCTTCGGGTATCGGCCGAGTTGCTGGGTCCGGAATATTCGATGTCGTGGAACACGCTCGACAGCGGGCTCAAGGTCTTCTTCTCGCGCGCAGTGCATGCGCCGGCCGGCGAGTACCTCATCGAAAAGCAGAATGCGGAAACCGGCTTGATGCCGGTCGTCGCCAACGAGGCGGCCGCCTATGGATACGAGAATCGAGGATCGCCATTTTGTACGGGCATTCCTGGGCAAGGAGCCCCCGCGGCTGACCTTCGAGGATGGTCTCGAGGTGGTCAGGCTGCTGATGGCGGCCTATCAAAGCGCCGAAGAAGGCAGGACTCTGGAATTTCCGCCGCCAGGGCTCGATCGATTCATTCCCGCCGTAGCGAAAGGCACATGGCGGCCGTAACGTCTACTTCGCAAAGGAGGTCACGTGAGAACGATAGCGATAATTGCAATTGCCATGACCATCGGGACTGCCTCGGCCGAGGATGCTGAACGCATGCATGAATGGCGGTCGCTATCCGGAAACGATGCAAAGTCGTTTTGGCGCGGTTGGAAGTCGGATGGGTTTCCCGACGGCTGGCAGCTCGCCGGAGATACGCTATCCAAGGAGAACGAAGTCGAAGACCTGGTCAGTCGCGAAAGTTTCGGCAATTTTGAGCTGGAACTGGAGTGGCAGGTCAGCGAAGGCGGAAACGCGGGACTCTTCTACCGCGGAACTCGCGAGTACGACTACATCTTCTGGAGCGCGCCGGAGTACCAGCTGCTGGACGACGCGCGCCATCCCGACGGCGGCAATCGCCTGACTTCCGCTGCCGCGGCCTACGCGCTCTATGCGGCGCCGGCCGGAATCGTCAAGCCAGCGGGCGAGTGGAATGCGGCACGCGTCATTGTCCACGGAGCAAAGGTCGAGCACTGGCTGAACGGCCAGAAGGTCGTGACGTACGAGTTGTGGAGCCCTGACTGGAAAGCAAAAGTCGCGGCCAGCAAATTTGCGCGCTATCCGAACTATGGACTCGCGAAAAAAGGACTTCTCGGCATCCAGGGCGACCACGCAGGAAACCTGAAGCTGCGCCGCATGCGGATCCGGGACTTGGGCTGATCAGCGCGTTCCGCGCTCCGATTTCAGGCGTTCAATGTAGCGGTCGCGCAATTCCGTCTGGCGCGAGCGCATTGTGACCGGACTGCCGGCAATCCAGACCTGCTCGGCGAACGTCGTGACCTCGAGCGGATCGCCGCTCCAGAGAACCAGGTCGGCGACCTTGCCCTTTTCGATCCGGCCGCGATCGATCCCAATGCCGAAGATGTCGGCTGGATTGGCCGTGAGCGCGGCAAGCCCTGCTTCCCATGGGAGTCCGTGCGCCACGGCATTCCCGGCGAGCTGGCGATTCTTGCGCACGTTGTGGCTCTCTTCCCAGGTGAAGGCAATGCGCACACCGGCCTCGTTCAGGAGTTTCGCGTTGTCGAGCCGGGCACCGAGCCGGTCGAAGTCGCTCGGCAGATTATTGAGAGAGTTGAGGATCACCGGCACGTCGGCAGCGGCGAGCTCCTTCGCGACGATCCAGGCCTCGTCGCCGCCTGCGATGACGGGCTTCATGCCGCGGGCAGTGGCAAAGCGGATGACCTGGCGAATATCCGACGCTCGCTCCACGAAGAAAACGACGCGGCCGCCTGCAAGGTAACCTTTCAGTGCAGTCCGCCCTTCTGGCAGGAGGAGGGCGCCTTCGCCTGCCGACTGCGGCTGTTTCACCTCGCGGATCGCCTGGTCGAAGAGCATGTACTGCGCCGCGCGGCTGCCGCCGGACGCGCTGTGCGCCGCGCTGCCCCAATTGACGAACAGCGACTGGCTGCCCTCGAATGCCGCATCGAAGCGTCCATCCAGAGTGACTGCCGAGCCCTGGCCGACGATGAGGCTATCGGCGGCGAGGGGCGCGAGCGTGGTCCACGTGATCCCTTCAATTCGCGCAACGGCCAGCACCGCCGACCGGCCGTTGAATGCAGGCGTCACGTCGAATTCCGGCCGCCACATGTGCTGCCACGCGGGCGCGGTCAGCTTGAGCTCTGCGTCGTACGTGTCCTCCTCCTGATTGACTTCTTCGAGGCCTATCTGGGAGATGCCGCCGAAAAGTCCCGGCGTGACCGGACGGCCCTTGGCCTCGATGACCGTGGCACCGGCCGGTGCCGAGAGGCTGCCGCCGACCGCAGCAATACGCCCGTCCTGCACCAGGATGTCTGCATTCTCGAGCGTGCCGGCCGCGCTCGCCGTGTGCACGCGCGCACCCTTGATCAGGATGTCCTGGGCACCGCTGATTGCGGGCACAAGCACCGAGAGGGCGGCGATGACGCAGAGCTTCCTCACAGCGAGAAGTCCGACCAGGGCTTGCCTGCCGGATTCGAGCGATCGAAGCGCAGCACGCCGTCCACGAACACCTGGTCCGCGAGCGCGTACACGCTGAACGGCGTGCCGTTCCAGACCACGACGTCCGCCATCTTTCCGGGCTCGAGCGTCCCGGTCTGGTCGAGGATGCCGAGTGCCTTCGCGGGATTCGCCGTGATCCAGCGGATCGCGCGCTCCGGCGGGATGTCGAAGCCAGCGCGTATGCCGCGCGCCATCGCCTTCGCAGCCTCCTGATTCAGGCGCTGGATGCCCTCTTCGGAGTCGGAGTGCACGATGGCGCAACTGCCCTGCGGGGTGGTCGACGATCGCGAGGTTTTCCTGGATGCCGTCGTAGGCTTCCATCTTGAAACCCCACCAGTCGGCCCACAGTCCGCCGCACACGCCCTCCGCGGCGAGCCGGTCGGCCAGCTTGTAGGCTTCGGCGCCGTGATGGAAGGTCGAGATCCGGTAGCCGAATTCCTGCGCGATATCGAGCATGGTCGCCATTTCGTCCGCGCGGTAACAGTGGTTGTGAACGAGGATGTTGCCGCGCATCACCTCCGCGAGCGTCTCGAGCTCCAGGTCTCGTTTCGGCGGCTGGGGCGGGAGCGCGTCCTCGTCTTCCGAGCTTTCTTCTTTCGTACTGCGCGAGCTTGGCGTCGTATTCCTTCCAGTCCTCCATGTAGTCCTTCGCATCCGCAAAGGCCTGGCGGTAACCGGCGACATTGCCCATGCGCGTCTTGGGGAACTGGTCGTCATCGCCGTACACGCGTTTCGGGTTCTCGCCGCAGGCCATCTTGAGTCCCTGCGGCGCGCCCGGGAATTTCATCGACTGGTAAGTCGTCGCGGGAACGTTCTTGAGCGTCACGCCGCGCCCACCAATCAGGTTCGCGGAGCCCGGAAGGATCTGCAGGGATGTCACCCCGCCGTGGATTGCCGACTCGAAGCCCGGGTCCTGCGGCCAGACGCTGTGCTCGACCCAGACGTTTGCGGTGACCGGCTCCGTTGATTCATTGCCATCATTCTGCGCATCGACGCCCGGGCTTGCGTACGCGCCCATGTGAGAGTGCACGTCGATCAGGCCCGGCGTGACCCAACGACCGTTCGCGTCGATGACCTGTGCCCCGGCAGGCGCCGACAGCGACTGTCCAACGGCGGTGATCCGGCCGTTTTCGATCAGCACGTCGCCGCCGTCGATGCGCGTGCCGGTCCCGGTCAGGATCGTGGCGTTCTGAATGAGGGTCGCCGGGGCCGGGTTCGGCCTGGTACGTGGATGAAAAAGGTGCCCGGGCCGCGGAGGTAGCCGGCGCCTTGGCTTCCGCGGCCGGTTCGGCCGGAGCCTGCGATTGAGCCGCGCAAGCCGTGACAAACACGGTACCAATGGCGGCAAGGAAGGATCTCATCGCGATGGATGGTACACGGGTGCGCAATGCTGCGTAAAATCGCGTGGCCCAGCCCATGACTCCCGAACAGATCATTTTCCTGTTGATCGTCGCCGTGACGCTTGCGCTCTTCATCAGCGAGCGCATCCGGATCGACATCGCCGCGATGCTGACGCTGCTGGCGCTGGCGGCAACCGGCATCCTGTCGCCGGTCGAGGCGCTCTCCGGCTTTGCGAGTGAACCGGCCATCATCGTGGCCTCGGTGTTTGTCATATCGGCGGCGCTGACCGAAACCGGCCTGACCGAGCGCATCGGCGCAGGCATTGCGCGGGCCGCGGGTTCGCGGGAATGGCGCGCGATCCTCGTCGTCATGCCCGCGGTCGCTGCGCTTGCCGCATTTTCGCACCACCTCATGATCACGGCCATGATGCTGCCGATCATGATGCGCCTCGCGCGCGTGCAGAACCTCTCGCCGTCCCGGCTGCTGATGCCGATGTCACTCGCCGCTTCACTCGGCACGACGCTGACCATCTTCAGCGCGCCTGCATTCCTCCTGATGAATCACCTGCTGCTGACGGGCGAGCAGGAAACGCTGGGCATCTTCGGCATCACGCCGATTGGCGCGGCACTGGTCGTTCTCGCCATCATCTATATGTCGCTGGGTCGCTGGATCCTTCCCAAGCGCAAGGCGCGGGCGGACGAGGCGGACTACCTGCGCCTCGACCGGTACTACACCGAGGTCATCGTCGAGCCGAAGTCGCGATGGATCGGCCAGCCGATGGCTGATTTCAACCGGTACTACGACGGCCGCCTCGAGGTCGTCGAATGGCTGCGAAACGGCGTCCCGCAGCACAACAAGAACCGGGGCTCGGTGCTGGCCGTGGGCGACGTCCTGTTTGTCAGCGCGACGCCGGACGAAATCGTCTCGGTCGAGAGCGAGCCGGGCCTCGCCCTGCACGCGGTCAAGAAATACGGCGAGTCGACCGAGCGGGACCTCGACGACGCGCCCCAGCTGGTGCAGGTCGTCGTCGCGCCGCATTCGCCGTTCATCGGCGAGACCATCGCCGAAGTGGACTTCCTCAAGACCTTCGACGTCGTGGTCGTGGGCATGTGGCGCCGGCAGGCCTGGATACGCGACCGCCTGTCACAGGTGAAGTTGAACGAGGGCGACCTGCTGGTGCTGCGCGGCACGCGGGACCGGTTCGCGGAGCTTGCATCCCATCACGGCATCCTGATGATGGTGCCGTTCTCCGGGCGGCCGCGGCGTCGCCAGCATGCGGTGCGAACGCTCCTGATCGTGGCCGCGGTCGTGGTCGCAGCCGCGTCCGGCATCGTCCCGGCGCAGATGGCGTTCCTCGGCGGCGCTGTTGCGTTGGTCCTGACAGGCTGCGTCAGCGTCGATCACGCTTACCGCGAGATCGACGTGCGCATCTACGTGATGATCGCCGGCGTCATTCCGCTCGGCCTCGGCATGGAGCGGACCGGCACTGCTGCATATCTCGCGGAGCAGCTCCAGTCGTTGACTGTCGGGTGGACCCCATTCGCAGTGATGCTCGCGCTCTACTGGGGCGCGGCACTCGTGACGCAGATTCTTTCCGACGCGGCTACGACCGTGCTGCTCGGCCCGATCTCACTTGCGCTCGCGCTCGCGCTCGGCCTCCCGCCCCAGCCGTTCATCGTCTGCACGGCGCTCGGCGCCGTCACCGCGTTCCTGACGCCGATCGGCCATCACGGCAATCTCCTGATCCTCAATCCGGGCCAGTACACGTTCGGCGATTTTTTCCGCGTCGGCGTGCCGCTCACCATCGGCATCAGCCTCGTGAGCGCCTGGATGTCGCAGTACCTCTGGCTCGGCGGTCCGTTGTTGCCGAGCTGGAACTAGGCGTCAGCCTTCCGCCTCATCGCGCCGCCCTCGCGCCAGGAAGCCGAAAGCACGTTCAGAATGAGCCGCCCCGCCATGATGCAGGTCAGCCCGTTCGCGAAGTCGTAGGACGGCGCAATCTCGACGATGTCCATGCCGACGATGCGGTTTCGCCTCGCGACGGCGCGCAGGAGCGGCGCAAGCTGCCGGAAGTAGATGCCGCCGGGCGTCGGTGCCATGACGGCGGGCATCTCGGTCGGATCGAGGCCGTCGGCATCGATCGTGAGATAGACCGGGCGGCCTTCGGGAATGGTCGCAAGCACGGGATCCATGCCTTCCGCATGAATTTGTTCCGCGACGAACAGGTGCGAACCGAAGGCACGCGCGGCCTCGACTTCCCGCTGCCGCGCGCTCCCGATCGCGCGCAGCCCGATCTGCGTCATGCCGGAAACGGCCTTGATCTTGCTCGCCCATTGCAGCGGGCTCGAGTAGCCGCGGCGCACGCCACCCACTTCCTCGCGCCAGTCGAGGTGCGCATCGATGTGCAGGATGTGCACCGGCGAGCCGACCGCGTCGAGCCCATCCACGACCGGGATCGTGACGCCGTGGTCGCCTCCGAGCACGATGAGTTGTGCACCCTGCCTCCAGAGATGCCGCACGCGCGCGGTGATGGCCGCGGCATAGTCGCCATAGTCGCCGCCGTCCCAGGCCGTGTCGCCCATGTCGAGGTGCGCGGGCAGGTTCGACGCGAGATCGGTGCCGACGTCGAAGTCCCAATGCGCGGGGTTGTAGCAGAAACTCTGCGACTGCGCGCGAATCGCATCCGGGGCGCGCGCCTGGTCGTTCGGGAAATTATCGTGCTTGTACGGTTCGCTGTGTCGTATGCCGAGCAGGGCGACCTTCGCGTTCCAGCCAGCAGGGTCGGTGACGACTGGCCAGTCGAGAAACGATCGTTCCGGCTTCACGGTGGGTTGCAGGTTCGTCATTTCCTTTCTCCACGTCCCGGCTCGATGGTAAGCCAGAGCAGGGCGGCGATGACAGACGTGACCGCGCCGGTCACGAAGACCACGCCCCACCCACCCTGCGACGCTGAGAGCGCCGCGATGATCGGCGTTCCAATGACTCCGCCGAGGTTGCCGCCGGTGTTCAGGACCGCCGTTGCCGCCATTGAGTCGTTCGGTGCCAGCCGCATGGCCTCGCCCCAGTAGTTGCCCTCGTTGAGCTCGACGCAGGCGAAACCGAGACAAAGTGCCGCGATCGCGGAGTACGGACTCGCGAGCGAAACGGTCAGGTAGAGGAAGACTGCGGCGAGCGGCAGCGTGACGAGCGGCAGGATGCGCGGTCCCGCGCCGATCGCCGAAACGCCGGCGCAGCCGGTCCGAGATACGGCCGCCAGTCGCCGAGGCAATGCCAGCGACGACGAAGGGCAGGGCGGCGAGCCATCCGCTCTCCGAGCACGGAGAGCTTCCGTTCCTGCACGAGGTACAGGAAGCTCCAGAACGTCACGAGGTAGAAAACGAAATTCATGACGAGATACGAGAGCGTAATCAGCAGGATCTGCGGATCCCCGAGCACCCGAAAAACCCGCTTGGCCGTCAGCGGTGCCGCGGAGTCGTAGGGAGGATTCGCATTCAGTTCGGCGAGCTCGGCGGGCGTAACGGCGGGGTGCAACTCCGGACGGTCGCGCACGAAGGCAAGCCAGAGCGCGACGAGCAACAGCGACGGGACGCTCGTTATCAGCAATGCGGCCTGCCAGCCGTAGGCCTGCATGAGCCATGCGACCAGGGGCGATGCGGTCGCGGCGCCGCTCCAGAGTCCCGTGACCATCAGTCCCACCATGGAGGACCACGCAGTCACCGGATACCAGTAGCGGATCGTTCCGGACGCCACCGGAAACAATCCGCCCTGTGCAACGCCGAGCAGCGAACGCGCAAGCACGAGCGACGTGAACATGAGGCCGGCGGCCGCAATGAACGGCGCAGCGGCGGTCAGCACGCTCGCGATGACGGTCAGGAGTCCGAATGCCGTGATGGTCCAGCGCGCGCCGAATCGCTGCCCGATGAGAGCGCCCGGCACCTGGAAGATCGCATAGGTGAAAAGGAAGGCGGTGATCAGCCAGCCCACCTGCACCTGGCTCAGGCCGAGCTCCGGCATGATGCGCTCAGCGACGATGCCGACGCCCTGGCGCTGGAGATAACCCGTGAACGCGAAGCCGAAAATCATCGCGAACACGATCGAGCGGATGCGCAACCTTGAACTCAATTGCTTGCCTTGAGGCGAGCAAGCTCCGCTTTCAGCTCCGGCAGCAGCTTTTCGACTCCCGGCGATCCGATCAGGTTTTCCATCTCATAGGGGTCGGTCTCGAGGTCGTAGAGCTCGTCCATTGCCCGCAATTCCGTGTACCGGATGTATTTGTAACGCTCCGTTCGCACGGAGTCATAGCCCATCGTCAGGATCCGCGGGAAAACCGTGTCCGAGTAGTACTCGATCAGGAGCGACGAGCGCCATGTCGGTGTTTTTCCGTCGAGCAATGGCACGAGCGACTTGCCGTCGCGTTGCAACGTGTCAGTCACGCCCGCGAGCGAGAGGATCGTGGGCGCCAGGTCGATCGTCTGCACCATCTGCGCGGGCATCAGTCCTGCGCGAACGCGCTTCGGGTAGCGAACGATCAAGGGAATTCGCGCCGTCTCGTCGTAAGCGAGCCTCCGCTCCTCGTTGAGACCGTGCTCGCCATAGAAATAGCCATGGTCACTCGTGAATATGACGACCGTGTCGTCCAGCGCGTCGAGCTCATCGAGTGTCCGCACGATTCGGCCGAGGCTCTCATCCACGCCGAGCAGCATCTCGAGCCGGGCGCGCACGTCTGCATCCGGCGTGGCGGTCGCCGCGCCGAGGGGTGGAAGGCCCTCGATCGGCCGAAGCAAGGCGGGTTTTCCAATGGGCGGCTTGCCTGCGTTCGGCCGGCGCGGCACCGGCGCGGTGGCATAGCGTCCCCGATGGCGTTCCGCCGGAACGAATCCCTCCTGTTGCCCGGCCACCGTCGCCGTGCTGCCGTCGTCGCGCTGCACGAAGTTCGGATGCAACGCCTTGTGCGCGAGAAAAAGCATGAAGGGCTTGCCGGTGGACTCCCTGACGAAGTCGATCGCGTAGTCGGTCAGCACGTCCGTCACATAGCCCGGCACCTCGCGTCGTTCTCCGTCCACATTGAGCTTGGGGTTGAGCGCTTCGCCCTGGCCCTTCATGGCGACCCAGCGCGTCCAACCCGGTCGCCGGGTGTCGTCGTTTCCCATGTGCCATTTGCCGATGAAGGCCGTCTCGTAGCCGCTGGCTGAGAGCGGTATTGCGATCGTCGGCAATTGGTGACTCGCGGAATCTCGCGCCGTGTTGTCGATGATTCCGTGGTTGTGCGCGTACTGGCCAGTCAGGATGGTGGCGCGGCTCGGGCTGCAGAGTGGAGTCGCCGCGAACGCGTTCAGGAAGCGGGCGCCCTTCGCGCGCGAGGCGGTCGATGTTCGGCGTCTCGACGAACGGGTGACCGGAGACCGCCGATGTCGTCCCAGCGCAGGTCGTCCACGAGGACGACGACGATGTTAGGTCGCTGGGCGGGGATACTGACATCCGCGAAAGTGGGGACCGCCATGAACAAAAGGAGGAGCGCCAGTAGCCCTTGCCTGCAGTTCGCGAAGGCGCGTGTTCGGTTCAATTCCGCATCAACTCGGGCGCCTTCGGCACGGTCGACACAGACAGGATGATCGCCGAGCCTGCGCGTCATCCAGTCGCGTTCGAACAACTTGTCGAGTCGGGACGAAGCGGCGTCGTTCATGGCGCGATAGATTACACGGCTACGCTATGATCGGCTCCTGATGTCGAGTGCGCTGGCTTCATTCGTGCTGTCACTTGTCGCTGGTACCGCTCTTGCCGCCAGCGATCCGCATTCCTATGCGGACACGAGTCAATTTGTCGTCCGGCATGTTTCGCTCGATTTGGCAGCAGACTTCACGACGCATCGATTGCAGGGCTCAGCGACATTGACCGTCGAGCGTGCCGACCCTGCCGCCCGCAAACTGCACCTGGATACCCGCGATCTGGAAATCCGCTCGGTGGAACGCATCGACGCACAAGGGCAGCCGCATGGCCTCGATTTTCTGCTCGACGATCCGGATCCGATACTCGGCAGCCGCCTGACCATCGAGCTCCCGCCCGGGACGGGCGATTCCGGATCACAGCGACTGCGCATCGTTTACCGCACGTCAAGCGAAGCCAGCGCGCTGCAGTGGCTCGAGCCTGCGCAGACTTCCGGACCGCATCCGTACCTCTACAGCCAGGGACAGGCGATCCATACGCGCAGCTGGATACCGATGCAGGACACGCCATCCGTGCGCGTCACCTACGACGCGCGCATCCGCACGCCACGCGAGCTCGTCGCGGTGATGAGTGCTGCGCGCGCCGATCCTGCCGGATCGTCGCCCGGCGAGTACTTCTTCGAAATGCGCCAGCCGATTCCCTCGTACCTGATTGCTCTGACGATCGGCGACCTGAAATTCCAGGGCCTGGGTGATCGAGTCGGCGTCTGGACCGAGCCTTCCCGGCTCGCGGCGGCGGCGCAGGAATTTGGCGATCTCCCGAGGATGCTCGAGGCCGGCGAGAAGATGATGGGCCCGTATCGCTGGGACCGCTACGACCTCCTGATCATGCCCCATAGCTTCGCCTTCGGTGGCATGGAAAATCCGCGGCTTTCTTTCATATCGCCCTCGATTGTCGCGGGCGACCGCAGCCTCGTAGCCGTGATCGTGCACGAGCTCGCCCATTCCTGGTCCGGCAACCTGGTGACCAGCGCGACGTGGAACGACTTCTGGCTCAACGAGGGATTCACGACCTACGCGGAGCGGCGGCTGATGGAAACGCTCTATGGCCCGCGCCGCGCGCAGATGGAAGACGCCATTGCGTACGAATACCTGGCCCAGGCGATCGAGGATGCAAGGGAGACGGGGAAACTCGCAGACACGACATTGCAGCTCGACCTCGCGGGCCGGGACCCGAACGAGGGCATTTCGGACGTGGCCTACGAAAAGGGCCGCTGGTTCCTCGGTTTCCTCGAGTCGCGCTTCGGCCGCACGGCCTTTGATGCCTTCCTGCGCGAATACTTCGATTCGCACGCGTTCACGAGCATCGACACGGCGACATTCCGGAAGTACCTGCTTGAGCAGCTCGCACGACCCGGAGCGCCGGCGATAACCGTCGCCGAGATCGACGAATGGCTCTACGGCACGGGAATGCCTGCGACGACGCCTGCGATCCCAGGCGGCGTATTCGACAGCGTCGACCGCGCAGCCGCGGAATGGCAGACGGGGCGGCTCGCGGCCGATGAGCTGCCGGTCAAGGACTGGTTGCCACAGGAATGGGTTCGGTTCCTCGATGAGCAGCCCGCGAACCTTGCCGACCCGCAACTCGCCGAGCTTCGCGCGCGGTTCAAGCTCGGCGCCGACGGCAATGCAGAGATTGCGCGCAGCTGGCTGGCGCTTGTCGTGCGCAGCGGCTATGAGCCGGCATATCCGGATCTCGAGCGCTTCCTGCTGAGCACCGGCCGGTACAAGCTCGTCGTCGAGCTGTACCGTGACCTCGCACGAACGCCATCAGGACTCGAGCTTGGCAAGTCGATCTATGCGAAGGCGCGGCCCGGCTATCACACGACGATCCGGCAGGCCGTCGAACGGCTGTTGCAGCCGGAGAATCCCGCCACCTGAATCGCCGGAGGCCGCCGCCTCAGTGGCGCTGCGGCTCCCAGTACCTTGGCACCTTGTAGTAGTCGAATGCCAAGTCGCGATACGCCTGGCCGTCGTTGCGAACGAGTTCGTCGAGCGAGGCCGCCGGCGCCGCCTCGAGTTGCTCCTTCGTGAATTCGACGACATAGCTGTCCTTCGCCTTGTCGTAATTGAGCGAAGACCACGGGATCGGGTGGTACTTTTCGCCCATGCCGAGGAATCCGCCGAACGACACGACCGCGAACATGATGTTGTTCGAGAGCTTGTCGAGCACGAGGTCCTCGATTTCCCCGATCTTTTTACCGGACCGGTCGGTTACGTCAGTTCCATGCACTTTCCTGGCTCGTATGGCGGCCGTGTGGCCGGTTGCCGTAGGCATTAAATTGATCTCCAGTGATTGAGTTGCCGATGAGGCGATTTCAGCCCCGGCCTGCAGGCAGGAATGCAGGCAGTCGACCCCTCCAGTTGTGGGACTGCGCCCGACAGTGATGTGATCGCCCCATGAGTCGCGCATTCGTCAAGGAATCGGACGGCAGCGAAGGCCAGGACCTGCCGGAACTGCAGGTCAGTCCGCACCGCAACCTCGTGACGGCCGCGGGCCACGTCCAGATCGAGGCCAACGTCGAGCGCCTGCAGGCGGAGCTCACGGAAGCCCGCGCCGCCGAGGATCGCGCCGCCGTCGCGCGAATCCAGCGCGACCTCCGATACTGGAATGAGCGCCTGCGCACGGCCGAGCGCGTGTCGCTCAAGCCGCCAGCGGATTCAGTGCGATTTGGATCGACGGTGACGCTCGAGAAATCCGGCGGGCAAGTCGTCATCTATCAGGTCGTCGGTGAAGACGAAGCCGATCCGGCGAAAGGCAAGATTTCCTATGTTTCACCGATCGCGCGGCGGCTGATCGGATCCTCGGTCGGTGACGTCGCGACCCTCGCCGATGGCGACGCCGAAATCGTGAATATCGGCTGAGGTACGGGCGATCCTACTGGTAGCCGCGCGCCTGAAGCTGGAACAGGTGCGCGTAGGGCCCGCTAGCCCGCATGAGGTCCTCGTGGCTTCCGCGCTCGACGATGCGCCCTTCCTGCAGCACGATGATCTGGTCTGCCATCCGTACGGTCGAGAAACGGTGCGAAATGAGGATCGCAATCCGTCCTCGCGTCAGCGTGCGGAAGTGCTCGTAGATTGCCGCCTCCGCGGCGGCATCCATTGACGCGGTCGGCTCATCGAGCACCAGGATGTCGGCCTCGGACCGCATGAAGGCGCGCGAGAGCGCCACTTTCTGCCATTCGCCGCCTGACAATTCACGGCCCTGGTTGAACCACTTGCCGAGCGGCGTCCGGTAGCCCTGCGGAAGTCCCTCGATCGTCGGCGCCGCGAGGCCTTTTTCGGCCGCTTCGCGCCACCGTTCCTCGTCCTCGAAATGACGGACGTCGCCTGCGCCGATGTTCTCGCCGACGCTGAGCTGGTAGCGGGCAAAGTCCTGGAATATCACGCCGATGCGCTGAAGGAGCGCAGCCTCGTCCCAGTCGCGCAGGTCCTGCCCATCGAGCGTGATCACGCCGCTCGTCGGCAGGTAAAGGCGGGTCAGCAGCTTGATCAGCGTCGTCTTCCCCGAACCGTTTGCGCCGACGAGGGCGAGCGATTCGCCCGGCCGGATGTGCAGGTTCACGTCGCGGAGCACGGGCGTTTCGGAGCCAGGATAGGCAAAGCTCACGCCGGTGAAGCGGATACCGTCATCCGGCTGCGGCCCGCGCTGGAATTCGCCGCGGATTTTCTCGACCGGCGTTTCCAGGTACTCGTAGAGCGTAGCCAGGTAAAGGTTGTCTTCGTACAACCCGCCGATCGCGGCGAGGCTTGCCGAAACCGCCGCCTGGCCCTGGCGAAAGAGCATGACGTACATCGTCATCTGGCCGAGCGTGATGCGCGCAGCGATCGTCGCGAGCGCAACCCAGGCGTAGGCGCCATAGAGCGTCGCGGTCGCGATCAGGCCGAGCAGGAAGCCCCAGGTATCACGGCGGACGGTGAGGTCGCGGTCCTCGCGGTAGAGCTTGTGGAATATCGCGCGGTAACGATCGAGGAAGAGCGGACCCAGGCCGAAGAGCTTGACCTCCTTGGCGTGGTCTTCCCGCGCAAGCACGGTCTCGAGGTACAGCTGCATGCGCGTCTCGGGCGACCGCCAGAGGAAGAGGCGGAACGCCACGCCGGAAAACCGGGTTTCGGCCATGAAGGCGGGCAGCCCGGCCGCGATGAGGATGACGACGGCCCAGGGCGAGAACTGGGCGAGGAGGGTGCCGTAGCTCACGAGCGAAACCGCGTTCTGCGCCAGGCCGAAGGTCCGCATGACGAGCGATAGCGGACGACTCGAAGCTTCGCGCCGTGCGCGCGTCAGCTTGTCGTAGAACTCGGAATCCTCGAAGTGCGCAAGCTCGAGCGTCAGCGCCTTCTCGAGGATCAGGACATTCACGCGCTGGCCGAGCTGCGCGCGCAGCAACGACTGGCACAGCGAGATGCCGCGCTGCACGCCGGCGAGCAAGGCGACGAGCAGGCCTTCCGCGCCGACCAGCACCAGCGCATGCGTGGTCAGATTCGCCCGGTCGGTTCCCGACGCCTGGATCGCCGCCACCACCGCATCGATGATCTGCGCACCGACATAGGCGACGCCCGCCGGCAGCGCGCCGGCAACGAGCGTCAGCAATCCGAGCGCTATGGAAAGCGGGCGGCTCGTCGTCCAGACCAGCTCCAGCGCGCGGCGGCTGTAGCCGAAGACGCCAAGAAATCCGCGCGTCAGGTCCGGCGCCGCCGGAGACGGCGCATTGCGCTTCGCTTTCAATCGCTACAAGGCCGGCCCGGCCTGGTCACCCAGCATTTCCTTGCGAACCATCGGGACAGGGGGACCGCCGAATGACAGGAAAGCGTCGTGGAACGCGCCCCAGGATTCGCGCCCGCCCCGAGTCGCGGTCCAGTCGTCGCGGAGCTTCCTGATCATCAGCTTGCCGAGGTTGTAGTTGAGGTAGCCCGGATCGTAGGTACCGCGTGCCGCCTGCTGGCGCGCATTGCCCGGATCCTGGAAGGCCTGCTCGCGGAACATCGTCTCGCAATCCTCGACCTTCATGCCCTGTGTGTGCATGCCGATCGCGCAGATGTAGCGCACGTTGCGGTAGAGCGCCTTGTTGATCTGGCCGACGCGGTATTCCGCGCGCCCGCCGGCAAGGCCGCCGGTCAGGCCCGCTTCCCACATCATCTCTTCCGCGTAATGCGCCCACCCTTCCGTGAACGCGTAGCTGAGGAACAGGCGGCCGACCAGGCTTTCCGAGCGGTTCGAATGCAGCACGTGCAGGAAATGCCCGGGCCAGACTTCGTGGACCGATGTCGACATGAGGTCGGCGACGCCTGGCGTGTACGCCAGCTGCTCTTCCTTCGGCCACGACGGATCCGGCGGCGCGATGTAGTACGTGGACGGCATGCCGACGTCGTACGGCCCGGCGGGATTGATGTAGGCGAAATTCGTCGCCTGGTAGGGCGGCGCCTGGTCGACCTTGATCGGATCGTCCGAGGGAATCTTTGCAAGCTTCTGCTCGACGATGAATGCACGCAGCGTGTCGAGCTGCTGGCGCGCGCCTTCGACCGCGCCGCCCTGCGGACGGTTGGCATTCATTTTCGCCATGCAGCCGTTGCGGTCCCTGTTCGGCGCGAATTCCTTGCAGGCCTCATCGAGCGCCACGAGATTGCGCTCGAGATCCGCCTTGCCGACCGCAAGCAGCCGATCGAGCGGTACGTCAACGCCCTCCGTCTGCTTCAGCATGGCGGCAAATAGTTCGGCGCCGATCGCGTAGTCCTCGGTCTGGGTGGCGCGCTGCGCCTCGAGCCAGTCAGCCAGCTCCTTCAGTGCGGCGACTGCTTTCTTGTTGGACTCGCCATACGCATTCTGTAGCGCCGTGTCCTTCACGTCGGCAAACACCTGTGGTGCGTCGTCGCGCAGGAACCCGACCATGCCTCCGAACGAGGCTATTCCCTGGTCGATCCAGGTGCGCGGCATCGGAGTGCGCAGGTTTGCCTTGATCTGGGCCGTTGCCGTGGGGACATTCGACAGCCATAGCGTGAAATCCCGCAGGCGCTGGTCGAGCGGCGCGTAGGGCTTGGTGAGGTAGGGGTCCGGTGACAGGAAGTCGAGGTTCCAGTCGAAGTAAAAGGTCGGATTGCGGAATGGCCACTCGGCCCGCTCGAGCCAGAAGAGGTTCCGGTCGACGACCGCGAGCAGGTAATCGCGCTCGAATCGCTGCGCTTCGGTGAGCTTCCCGGCATCGAAGGCCTTCGCCTCTCCCGCGATCGCCTTGAGGCGCGCGATTTCCGCGGCGATGCCCTGCGGGCTCCAGTCCGGGAAACGGCCGGCGAATTCCTTGCGGCCCAGGGTGAAGGCCATCATCGGGTGCGCCTCCATCCAGCTGTCCGCGAATTGCTGCACGAAAGCCGGCCAGTCGAGGTCCTTGCGGGCCTCCTGCCCGGATTTCTGGCCGCAGGCGCCGAGCGTCACGGCCAGCAGGAGAATCGCGGTGAAAGGGGCAGTACGCATGGGTCGCTCCGGATCGGGTGGATGCGCGACGGTAGCAGCAGACATGCTGAGCGTCGAGTCGTCCAGTCGCGTGCGAAACACGCGCGGCCGTGCGTGGTCGAAGCAGGGCCATGTACCGATTTCCCGCGGCAATTCTCGGAGTGATGCTTTCCGCCCCCGCGATGCCGGCGGCGGAATCCGTCGCTATTCCCGGCGGGGAAATTGCGATCGAATTTTCACGCGCGCCCGGGAGTCTTGATCGAGCGCGCATGCTCGCGTGGGTGCGAGGACTCGGCGAAAGCAGTCGTCACTTTCTACGGACGTTTTCCCGTCGACAACCTGCGGCTCGTCGTTACGCCTGCAAGCGGCCGCGGAATCGGCGGTGGCCGCACCTGGGCGCATCGCGGCGCGCTGATCCGCATCCGCGTCGGCGAGTCGTCGAACGCGGAAGACTATGCGAATGACTGGGTGCTCGTGCACGAGATGACGCATCTCGCTCTGCCGTCGCTGGCGGACGACCACGAATGGCTCGAAGAGGGGCTTGCGACCTATGTGGAGTCGATTGCGCGCGCGCAGTCGGGCGAGCTCAGCGCGGAGCAGGTCTGGGCGGGATTCGTCAACGGCATGCCGAATGGCTTGCCGCAATCCGGCGATCGCGGTCTCGACCACACGCACACCTGGGGTCGCACCTACTGGGGCGGCGCACTGTTTTGCCTGCTCGCGGATCTCGAGATCCGGCGTCAGACGGAGAATCGCTACGGACTCCAGGATGCGCTCCGCGCGATCCTCAACGCAGGCAACATGGAAACGGAATCAAGGACTCGAGCCACTGCTCGAAGACCGGCGATCGCGCAGTCGGCGTCCCAGTGCTGGTCGAGCTGTACGGGCGCATGAAGGACCAGCCCGTGCCGACGGATCTCGACGCGCTTTGGCGGCAGCTCGGCGTCGTGCGCGCAGCGCGAAGTGCGCCTCATCGAGGACGCTCCGGACGCTGCTCTTCGTCGCGCGATTACCGCGCCAAAAGCGTAAAGCCGAAGTCACTCAACCGCCCGATAGTGCCGATGCTCTGAATTGGTGAAGATGCAATGATTTTAAGCACTTAGACTGTGCGATCACTTAACCGCCTGACAGCGCTTGCGTTCTTATTGATGATAGCGCAGTGATTAATGTGGTATCGAGACTGCGGGTCAGGCGAGCTGGACGTGCTTGCGAACCGTACGCTCGACCGCGACAGCAGTGTAAATTACGCGCCGTAGATAACTGTTTTTGACATCTGGATTCTGCCCGTGACGCTCACGACGGGCGTATTCCTAATAACGTGGAGGATTCACATTGAATAGTAAGAAATGCGCGTTGCTCGTCACCGCGCTCGCCCTGCCGCTCGCGGCCGGTGCGGCATTCGCCAAGCCCGTCGATCCGTCGAAGCTCCCGAAGGTGGAGTGCTCTGAAGTCAAGTTCGGTGCAGCGTTCCTGGAAAGGTACCCGAAGGCACCCGCCGCATGCATCGAAGCGCGGGAACTCGAAGGCAAGCGCTATGTGAAGTTCGAAGCCAAGGTGTACCTCACCGGCCCCGAAATCACGACCGTGAACTTGCTGAACACGAAAGGCGACATCGTGGATACGTTCAGCCTGAAGCCGGGCCCGGACCGGATGATCAAGATCAACGGCAAGGACACGAAATTCTCCGAGCTGAAAGTCGGCGAAAAGATCTCCTTCTGGGTCTCCACAGACCGTTTGGAGGCCGCAGAGCTGCCAGGCGCGACCGAGGGTACGTGGGCCGTGGCACCGCCCCCGCCGGCTAAGCCCTGATTCGCTAGTCAACATCGAGGGTCCAGCCCGTCGTGCTGGGCCCTTTTTTGTGCCCGGCCGGATCTTGAGCTTTGCCCGGGCGCAAGCCCGTGTGCCCTGATTGACCGGTTTCGATGCCAATTAGGCGTTTGGAATCAACAATTAAGGCGTTATCGAGCCTCGCGCTGCCTCGGTCTCCCGAAATGCCAAAATCGGACCAAAGGACACGGCGTGGGTGTAAATTACGCGCTGGAAGCGTCTGACATTTCGGAAATCTGGATTCTGCCCGTGACGCTCCGGACGGGCGTTTTCCAACAACGAGGAGGATTCAAATTGAATACGAAGAAATGCGCGCTGCTCGTCACCGCGCTCGCCCTGCCGCTGACCATGGGCTCGGCATTTGCTGGCTGAAGATTTTGACAAGCTCGAGAAGGTTGCCTGCTCGGATCTCAAGTACAGCTCGGAATTTCTCGCAAAGTATCCCACTGCGCCGGCCGCCTGCATCGAGGGTCGGGTGCACGAGGGCAAGCGCTACGGGAAATTCGTTGCGAAAGTGTTCCTGAATAGCCCCGATCGCACGACGGTCGAGCTGCTGAATGTGAAGGGCGATCCCCTGACGACGTTCAGCTTCAAGCCGGGCCCGGATGCGGCCGTCAAGGTCGAAGGCAGGAGCACGAAATTCACGGACCTGAGGAAGGGCGAGAAAATCACCTTCTGGGTGTCCGAGGATCGCATGACGGCACAAGCACTGCCGACTTCGACCGCGGATTCCTGGGCCGTTTTGCCGCCCGCACCGTAATCGGAATTCGAAAGTCCCGTAGCGGGGTCCGGCACTGCGCCGGACCCCGTTTTTTTACTTGCGCGACGACCGGCGTGAACTCGAGGTCGTGGTAGTCGAAGCTGAAGTCCGCGACCGGCGAGAACGCCTTCATCGTGATGCGCGCGGGCTTTCCCGCCGCATCGAGCGCGAAGGTGACGAAGGCGGGCTCGATCATCGGATCCGGCCAGCGTGCGACGAACGTGTCATACGCCCAGTGCTCAAGCGGACCCACCATGCCCGGCGTCTGCTTGAAGTCGATCGCGAGCTCGCCGCCGGTTTCCGTGATCGCGATGGGGCCGTACCAGGGGTCTGAATACGAACCCGCATAGCTCGCGAGCGGCAGCGAAGGCGAGGACTGCGGGCGCTGTGCTTCGGCCGCCTTCTGTGCCTCGAGCCCGGCCTTGTTCCGCTCCGCGAAGAAATCCCTGAATGCCTTCGGCCAGTCGTGCTTCGGCAATCCGAGGTAATGATCGAGCAACTCATAGTGCAGGCCCGGCACGAGCTCGTTGTCCTCGGAATTGTTCACGATCGCGAAGCCCGTGTTCTTCTCCGGGATCAGGACGACGACCGCCCGGAATCCCAGCGTGCCGCCGCCGTGCTGGATCACCTTGTGGCCGCGATAGTCCTGGACCATCCAGCCAAGCGCATAGCCGCGGAACTGCGGCAGCCGCATCGGCCAGGGCCGGTGGAAACGGCGTCACCGGGACGGGCACGACCGGTTGCCACATGGCCTGGCGCGCTCTCGGCTGAAAAGAGCCGCTGCTCCGATCCGGGCAATTGCCCGGAGGCAAGCTGCACGGCGAGCCAGCGCGCGAGGTCGTTCGCGCCCGCGGCGATCGCGCCGGCGGGCCCGACGTTTGCGCCGAGCGCGACTTTCTTCTCGTCGAACAGCTGTTGCGGCCCGATGCCACGCAACTCACCGACGCGGCCGTGCGGGAAGGCGCGATCCGGTGCCGAAAGTCGATCCACGTCGTTCGTGACGCTCGACTTCATGCCGACGGGCTGGAGAATCCTCTCCTCGACGAATTGCTTCCCATGTCTTTCCGCTCACTGCCTCGATCAGCTGGCCCGCGACGGCGTACAGCACGTTGTCGTAGGCAAAGCCGGAGCGAAAGCTCGTCGCCGGCTTCAGGAATTGAATCCGCCTGACGCAGGTCTCGCACGGCTGATTTCGGTCGAAGGGACGAACATCAGGTCGCCCTGGCCGCGGCCGAGTCCGCTCCTGTGCACGAGAAGGTCGCGCACCGTGATTTCGCGCGTCACCCAGGGGTCGTACATGCGAAAGCCGGGCAGGTGATCGATGACGCGGTCGTCCCAGCGGATCTTGCCTTCTTCGACGAGGAGTGCGAGCGCCGTGGCCGTGACGGCCTTGGTGGTCGAGCCGATCTGGAACAGAGTATCGGCGCCGACAGCCTCCGCAGAGCCGAGCTTGCGGACGCCATAGCCGCGAGCGAGCGTCACCTTGCCGTTCTCGACGATGGCGATGGCGGCTCCCGGCACCTCCGACGCGTTCATCACCGATTCGACGCGCGCGTCGAAATTCTTCGGCGGCGCAGCAGAGGCGAAGACAGGCAACGCCAGGAGGACGGCAAGCGATCAGGTAACGCATGAGGAGCTCCAAAGAAAAATTACGGCGTCGCAGCACTCGACGCGGTGCCGCTTGACGAGCTGCCACACGCCGATCGTCAGCAAGGGCAGTACGAAGGTGACGAGGATCATCAGGGCCAGCACGCGATAGCCCTTGGCGATGAGCTCGACGAGTCCGAATTGATGGGCCGCGAAGATCGCGGCGACGAGCATGGCTGCGGTGCAGGCGAGGCGAGCGGCGGGCGAAAAGTCGCGCTGGCTACGCTCTGCCATGTAGCCCGCGATGCGCTCGTTGATCGCATGCACGCCGCTGACTCCGCTTTGCAGCAGTGCCAGGAAGATCATCAGCTGGAAAGCGGCGTGCAGGAGCGGCAGCCCGAGCTGGCGCAGCATGAAATCAGCCGGCAGGACTTCAGCGCCGATCGCCGGGTACCACGCCATCATGCACAGGAAGAAAAGCACGGCCGCGATCATGGCGAGCGGTCCCGCAAGCAGGCCCGCGATCACCGCATCGCGTGTGCTGGTCAAGTGGCGCAGTACCGGAAGGATCACGACGGCGGCCATGACGTTGTAGCCCGTGTAGGTGACTCCGGCGAGTGCCCAGCCTTCGTTGGCGGCGGGCACGGAAAAGCCCTGCAGGGCCTCCGAGCCGAAGCGCTGCAGCGTGAAGACCACGAACAAGCCGTAAACCCCATACAGGAAGAACGATGCGTACTTGAACAGCCACTCGACCGATCGGTTGCCAAACGTGGCAAATGCCGCGATTCCCGCGATCAGGCAGAGCACACCCGCGAGCGGCGGCCAGCCGAACATTGCGACGCCGATCTCGCCCGCGGCTGCGCCGTAGATGGCGAGGATCAACACGAACGAGAACATGTAGGCCAGTTCGAAAAAGACCCAGAGCGGCCCGACCAGGCTACGGAAGAAGCTTCGGTAGTCCGTGCTCTGGGTCATGCGCGCGAACAGGAAGGTCACGACGCAGATGAGGCTGAACAGGACCGTCGAGAGCGCCATCGCGAGCAAGCCGCCCTGGGGGCCGACGGAGACGAAGAACTCCGCCAGTTCGCGACCCGTCGCGTAGCCGCCGCCGATCACGACGGCCTTGAACGCAAATCCCGGGAGCAGGAAACGCTGGAACCAGGTACGACTCGCCGGTCAAGAGAGGCAGGCCTCGACGAGTCGTTCGAAGGCCGCGCCTCCACGCATCGGGTCGGCGACCGGCAAGCCAAGCGACTCGGATGTGCGTTTCATCAGGGCGGCGGCCTCATCGGGCCTGAGTGCGGCCGTATTGAAGCTCACGCCCGCGCAACGGATTTTCGGATTCGTGAGCGCGCCCATCCGGAGGTGAACTGCGATCGCCTCCGGCAGCTGCGGCGTCGGGAAATCGGGATAGCCGAGCAGGTGTTCGCGGCCCGGCTCGTGGCAGAGGACGAGGACATCCGGCTGGCTGCCATGCAGCAGCGCCGAGCGACACGCCCGCATAAGCGGGATGGAAGCAGCGAGCCCTGGCCTTCGATGACGTCCCAGTGATCCGCGGCCGCGTCGGGCTCAGCATCTCTGCGGCCCCTGCGACGAAGTCCGAGACGACCGCATCCATCGGAATGCCACGTGCCCGCGATCATGATCCCGGTCTGCCCGGTCGCGCGAAAGTCGCCTCGAAACCGTGGCGGCGGATCGCTCCCGCGAGCGCCAGCGCCGTGTACTTCTTTCCGAGCGCGCAGTCCGTGCCGACCGTCAGCAGCCGCTTGCCCGTGCGCTTGCGACCGTTTGCGACCGGAATGTCGCGCCGGCGGCTGGCGCACGTCGATCAGCCTCCTGCCGAGGCGCTCCGCCGTGGCCTTGAGCTCCGTCGAACTCGGCAAGCCGCCCGTGCATGCCGGAGACGATGTCGAGGCCCGCTTCCAGTCGCTTCGACGAGACCCGGAATCCAGTTCCGGTTTCAGCACGCCGCCCGTATTCGCGACGCCGATGACGAGCGAGCGCGCGCCCTTGGCATAGGCATCGCGCGGCGTCATGCAGCGGCAGGCCTGTGGTGACGGTCGCTCCCGGGCTTGCGAATTCGCCGACGCAGAGCTCGCGCGCCCAGTCGCGCAGGCCGAAGGCCGTCTTGGCGTAGCCCGCTCTCGGTGATGTCACCGAGGAAGAGCAGGTACGGCTGCGGCAGCGAAACGATCGCTGCTGGCGGCTGCAAGGCAGCCTCCCTGGCCTGGCTGGAATTCACTGCCTTGCCCTAGAAGCGGTAGTCGACCTCGAGCCCATAAGTGCGCGGCTGGATCGGCGTCGCCGCCAAGTGATTCGTCAGTCCGCCGAGGCTCGTGCCGATGATGTCGGAGTAGCTCGTCTCGTCCGCCAGGTTCTTGACGTAGATGCGGAACGTCCAGTGGTCGTTCCACGACGTCGTGCATTCAGGTCGAGCACGTCGTGTAGCCGTCGCAGCTCGAATGCGCGTCGCGACTCGCTGCTCGAGACCGGTCGACGCGGTCGTCGACCCAGCGGTAGCCGCCGCCGAATGCCGGCACCTCGCCGAGCTGCCCGTAGCGCGGAAGAAGTCAGTCTGCGGTCGCCGAGCAAGCGTCGAGCTCCGGTGACGATACGGCAGCCGGTCGCCATCGAGCCCGCCGAGGATCTCGGCACGTCGTCTGCGTCAGCTCGGCGTCGTTGTAGGCCGCATTGAAGCCGAGCCGTCAAGCCGTCGGTCGGTCGAACATCATCGACAACTCGATGCCCTGGCTTGCCGCGGCGCCGCCATTGATCAGCCAGACGTCACGCCGTTGACGATCGATGACGATCTGGATGTCTTCCCAGTCGATGTAGAACACGGCGAGGTCGAGCAGCAGGCGGTCGTCCGCGATGCCGGACTTCATGCCGATCTCGTAGCTGGTCAGCTCGGATCGAATCGACCGGCGGCGGCACGCCCGCCAGCGACGACGTTCGGGCCGCCCGGCTGATAACCGGTCGCGACGCGCCGCATACAGCATCGCGTCCTCGCTGAGCTCGAACTGCGGCGTGAGCTCCACGTGACGACGTCTCTCGGATTCGACATGTTGAACTCCGTGCCGAGCGGCAGTCGGAAGCGATGGCCGGCCGTGACGTCCTGCGCGAATTCCTGGTCGTTGCGCGCCTAGCGCACGCCGGCCGCCGAGCTTGAACCAGTCGGTGAACTTGTAGGACGCCGTTGGCGAACACCGCCATTTCTTCGTACGTGCTCGGGAGGGCCAGGTCGCCGAGCGGGCCGATGAGCGCAGTCGCACGGTCGTGCCAGCGGAGAGCCATCGACTGGTCAGCGGATGAACTGGTGGTTGTCGGCATCCTCGTCGGTGTAGAACGCGCCGAGCAGCCACTCGAACGGTCGCTCGGCCCGTCGACTGCAGGCGGAATTCCTGCGTGAACTTGTTGAGGTCGCAGTCCGAGGTCGAAGAACGACGATGCCGGGCGGCGCAGGCCGACGAGGCGCGCGGGAAGCCGCCGAAGGACGAAAGTCAGCGTCGCTGCGCTGGTCGCGTGCTGATGTCGGAGTAGCTCGGTCGCCGAGACGAAGTCGGCCGAAGCCGAGGTCCCAGTCACGGTCGCCGCGTAGTTGTCGATTTCCTTCTTGAACGGCTCGTCGACGCGACAGGAGGTTCGCCGGCCCGCGATGAGCGGCTGCAGGTCGCGGGTCCAGCGCGACGCTCGCGTTGTTGTCGCTGTCGATCGTCTGCGTCATGCGCGGACAACTGCGACGCTGATAGCGTCGTTGAGCTGCCACAGCATGGCGAGGCGCGCGCGCTGGTCCTGCTCGCCTTCGTTGATGTCTTCGTCGGCCGTCTGGACGTTGTCGACGTAGCCGGCGACTGTCGTTGGTCGCGTAGCTCGCGCGCAGGGCGAAGCTGTCCTGCACCAGCGGCACGTTGACGCCGACGCGATAGTTCGCTCGCCGAGTCGTCCGCGCCCTGTCGACGTCGGACATGCCCACGCCGACGCGGAACTCGTAGTCTGCGTCAGGTCCGGCGTCGTCATCACGTACTTGATCAGGCCGCCCATCGCGCCCGCGCCGTACAGCGTGCCCTGCGGGCCGCGCAGCACTTCGATGCTGCTCGACGTCGTAGGGCAGCAGGTCGAGCGCGAACAGGGTCGCGCGCTGGTAGAGGCCGCTGGAGCCGAGCGGCGTTTCGTCGACGTAGGTGCCGACGGTCGAGCCCGGCGACGATCGGCGCGATGCCGCGCATCGACACCTGCGCTGTTGCCCGGCGAGCCGTTCGAAGTGCACCTGCAGGCCCGGCACGTAGTCTCGCGATATCGGACATCTGCGTGGCGTGGATGTTCTCGAGCTGCTACTGCTGACGACTCGGTCACCGCGACGGCGACCTCGCGGATGCTTCTCGGTGCGCTTCTGCGCGGTGACGATGATCTCGTCGAGCACGGGCTTGTCGGCTGGCGGCGCCTGCTGCGCGGCAGCCGCCCGCAGCGGCCAGGATCATGGCGATCGCGCCGGAATCGTCAGGTTCGCGCGTGCGGTTTGCTTGCCCATGTACAGTGTCCTCTCGGTGGTCGTTTGGCGCTCAGGCCCAGATGGTGCCCAGCAGTCGCCGGAAATTGCCGCCCAGCACGGCCTCGATGTTCGAGTCGCTGTAGCCGCGGCGGATCAGTGCCTCGGTCAGGTCGAAAGTCTTTTTCGGATGGTCGAAGCCGTCCGTGTCGAGCTTGTCGCGGAACGCGTAGCTCGACTTGTAGCTGGCCATCAGCTCCTTGCGCTGGTCGGCCGGCATGTCGTCATAGCCGTTCAGGTCCGAATCGGAGCCGATACCGACGTGCTCGATGCCGACGAGCTTCACGACGTGGTCGATGTGGTCGACCAGGTGCTCGATCGTGGTCGGCTCGCGGTCGCGGACGAAATTCCGGACGCCCGTGATGCCCATGACGCCGCCTTTGCGGCGAGCTTCTGGATCGCCTCATCGGTCTTGAGGCGCGGATGATTGTTGAGCGCGCGGCAATTCGAGTGCGTGATGGCGATCGGCCCCTTGGAGAGCTCGATCGCATCGAGCGTCGTCCGGTCCCCGCAATGGGAGACATCCACCAGCATGCCGATCTCGTTCATCGCAGTGATGATCGATGCGCCGAAATCGCTGACCCCGCCGTCGATCCGGTCCGTGCCGCCGGTGCCGATGAAATTCTGGCTGTTATACGTGAGCTGGGAGCTGCGCTGGCCGAGCTGGTAGAACTTCTTGACGTCCTCGGGTGAGCCGAAGTGGTCCGAATTCTGTATGCCCATCATGACGGCGCACTTGCCGGCCGCCTTGGCGCGGTCGAGATCGACCGCCTTGTCGACGACGCAGAAAAGGTCGGAATTCCGTGCCGCAAATCCCTGCCAGGCGGCGAGGAAGCTGAGCGTCTCCTCGACGACCTGCGGTCCGCCGGTGCCGATCGAGTTGTTGAATCCCGTGATGCCGCAGCCGCGGAACTGCGCGACTTCGGCCTCCGTCAGCGGATTCGCGTAGGCCTCCGGCAGGAAGTTGATCTTGAGCACGGCGAGCATGTCGATCACGAGCGAGCGCTCGACGAGGCCGACGGCGCGCGCGGAGTAGGGCGCAGGACTGTCTGCGAACAGCGCGGAACGACGCGAAGTTGAGCATCGGAAATCCGATGCCCAGCGCTGCCGATCCTGCGGCACCCTGGAGCAGGCGCCGCCGCGTCACTCGACTGGCCGTGGTCCGCGCCATCATGCCTTTATCGGGAACAATCCCGGTTGGAGATATTAATCCTGATTAGAGAATTGTCAATTCAGCTTACGCCGCAGCGCCCCAGCCGGCATCCGGATACGAAACCTTGCCGTTGTCGAACACCATGGCCGGCTTGCGATCGCGCGTGATGAAGAGCGTGCCGTCGAGATCGACGATGTCGCAGAGCTGGCCGAGGATGAAGGCGGGCGCCATGGCGAGGCTGGTGCCGACCATGTTGCCGACCATCACGCCCAGGCCGAGGCGCGCGCGCCTCGGCGGCCATCGCAAGGCCCTCGGTGAGGCCGCCGCACTTGTCGAGCTTGATGTTGACGATGTCGAAGCGGCCAACGAGCGGCTCGATGTCGGCGAGGCCCAGGACGCTTTCGTCGGCGGCGATCGGGATCGGGCAGCGGAATCCGTCGAGCTCCGCTTCGCGCCCGCGCGCGAATGGCTGCTCGACGAGCTTGACCTTGCAGGCGACGAGATCCGGCATGAGCGCGCGCGAGGCTCGTTGCGTTGAATGCCCTGGTTGGCATCGACGCCGAGCCAGGCGTCGGGCCGCGCCCTGCGCACCGCGCGCACGCGCTCGACGTCGAGCGGCAGTTCTCCGGTCAGCTTCAACTTGATCGATTGCGCCTGGGCGTACTCGATCGCCTTCGCGGCCATCGCAGCCGGGTCATCCGCCGGGATCGTGAAGGTCGTGAGCAGCGGCGCGGACGCTCGAGGCCCGCGAGTGCGCCAGACCGGCTGGCCGGGCGCTTCGCTTCGAGTTCCCACAACGCGCAGTCGAGGGCGTTGCGCGCGCCGCCCGGCGGCAGCAGCCGGCGCAGCGCCTCGCGGTCGACGCCGGCCTCGATGTCGTGCCGCAGCATGCTCGATCGCCGCGCACATGCGGTCAGCATCGTCGCCGAGGTAATAGACGCCGGCCGCCTCACCTTCGCCGACCGCGCCACGCTCGCTGACGCGCGCGACCACGGCCGACATGTCGGTGAACGTATACCCCGTAATCGTGAACGGGGCCGACAGCGGGATCAGCTCCCGCGATACCGAGCGAGCTGCATCAGTAGTTCGCGCCGAAGCCGACCAGGTGGCAGGCGATGCGCGATCCAGGCCATGACGGCCGCGCAAGGACGCAGCACGACGCTCCAGATCTTCGCCAGCCAGCGCCGCTTGCCGCGCCAGACGACCAGCAGGTGCCACACCGCGAGCGCGAAGCCGGCCAAGATGGCGATCGAACCGAGCACGTGCAGGATCACGAGCCACAGGTCCATGCTCGGACGACAGCAGCGCGAGGTCGCTCGAACATCGCGAGATGATCCCGCCCCAGGCGAGCATCGCGCCAGCGAGGCGAGCGCGCCGATGCGTACCCAGCGATACGCCCTCGCCTCGCGGCCGGCGAGCGGTAGCGGCTTGCCGTAGTGGCGGCGCACGAGCGCGGCGACCGGCCAGAAGAGCACGGTGAGCAGCGAGCGCGACGAGGCTCGCGACGGCAGCGGCATCAGCCAGCCGCCGGCGACTTCGCGACGGGCGCGCGCTCGAGCACGATGATCGGGCCGAGCATGCCGGCGCTGAAGCGCGTCACGCTGGCCATCGACGACTTCGGCGGCGAGGCGCTCGCTGCCTGCAGCGTCCGTGCCACACGAACGGCTCGATTTCACGCCACTTGTCGGGCTCGCCGTTCAGGCCGCGCAGCAGCGGCAGCGCTGATCGTGCCGTCCTCGTTGACGACGACCTTGGTCTGGCGCACGACAGTTCACGACGCTGAGCAGGCTCGATTCGGCGCGGCGGCGCGAAGAGGTAAGTGCCCGCGATCAGCTGCGCGTGCTCCTTGGCCGTCGTCTCGTCAACCTTGCCCGTGAAGTCGGGCCCCGGCAGGTAGCGATCGGCGAACTGCCGGAAGAACGCCATCGCGGATCGGCCGTGCGGCGCCTTCCTTGCCGGCGCTGTTGACCGAGACGTAAATGCCGACGCCGTCGTCGAGGAACAGCTGCAGGTCGCTGTGGAACCACTGCGTGTCGCCGCCATGCGCGATGACGCGCTGGCCGTTGGTGTTGGTCTCGTAGAAGCCGAGCAGCATGCGGTTCAGCCGGGCATGATCGTGAGCGGCGGTGCCGTGCATCTGCTTCGCGGTCTCCTCGGCGAGGATGCGCTTGTCGCCGATACGCGCCGTTCTGCAGGTGCGCGATCATGAACCGCGCCATGTCGGCGCCGGTCGCGGCCAGGATGCCCGCGGGCGCGAGGCTGATGATCTCGTAGCCCTTCGGCTTGTCGTCGTCGGCGACTTGTAGCCCTTCGACATGTCGGCCTCGAGCGCCTTCGGGCAGCGGCTGGCGGAACGTGGAGTGCGTCATGCCGAGCGGCGCGAAGATGTTCTGCTCGATGTAGTCGTCGAACGCTCAGGCCGGAGACGCGCTCGACGATGTAGCCGGCGAGCGCGGTCGCGTAGTTCGAGTACGCCGGCGTCGTGCCCGGCGCTTGAAGATGCGCTTCGGCGTCCAGTGCTTCACGGCGTCGCCGCAGCGGGATGAGCCGTTCGGCGTTCTCGGCGATCAGTTCCTTGACCGCCTCCTCGAAGCCCGGCGTGTGGGTCATGATGTTGCGCAGCGTGACCGGCTTGCCGTCGGGTCCCGGCGGGATCTTGAAGTCGAGGTAGGTGTTGACGTCGGCGTCGAGGTCGAGCTTGCCCTGCTCGACCAGCTGCATGACCGCCGTCCAGGTGAACAGCTTGGAGACCGAGCCCGGGCGGAACAGCGTCGCGTCCGGCATCCACCGGCGTGCGCTTCGCGACGTCGGCGAAGCCGTAGCCCTTCTGCAGCAGGACCTTGCCGTCCTTGACCACGACGACGACCGCGCCGGCGATGTCGCCGCGCTCGAGCGCGTAAGGCATGAAGCCGTCGAGCCAGGCTTCGAGGTCCGTCGCGCGTGAGCTGCGGTCTGGCCGGGCACCTCGAGTGCCGGCGGTCGCCGGCGTGGTCTGCGGGTGCGAGCGGCGCCGTGGCGGCGCGGCTGCCGGGCGGCGGCGTCTGGGCCGGGCCGCCAGACGGCAAAAGACGCAGACAGCGAGTGTCGCGATCAGATGAACATGGCGCGCATGCGTAAGTCCCGGGTTATTATCCTGATAAGGATATAGTAGTCCTAATCGGAGAATGACGTCAAAGGGTCTCTCGCCGTAGAATCGGGCAAACGAAATGCGCAAAGGGGACAAAGCCACTGACACCGACGAAATCTCGCCGGCCCACGCTTGGGAGTCTCATGCGTGGCCTGCGCGCGCAGGAATGACTGGACGCTCAAGGAGATGAGCGAGCGCACGGGCATCCCGCTCTCGACCCTGTCCAAGGTCGAGCATGACCGGCTGACGCTCACCTACGACAAGCTGCTGCAACTGAGCCAGCGCTTGAACATGCGCATGTCGGACCTGTTCACCGAGGCCGACCAGGCGCCGATGCGCCGATCACCGCGCGCCGCAGCATCGGCCGGCTCGACGATGCGATCCGGGTCAACACCCCGAACTACGAATACTTCTATCTGTGCCCGGAACTTCGCCGGAAGCGCATGATGCCGATGCGTCACGCGCATCCGCGCGCACAGCGTCGAGGAGTTCGGCGAGCTCGTCCGCCATTCGGGCGAGGAATACATCTACGTGCTCGAGGGCCGGTCGAGATCCATACCGAATTCTACGATCCGATCGTGCTCGAGACCGGCGAGTCGATCTACATCGACTGCAACATGGGCCATGCCTATATCGCGCCGAAGGGCTGCGAGGAGGCGCTCGTGCTCGGCGTCTGCTCGAGCGCCGACGACGAGCTGATGGAGTCGCTGATGACCCTGCATGCCGACGAACCGCCGGCCAAGGGCAAGGCTAACAAGCGGCTGACGACGAAACGCTGATCCGCTCGGGGAGACCCTTCGATGCGCCAAGTCTGCATTGTGGCCTGCGCGGCGCTCGCGCTCTTCACTCCAGTCGTGCAATCCGCCGAATCGGTATCGTCGCCGCCAGTTACGCTCTGTCCTGGCGAGGCGGTGAGGAGCCAGGTCTTCACTGGTTTTCTGGGCGGGAATCGGGCGGATTCCACACGGAATGCCGCATGCCGGACGGCTCACGCGAATACTTCTTTGAATACAACGACCGCGGACGCGGTCCCGCAGTACGTTCGCGGATTGTCCTCGACGAGCGCGGAATCCCCGCGACGCTCACGGTGGATGGCCATGACTACCTGAAGAACGCAATCGCAGAGCGGTTTTCGATCGAGGATGGCAAGGCCGCCTGGAAGAACAAGGTCGAGGCGGGTGAGCGCCAGCTGGACGGTCCTGCTTTCTATCTCAGCCAGTCCGGGACGCCAGCGGAATTGCCCTTGCTCGCGCGGGCGCTGATGGCGTCACCGGGCCGGACGCTGACGCTGCTGCCGCAGGGCCAGGCAAGGGCGGAGCAGCTTGACGAGAAAACGGTGACGGCGGGCGGGAAATCCCGGCGCCTGCGGCTCTACGCGGTTCACGGCCTCGGCTACCAGCCGACCTGTATCTGGCTGGACGAACGCGGTGATTTCTTCGCCCAGGTCGACAGTTGGTTCCAGCTGGTCCCGGAAGAATGGGAGTCGACCGGAAAGGAGCTGCTAGCGGCGCAGGACGCACGCCTCGAGGAGCTTCGTCGTCAGCAATCCGCGCGGCTGCGCCGGGTGCCAGCAACGCCACTCGTCATCGAGCATGCCAACCTATTCGATGCCGAGACTCGCACGATGAAGCCGGGCACGAGCGTGTTGATCGAGGGCAACACCATCCGCGCCGTCGGCCCGGACGGTTCACTCACCGTTCCGCATGCTGCCGAACGCATTGACGCCGCAGGCCGCGCGCTGCTGCCCGGCCTTTGGGACATGCATAGTCATCCGGAGCCTGCGGACGGGCTGCTGCTCCTTGCGGCCGGCGTGACCGGCGTGCGCGACATGGCAGCAGAGCCGAAGAAAGTCGAGCGCATGAAGGGCTGGTCGACGGGCGAGGCGCTCGGCCCGCGTATCGTCTATGCAGGCATCGTCGATGGGCCGGGTCCCTTCCAGGGACCGACCGAGGTTCTCGTGGATACCGAGGCGGAGGCGCGCGCGGCTGTCGACGCCATGGCCGATGCGGGATTCATCCTCGTCAAGATCTACAGCTCGGTGAAACCGGAACTCGTGCCAATCATCGTCGAAGAAGCGGACAAGCGCGGCCTGCGCGTCGGCGGGCACGTCCCGGCACACATGACTGCCGAGCAGTCCGTGCGCGCCGGCGTCAACGAAATCCAGCACATGAACATGGTGTTCCTGAATTTCATGTTCGATGAGGTGCCGGATACGCGGACTCCCGCGCGCCTCACCGCCGTCGCGGAGCGCGCCGCAGACATCGATTTCGATGCTTCGGCGACGAAGGACTTCATTGCGCTGCTCGCGTCGAAGAAGATCACGGTCGATCCGACGCTGCAACTGTTCGAAAACCTCATCCTCGATCGCGCCGGGCAGATGGCAACCGCGTATGCCCCGATCGCGGATCGATTGCCGGCCATCGTGCGAAGAGGACTCCTCGAGGGAGGGCTGCCGGTTCCCGATGGCAAGGAAGAGCGCTACCAGGAATCCTTCCGCGCCATGCTGCACATGCTGGGGGTATTGCATGCCGCAGGCGTACCGATCGTGGCGGGGACCGATTCGCTCGGCGGTTTCGCGCTGATGCGCGAGCTCGAACTGTACGTCGCGGCGGGAATCCCGGCACCTGAAGTGCTCCAGATGGCGACGCTCGGCGCGGCGCGCGCGGCCGGGCAGGGCGATCGTCTCGGCTCGATCGCACCCGGAAAGCTCGCGGACCTCATCCTGGTCGACGGCGATCCAAGCCTCGATCCGGGCGCATTGCGAAATCTCCGCCTGGTCGTCAAGGATGGCGTGCCGCTCGAGCCGGATGCGATGTGGCGCGAGCTCGGCATCCAGCCGTTGCCGAACGCCCGATCAATCATCAAGTCAGCAGGTTAAGGAACAGCGTGATGATGATCGCGTTGGTGAAGTCGATGAAGAATGCGCCGACGATCGGCGCGACGAGGAAGGCCCGCGGCGCAGGCCCATAGCGCTCGACCAGCGTGCGCATCACGGCCATGGCATTCGCAGTCGTGCCCAGCATGAAGCCGATGAATCCGCCGCTCATCACCGCCGATTCATAGTTTTTTCCCATGGCGCGATGCACGGGCGCGGCCGCAAGGACCACCAGCATGACCTGCGCAACCAGTATCGCGATGAGCGGGAGGAAGAGTCCCGATAGTTCCCAGAGCTTGAGGGTCATCAACGCCATCACGAGGAACAGCGTCAGCGTCACGATACCGAAGGAGTTGATGAACCGGAGCGACAGGCCGAACCATCCGGTGATGTCGTCGACATTCCGGATCACCGCGGCGACCAGCATGGCACCGATGTAGGCGGGCAGCGTCATGCCCAGCGCCGCGAATCCCTTGCTGACCCAATGGCCGATCCACATGGCGACCAGGATGGCGACCAGGTTCTTGACGATGGGCCAGGCGTCGTCGTCGTCGGTCGACGCGGTCAGCGTGGGATCCGGGTCGGTCCCGGACGGTGCGACTATGGCATCGGTGCTGCGCCCTCCGCGCGGGGACTTGAGCTTTTCGCGTTCGATCAGGACAGTGCTCACCGGTCCGCCGACCAGGCCGCCCGCGACGATGCCGCCGATCGCAACGGCGATCGCGACAGATGATGCGCCGACCACGCCGGCCTGTTCGAAGAGCGGCGCGAATGCGAGCCCGGTTGCCGGCCCGCCCGTCAACGTCACGGATCCCGCCAGCACGCCAAACAGCGGATGAAGCCCGAAGCCGAGCGCAATCAGGATGCCGACGACGTTCTGAAGGACTGCAAAGACGGTGGCGATCAGGAAGAAGCGAAGCACCTGCGGGCCTCCGATCTTGAGAAGGGAGAGGCTCGCGCCAAAGCCGATTGTCGTGAAGAAGGCGATCATCAGCGGGCTCTGCAGGGTCGTGTCGAACTTGACGAGCGTCACTCCCTGGCCGCGCGCGATGAGGACAGCCACGGCGATGACCAGGCCGCCGAGCACCGGCGCCGGCAGGTTGTAGCGCTCGAGGAGCGGCACGAGGCGGCGCAGCCCGTGGCCCAGGAGCAGGGCCACGCCAGCGAAGGCGAGAGTGTGTACCAGGTCTAGTTCGAACAACTCGTTGTCCTCCGCCGGATCACGCGGGAACCGAGAAAAGCCTTCCGAGTGATTCGATGAGCCGGTCGACTTCTTCCTTCGACGTGTAGTGTACGAAGGAGACGCGAACCGCGCCGTCCTCGGTATCGATCCCGAGCGCCTTGATCAGGCGATAGGCGTAGAAATTTCCCACTCCAACTCCGAGCTTCGACTCGGCAAGCAGGCCTGCAACCTCGCCCGAGCTCTTGCCCTCGACGGTGAACGCGACCGTCGGTGCGCGCTCGGCAGCGCGCGTCCGTCCGATGAGACGGATCTTCGGATGCTTCGAGAGGAAGTCGAGGAGGGGCTGGAGCAGTTCGGTCTCATGCGCGCGAAACAGGCCGCGCACTGCGGCAGCGCGTGCGGGCGCAGCCTTTCCCTTCATGCCGTGCCGGTCCGCGACCGCGTCCATGTAATCCATCACGCCATTGACCGCTGCAATCTGGGCGTGATCCGGGCCCGCCGGCGTGAAGCGCGCGCCCGGCTTTCCGTCATTGAAGAAATGCCCCTGGTTCGGCAGCGCGGCGTTGACCTCGCGCCTGAGGAACAGGGTCCCGAGATGCGGCCCATACACTTTATATAGGGAGAAATAATACGCATCGACACCGAGTTCCCTGAGGTCGGGCATGCCGTGCGGCGAGAACGCGACGCCATCCACGAAGGCCCAGGCGCCGGCCCGGTGGGCGAGGTCCGCGAATTCGCGCACTGCATTGATGCTGCCGACGACGTTCGAGCAGTGCGTGAATGCGACCAGCTTCGTGCGCGGCCCGAGGAGAGCCTCGAGGTCCTTCCTGTTCAGGTCCGCGGTCTTCGGATCCACCTTCCACTCGCGAACCGTGAAGCCGTCCTCTGCGAGCCGGTTGTACGCGCCGACATTCGCCTCGTGGTCCTGGTTGGTGACGATGATCTCGTCGCCTGGCCTGAGGTAGCGCCGCAGGGCCTGCGCGAGCACGAATGTATTCTGCGAAGTCGAAGGGCCGAAATGGATTTCGTCATTGCCGACGTTGAGCCAGGCGGCCATGCGTTCCCTGGACGCATCCATCTGTTCGCCGGCCTTTGCGGACGCGGCAAATGCGTAGTACGGCTGCACCTTGGTCTGCCGGTAGTACCGGTCGAGCCAGTCGATCGTCTGGCCGCAGGCATAGGAGCCGCCCGCATTCTCGAAGTGCGCGAAGCCCGCGAGCGAAGGCTCGCGGAACGCAGGAAACTGCGAACGGACGAAATCCAGGTCGAGATTCATCGACTATCCTCCCGGCAGGGCGACAGGATAGTCGATTGCTATTCGCGTCGGCGAACGGCGCTCTCGCGAATCCGGGTCCCGACCCTGACGATCGTGTTGATCACCGGAATCAGCTCGCGGCCGAGCTCCGAAAGGGAATATTCGACCGAGGGCGGAGAGGAAGGCACGACCTCGCGGACGACGACGCCTTTTTCCTCGAGGTCACGCAGCCGCGCCGTCAGCATCTTGGGCGAGATGCCGGGGATGTCGCGCTGAAGTTCGCCGAAGCGCCGCGGGTCGCCCGAAAGTTTCCAGATCAGGCTCGGAGTCCAGGCGCCTCCCAGCACTGCCATGCAGGCCGCCATCGGGCAACCCGGCGGCGGCGGCAGCGCCTTGCTCCTGCGAAGTTTCAATCCCATGCCGGCTCCCGGAACCGCTTACCGCGCGGTGAGTGGAATTTGTTGCTTACGAGAGTATAGCTGATATACAAAAGTAAGTACCGATGCTAGCGTGACTCCCCACACGAAACAGGAGGATTCACGCGATGAAGCTCTATTACACCCCCGGCACCTGCGCGCTTGCGCCCCACATTGTCGCGCTGGAGGCCGGGATCCCGCTCGAACTCGTCAAGGTCGACCTCAAGTCGAAAACCGTCAGGAACGAGGGCGACTTCTGGGCCATCAATCCCAAGGGCTATGTCCCGGCACTCGAGCTCGACGACGGGGAGCGGCTGACGGAGGGCCCCGCGATCATGCAGTACCTCGCGGACCTCAGGCCCGCGAGCCGGCTCGCCCCCGGGAACGGAACGTTTGCGCGCGTGCGGCTCCAGGAGATGCTCAACTACATCACCGCGGAAATTCACAAGACCTATTCGCCGCTCTTCAGTCCGGACGTGCTGCCGCAGGTCCGCGACGATCGACTTGCCTACCTGAGGAAGCGCTATGCCTATCTCGAGAAGCTGCTCGAAGGGCGCAACTATCTCCTCGGCGAGCAGATCTCGATCGCGGACTTCTACCATTTCACCGTGACGCGCTGGGCGCGCGGCGTGAAGCTCGACCTCAGCGAGTTTCCGCGCCTGGAGGGACTGCAGAAACGGATTGGCAGCCGGAAGTCTGCTTTGCAGGCGATGCGCGAAGAGGGGCTGATTCCGGAGGACAAGGCCGCGTAAAATAGCCGCTCATCGACCCATCAATGAACGGGGCCACCAGGCCCCGTTTTTTGGTGCGCGGAAAGGAGAGCCGCATGCCGTTTGCCCGAATGCTCGATCGCGCCGTCCTGTCCATTGCCCTCGGCCTGCTCGCCTGCGGAGCGGCTCTCGCGCAGGACACTCCGCCACCCTCGCCAGCGGCGACGCCGGAGGCCTTCAAGCCGAAGACGGAAGAATTCGACCATGTGAAGCGCGAGGAAATGATCCCGATGCGCGACGGGGTCAAGCTCAAGACCTTCATCCTGGTGCCGAAGGGGGCGAAGGACGCGCCGATCCTCCTGACACGCACGCCGTACAACGCATCGAATCGCATTGCGCGCTTCCAGAGCCCACGCCTCGCGTCGGTCGTGCCGCAAATGAACGACACCTCGGTTGCGGCCGGCTACATCATCGTTTACCAGGACGTGCGCGGGAAATACGGTTCCGAAGGCGACTACGTCATGACGCAGCCGCTCCGCGGCCCGCTGAATGCGACCGCGACCGACCATGCGACTGACTGCTACGACACGATCGAATGGCTCGTGAAGAACGTGCCCGAGAGCAATGGCCGTGTTGGCACGATCGGCGGTTCCTACGAGGGCTACACGACCGTCATGTCGACGGTGAATCCGCACCCGGCTCTCAAGGTAGCCGTGCCATTCGCGCCGATGGTCGACGGGTGGATGGGCGACGACTGGTTCCACAACGGCGCCTTTCGCCAGGACGGAGTCCTCGAATACACCTACGAACAGGAAGCGAGCCGCAAGAACGAGCTGCAGTGGTGGACCGATACCTACGACACCTACGAGCTCTATCTGCGCGCGGGCAACGCCCGCAACCTCGCCGCATCGCGCGGCCTTGAGCAGCTCGAGTTCTGGCGGATGCTGGTCGAGCATCCGGCCTACGACGCCTACTGGCAGGGACAGGCCGTCGACAAGCTGCTCGCGAAAGAGCCGCTCACGGTCCCGATGATGATCGTCGGCGGGCTCTTCGACCAGGAAGACATCTATGGTGCCCCCGCACTCTACAAGGCACTCGCACCCAAGGATCCGGATGGCAGGAAGATCCATCTCGTGCTCGGTCCCTGGAACCACGGCCAGGGACGCCGTGAAGGGCGCGGAATAGGGATGGTCCAGTTCGAGGGCGATACCGCGGGCTGGTTCCGGCGCAAGGTGATGCAGCCTTTTCTCGACCACTACCTGAAAGATGCGCCGCGGCCCGACACACCGCGGGTGCTGGCGTACGAGACGGGAGCCGACACCTGGCATCGCTACGATGACTGGCCACGTTCCTGCGCCGAGGGGTGCAGCGCCAAGCCGCGTGACCTGTATCTCCTGGCGAATGGGCAACTGGGATTCACCCGGGCCTCCGACACGCGCCAGGCGTTCGACGAATACCTCTCTGATCCGGCGAAGCCCGTGCCTTACCGGCTCCGCCCGACGCTTGGCTCCAGCGCAACGGAGAACACCTGGGGCGAATGGCTCATGGACGACCAGCGTCAGTCCGCCTCGAGGCCGGACGTCCTCGTCTACGAGACCGAGCCGCTGACCGAGCCACTGCGACTCGCAGGCGAGCCGCGCGCACGGCTCTTTGCGTCCACGACGGGCAGCGACGCGGACTGGGTCGTCAAGGTCATCGACGTCTGGCCGTCCGAGAATCCGGACAACCCGAAGCTCGGCGGCTACCAGCAGATGATTTCTGCCGATATTTTCCGCGGGCGGTATCGTGAGGACTTCGCCAGCCCGAAAGCGATTGAATCCAACAAGGTGCTCGAGTACTCAATCCGGCTGCCGCAGGCGAACCATACTTTTCTTCCGGGCCACCGGATCATGGTGCAGATCCAGTCGAGCTGGTTCCCTCTCTACGACCGCAATCCGCAGTCTTTCGTGCCGAACATCATGCTCGCGCCGCCCGAGAGCTACATCAAGGCGACGCACCGGATCTGGCGGACTTCCGGCCAGGCGTCGGCGATCGAGCTTCCCGTCATCAACTGAAAGGAGCGGAGCCGCCCGAATTGGTTTTGAAACTTTCGAAACCTGGCTAGATCGGCGTGGCGGGCCGGAGTGCCGCGGAGGTTGCGGGCGCACGGTCCGCGACCCCTCGATACAGTTCAAGCATCCGCTTCGCCATCTCGGCACTCGACCAGCGCGCCTCGACGAACTGCCTCGCGCGTGCTCCCAGCGAGGCCTGGAGCTCGCGGTCCTTCAGCACCATCTCCACTGCGGATGCGAACTGAACTTCATCCTCGCCGACGACGATGGCCCCGGCGGCGCCCTCGAGCACCGACTGGGTGCCCATGATGGCCGTCGAAACCACCGGCAGGCCGAGTGCCATCGCTTCGAGCAGCACCAGGCCCTGAGTTTCCGTCCGCGACGCGAACACGAAGACATTGGCGCTCCTGTAGCAGTCGAGCAGGGGTCCGGACCGGTCGAGATACCCGACGAAGCGGACGTTCTCCGCGAGGCCACGCTCGGCGACCTGGCGCTGCAGCGTCGCCAGCGCAGGACCCTCTCCGGCAATGACGAGCAAGACGTCCGGCATTGCCGCGCGCAGGCGATCGACCACCGGGAGGAGGAAACCGATGTTCTTCTCGAAGGCGACACGGCCGACCGTCAGCGCGACCGGGCGGTCCGGCGCAATGTCGTGACGCGCACGGAAGCTGGCACCGTCACCGCCCTTGAGCCGGCTGGCGTCAAGCCCGGTCGGAATGACGCGGATCTCGGATCGCACGCCGTACGCGCGAAGCGCCTCCGCCATCTGCGGCGAGGGCGCGACGACCGCGTCGACCGCATTGCATTGCCGTCGGGAGACGCCCCGTGCAACGGCACGCAGCAACGCGCGCGGGACGTACGGCAGGTAATGGTGGAAGTATTCCTCGAAAAACGTGTGGTAGGACTCCACCACGGGGATGCCGAGCCGGCGCGCGAGCCTGAGACCCGTGACATGCGCCACGAAGGGCGTGTGAATGTGGATCAGGTCGAACTCGCAATGCAGCGTCTCGACCGCGCGCTCGAGCTCGCCCGCGACGATTACGCGGTCTTCCGGATCGAAAGGGAAATAGCGCGACCGGACGCGGACGATGCCTGGTTCGTCGTGGTGGGGCTCAGGGTACTGTGGCGCGACGAGCACGCTCGTGCACCCCTCGGCTGCGAGATCGCGTCGGAAAGTCTGGATCGACGTGGAAACCCCGTTGACGCGGGGAAAGTAGACGTCGGAAAGCATCAGGATGCGCGGCGCGCGCATCGTCACGCGTATATCGCCTGGACTATCCGCAGACTGGCCAGCGCGAGCCCGCCTCCGAGCAGCGCGCCGGCGGCGACATCGGTCGGATAGTGCAGGCCGAGGACTACGCGCGAGAGCGCGACGAGGAATGCGAATCCTGCGAGCGGCACCGCGAGATCAGGCAGGTAGTGTGCGCCGAGCAGGGCGAAAGACACGGCGTGCAAAGTGTGCCCGGAAGGAAAGCTGTAGCGATCGAGCGGCGCGGCTGCGCAGCTGATCGCCGCGTGCGTGATGAACGGGCGCTCGCGCACGGCGTGACGCTTGATCAGCTTGTAGACAAGGAGTCCGAGCCGCCGGTCAGGGCGAGATGCGCCGCGGCGAACCCGCCTTGCGTGCCGAGCAGGAATGGCGCTGCGAGTATCAGCGCATACCAGACCCAGCCGTCGCCCAGGACGCTGATCGCGTGAAAGAAAGCCCGCGGTATCGACTGTCCGCTCGGACGATTCAAATACCGGCAGAACCGGAGTTCCGCCCGGTCGAAATGCGAGAACGCTGTGGCGAGCTTCGTACCCATGTGCCGCACCTCTTCGATGCTTGGCAACAAGGTTGCGCCCGACGCATTGCAGTTCTATGAAAGTTTTGTGATGTTATCGTTGCAAATCAAGCATTTACACGCTGTTTTGCAAGCTGGATCTTACAGAATATCGCTCAGTGCTTCCAAAGGCGCCTGCTCGCGATCCTCGCGCCTTCGGCCAGGGAAGCCAGTTTCATGTAGACGATGTCCGGGTCGATCGGCCCGAAGCCGCCGAAAGTCCCGAAGCCGCAGTCCGTCCCGGCAATCACGCGCTCGCGGCCGACGATTTCGGCGAAGCGTATGAGCCGTTCGGCGACGAGATCCGGATGCTCGACGTAGTTCGTCGTCGTGCTGAGGACGCCCGGCACGAGAATCTTGTCATCCGGGATGCGCTGTTCGCGGAACACCGCCCACTCATGCGCGTGGCGTGGATTGGCGGATTCAAAGAGCAGCGCCTGCGGTTTCGCTTTGATCACTACCGGCAGCAGATCCGCGAGCGGCACGTCGTGGTGATGCGGCCCTTCGTAGTTGCCCCAGCAGATGTGCATCCGCATCCGGTCGGCAGGCAGGTTCCGAAGGGCGTGATTGAGCACTTCGATGTGCCGCGCTGCCGCTTTCAGGTAATCCGCGACGCTGGCATTCCGGTACATCGTGTGGCGACCCATCCCGAGGTCCGGCGCGTCGATCTGCAGCAGAAAGCCCGCGCCGACAATGGCCTCGTACTCGCTTTGCATGGCCGCGCCGAGGGCCTCGAGGTAGGCATCCTGCGACTCGTAGTAATCATTCGGCTGGAAAAGCGCGAGCACGCCCGGCGAGGCGGCATTCATGAATGCCTCGACCGGTTTCGCGGCATCGACCGCATGGCGGAGGTTCCTGAGGTCGTCGTTGAGCGGCTCGGCGTCCTTCAGCCTTATTTCGCCGACGCATCGTGGGCGGCGGTACTTTGCGGTCGCACCGCTCGCCGCCAGCTTCGCCATGAAGCGCGGGAACTCGACGAGGTCCTGGCCGGGCTCGCGCGGCGTGTCGCCGCCGAAGCCCGCAAAGCGGTCGGCGATGTAGGTGGCGTAGCTGATCTTGTTCGACTCGCCGTCGCTCACGATGTCGACGCCGGCCTCGCGCTGGCGCCGGACGACGTCGGCGACAGCGTCCGTAATGACGGCGGCCGCCGCGCTGCGGTCCTTGATCTCGCCTCGTTCGCGGGAAAACAGCACGTCGGTCACGGCCTGCGAGCGCGGCAGGCTACCGACGTGCGTCGTGAGAATGCGCTCTGTACTGCCCCTCATCGATACATGTTGTTGGACGTGTGGTCGCCGCCGAGCCAGCGCTTCAATTCCGAATGGGCGTCGGCCCGTCTCGTCTTGTTTATCTTCTCGACGTCCGGATGGTCGAGCGTGAACTCGACGATCAGGCCGTTCGGGTCCGTGGCATAGACCGACCGGCAATAGCCGTGATCCAGCACGAAGGACTGCGGCTCCTTGTAGCCGGCCGCAGCGAGGCGCTTCTCGATCCCGTCCTGGGTCTCCTTGTCCACGTGCAGCGCGATGTGGTGGAAGGGCGTGAACGGCATTTTCGGCCCGAACTGCTCGGCGTCCGCCGGATCCGCAAACTGGAAGAACGCCAGCGCGCCGCCGTCGCCGAGCCCGAAGAACAGGTGGCAATACGTGCGCTCGGCGCCGAACAGCATGTCTTTCTCGCACCAGGTCGCCATCAGCGGCAGCCCGATCACGTCCTCGTAGAACTTCCTTGTCGCCTCGAGATCGCGCGAGACGTACGCGTTGTGATGAAGCCTGTTCGGAAGTCTTGCCTTGCGTTGCCATGTCCGTCTCCGGTCAGAATCGGTACTGAACTCGATGCCGTAGCGGAGCGGCAGTGCCTTGAAAACGGAATTGTCGGTGTACCCGGCGGGAAGAATTCCTGGTTGGATTCCTCTGTCAGTCAGATTCTTGCCCCAGAGCGTTGCTCGACCAGCGACGACTGACCGCTTTCCGAGTCCGATGCCGGCCCGCAGTCCACGATGTCGATCGGGTCGCGTTGAGTCGAAGTTGTCCGGCCCCCACCAGGTGTCGCCCGTGTGCGGTAGTCGACGCGGAACGACAGGTCCAGCTCGCCGACCGGCACGATGTACTGCGCACCCGACGTTGCCGGTCATTCGCGAGACGAGCGGCGCCTCGTTGCCGACCACCGTCGGGTCCTCCATGCCCGTGATCTCGCTGTCGGTCTAGCCGTCGCTCGCGTAGATGTCGAAATTGTCCGTCGCCTGCAGTTCATCTCGAGTTCGAAGCCCTTGTAATCGACCGCATCCAGATTGCCGAGGTTCTGGGCTGGAGTTCGCGGCCAGGAATACGAAGAAGTAGGACCGTTTTCCGACTCGGTGTAGATAAACGGCTGCGCCCATCATCAGGCGATTGTCGATGAAGCGCGACTTGACGCCGATCTCGTCGGTATCGGCCGACCTCGGCCTCGAACAGGTCGTTGACGCCGTGCAACGCCAATCGCGTCTGCGTACTACGCCGACGCCGGTCTGGTTGAATCCGCCGCTGCGGAATCCGCGGCTGTAGCCACCGATAGATCGTCACGTCTTCATGTCGGCGTGTAGCGCAACGTCATCTTGGGCTGCAGTTCGCTCCAGGTTTGCGTGCGGACCTGGCCCGTGCGCAGGTCCGGCGGCGCGCCGGAGCCGGCAGGAAGCCCATCGGGGGCGGATGAATTCCGTGGCGTCTCTGTCGTGTTCTCGCGCTTGTCGCTCGTCGTAGCGCATCGCCGCGTTGAGCTCGAAATTGTCGGCGAAGCTCGAAGCTCAGCTTCGCCGAAGACGGCCCACGCGTCATTGTCCTGCTAGTCGGCGAGGAACGCTGAAGTTGCGGGTCGATTGACGGCGAGCCGCGGCTCCTATACACCGGGAACTACGCCCGAGCCGTCGTCCAACGATGTTGCCCGTCGAAATGAAACGGTCGGTCGTGCACGAAATAGGCGCCCGCGAATCCAGCGGAACTTGTCCTCGGTCGGCGACGTGTAGCGGATCTCCTGGCTGACGCCTCGACATCCAGCAACTGGTCTGGTCAGGTCCGCGCCGAACAGGGATGAAGTATCGGATTCCGGGCCGGCCGGAAGTCGAACGCGTCGCCGGTCAGGATCTCCTCGAGTCGGTTGTAGGCCGTGACTGAAGTCAGAGTCCCGTCGCCGACGCCGAAGTCGAGCTTCATCGAGGCGTTCAACATGTCGCGCTCGTTGATTCCCGGATTGTCGAGCTGGATTGTTCCGTCACGTTATTGGCATCCGGCGGCGTGAAGAACGTGCTGAACGGTTCGCCTCGTCCTCGCGCGGGATCACGAAGTAGAGCGCCTTGCGTCGAGAGATCCCTCGAGAACGAAACGCAGAAATCGCCCGTGAAGTTGTCGTTCGGCTCCCAGACGAAGCGCAGCCGGCCGAGAGGTCCTTGACCGGGTCCGCCTTTTCGTCCAGAAACGGTTGTCGATGAAGCCGTCCGTTTCGTAGTAATTGACCGACGCGCGGAAGCCGGCTGTGTCGCCGATCGGTCCGCTGACGCCGAGTTGGCCGCGGATCGAGTTCTCGTTGCCGTAGCCCGCCTTGACGGTCGCCTCGAATTCGTCGCGCCGGGTCCTGGGTCGTGATGATGATCGCGCCGCCGATGGCATTTCGACCGTACAAGGCGCCCTGCGGCCCCTTCAGGACCTCGATCTGCTGGATATCGAACAGCTCCTGGTTGAACTCGGCCGGATTGGTCTCAGCACGCCGTCGACCTGGCACGGCAACCGACGGCTCGCTGTTCCGGGCCTGCGAGATGCCGCGGATGACGATGAAGGGTTGCCCGCGTTCTGGGTCTGCACCATCGTCATGTTCGGGCACCATCGGATGAAGTCGGCCGGTCTCTGGATGCCGGCCGTCCTTGACCAGCTCTCGGTGAAGACATTCATCGTGACTGGCACGTCCTGGCAGTGTCTCGTCGCGCTTGCGCGCTGTCACGACGATTTCCTCCAGTCTCCGTGGTTTGTGCCATGGCTGGCATTGCGACTGCGGTGGCGATGATCCAGGTCACCAGCATGGAAATGCACGTCCCCTTGGATGTGAGCATGAAAGTCTCCGCGTTAAGAATTCAGTTGGATCCTGACGGGTCCGGGCGCACGAGCCAACTCCGCGCGGAGAATGGCGGCCCCGGCGACCATCGCCTTGAGCTTGCCGAAAGCGACATCACGGCCCAGGTACTTCAGGCCGCAATCGGGCGCGACGATCAGGTTCTCCGCGCGCACGAAGGGCAGCGCGCGCCGGATGCGCGCCGCCACGGTTTCCGGCGTCTCGGCCTCGGGATCACCGAGGTCCAGCACGCCGAGCATGATTTTCTTTCCGTCGAGCGTCTTGAGGATCGAGCAATCGAGATTCGGCTGGGCGGTTTCGAGGGAGACCTGCTGGCAATGGCAGCCAGCGAGCTCAGGCAGGAAGGAGTAGGCCGTCGATCGCGTATGGATGATCGCGGCATACCCGAAGCATATGTGGACCGCCGTCGTGCCTGTCACGCCCTCGAGTGCGCGATTGAGGGCTTCGAGCCCGAACTGTCGCGCCTCGTCGGGCCGCGCCTGCATGTAGGGCTCGTCGATCTGGACGATGTCGGCGCCCGCCGAAAAGAGGTCGCGGATCTCGGCGTTGAGTGCCGCCGCGTAGTCGACCGCCGCGAGATGCCGGCTTCCCCCGTAGTGGTCGATCTGCGCCTGCTGCGACATCGTGAACGGTCCCGGCACGGTGACCTTGACGGGCTTCGTCGTATGGCGCCGCAGGAATTCGAGGTCCCGCACGCCGACTGCGTGCCGCCGGCGGATCGGCCCGGTAACGCGCGGCACCGGCACCGCATGTCCGCTGCGGTCGAGCGCCGTGCCCGGGTTGTCGAGGTCGACGCCCTCGAGCGCGGTCGCAAACAGGTTCGAGTAGCTTTCGCGGCGGATCTCGCCGTCGGTGACGATGTCGAGACCGGCCTCCTCCTGTGCGCGGATCGCAATGATCGTTGCATCATCCTGCGCTTCCTCGAGGTGCTCGGGAGGCACGCGCCACAGCTCGCGCGCCCGGACGCGCGGCGGAAACCGGCCAGCCAGCTTCTTGCGGTCGATCAGCCAATCCGGCTGGGGCATGCTGCCGACAAGCGTCGTGGGGAAGAGGGGACTGTTCGCGTCAGCCATGCGGTTCATCCTGCGGCCCGGCGCGCGATTCCGTCCAACGGAGCTGCAGGCCAGCCGCGTTCGCGTGCGAGCGAGGCGCGGATCGCATCGCCATGCTGGTTGAGGAGCGGCGCAGCTGTCACCGACGTTGCGCGCTTGCCATCGAACTGCAGCGCCGGACGTACCGCCTCGCGGCCGCCTTCCCGCGCCGACTCGACGGGCACGACGAGGCCGAGGTGACGCGCCTGCGGATCGTTGACGACCGAGTCGATGCCATTGATCGGCGCGAACGGCACGTCGTTCGCCGACAGGCGATCGGCCCAATCGGCGAGCGCGCGCTTGCGGAAGCGCCGGTCGAGTTCTTCGCCTAGCGCCTCGTAGTTCTTGATGCGGGCAAGCCGCTCGCCGAAGCGCGGGTCATCCTTGAGCTCGCCTGCCTCGAGCGCGGTGGTCAGTCCCTGCCAGAACTTCTCGAGCGAGGAGAGGTGAATCGCGAGCAGCCGGTCGTCAGCCGTGCGAAGGATGTATGCCTGGGCGAGGCGGGGACGGTCGCTCGATTTCGGCACTTCGCCGAGCGCGAAGTACGCGGCGAAGGGCTCGACGGCGAAGTGCGCCATCGCCTCGAACATCGAGACTTCGACGAGGCGGCCCTGGCCGGTGCTCGCACGCTCGAGGAGCACGCCGAGGATGCCGTACGCGGCATAAATGCCGGTGATCGCATCGGCGAGCGCGGGGCCGAGGAAGCGCGGCCGCTCCTGGTCCACGACGACGCTCAGGAAACCGGACAGCGCCTGTGCGACGGAGTCGTAGCTCGGGCCGCTCGGCGTAGGGACCGTCAGCGCCGAAGCCACTGATCGAGCAGTAAACGAGCCTTGAATTGAGCCCGCGCAGCCGCTTGACGCCAGCACCGAGCCGCTCGGCGGTGCCGGGACGGAAGTTCTGAAGGTACACGTCAGCACTTGCGACCAGCTGGTCGAAGACTTCGCGATCGCCGGGCTGCTTGAGGTCGCAGCTGAGACTCCGCTTGTTGCGGTTGTAGGCCTGGAAATGCGGCGAATAAAGCCCACGCTGGTAGCTGCGGTAGGGATCGCCTTCGGGGCTCTCGACCTTGATTACGTCGGCTCCGAGGTCGGCAAGCATCATCGCCGCGCAGGGACCCGTGATGAACGTGCCTTGCTCGACGATCCGGATCCCGCGGAGTGGCAACTGGAACATCAGTCGCCCGGCACGAAGCCGGCGGGGGAGGTCCCGTCGTAGCTGATGCTCGTGCTTCCACCATCCGCAAGGATGAAACCGATCGATCGCTCCTGTTCTTCGAGCAGGTGCGCGATGAGGCCTGCCGTGCGCGCGAGTATCGGAATGCCTTTCACTGCGAGCAATGGGTAGCCGGCGTCCAGCATTACTGCCGCGATGGCTCCTGAAACGTTCATCACGAGCGGCTTGCCCGTGATTTCCGGGAGCTTCTTTTCGATGAGCCGCGCGACTTCGACGTGGCGCCCCACGGTCCCGGCTTCGGTTGCAACCGCGAGCAGGCGCGCGACGCGGGGATCATCGCGCTTGTGCAAGGGTGGCCGAAGCCCGGAACGGCGCGTCGCGCGTCGTGCGCCTCGACCAGCGCGGCGTGCGTGGCGCCTGCGACGTCGCGCGACGGCCCATTGGCGAGGATGCCCGACATGAGGCGGGCAGCAGACTCCGCAGAGCCGAGGATGACCGAACCGCAGCCGAGGATTCCGGCTGCGACGGCCCCCTGGACTGCCTCGGGCGCGGCGGCGAGTGTCATCCGGCTCGCCACCACCGACGGCACGAGCCCGTGCTCGGCAATCGCGACCAGCGCGGCGTCGAGGATCCGGCGTTGTGACGGTGTCGGGAGCTTGCCGGTGACGAGGAGCCAGGCGTGATCGGTGAACGTGATGTGGCCGATGAGGTCCTGGCAAAGGTCGAAGCCCCGTACGACGATCGTTTCGGCATTCGACGCCGAGATGGCCGATTGTTTCGCGGCCTGGGAACCGATCTTCATTCCGGACAGCCCCTGTTCACGGCGCGATCCATTTTCGTATACCGAAAAGAGATTCGACTGCCGAACATGCTGACGCTCCGCGCCGCCCGGCGTCAAGTGCGCGCCAGGCCGCTTTTGCTAGTTCGCATATCGAAATAGACTTCGCGCATGCCACGCCGCCAGAGCGCCGCGCCTCGCCGGGAAGCCATGGGTGGCCTCGCCAAGGGCCTCCTGGTGATTCGCGTGTTCACGCGCGACCACTCGGCGCTGACGCTCTCGGAGGTCGCGGGCAGGGCCCGAATGCCGGCTGCGACGGCGCGCCGCTGCCTGTTGACGCTCGAGGAACTTGGCTATGTGACGCGGCGGGGGAGGCAGTTCCTGCTGCGGCCGAAAGTGCTGGAGCTCGGCGCGGCCTACCTCGAGTCGATGGATATCGAGCACCTGACCAAGACGCACCTCGAGGAACTCGCCCGGCAGACGGGCGACTCCGCGGCGCTCTCCGTGCTCGATGGCAATGACATCGTCTATGTCGCCCGCACTTCCGTGCGCACGCTGATGCGGCTCGAGGCCCATATTGGAAGCCGGTTTCCCGCGCATGTCACCTCGATGGGCCGAGTACTCCTCGCGGGCCTCGCGTCGGAACGGCTGGAGGCGTACTTCCGCACCCAGCGATTCGTCGCGCTGACCGATTCGACGGTCACCGATCCTCGCAAGATCCGGCAGCTGATCGACGAATGCCGGAGAGCCGGTTATTCGGCAGTCGAGGATGAGCTCGCGTATGGCGTCGTGGCCGTCGCGGTGCCGGTGCATGACCAGCACGGCCGGGTAGTCGCGTCGCTCAACAGTTCCAGCCATTCGCGCCGGGTGACCAAGGCAAAGATCGTCCGCGAGCGCCTCGCGATGCTGAAACAGGCGAGCCGGGAAATCTCCGCAGAGCTTGCGCGGGTTCCCGGCCTTTCGCTCAGCGCACTCGTCTGAACCGGTGCGGGGCGCTTGACGCACCAGCCGGGCACTCGTAGCCTGTTTGCGAACTTTTTTTCGTTATTCGAAAAGGCATGCAGTCGCACGACGACCACTTCCGGTCCGGCGAAGCCCGTCTGCGATTTCGCGACGACGGCGGAGGGCCGCCCGTCGTCTTCATTCACGGCTGGACGCTCGACCTTGAGGTCTGGAATCCACAGGCTGCGGCACTCGCGGATTCATTCCGGGTGGTGCGCTACGACCGGCGGGGATTCGGATTCTCCGGCGGTGAGCCGGGCCGTGCAGCCGATGTCGACGACCTCGGCGGGCTGCTCGACCACCTTCAGCTCGCGCGCGCGACCCTCGTCGGACATTCGCAGGGTGCGCGCGTCGCGCTCGCATTTGCGCTCGCTCATCCCGGGCGCGTCGCAGGCGTCGTACTCGACGGCCCGCCCGACGAGATCGGAGATCCGGGGTCCGCCGGCGACGAGGATTTTTCGATCGCCGGGTTCCAGAGGCTCGTCCGCGAGCAGGGCCTCGAGGCATTTCGCCGTGCCTGGCGCGTGCATCCGCTGATGCAGCTGCAATCGAAGGGTGAGGCGGCGCGGGAGCTGATCGACCGGATGCTCGCGCGCTATCCCGCGCGCGACTTGCTGGGTCCGCCCGCCAGCCCGGCATCCCCGGCGGGCGTTGGCGCGCTTGCGCGTTTTCGAAAGCCGGCGCTCGTCGTGAATGGCGAGTCCGACACGCAGATCCGCTTGCGCACAGGCGAGGCGCTGGCTCGTGCATTGCCTGTCGCCGAGCGCGTCGTCGTGCCGGCTGCGGGACACCTGCCGAATCTCGACAACCCGAACGCCTACAATGAGGCGATCCAGGCATTCCTGCGACGCCAGTCGCGCGTGGCCGCCTGAGGCAGGGGAGACGGAAATGGCCAACATGCTCGTTCTCTACTACAGCAGCTGGGGCCATGTAGAGCAGATGGCGTATGCGCAGGCCGAAGGCGTCGCGAAGGTCGAGGGCACGAATGTCGTCGTCAAGCGCGTTGCGGAGCTGGTGCCGCCCGACGTCGCGCGCCAGTTCAACTTCAAGCTCGACCAGCCGGCGCCGGTCGCGGACCCGGGCGAACTTGGCGATTACGACGGGATACTGTTTGGTACGCCCACCCGCTTCGGGAACATGTGCGCCCAGATGCGCAATTTCCTCGACCAGACCGGGCCTCTATGGGCCAGGAACGCGCTGCTGGGAAAGGTCGCGGGCGTCTTCACCTGCACCCAGAGCCAGCATGGCGGCCAGGAGACGACGATCACGTCCTTCCATACGACGCTGCTGCATCACGGGATGATCATCGTGGGCCTGCCGTACACGGCGCCCGGCATCACGACCATGAAGGAAGTGACGGGCGGCACGCCCTATGGCGCGAGCAGCATCACCGGCCACGGCGACGAGTCGCGCATGCCGACTGCGCTCGAGCTTGGGATGTGCCGCTTCCAGGGCGAACACGTCGCGCGCATCGTGCGCGACCTCGTCGCCGGCCGCGCGGGCGGGCAAGCGATGAATCCGGAGCTGACGGCGAAGTCGCAGGCGGCGGGCCGCGATAGCGCGACTCCGTTCCGGTTCTACGACAACCGCCAGAAGTATCTCGCCTTCGTAAACACCTGCAACGAGAAGTCGGCGGTGGCCCAGCGCGCGGCGATCGAGCTCAAGCACGTGCGGCCGACGCCGCCGGCACTTCGCATCTTCGATGCCGGCATGGGCGACGCGACTGTCCTCTCGCGCATCATGCGCCACGCGCACGCACAGGCCCCGACGGTTCCGCTCATGGTCGTCGCGAAGGAGATCAGCCTCGAGGACGTGCGGCTCGGGCTCGAGAAGATGCCGGATCGCTTCCTCGAGCATCCGCCGACCGTCCTCGTCATCACGAACCTGAACTACTCCGAGGCGCCGCGGCTGATGCCGCGCGACATCCATTCGGCCGCCGCGCTGAACTGGCACGAAGTGCGCCTCAAGGGCCAGACGTCGCATGACTACGCCGCACAGATCGAGGAGCTTGCGACGACGCTCGCATTCGGCTGGCAGACGAAGCCGAGCCCGAAGACCGGGAATCCCGTCTACGTGCGGCCATCCGTGCTCGTCGTCTACCGGGAGGATCACAAGTTCCTTCTGGACCGCGTGATCCCCAAGCCGGGCCAGACTTTCGAGTCTTATGACCTCATCATCGCCTCGCAGCCGTGGCGCGCGCGGATGTCCGCGAAGTTCAAGGCCGAGAAAGTCCTGGCGCCTCTTTCGCGCAGCCTGGCGCCGAACGGCCGGCTGCTCGTCATCCAGTCCTACGGCCACGATCCGGCGCTCGAGATCGTGCAGAAGCTCTGGCCCGACGAGAACCCGTTCAAGGTGGATCGCCGTCAGCTCCTCGCCGCGCTGAAGACGGAGCTTGGACGTGAGGCCAGCGAATTCAACCTCGACTGCGCCCGCGGACGACAAGGCCATCTTCCGGTACGAGATGCACACGCTGCCGAATGAGATCGGCGACCGGATCGGCACGTCTACGCTGTTCGCGGCCTGGAACGCGGCGATCTACGTCAACCAGATCGAGGAAGAGCGCCTGGACGAGGTCGTCACCACGGGCGCGTATCTCGACGCCACGCAGTCCGTGCTGCAGAAGCACAGCGGCCTCTGGTTCAACGACGAGACATTCGTCGTGACCCGGCGGCAGAAATAGTGACGAGGCTCCCTTCAGGCGAAGCAGCGACGGCCGGTAATCCGGTTATCGCGGAAGTGCGATCTCAAGACGAGGATCATCGACTTTGTCCGCACCGCATCGATCGAGGTCACACCCGGCGACAAGGTGCAGCCCGCGTCGCTCACCGGCCACCTGGCCGCCGGCTCGACGCTATATGTCGCGCACACGCCGCATGTGGCGGTCGCCGACGTCGTCGACACCGCGGTCGCGCTTCGCAGCGCCGGATTCGCTGCAAGCCCTCACATCGTCGCTCGGCGCATCGTCAGCCGCGCGCGAACTCGAGTCCGCGCTCGGTCGCCTGAGATGAAGCCGGCATCTCGCGCGTCCTGCTGGTGGCAGGCGACCTCCCGCATCCGGTGGGTCCCTATTCGAGCTCGCTCGACATACTCGAGTCCGGGACGCTCGCAGCCGCGGGGATCGACACGATCGGAATCGCAGGCCATCCCGAAGGTCACAATCGTATCGACGCGGCAATACTCTGGGATGCGCTCCGCCGCAAGCAGGAATACGCAGCGCGTACCGGTGCGCGCATGCACGTCGTCAGCCAGTTCGGGTTCAATCCTGCGGCGCTGGTGGCCTGGGAGCGTGGGCTCGCCGAGAACGGCATTTCGCTGCCGGTCGAGGTGGGAATGGCCGGTCCTGCGTCGCTCAAGTCCCTGATGAAGTACGCGATGCTCTGCGGCATCGTTTCCTCGCTCGGCGCGCTGATGACGAATCCGGGTGCGGCGGCCACGTTGCGCACGCTCGTGACCTCGGCCGACGAGATGCTCCCCCGCATCGTGCGAGAGCGGACCGACGCGCTTGCGCAGCGATTTGTGAGGCCGCACTTCTTTCCATTCGGCGGCTTGCTGCGGACCGTGGGGTGGCTCGAGGCGTTACGGGCCGGCCGATTCGATGTCGACGCAGCCGCCGGAAAGCTCGTTGTGCGGCCGTGAACCCAGACACCAATGGAGTCATTCGATCCATGAGTGACAGCTACCTACTTCACCTCCGAGTCGGTCGGCGAAGGCCATCCCGACAAGGTCGCGGACCAGATTTCGGATGCGGTGCTCGACGCCGTGCTTTCACAGGACCGCACTGCGCGGGTCGCCGCGGAAACGCTTTGCAGCACGGGGCTCGTCGTGCTCGCCGGCGAGATCACGTCGAAGGCGGTCGTGGACTACCAGTCCGTCGCCCGCGACGCGATCCGGAGGATCGGCTACGACAATACCGAGTACGGGATCGACTATCGCGGCTGCAGCGTCCTCGTGACCTACGACGAACAGTCGCCGGACATCGCGCAGGGTGTCGACGAAGGGCGCGGGCTCGACCTGGAGCAGGGTGCAGGCGACCAGGGGCTGATGTTCGGCTATGCCTGCGACGAGACGCCGCAGCTGATGCCGCTTCCGATCCACCTGGCGCATCGGCTCGTCGAGCGTCAGGCGGAACTGCGTCACTCCGGCAAGCTCGCTTGGCTGCGTCCGGACGCAAAGTCCCAGGTCACGGTGCGTTACGTGGAAGGCGCAGCCGAAGGAGATCGACACCGTCGTGTTGTCCACCCAGCACGCGCCGGACATCGAGCACAAGGCGCTCACTGAAGCCGTCGTCGAGGAAATCATCAAGCCAGTCCTGCCGCGGGACATGGTCTCGAAGAAAATCCGCTTCCTCGTGAATCCCACCGGGCGATTCGTGGTCGGCGGGCCGAAGGGCGACTGCGGGCTCACAGGCCGCAAGATCATCGTGGACACCTATGGCGGCGCCGCGCCCCACGGCGGCGGCGCATTCTCGGGCAAGGATCCGTCCAAGGTCGATCGTTCCGCGGCCTACGCGGCACGCTATGTCGCAAAGAACGTGGTTGCGGCAGGACTCGCGCGCCGTTGCCTCGTGCAGGTTTCATACGCGATCGGCGTCGCGCGGCCAACGAGCGTGATGCTTACGACCTATGGTACTGGCGTCGTCGACGACGAGAAGATCGAGGAACTCGTCCTGCGGCATTTCGACCTGAGGCCAAAGGGCATCGTGCAGATGCTCGACCTCCTGCGGCCGATCTATCGCAAGACCGCGGCCTATGGCCACTTCGGGCGGGAAGAGCCGGAGTTCTCCTGGGAGAAGACGGACAAGGCCGCCGTCCTCGCGGACGAGGCAGGCATCAGGAGCCGCGCGACGGCCTGAGCGGAGCCTGTAGACTGGCCGCATGCGCGGGCGGTCGCAGGAATTGAAGGCGGGCGGCGGGATATCCCAGGCTGAGCTCGCGCGATTTCGAAGCGACGGTTTTCTCGTGCTGCCGGATTTCGTCCCTGCCGAGCGCTGTCTTGCGCTCCGCGAGCGTGCGCTGGAGCTTGCCCGCAAGCACGTGCCGCCGCCGGATGAGGCAACCGTCTTCACCGCGGATGGGCGTGCCCTGCACGCCGCCGAGGAGTACTTCCTGACGAGCGGCGAGGCGATCCGTTGCTTCTTCGAAAGAGGCGCGTTCGACGAAGAAGGCCGGCTCAAGACCGACGCACACCTGTGCCTCAACAAGCTCGGCCACGCGATGCACGACCTCGATCCCGTCTTCGATCGATTCAGCCGCACTCCAGAGCTTGCGGCGATCGCGTCCGGCATCGGAATGCGCGAGCCGCTGCTCCTGCAATCGATGTACATCTTCAAGCAGGCCCGCATCGGCGGCGAAGTCAACTGCCATACCGACCATACTTACCTGTGGACCGAACCGCGAAGCGTCGTCGGATTCTGGTTCGCGATCGACGACGCGACGACGGAGAATGGCTGCATGTGGGCGCTGCCTGGCGGCCACCATCTGCCGGTGAAAGCGCGTTCGCGCCTCAATGCAGGCCGCACGGCGACGGAACTCGAGGAATTCGACCGCGAGCCTTACCCTGCGGAGGGACTGGTGCCCCTGGAAGCGGCCCGCGGCACGCTGATCATTCTGGATGGCGCGCTGCCGCATCGATCGGGCCCGAATCTCAGCGACAAGCCGCGGCACGCCTACACGCTACACGCGATCGACGGTACCGCGGCTTATCTCCCGGACAACTGGCTGCAGCGGCCGAACCTGCCGCTGCGCGGCTTCAGGGCGTAAGGTCGACTGGGACCTCCACGACGCTGTCTACTGGAAGGCCGTTCAAGGTGGCGGCCTGGCGCACCGCATCTTCGCTCGGGCCTTCGTAGACGCAGAAAGTCTTTGTCCTTTCCGCATTGGCGTAGGAATGCAGCCAGCGCACGCCGACTGTGGCGTTGTTCGCGTTGACCTTTTCCTTCGTCGCTGCGTCGAGGCCATCCAGCGCGCCGGCCGGGAAGGTCCGCTCGATCAGGTAACGATGATTGGCTCCTTCTGCGGCCGCGGAATCGTCCGCGAACGCCGGAGAAATGAAGAAGGCTGCGAGAATCGTCAAGAGTGCTTTCATCGTCTGCTCCAGGGTTGGCAATGCAAGGCCGCGACTCATTCCGCAGTCGCGGGATCGATGACAGCGGAAACGCGCGAGATCTTGTTAGCCGGAAATCCGCCGAGCTCGGCATGCCTTTGCACCAGCGACTCATCCGTCGCGTGGTAGATGCAATAGAGCTTGTCGGCCGTGACGAAGCTCTGGATCCATTGAACGCTGGGACCGAGGCTGCTCAAGACCCCGCACGACTTCTGCGAGATCTTCTTGAGCTCGGCCGGGCTCATCTTGCCCGCACCTGGCACTTCTCTTTCGATGACGAACTTCGGCATGACTTTCTCCTCGGATATCCGGCTGCGGAAACGCTGTCGCCGGGTGGCAGGATCCCCGGAGCGTCCGGTCCTGTCTTGAAACCCTGGTGAATTTATTCTAAATGGTCCCCGATGGAGCGAATACACGTCGGGGCATTCGAGCTTTTCCCATCCGAACGCATACTTAGCTCGGCGGGGCAGCCCGTCGAGCTTGGCGCGCGGGCATTCGACCTCCTGCTTGTACTGGTAGAAAACCAGGGCCGTCTCGTCACCAAGGCGACGCTGCTGGACCGGGTCTGGCCCAGGCTCGTCGTCGATGAGAACAACCTCCCGGCGCAGATCGCGAGTCTCCGGCGCGTGCTCGGCGCGGGCGCGATCAGCACCGTCCCGCGCTTCGGCTATCGCCTGGACCTCGCGGTTTCGCCGGGCAGCGCCGACCCGTCTGCGTCTGTCGCAACGACCGCGGCCGGTCCACGGCTCTCCATGCCGCGTGTCAGCTGGCCAGCGCGACTTGGGCCCCTCATCGGGCGCGACGACGACCTGCGTGAAATCGAGGCGTCCGTTGAGAAGTCAGCGCTCGTCGTCGTCGTTGGCGGCGCGGGCGTCGGGAAGACCCGGCTTGCCCAGGAGATCCTGGCGCGCGCCGTCGAGAAGCCGGAGAGGGCAGTCGCTTGGGTTTCACTGGAGTCGCTTGCGTCCATCGAGCACGTGCCATCCGCGATCGCGCTGGCACTGGGACTGTCGCTGACTGACGGCCAGGACGGGTTTGCGTCGCTCGTCCAGTCGCTTGACCAGCAGCCGCTCCTTCTCATCCTCGACGGCGTCGAACACCTGGCCGATGGACTCGCCGCGCCGCTTGCGACGCTCGTCGCAAGGTGCCGCGCATTGCGCCTGCTTGCGACCAGCCAGGTTCCGCTCGGCTTCGCCGGAGAGACCATCATTCGCCTGCCGGGCCTGCCTGTGCCGGATTCCGGCGCCCTTCCAGCGGATGGTGCCGCTACTGCGTCTGTGCAGTTGTTTGCCTTGCGCGCTGCGGAGGCCGACCGCCGCTTCCAGCTGTCCGGGACGAACGCGACGCTCGTGGGCGAGATCTGCCGACGCCTTGACGGCAATCCGCTCGCGCTCGAGCTCGCCGCTGCGCGCGTTCCGGGGCTTGGCCTGGCTGCCCTGATTGCGCGGCTCGACGATCGATTCCGCCTGCTGAAGCAGTCGGCACGTTCCGCGGAGCCACGACACGGAGTTCTGCAAGCCGCGCTCGACTGGAGTTACGGGCTCCTGTCACCGGTCGAGCAAAGGGTGTTCGATCGTCTCGGCGCGTTCGCTGGCAGTTTCTCGCTGGAGACCGCGGCGCGCTCGGTGGCAGACACGACGCTGGACGTGTCAGAAGCGATCGACGTCATCGGGCGTCTCGTCGACCGCTCGCTGGTTACGACGCTCCCGACGGAGCCGCCGCGGCATCGACTGCTCGAGACGGCACGCCTTTATGCGCTCGATCGTCTCGAATTCCGCCAGGAGCTGGAACTGGCGCGGTCTCGCGTAGCCGCAACCTTGTTGCAATTGCTGGATCGCGCCTACGAGGAGTATTGGTCGGCGGATGAGGCTGTCTGGCTCAACCAATACGTGCCGGAACTCGACAATGTGCGGGCGGCGCTCGAGTGGGCAATGCGCGAAGACCGGGCGCTTGGCGTCGCGCTTTTCGGCTCGGCCTGGCCGCTCTTCGTCGAAACCGACCTGCACGCCGAAGGTCGCGCCCAGTACGCGAAGGCCGTTGCGCTCCTGACCGATGCGCTCCCGCGAGCCCGCATTGGGCGATTCTGGGAAGCGATCGCCGCCTATGACTCGACCCGCCAGTGCGATCGTGCCCGCTTCGCCGCCGAACTTGCAGCCGAGATGCATGCGGCGACCGGCGACGCGCGCGCCCGCTATCACTCCCTGATGCAGCTTGCGCTCAACTGGCGGGACTCAGGAGCGCGCGCGGCAAGCGCCTTCGAGACAGCGCGCAGTCTCGAGGAACCGACATGGCCGGCGCGGCTGCTTGCCCATGGCGCCTCGACTGAGGCCACGCTCATGATGGGCGATGGCCGCTTCGAGGATGCGCGCGTCGCCTGGCGGCGCGCTCTGGGTGCGGCATTGACGACGAGCGATCGGCAGGCACTCGCAGCCACGGTCAGCGTCGTCGAGCTCGACATCGCCTGCGACGCGATTGCGTCGGCGCTGCAGCTTGCGCGCCCGCTTGCCATGAGCCTGCGCCATTCCGGACGTCGCGAAACTCGATTCGAGCTGCTCGTCATGTTGTTCAGCGCGCTACTCCTGGCCGGCGAAATCGATGAGGCGCGCGCAACCGGTGCCGAACTCTATGAGCTCGCCGTGCGGCTCGATCCGATCAAGCTCGATGTCGCGCTCGATGCGATGACGCTGCTTGCCTGCATGGACGGACGATACGATGTTGCTGCGCGCATCGCAGTGTGCGCGGACTTCGCGCATGAGTCGCATGGCCGGGCGCGGCGGGGCCCAGCCGCGGAGAAAATGCGGTCCGCGGCAGATTCCGCTCTGGGTGAACGCCTGGGCGCCGGCTGGCGGGCAGACGCATGCAAGGCGCGTGAGCCCCTCGACGCCGCGACCGCCTGCCTTCTTGCGCTCGGACTCCGTGCCTGAATGCCCGAC
>CAVPNV010000007.1:0-410932 GCA_963706895.1 uncultured Gammaproteobacteria bacterium | reverse complement strand
ATTGCCTGATTCTGCCTGCAGGCAATCGGATCTCGCGCGGCTGCCTTTGGCTTTCCACGAGAGGGTCGAAAACGCTGAATTGGATGGATCGGTTTGGAGCGCCTGGACCCATGGTTCGGATGCTTGGCTGTTCATCGGCCAGCTGAATCTCAATCGGGCGCGTGAGCGAGGTCAGCCAGTGCTCGAAATCGACGTATACGATTTCGAGCGTCGCACGAAGAATCGGGTAATTGCCCTCCGTAGCCATGACAAATCCTGGCAGGTCCTCAAGGATTAGCTGGACAAGCTTTCGGCGCATTAAAGTGCCCGGCGACGGAAGAGTCAGATCTCCGCGCGGGGTGTTCGTAACGAGGACCGAAGGTGTCCTACGCGATGTTTCCGGCGGAATCCGTGACAAATCGGGAGCGTGCAACCGCATCCTGAAGTTGCGTCTGCACTCACCCCGATCTCAAGAAGAATTGAGTCATGTTGCGTGTAGTCCTTTCGCCGATTGACTTTGCCTGAATACGAGCGCAGATAAAGACGACATCGGTGCGGGAACACCGGAAGGGGATACGAAATGAATACTTATTGGGCGCGCAGCTCGGTTTTTTCCATTCTCTTGATAGTTTCATCCAGTAACGCTCAAGCAAACGGTACTGAAACGCTCGGGCCCCCCAACATCGTCATTGCGCCGGGAACAAGTCTCTCTATCGAGGGTACGGGGGCGATCACGCAGCCAGGCACGATCAACCTCGCGATACCGGCTGGGGCAACCATCAAGCAGGTGTTGCTGTATTGGCAGGGCTACATGATCGCCAATGTCGCCGGCGACAACACCATCTCGGTGTCCAACGACGGCGGCGCAACCAGCACGCCGGTCACCGGCACGCTGATCGGCGGGCAGACGTTCTTTTTCAATAATGCGCATGCGTCGACCTTCAGGGCCGACATCACCAATCTTCAGCTCGTGGGCGCAGGGTCTACAACGCTGCTGGTGTCGAATATGGGATTCACGCGGGCCAACAATGGAGCCGGTGCCCTTGTGATTTACGATACGGGTACTGCCAATGCCAGCATCGCGATTCGCGATGGCTCGGATCTGGCCTTCATCAACAACACCGGAAATTTGAAGACCACCGTGCCGCAAGCGTTCACGTTCCCGTCGTCCAACAAGGACCGGACCGCTCAACTGAACATGTTTTTTGCCAGTGTTTCCGGCACGGCTTCCGGCGGGGGCTTCCGGCCATCGGTGATCAAGCTCATCACGAACGGTGCCAACGGCGGCACGACATTGCTGAACAACCTGCTCGACAGCAATGATGGCAACGAATGGGATTCTTTCTCGATAGCCATCGACATCCCCTCCAAGGCGACATCGCTGACTGTGCAGGCGCTTTCCGAGGATAACCTCGGCACCGGCAGGCTGCCGGCATCATTTGCCTGGCTGGCGGCGGGATTTGCATTCGAGCCGAAGGACTGTGGCCGGATGACGGGCGGCGGCAGCGTGTTCAGGATCGACGACGTGCGTGTGACCCGCGGCTTCGAAATCCACTGCGACCTTCGGGAGCCGAACAACATCCAGGTCAATTGGCCGAACAACAGGTTCCACATGACGGAACTGACATCGGCGGTCTGCACTGACACCGTTGCCGTTCAGGCCCCGCCCCAGTCATCGCCCTTTGACACGTTCAAGGGGACAGGCACCGGGAGGTACAACAATCAGGCAGGTGCACGCATTGAGTTTGAGTTCGTGGACGCGGGCGAGCCCGGCACGAGCGACACGGCACTGATCAAGGTGTTTGATTCCAACAATGATCTCGTGCTCGACGTGCCGGGTGATCCCAACGTTCCGGGATTCCTCACGTTCGGGAACATGCAGACGCACAAGGACAACAAGTGCCTGGCACCGTGATCCGGTAGTCGCTGTCTGTTGTGACAGAGGACCCCGGCGCATTCCGCCGGGGTTTTTTCGACCTAGATCCTGGCTCGAGGAGTCTTGAGCGGCTCCTGCGCCGCGCACATGCCACCGATGATCTGCCATTCGTCGGCAGTCTTCATCCAGGTATGGGTGAACTTTCGCCAAATGCCAGATCCGCTCACTGTGCCATCACCGTACTCGTACGAGTAGATGGCGGCGTAATGCACGACGACCACGTCGCCAAACGATTGTGCGGCGAGGGGCTTGAGCTCATAGCTCAATTTCCATTGATTGTCGCGAATGTCCTTGACCCACTTGCCGACACCGTCCTTGCCCGTCGGTGACCATTCGAAGCACGGCCAGCCGACAAAGTTGTCATGCCACAGTTTCCTGTAGGACTCGACATCGCCAGCCTGCACGAACTTCCAATAGTCATCTTCGAGGTCCCAGACCGCCTTTTCGTCGCCCGTCCAGTCGGTCGCGGATGCAAGCGAGGCAAAGAACAATAGGGCGATTGCGATTGGTGTTGTTGTTCGCATGACGATCTCCAAAGTCCGCCCGTGACGCGGCAATCGATATGAAAGTAGCACGAAGAGCCCATAAGAAAAGATCCCGGCGCATCGCGCCGGGGTCTCTAATCAAAGCCAGTGCGAGACCGGAATCAGGCCGCGCGACGGCGTCCCAGCAGCAGCACGCCGAGGCCGAGCAGTAGCTCGAGCACGCCGGTCGCTCCGCCGCCACCGCCGCCACCGCCACCGCCGCCATTGCCTTGTGCGCGTGTCGTCGTAGTGAACGTTGAGGCGACACCGCCAATTGTCAGCGTCGAGGTCTTGGAAGTAGAGAAGTTGTCGGACGCGCGCTGCCCGACGCAGACGGTCTGGCCACTGTTGATGGTCCCCGGGGCCGACGTGAATGTGCCGGTACATCCGATCGAGTAAGTGCCCGTGATCACGCTGATGTGCGCCGGCACCTCGATGCCCGTAATGGTCACGGTATTCGAGGTCAATTCTGCCGCGGGTTCCACGCCCGCCTGGGCCGTAAAGGTGAAGGGTCCGGCACGCTGTCGCAGATGCGGCGCGTGAAGGGAGCGTTGGCCGTCTCGCCATCCACGGTCACTTCAAAATCGTGTTCCGCGCAATCAGCAATGCCATTCACGACAGAAATCAGGTATTCGTTGTTCAGGCGCGACGAGATCGTCACGTAGGCATCCGCGATCTCCTGGTCCGTCGGTGCAGGAAAAAAGTCGCCGCCCGTTTCGAACGGCAAGATCTGTCAGTAGCTCTTCGCCGGTGGGGTCGCCAGCGCTCAGGTCGCCGACGCCGACGGTGAAGATCGGAATGCTGTTCTCGCTCGCGAGCTGGAAAATGGCGCTCGCCTCAATCACGGATTGATTGTCGACTCCGTCGGAGATGACGATGACTGCCTTGGGCCCCGCGGGAAGGGCGGCGGGCGGCGCCAGGATGTGGTTCACGGCGATTTGGATGGCATCCAGCAGGTTCGTTCCATCGCCCGGGTAATCCGACAATACGGCGGTCTCGAGGGTGGCGTTGCCACCTACGGTGTCGATCGCGGTAAATGGCGCAACGATCGATGCGCCCAACGGATTGTCGGCATTGAACTTGACCACCGCCGCCTGCTCGCCAGTCTTCATTTGATCGATGAAGGCGATGACTGCCGCCTCCATCTGGGGGCGAAACAGGTTGGTGACACTCGTGCTGTAGTCCATGACGAACACGACCGAGAGCTTCTGGTTCGGATCCTGCGCGGGCGGCAGCGTGACATCCGGATCCGCTAGCGTGACCAACTGACCGTCGATCCTGATCTCGAAATCGGCGGCCGTCAGTCCCGGTACCGGAACGCCCATGTTCGTGACGATGACGAACGCCTGGATCGGCTGGTCGGCCGGCTTCGCTTCCACGCGCAGCCCGACAAAGGCCGAAGCGGATCCGGCAAAAGTCGAAGCAAGTACGAACGCAAAGGCCGGCAGGCTGGCAAGCCCGGAAATGCGGGCCGCAGCACGTCGGAAAAAGGACATGTTGACTGTTCCTGTATTGACTCCCCTAGGCCGACATTCTAACTACAGGAGTTCCTTACTTATTTGAGTGCCTAAAATTCGTGAAGGAAGTCACAGGTTTCGGGCCTACAGGGCACATTTGGATGGCGAATGCACCATTTAAGTGCAGATTCCGCGCAAGTGGCCGGCGCGGTTGGAACCGCCGAAGTAGGCTCGCACTGACAGACGGTGCTTGCGGGGGAACCGCACGATGAACCCGTAAGTGGCAAGTACTTGCCGATGCGGAGGCACCATGGTCGCGGCGCCCAAGGTAATTCAGGCAAAGAAAGGTTTGCTGACCGGTATCTTCGCGGACGGCCAGTCCGCTGAACGCGCATACCAGGCCTGCGTCGATCGAGGCTACGAGATCGGCCAGGTCAATGTCGTTATCTCCGAAGGCACGCGACAGCGTCTGCTCGCCGATGACGACGAAATCAAGGCCGAATTGGCCGAACGAAAAGCGGAGGGTGGCGAGCTCGGTGGCCCGACCGGCGGCAGGGTCGGGATACTCGTGACAATTTTCGCGGCAGTTGGCGCGGCTGTCGCAATTCCGGCCATCGGCTTCATCGCGGGCCCGGTTGCGATTGCCTTGACCGCGGCCGGGGCCGCGGGCGTCGCGGCTGGACTCATCGGGGCCCTCGGCGATTGGGGCATCCCGGCGGATCGGATTCGCAGGTACGAATCCGAAATCAAGAAAGGCGCCGTCCTGATCATGGTCACCGCACGCTCGGATTCCGACGCTCGTCAGATCGCGGACGACTGGAAGAAACTCGGCGGACGCGACATTCATTACGGTTAGTATCGGCATCGACAATGCTGCCGACCCTCGCTGACATCCGGCAGGCGCGTGCCCGCCTGGCGGGTATTGCACTCAGGACGCCGCTCGTGCGCCTCAACGTCCGCGACGCCCCGGCCGAGATCTGGCTCAAGCTCGAAAATCTCCAGCCGATCGGTTCCTTCAAGATTCGCGGCGCAGCCAATGCCATGTCGAACATTCCGTCGCAACAGCTTTCGCGCGGCGTCTTGACGGCTTCAGCGGGGAACATGGCGCAGGGCGTCGCCTGGTGCGCGCGTGAACGCGGGATCGCCTGCACGGTGATCGCTCCGGACAGCGCGCCGAAAGCTAAGCTTGCCGCAATCGAACGCCTCGGTGGCCGGGTCATCAAGGCGCCATTCGAGCGATGGTGGCAAACGTTCCAGGACCGCGCCTACCCAGGTGTCGACGGCACGTTCATCCACGCATTCGATGATCCATTCGTCATGGCCGGCAATGGCACGATCGGCCTCGAGATCGTCGAGGACTTGCCGGAAGTAGATTCGGTCATCATTCCCTGGGGTGGCGGGGGACTCGCAAGCGGCATCGGAGCTGCCATTCGCGCGCTTGCCGCCGGCATGCCGCGTATTCGCCGCGGAGGCCGAAACGGGCGCGCCGCTCGCCGCCGCGCTTGCGGCCGGCGAGCCCCGTACGGTCGACTATCGCGCATCCTTCGTCGATGGAATCGGCAGCAGGACCGTGTTTCCACAGATGCTGGATCGCGCGCGCGCGGTCGTGGACGCTGCGCTCGTTTCGACGCTCGAGGAGATTGGGGTCGCGCTGAAACTGGTGGCCGAGCGCAACCGCGTCATTGCCGAGGGGGCAGGCGCTTGCAGCGTCGCCGCCGCGATGTCCGGACGCGCAGGCGGCGGCAAGGTCGTTTGCGTCGTTTCGGGCGGTAACATCGACGCCGACAAGTTGGCGAGTCTCCTGAATGGCGTGGTGCCGGCATAACTTAATAGCTGGAGATACCAACTTGAATCGCAAGAAGAATCCGTACCTGGCCGGTCGCGGCGCTTGCCGCGGCCATCGTCGGCTGTTCAACCAATCCTGTAACAGGCGAGAAGGAGTTGATGCTCGTCGGCGAGGGCACCGAGCTCTCGATCGGGCAGAAGAACTACGCGCCGATGCGCCAGGCTGAGGGTGGTGACTATTCGATGGATCCGGCCCTTACGAGCTATGTCCAGCGCGTCGGCAATCGCCTGGCAGCCGTGAGCGATCGCAAGCTGCCCTACGAATTTGTGGTCCTCAACAACACCATCCCGAATGCCTGGGCACTCCCGGGTGGAAAGATTGCAGTGAATCGGGGTCTGCTGATGCAGCTCAAGTCGGAATCAGAGCTCGCTGCAGTCCTCGGGCACGAAATCGTTCATGCCGCAGCACGTCATTCGGCGCAGCAGATGAGTCGCGGCATGTTGTTGCAGGGCGGCCTGCTGGCCGCGCAGGTGGCTGCCAGCGACAGTGACTACGGAAACCTCTACATGGCAGGCGCAGGACTCGCGGCCCAGCTCGCCCTGCAACGATATGGCCGTGAGGCAGAACTGGAGGCTGATCGCTACGGGATCGAATACATGAAGCGTTCCGGCTACGACGCGCAGGGCGCGGTGTCGTTGCAGGAAATGTTCGTACGAATGAGTGACAAGCAGGACAGTAGCTGGCTTGCCGGACTTTTTGCCAGTCACCCGCCGTCGCAGGAGCGTGTCGACGCGAATCGCAGGCAGGTCGCCAAGTTGCCGCATGGAGGTGAAGTTGGAACTGAAAGCTTTTCCGCCGTGATGGCGCAAACCATGCGGTCCAAGCCCGCCTATGACGCGTACGACGAAGGCCGGAAGGCGCTCAAGGACAAGAAACCCGAAGTCGCGCTCGCGAAAGCGGATCAGGCGATCAAGCTGGTGCCGGGAGAAGGGCACTTCCACGCGCTGAGGGGTGACGCATTTCTCCTGCAAAAACAGCTGCCGACCGCGACGCAGGCATATACCGACGCCATTTCGCGAAACGATGGATTTTTCTACTACTACCTGCAGCGGGGATTGATCGCTGAGCGCCAACGGCAGGACGAGGATGCAAGGCACGACCTCGAGACCAGCGTCAAGCTGCTGCCGACCGGCGCGGCTTATTTGGCGCTGGGCCACATTGCATCGCGTGCGCGGAATTTCGATGCGGCCAAGCAGTATTACGCAGCAGCCTCGAGCTCCGAGGGCCAGATCGGCCAGGCAGCAAGCCTCGAATTGATGCGCCTCGAGCTTCCGCAGAATCCCGGGAAGTACATCCGCGCCCAGGCCGGGCTCGACTCACGCGGTATGCTGGTCGTTGCGATTGGAAACCCCACCCAGGTGCCCGTGAACGGACTATCGGTCGTGGTTCAGTACGCAGATGCGGAGGGCCGGCTGCGAGAGGTGCAGCGAAACTTCAACGGCACACTGGCCGCGGGTCAGCAGGCGCAGGTCGCGACAGGTCTCGGCCCGTTCCAGAGCGCAGACCAGTTCCGCATTGCGGTGGCCTCGGCGCGAATCGCCGGGCCATAGATAATGTGCCCGTGCGCGTGGCCTAAGCCTCGCGCAAGGGCACAGGTTGAGGCCCGCAACGCTCAGCGAAGCGATACGACCAGCTCGCCATCCTCCACGGGTATGCGCTTGCCCGGGTCGCGATCCATGCGGACCACTTTCTGAACGCCGTCGAGCTCATACGTGACGTCGAATCCCGCCTGGACGGATCTCGGTGTCGTAAACCACCACGCACTGCTCTTCGGTCTTTTCCTGCAGGTTTCCTTCCTGCAGGCGCTTCTGCACCTTGCTGCCGGCATAGCCGCCTGCCGCAGCCCCGGCGACGGTCGCCGCATCGCGTCCGCTGCCGCTTCCGACCTGGCTGCCGAGCACGCCGCCAACCACGGCGCCAATCGCGCTACCTGCAATGCGCTTCTCATCCTTGACTGGCGCCTGTTCGAGCGTCGTCTGGTCGCCGCAAACCTGTCGCGGCGTGCGGTTGGTAGTCGAATGCCGGTTCCACCGACACGACCGTGGCGTACTTCTGCAGCGGATTGAAACCGCTGTTTGCCGCCAAGGCGCCTGCGGTCGCCACGACGACCGCGCCTACGATGATCCCTGCCAATGCTGTGTTATTCACGTTGACTCCTTAGATGCGGCCTTCACCCGCCGCGTAGTCGAGTACGTATCTACAGTTACCGCTCGCAGGCCGAGGGAGTTAACGCTGGATGTCGCGCAACGGCGACGTGGATTTCGGGACTACGGAATTCGGTCGCTGCCCTCAGCAGCCGAGTGCGTCGCGAATTCGGTCGTGCCGCATCAGCTGGCGCAGGTACTCGCGCTCACTTGAGCCGGCTTTCGCTTCGATGAGTTGAAGCAGCTTCTTGCGTTCCTGACGGCTCCATCTTCCGCGCCGCGACAGGGCGAGCACGACGCCTGCCCATTGCGCCAGCGTGCGAAAGGCTTGCGGTCGCAGCTTGCCGGCACCGAGCCATGCTCGCGCCGCCTCGCTGGCGGCTGCCGTTCGCTCGCTGGCATCCCGCTGCGGAAACCGCTTCAATTCGTGTGCCGCAGCTGCCACTACCTCGGTCGTTCGCGGGAGGCTCGCGATTTCGTGCGGGATCCAGCGAGAAAAAGACGTGACTTCGCGCCAATGCCTGCAGGCTGCGCGGCGAGCTGCGGTAGCGGCGATTCTTCGCGATGCGCTCGAGTTCCCGCGCGGCGATCCGGCGTGCTTGCAGTGCATGCGGTCGAAAGCCGAAGCGATGGTAAAACCACCACGCCCCGGACTCGATTCCCTCCTCGTTGCCGTGCCCGAGCTGGTACGGCTCGATGCTGAACTGCTCGCAGCCGAACATGTGATGCGTCATGGCCACGAGACGCGCAAATACGCGTGCCGCGCCGCCATCGCGAAATGTCTCGAACTGGTTGAACGACAATTCGGCGTGGCGGCCCAGGAGATCCAGCTGCACGTAGCCGATCGGGACGCCATTCTGGAGACTCAGGCCGCCATAAACCGCCGGCAACAACAGCCGGCGCTCCGGCACCATGCCGACCAGTGCGAATGCAAGACCCTCTCCATCGTCGACGAGGAAGGCGTCGCGCGGATCGGCGTACTGAAACGCGGCCAGGTCGCGCTCGCGCGTGATCATCGAAACGCGGGCGACCCGTATCAGTTCCAGCGCGTCCGCGGCAGCCAGTCGCGAGATGCGCTTCGGGCGGTCGCCGCGCTTCCTGGCGCAATTCCGGCCGCGCGCCTCGAAGGGCGCTGCGCTGTGCATGCAGCGGAAGGCAGTCGAAGCGGGCGGTCGTGCGCTCCGGCGTCGTGCGTCCGGGTTCGAGAATGAATGGCGGATCGATGCGGTCGAAAAACGCTTCGCGCGAGAAGTCGTCCCCGGGCATTGCCGCGACGAGGCTTATGAAGAAGTCCGCATCGGTGAGTCCACGGGGCCGGATCCGGTCAAGGACTGCAAGCGTTGGTTGCTCCAGGCGCCGGATCAGTTCCGCCTGCGGCGGCGCGAGGAGCTGAGGCAGCGCGTCGAGTATTGCCTGCGCATGCTCGCGATCCTCGCGATCGATCCTGAGCGCGCCAGGCCAGACTTGCGAAATCCAGAGGGCGGTCGGCCAGTAGAATCGATACGGAGTCTCGGTTCCCGCGATGCCGCTGCCTGCCAGTGAAGAGCGATTGCGTCGCAAGTCTGGCCGACGATGAAATGAATCCAGCATGACGCGCACACGCGCACGCACCCGGCGATCGTCGGGGTACGCGTCAAGGAAGCTGAGCAATTCATGAAGCCGGCGAACCTGGCCTGAGTTCGACAGCCGGAAGCGGGAAAGGGTGGCGAGAAGCGCCAGTTTGCGCGTGCCAAGCCCAGGCCCGTAACGTCTGCCGATGTGCCCGAGCGATGCCAGCGCGGCAGCCGCAGTCGATCGTCCCACGGCTCGATCCTAGCAGGCCGGCTGGGATAGAGTGACGGCCCATGCGCGGGTCGATTCAAGTCATGGCGTTGATTTGGGCGATCGCTGCGAGCACCCAGGCGATGGCTGCCGGCAATTCGATGGACGCCGCGGCTGCCGGTCGGTTTGCGCAATTGGCGCTTGCCTGCGTTCATCGCGAATATCCGAACAAGATTTCGCACGTATTGGGCGGCGACGTCGACGTGCAGCCGCCGCGGACGCTGACGCCGGTGTTTTACGGCTGCTTCGACTGGCATTCTTCGGTGCACGGCCATTGGCTACTCGCGCGCCTCGCGCGACAGTACCCTGACGCGGACTTCGCGGCACCAGCGCGTGCCGCACTGGCAGTCAGCTTTACCAGCCAGAAGGTCGAAAAAGAAGTCGCCTATCTGCAGGACCCGGGACGTGCCTCATTCGAAAGTCCCTACGGCCTTGCCTGGCTGCTGAAGCTCACAGCCGAACTGCGAAGCTGGAACGATCCGGACGCCCGTCATTGGGCCGAGGTGCTTCGGCCGCTCGAAACCGAGGTTGCGGGTCGAATTCGCAACTGGCTTCCAAAGCTTCATTACCCGATCCGTGTCGGCGAGCATTCACAAACAGCATTTGCATTCGGGCTGATACACGATTGGTCGACCGTTTCCGGCGACATCGCGATGCGTGAGCTCATCGACGCGCGCAGCCGGAACTACTACCTCGCGGACGTCTCGTGCCCGCTCGCCTACGAGCCATCCGGGGAGGATTTCCTGTCGCCATGCCTCGCCGAGGCGGACTTGATGCGGCGTGTGCTGGCGCCGGCCGAGTTTGCGGCGTGGCTCACCGCGTTCCTCCCGGGCATCCCGCGTGACGCATCCGGGGCGTGGCTCGCTCCGGGCATCGTGACGGATCGCAAGGATCCGAAACTCGCGCACATCGACGGGCTCAACCTGAGCCGTGCCTGGATGCTGCGCGGCATTGCATCGGGACTGCCGACCGGCGATTCCCGCCGTGCGTCGCTTGAAGCGGCGGCCGTGAGTCATGCCGGCGCGGCACTGCCCGCCGTGACGGGCGAGCATTACGAAGGCGGCCACTGGCTTGGCAGCTTTGCCGTCTATTTGCTTGCAGGGCCTGGCGGCGGCGACTGAAGGTAGTCGACGGCGAGATCCGAGCAGGGAGCGAGCACTAGCCCCGGGCAATGCCGCTTCGTCGACGTAAAAGAGGTCCGAGTGGTTGTCCGGCGCAACCTCCGGATCCTGCGGTCGGCCGGTGTCACGCCGACCCAGCAGTACACGCTTGGCACGGCGCGGGCGATGTAGGCGAAGTCCTCCGCTACCGTCAACAGGCGGCTCGTCGTGACGGCTTCGTCACCGAGCGTCCGCTTGAGCGAGCGCGTCGCCCAGTCAGTGAGTGTCGGGATCATTGACGAGTGGCGGGATTGGGTGCCGGCATGAGCTCGAGCGTCGCGGTGGCGCCGCTTGCCTCTGCGACCTTGGCGGCAATCCGGCCCATGCGCTCGATGATGTCTGCCCGGGACGCCGCGCTGAAGGTTCGGATCGTGCCGAGCATCTCGACCGAATCCGGAATGATGTTGTGCCGCACGCCGCCGTTGATCGCGCCGACGGTCACGACCGCGGGGAGGTCCGTGATGTCGGTCTGACGGCTTACGATCGTCTGCAAGGCTCCCACGATCTCGGCCGACACGACGATCGGATCCATGCCCTTCCACGGGCGCGACCCGTGACTCTGCCTGCCCGTCACGACGATCCTGAAAAAGTCGGAGCCGGCCATCAGCGGCCCGGGCCGCAGCATCAATCGGCCCGTGTTCAGCATTGAGCCAACGTGCAGCGCGAACGCGGCCTCCGGCTTCGCAATGTCGAGCAGGCCCTCGTCGAGCATGAGCGGTGCGCCGCCGCGCTCACCTTCAGGCACGCCTTCCTCCGCCGGCTGGAAGACGAGCAACACCTTGCCGGGCAGGCGATCGCGCAGACCCACCAGGATGTCCGCGACGCCCATCAGTATGGCGGTATGCGCGTCGTGTCCGCAGGCGTGCATGACGCCGACCGTGCGGCCGCGAAATTCGCCAGTCGCGGTCGACCGGAAAGGCACATCGGTCTTTTCAGTCACCGGCAGGGCATCGATGTCGGCGCGGAGCAGGATCGTCGGGCCCGGAAGCTTGCCGTCAACGACGGCGACGACGCCGGTATGCGCAATGCCGGTGCGGACCTCGAGACCCGAGCGCGCGCAGGTGCTCTGCAACTTTCGCGGATGTGCGGACTTCGCGGTTGGCGAGCTCCGGATTGCGGTGAAAATCCCGGCGCCATTCGACGACCCGCGGTTCGATGGCTGCTGTCGCGGAATCGAGTTCAGCCGCGGCAATTTCAGCCAGCGCAGCCGCACTCTGGATTGCGAGCAGCGGGACCAGGATCAGCGCTGTCTTCATCGTGTTCTCCCCGAGGTTCGCGCGAGTCTATAGCAGCCGTGGGGACTCGGCTCGCCGGCGGCGCGACAGGTTGAGCAGACCGGGTGCCGTGCGGTATCATCCGCGCCGGCCGGGGGCTGGGCGTCAGCCACCGCGGTCCGGGCAGCGAGGCCCGGTCGTGGTCCTCCGGAACCGAATGGTCGATCGGAAGGCCCCCTCGCGGGGCTTTTTTGTTTTTGGCCGGTTCGCCGGAAATGGGCCTCGTGCCCATTTTTTGTTTCCGGGGCGGGTGGACTGCCGGATGAAGGAGAAATTGCTCGGCCTGCTGGAGCCGGTTGTTGGCGGGCTCGGTTACGAGCTGATCGAGATCGAGTTCAGTTCAGTCCGGACGCAACTCGCTGGTGCGCATCTATATCGATCGCACCGACGGCGGCGAAATCGGGCTCGATGACTGCGAGCGGGCGAGCCGTTCGATTGGCGCGGTGCTCGATGCCGAGGATCCGATCGGGCACGAGTACCGGCTCGAGGTCTCGTCGCCCGGCTTCGACCGGCCGCTCAGGACCGCGGAGCATTTTGCCCGGTTCGCGGGCAACGAGGCGCGGATCGAGCTGTCGGCGCCGATCGAAGGTCGGCGCACGTTTCAAGGGCCGGTTGGGGCAGGTCGAGAATGGCATGGTGACGATCGAAGTGGACCGGAAGGTGTGGAAGTTGCCGCTCGCCGGAATAAGCAAGGCACGGTTGGTGGGTTGACTATGAACAAGCAGATCCTGGAAGTTGTCGAGGCCGTCTCCAACGAGAAGGGCGTCGCACGCGAAATCATCTTCGAGGCCCTCGAGGCGGCGCTTGCGTCGGCGACGCGGCGCAAGCACGGCGACGACATCGACGTTCGCGTCGAGATCGACCGGAAATCCGGCGAATACAAGACATTCCGCCGCTGGAAGGTCTTCGCCGACGATTCCACCGAACTGGAGTTCCCCGAGCGCGAATTGCGGCTGGAAGACGCCACGGACGTGGACGCGAAGGCGGAAGATCGGCGGCTTCGTCGAAGTGCCGATGGAATCGGTCGCCTTCGGCCGCATCGCCGCGCAGACGGCGAAGCAGGTCATCGTGCAGAAGGTGCGCGAGGCCGAGCGCGCCCAGGTCGTCGACGAATACAAGGACCGCGTCGCGACCGCTCGTTTCGGGCATCGTCAAGCGCGTCGACCGGCATGGCGTCTATGTCGACCTCGGCGGCAACGCCGAAGGCTTCGTGCCGCGCGAGCACATGATCCCGCGCGAGATGGTGCGTCCGCAGGACCGCCTGAAGGCGCTTGCTGCGCGAAGTGCGGTCCGAGGCGCGCGGCCCGCAGCTCTTCCTCTCGCGAACCTCGCCGGATTTCCTGATCGAGCTCTTCAAGCTTGAAGTACCGGAAGTGGGCCAGGGGCTCATCCAGATCCTCGGCGCGGCGCGCGACCCGGGCGCGCGCGCGAAGATCGCGGTCAAGAGCCTCGATCCTCGCATCGACCCGGTCGGCGCCTGCGTCGGCATGCGCGGCTCGCGCGTGCAGGCCGTCTCCAACGAGATCGCCGGCGAGCGCGTCGACATCATTCCCTGGGTCGACAACCCGGCCCAGTTCGTCATCAATGCGATGCAGCCGGCCGAGGTGACGTCGATCGTGATGGACGAGGACGCGCACTCGATGGACATCGCCGTGACGGAGGACCGCCTGTCGCAGGCCATCGGCCGCGGCGGCCAGAACGTGCGCCTCGCGAGCGAATTGACGGGCTGGCGCCTCAACGTCATGTCGGAGCAACAGGCCGCCGAGCGCAGCGACGAAGAAGCGGTCGTGCTCCGTGAAATGTTCAAGACGCAGCTCGACGTCGATGAGGACATCGCCAGCGTGCTGGTGCAGGAAGGATTCTCGACCATCGAGGAAGTTGCCTACGTCCCGACCAGCGAACTGCTCGGCATCGAGGAATTCGACGAGGAGATGGTCGAGGAGCTCCGCAACCGCGCGCGCGACATGCTGCTGACGCAGGCGATCGCGAGCGAGGAGAAGATCGACGAGTCGGGCCCTGCCGAGGACCTGCTTGCGGTCGAAGGCATGGACAAGGAGCTCGCCTACGAGCTTGCGTCGCGCGGTATCCGCACGCGGGAGGACCTCGCGGACCAGTCGCTCGACGATCTCGAGTCGGTTCCGGGCCTCGACCCGAGCGTGCCGGCCAGCTCATCATGGCCGCCCGTGCGCACTTGTTCGAAACGCGGACCAGGCCTGAGGCCGGACGGAGGTAGATAGAGATGTCCGAGGTTACGGTCGAGCAGTTCGCAGAAGTACTGAAGGTCACGGTCGACAAGCTGCTGTCGCAGCTCGAAGAAGCCGGCATCAAGTCGCTCGGCCCGAAGGACCGCATCAGCGAGGATGCGAAGCACGAGCTCCTGACCCACCTGCGCAAGGCGCACGGCAAGGCCGAGGACGGCGGAGCACCGCGCAAGATCACGCTCCGGCGCAAGGCGCAGAGCGAGATCAAGGTCGCCGCGCCGATGGGCAAGGCGCGAACCGTCAGCGTGGAGGTGCGTCGCCAGCGCACCTACATCAAGCGCGACGTTCTCGAGGAACAGGCCCGGGTTGCGCAGGAAGCGCTCGACCAGCAGCGTGAAGTCGAGGATGCCGAGCGCGTGGCCGCCGAGCAGTCGCTCAAGCGCGAGGCCGAGCAGCGCGAACAGCAGCGACGCGAACGCGAGGAGAGCGAGCGTCGCTCGGCCGAGGAGGTCACGAAGCGCCAGGCCGAGGAGCAGGCACGCCGCGATGCCGAGCAGAAGGCGCGCGAGCAGGCGGAAAAGGAGCGGCGCCAGCGCGAGGAAAAGGCGCGCAAGACCGACGGAAGACGACAAGAGCACGCGTTACGGGCGCCAGGAACTGCACATCGCGGGTGGACTATCAGCGCGCCACAAGAAAGGCCGCACGCGCCCCGAATCGCGGCGGCGCGCGGCGACCGTCAGCGCGGACCGCAAGCACGGCTTCGAGCTTCCGACCCAGCCCATGCAGCATGAGGTCGCGGTCGGGGAGACCATCACCGTCGCAGAGCTCGCCCAGAAGCATGGCCGTGAAGTCGAGCGAAGTCATGAAGACGATGCTCAACATGGGCGTCATCGCCACGATCAACCAGCCGGTGGACCAGGACACGGCGGTGCTCGTGATCGAGGAAATGGGCCACGTCGCGAAGGTGCTCAAGGCCGACCAGGTGGAGGAGGCGCTCCAGGCAGGCATGCACGCCTCGGAAGAGGCGCTGCCGCGTCCGCCTGTCGTCACGATCATGGGCCACGTTGATCACGGCAAGACGTCGCTGCTCGACTACATCCGCCGCACAAAGGTCGCTGCGGGCGAGGCGGGCGGCATTACCCAGCATATCGGCGCCTACCACGTCAGAGACGCCGCGCGGCGTCGTCACCTTCCTCGACACGCCGGGCCACGCCGCCTTCACGGCGATGCGCGCGCGCGGCGCGCAGGTCACCGATATCGTCGTGCTGGTGGTCGCGGCCGACGACGGCGTCATGCCGCAGACGAAAGAAGCAATCCAGCACGCCAAGGCGGCGAACGTGCCGACTCGTCGTCGCGGTCAACAAGATCGACAAGCATGGCGCGGACCCTGAAAAGGTGCGTAACGAGCTGTCGCAGGAAGGCGTTATCGCCGAGGAGTGGGGCGGCGAGAACATCTTCGTGCCGGTTTCCGCCAAGACCGGGGACGGCATCGATCGTTTGCTGGAGTCCATCCTCCTGCAGGCGGAAGTGCTCGAGCTCAGAGCCGTACAGGGATGCACCGGCAGTCGGCGTGGTCCTCGAGGCGAGCGTCGAGCGGGGCCGCGGCGCGGTCGCAACCGTCCTGGTCAAGCGTGGGACGCTCAAGGTCGGCGATTCCGTCGTCGCCGGCGAGCAATTCGGGCGCGTTCGCGCGCTCTTCGACGAGCTCGGCAAGGAAATCGACTCCGCCGGACCTTCGATCCCGGCACAGATGCTCGGACTGTCGAGCCCGCCAAACGCGGGCGACGAACTGCTCGTCGTCGACAGTGAGCGCAAGGCGCGCGAAGTGGCGCTCTATCGCCAGGGCAAGTTCCGCGACGTGCGGCTGGCGCGCCAGGCCGGCCAGAAGTCCGAGGACGCATTTGCCCAGCTTGGCGAGGACGCCAAGGGTACCGTGAACCTGCTCATCAAGGCCGATGTGCAGGGTTCCGCGGAGGCATTGCGCGAGGCGCTGACCAAGCTCTCGACCGGCGAAGTCTCCGTCAAGGTCATCTCGAGCGGCGTCGGCGGACTCACCGAGTCCGACGTCATGCTGGCTGCAGCTTCCAAGGCCCAGCTTGTCGCCTTCAACATCCGTGCGGATGCCGCCGCGCGCGAGGCGATGCGCGACCAGAATGTCGAGGTCCGCTACTACAGCGTCATTTACGAGGCGATCGACGACATCCGCGCCGCATTGACGGGCATGCTCGCGCCGGAGGTCAAGGAACAGATCGTGGGTCTCGCCGAAGTGCGCGAGGTTTTCCGCTCGAGCAAGTTCGGCACCGTTGCCGGCTGCCTCGTGGTCGAAGGCTATGTGCGCCGGAACAACCCGATCCGCGTGCTGCGAGACAACGTCGTGATCTTCCAGGGCGAGCTCGAGTCGCTCAAGCGGTTCAAGGACGATGCGTCCGAAGTGCGCGCCGGCACCGAGTGCGGCATCGGCGTCAAGGGCTACAACGACGTGAGGGTCAAGGACCAGATCGAATGCTTCGAGCGCGTCGAGGTCGCCCGCCAGCTCGGAACGTGAGGCGAGAGCCATGCCGCGCGAATACCCCAGGGCCCGGCGCGTCGAAGAGCAGCTCATGCGGCTGCTCTCCGAACTGATCCGCCGCGAGGTCAAGGACCCGCGGGTCGGCCCCGTAACGATCACGTCGGTCGAAGTGTCGAAGGACCTGACGCACGCCAACGTCTACTTCACGCCTTTCGCCGGCGCGGGTGACGCCGCGGCCGCGCTCGAGGCGCTTCGCCATGCATCTGGATTCCTGCGTCATCAGGTGCGCAACCAGATGCGCCTGCGCGTAGCTCCCGAAATCGTGTTTCACATCGACGACTCGATCGAGCGAGGCGCGAGACTCTCGACACTGATTGAAGAAGCGGTCGAGAGTGACCGGAGCCGGCACGTCGATTCCGATCCGGACCCGGAATGACTGCTGCGCCCGAGACCTGCGCGCACCCCGGCCCGTGGCTCGACCTGGACGGCATCGTCCTCCTCGACAAGCCCGAAGGCCTGACGTCCAACGCCGCCCTGCAACGCGTGCGCCGCGCCTTTCGGGCGCGCAAGGCGGGCCATACCGGGAGCCTCGATCCGCTGGCGAGCGGCTTGCTGCCGATCTGCCTCGGCCAGGCCACCAAGTCGAGTGGACTGCTGCTCGATGCGGACAAGACCTATGCGGTTGCGCGCTCGCGTTCGGCGCGCGCACGACAACGGGTGACCGCGAAGGCGAAATCGCCGAAGCGGCGCCCGTACCAGCGCTCAGCATGGAATTGCTGAGCCGGGTCGCTTTGAGCTTCATCGGGGACTCGACGCAGGTACCGCCGATGTATTCGGCACTCAAGCACCAGGGCGAACGACTGTATCGGCTTGCCCGGAAGGGGCTCGATGTCGAGCGACCGGCGCGCCGGATCTGCGATCCGCCGCCTCGATATCCTCGAAATCGGTGCGGACTGGGCCACGCTCGAGGTTGCATGCAGCAAAGGAACTTATGTCCGCACGCCTGGCGGAGGACCTTGCGCGCGCCTGCGGAACGGTCGGACATGTTGCAAAGCCTGCGTCGCCTGGCCCTCGGGCACTTCACGAGCGCTCAGATGCACACGCTCGACACGATCGAGGAGGCTGCAGCGAACGGGAACGGCCTCGATTCCATGCTGCTGGCCGTGGATGAGGCGTTGCTGGGACTGCCTGCCGTACAGCTCGGGCTCGCAGAACAGGCTTTCGTCCTCCAGGGGAGGGAAGTCCCTGCGGTTGGGACCAGGCGCCTCGCGCGTGCGCATGTACGGGGTCGGAGGCCGCTTTCTGGGCGTCGGCCGCATGAGCGCGGAGGGGGCGCCGACTGGCTCCCGAGCGGATCATGGTCGACGTGCCGGAGAGCCCGACCGTCTCCTTTAGCTTGAGACGACCCCTGCGCGGCGGGTACAATGCGCGCCTTTTTAAGGGGTTAAGTGAACGAGATGCCACTCACGAATGAACGCAAGGCGGAAGTCGTCGGCAAGTTCCGGCGCGCTCGCGACGGACACGGGATCCCCGGAAGTCCAGATCGCATTGCTATCCGAACGGATCAACGGGCTGACCGCGCACTTCACCACGCACAAGAGCGACCACGCCTCGCGGCGCGGCTTGCTGAAGATGGTGGCACAACGCCGGCGGCTCCTGGACTACCTCAAGGACAAGGCCCCCGAGCGGTACACCAAGGTCGTCAACGAACTTGGCCTGCGCCGTTAAGGCGCAGCGGGCGCGCATTCAGGCGCCCGTGTTCCGTTCCATTAATCAAAGGGGACCCGCTTGAGCGTTTCCACGCAGACATTTCACTTATGGTGCCCATGCGGTCACCATCGAGACCGGGCGCCTCGCCCGCCAGGCCGACGGCTCGGTCGTCGTCACGATGGGCGACACGGTGGTGCTCGTCACCGCGGTCGGCCGTCGCGAGGCAGTCGCCGGCCGTGATTTCTTCCCGCTGACCGTCAACTACGTCGAGAAGACTTACGCCGCGGGCAAGATCCCGGGCGGCTTCTTCAAGCGCGAAGGGCGGCCCGTCCGAAAAGGAGACGCTGACCTCCCGCCTGATCGACCGGCCGCTGCGGCCCCTGTTTCCCGAGGGCTTCTACAACGAAGTCCAGATCGTGGCGACGGTCCTGTCGCTCGATCCCGAAATCGATTCCGACATCCCCTCGCTGATCGGCGCCTCTGCCGCGGTCGCGCTCTCCGGCATCCCGTTCACGTCGCCGATCGGCGCAGCGCGGGTCGGTTACAAGAACGGCAACTACCTCCTCAACCCGACCAGCACCCAGGTGAAGACGGAGTCGGACCTCGACCTCGTGGTCGCGGGCACGCAGGACGCCGTGCTGATGGTCGAGTCGGAGGCCAAGGGCCTTTCCGAGGAAGTCATGCTCGGCGCCGTCCTGTTCGGCCACCAGCAGATGCAGGCCGCGATCGCCGCGATCAACAAGCTCGCTGCCGAGGCGGGCAAGCCGCGCTGGGACTGGAAGCCGGCGGAGACAAATGTCGCGCTCAAGCAGGCGGTGGCCAAGCTCGACCGAGGCCGACTACGCCGACGGCCTACGGCCTCGTGGTCAAGCAGGCTCGCGTTGACGCGCCTCGCCGAGATCCGCCAGGCTGCCCAGGCCGCACTGTCGGGCGGCGAGAACCCGCAGTTCACCAAGGACCAGGTCACGACCGAGTTGCACGACCTCGAATACCGCCTGGTGCGCGACCTGATCCTGTGCGGCAAGCCGCGAATCGACGGCCGCGACCTCAAGACGGTCCGGCCGATCACGGTCGAAGTCGGCGCGCTGCCGCGCACTCACGGTTCGGCGATCTTCACGCGCGGCGAGACGCAGGCGCTCGTCACGACGACGCTGGGCACCGGCCGCGACGCGCAGATCATCGACGCGCTCGCCGGCGAACGCCGCGAGCCGTTCATGCTGCATTACAACTTCCCGCCGTTCTCGGTCGGCGAGACGGGCTTCATGGGATCGCCCAAGCGCCGCGAAATCGGCCACGGCAACCTGGCACGCCGCGGCATCAAGCGCCGTCATGCCGGACCTCGAGGCGTTCCCGTACGTGATGCGCGTCGTGTCCGAGGTCCTCGAGTCGAACGGCTCGAGCTCGATGGCCAGCGTCTGCGGCACGAGCCTCGTCGCTCATGGACGCGGGCGTGCCGATCAAGGCGCCGGTCGCGGGCGTCGCGATGGGCCTCGTGAAGGAAGGCGACAAGTTCGCGGTGCTGACCGACATCCTGGGCGACGAGGATCACCTCGGCGACATGGACTTCAAGGTCGCGGGCACCGCGACGGGCGTCACCGCGCTGCAGATGGACATCAAGATCAACGGCATCACGCCCGAGATCATGAAGGTCGCCCTCGAGCAGGCCAAGGCCGGCCGGCTGCACATCCTCGGCGAGATGAACAAGGTGCTCGACAAGCCGCGCGCGGAGATGTCCGCGTGGGCGCCGACCATCGTCACGATCAAGATCGATCCGGAAAAGATCCGCGACGTGATCGGCAAGGGCGGTTCGGTGATCCGCCAGATCACCGAGGAGACCGGCGCGACGATCGACATCGAGAACGACGGCACGGTCAAGATCGCGTCGGTCGACGGCGCATCCGGCCGCGAGGCGCTGCGCCGGATCGAGATGATCACGGCCGACGTCGAAGTGGGCCGGATCTACGAAGGCAAGGTCGTCCGCCTGATGGACTTCGGCGCATTCGTCGCGATCCTGCCGGGGCGCGACGGTCTCGTGCACATCTCGCAGATCTCCGACGAGCGCGTCGAGCGCGTCAGCGACAAGCTGAAGGAAGGCGACGTCGTGAAGGTCAAGGTGCTCGAGGTCGACCGCCAGGGCCGCGTGCGACTCTCGATGCGCGGCGTCGCCTGAGACCCTAGGCCGAGGGCCGCGGGCGGCGAGGCGCCGCTCGCGGCGGCCCTCGAGCCGTTCGGGCCGCCAGTTCGGGATCGCCCAGGCCCAGATCGCCTTGACGGGCGCCGCCGCAAGTTCCGGCGGCGGCGCCTGTTCGAGCCACGCCAGTACCTGCCACAAGCTGGCGAGGCGCTGCTCGTCGCGTCGAGCGGCACGGCGCGCCGCGATTTCGCCAGTTTCTGGCCGTCCGGCTCGGTGAGGACCGGCAGGTGCCCGTAGCGCGGCGTGGCGAAGCCCAGCGCCTGCTGCAGGAGAATCTGGCGCGGCGTGCGAGGAGAGGAGGTCCGCGCCACGCACGACCTCGTTGACGCCTTGCCGGCGTCGTCGACGACGACGGCCAGGTGGTAGGCGAGCAGGCCGTCGCGGCGCTGGACGATGAAGTCGCCGGCCTCGCGCCGGCAGTCCTGCCGGTAGGCACCCTGGAATGCGTCGTCGAACTCGACGGGCGGCTGGATCGCGTCGATCGCGAAGCGAAGCTGCGTGCGGCCCGCTGAGCCGCTCACGGGTCTCTGGCGGCAGGTTCCCGGGTAGACCGGCTCCGACGCCGGGTCGGCAACCTGGGCGGCCGCCAGCGCCGAGCGGCTGCAGCGGCATGGATAGCAGTGTCCGGACGCCTGCGATCGCGGCGAGGGCCTCGCCGATAGTCATCGATTCGATCAGACTGGAAATGAATGCTTCCATCCCACTCGAATCCAAACGCAGCCAGCGTCTCTTGGAATCTGATCGGACAAGTCCGGGCGTGCAACGGTCGCCGATCGAGGTCGTCGATCCGGAGCAGCCAGCGGCCACCTGCGCTGCCGCGCGCTCAGGTAACTGCCGGCGGCGGCCAGCAGAGAGCCCAGGTGCAGGGGTCCGGAAGGGGTCGGCGCGAAGCGGCCGCATGGTCGCGGGCGCGCTAGCGGTACCAGTCGTCGCGGTCGCCGTACTGCTTCTCGCGGCGCTCCCGCCGCTCCTGCGCCTCGATGCAGAGCGTCGCAACCGGCCGGGCTTCGAGGCGCTTGACGCCGATCGGCTCGCCCGTCTCGATGCAATAGCCGTAGCTGCCGTCCTCGATTCGGCTCAGTGCCTCCTCGATCTTGCGGATCAGCTTGCGTTCGCGGTCGCGCGTGCGCAGCTCGAGCGCGAACTCCGATTCGAGCGTCGCGCGGTCGTTCGGATCCGGCGGATTGGCCGCTTCGTCCTTCATGTGCGACATCGTGCGGTCGACTTCTTCCATGAGGTCGCGCTTCCAGTTGCTCAGGATCCCGCGGAAGTGGTCGAGCTGGTCCCGACCCATGTACAGCTCGCCCTTGCGCTCGCGGTAGGGGCGGACATTGCGTGGACCAAGCAGCAGGTTGTGTGAGCCGTGCCGTCTTCATCGTCGTCGCCGAGGCCAGGCCGGCGAGCGGCCCGCGCCTGGAGTGCCGTAAAGTGGCGCGCGCGTCCGCGATCTGGGACGGTGGGGCGGGTCCCTTCGGCTTCGTCAACGGCCGCTTCACGAGCGACCGGCGCGTGATTGACCGGTTTTGCACTGCGCGCCGGGGCTCGGACGAGGCGGCGTCGCGATGCGAGACTTGGTCTTGATCGGCTTTGCAGCCTTGGGCGGGCGGCCGTCGGTCTTGGTCTTGCGCGCCGCGGGCTTCGCGGCCTTGCGGGGGGCGTGGCGCCTTGCGCGGCGCGGCCTTTGCAGCAGGTTTTTTGGGTCGGGCAGCCTTCTTGGCAGGCATCAAGTTCTCCGCGGCCTATTCAATCGAGCGCCGGATTATAGCCCTCGTTTTCGCGGGGTCCAGTGCCATGAAAATGTCGGCTCATTCGCGCGGGAAATTGCTCAGGGCAGGTTGACCGGGGGCGGCGCCGCTCCAGCCGCTCTGTCGGTGTTCGGCGACGACCGTCGTGTAGATGCCGCCGCGCACGTTGAAGTGAGCGGCGAGGCGCAGGAATCGCGGCTTGAGCGACGTCGCCAGGAGGTCCGCGATCTCGTTCGTGACCGCCTCGTGGAAGGCGCCGCGGTCGCGGAACGACCAGATGTAGAGCTTGAGCGACTTGAGCTCGACGCAAAGCTGGTCGGGCACGTACTCGAGTTCCAGCGTCGCGAAATCCGGCTGGCCCGGTGCGCGGACACAGGCAGGTGAACTCCGGGATCCGCATGCGGATCGTGTAATCGCGCCCCGGCTGCGGATTCGGAAACAATTCGATCTCGCGGGACGGCGCGGTCGGGCTCATGCGGATCGGATTCGGTCGTCGTCAATTGCGGGCGGTTAATCTACACTAGCCGGAATGCGCCTTGCCAGGATAAAACTCGCCGGTTTCAAGTCGTTCGTCGATCCCACCACCGTCTCTTTTCCCTCCAACCTGACTGGCGTCGTCGGCCCGAATGGCTGCGGCAAGTCGAACATCATCGACGCGGTCCGCTGGGTCATGGGCGAGATTTCCGCGAAGCACCTGCGCGGCGACTCGATGACCGACGTGATCTTCAATGGCTCGCGCAGCCGCAAGCCGATCGGCAGCGGCTCGGTCGAGCTCGTGTTTGACAACAGCGACGGCAAGCTCGCGGGCCCCTATGCCGGCTATGCCGAAGTCGTCGCTGAAGCGCCTCGTTTCGCGGGACGGCAACTCGACCTACTTCATCAACGGCTCGAAGTGCCGCCGCAAGGACATCACGCACCTGTTCCTCGGCACCGGCCTCGGTTCGCGCAGCTACGCGATCATCGAGCAGGGCATGATTTCGCGCCTGATCGAGGCGCGCGCCGAGGACATGCGCGCTTTCGTCGAGGAAGCGGCGGGCATCTCGCGCTACAAGGATCGCCGCCGGGAGACCGAAAACCGCATCTCGCACACGCGCGAGAACCTCGAGCGGCTGAACGACCTGCGCGAGGAGGTCGACAAGCAGATCCGCCATCTGCAGCGCCAGGCCGGCATTGCGCGCCGCTACCAGGAGAGCATGGAGCGCAAGCGCCAGCTGCAGGCGGAGCTGCTGGCACTGCAGGATCCGGGACCTCGACAGCGACATTGCGGGCCGGCATGCGCTCGCGAGCCAGCGCGAGACCGAGACGCAGGCCGCGATCGCGGAATTGCGATCCGCAGAAGCGGCCGTCGAGCGGGCTCGAGTCGCGGCACATGGAGTGCTCGGACGCGCTCGCCGCCGTGCAGGGCCGGTACTACCAGGCAGGTGCCGACGCGACGCGCACCGAGCAGGCGCTCCAGCACGCGCGCGAGTTGCGACAGCGCCAGCGCACAGACCTCGAGCGCGTCAAGGCGGAACACGCGGAGTCGAGCGTGCTGGTCGGGCGCGACCAGGAGCAGCTCGGCGAGCTGGGCCGCTTTCCTGTCGCAGGCCGAGCCGGAACTGAATGCGGCCCAGGCGAAGGAAGCTGCGGCTCGCGCAGCTCTCGCTGCGGCCGAAGCCGCGATCGCGGACTGGCAGCAACGGTGGGAGGAATTCAGCCGCGAATCGGCGGACGCCATGCGCGACTCCCAGGTCGAGCAGGCACGCATCGAGCAGATCGATGCAGGCATTCAGCGGCTGAAGGCGCAGCGCGAGCGCCTGGCGCAGGAACGGACCCAGCTCGAAGACAGCGCATCCGGCGCGCGACCCGAAGAATTTGCCGCCGCGGAGCAGCAGGCGCGCGATCGCGTTCGCGAGGCGCAACAGGAGCTCGAGACGACGCTTGCGTCGCTGCAGTCGCTGCGCGAAGCCGAGCGCGATGGCGCGTCCGCGCTCGACGCCGCCAAGGCCGAGCTGCAGGCTGCCCAGGGCGAATTGATGACTGTCGAAGCGGTGCAGAAGAGCGGCGCTTGGAAGAGGCCAGGCAGGACCGTCGGAGTGGCTCGAAAAGCACAAGCTGGATTCGAGCCCGCGACTGGCGCAGCAGCTCGAAGTCGACAAGGGCTGGGAGCGTGCGGTCGAAACGGCGCTCGGCAGCTATCTCGAGGCGGTCTGCGTCGAAGGCATCGACGCGATCGCAGAATCGATGGATGGCCTGAGCGCCGGGCAGCTCACGATTGCGGAATCCGGACGTCCGGCGGCTTCAAAGCCCGTCGCCGGCTCGCTCTTGTGCCGGGTCGCAGGGCCCAGCCGTCGCAAGCGAGCTGCTGGCGGGGGTTGTCGCGGTCGAGTCGCTGGCAGATGCGGTGGCGCGGCGCCATTCGCTACAGGCAGGGCAGTCTGTCATCACCCGCAATGGTGTCTGGCTCGGGCGCGACTGGGTACGCGTCGCGCGCAGCGAAGCGGGCCACGCCGGAGTCATCGTGCGCGAGCAGGACTTGAGGCGCTTGCAGAAGGCCGTTGCCGAGCACGAGAAACACGAGTCAGCCGGGCTCGAAGGCAAGCTCGCGGACACGCGGTCGCGGCTCGCGGCGCTCGATGCCAGCCGTGACGACTTGCATGCCAGAGGTGAATCGACTGCATCACGACCTCGTCAACGTGCGTGGAGCGCACGAAGCGATCCGATCGAAGACCCAGCAGATCGCGGAGCGTGTGCGTCGGCTATCCGAGGAATCTGCCCAAACCGACGGAGACATCGCGCGGGACGAGGCGGAAGCCGAAGGTTGCCGGTCGCGACTCGAAATCAGCGCAGGAACGGCAATCGTCGCTGTCAGCAACGCGGCACCGGGCTCGAGCACGAGCGCGACGCGCTGCGCGACGGAGTTGCGACAGCGCGCGAGCGGCATGCCGGAACACATGCACGCGGCGCAACAGGTGGCGATCCGGGTCGAGTCCCAGCGCTCGACGCTCGCAACGCTGCGCACCAGCCTCGAGCGCGCGAACGAGCAGTCGCGCCAGTTGCGAAGCCCGCCGTGCTGACCTCGAGCGCCAACTGGCCGATGGCGAAGCGCCATACGCCGATCTCGAGACGCCAGCTGCAGGCTTTCCTGGAACAGCGGCTCGCGGTCGAGCGCGAGTTCGGCGATGCGCGGCGCGCGGTCGAGGACGCGGACGCGCAAGTTCGCGAACAGGACATTGCGCGGCAGAAGGCAGAGGCCGTTGCCGAATCGGCCCGCGCCGCACTCGCAGAGATCAGCCTCGGCATGCAGGAAACGCGCGTGCGCCGCGAGTCGCTGTTCGAGCAGTTTTCGGCGACGCAGTTCGATCTCGAACAGGTGACCGCTGCGCTTGCCTGAGGAAGCCACGGTGGTCGCGTGGGACCAGCAGCTCGCCGAAGTGGCAGAGCGGATCGAGCGGCTCGGCGCCGTCAACCTCGCGTCGATCGACGAGTTGAAGGAGCAGTCCGAGCGCAAGGAGTATCTCGACCGCCAGTTTGCCGACCTGTCGGATGCGCTGAATACGCTCGACCAGGCGATCAGCAAGATCGACCGGGAGACGCGGGCCCGATTCCAGGACACCTTCGACCGCATCAACAGCGGGCTGAAAGAGAAATTTCCGCGACTCTTTGGCGGCGGAGCAGCCTATCTCGAACTGGTCGGTGACGACCTGCTGACCGCCGGCGTCGCAGTCATGGCGCGCCCGCCCGGCAAGCGCAACAGCTCGATTCACCAGTTGTCGGGCGGCGAAAAGGCGCTGACGGCCGTGGCGCTCGTGTTCTCGATTTTCGAGCTCAACCCGGCGCCTTTCTGCCTGCTCGACGAAGTCGATGCGCCGCTCGACGACCACAATGTGGGCCGCTTCTGCGATATCGTCCGCGACATGTCCGAACGCGTACAGTTTGTCTTCATCACGCACAACAAGAACACCATGGAACTCGCGAGCCACCTGGTCGGCGTGACGATGGGCGAGCCCGGCGTGTCGCGGCTCGTCGCCGTCGATGTCGACGAAGCCGTGCGGATGGCCGCGGTCGGTTAGGCTGGAACCAAAGCCGTGGCTGAGCTGCGTTGGATTCTGCTCGGAGCCGGTGTCGCGCTGATACTGGGGCTATGGTGGTGGGAAACGCGAAAGTCCCGCTTGCGGCCGACTGCCGATGTCCGGCGGACTTGCGGTGCAAGAGAGTGCAGATCACAAACGCGGAGCCAACTGAAGTCGCGTCGGCCTTCGATGAACAGTATTGCCTATGCCCCCGACCATTGAACGCGTGCGCGTTGCAACGACGCCCGCCGCTGATCGAGATTCCCGAAGACCTAGAAGTTGATGTCTCTGATTTCGTCCGGATCGATCGTCGCCACCCGATCGAGCCTGAGTTCACGCTCGGCCCGGAACCTGGCGTCGATCCGGCGGTCGCGGATGCTGCCAACGAAGAGGGGTCGTTTTCCGATGAGGACGACCAGCCCGACGACCATCATCGTGCGCCCTGGGTCCGTACCCAGCCGCTCGAACGTGATGAAGTTGCGCCCAAGCCGGTCGACGAGCCATTTGAGCCGCCTCCCGCGGACGCAAACGAGCGGCGCACAGCTGAAGCGTCCAAGCAAAGCATCGTGGCGCTCCGGCTGGTCGCTGCAGGCGGTCACTGGAACGGCGCCGAACTGCGCGCAGCCCTGGAGGCCGAGGACCTTCACTATGGCCCCTATTCGATATTTCACCGCGAGCGCGAGGACGGCAAGACGCTTTTCTACGTCGCGAGCATGATGGAACCCGGATCGTTCGATCTCGATCGGATGGACGAGCAGGAGTTTCCTGGCGTTTCCCTGTTCGGTATCGTGCCCGGCCCGCTCGATGCGCCATCGACATTCGATCTCGTGCTGGCGGCCGGACGAAACCTCGCCGACCGCATGAAGGGCCAGCTGCAGGACGAGCAGGGAAGCACGCTGACGGCCCAGCGCATCCTCAATTTGCGCGAGGAGCTGGTCCACTTCGAGCATCGCAACCGGCGCCTGCGGCGCAGCTGATGAAACAGGCGGCCGCAAGCGTGCAGCAGCGCGTCGAACGGCTGCGCGCAGAAATCGAGCGACACAACCACCGCTATCACGTCCTTGACGACCCCGAGATTCCGGACTCCGAGTACGACGGCTTGATGACAGAGCTGCGGGCGCTCGAAGCGCGAGCATCCTGAGCTCGTCATTCCCGAATCGCCGACCCAGAGAGTCGGCGGCGCGCCCGTTGCCGCATTCGCGCAGGTGCGTCATCGCATGCCAATGCTTTCGCTCGACAACGCGTTTGCGAAAGAGGAGGTCGTCGCATTTGACAGGCGCGTCCGCGAGCGCCTGGAAGCCGAAGCGCGAAATCAGCTATGCCTGCGAGCCGAAGCTGGACGGGCTTGCGGTCAGCTTGACGTACCGAAGTGGCTCGCTCGAGATCGCGGCCACGCGCGGCGACGGTTCGGTCGGCGAAGACGTTACCCACAACATTCGGACGATCCAGACCATACCGCTGCGCCTGGCAGGAAAGGATGCTTCCCGGACTGCTGGAAGTTCGCGGCGAAGTCTTCATTTCGATCGCGGGATTCAAGGAAATGAACCGCCGCGCCGCCGAAAAGGGCGAGAAGACTGTTCGTGAACCCCCGCAATGCGGCTGCCGGCAGCTTGCGGCAGCTCGACCCGCGTCTGGCGGCATCCCGTCCGCTCGAGATCTTTTTCTACGGCGCGGGCGCGGTCGAGGGCGGAAAATTGCCGCGGTCGGCACAGCGATCATTCTCGCGACGTTGCGACGAGCTGGGGCCTTCGCACGTCGCCTGAAACCCGAGTTGTCGAAGGAGTCGAAGGCCTGCTTGCTTACTACGAAGAGATCGGGCGCCGGCGAGGCGAGCTTGCGTATCAAATCGATGGTGTCGTTTACAAGGTGGACTCGCTCGACCTGCAGCGCGAACTCGGATTCGTGGCCCGCGCGCCGCGCTGGGCGCTTGCGCACAAATTCCCTGCTGAAGAGGCAATGACACGCGTTCGTGCGATCGAATGGCAGGTCGGAAGCACCGGAGCGCTGACGCCGGTCGCGCGTCTTGATCCCATCTTCGTAGGCGGCGCGACGGTCTCGAACGCCACGTTGCACAACATCGATGAGCTTCAACGCAAGGACGTGAGGGTCGGCGACACGGTCGTCCTGCGCCGAGCGGGCGACGTCATCCCCGAGGTCGTCCGGGTGATCATGGAGAAGCGGCCGGCCAAGACCGTGCGCGCTCAGCTGCCGGACCGATGCCCCGTGTGCGGATCGGACGTTGAGCGGGAGGAGGGCGAAGCCGTCGCCCGTTGCACCGGGGCGCTTGCATGCCCGGCACAGTTGAAGGAGTCGTTGCGGCACTTTGCTTCGCGACGCGCAATGGATATCGAAGGCCTCGGCAGCAAGCTCGTAGACCAGCTCGTCGACCAGGGTATGGTGAAGGACGCAGCGGACATTTTCCGCCTCGATGCGAAGCAGCTCGCGGAGCTTGATCGGATGGGCGATAAATCGGCCGAGAAGCTCGTCAGGTCGCTGGAGAAAAGCAAGGAAACGACATTCGCACGATTTCTGTTCGCTCTCGGCATCCGCGATGTCGGGGAAGCGACTGCGGATGCCCTTGCAAGACATTTCCGCACGCTCAAGTCCCTGAGATCCAGCGCGGTCGGCGATATCGAGGAAGTCCCGGATATTGGTCCGATCACCGCGGCCCACGTGCATGCCTTCATGGCAGAAGCGCGCAATGAAAAGGTGATCGATGCCCTGATAGGGCTCGGCGTGCGATGGCCTGAGATTCAGGCTTCTAAATCGCGAAACAAGGAGTTCGACGGGAAGACGTTCGTCCTGACCGGCAAGCTGGCCTCGATGTCACGGGACGAGGCGGGCGATCTCGTCCGCGAGCTGGGCGGAACGGTCGCCGGAAGCGTATCGAAGAAAACGGACTTCGTCGTTGTTGGCGAAGATGCGGGCTCAAAGCTAAAGAAAGCCACGGAACTCGGGATCAGGATTCTCGAGGAGGACGAGTTCCTGAAGTTGGCGGGCCACAAGCGCTGATCAAACAGGGCGCGGGCGGGTCGGCTCCTCGTTCTGTTCCGACTCGACGTCTACGAACATCTGAACCATGACGCCCGCCCGGACCGAATCTGGCGCATCGGGTTTCTCGTGCTCCACAACCCAGCCTTCGATGTCTTCCAGAAACGCTGCTCCACGCTGGCGCAGCAATCGACGAAATAGCGGTAGCGCGGCCTTGTCGAGGCGACCGACACGACAGTGTCGTCGTAAAGGCGTCGATCGGGCGGAGTACCGAGATTGTGTTCCAGCGTGCTGAAGACGTCGCGCGCGGTGGTGCCAAGCTGCCGAATCGCCGTCGGCTTAGCGCCGCCAGTTGAGTATCGCCTCGCAACTGCGCGGATGCCGCCGTCCTTCAGGATCCGGACGGCGCCGACCTCGATCAGTTCGTCCAGGATGATCCTGGGATAAATGTCGCCGCTGAATGCGCGTACCAGCGAAGCAAACGATGGATCCGGACCGTCGACCGCCAGGACAAGCGGTCTGCCTTCACCATCGGTGTACAAGGGGCTCTCAAACCAACCAGTCAGCACTCGCGACAGTCGATTTCGACGGTAGTCCTTTTCTGTTGCGGGGTCCGCCGTGCCGTCATCCGGCGAGTTAACAATATCGCTGACCACATGCCGGTGCAGGCCAGTAATTGCGGAAACGCGCGAGAAACTCACCGGTTTCCCCTGTTCACGAAGGATATCCCCGGCCGCACGAACAAAGGCAATATTGGCAATACGCGAGAAATCATAGGTCGACAGGCCGTGCCGGAGCATGATCCGCGCAAGGGGACGGAGCAGGCGGAGGCAGGCGGCAATTATCTCAGAACGAAGCGTCACGACCTGATGTCTCGGATTGCGGACAAGCGATTTCGAAGAAACTAACGATATAAGCACATTTAGTCCTTGTAACACGAAGCCAAAACAGCGGTGAATGGAATGATCACTCCCGATGGGCAGTACGGAAATAACTCGACTAACGAAATGTTGAGTCAATCTAGCGACTCGATCCTAAATTCAGCTCGGCTCTTGTTGCGTCGTGTATTCCGAATTCTGCGAGGGTGTGGAATTAGCGAATACCAATTACGACAAATGGCGAAAGTCGCGGTTGACGAGATTGCCAGCATCCCCGATTCGCACCCGAGTCGTATTACCGCGCGCCAAGCAATCATGTGCTGTGATCTAGTGTTGAAATGGAGACGCGATTGCAGATTTGTCGACGCCAATGGAATGCCGACACAGCTTGCATTAGACGATAGCTGCTTATCATTCGGTGAATTGGTACGAGCCAGCGTGCCAGGTGGAGATCCACAAGTTTTGCTGGCATCAATGGAGGAACTTGGAGTCGTTCGCATTACTGAAGACAAACGACTCGAATTGATTAGTGATTCGGTAGTTGCGTGCTCAGGACAAGATGGCTTGACGATCGCTAGCGAGTTCGTGCTCGAACATATTTGTGGATTTCTTGGTTCTGTTGAATACAACGTTTTCGACAAATCCTCACGAGCTAAGGGCAGGTTCGAGCGCGCGTGTTATGCATCTGTAACCAAGGACTTGGTACCAGTTCTGCAGCAATTAGTGAGTGCACGTGGACAGGACTTCGTCGACGTAATAGATGAATGGCTTGCGCGCCGCTCAGAGAAATCCCCGCCAAAAGGAGAGAGAGTGCTTGTCGGCGCCGGCGCATACGTTTTTGTGCGCGAGGATTTTACGTAGAAAACTTCATTAATTTGAATAGGTTATGGCATGATCCTTAAGAGCGGATCATGCTTGGCGCCGAGAATCCACATAACTGATTGATTATTAGGGCTATTGTTGTTGGCCCAGGACTGGTTATGTCCGTGGGTAGTTACTTATCGTTCAATCCAGCTAGATTAAGTAATGTCAGACACTTATGATGTTAAACGGGACCTTCTGGCAGCCTTTCGATCGCTGATGACACCGCTCATCAGGATCCTGCTTAGAAGTGGGATCACGTTTCAGGAATTTGGGGGGGTACTCAAAGACGTCTACGTAAACGTGTGCGCGCGGGAGATGACACTTCCGGGACGCAAGATGACTTTGTCTCGAGTTGCAATCGCGACAGGTCTGACGCGTCGGGAAGTCGCGAAGATTGTTCGCAGTGAAGGCAAGACCCAGTGGGGCGTTTGGAGTAACGCCGGTCTTGCAGCCAGTGTTCTTGAAGCCTGGCACTCCGACCCGCAATTCCTAGCGCCATACGGCTATCCGCGAGACTTAAAGATCGACGGGACCGACGTGGTTCCAACGTTTGAAGACCTAGTGCGGCGATTTAGTTCTGAAGTCCCGCATGAAGTGCTGATCGGAGAGTTGGTTCGCGTCGGAGCTGCACGAATATTGGAAGGGGGTATGTACTTACGCGTTCTGAAGCGCACATACATCCCAACCGACATGACTGCAGAAATGATCCAGATTTTCTCGCAGGCAGTACGTAGATACATCGAAACAGTCGACTACAACTTGGGACGCAGGAAAGGCCTCGAGAAGCGTTTTGATCGGATGGTCTATCCAGATGACGGACTGAGAGTGGTCGATGTTGAGATTTTTCAGCAAGAGATTCGCGAGTACCTCGAAACGGTAATTCAGGAGATCGACCAGAAGTCAGCGACATATCCGCGGCCTGAGCGAAAGAAAGGGGAAAAGTCAGTTCAGGTCGGCGTTGGAATTTATTTCTATCAGGAGGCGAACGAAGACCGAGCGCCACTGGTGGAGACTTTCGGAGATCTTCAGGAGTTTGCCGACGACGAATTGGATGACTAACGCGCAATTTCGAACTGGGAAAGTTTCGATTTCGTGCGGGAGATGGGGTAGGAATTAGAAGGGAGCGCGACTGATGAAAAACAAACAACGGTCGAAGCAAATTGCTTCGGCGTTTGCCACTGGGGTCATCCTGATTGGCGCAAGCAGTGCATTTGCTGCTGACCGAACGCCGACCACCGGTCGCGCTGAAGCATCGCTGGGCACTGGCCGCGCCGACGCCTCCCTGGGCACTGGCCGCGCTGACGCATCCCTGGGCACTGGCCGTGCCGACGCATCGCTGGGCACCGGTCGCGCTGACGCATCGCTGGGCACCGGCCGCGCTGACGCATCGCTGGGCACCGGCCGCGCCGACGCGTCGCTGGGCACCGGCCGCGCTGACGCATCGCTGGGCACCGGCCGCGCCTGGACGCCGTCGCTGGGCACCGGCCGCGCTGACGCATCGCTGGGCACTGGCCGCGCCGACGCCTCCCTGGGCACCGGCCGCGCTGACGCATCGCTGGGCACTGGCCGCGCCGACGCCTCGCTGGGCACCGGCCGCGCTGACGCATCGCTGGGCACCGGCCGCGCCGACGCGTCGCTGGGCACCGGCCGCGCTGACGCATCGCTGGGCACCGGCCGCGCTGACGCATCGCTGGGCACCGGCCGCGCCGACGCTCGCTCGGCACCGGCCGTGCCGACGCTCCTGGGCACCGGCCGCGCTGACGCATCGCTGGGCACCGGCCGCGCTGACGCATCGCTGGGCACCGGCCGCGCTGACGCATCGCTGGGCACCGGCCGCGCCGACGCGTCGCTGGGCACCGGCCGCGCTGACGCGTCCCTGGGCACCGGCCGCGCTGACGCTCCCTGGGCACCGGCCGCGCCGATGCATCGCTGGGCACCGGCCGCGCTGACGCATCGCTGGGCACCGGCCGCGCTGATGCGTCGCTGGGCACCGGCCGTGCTAATGCGTCGCTGGGCACCGGCCGCGCTAATGCGTCGCTGGGCACCGGCCGTGCTAATGCGTCTTTGGGAACTGGGCGCATTAGGCCTTCTCCAGTTGGTGGACGTCCGAATGCATCGCTTGGGACGGGTCGCCCAGGTGCTGCGGAAAGAAATGGTCGGAGGCGAGCAGCTAGCAGACCAAGGTAGATCAGACGCCGGCACTCGGCTGGCGGAATCTCTTCCCAGCTTTCGATTGAGCGGCGCGACATCGCGCCGCTCTTGTTTTATGGCGCCCTAAGTTCCGGCGTCGCGCTGTGCCTCTCAATTCCGTGCAATTCCAAGGCGTAAGCTTGCGCGAGCACCTACGAATGCGCTCGAGGCTAAATTGATGGATTGGCGACAAATCTGGTCGGCCACAGCCGGACGCGTGGCAGCGCCGTGCCTGCTCGCGCTTGCCATGCTGGTCACTCTCTCGTGTGCCAAAGACGAAACGGCGGAACACCGCGGCAGTGCCCGACAGCCGCTGATATTTGACCCGAGGCCTGAGCGGCCAGCCCGGTTCGCTGGATCCACAGCGCGCTGAAGACGCATTCTCCTACGACGTGTTGCGCGACCTTTACGAGGGCCTCACCGCCAGCACACCGGACGGCGAAGTCATTCCCGCAGCGGCGACATCTTGGCGAGTTGAGTCGGACGGCAAGAGTCTACGTATTTCTGTTGCGCCGTGAAGCACGATGGTCAAACGGCGATCCAGTGACAGCTGCCAACTATGTCGAGGCCTTCCGCCGCGCGCTCGATCCCGCGACTGTTTCTGGCGCAGCCGACCTGTTGCGCTCGATTGAAAATGCGCCGGCAATACTGAAAGGTGAATTGCCCGCCGAGAGGCTTGGTGTCCGCGCAGTAGACGACTACACGCTTGAAATTCGCCTTTCTCACGCGTTGCCGTACTTTCCGGACATTCTGACCAATACAGTCGCATCACCGGTTCACCCGACCTCTGTTACCGGATCGGGAGGATTTTCAAAGCCGGGTGCGACGATTTCTAACGGTCCTTACGTTCTTGCAGAGCTGACGCCGGGCTCCAGCATCCTTCTAACGCGCAACCCCAACTACTGGGATCTCGCATCGACAGCTTTTGACCACGTTCGATATGAATTCGTGGCAGACGAAAATGCGGAGTTCATGCGTTTTCGCGCCGGAGAACTGGACGCCACGTATTCCGTTCCGGAGCAAAGGTTTCAGGAGTTGCTGGCGAAGCCTGGTTCGGGACTGCAACACGGCGCCACACTCGCCACGATCTATTTCACTTTCAACACCGAGCGCGGCCCGTTGAAAGGCAAGCGCGAGATTGCGGGAAGCGCTTTCACTTGCAGTCGACCGGCAAGCCATCGTCGATAGGGTCACTCGCGCCGGCCAGGTTCCCGCGTACTCGCTCGTTCCGGACGGCGCGTGGAACTACGAACCCGCCTACTACAGCTGGCGTGAGGCTTCAATCGACGATCGTGTCGCGCGCGCGAGAAAGCTGTATGCGGAAGCGGGCTATTCGAACGCGAAACCGCTGCGCCTGCGGCTGCTCTACAACGAGAACGAGCTCGTCCAGAAAGTCTGCATTGCAATTGCAGCGATGTGGAAGGAAAAGCTCGGAGTCGACACCGAACTGATCCAGATGGAATTCAAGGCGTATCTTGCCGCCCGTGCCGATCCTGCCCAGTGGGATGTCGTCCGCGTCGGCTGGACCGCTGACTACAACGACGCGTCGACCTTTCTCGACACAATGTCCAGGGACAGCCCTCAAAACTTCGGCCGCTGGGTCAATTCCGAATACGCGCGCCTGCTCGAATCTGCGGCGAATGAGGGCGATCCTGCGAAGAGAATCAACACGTTGCAGCAGGCGGAGTCGCTGATGCTCAACGACTATCCGCTGCTGCCCGTGTACTTCTATGTGTCGAGGCGGCTGGTGCAGCCCGGAATTTCCGCGCCAGCCATCAATCCCATGAACAGGACCTACTCGAAGTACTTTCGTCCTGGAAGCTAGGTGTCAGAGCGAACGCTCGACCTTGGCCGCCTTGACCAGCTCCTTGAGGTGCGTCTCGAACTTCTTCTGGTTCACGAGCGGACCAAGCTGCGCCTTGACTGAGTCATAGGGCGGCGGCGTAGTCGCGCGCTTCTCCTCGAGCTTGATGACGTGCCAACCGAATTCCGACTTGACCGGCGTTGCCGTGTACTTGCCGATCTCGAGCTGCTGCAAGGCGTCGGAGAACGGCTTCACCATCTGATTGGGATTGAACCACCCGAGATCGCCGCCTTCGGTCGCGGACCCGTCCTTTGAGTTGTCCTTCGCGAGTTGCTCGAAACTCGCGCCCTTGTCGAGCTGGGCGATCATGTCCTTGGCCTTCGCCTCGTCGTCGACGAGGATGTGCCGCGCGTGATACTCCTGCTTCGGCGCGTCGGCGATGCGGGCATCGTATTCCGCCTTCAACTCGGCTTCGGTCGGCTCGGCGCCTTCCGTGTACTTCTTGAACAGCAGTTCCGCCATCGCACTCTTGCCGACCAGCTCGAGCCGGGCATTGGGTTCGCCGGCGCCCAGCTTCTGCTTTTCGGCTTCCTGTGCACCTGCGTACATGCCGATCAGCTCGTCGAGCGCTGCCTTCTGCTCGTCGGCTGTCAGGTCTCCGGGCGTCTTGCCGCCATGGCGCGTCTTCACGTAGAGGTTCCAGACGTCGCGCGAAATGGGCGTGCCATTGACCACGGCAACCGGCTTAACGGCGGCATCGACCGGCGTTTCTGCCTTGGTGCAGCCGATGGCCAGCAGCATGCCGAGCGCGGAGATGGCGAGAATCTGCGTGTGTCTCATTGTGTCCTCGATGAAAAGTCGTCTTCGGGTGAAACTGCCTCAATGTTGAGTGCGTGTATCTCGCGCGGCAGCATTGCGGCGAGCGCATCGTAAACCAGACGGTGGCGCTCGAGGCGGTTGCGTCCGGTGAAATCCTGTGACTCTACGCGCACGATAAAGTGCCCCGCGCCACCACGGGCGCCATCGTGACCGGCGTGCCGCGCGCTGTCATCCTGAACCGAGATGCGCGCGGCAGGGAATGCCAGTTCGAGCATTGCCTGGATTCGCTCAACGCGCTGGCTTGTCATTGTGCTGCGCCTGCGTCGCGATCCAGAAGCCCTGCGCGACGATGAAGACGAGCGTCAACCCGAACATGCCGAAGAGCTTGAAGTTGACCCAGGTGTCCTCGTCAAAATTGTTGAATACGAAGAGGTTGGCCGCTCCCATGGTCACGAAGAAACCGACCCACATCCAGTTGAGCCGGCGCCACAACGCAGGGGTGAGCTGCAGCTCGGTGCCGGTTGCAGTCAACATTCGCTGGATCAACGGCCGGTCGCTGATGCGGCGCCACAGGCTGGCCAGGAATGCCGCAGCGAAGAGCCAGTTGACGACCGTCGGCTTCCACATGATGAATGTCGCATCACGTATCAGGAGCGTCAGGCCGCCGAACACCAGTACGAATCCCGCGGATACAAGATGCAGCGGATTGAAGCGTCGTGTCCGCAGCCAGTGGATCGAGACCTGCAGGATGGTCGCGACAATGATTACAAGGGTGGCGACGTAAATGTCGGCAAGCTTGTAAGCGACGAAGAACGCGATGACCGGCAGGAAATCGAACAGAAGCTGCATGCGCGGAACCGGCGAAAAAGGTCGCCAATCATAGCGGAACCGGTTGCAGCATGCGCCCGGTTCATAATGAACCGTGGCCCAACGACTCGAACTCCACCCGTCGACGCCGCAGCCGAGGCTGTTGCGGATGGCCGCGGACTGTCTCCGCGCAACGGGGTAATCGCCTACCCGACAGATTCCTGTTACGCGCTCGGATGTGCCTTGGGTGCCAAGGAGGCAATGGAGCGCATCCAGGCACTGCGACAGATACGGAAAGGCCATTTCTTCACAGTTGTCTGTCGCGACCTGTCGGAGATTTCGCGTTTCGCACTGGTCGAGAACTGGCAATACCGGCTGCTCCGCAGCTTTACTCCGGGACCGTATGCCTTCGTGCTGCGAGCGACGCGGCAGGTGCCTCGGCGCCTGCTGGATCCACGTCGCAAGACAATCGGCATTCGTGTGCCGGACCATGCAGTCGTTCGCGCGCTGCTGCACGAATACTCAGAGCCGCTCATGAGCACGACCCTGCAGCTGCCGGGAGACGAGGTTCCGATGACGGATGGCAGGGAGATCGAGGGACGAATCGGGCACGCCATCGACATGATCGTGGACGCCGGCAATTGCGGCCTCGAGCCCAGTACGATCGTAGACCTGTCAGGTGACTCGCCGAAGTTGTTAAGGGCGGGAAAGGGCGATCCGACACCGTTTCAATAATCGGCAACACGCTCACCGCGTCGTATAATCGCCCGCAATTCCGGCGCAAATTTGCTCGTGGTGCCCTGGACGGTTCATGGACCTGGCCTCGACCCTCTCGACAATTTCGATCGCTGCGATTCCCATCGTATTTGCAATTACGGTCCATGAGGTCGCTCATGGCTGGGTCGCAAAGTACTTTGGAGACCGGACCGCGGAAGCGCAGGGCCGGCTGAGTCTTAATCCGATTCGACATGTCGACCCGATTGGCACGCTCCTGGTGCCTGCAATCTTGCTGTTGTCGAAAGCGGTTTTCTGTTTGGCTGGGCAAAACCCGTGCCCGTGAATCCGCGGTTCATGCGCAATCCTCGGGGCAATATGGTCTGGGTATCGGCCGCTGGCCCGGGCGCCAATATCGGAATGGCGATCATCTGGGCTTTCCTGATGATGCTTTCGATCGGGTGGATTTCGGCATCGCAAGCCAGTGGTTAGGAGCCATGGCGGGTTATGGAATCGCATTCAATGTGATGCTCGCGGTCTTCAACATGCTGCCGATTCCGCCGCTGGATGGCGGGCAAGTATTGACGAATCTGCTTCCGCGCGGCCCGCTCAGCAGCCTGCTCGAAAGAATCGCACCATTTGGGTTTTTCATCGTCCTGGGGCTCATGTTTGCGAAACGTTCTTGGGCCATTGGTCAGCGGTCCGGTCGCGATTCGCTGATTTCGCTTGTTGGCCAGCTGTTTGGCCTTCAAGCTGGGCTAAAGTCGGACGATGCCGGCCGAAGACGGTCAGAACTCAACGCGTCGTCTCGGGCATGCGGCCTACGGGACAGCTCCATCTCGGCAATTACCATGGCGCACTCGCGAACTGGGTCGAGCTTCAGTATCGCTATGAGTGCTTCTTCTTCGTTGCCGACTGGCACGCGCTCACGACGGGCTACGAAAACACGGCCGACCTGAAGGCCAACACGAGCGAAGTCCTCATCGACTGGCTGGCAGCGGGCCTCAATCCGACCGCCTGCACGATGTTCGTGCAATCGCGCGTGCCGGAACATGCGGAACTTCACCTGATTCTTTCGATGGTCACGCCCGTGTCCTGGCTCGAGAGGGTTCCGACCTACAAGGACCAGATCGAGCAACTAAAGGATAAGGACCTCGGCACCTACGGCTTTCTCGGTTACCCGCTGCTGCAGAGCGCCGACATCCTGATGTACCGGCCCGAATACGTGCCAGTTGGCGAGGACCAGGTCGCTCACGTCGAGATCACGCGGGAAATCGCGCGCCGCTTCAACAATATTTACGGTCGCGAGACGGATTTCGAATCCAAGGTCGAAGGCGCGGTGAAGCGCCTCGGTGCCCGCAACGCCTCGCAATACGAGGAACTGCGCCGGAAATTCCAGGAGCACGGCGACGCTGAAGCATTGGCCCGGGCCCGCACAATGGTCGAGTCAGGAGCGCGCCTCACGGTTGCGGACCGCGAACGCCTGTTGGGCTATTTGGAGGGCGGTGGCCGCGCGATTCTTCCGGAACCGTCCGCGCTACTGACCAAGACCCCGAAAGTGCCTGGCCTCGATGGCCGAAAGATGTCGAAGTCCTACGGCAACACGATCGGGTTGCGTGAGGATCCGGAGAGCGTGCAGAAGAAGCTCAAGGCGATGCAGACCGACCCGGCACGCGTGCGCCGCAGCGACCCCGGTGATCCCGACAAATGCCCTGTCTGGGACCTGCACAAGATCTACTCCGACGAAAAAACGAAGGAATGGGTCCAATCGGGTTGCCGCTCGGCCGGCATCGGCTGCCTCGACTGCAAGAAGCCTGTCATTGAATCCGTATTGAAGGAACTCGAGGTCATTCGCCAGCGGGCAAGCGAGTACGAGAAGAACCCGGATCTCGTCCGGGGCATTGTCGCTGAGGGCTGCGAGCGTGCCCGCGATGCCGCGCGTGCGACAATGTCTGAGGTCCGCGAGGCTGTGAAGCTGGAGTACAGGTGATCGAGACCGCCAACCGTCCCGAAGCGGGTGATTCCGAGCACGCGACGGCCGAACTGCCGCCGCAGCAGGGCGAGATGCCGTTCGCGATGGTGGATGGCGAGCCCGTCATGGAGATGCCGCGAGACCTCTACATCCCGCCGCAGGCGCTCGAGGTGTTCCTCGAGGCGTTCGAAGGTCCGCTCGACCTGCTCCTGTACATGATTCGCCGGCAAAACCTCAACATCCTCGACATTCCGATTGCCGATATCACGCGTCAGTACATGGAGTACATCCAGCTGATGCAGGAGCTGGACCTCGAGTTGGCGGGCGAATACCTGCTGATGGCCGCCATGCTCGCCGAGATCAAGTCCCGGATGTTGCTGCCGCGACTTTCGGATGGCGGAGAGGAAGAGGAAGACCCACGCGCCGAGCTGGTGCGGCGTCTCCAGGAATACGAGCGCTACAAGCGCGCGGCCGAAGACATTGACCAGCTGCCACGCATTGATCGCGACGTTCATCCGGCGGTCGCCGAGCTGACGCACCGGCAGGTCGTGCGAATGCTGCCGGAAGTCGCGCTGCAGGAGATGCTGGTCGCGTTCAAGGACGTGGTTCAGCGGGCCACGATGTTTGCCAGCCTGCATGTGCAGCGCGAAACGCTTTCGGTCCGGCAGCGCATGTCGGATGTACTCATGCTGCTGGAGGGAGTCGGGCTCGTCGAATTCATCCGGCTGTTCCGGCCCGAGGAAGGGCGGCTGGGCGTGACGGTGACCTTTGCCGCGATCCTCGAGCTCCTGCGCGAGCAACTCGTGGAGATTGTGCAGGCGGAGCCATACCAGCCGCTCCATGTGCGGCGCGTAGATCCCGACCCGGACGCCTTGCCGATTGAAGACGTGCAAATCACGACTGCGTGACGAGGCAATCAATGGACACTGGACAACTGAAGGGCATCATCGAGGCGGCGCTGCTCGCATACGGACAACCGCTCAGCGTCGAGCAGTTGCGCGAGATTTTCGACGAGTTCGAGCGTCCCGAGGCCACCGAAGTCCGCAAGGCGCTCGCGATGCTTGCGAACGACTGCGAGGGCCGACCGATGGAACTGGTCGAGGTAGCGAGCGGCTGGCGCCTGCAGGTGCGAAGCCAGTTTTCGGGGCGGCTCTCGAAGCTCTGGCAGGAACGGCCCACGCGATATTCGCGCGCACTGCTCGAGACGCTTGCCTTGATCGCCTATCGCCAACCGATCACGCGCGGCGAGATCGAGGACGTCCGCGGCGTGACCGTGAATCCGAACATCGTCCGGACGCTGACGGAGCGCGGATGGATTCGGGTGGTGGGCCATCGTGAAGTGCCCGGCCATCCCGAGCTTCTCGGCACGACTCGCGATTTTCTCGACTATTTCGGGCTCAAGAGCCTCGACGAGTTGCCGTCACTTGCGGCACTTCGCGACATGGACGACGTCGGCATCCAGCTGGAGTTTGACGGTCCGGTCACGATGCAGGCGGCTGCCGCCGGCCTGACGGCCGCCAACGACGCCGACGCGGCGAGTTGAGCCTGCGCGGCGTGGCCGCGGGCCGTTACGTCGATGCGTGAACGAATCCAGAAGATCCTCGCCGCCCGGGGCGTCGGTTCGCGACGCCAGGTTGAGGCGTGGATCGTCGCCGGACGAATCACCGTCAATGGCAAGCCCGCATCACCCGGACAGCCGGTCGGGGAGCGCGACGATATTCGTCTTGATGGAAGGCGGCTACGCCTTGATCGTGGAGCGGACGCTTTGCATCAGGCCGTTGTCTACCACCGTCCCGCGCAGGAAGACATCCGCGCCGGTTCAGGCGGATCTGCACCCAGCTCCCTGGAAAAACTGCCAAAGGCGAGCGGACGCCGCTGGATCCCGATCAGCCCGCTCGCAGCCCGTGATGGAGGCCTCGAGCTCTTTGTGACGGATGGGGAGCTCGCCGCTGCGCTGACGCGGCGCGACGTGGCCATTTCGAGCGCATACAGCGTGCGGGTTCGCGGAGGATTCGACGAGGCGGGCATCGAAGCCCTGCTTCAGGACCAGGCCGGTTCTGTCCTCACAAAAGGAAAAATCACGACGGTATTGCCCGCCGGCGGTGAAGGCAGCAATCGCTGGCTCCAGGTGGAAGTCACGGGGCTTCGGCCGCGTGAATTGCGGCAGATATTCGAGGGCTGCGGTCTCGAAGCCAATCGCATTCTTCGCACGCGGTTCGGCCCCATTGCGATGGATCGCGTGCTCGCGCGTGGGCGCAGTCGGCCGCTCACGGACGCTGAACTGAATGCGCTTCGGGAAAGCGCGGGCTATGCAGCTACTGGCAATCGAGTGCCGCGCCGTTGATTCCTTTGCTCGCGGGTCCCAGCAGGTAAAGATACGGCGCGACGATTGCCGCCGGCTCGGGAAGTGGTCCAGGATCCTCGGCCGGAAAGGCCTGGCGACGCATTGCAGTACGGACGGGGCCGGGATTGAGGCTGTTGACCCGGACGTGCGTCGTGTCCGCCATCTCGTGCGCGAGTACCTGCATCAGGCCTTCGACGCCAAACTTCGAGGCGGCGTAGGCGCCCCAGTAGGCTCGGCCGCCGCGCGCGATCGTGCTCGACGTGAATACGATCGATGCATCGTCAGAGTGTCGCAACAACGGAAGAAGGGTTCGCGTGACGATGAAGGCTGCCGTCAGGTTGACGTGCAGCACCTTGCACCAGGTGGGCACGTCGTATTGATCAATCGGGCTCAGGTCGCCGAGCACTCCGGCAATGTGCGCGAGGCCGTCGAGCCGGCCGAATTCGCGGTCAAGCGCCTCGACGAGCGCATCGTATTCCGGGGCCGCTGCCGTCTCGAGATTGAAGGGCAATAGCGCGGGCTTTGGACCGCCGGCCTCGACGATGCGGTCATAGGTGCGCGTGAGCTTGCGTTGCGTGCGACCGAGGAGGGCGACGGTCGCTCCCTGGCGGGCGAGGGCGATTGCGACGGCCTGGCCGATACCATCGCCTGCGCCGGTCACGACGATCACGCGCCCGGCATGGGACCCGATTGCCGGTGCGTAGGCGCGCGCCTCGGAATTCTTCGTCACGATCAGGGCTCGTCGGTCGCCGGTCAATGCTCTTCGGGCGAGGTAAGCTGGGGCGTCGTGCCCTCGACGATGCGAACGCTGACTTCGATCTCGGCCAGTTCTTCAATTGGCTTGTCGCCGCGAACGCCAAGCTCCACGAACTTGCGGGCACCCGGCAGCACGCTGCGCTCGAGCGATCCCACGGCCGCATTGAATGCGCGCAGGCTAGACTCGAGCGAGCCGCCGATCTTCCCCATGTGGTTGCGGAAGGTGGCGAGCCGGGCGTAGAGGTCCTCTGCGAGGCTGCGGATGCGCTCGGCATTTTCCGCGAGGCGCATGTTCTGCCAGCCGCTGTGCACGGCTTTCAGGAGCGCGAGCAGGGTCGACGGGGTTGTCAGGATGATGTTGTTGCTCATTGCGCGATCGAGCAGGTCTGGCTGCTGGTCGAGCGCCGCGGAGAGGAACTGGTCCCCGGGCAGGAACAAGACCACGAACTGCGGCGCCTGTGCGAACTGGGCCGCGTAGTTCTTCGAGGAGAGCATCCGCACGCGATCGGCCACATGCTGCGCGTGCCTGCGAAGTGCAACGGCGCGCGCTTCATCGGTGGGCGCCTCGACCGCGGCCAGGTAGGCATCCAGCGGCGTCTTCACGTCCACGACGACATCGCGCCCCTCCGGCAGGTGCACCACCATGTCAGGCCGCAGCGCGCCATCCTCTCCCGCCACGTGGACTTGTTCCTCGAAGTCGCAGTGCGCCGTCATGCCTGCGAGCTCCACGAGGCGCCGAAGTGCGATCTCGCCCCACTGCCCCCGCACCTGCGGCTTGCTGAGCGCCTGGACGAGATTTCGCGTCTCGCGCTGAAGCGCTGTCTGTGTTTCGCGCATATCGGTGAGGTGCTGGCGAAGGCTGCCGAAGTCGCGCTGTCTTTCAGTCTCGATTTCACGAAGGGCATCCGAAGTGCGCGTGAGCGACTCCTGGATCGGCTTGACGAGCGCCTCGATTGCCTGCTCGCGCTCTTTCAACGACGACTGGGCGATTTGCTGGTGGCCACCCAGGTTTTCACGTGCAAGGCGCAGGAAGTTTTCGATGTTCTCGCGCAGCTGCCGGCCGGCGAGGTCGTCAAAGCGCCGATCGAGTTGTTCCATGGCTCGATCGAGCGTCACGGTTCGTTCTGCCTCAAGGGCGGCTGCGCGGCGCCTTCCCATCCACCAGCCGGCGGCGAGCGCGATGGCGATCGCCAGCAGGATGACGATCAAGGTGCTCAGGTTGAACGTCATTTAGTGAGCCCCAGCCATTCGATCAGGTCTTCAGGTTTCGCAAATACCGCCTCGGGCGACCAGGCGGCGGGATCTTCTCCGACACCGAGGTAGCCGAAGCCGGCCACCAGGGGAATCATGCCCGCGTTACGTGCCGCCTGCACGTCGCGTTCCGCATCACCCATGTACACGCATTCGCGGGGTTCGAGCCCAAGCAGTGCCGCCGCGTGCAGCAATGGCAGGGGGTGCGGCTTGCGCTCTGCAAGCGTGTCGCCGCTGACGACGCACGCACAGCGCGTGTCGAGCCCGAGCTCGGCGAGCAGAGGCGCTGTCAGCCAGCCCGGCTTGTTCGTCACGACTCCCCAACGCAAGCCCGCCTGCTCGATTGCGGCAAGCACGCGGTCGAAGCCGACGAAAAGGCGCGTGTGGACCGCGATGGCAGCGCGATAGAACTCGAGGAACCGGGTACGCAAGGCCTCGTATCGATCTGCGTCAGACTCGCCGAATGCAAAACGGATCAGCCGCGGGGCGCCGTGTGACACCAGAGGACGGACCTTGTCGAACGGCAGCGATTCGAGTCCTTCAGCGATGCGCACGCGGTTGAGCGCTTCGGCCATGTCCCGGGCCGTGTCGAGCAAGGTTCCGTCGAGGTCGAACAGCACACCGCGCAATTCGCGGCGGCCATTCATGCGGGAACGGGCGTCATGCGTCGCCGGTAGTGCGCCAGGTAGTTGACCGAAACGTCGGCGCCGATGCGTGCCTTCCGGCCGGCCGGGTCGTATTCGAGGCCGGCGAGATCCGCGAGCTCGAGACCGGCCGGTACGGGCCCAGCGCGAGAGTTCCGAGGGACGGATCAGGCGAGCGTACTGGTGCGTGCCCATTGGCAGGAGACGCAGTACGTACTCGGCGCCGACGATAGCGAGCGCAAATGCCTTGGCATTGCGATTGATCGTGGAACAGATCACGTGGCCGCCGGGCCGTACCAGGCGGGAAAGCGAAGCGACGATTGCGGCCGGGTCGGGCACGTGTTCGAGCATTTCAAGGCAGGTAACCAGGTCGTAGCCGGCAGGGTCCGAATCAGCCAGGGCCTCGACCGCGACGTGGCGGTAATCAACCGCCGTTCCGGTCTCGAGAGCATGCAGGCGTGCGACCTGGATGGCTTCCGGCGCAAGGTCAATACCGGTCACCCGGGCACCTCGCCGCGCCATGCCCTCGGCCAGGAGCCCGCCCCCGCAACCGACGTCGAGCACGCAAAGTCCTGCAAGCCCGGCGCGCGCTTCGATGTAATCGAGCCGCGCGGGATTGAGGTCATGCAGGGGTCTGAACTCGCCGTCTGGGTCCCACCATCGCGGCGCCGCCGAGTCAAACTTGGCGATCTCGGCCGGGTCGACATTCAGGCTGTTTTGCATCCGGCAAGTATACGCGGTGTGGTAAAATTCACGGCTTCCTTGGGCCGTAAAAAGACGACGAAATCCGCATGAGCGAGATCGCGCGCGAAGTCCTGCACGTCAACCTCGAAGACGAAATGCGCAAGTCCTACCTCGATTACGCAATGAGCGTGATCGTGGGTCGCGCGCTACCCGATGTCCGAGATGGGCTGAAGCCCGTCCATCGGCGCGTCCTTTTCGCGATGCGCGAGCTGGGCAATGACTGGAACAAGGCATACAAGAAGTCAGCGCGCGTCGTAGGCGACGTGATCGGCAAGTACCACCCGCACGGCGACGCGGCCGTATACGACACGATCGTACGGATGGCGCAGTCGTTCTCGATGCGCTACCTGCTCGTGGACGGGCAGGGCAACTTCGGTTCAGTGGACGGCGATGCGGCTGCGGCCATGCGCTACACCGAAGTGCGAATGTCGCGCATCGCGCACGAGCTCCTGGCGGACATCGACAAGGCAACCGTCGATTTCACGCCCAACTACGACAACAGCGAGCAGGAGCCGGCGGTGCTGCCTGCGCGCATCCCGAATTTGCTGGTCAATGGCTCGTCTGGCATTGCCGTCGGCATGGCGACCAACATCCCGCCCCACAACCTCAACGAGATCATCGACGCCTGCATTGCGCTGGTCGACGACCCCGACCTAGGCCTCGCCGAGCTGATGCGCCTCGTGCCGGGCCCCGATTTCCCGACTGCCGGCATCATCAATGGCGCTGCGGAAATCGTTGCCGCCTACAAGACGGGGCGCGGCCGCCTGTCGGTGCGCGCGCGCACCGCGATCGAGGAGATCGACGAACGGGGCCGCGAAGCCATCGTCGTGACCGAGCTGCCCTACCAGGTCAACAAGGCGCGCCTGCTCGAGCGCATCGCAGACCTCGTGCGCGCCAAGGAAATCGAGGGCATCTCCGAGCTGCGGGACGAGTCCGACAAGGACGGCCTGCGCGTCGTCATCGAGTTGAAGCGCGGCGAGAACAGCGAGCTCGTCCTCAACCAGCTGTTCAAGCTGACGCCGATGGAAGCCGTGTTTGGCGTCAACATGGTTGCGCTCCTCGATGGGCAACCAAAGCTCCTTTCGCTGAAGGAAATGCTCGATGCGTTCCTGCGCCACCGCCGCGAGGTCGTGACGCGACGGACGATCCACGATCTCGGCAAGGCGCGCGACCGGGCGCACCTCCTGGAGGGACTTGCGGTCGCGCTCGCGAACATCGACGAAGTGATCGCGCTGATCAAGGCGTCACCCTCGCCACCGGAAGCGCGCACGGCGCTGCAATCGCGCACGTGGGGGCCCGGCGCCGTCCCACAGATGCTCGCGCGTGCCGGCAACGTGCTGACCCGGCCGGACGGCATCGCGGACGAACTCGGCTTGCATGGTGAGGCCTATCGACTCTCCGAGGCCCAGGCTCAGGCCATTCTCGACTTGCGCCTGCACCGCCTGACGGGGCTCGAGCAGGACAAGATCGTCACGGAATTCAACGAGCTCCTTGAACTGATCCGCGATCTCGGCGAGATCCTCGCGCGGCCGGATCGCCTGCTCGCCGTGATTCGGGAAGAGCTTGCTGCGATGAAAGAGGCGTACGGCGATGCGCGTCGCACGCAGATCGTGGCGGATCAGTCGGACGTCACGATCGAGGACCTGATCGAACGCCAGGACCTCGTCGTGACGCTTTCGCATGCGGGCTATGCGAAGACGCAGCCGGTGACGGATTACGAGGCGCAGCGCCGAGGCGGCAAGGGCAAGATGGCGACGACGGTCAAGGACGAGGATTTCGTCGACAAGCTGTTCATCGCGCACAGCCACGACACGCTCCTGTGCTTCTCGGACGGCGGCCAGTGCTACTGGCTCAAGGTCTACCAGCTGCCGCTCGCCAGCCGCGGCTCGCGCGGCAAGCCAATCGTGAACTTGCTGCAGCTGGCCGAGGGTGAGCGCATCACGGCAGTGCTTGCCATCCGGGAGTTCGACGAGTCGCATTTCGTGTTCATGGCGACGGCCCTGGGCACGGTCAAGAAGACGCCGCTCTCGGCATTTTCGCGGCCTCGCGCGAACGGCATTATCGCGGTATCGCTCGACCAGTCCGACTGCCTCGTGGGCGTCGCGCTGACGGATGGGCAACGGGAAATCCTGCTCACGACGACGGATGGGAAGGCGATCCGGTTTGCAGAGGACCAGGTCCGTGCGATGGGACGCGAGGCAGCGGGCGTGCGCGGAATCAAGCTTTCGGATGGGCAGCGGGTGACTTCGCTGATCGTGCTCGGTGAGGGTCCGATCCTCACGGTTTCCGAGCGTGGCTACGGGAAACTGACGGAAATGGACGATTTCCCTCGGCACGGCCGCGCCGGGCAGGGCGTCATCGCGCTCCAGACGAGCGATCGAAATGGTTCGCTGGTGGGCGCACACCAGGTTCGCAGCGACGACGAGGTAATGCTCATCAATTCGAGCGGGACACTCGTGCGCGTGCCGGTCAGCGACATCCCGGTTCTCGGCCGCAACACGCAGGGCGTGCGCATCATGCGCCTGGAGGAAGGCGAGAAACTCGTCGGCCTCGAGCGCATCGCGGGGGATGACTCTCAAGGCGGCGAAGGAACCGGCTGAGGCCGGGCGGATGGTGCGTGCGCGTCTTTAACTTCTCCGCGGGCCCCGCGGCCTTGCCGCTGCCCGTGCTGGAACAGGCGCGCGACGAGTTGCTCGACTGGCAAGGCGGCGCGTCGGTGATGGAAGTGAGCCATCGCAGCCGCGACTTCATGGCAGTCGCAGAGCGGGCCGAGGCAGACCTGCGCGAGCTTCTCGCCATTCCTTCGAACTATCGCGTGCTATTCATGCAGGGAGGCGCAACCGCGCAATTCTCTGCCGTTCCGATGAACCTCGCGGCGCCGGGCGCGGTGGCGGACTACGTGAACACGGGCCACTGGTCCGAGCGCGCAATCAAGGAGGCTCGACGCTTCGTGTCGGTTGGCATCGCGGCGGACGAAGCCGCAGCGAGCTATACGACGGTTCCCGAGCCAGCCTCGCTGAGGATCTCTCCGAAGGCGGCTTACCTGCATTACACGCCGAACGAAACCATTGGTGGAGTCGAGTTTCCGTACATCCCCGAAACCGGCTCGGTTCCTCTCGTCGCGGACATGTCATCCACGATCTTGTCGCGGCCACTCGACGTCAGCCGCTTCGGTCTCATCTATGCCGGCGCCCAGAAGAACATCGGGCCTGCTGGAATCACGGTCGTCATCGTTCGCGATGAGCTCCTGGGCCATGCTCGAGATGGAACGCCAATGGTGTTCGATTACCAGGCGGTCGCAGAAGCGGGTTCGATGCTCAATACGCCGCCGACATTCGGCTGGTACTTTGCGGGCCTGGTGTTCCAGTGGTTGAAGCGCGAAGGTGGACTTGGGTCGATGGCGATGCGTAACCAGGCGAAAGCAGACGCGCTGTATGGCGCAATCGACGCCTCGACTTTCTACTCCAATCCCGTCGCTCGCCATTGCCGGTCCTGGATGAACGTGCCATTTCGCCTGGCAAAGCCCGAGCTCGAGAAGACCTTCCTGGCCGAAGCGGATGCCGCCGGCCTTGCGAATCTCGCAGGCCATCGTGCCGTCGGCGGAATGCGCGCGAGCATCTACAACGCGATGCCCATCGAAGGCGTCACGGCACTCATCGAATTCATGCGTGAATTCGAGCGGCGGTACGGCTGATGCGGTTCAGGGTCAGGATGCTCAACAGCATCTCGCCGAAAGGCCTCGAACGACTGCCGAAGGATCGCTATGAGCTTGCGACCGAGATCGGCCGCCCCGACGCGATCCTCGTCCGGTCGGCCGACATGCATGCCATCGACATTCCCGCGAGCGTGCTTGCGGTAGGGCGCGCGGGCGCCGGCACGAACAACATTCCGGTTTCACTCCTGTCGCAGCGTGGCGTGCCCGTGTTCACCGCACCGGGTGCGAACGCGAATGCGGTCAAGGAACTCGTCCTTGCCGGGCTCTTTCTCGGGGCCCGGCACATCGGCCCCGCCCTCGACTTCGTGCGATCGCTGGCGGTTTCGGGCGATGAACTGGAATCCGCGGTCGAGCAGGGCAAGAAGCGCTTCGTCGGGCACGAACTTCCGGGGCGCACCCTTGGCGTCATTGGCCTTGGTGCGATTGGAGTCGAAGTCGCGAATGCGGCGCACCTGCTCGGCATGCACGTTCTGGGCTATGACCCCCAGATAACCGTGCAGCGCGCCTGGCAACTGTCTTCCGGCGTCGAACAGGCGCTGAGCCTCGAGGACATCTTCTCGCGTTCCCACGCAATCACAGTCCACGTCCCCCTCACCGACCAGACACGCGGCCTCGTGAATGGCGAGCGCATCGCACTCATGCCTGACAGGAGGCACGGTGCTGAACTTCGCGCGTGCTGCAATCGTCGACGAGGTGGCGATCGTGGCGGCACTTCGCTCTGCCAAGCTCGGCGCCTATGTCTGCGATTTTCCCTCGGACACGACCCGTAACGTACCCGGCGTTGTTGCGCTTGCCGCACCTCGGCGCCTCGACCAGCGAGGCTGAGGAGAACTGCGCGATGATGGTCGCGGACACGCTCAGGGATTTCCTCGAGCACGGCAACATCCGGCATTCGGTGAATTTTCCCGAAGCTGCGTTGCCGCGCATGCCGGAATGCTCACGGATCGCAATCGCGAACAGCAACGTCCCCAACATGGTCGGACAGATCTCGACGCGGCTCGCAGAGGCAGGCCTCAACATTGCCGACCTGCTCAACAAGTCGAAGGGTGAAGTCGCCTACACGTTGATCGACATCGACGGCAAGGTTCCGGCAGGGCTCGTGGAGAAAATCGGCTCGATCCATGGCGTCCTGAGCGCGCGGGCGGTGTAGCGTGAGTCCGGTCAATCGCTTCGAATCGCGCGCGGCACCGGGTGTGCGCCGGCTCGCACCGTACGTCCCAGGCAAGCCACCGGAGACGCTCGAACGCGAGCTCGGCATCACCGGCAGCATCAAGCTCGCATCCAACGAGAATCCGCTGGGCCCGGGCGCCTCGGCACGCGCAGCGCTTGTAAGCGCGCTCGGACGAGTGGGCATGTATCCCGACGGCAGTGGCCACGCCCTTCGCTCGCGCATTGCAAGCCGGCACGGCCTCGAACTCGGACAGGTCACGCTCGGAAACGGCTCGAACGACATCCTCGTGTTGCTGGCCGAGGCATTCCTGACGCCGGGAACGGAGGCTGTCTACTCGCAGTACGCATTCGCCGTCTATCCGAATGCGGTGCAGGCGTCCGGCGCCATTGCGCGCGTTGCTCCGGCGCATCCTGCCGATCATGAGCAGCCTCTCGGGCATGACCCGGCAGCGCTTGCCGCGGCTGTCGATGCGCGGACCCACATGGTGTTCCTTGCGAATCCGAACAACCCGACGGGCACCTGGCTTGACGATTCCGAACTCGACGCATTGCTGCGCGCGATTCCTCCGGACGTCATCGTGGTCCTCGACGAGGCCTATCACGAATACTCGGCGCCACTTGGCGTTCCGGACGGCACGCAATGGCTCGCCCGCCATCCCAACCTGGTTGTCACGCGCACTTTCTCGAAGGCTTATGGTCTCGCAGGCCTTCGGATCGGCTATTCGCTTTCTCACCCCGACATCGGTGACTTGCTCAATCGCATCCGGCAGCCCTTCAACGTGTCTGTGCCGGCGCTCGCAGCCGCAACGGCGGCCCTCGACGATCACGAGCATCTCGAGGCGACTCTCGCACTCAATCGCTCAGGCATCGATCAGCTGCGTGCCGGGATGTCGACCATGGGCATCAACGTTCCGGCCTCCGCAGGCAATTTCGTTCTCGCTGACTTCGGACGACCGGCGGCGCCCGTTGATGCGGCGCTGCTGCGCCAGGGCGTCATCGTTCGGCCGCTCGCCAATTATGGCCTGCTGAATCACCTGCGCATTACGACAGGGACAGACAGCCAGAATGAGCGCCTGCTTGCGGCAATGGCCACGGCGCTGGCCTCGGCAAGATGAGCGCTCCGGACCAAAGTTTCGTTACGAGTCCTGGTCGCCAGGTCGCCGGTGAAGTCAGGGTGCCCGGGCGACAAGTCGATCTCGCACCGGGCGGCGATGCTCGGCGCGATCGCCGAAGGCGTGACGGAAGTCCGTGGATTTCTCGAGGGCGAGGATTGCCTTGCAACGATCGCCGCGCTCGCATCGATGGGAGTGCGCATCGAGAGACCGGCGACCGGCGAGCTCCGGATCCACGGCGTTGGCCCTCGCGAACTGGGTGCGCCTGCGAAACCGCTAGACCTCGGCAATTCCGGGACGTCGATGCGGCTGCTGGCGGGGCTGCTGTCCGGGCAGCCATTTGACTCGATCCTGATTGGGGATGAATCGCTGATGCAACGCCCGATGGAACGAGTCGCCGCTCCCTTGCGACGTATGGGGGCCGACATTCGCACGAACGGTGGCAAACCGCCCGTGGCGATCGCAGGCCGGCGCTCGCTGATCGGTTGCGAGCATCGGCTCGAGACTGCGAGCGCACAAGTCAAGTCGGCCTTGTTGCTCGCTGGACTTGCAGCAAAGGGCAGGACCAGTGTGAGAGAACCGGCAATGTCGCGCGATCACACCGAGCGGATGTTGAAGGCGTTTGGAGTCGCCATCGCACGCACAGGGAGCGAGATCACGCTGGACGGTCCCGCGACACTCAAGGCAACCGACATCGACGTGCCGGGCGATTTCTCGTCAGCCGCTTTTTTCATTGTGGCCGGCCTCATTGCGGGTGCAGGCCCGCTCGTCATTCGCGATGTCGGCGTCAACCCTACGCGTACGGCACTGATGGACATCCTGCGCCTGATGGGTGCCGACATCCGCGTGCACCCGTTGCCATTGGCAAACAGCGAGCCGCGCGCTGACATCGAGGTCCGCCCGAGCGAACTTCACGGCATTGCAGTTCCCGACAAGCTGGTACCAATTTCGATGGACGAGCTGCCGGTACTGTTCGCAGCGGCGGCGGTGGCGAAAGGAGAGACGGTCGTGACCGGAGCCGCCGAGCTTCGGGTGAAGGAAAGCGATCGACTTGCTGCCATGGCCGAGGGACTTGCAGCGGTCGGCGTTTCAACGGAGCGGCTACCCGACGGCCTGCTTGTTCGCGGAGGGGCCGTCGCGGGCGGCAGCGTCGACAGCCGCGGCGATCACCGGGTCGCGATGTCGTTCGCTGTACTCGGCAGCCGAGCGAGGTCCCCGATTGCCATTCGCGGCGTGCAGAATGTCGCCACCTCGTTTCCCGGATTTTCGGAATCCGCCCGGGCCGCCGGCCTCACCATTGCGGAGAAGGGATGAGCCAGGTTCCGGTCATTGCGATCGACGGCCCAAGTGGCTCAGGCAAAGGCACGATCGCCCGCCGCGTGGCGAAGCACTTCGGCTGGCATCTCCTCGACAGCGGCGCCCTGTACCGCCTTGTGGCGCTCAGCGGCATGCGCGCGGGCCTTGCGGCCGGCGACGTCGCCGGTCATGCGGAGCTCGCCGCTGCGCTCGATGTGCGATTCGGCATGGACGCTGACGGCGAAGAACACGTGCTATTGGGCAGCAAGGACGTAACACGGGAATTGCGCGCTGAAGAAACGGGGGAGGCCGCCTCTCGGGTCGCCGCGTGGCAACCCGTGCGAACGGCCTTGCTGGGCCGCCAACGGGCCTTCGCGCGGACGCCTGGCCTCGTGGCTGACGGGCGCGACATGGGATCGATCGTTTTCCGCGATGCAGGGCTCAAGATCTTCCTGACCGCGAGCCCCGAGGAAAGGGCCCGGAGACGCTATAAGCAGTTGAAAGAAAAGGGGTTGAGTGGTAGCCTTGCCGCCCTTTCCGCGGAGATAGCCGAGCGGGACAGGCGGGATTCCACGCGAGCCGTGGCCCCGCTGGTCGCAGTTCCGGAGGCGGTCGTCGTGGATTCGACTGCGTTGACCATCGAGGAGGTCGTCGGGCGGGTCATTGAACTCGCGCGCGATCGGTTTCCGGAGGCGGTGCGCGGGAGTTGAACGGCCGGCAAAGGCCGGCAAGGACGGCGGGCAGGGAGCCTCGCCGCGGTGAGCAGGACCCGGATCGGCAGGATGCCGTACGGCAGGTAAACCCAAGTGGGCCCCGCGGCCCGGAAGACCCAATGACCGAATCTTTCCAACAACTTTTTGAACAGAGTCTCGCGAACCAGCAGATCCGGCCCGGCCAGATCCTGATGGGTACCGTTGTCGACGTGAATGAGGATGTCGTCATCGTCAGCGTCGGACTGAAGTCCGAAGCGGTGATCCCGATTGACCAGTTCCGCAATGAGAGTGGTGAAATCGACGTCACCATCGGCCAGGAGATCGAGGTCGCGCTCGATGCCGTCGAGGACGGCTCCGGCGAAACGCGACTGTCGCGCGAGAAGGCCAAGCGCGCCCGTACCTGGACCCGCCTCGAAGAGGCCTTCACCAAGGGCGAGATCGTCAAGGGCGTTATCAACGGCCGCGTCAAGGGCGGCTTTACCGTAGAGCTCGATAACGTGCGCGCCTTCCTGCCCGGCTCGCTCGTCGACGTGCGCCCGGTGCGCGATCCGAGCTACCTCGAGGGCAAGGAGCTCGAATTCAAGGTCATCAAGCTCGACCAGCGCCGCAACAACGTGGTCGTATCGCGACGCGCAGTCGTCGAACAGGAATACAGCGCGGAGCGTTCGCAGCTGCTCGATAACCTCAAGGAAGGCGACGTCGTCAAGGGCGCGGTCAAGAACCTGACCGACTATGGCGCGTTCGTCGACCTCGGCGGAATCGACGGCCTGCTCCACATCACCGACATGGCGTGGAAGCGCGTCAAGCATCCGTCCGAGATCGTCAAGGTCGGCGACGAAATCGACGTGCGAATCCTCAAGTTCGATCGCGAGCGCCAGCGCGTGTCGCTCGGCATCAAGCAGCTCGGCGCCGACCCGTGGCAGAACATCGCGCGCCGCTATCCGCCGAACACGCGTCTCTTCGGCAAGGTCACGAACATCGCCGACTACGGCTGCTTCGTGGAAATAGAAGAGGGCGTCGAGGGCCTGGTCCACGTCTCCGAAATGGACTGGACCAACAAGAACGTGAACCCCGCCAAGGTCGTGCACGTCGGTGAAGAGGTCGAGGTCATGGTCCTCGACATCGACGAGGAGCGCCGCCGCATTTCGCTTGGCCTCAAGCAGTGCAAGCCGAACCCGTGGCGCGAATTCTCGGAAAGCTTCAACCGCGGCGACAAGGTTTCCGGCCAGATCAAGTCCATCACGGACTTCGGCATCTTCATCGGCCTGTCCGGCGGAATCGACGGGCTCGTGCACCTGTCCGATATTTCATGGGACCGCCCGGGCGAAGAAGCCGTGCGCGACTACCAGAAGGGCCAGACCGTCGAGGCGATGGTGCTGTCAATCGATCCGGAGCGCGAGCGTATATCGCTCGGCATCAAGCAGCTCGCCAAGGATCCGATCTCGGCGTACCTCGCGGACCATCCGAAGGGCAGCATCGTCAAGGGCACGGTCAAGGACGTTGACGCGCGCGGCGCGATCATCGACCTGGGCGACGGAATCGAGGGGAGTCTCAGGGCATCAGAACTCGCGCGTGAGCGCGTCGAGGATGCCCGTACGGTGCTGAAGGTCGGCGACGAGGTCGAGGCGCGTTTCGTGGGCGTCGACCGCAAGAGCCGCGCCATCGTGCTGTCGGTCAAGGCGATCGAGGCCGAGGAAGAGGCCGAAGCGGTGCAGCAGTATCGCGGCAGCGATTCGGCGACTGGGACCTCGCTCGGCGACCTGCTGAAGGAGCAGATCTCCGGTCAGTGAGCCGGTCCGGGGCGCCGCCGGGGATGACGGCGGCGCTCTGCAGTTGAGGACGGGGAGCTATGACAAAATCAGAATTGATAGAGATCATCTCCGCAAAGCAGAAGCACCTGCCGGCCAAGGACATCGAACTGGCCGTCAAGCAGATGCTCGAAATCATGAGCGATGCGCTCGCTGGCGGCGAACGCATCGAGATCCGCGGCTTCGGCAGCTTCTCGCTGCACTTCCGTCCGCCGCGCCAGGGGCGCAACCCGAAAACCGGCGAGGCGGTCGCGCTCGCGGGCAAGTACGTTCCGCATTTCAAGCCGGGCAAGGATCTGCGCGAGCGTGTCAATGCGGGACAGTCCCACCCCATCCGGAACTAGGCCGCCGGGCGCCGCCCGCCGGCGCGGCGGCTGAACGATGAATCCGGAATCGATCTGGATCCTCCTCGGAGTCCTGTTCCTTGGCGGGGCGATCGGCTTCTATGCTTCGCGCAAGCCGCGGCCAAGCGCCATCGGCGAGGAGCGGTTGCGCGGCAACTACCTCGCAGGCGTGAATTTCCTGGTCAACGAGCAGCCCGACCGTGCGCTGGAGGCGTTCCTGCGTGCGGCCGAGCTCGATGACGACACCGTCGAGACGCATTTCGCGCTCGGCAGCCTCTATCGCCGGCGCGGCGAAGTCGACCGGGCGATCAAGATCCACCAGAACATTGCCACGCGCGAGTCGCTCGAGCCGAACCAGCGCGAACAGGCGGGCTTTGCACTCGCCCAGGACTACCTCAAGGCCGGGCTGCTCGATCGCGCTGAAAAGATCCTGCAACCGCTCGCGGCCTCGGGAGCGCACCGCATGGCTGCCATGCGAAAGCTGATGCGCATCTATGAGCAGGAGCAGGAATGGATGCGCGCGATTGAGGTGTTTCGCGAGCTGGAGAAGGCCGGCCGCGCTCCGCAGGAGAGTGCGATCGCGCATTACTACTGCGAGCTGGCCGAGGCCGCGCGGGAGCGAGGTGAGCTCGACGAAGCTCGTTCACACCTCCGTGCCGCGCGCTCGGAGGTCCGGCGCTTTCCGCGTGGCGCCCTCGTGCGTGCGGACATCGCAATCGAGCAAAGCGACTACCCGCTCGCAGAGCGGCTGCTCGGCGCGGTCCTCGCGCACGATGCGGCGCTTGCGATCGAGGTGGTGCCGCGGCTCGTGCGCCTCGCGCGCGCAGTGGGAGGCGAAGGGGAGGCTGCCGTCGCCCGCGTCGTTGCCGGCCGCGCTGACGCCGTCAACGAGATTGCCATCGCCTCGATCATGGCGGACGCCCTCGACTTCGCTCCCCTTGAGGAGCGCGTGCGCGCCTGCCTGGCCCAGGACGACGCCATCGGAGGACTCGTCCAGGCGATAGGCGCGACCCAGCCGCGCTCGACTCGCGTGCCGTCGCCGACATTGCGGCGGTGCTGCGCCGCCTCGCTGTCGCGAACGCCGCGCTATCGCTGCGCAAATTGCGGTTTTTCCAGCATCGACCATTTCTGGCAGTGCCCCGGGTGCAAGACCTGGGACAGCCAGCGGCCGCTGCTTCGATTCGACCTGGTGGCAGGACTCGAAGGCAGCGCCAGGAAATGAGTCGAGGCTGAATAACCCCTTCGATTCATTTCCTGGCGAACGCGTGCAATAGCCGAAAGGCGGAGCGCAGGCTCTGCGTCTAATGTCACTCCCGGGCGCGGCGATGGTCGCCGCGCGCGAGAACAAGGGAGTGAAGTCATGCTGATCAAGGGACTGAGTGCAGCCTTCGTGGCCGCGTCGCTGCTCGCGCCGATCGCCATCGCCGGGCCCGTCGACGTCAATTCTGCGGACGCCAAGACGCTGGCCCGCGAACTGCAGGGCGTCGGAATGGCGAAGGCGGAAGCGATCGTCAGCTACCGCGAGAAAAACGGGCCGTTCAAGACCGCCGATGATCTCGCCAAGGTCAAGGGGCTCGGCAAGAAGCTCATCGATCAGAACAAGGCGAACCTGAAGTTCGAGGGCGCGAAGTCCCCGGGCTGAGGTGTGCTGACATAAGGCGCGGGTCGGCTCGCGACGGCTCCGGTATCATTGTCTCGTCATGATTCCGGAACCGAAGGACCCCACGTGAGCCGACCCGCACCGATCCGATTCGCGGTATTTCCCGTGGCCGGGCGCGGCACGCGCTTCCTGCCTGCCACCAAGGCGAGCCCAAAGGAGATGCTGCCGATCGTCGACAAGCCGCTGATCCAGTATGCGGCGGAAGAGGCGCTCGCCGCGGGTGCCCGTCTCCTCGTCTTTATCACGGGCAGTTCCAAGCGCGCGATCGAGGATCATTTCGACAGTGATCCCGAACTCGAGGCGGCGCTCGCAGAGCAGGGGAAGAAAGAGCTGGTCGAGCTGCTGCGGGGCATCCTGCCGTCCGACGCGACCTGCATTTACATTCGCCAGCCGGCCCCGCTCGGCCTTGGCCACGCGGTGCTCTGCGCGCACGCGGTCGTCGGCAATGAGCCCTTTTACGTGCACCTCGCCGACGACCTGATCGATGCGGACGAACCCGTTCTCGCGCAGATGCGCGATCGCTACCTCAAGACAGGCGGCAGCGTGATCGGCGTGCAACAGGTGCCTCACAGCCAGACGGGCAGCTATGGAATCGTCGCGACGGAGGATTCGGCGGGCGAAATGTCGCGCATCCGCCGCATCGTCGAGAAGCCAAAGCCGGCCGATGCGCCATCGGATCTCGCAGTAGTCGGGCGTTACCTGCTGAGCGGTTCGATTTTCGAGCGCCTGAAGAACGTCGGACGCGGCGCGGGTGGGGAGATCCAGCTGACAGACGGAATCGCCGCGCTCCTCGGCGATGAGCCGGTTTATGCCTACCGGTTCAAGGGCAAGCGCTACGACTGCGGAAGCAAGCTTGGCTATCTCGAGGCGACGGTCGAATATGGACTGCGGCATCCCGAACTGGGCGAGCGGTTTGCGCAGTACCTCGAGGGACTGGCCACGAGCCGCAAGACACGCTCTTGAGCAGGATTCAGTTCAGGACGTAGAACCCGCCCGGGCGCAACGACACCGGCGGCTGCTGTACCGGCTCCGAGATCGCGGTGTTCCAGCGCCGCGTGTAAACCTGCAGCCTGACTTCGTCGGCATCCTCGCCTCGTACGCCCTCGAGCCTCACGCCCGCAACCGCACGTTCCGTGACGCGCCACTCTACCGATGCAGCGAGCCGAATACCGACGCCATCGCGCGAGTCGCCCGGATACCGCAGGCCACCGCTGGCCGCCTGCAGCGCCGCATCGGTAGGGAAGTAGTCGCTGGCTGACTCGCGAACCTCCTGCCAGGTGACGGCACCCTCAATGCTGAAACTCCGCTCGTCGCGGCGTCCGCGCAACTCGAACGCCGGTCCGACGAGCAGGAACTTGTCGGGGCTGAAGTAGCCGCCGTGGCCGAGCGTGAAGTGCGAGCGATTGGCCGCGAAAGTGCTGGCTCCAAGCACTCCTCCGACGCGGGCTATCCAGCCCTCGCCGGAAGCCGCCCGCTGGAGGAATCCTGCGTCGGCACGCCACTGCGTATTGCTGTCGACGCGGTGGCCATCGAGTGCGGCGCCTGAAATCAGTCCATACAGGTGAAAGGAATCGTCCCCGAACCGGCCACCGACATAGGCGCGGTTGCGCACGACACCGCCCCATGTCTGCCCGCTCAGTGGGTCAATCGTGCCAGCGTAGGACAGGAGTGAGTCCTCGACTGCAGTCCGGTCGATACCGAAATTCCATACGCCTTCGAGCGTTTCATTCCGGAATCGCAGGGCGCCGATCAGGTTACTGGCGTTGAATGATGTCGGCGTCGTTCCAAACTCCATTACGATGCCGTTTAGCGGCGCCCATTGTGCGAGCGCCCCGATTCCCTTGTCAGACTGCGAATCGGATGTTGTCGGCAGCGCGACCGATGAACCGAACGGTTCCCCGGTGGGCACCCGGTCCGACTCCGGGTACGCCGCTTCGCCAAGGACTCTCACGCGACCCCAGCGTTGATGGCTCGCAGCCCATGCGACCTGCACGCGCGGCAGGTCGCGCTTGTCGTGGTCGGTCTGGCCATTCCGCCAGCTCGAATCGAGTGCCGCCTCGAAGTGGGTGACCCAGTCCCGCTCGATTGCCTGAAGCCTGGCCTCGCCAGCCAGCCGCGCAGGCGCCATGTCGCGCGCGACGACGTAGGCATCGTACGGACGATTCAACCAAAGCAGCGTGTCGACAAGCTGGTCCGCTGCACCAGGCGCCTTCGGGTCGACCGCAAGCAGTTCACGCAATGCCCGCTCGCGTGCCGGCTGGTCGCCACGCAGGTTCGCAAGGTCGGCACGCGCCTGCAATGTCGAAGGATGGCTGGGCCGCAGCTCGTCGAGCACTGAATAGGCGCGGCCGGCAGCATTTGCATCCCGCAGGTCGCGTGCGGTCACAAACTCGTGCAATACGACTTCATAGCGAGCATCGCGCTCGAGTTCCGCAAGCGAGGGATCAAGGCGAATCGTGGTGCGGGCGGCCACAAAGTGCACCAGTGCCTGCCGCGAATTTCCGCGGCGGACTGCGAGGATCGCGAGCCCGGCCTGTGCCTTGGAGTGGCTTGCAGTCGTCGGCGGCACGTCGGCGAAGTACATGGCTGCGAGCGGTTCGATTCCGAGATCCAGGCACAGGTAGCCCAATGCGGTCTCGAGTCGCGCACGGTCTTCGTCCGGGAACGCTTTCAGTGCAACCGGATCCTGGATGCCGGGCATTGCCCGGCGCGCAGCATCTGGATCAACCGCCGCAAGCGCACGGATCCAGGCCAGTCGAGCCCACGGATCGGAAGGATCGAGGAGGCGGGCCTTCTCGGCTGCATCGAGTGCCGAGCGAAAGTCGCCTTGTGAGTAAAGCGCGTCCGACTGGGCACGCCAGCCAGCCGCATCCTGCGGGACTTCCGCCGATGCAGCGAGCGCAAGTGTCGCGAACAACGCGACGGTCAAACCCATGCGGCGGTCCCCTTGTGCTGCCGCGCCGGCCGTTGTCCATGATAGCGGCTTTCCGGGCCATCCTCACCTGCGGTATTTAACGAGCGCATTAGCTTTAGTAATTGATCCAGCAAGCAAAAGAACCTAGCGTCGAACCGTGCCAACACCCATTGTCTATGCGCTCGTCGTGCTGATCTGGGGCACGACCTGGTACACGATCAAGTTCCAGCTTGGGGTCGTCGCTCCGGAAATCTCGCTCGTCTACCGTTTCGGGCTTGCGGCGATCTGCGTGTTCATCTACGCGCGGGCAACCGGCAGCCCTATGCGGCTTTCCTGGCGGGACCACCGCTTCGTCGCGATCCAGGGTGCGACGCTTTTTTGCCTCAACTACTGGATGACTTATCTCTCGACGCAATACCTCACCAGCGGGCTGGTGGCCGTGCTCTTCACGTCGATCATCTTTTTCAATCTCGTGAACAGCCGCCTGGTCTTCGGCACACCGGTGGAAAGCCGGGTACTGATCGCCGCTGGCGTGGGCGTACTCGGCGTCGCGCTCCTCTTCCTCCCGGAACTGCAGGCGGCGCTCCACGACGCCCGCATCGCGCATGGTGCGCTGCTCGCACTCGGCGCGACCTATGTCGCCTCGCTCGGCAACATGGCGGCAATGCGCAACACGAACGGCGGGCTTCCGGTCGTGACGGTCAACGCTTACGGCATGGCGTACGGCGCAATCGGCCTCGCCTTGATTGCCGCGCTTCGCGGTACTCCAGTCGCATTCGATCCGCGCTGGCCCTATGTCCTTTCGCTGCTCTACCTGTCGCTCGCAGGCACATCCCTGGCGTTCGGGCTGTATCTGGCGCTCCTGAAGAGGATCGGCGCGGCGCGTGCCGCTTACACAAGCGTGCTGTTTCCCGTAGTGGCGCTGACGGTCTCGACACTGTTCGAGAACTATCAGTGGAGCCTGCCGGCAATTCTCGGGCTCGCCGTTTTGATCGCGGGGAACGCGCTTGCCCTCGGCAGGCGCACACAGAAGGCGCCGGCGGGAGTTTCCAGCCTGGTTTCCAAGTAAGAGAATGGCAAGTATCGAACGCGCGGCCGCCGGCGCCAAATCGGCAGCGTGACCTTGGATGGCTCCCCGAGTTGGACTCGAACACGGCCACGGCTTGGATAGTTGGTGCCCCGGATGCCGGAGGTGGGCAACATGCGACCTCGCGATGTTTGTCCAGAGCGTAGCCGAAGGCGGAGCCGGACTGGGGACCGGGAAGTAAACCGCTGTCGTCCTCGCTGTCGCCTTTGCGGATCGGTCTGCCAGTGGCAAGTCCGTGGAGCTGGATCGGAGGGCTTGGACCTTGGCGGGCAAGGGCCAGAGACAGGCGGACCGCAAACAGCCCCGCGTACGAACGTCCTGCCCTTCCGTCGCCAGTTTAACGGGCCGTGATAAACCGGCTAACTTCACTCAAACCGCGTAGACGTGGCGTACCCGCCGCATTACGCTGAACCGTCATGGCCAAGCGATCCAAGTACAAGCCATCATCGACAGAGCGCCTCACGCCCGCCCCGCCCGGGCGGAAGCGCCCCAAGCTCGGACCGGACCGCAGTCCGCAGCGCGACCCGCGTAAGACGCCCGCTAAGGAGTAGGCGGCCGCCAGTAGAACGTCGGGCTACAGGGCCAGAAACGGCAACGCCCCGCTGAACGGGGCGTCGTTTGCGCTTACAAGTCGCCTCAGCAGAGCGGGCAGTTACCGCAACAGGCCGCTGGTTCGCAAGCGGATGATTTTCGCGGAGTTTCAGCAAATTTCCTGCGAACACATTGGCTTGCGGGCGAGCGACTTACGCGACGCCGTATACGGGACTATGCTCGCTGCATGCATTGGCACCGATAGAAGTGCCAGCAGGGGGGCATCATGCAAACGTTCCGTTGCTTGAATCCTTCATGCGGCAAGGATTCACTGGTGCGAAACATTGAGTGGTACGACGAACAGCACATCGTCGAATGCCAGCATTGCCGTCAATACCACGCGCTCCGACAGCTGAGTGTCGAAAATGGCGCGCCGCTACAGTTTGAAATCGTGGGTTTAGTTTCCGAGTAGGACGGCGAGACGTGGGCCAAGGAAAAATTAGGCTGCAGCTACGCCTTTCCGAGCGTCACGGAAAAAATCTACCTGCACATGCTGCCCGACTCAGAATCCGGGCAACGCGAGCAGCTTGGACGGCTTTTTGCCGCGAAGTGAAACACGATGTAAGCACAGCGTATCCGGCGGGCCGTTTTGCGGCTCCTCGGGAGTGCTAAGTGCTTGAAGGGGATGGCTCCCCGAGTTGGACTCGAACCAACGACACACGGATTAACAGTCCGTTGCTCTACCAACTGAGCTATCGGGGAAGCGGCTTTTCAGGGCGCGGGATTGTCGGGCAAGGCCGCGCCCAAGTCAACAAAACCGCAGGGAATTTCGAGCGCAGCCGCGTCAGGCGCGCAACCGCGCCTTTGCGCCCGCGAGTGCGCGCTGCATACGCCCGAGCGCATCCTTCAGTGTCTCCGTCGCGGCCGCGAACGAAAGGCGGATATGACCGGGAGCGCCGAAGGCGGAGCCCGGAACGACCGCGACACCCGCGTCGTTGATCAGAAACTCGGCGAAGGCGTTGTCGTCCGCGGCGCCCACGTTCTTCATCGCCTGTTCGACATTCGCAAACGCATAGAACGTGCCCCAACCGGGAATGCACTTCACGCCGGGCAGGGCATCGAGTCCCGCGACGACGAGATCGTGGCGAGACTTGAACGCGCGATTCATTTCCACGACGCAGTCCTGGGAAGCGTTGAGTGCAACCGTGGCTGCTTTCTGCGAGATTGACGAAGCGTTCGAGGTGCTCTGGCCCTGGATCGTCCCCATCGCCGCGATGACCTCGGCCGGGCCACCGCAGTATCCGATGCGCCATCCTGTCATCGCGTAGCTCTTCGAGCATCCGTTGATCGTGACCGTGCGGTCGTACAGCCCCGGGTTGGCGGTGACGAAGCTCGTAAATGGCTCGGGTCCCCACCAGATGTGCTCGTACATGTCATCGGTGCCGATGACGACCTGCGGATGGCGCCCAAGCACCGCACCGAATGCCTGCAGCTCCGCCTTTGAGTACGCGGCTCCTGTCGGGTTACTTGGGCTGTTCAGGATGAAGAGTCGCGTGCGTGGCGTGATCGCCGACTCGAGCTGGGCGGGCGTGATCTTGAATCCCGCGTCGATGCCCGCAAAAACCGGGACCGGCGTTCCGTCCGCGACCAGGACCATGTCAGGGTACGACACCCAATAGGGGGCCGGGATGATCGCTTCGTCGCCCGGGTCGAGCAGGGCGCAGCAAAGATTGAACACGGTCTGCTTGGCGCCGCTCGACACCAGGACCTGGGCCCGGTTGTATTCGAGGCCGTTGTCCCGCCGGAACTTGGCGATGATGGCGTCCTTGAGTTCGTTCGTGCCCTCGACGCTTGTGTAGCGCGTGTGGCCGCCGCGGATTGCCGCTACACCGGCATCCGCAATGTGGACGGGCGTGTCGAAATCCGGCTCGCCGGCGCCAAGGCCGATGATGTCCTTGCCTTCGGCCTTCAGTCGTGCGGCCCGCGCGGTGACGGCGAGCGTGGGCGAGGGCTTGATGCGCTGGACGCGCTTTGCGAGTCGGATGGTCACTTGGAGTACCGGATGGCCGCGAACCCGGCTAAGGTACGGGAAGGCATTTTGCGTTGCAATTCGAGGCGGACGTGAGCGAGCCGAGGCCCTTTGAGTTAAAAGCTGAGTACGAACCGGCCGGCGATCAGCCGGCCGCAATCGCCGCGCTCGTCGACGGAATCCAGACAGGCCTCGCGCACCAGACCCTGCTGGGCGTGACCGGCTCCGGCAAGACCTATTCGATCGCGAACGTCATCCAGGCCATTCAGCGGCCGACACTCGTCCTGGTGCACAACAAGACCCTGGCCGCGCAGCTTTACGGCGAGTTCAAGACCTACTTTCCGCGAAATTCGGTGGAGTACTTCGTTTCCTATTACGACTACTACCAGCCGGAGGCCTATGTGCCGTCCTCCGACACCTACATCGAGAAGGACGCGTCGATCAACGAGCACATCGAGCAGATGCGGCTGTCCGCCACCAAGGCGTTGCTCGAGCGTCCCGACTCGATCATCGTCGCGACCGTCTCTGCCATCTATGGCCTCGGCGATCCCGAGTCCTACCTCAAGATGGTGCTGCACCTCGTGCGCGGCGATCGCATGGACCATCGCCAATTGCTGCGGCGGCTCGCCGACATGCAATACACGCGCAACGAGCTCGACCTGCGCCAGGGCACGTTTCGCGTGCGGGGCGACGTGGTTGACATCTTTCCGGCGGAGTCGGAGCGCGACGCCGTGCGTGTTCAGTTCTTCGACGAGGAGATCGAGTCGCTCGCATTCTTCGATCCCTTGACAGGTGAAGTGCTGAGAAAAGTGCCACGGCTGACGGTCTTTCCGTCGACGCACTACGTGACGCCGCGCGAGCGCCTGCTCGCCGCGGTCGATGAGATCAAGGTCGAATTGCGCGGCCGGCTGGCGGAGCTGCGCGCCGCGAACAAGCTGGTCGAGGCGCAGCGCCTCGAGCAGCGCACGCTTTTCGACCTCGAGATGATCGCCGAGCTTGGCTATTGCGCCGGAATCGAGAATTACTCGCGCTACCTGTCTGGCCGCGAACCCGGCGAACCGCCGCCCTGCCTCTTCGACTACCTGCCGCGCAACTCGCTGCTCGTGGTCGACGAGAGCCATGTCACCGTGCCCCAGCTGCAGGGCATGTACCGTGGCGATCGCTCGCGCAAGGAAACACTCGTCGAATACGGGTTCCGGCTGCCCTCGGCGCTCGACAACCGGCCGCTGCGCTTCGACGAGTTCGAGCGCGTCCAGCCGCAGACGATCTATGTTTCCGCTACCCCGGCAGAGCGCGAGCTCGCAAAGTCCGGCCAGGTCGTGGAGCAGGTCGTGCGCCCGACCGGACTCGTGGACCCGGGCGTCGAGGTGCGGCCTGTCGCAACGCAGGTTGATGACCTGCTATCCGAGATACGGATCCGGGTCGAGCGCAAGGAGCGTGTCCTCGTGACGACGCTGACGAAGCGCATGGCGGAGGACCTGACGGAGTACCTCGACGAGCACGGCGTCAAGGTGCGCTACCTGCACTCGGATATCGAAACGGTGGAGCGCGTCGAGATCATCCGCGACCTGCGGCTGGCCAAGTTCGACGTGCTCGTCGGCATCAATCTCCTGCGGGAGGGCCTCGACTTGCCCGAGGTGTCCCTGGTCGCGATCCTGGATGCCGACAAGGAAGGATTCCTGCGGTCCGAGGGTTCACTGATCCAGACTGTGGGCCGGGCTGCGCGAAACGAGCACGGTTCGGCGATCCTTTACGGCGACCGGATCACGGGTTCGATGGAGCGTGCGATCGCCGAAATGAACCGGCGTCGGGAAAAGCAGGTCGCTTACAACGCGGAGCACGGCATCGTGCCGAAATCGATCCGCAAGGCCATCAAGGACATCATGGAAGGCGCCCGTTCGGTCGCGCCGGGCGAGTCGTCGCGCCGCAAGGCCGTTCGGCTGACGCCGGAGCAGGCGATGCAGCAGATCCGCAAGCTCGAGGCGGAGATGTTCCGGCTCGCACGGAATCTCGAGTTCGAGAAGGCGGCGCAAGTGCGCGACGAGATCTCCGCGATCCGGCACGGAGCGCTTGGTGCGGAGGCCGACCGCCTGGCGAGCTAACAATTGCTGACAGGGAATCAGACTGTGTGGCACGCAAAGGCTTGGGGTTTGCTAATTGGCACGCTGCTGTCCATGGCGGCGCACGCATCGCAACCGGTACTCGTCCTTCAGTCTGATTTCGGTACGCTCGACGGCGCCGTGGCTTCGATGAAGGGCGTCGCCGTCGGCGTCTCGCCGGAAATCCATATCTACGACCTTACGCACCAGATCGAGCCTTTCAACATCTGGCAGGGTGCGCTGCGGCTCGTGCAGACCGCCGAGTACTGGCCGGCAGGCACGGTCTTCGTATCGGTCGTGGATCCGGGCGTCGGCACCGATCGCAAGTCGATCGTGCTGAAGACCAAGTCGGGCCACTATTTCGTGACGCCGGACAATGGAACGCTCACCTTTGTCGCGCCGCGGCTCGGGATCGAGGCCGTGCGCGAAATCGACGAGGCGGTCAACCGGCGCAAGAACTCCGGGAAGTCATTCACCTTCCACGGGCGCGACGTCTACGCATATACGGCGGCGCGACTGGCCGCAGGCGTCATCACCTTCGAGCAGGTTGGCGGCGCATTGCCGCCGCAGGTCGTCACGATTCCGCATGAGCAGGCGCGGTACGCAGACGGCGTCGTCTACGGCAACATCCAGACCGACGACGGCAATTACGGAAATATCTGGACGAACATCGACCGAGCGACATTCAACCAGCTCAAGGCGCCGCTCGGCCAGCCGGTCCGGATAAAAATTCTGAAGGCCGGCGTAGAAGTACTTAACCTGAGTATTCCGTACGCCGAGACCTTCGGCGCAGTCGAAGTCGGCAAGCCTTTGCTTTACATGAATAGTCTCGACAGCGTGTCGCTTGCAATCAACCAGGGAAGCTTCGCGAGCACGCATGCGATTGGCTCAGGTCCCGAGTGGAGCATCCAAATTCGTCGTTGACCGCTCAAATTCCGCAACCATAGGCTCAATCCGCAAGAAAAACTCTTCGGGGGTCGTGGACCTGCCCTACGATGTCCCGATGCCGATCACGTTCAATGGCGCTTTCGACTACCTGAGGACGACCTATAGTTTCTGACCGGAGAATCCACTAACATTCCGCCTCTTTTGGGGCGCGTAGCTCAGCGGTAGAGCACTACCTTGACATGGTAGGGGTCACAGGTTCGATCCCTGTCGCGCCCACCACTGCCGATCAGGCTGCTAACGGATGTAGCCGAGGCTTTCGAGCTTTACCAGGATGCGATGCGCCGCGAGGTCCGGCGTGATCGCACGCGTGTCGATGATCATCTCCGGACTTTGCGGTTCCTCGTACGGATCGCTGATACCGGTGAACTCCTTGATGATCCCCGCGCGCGCCTTGGCGTAGAGTCCCTTTCGGTCGCGTTGCTCGCAGACTTCGAGCGGCGTGGCGACGAAAATCTCGATGAAGGCGCCGCCCTCTTCAATCATCTCGCGCACGCGTCGACGGGTCGCTGCGTACGGCGCGATCGGCGCGCAGATCGCGACACCGCCGTGGCGCGTGATCTCCGAGGCGACGTAGCCGATGCGCAGGATGTTGATGTCGCGATGCTCGCGCGAGAACCCGAGCTCGCTCGAAAGATGCTTGCGGACGAGATCGCCGTCGAGCAAAGTCACGCGCCGCCCGCCGAGCTCGAGAAGCTTGGCGAACAGGGCATTCGCAATCGTCGACTTGCCCGAACCCGAAAGGCCCGTGAAGAACACCGTGAACCCCTGCTTATGGCGCGGCGGATGTGTCTTGCGCAGCTCTTCGACGATCTCCGGATACGAGAACCACTCCGGAATTTCGAGTCCTTCTCGCAGGCGGCGCCGCAGCTCCGTACCCGAGATCTTGAGCGCCTGCATGCCGGGCTGCACCTCGTCGACGGGCACGAACTGCGCCTTGTCCGGCACAAACACCATCTCCCTGAACGGCACCATTGTGACGTCGATTTCCTGCTCGTATTCCTTCAGCAGTGCCTGCGCGGCATAAGGTTCGTAGAACTGCTTGCCATCGGAGGCGTTGCCCGGCCCGGCATGGTCGCGGCCAACGATGAAGTGCGTGCAGCCGTAGTTCTTGCGGATAATGGCGTGCCAGAGAGCTTCGCGCGGCCCCGCCATTCGCATGGCAAGGTTCAGCAGACTAAGCGCCGTCGTCTGTTCCGGATAATGCTTCAGCATGTGCTCGTAGCAGCGCACGCGCGTGTAGTGATCCACGTCGCCAGGTCGCGTCATGCCGATCACCGGATGAATGAGCAAATTCGCCTCCGCCTCGCGCGCGGCACGCAGCGTCATCTCGTGGTGCGCACGATGCATCGGATTACGCGTCTGGAACGCCACCACCTTGCGCCAACCTAGTTTGCGGAAGCGCCCCCGCAGCTCCGCCGGGGAGTCGCGCAGCAGCTTGAAGTCGTAGCACGTCGGTGGCTCGACGCCTTGCAGCTTTCCACCCAGATACATCTTGCCGGCGCGATGCATCAGGTAGTACACGCCCGGATGCTGCTCATCTTGCGTGCCGAATACGCAGCTTGATTCTTCGGCTTTGTCCGGCTCCCAGATATCGGACACCTCCATCGTCGCGATCAGCACGCCTTCCGGATCGCGCAGCGCGATGTGCTCGCCCTTGGAAGTGTCGCGTGCGAACTCGACGGAGACATCCAGCGTCACCGGTATCGGCCAAAGCATGCCCGAGGGCAGGCGCATGTCACGCACGACTCGCTTGTACTCCGGCTCCGTCAGAAATCCTTCGAGCGGCGAGAACGCGCCGTTCAGGATCAGCTCGATATCGCACAGCTGCCGTGCCGTCAGGTCCCATGAGCGGTAGTCGCGCGCGCGCAGCTTCTCTTGCTCGGCGGCGCCTTCCGTCAGGTAAAGCTGTTTCAGTACATCGCCGTGCGGCTCCTTGAATGCACCCATCGTTGCCTCCCACCGGCCTTTCGTTGCTGCCCGCCGACCTATCCGACTACCGCGAATTTACGCCATTCATCGTGACTCGACATGCTGGGAGTGTCCCCAATCCTCTGATTGCCTGCTAGTGAGTTCCGCTGGCTCCGCTCGGGCTCATTGACAAGGCGTAAACTCTGCTTTCGATGCAAGCAGTGTATCGCCGGATCGGTGGCGTCTCAGGGCATGCGTCTGGGTATGGCTCTCTTGGTCTTGTTGCTTGCCGGAGCAGGGCGGGCCGACGACACGGTGCCGCGAGCGCCAGCCGCCTCAGGCTCCCCCAAAACAAACCTGCCGCGGTCGCTCGCTCGTGACCAGTCCGGCAAGCAAGCCGCTGAACCTGCTTTTGACACAGGCAGAACTGCGGGCGTTTGTCCGCAATTACGAGATCAAGTCGGGAGAATTTCTGACTGCCCCGATTGACGAAGACGAAGTCATCGTGGTGGCTCCCGCCTGGCAAGCTCCGATGCGCGACCCGAGCCAGGACGTCTGGGGAGGAATCGCCGCGCCTTTCTGGGCGATCATGCATCCCAAGGATGCGTGGCGAATTTTCGTGCCGATCCCGCCCAGGGGCCGGCAGCAAGAAGCAGAGCCTCCGGCGCCAGACCCACGCTAGGCTGTCATTCGTCGAGCCCGAGCCGGTCGATCGCGAGCAGTGTACGCAGTAATACGTTGACCCCGTTCGCCATATCAGCGGGCGATGTGTATTCCCCGGGTGCATGGCTTATCCCGTCCTTGCTCGGCACGAAAATCATGCCGATCGGCGCAATCTTCGCAATTTCCTGGGCATCGTGGCCGGCGCCGCTCGGCATCACGCGATGTGACAGGTCCAGGGCGGACGCCGATTGCGCGATGAGCTTGCGTATCCGCGCATCGGTCGGCGCCGGCACCAGTGCCATATCGACTTCGGCGAAACTGATCGGTGTTGCTCGGGCCTGAGCCATGCGCCTCGCCTCCGCGTCAATCGCCCGGAAGATGGATTCCATTTTCGCTTCCGCGAGGTCTCGGATCTCGAGGCTCATGACGACACGGCCGGGAATGACGTTAGGTGCGCCGGGCTCGGCGTGAATCCTGCCGACGGTCGCAACCTGCGTTCCTGGGGTCGTAGCAGCGATGCGATTGATTGCCAAGGCGAGTTCTGCGGCAGTCACAAGCGCATCGCGACGGCGGTTCATCGGGGTCGTTCCGGCATGGTTGGCCGTTCCCTCGATCGTGACGTCCCACCAGCGGATCCCCACGATACCTTCCACTACTCCGATGTCGACGCCGGCCTCGTCCAGTATCGCGCCCTGTTCGATGTGCAATTCGAGATAGGCCGCGATGTCACTCTTCCCGCGCCGCGCGGTGTCGAGTCTGGCTGGATCGCCGCCCACGGCGCGCATTCCGTCGCCGACAGTCAGGCCGCTGTGACTCATCAGGCCGAGGGAGTCAGTGCGAACCCTGCCGGCCATCGCCTTGCTACCAACCGTTCCGCCTTCTTCGTCCGTGAAACTCACGATCTCGAGTGGATGGCGCGTCGCGACTCCATGCTCGCGGAGGAGGGTGGCGGCCTCAATCGCGCCGATGACACCGACGTCGCCGTCGTAGTTGCCGCCCTCCGGTACGGAATCGATGTGCGAGCCCAGGATGATGACGGGCAATGCGGAATCGGTTCCCTCGAGGCGCCCGATGATGTTGCCGGCTGCGTCGACCCGAACCGCCAGGCCCGCATCACGCATGAGACCCTTGATGTATTCGCGCCCTGCGACGTCCGCCGCGCTGAATGCAACGCGACTGACGCCGCCTTCCGGGTTGGCGCCGAAACTTGCCAGTCCCTGGATGTGCCGTTCGATTCGGCCTGCGTCGGCGAGCGGCAACTCATCAGGCAAAGCCGGCGTGACGGTCGCCGCCAGGCACGCGATCAACATCGTCCGGAGTTTCATGTTCATCCCTCCCTCATGAGCACGGGAGACTAACAGTTGCCGTCGCGCGTCCGTGCGGGGAATCCACTAACATTACCGCCGTGTCAGTGGACAAAACGCAATGCCCGTAATCACCCTTCCCGATGGGAGCGAGCGGTCCTTCGACCGCCCGGTCAGCGTCGCCGATGTCGCGGCGTCGATCGGCAAGGGTCTCGCGCGCGCTGCGCTCGCCGGATCGTCGATGGCAAGTTCGTGGACACCTCGCACGTCATCGCCGGCGACGCGAAGATCCGCATCATCACGTCGAAGGATCCGGAAGGGCTCGAGATCCTGCGGCACTCGACGGCGCACCTCCTGGCCCAGGCAGTCCAGGCGATCTATCCCAAGGCACAGGTGACGATCGGCCCGGTCATCGAGGACGGCTTCTACTACGACTTTGCGTTCGAGCGTCCTTTTACGCCCGAGGACCTTGAGAAGTTCGACGCAAAGATGCGCGAGATCGTGAAGGCCGACCAGCCTGTGCGGCGGCGCCTCCTGTCGCGCGATGCTGCCGTTGCGCACTTCAAGTCGATCGGCGAGCACTACAAGGCCGAGATCATTGCGGCAATACCTGCCGGCGAGGAAATCTCGCTTTACGGTCAGGGCGACTGGGAAGACCTTTGCCGTGGTCCGCACGTCCCGTCTACCGGCAAGCTCGGCGCCTTCAAGCTGACGAAGGTCGCGGGCGCGTACTGGCGCGGCGATTCGCGTAACGAAATGCTCCAGCGCATTTATGGCACGGCCTGGGCCGATGAGAAGCAGCTGAAGGATTACCTGCACCGTCTCGAAGAGGCGGAGAAGCGCGACCACCGGCGCATTGGTCGCGAACTGGACCTGTTCCATTTCCAGGAGGAAGCGCCCGGCGCGGTTTTCTGGCATCCGAACGGCTGGACGATCTTCCAGCAACTGATCGCCTACATGCGCGAGAGGCAGACGGCCGCTGGCTATGAGGAAATCAGCAGCCCCGAAATCATGGACCGCGAGCTCTGGGTGCAGTCGGGCCACGTCGAGAAGTTCGGCGAGAACATGTTCCTGACACGGACGCCGGACGAGCGCGTCTATGCGATCAAGCCGATGAACTGTCCGGGTCATGTCCAGGTTTTCAAGCAGGGATTGCACAGTTACAAGGAGCTTCCGATCCGCTATGCGGAGTTCGGCAAGGTGCATCGCTACGAGCCCTCGGGTGCGCTGCATGGATTGCTGCGCGTCCGGGCATTCACGCAGGACGACGCGCACGTCTTCGTGACCGAGGAACAGATCACCGACGAAACCGTCCGCGGCATCGAGCTCATGATGTCGATCTACCGCGACTTCGGATTTGACGATGTGCGCGTGAAGTTCGCGGATCGCCCGGCGAAGCGGGTCGGAGACGACGCGACCTGGACGCAGGCGGAGGAAGCGCTGAAGGCCGGGACGCGGGCCGCAGGCATCAAATACGAATTCAACCCGGGGGAGGGCGCGTTCTATGGCCCGAAGCTCGAGTTCGTGCTGAAGGACGCGATCGGCCGGGACTGGCAGTGCGGTACCTGGCAGGTCGACCTCAACCTGCCGGGCCGGCTCGGCGCGCACTACATCGACGAGCACAGCCAGAAACGCACGCCGGTCATGCTGCATCGCGCGATCTTCGGCTCGCTCGAGCGCTTTTTCGGCATCCTGCTCGAGCACCATGCGGGCAAGCTGCCTGCCTGGCTCGCTCCGGTGCACGCAGTCGTGCTGAATATCAGCGAAAAGCAGGCGGATTTTGCGCGCGATGCAACCGAATTCCTTAAAAATCAGGGGCTTCGCGCCGAAATTGACTTGCGGAACGAGAAGGTCGGCTATAAAATCCGCGACCACACGCTGAAGCGTGTCCCGTATCTCCTGGTCGCAGGCGATCGGGAAGTCGAGTCCAGGTCTTGGCCGTGCGCACGCGCTACGGGAAGGATCTGGGTGCCATGCCCCTGGAAGAGGTGGCCGCTCGGATCGCCCGGGATGTGGCGAGCCGCGGCCTTAATCATTTGGAGGATTGAGTATTTCGACAACCAAACGCGTAAGGCGCAATGAGGAGATCCTTGCGCCGCAGTTACGCGTGATAGGCGCCGACGGAAGCCAGGTCGGCGTCCTGAGCCGCAGCGAGGCGCTTGCAAAGGCTGCCGCTGAGGAGCTGGATCTCGTGGAGGTTTCGCCGACTGCCGAGCCCCCTGTCTGCCGGATCATGGATTTCGGAAAGTACCTGTTCGAGCAGAACAAGAAGGCTCACTCGGCGAAGCGGAAGCAAAAGCAGATCCAGCTCAAGGAAGTGAAGTTTCGGCCGGGCACGGAAACTGCGGATTACCAGGTCAAGCTGCGTAATCTGATCAAGTTCCTGACGGCAGGTGACAAGGCCAAGGTAACCATGCGGTTCCGCGGCCGGGAGATGGCCCACACGGAGATCGGGCGCCGACTCCTCGACAGACTGGTGATCGACCTCGCCGACCATGGTGCGATCGAACAGCATGCTGCGATGGAAGGGCGCCAGATCACGATGGTGATCTCTCCCAAGAAGAAGTGACCGGCGGGTAACCGCCGATACGCCTCCAGCCCGCGAAGGCGGTGTGAAGAGGTCATAAACAGGAGACGACCGATGCCCAAGTTGAAAACCAACCGGGCCGCGGCGAAGCGTTTTCGCAAGACTGCGAAAGGCTTCAAGCGCGGCCAGGCGAATCGCCGCCACATCCTCACCAAGATGACGAAGAAGCGTAAGCGTCAGCTGCGCGGCTCGACCATGGTCCACGAGACCGATGAAGGCCGGCTCGTGCGGCTGCTGCCGCACGTCTGACCCACGCAACCAGGAGTGATGTGACATGGCAAGAGTAAAGCGTGGCGTCACCGCAGGGCGCCGCCACAAGAAGGTCCTCAAGAAGGCGAAGGGCTATTACAACGCCCGGCGCAAGGTCTATCGCGTCGCGAAGCAGGCGGTCATCAAGGCCGGCCAGTACGCGTACGTGGGACGGCGCCTGAAGAAGCGCGACTACCGCGCGCTGTGGATCCAGCGAATCAATGCGGCGGCAAGGGGCTTCGGGCTCTCCTACAGCCGCTTCATCGCCGGTATCCAGGCTGCCGGCATCGAGATCGATCGCAAGGCGCTCGCCGACCTCGCGGTGCACGACATCGCCGCATTTGGCTCGATCGCGGAGAAGGCGAAGGCCGCACTGGCCGCCAAGTAACGCGATCGCGGGGGGCGCGGTGAAGGACCTCGACTCGCTGGTCAGCGACACGCTGACCGACATCCAAAACAGCGCGGATCTGTCCGCGCTTGAGGACGTGCGCGTTTCGGTGCTTGGCAAGAAGGGAACCGTCACCGCGCAGCTGAAGGAGCTGGCCAGCCTCGAGCCGAACGAGCGCAAGGCGAGGGGTGCCAGGGTCAACGAGGCCAAGGCAACGATCGCTGCAGCGCTCGACGCGCGCCGCACCGAGCTTGAATCGGCCGCGCTCGCGCGCGAACTGCAGAGCGCCGCAATCGACGTGACGCTGCCGGGCCGCGGACAGTCGGTCGGCGGCCTGCATCCGGTGACGCGCACGCGCCTGCGAATCGAGGCGATCTTCCGCAGGGCGGGATTCAGTGTCGCGGAAGGCCCGGAGGTCGAGGACGACTTCCACAACTTCGAGGCGCTCAACATTCCCGCCAACCATCCGGCGCGGGCGATGCACGACACCTTCTATTTCGGCGACGGGCGGTTGCTGCGCACGCACACATCGCCGGTGCAGATCCGCGCGATGAAGCTGCAGGGCGTGCCGATCCGCCTCATCGCTCCCGGCCCGGTCTACCGCCGCGACTCGGACGTGACGCATACGCCGATGTTCCACCAGGTGGAGGGGCTGGTCCTGGACGAGGACGTGAGCCTCGCGAACCTGAAGGGCGTGCTCGCGGCCTTCGCCGAGCAGTTCTTCGAAAAGCCGCGCGGCCTGCGGTTCAGACCGTCCTACTTCCCGTTCACCGAGCCTTCTGCCGAAGTCGACATCCAGTGCGTGCTATGCGACGGTGCGGGCTGCCGCATCTGCAAGCAGACCGGCTGGCTCGAGATCCTGGGCTGCGGCATGGTGCACCCGAACGTGCTGACCGCCTGCGGCATCGACTCGAACCGCTGGCAGGGTTACGCATTCGGAATGGGCATCGAGCGGCTCGCGATGCTGCGCTACGCCGTCAACGACCTTCGCATGTTCTTCGAGAACGACCTGCGCTTCCTGGCGCAGTTCAACCGGGGCTGAGCATGCGCATCAGCCTTTCCTGGCTCAGCGAATGGGTGGATGCCGGCATGGACGCGGCTACGCTGTCCTCGCGTCTCACGATGAGCGGGATCGAGGTCGAATCGATCGAGCCGGCTGCGGGCGATTTCCAGGGCGTCGTCGTCGGGGAAGTGCTGTCCGTCGAGCAACATCCGGGTGCCGACAAGCTGACCGTCTGCCAGGTCGCGGCCGGCGGCGCGGCTCGCCTGCAGGTCGTCTGCGGCGCGCCCAATGTGCGCGCCGGCATGAAGGCGCCGCTCGCACTCGAAGGCGCAAGACTCGCTGCCGGCGAAGTGATCCGGAAGGCGAGGCTCCGCGGCGTCGAGTCGTCGGGCATGCTGTGCTCGGCACGCGAACTCGGGCTTTCCGAAGAGCACGAAGGAATCCTCGAGTTGCCGGACGAACTCGTGACGGGCACGCCGCTGCGCGAGGCGCTCCTGCTCGACGACACGATCCTGACGCTCAACGTGACCCCGAATCGCGGCGACGTGCTGTCGGTGCTCGGCGTCGCGCGGGAGGTCGCCGCCATCGCGTCGCGCAAGCTCTCCCATGCGCCAACCGAGCCGGTGCCGCAGGCAACGCGCGAGAAATTTGCGGTGAGACTCGAATCGCCGGCCGGTTGCCCGCGTTTCGCGAGTCGCGTCATACAGGGTGTCAATCCGGCGGCTCGCACGCCGCTCTGGATGCGCGAGCGCCTGCGCCGCGCGGGACTGCGCCCGATCCGCCCCGTTGTCGACGTCACCAACTACGTGATGCTCGAGCTGGGCCAGCCGCTGCACGCCTACGACCTGCGTCGACTGCGTCAGCATATCGAGGTGCGCAATGCCCGTGCCGGCGAGCGCCTGAAGCTTCTCGACGGTCGCGATATCGAGCTTTCGACGGACACTCTCGTCATCGCGGACGCCGCCGGTCCGGTCGGACTCGCCGGCATCATGGGCGGAGAGAAAAGCGGCATTGCTGTCGATACTGCCGATGTGTTCCTCGAGGGTGCATTCTTCCCTCCGGATGTGGTTGCTGGCGTTGCGCGCCGTTACGGCCTCGTCACGGATGCTTCCCAGCGATTCGAGCGTGGGGTCGATCCGCGAGGGCAGGAACGGGCGATCGAACGCGCGACGCATCTCCTGGTCGAGATCGCCGGCGGCCGTCCGGGGCCCGCGGTGCTGACGCAGGACGACGCACACCAGCCAAAGCGTCCCGGCGTCACGCTGCGTCCGGAACGCGTGACGAGCCTGCTCGGCGTCCAGGTTCCAAGGACAGAAATCGAGGACATCCTGCGGCGGCTCGGCATGCAGGTCGCGGGTGCAGGCGACATGCTCGGCAGTCATTCCGCCGAGCCATCGCTTCGACATTGCGATCGAGCAGGATCTCATCGAGGAAGTCGCCCGCATCCACGGGTACGACAACATCCCGCGCATCGATGCGCGGATGCCGCAGCGCCCGCAACCGGCGACGGAACGCGCTGTCACGCGCGAGCGCCTGCGGCTCATGCTCGTCGACCGCGGGTACCAGGAGGCGATTTCCTACAGTTTCGTCGATCCTCGGCTGCAGCGGCTGATGTTCCCGAAGCAAGCCGCACTCGCGCTCGAGAATCCCTTGTCGGCGGAGCTCGGCGAGATGCGCGTGTCGCTATGGCCCGGCCTGGTGGAGGCGCTTCGCTTCAACCTGCGCCGCCAGCAGGATCGCGTGCGCATCTTCGAAGTCGGAACGCGGTTCGAGATCACGGATGGCCAGCTCGTTGAAAGCCAGGCCATTGCGGGACTCATCAGCGGATCCGTCTTTCCTGAGCAATGGGGAATCGAAAGTCGAGCTGCGGATTTCTACGACATCAAGTCGGACGTGGAGGCGCTCTTCGCGTTGACGGGCCGCCAGGCTGCAATAAGTCATGTCGCCGCGACGCACGACTGCCTGCACCCAGGCCGGAGCGCCGCGATATTTGATCGCAACCTTCGCGTCGGCTGGATCGGCCAGTTGCAGCCGGAGGTCGCGCGCAAGCTCGAGATCCGCGATCCGCCTTGGATATTCGAAGTTGCAATCGACCCGAGCTTCCGCTCGGAAGTCCCTGTATTTAACGAGATTTCCAGATTCCCTGCGATTCGGCGCGATCTCGCCATCGTCGTGGACGAAGCGGTGACGCTGGACGAAGTGCGGGAAAGTGTTAATTTGGCCGCGAAAGGCCTGCTGCGCGAATTGCATGTATTCGACGTCTACCGGGGAAAAGGGGTAGAAGCCGGACGAAAAAGTATCGCCTTAGGCTTGATTTTACAGGAAACTTCTCGCACCCTTACTGACGGGGAAGCTGATGCCGTAGTCGCTGCGGTCATCGAGCGCGTCAAGGGTGACCTGAAGGCGGGGATCCGGGAATAGTCGGAATGGCACTCACTAAGGCGGAAATCGCCGAAGCGCTGTTCAACCAGCTTGGCTTGAACAAGCGCGAAGCGCGGGAGCTCGTCGATCTCTTTTTCGAGGAGATCCGTGCGGCGCTTGCAACCGGCGAACAGGTGAAACTGTCGGGCTTCGGCAATTTCGACCTGCGCGACAAGAACCAGCGTCCGGGAAGGAATCCCAAGACCGGCGAGGAAATCCCGATTTCCGCACGCCGCGTGGTGACGTTCCGCCCAGGACAGAAGCTGAAGGCCCGTGTCGAAGCCTATGCTGGAAGCAAGTAACAACAAGGACCTGCCGGCGATTCCGGCAAAGCGCTACTTCACGATCGGTGAGGTCAGCGACCTATGCGGCGTGAAGCCGCACGTGCTGCGCTACTGGGAGCAGGAATTCCCGCAGCTGAAGCCGGTGAAGCGTCGCGGCAACCGGCGCTACTACCAGCGCCAGGACGTCATCACCATCCGCCAGATCCGCAGCCTTCTGTACGACGAGGGCTTCACGATCGGCGGCGCGCGCAATCGCCTCGATGGCGACGAGGCGCGCGAGGACAATACGCAGGCCCGCCAGGTGATCCGCCAGGTGCGTGCCGAGCTCGAGGAACTACTCCGCATCCTGCGGCGCTGATTCCGGCGTCCGCCGGATCGGCTATCATTTCAACGTCGGAGCGTGGCGCAGCCTGGTAGCGCACTTGCATGGGGTGCAAGGGGTCGCGAGTTCAAATCTCGCCGCTCCGACCAATCAACCTGGATTCCGCGTCGTGATGAACCATGTGCTCGAGGGGGCCCACACGCCTTCCTTGCGCGCATAGCGCGACAGGGTTTCCCGGAGGGCAGCTTCGACCTGTGGCCTGCAGGCGTTCGCCTTCGCTGCCCGCAAGCCGGATTATTTCGCCTGCCGGCCCGAGGGCCATTGCGAACTCCACGGCATCTTCAAGATTCCGGCCGATACAGATGTCGGCATCGAACCGCTCAAATGCGATTCCCGCGAATCCCGCCGACTTCATCATGGCGCTGACCATGTCGGGACCGGACATCGAAAACGGCCCTGGGCCGCAATGCACCTGGTTCGTGTCCTCGTGCGAAACGACCGGCACAATCTCCCGGACTCGCAGCTCCGCTTCGTGCAACCAGGGATTGTCCTCGCGCCTGCGCCAGACGATCTGCGCAAAGCTGCCGCCCGGCTTCAAGGCACGCCGGATATTCCGCATGGCGGCGCCCGGCGACATGAAAAACATCGTGCCGAAGCGCGCGAAGGCATGGTCGTAGGGGCCGCGAAGGTCGTCATCCTGGACGTCCGCCACGAAGAAGCTTGCATTCCGTGCGCCAGCTGCGGCGGCTTCCTGCTCGCCGGTCTGGACGAAACGCCGCGCGCAGTCGACGCCCACCGCCTGGCCTTTCGGCCCCACGAGCTCCGCAATCTTGATGGTGCTGTCGCCGAAGCCGCAGCCGACGTCGAGAACCCGATCACCACGCTGGAACCGCCCGCGCGAAAGCAATTCGTCGCTGTGGCCGGCGAGTCCGGCGATCAGGAGATGCTTGAATCGCACGAACTTGTCGAAGAGAACGGTGTTCCATGCCTCGACGACGATGTCATTGTCGCTCATGCGACCGTCTCCTCCGGCGGCCTGACGTGGCGAAAGGTCCAGAGCAGGAGGACATCGTAAATTATTTTCATCACTCCGCAGATGACGAATGGCATGGCGACATGACCAGCGGCGAACAGGGCGCCGGCGATCGCCGGGCTCACGGCTGACGCGAGGCCGCGTGGCACGGACGTGACGCTGGCGGCTGCGGCCCGTTCTGCCGGAGCGACGACTGCCATGACGTAAGACGAGCGCGTCGGCACGTCCATCTGCGAGAGTGCCGAACGCGCAAGCAATAGTGCAAGGGCCGTTTCGAGATCCGGCACCAGGGCCGCGGCAATGAGGCATAGGCTCGACGGGATGTGCGTGTAGACCATCGTATTCAGGAGCCCGATTCGGCGCGCAATCCAGGCGGCGGCCGGATAGGAGGCCGCCGCCAGGAGCCCGGACCAGAAGAAGAATGCGCCCGCGGAGGCGAGTGTCATCCCGAATTTTTCGAACAGCCACAGTGCGAGCAGCGACTGAACGGCGAAGCCACCGGCAAAGGAATCGATGCTGAACAGTGCTGCCAGTTTCAGGACTATCGGCCGGGACTGCGCGAGCGAAAATCGAGGCTTCGGATCAGGCGTATCGCCAACGGCGGGTATCAGCCTGTAGACCAGCCCTCCAGCGATGCCGAGCAACGCATAGAGGATGAACATGGCCTTCAGCCCCTCCATTCGTGTCCATCCGAGGGCCATCAGAAGGTCCGGGCTGCCGGCTGCGAGCGAACCGATTGCGGCCGCGACTGCGCCAGTCAGGCCATAGGCCGCGAACATCCGGGTGCGCCGCGCCGCGGGGACTGAGCCGGCGAGGAGGGCATGCTCCATGGGAACGAAAATGCTCACGTTGCCGGCGGATGGATTGATGGTTCCGACAAATGCGATGAGCAGGAACCATGCATAGCCGTCACCAGCCGCGAAGGCCAGGCCCGTCCCGGTCATCAGTGCCGAGGCACAGAGCAGGAGCACCCGGTTCATCCCCGGGCGGGCGAAGAGTCCAATGGCGAGCGTCAGCAACGATGAACCGAGCAGGGCGGCCGTCGCAATGACGCCTACCTGCAGCGCGCCGAGACCCAGCTCGATGAGGTAGACCGGAAGGAGGACAGCGACGAATCCGTCGCCGAAATCGCGCAGCGCGCGCGCCGAATAGATCAAGGTTGCGGGACCCGGGCGCCGTGGAGGCGCGCCGGATCCCGCCGGATTCCATTCCGGCCCTGTCACGGAGCCTGTGACTTGATCTCCCACATGTAATCGGCATGTGACGGGCAGATGTCGGTGACCATGTCGCCCGCCGCGTTGTCCTGCAGCGCTTCCACGAGCGCACCGCGCGCCTCCATGAGCGCCTTCATGTCGGCCGCGCTCATCGTCGCGAGCCGGCGGTATTCGCCGCCCACGATGTGCTCGTTCCAGCCCCAGGTCATGAGCTTGCCGTCGGCAACCAGCTTGTCGTAGATCGGGCGCGAGCGCGGTCTTGACGGCCTCGTCTGCCTGGGATTCGCGTCCCTGGTCGCAGACGTAATAGGTCGAGAATGCGGCCGTGCCACGAGCGGTGGTGCCGATATTGCCTGCCACGCGTCGCCAGATGTAGTCGTCGTGAGTGCTGCAGATCGCCCCGAATTCCGCCGAGAGCTTCTTGGCTTTCGCGTCACCTTCGGGATTCATCTTCTTCTGCGCGTCAAGCAAGGCTTGCACGCTCCCGGCCGTAAAGTAGTCCGCCCGACGCCATTGCCCGCCAGTCTGGTGCGCGAGCCAGCCGTAACTCGAGATGGTGCCGTCCTTGACCGCGGCTTCGGATGCGAGCCTCTGACTCTGATCGAAAATCTCGTCGGCCCGATCCTGTTTCGAGAAATCGCAGTAGTGGTAGGTCGAGTAAACATAGACATCGGCCGGCTTGTCATCCGCGCTTGCCGTCATTCCGACCAGCAGGCACGCAAGAGCCGGGAGCGCAATGGCTCCATTACGAATCGTCTTCATTCTATTCCCCCTGTAACCGGACGTTCGCTGGCCCGGCGTCAGCGCGCGGAGTATAGACCTGTCGGCGCTCGCCGATTGACTATCTCTTCGTCCGACCGTGATCGTGCATGGATGTCACGACGCAAGCTTGCCCGCTACCGCTCGAAACGCGATTTCGGCGTTACCAGGGAGCCGAGCGGACGAGAATCCCGTGCGACGCGTGCTGGGGAGCTGCGTTTCGTCATCCAGAAACACGCCGCGCGCCGCCTGCACTACGACCTCCGGCTCGAGCTGGACGGCGTGTTCAAGTCCTGGGCCGTTACCCGCGGGCCGTCGCTCGATCCTGAAGTGAAGCGCCTGGCCGTGGAAGTCGAAGATCACCCGCTCGACTATGGCGATTTCGAGGGAACGATTCCGAAGGGTGAGTATGGTGGCGGTACCGTGCAGCTTTGGGACCGCGGATTCTGGGCGCCGCTGCCGGGAGTCGTCGCCACAGGCCGCGCTGAAGTCCGGCAACCTGAAATTCCTGCTCGAAGGGCATCGGCTGAAAGGCGAGTGGGTGCTGGTCCGCATGAAATCAGACCGCACGGGAGGCAAGCGGACCAACTGGCTCCTGATCAAGCATCGCGATCGTCATGCGCGCGATGACGGAGACCGCCTGCTGAAGACGGACAAGTCGATCGCGTCAGGCCGGAAGATGTCGCAGATTGCGGCGGGGCGCGGCACGCGGCCGCGTCCATTCATGCTGGCGAAGTCAACTTCGCGCAGGAAGCAGCCGCCGAGCGTGAGAGCAAGGTCGAGTGCGGCGCGCAAGATTGCAGGGGCCGCACCGCCCAAATTCATCGCGCCACAATTGGCGCGCCTCGTCTCGCATGCGCCGGCGGATCCGGGCTGGGGCCACGAGATCAAGTTTGATGGCTACCGGATGCAAATGCGGGTGAGCGGGGGCAAGGCCACGCTCCGGACGCGCACTGGCCTCGACTGGACCAAACGGTTCCCGGAAATCGCGGATGCCGGCAGCGACGTTGCCGGACTGCCTGATCGACGGAGAAATCGTCGCGCTCGACCGGCACGGCTTGCCGAGTTTTTCCGCCCTGCAGTCCGCGCTCGTCGATGAAGATACCGCCGATCTCGTGTATTTCATTTTCGACCTGCTCTTTGCGGTCGGCGTGGACCTTCGCCGCCTCCCGCTGGCGGAGCGCAAGAACCAACTCTTCGAGTTGCTCGATTCGGAAAAAACCAGCGCACGCCTCAGATATGTGGAGCACTTCGAAACCGCTGCAGACGCACTCCTGCGTTCGGCCTGCCGCATGTCGCTCGAAGGGGTGGTTTCGAAACGCCTCGACGCGCATTACCGTTCAGGCCGGGGCGATACGTGGCTGAAGACGAAGTGCCGCGCGGGTCACGAGGTCGTGATCGGCGGATGGACGAAGCGCGAGGGGCAGCTGCGCTCGCTCCTGGCTGGCGTCTACGATGGTCGCCGGCTTCGGTACGTCGGAAGAATCGGGACAGGCTTTGGCCAGAAATCGACGAAGGGCCTCCTGCCGAGACTGAAGGCGCTCGCGAGCGAGAAAAGCCCATTCAGCGGCGACGGTGCGCCACCCAAGGCCGCAGAAGTTCATTGGCTTCGGCCAGAGCTCGTCGCTGAAATTGAGTTCGCCGGTTGGACGGGCTCCGGGATGATTCGCCAGGCCGCATTCAAGGGGTTGCGCGCAGACAAGCCCGCGCGAGAGGTGGGAGAGGAAAAAGTCGTGAAAGCCAGTCGCAAGGGCGCGCCGAGACGCTCCGCCCATGCAAGTACCGCAACCAACGCCGTACTCGGCGTGTCGCTTTCGAACGCCGACAAGCCGCTTTGGCCCGACGCGGGTGATTCGAAACCGGTGACCAAGCTGGACCTCGCAAGATATTTCGAGCAAGCCGGCCCCTGGATGATCGACCACCTGAAGGGCCGGCCGTGTTCGCTCGTGCGAGTTCCCGATGGCATCGGCGGCCAACGATTTTTCCAGCGTCACGCGATGCCAGGCACTTCGAACCTGATTCGCCTCGTCAAGGTCGCAGGAGACCGCAAGCCCTACCTCCAGTTCGATCGCGTGGAAGCGCTGGTCGCCGCGGCACAGATGGGCGGCGTCGAATTGCACCCGTGGAACTGCGAGCCAGGGCATCCGGACGTCCCCGGACGGCTCGTCTTCGATCTCGATCCAGCACCCGACGTGAAATTCGTCCGGGTCGTGGAAGCAGCCGCGCGAACTCAAGGGAGCGCCTCGAGAAACTCGGCATGACTGCTTTCTGCAAGACGACCGGCGGCAAGGGCCTGCATGTCGTGACGCCGCTCGCGCGAGCGGGCAAGTCGGCGCCTTACCTGGCGAACTGCAAAGGACTTCGCCCATGCGCTTTGCCGCGCCATGGCCGAGGACGATCCGGAGCGCTATGTCGTCAACATGTCGAAGAAAGCCCGGACCGGAAAGATATTCCTCGACTACCTGCGAAACGGCGAAAAGGCGACCGCCGTCGCTCCGCTGTCGCCACGTGCCCGCGAAGGCGCGCCGGTCTCGATGCCATTGAACTGGAAGCAGGTACGGGCCGGCCTTGACCCGGCGCGCTATACCGTGCGCACGGCGGTTTCGCTCCTGGCGAAGAGCCGCGCGTGGTCCGGCTACGACAAGGCAGGACGACCCCTGCCTCGCGAATTTCTGAGGAAAGTCAAATGAGCAAGCGTAAGAGCAAGCGAAGCGCAACCCGAAAAGCCAAAACGGAGCATCGCTCCCAATCCAGGACGAGCAAGCGGTCGAAGGGCGGCGGCACATCGCCGCCGCGCGCTGTGGAAAGGCGCCGTGTCGTTCGGGCTCGTATACATCCCCGTCCACATGCATTCCGCTGCACGAGACAGCGCGCTGGACCTGGATCTGCTGGACAGCCGCGATTTCTCGCCCGTGGGTTACCAGCGCTACAACAAGCGCACCGGCAAGGTCGTCGATTGGGAGAAGATCGTTAAGGGCTACGAATATCGCAAGGGCGAATACGTCGCCCTCACCGACGAGGACTTCCGCCAGGCCAACGTCGAAGCCTCCCAGACCATCGACATCGTGAGTTTCGCCGAACGATCGGCCATCCCGCCCGAGTATTTCGAGATGCCGTATTTCCTCGAGCCCGCTGAAGGCGGCGAAAAGACCTATGCCCTGTTGCGCGAGGCGATGCGAGGTGGGGACAGGGTCGCCATCGGCAGTTTCGTCATCCGGGGCAGGCAGCATTTCTGCGCGATCCTCGCGCATGAGCGCGCGCTCCTCCTGAACACCCTGCGCTTCGCGGAGGAGCTCGTTTCCGCCGACGATCTCGAGTTGCCGCCGGCCAGCGCACGTGCGGCGAAAGTTTCTCCCCAGGAGCTCTCCATGGCCCGCAAGCTGGTCGAGGAACTGAGCGGCGCTTGGAAACCTGAGAAGTTCAAGGACAGCTACCGCCAGGACCTGATGCGTCGCATCAACCAGAAGATCCGCAAGCGGCAAACGCATGTGCTGACGCAGCCTGCCGAAGCCGAGGACGAAAGGCCGAGCGCCGAGATCATCGACCTCACGGCCGTCCTGCGAAAGAGCCTGAAGCATCGCGGAGGGGCGGCGCGCGGCCGCCGCAAGGCTGCCTAGCCCTTGCGCAGTTTCAGGCGGGGGGACGGCCGAAGGTCTGCGCCGAGTACCGAACGGAAATAGCGAAACGCGAGCCGGTTAGCCGCCGGGGAGTCGCCGGCGAGGCAATCGCGCGGTATCTGCAGTTCGAAGTCGCGCACGTAGGCGTCGTTCGCTGTGAATAGCACGCATTGGTCACTCGTCGACCCGGTGAGGATTAACCGGCGAGCGCCCAGGTATTCGAGGAGCGTTGCGAGAGCCGTTGCGAAGAATCCGGAGTGCTTGGGCTTCAGGACACAGTAGTCGTTCGGGCCAGGTGCAATCAGCCTCGCGATCGGGGCGCCGCGCGACTCCGGGCGAGCGCAGTGACGAAGGACTGCTGCGAAGTCGGAGCGCCACCTCCCGACGTTGTCATTGACGTAGATCGCCGGAATCCCTGCCTGGGCGGCCCGAGACTTCAGACGGGCTATCCGCTTCGCCACGGGAATCGCCGCCCGGCAGAGCTTTGCGCCGCCTACGAATTCGAAGTCGGAGATCATGTCCAGGATCAGCAGCGCCGTCTGCGAAGTGTCTGGCGCTGCGCCGTGCAGGCTGCGATTCCTGTGCTTCGACATGGCCGCCATTATCCGGCTAGCGCGTCGCGACAACCCTCGGTCGCGGTCCTACATGGACATGGGATCGCTGATGACAGGGACCATTTTGCGGGCTGCCTACACTCCGACGCACACCCGGCCAGGAGCAGGACAATGGAAAGGTCTCACGCCAGTTCGAGTGCAAGGGCGCGTAAGAGCCGCGGCAAGGCGTCCAGGGACGCCATTGCCGTTCTGAAAGCTGACCATCGGCAGGTCGAGGGCTGGTTCAGCCAGTTCAAGAAGGCCAAAAGCGCAGCCCGACGGTCGGTCCTCGCAACGAAGATTTGCGATGCCCTGAAGGTTCATACGCGTATTGAAGAAGAGATCTTCTATCCGGCCTTCCTCGTGGCCACGCGGGACAAGGACCTGCATCACGAGGCGGAAGTCGAGCACGCCGGGGCGAAGAAGCTGATCGCAGAGATCGAGGCGTTGCGCCCCGAAGACGAGTACTACGCCCCGAAGGTCAAGGTGCTGGCCGAGATGATCAAGCACCACGTCAAGGAAGAGGAACAGCCGGGCGGCATGTTCGCGGAAGCTCGCAAGTCCGACATGGACCTTGAAGATCTTGGGAAGCGCCTGCGGTCGCGGAAGAGCGAGCTCGAGGCCAGCGGTGGACTCCGTTCGACAACGGTTGCGGGCATCACGCGTTCCACGCTGAACGCGTAGGCGCACGGTCGCGGGGCGGGCTTGCGAACGGCTCGCGAGATGCCGGTGGTGGCGCGCTTTCGTTCCACGTGGCGAAAGAACGGGTTGTCGATCGTCATTGCCAGCCTGTTCCTGATCTTCATGGCTGCCCAGTCAGCCGTTGGCGTTGCCCACTACAACGAAGAGCGCGCGGAACACGGGCAACCTCCAGTCGGATTGGGCGAATACCTTCGGACGGGGCATTTTCTCGAGGCAACCGCGGAAAACTGGGAGAGCGAGTTTCTCCAGATGGCGGCGTATGTCCTGCTGACTGCCTGGCTTTTCCAGCAGGGATCTTCGGAATCCAAGAAGCCCGGTGGCAAAGAAGCAGTCGACCGCGATCCACGCAACTCGCGGTCCACAAGAGCTGGCTCGTGCGCCCTGGCCGGTCCGGCGAGGCGGATGGGTCCTTACACTCTACGAAAATTCGCTCTCATTGGCGTTTTTGCTCCTGTTCCTGGTGTCGTTCCTCCTGCACGCCATTGGTGGCGCGAATCAGCACAACGAGGAGCCCTCGCTTTGCACGGCGGCGAGCCAATTGGGCTACGCCAATACATGATGACGGCGCAGTTCTGGTTTGAGTCGTTCCAGAACTGGCAGAGCGAGTTCTTGTCGCTCGTCGCCATGGTTGTCTTCAGCATCTACCTGCGGCAACGCGGGTCGCCGGAGTCCAAGCCGGTCGACGCTCCCCACTCACAAACGGGATCGGGATGAGAGGACCCGGCAACCGAATATCGGACCGGCGGTGTGCCCCGGCTCCGGCTGGAATCGGACCCGCACGCGCTGCTTGCCTGCGAGCAATTCAGCTGGCAGCACAGTATTCCCTTTCGATGAACTCCCCGGGGTGTTCGCCCTGCAGTCCCTGCGTGGCGATCCGGTGGCCGTCGACCTCGATGTGAAAGACCCGATCGCGCTCTCCGCCCCAGTAGGTTGCCTGGAGAACGAGCGGCTCGTCTTTGACGGCCGCGTCGAATTCGATGAAGCCGCCGGTACGCGCGTCGCGACCCGGATTGAAGCGATAGGAAACGGCGTAGGAAATGGCGCTCGTCAACCGGTGCCGTTGTTCATCGTCCTCCACGCCGAGGCGAATCACGTCCACCGACCTCTGGTCGAGTTCTGCTGCTCGCGCGCGCTCCGATTCCCGCAGGGCGAGTGCGGCTTCCCATTCGACCGGGGTGTAGCGCTTGAAGTAGACGGCCGTGCGCCGCTCGTGCAGGCTGAAGAACGGCGCGAAGGCGAGGTCATCTGGCCGTCCGGTGCCGCGACTCCTGAACCTCGCATGCTCGTCGTCGACCACTTCCAGGGATGCCAGAAGTTCTTCGCCGACCAGCGCGGGCGCAGGCCCGTTGAATGACGCATCCGCCGGTCCGAGATCGGCGGCGAGCACCAGTGGACCACGCAGGAGCGCGACTGTCGACGGATCATCCGGTGTCGATTCGAAGCGCGGTCGCATGGGCAGCTCGAGCGCGATGACATCGCCCGATTTCCATTGCCGGCGAACCGTGAAGTAACCCCGTCCGTCACGATGCGCCGCAACCGCGCGTCCGTTGACTTGCGCCGATGGCTCCAGACACCAGGCAGGAAGGCGCATCGCAATCGTGAATGGCTCGCGCGTCGCAATCGACGCAATCAGTCAGTGCGACGCGTTCGCCGTAAGGTTGCTCGCTGTCGAGCACGACCTCGGCGTCACGTTCTTCCCACCGAAGCTCGGAGGAAATGAACAGGTTCACGTAGAGTGTTTCCGGGTCCTGCCAGAATATGGAATCGCCATGCTTGGAATGGCTTTCCATGCCGGTTCCCACACAGCACCAGAACGAGTCGAACGGTTCCGAGAATTCGCGTGCGGTCCCGCTCATGAGCGGGACCATGTACGCAAACATCCCGTCCGTTGGCCGCTGGTGCGCCATGATGTGGTTGAGGTGGGCGCGCTCGTAGTAGTCGAAGTACGCCGCGTTCGGCTCCGCCGCATAGAGGCGGCGGGTGAGCTTCAGCATGTTGTAGGTATTGCAGCTCTCGCAGGTCTGCTCGGTGATGTAGCGCGAAATCGAGCCGGGCTCCTGGAAGTTTTCGCGGTCGCTGTTGCCACCGATGACGTAAGAGCGGCCTTCGGTAACGGCGCGCCAGAAAAACGATGCGCCGCGCAGCTTCGCAGGATCGCCGTCCAGTTCATGCAGGCGCGCGAGGCCGTTGACCTTCGGAATCTGCGTGTTGGCGTGCAGGTAGGCGAGCTCGTCGCGCCCGGCGATCAGGGGATCCAGGCACGGCGTGATGATGGAATCGTTTTGCAAGCGCCAGCCAACGCGGTTCGCCGCTGCAGCGAGTAAAGCTCCGCCAGCACTTCACTCATGCCGCCGAATTCGGTGCCCAGGACGGCCTGCATCTGCGCGTCGCTGAGCGGCGCAAGCGATCGCTCGATGTAGGCGGCCAGCGCCGCAGCGATCGGGAGGGCTTCGTTGGTCCCGCAATGCAGGTCGGCATCCAGCAACCCGGCAAAGAGCTTGTGCCAGTTGTAGAACGGGCGCCCAGCAGCCATTCAGGTAGAAGCGAGCCGACCGGATGTCGCCGCGCGAAATCTCTTCGAAAACGCGATGCCCGGGTTCGCTCGCGCCTGAATCAGTCGTCCGGGTGAAGCCCGCGACATATCCGTCGCCGCGCGCTCGCTGGCAGGCGCCCAGTTCATTGACGATGTACTCAACGCGGGCCAGGCAATCTGCATCGCCCACCTGCGAATGCATCAGGGAGCAGGCGCTGAGGTAATGGCCGAGCGAGTGGCCGGCGATCGTTTCCCGCTCCCAACCGCCGTAGGGCTCGCCTCGGGGGGCAAGGCCTCCCTGCAGCCGGTAGCCATGCAACAGCCGATCGGGATCGAGGCGGAGCAGGTAACCGAGGTTCGCAGCAACCGCGCGTAAATAGATCGAGGGTTTCAGGCGGACCGACGAAAGCGGAAATGGCCGGACGCCCGTGCTCCCGGTCGCGCCAGCCATCGGCGAAAAACCGCAGGCCCCGGCTGCCGACGCCAATGCCGCGCCCAATAGCAACTGGCGCCGGGAAAAGGGAATCATCGGTCGCATCGGACACCTTCGGGGGACTGTAACTGCAAGTGCAATATAGACCTTGTAAACTGCGCGATCCTGGAGGGAACCATGGCAGGAAGACTCGCTTACGTGACAGGCGGGATGGGCGGTATCGGCACGCCGATCTGCAAGCGCTTGTGTCGGGAAGGATTCCGCGTCGTGGCAGGCTGCGGACCGGGTTCCCAGCGCAAGGACAAATGGATCGCCGACATGCGGGCGCAGGGATTCGAGGTCCATGCGTCAGAAGGCAATGTCGCGGACTGGGAATCCACGCGCGCGGCCTTCGAGAAAGTCCGCAACGAACTCGGGCCGGTCGACGTGCTCGTCAACAACGCGGGCGTCACGGCCGACGGGACGTTCCGCAAGATGACCTACGAGCGATGGAACAAGGTCATCGACACGAACCTCAACAGCCTGTTTCATGTCACGAAGCAGGTCATCGACGGGATGCTGGAGCGCAGCTGGGGCCGCATCATCAATATCTCGTCCGTGAACGGGCAGAAAGGCCAGTTCGGCCAGACCAACTACTCGACTGCGAAGGCGGGCATCCACGGATTCACGATGGCGCTCGCGCAGGAAGTTGCGTCCAAGGGCATCACGGTCAACACGATCTCGCCGGGCTACATCGGAACGGACATGGTTCGCGCCATGAAGCCCGAGGCACTCGAGGCGATCGTGAAGACGATTCCGGTCGGAAGGCTCGGCACGCCGGAGGAGATCGCATCGATGGTCGCCTGGCTCGCGTCGGAGGACGCGGCATTTGCGACTGGTGCGGACTTCTCCCTGAATGGCGGCCTGCACATGGGCTGAAGGGGGAAGGGTCACGATGAAAACGCGCGCAGCAATCGCCTGGGCAGCGGGCAAGCCGCTCGAGGTCGTCGACGTCGAACTCGACGGCCCGAAGGCCGGTGAGGTGCTCGTCGAGATCAAGGCGACCGGCATCTGCCACACGGACGAGTTCACGCGCTCGGGCGCGGATCCGGAGGGCCTGTTTCCCGTGATCTTCGGGCATGAAGGCGCGGGTGTCGTCGTCGACGTCGGGTCCGGCGTCAAGTCGCTCAAGAAGGGCGACCACGTCATTCCGCTCTATACGCCTGAATGCCGTGAGTGCAAGTCCTGCACTTCGCGCAAGACCAACCTTTGCACAGCGATCCGCGCGACCCAGGGCAAGGGCGTGATGCCGGATGGCAGCAGCCGGTTCTCGATCGGCGGCAAGATGGTGCATCACTACATGGGCTGCTCGACGTTCTCGAACTACACGGTGCTCCCGGAGATCGCGCTCGCGAAAATCCGCGAGGACGCGCCCTTCGAGAAGGTCTGCTACATCGGCTGCGGCGTGACGACCGGCATCGGCGCGGTGATCAATACGGCGAAGGTGGAGCCGGGCGCGAACGTGGTCGTATTCGGCCTCGGCGGCATCGGGCTGAACGTCATCCAGGGCGCGCGCATGGCGGGCGCCAACAAGATCATCGGCGTCGACATCAACCCGCGCCGCAAGTCGCTGGCCGAGCGCTTCGGCATGACGCATTTCGTGAACCCGAAGGAAGTCAAGGGCGACCTGGTCGCCCACCTCGTGGCGCTGACCGACGGCGGCGCGGATTACAGCTTCGAATGCGTCGGCAACGTCGACCTGATGCGCCAGGCGCTCGAATGCTGCCATCGCGGCTGGGGCGTGTCAGTCATCATCGGCGTCGCGGGCGCCGGCCAGGAGATCAAGACCCGCCCATTCCAGCTCGTGACCGGCCGGGTCTGGAAAGGCACCGCTTTTGGTGGCGCGCGCGGCCGCACCGACGTGCCGAAGATCGTCGACTGGTACATGGATGGCAAGATCAATATCGACGACCTGATCACGCACGTGATGCCGCTCGACAAGATCAACGACGCATTCGACCTGATGCACAAGGGCGAATCGATCCGAAGCGTCGTGACGTTCTGAAACCGCAGCAAGAGGAACAACACATGGCTGTCAAGATTCATCCGTCCGTGGACAACGGCGTCAAGCCGGGCATCAAGGGATTCAAGGGCGGCAAGCTCACCTGCAAGTGCGCCAGCAACCCTGTGGAAGTGACGCTCGCGAGCGACGTCGCATTCAATCACGCCTGCGGCTGCAGCAAATGCTGGAGGCCCGAAGGCGCCGCGTTCTCAATCGTGGCGGTCGTGGGCCGCGACAAGCTCTCTGTCACCGCGAACGGTCAGAAACTGAAGATCGTGGATGCCAGTGCCGCCATCCAGCGCCATGCCTGCAGCGCATGCGGCGTCCACATGTTCGGCCGCATCGAGAACAAGAACCACCCGTTGTATGGATTCGACTTCGTCCACGTAGAGCTTTCCAAGGACCAGGGCTGGACCGCGCCGGATTTCGCGGCATTCGTGTCGTCGGCTATCGAGACCGGCGCTGCCAAGCCCGAGCAGATGGGCGCCATCCGCGCGCGCCTGAAGGAGCTCGGCCTTGAGCCCTACGACTGCCTGATCCCGGCAGTGATGGACTTGATCGCCACGCATGCTGCGAAGGCGAAGGGCGTACTTGGCTGCCTGAAGGAAAAGGAAGAGGCCTGAGACCATGAGCAAAATCGTTTGTGTGCTGTATGACGACCCGGTGACGGGATATCCGAAGAAATATGCGCGCGACGACCTTCCGAAAGCTCACGCACTATCCGGGCGGCCAGACCATTGCCGACGCCACAGGCGATCGACTTCAAGCCGGGCGCGCTGCTCGGCAGCGTTTCCGGCGAGCTTGGCCTGCGCAAGTTCCTCGAGTCGCGTGGACACAAGCTCGTCGTGACCTCGGACAAGGACGGCCCGAACAGCCGCCTTGGCGAAGGAAATCGTCGACGCCGAGGTCCTGATCTCCCAGCCGTTCTGGCCCGCGTACGCAACCGCGGACCTGATCGCGAAGGCGCCGAAGCTGAAACTGATCGTCACCGCCGGCATCGGCTCGGACCACACGGACCTGCAGGCGGCGATGAACCGCGGCATCACGGTTGCGGAAGTGACGTACTGCAACAGCATCAGCGTGTCCGAGCACGTCGTGATGATGATCCTGTCGCTGGTGCGAAATTACATCCCGTCGCACGACTGGGTCGTGAAGGGCGGCTGGAACATCGCGGACTGCGTCGAGCGCTCGTACGACGTCGAAGGCATGAATGTCGGCACCGTCGCTTCGGGCCGCATCGGGCTCGCGGTGCTGCGCCGCATGAAGCCGTTCGACGTGAAGCTGCATTACACCGACCGACACCGGCTGCCGGAATCGGTGGAGCAGGAGCTCGGGCTCACGTTCCACCAGAACGTCGAGTCGATGGTCCGGATCTGCGACGTCGTCACGATCAACTGCCCGCTGCATCCGGAAACGGAAGGCATGTTCAACGACGCGCTGATCGCGAAGATGAAGCGCGGCGCCTACATCGTGAACACGGCTCGCGGCAAGATCTGCGATCGCGACGCGATCGTCCGCGCGCTTGAAGAGCGGGCAGCTCGCCGGCTACGCGGGCGACGTCTGGTTCCCGCAGCCGCCGCCGCGCAACCATCCGTGGCGCACGATGCCGCATGAGGGCATGACGCCGCATATCTCCGGTTCCTCGCTGTCGGCGCAGGCGCGCTATGCCGCGGGCACGCGCGAGATCCTCGAGTGCTACTTCGAAAGGCGCCCGATCCGCAGCGAGTACCTGATCGTGGACCGCGGGCAGCTCGCGGGCACGGGCAAGCACTCGTACAGCGCAGGCAACGCGACGCGAGGTTCGGAGGAGGCGGCGAAGTTCAAGGCGCCTGCTGCGATCAAAGCCGCGGCGAAGAAGCCGGCCCGGAAGCCGGCGAAGAAGCCGAAGGCACGGAAGAAGAAGTGAGTGACCGGCGCCGCGCCAGCGGGAGACATTGACCCGATGACCGCGGCGCCGGAGTTGCTCTCCCGCCACGGCGCCTTTGGCGGCGCCGTGAGCTATTACCGCCACGACGCGCAGGAAACCGGGTGCGCGATGAAATTCGCGGTCTACCTGCCGCCGCAGGCCGAGCGGCGCCGGGTGCCGGTGCTCTGGTATCTCGCCGGGCTAACCTGCACCGAAGAGACCTTCATGATCAAGGCCGGTGCACAGCGCGTTGCTGCCGAGCTTGGCATCGCACTCGTCGCGCCTGACACGAGCCCGCGCGGCGTGCCGCTGCCCGGCGACAGCGATTCCTGGGATTTCGGCGTCGCCGCCGGTTTCTACCTCGACGCGAACGAAGAGCCGTGGTCGCGGCATTACCGGATGTATTCCTACATCACGCGAGAATTGTCAGCGCTCGTCGAACAGAATTTTCCGGTCGATTCCAGGCGCCAGGGAATTTTCGGACATTCGATGGGCGGGCATGGCGCGCTGACGATCGGGCTCAAGAATCCCGAGCGCTACCGTTCGATCTCCGCATTTGCGCCGATTGCGGCGCCCATGCATTGCCCTTGGGGGCAGAAAGCATTCACCGGTTACCTGGGAGCGGACCGCGAGACCTGGCGCGCGCATGACGCCTGCGAACTGATCCGCACGTTGCCCACGGTGAATGGCAGGCCGCCGTTGCTCGTCGACCAGGGCCTCGCGGACCAGTTTTTGGAGCAGCAATTGATGCCGGAGCGGCTCGAGCAGGCCTGCAAGGATGCGGGTTACCCGCTGACGCTGCGCCGCCAGCCGGGCTATGACCACGGGTACTATTTCATCTCGACCTTCATGGAAGAACACCTGCGCCATCACGCCCGGTCACTGCTCGGCTGACTCCGGTCAGGATTCGCGCGGCTCGACGCCGGGCGCGAAGCGGCGATTGCCTTCCCCCGCGAGAGCAGCCGCGACTTCGGGCAGCGGCCGGTACCGCTCGACGAACTCCGCCGGCATGCGCCGCGGACGGCCGCTGTCGAGATCGGCGCAGACGTAGTGAATCAGCCCCCGCAGCAGTGTCCTGCCGTCCCCGGGCCGCCGGATCTGGAATCGCCGGTCGACGCGAAGCCTGCCGTCCTCGTAGACGAGCCAGGTGCCCACCTCGAGCCCATCGCCTGCGAGGGCGGGCGCCTGGTAGTGAAGCTGGCTGCGCCAAACGACCATGCCGCGGCGAGTCCTGACGCAATGCTCGGGCGGAATGCCGAGCGCCGTGGAATGCGACCAGGCAGTCTCATCAAGCCAGCGCAGATAGACGGAATTGTTGACGTGCCCGTACGCATCGATGTCCGAGGCGAGTGCCGACATCCGATGCACGAACGGCGCTGGAAGATCCCAGGCTTCCTTCACCGGTTCAGCAGCTTGAGGATCGCACGGAACTTGCGGCCATAAGGCGGCAGCAACAGGGACGATGCGCTCCAGCGGCCGTCGATGAAGACCGGCTTCAGCTTGGAGAACGTGTCGAAGCCGGCGCGGCCATGGTACTCGCCCATGCCGCTCGGGCCGACGCCGCCGAATGGCAGGTCTTCCTGCACGACATGAAACCCGGTGTTATTGACCGTCACGCCACCCGATATCGTCCGGGCGAGGACGGCTTCGAGGTCGCGGTCCAGGGCGCCGAAATAATAGAGTGCGAGCGGCCGCGGCCGCGCGTTGACATAGGCAATTGCCTCGTCGATTGAGCCGTAGCCGACGACGGGAAGGATCGGGCCGAAGATTTCTTCCTGCATGACCCGCATCGAGTCGGTGACGTCCGTCAACGCGACCGGTACGAGCCTTCGGCGCTCGGCGTCAGTCGCCTCGTCGTGCAGCCGGTGGATCGAGGCGCCGAAATTGCGCGCGTCGTCGACGTAGCCGGAAAGCCGCTTGAACTGACGGTCACTGACGATCGACGTGTATTGCGGATTGGTCGCGAGCACCGGGTAGAACGCGTGCGTGGCCGCGCGGCAGGCGTCGATAAACCGGTTCACGAGCGCGTTTGGCACGAGCGCGTAGTCCGGCGCAACGCAGGTCTGGCCGGCATTGATCAGCTTGCCGTACATGATCCGCCGCGCGGTTTCCTCGATGTCGAATCCGGCAGAGACGATGGCCGGAGACTTGCCGCCGAGCTCGAGAGTGACTGGCGTGAGATTCGCGCTCGCGGCCTTCATGACTTCCCGCCCCACCTGCGTCGAGCCGGTGAACAGGAGATGGTCGAATGGCAGGGCGGCGAATGACTTTGCTACCGTGATGTCGCCATTGAACGTGACGACCTCGTCCGCCGGGAATGCCCGCGAGACGATCGATTCGAAAAAAGAGCCGAAACGTGGCGTGTGCTCGGACATCTTGAGCATCGCGCGATTGCCGGCTGCAAGCGCTGCGGTCAGCGGCGAGACTGCCAGGTAGAGCGGGTAGTTCCAGGGAACGATGATGCCGACGACGCCGAGCGGCTGGCGCATGAGTCGCGCGCGACCTGGAAGGCTCCACCATGCGACGGAGCGGCGCTCGGCGCGCATCCAGCGGCGCAGGTTCCGGCGCGCATGCGAAATCCCATCGAGGCTCGTGAACTGCTCGAGCAGTTCCGTTTCTTCGCTCGCGCGCATGCCGAAGTCCGCGGCAATCGAATCGCGGATGCCGGCCGCGTGCTCGCGAAGCATCCGCCGAAGGCGGCCAAGGCGGTCACGCCGGACCTCGAGGGAAGGATTGGGATCCTTCGCGAATGACTGGCGCTGGAGTTCCAGCGCCTGGCTGAGCTGCGCGGGATGGGTCGCAAGCCGGGCCGGTTCGTGTGCCGTGGCCATCGAGGGTATTCTAAGCGGATAATTGCGGGGCCTGCCGCCGGGGCCGCGGCACATCGCTTTCGCCACTCGGGTGGCTCAAGGGGGACGGGTGAAAATCGGTTGTCCGAAAGAGATCAAGGTTCACGAATACCGGGTGGGTCTCGTGCCAGCAGGCGTGCGCGAGCTGGTGACGCACGGCCATGAGGTGATGGTGGAGACAAGCGCCGGCGCAGGCATCGGCATTGGCGATGACGCGTATCGCGCCGCTGGCGCAACCGTGCTGCCCGACGCCAAGTCAGTTTTTGCGAAGGCCGACATGGTCGTGAAGGTCAAGGAACCGCAGTTGCCGGAATGCGCGCAGCTGCGTCGCGGCCAGATCCTTTTCACCTACCTGCATCTCGCGGCAGACGCGGAGCAGGCGAAGGCGCTCGCGAAGTCGGGTGTCACGGCCATTGCCTACGAAACCGTGACGTCACCGGACCGGTCGCTTCCTCTCCTGACGCCGATGAGCGAGGTCGCGGGCCGCATGTCGATCCAGGTCGGAGCAACCGCGCTGCAGAAGGCGAATGGAGGTTTCGGCGTGTTGCTCGGTGGCGTGCCGGGCGTCGCGCCTGCGCGCGTCGTCATCCTCGGCGGCGGCGTTGCGGGAACGAACGCAACGCAGATGGCCGTCGGCCTCGGTGCACAGGTTACCGTCGTCGACCGCTCGCTTCGCCGCCTGCGTGAGCTCGACGTCCAGTTCGGCAGCCAGATCGAGACGGCCTATTCGACGATCGAGGCTGTCGAGCGGCTCGTGATCAAGGCCGATCTCGTGATCGGGGCGGTGCTCGTGACGGGCGCGGCGGCACCCAAGCTGGTCACGCGGGCCATGGTGGGACGGATGGAAAAGGGCGCCGTGCTGGTCGACATCTCGATCGACCAGGGTGGCTGCTTCGAGACCAGCAAGCCGACCACGCACGCTGATCCCACGTATGTCGTCGATGGCGTCGTGCACTACTGCGTGACGAACATGCCCGGCGCCGTGCCGCGCACGTCGACTTTTGCGCTCACGAACGCGACGCTGCCTTACGTCCGTTCGCTCGCGGACAACGGCTGGCAGAAGGCTTTGGCCAAGGATCCCGGCTTCGCGGCGGGACTGAACGTACACGAAGGCTCGATAACGCATGAAGCCGTTGCACACGATCTCGGCTTGCCATACAAGCCGCTGGCGTCGTAGGCGCGTTGCCAGCAAGAGGGGACAGTCCCCTTTGCCAGAGCGCAAAGGTGACGTCCCCTACAACTAAAACGCGGCGTCGGGAATGGTCAGGGCTGTGTCGTCGAGCGAGCGCAGCAGGCGTAGCGTCGGCTCGATGCGCGGAAGTTCGTAGCGGAAAAAGTAGCGGCAGGCGGACATCTTGCCGGCGTAGAAGTCCCGGTCGGATTCGGGGGCAGCGGGCAGCGCGCCGTCGGCGGCAAGGGCCTGAACGAGCCATCGCCAGGCGACCACGACATGCCCGAGGCTGTCGAGGTACAGCGTGGCGTTCGCGAGCGCGAGTTCGGGGTTCGCGCGCAGCGCTTGCATGAGTTTCTTCGTGGTCTCGCCAATTTCAGAGATCGCCGCCGCTAGCGATGCGCCGAACTCCGCGAGTGCAGTCGAATTTCGCGACGCCTCGATCGTCGCGTTCATTCGCGCGAACAGCTGCTTCAATGCTGCGCCTTCCTGCATCGGCACCTTGCGACCGAGCAGATCCAGGCCGTGGATGCCATGCGTGCCCTCGTGGATGTGATTCAGGCGATTGTCTCGATACAGACGCTCGACCGGATAGTCGCGCGTGTACCCGTAACCCCCGTGGACCTGGATCGCGAGTTTGTTGGCTTCGAGGCAGTATTCCGACGGCCAGGACTTGGCGATCGGAGTGAGCAGCTCGAGAAGCCCGTGGAGACGCAGGCGCTCGCCGTCGCCGGGCGCGCAACGCGCCTCGTCAGCAAGGCGGGCGCAATAAAGCACGAGCGCGAGGCCGCCTTCGACCCAGCACTTCTGAGCCAGCAGCATGCGCCGAACATCGGCATGCCGGAGGATCGCGACTGGCGGAATTGCGGGATCCCTTGATGCGACTGGCCGCCCCTGGGGACGCTCGCGGGCATAGGCGACGGCTTCCATGTAAGCCGCATAGCCCAGCGCGACCGCGTTCATGCCGACGCCGATGCGCGCCGCATTCATCATCCGGAACATGTACTCGAGGCCGCGGTGCTCCTCCCCGACGAGCTCCGCGCGGCAATCTCCCTGCTCGCCAAACGACAGGATGGCGTTTGTCGTGCCCCGCCAGCCCATCTTGTGATTGAGTCCGGCGAGGTGCACGTCGTTCTTTTCGCCGACCGTGCCGTCGCCGCGCACCCGGTCCCTCGGCACGACGAACAACGAGATGCCGCGGACGCCCGCCGGAGCATCCGGCAACTTTGCCAGCACGAGGTGGACGATCGTCTCCGAGAGCTCGTGGTCTCCGCCCGAGATCCACATCTTGGTGCCCGTCAGCCGGTAGCTGCCGTCATCCTGTCGGCGAGCCTGGCAGCGAATGTCCGCGAGGGAGGAACCGGCATGCGGTTCGGACAGGCACATCGTTCCGGTGAAGCGTCCCTCGAGCATCGGATGCACGAAGCGACGGCGCTGGTCGGCACTGCCGAAGCTGACCAGGAGGTCTGCAGCGCCCGCAGTCAGCGCCGCATAGGAATGAAAGGCGACATTTGCGCTGGAAAAAACGGCCGTACAGGCTTTCGCAATCACGAGCGGGAGCTGCAGGCCGCCGTCGTCAGCGTCAAACGCCGCGGCCGTGAACGATGCGTCGTTGTAGGCGGTGAGAGCTAAGACGCGTCTCCGGTATGGTCCAGGCATGGCCGTCGATGACTCGCGGCTCGTTGGCGTCGCTCAACGCGGCGAACGGCTCGAATCGCTCCGCGGCGACGCGGTAGGCGGTATCGAGCACGCCATCGAAGACCGTCCGGTCGTGTGAGGCAAATCGTGGCAGGTTGCAAAGTGCGGCCGAGTCGAGCACCTCGAACAGCTGGAAGTCGAGGTCGCGGCGCGGTATCAACATGAGTGGGTCCACGGCAGGCGAGGTCGCCGCGCCGATTGTAGCGGCCGTTCACTCCGTACCGGAATGCTAGGATGATCCGGGCCGCGCGACATGCGCGGCGAGGAGCGCGGAATTGGCGGCCGACAGCTTCGACTTATCCGGGCGCGTCGCACTCGTCACGGGCGCAAGCCGGGGTATCGGTCGTGCAATCGCGCAGAGGCTCGCGCGTCACGGCGCGACGGTCGTGGTCGCGAGCCGCAAGCTGGAAAGTTGCGAGGCCGTCGCCGCGGAGATTCGCGCGGCCGGTGGCACGGCTTCGGCGCAAGCCTGTCACATCGGCGATCCATCGCAAATTTCCGCGACTCTTGCCGCTATCGATTCGCGCCATGGCCGAATCGACATCCTCGTCAACAACGCGGCCACCAATCCTTACTACGGCCCTTCGATCGACATGGACCTGGGGGCCTGGCAGAAGACTGTCGACGTCAACATCCGCGGCTACTTCTGGACGTCGATCGAGGCCGCGCGGCGCATGATCGCGCGAGGCAAGGGAGCAATCGTAAATGTCGCCTCGGTCAACGCCTTCCGGCCGATGGATGGCCAGGCCTGCTACTCATTGACGAAGGCCGCGATCGTCAACATGACGCAAGGCCTTGCGAGGGAATGGGCACGGCAGGGCATACGCGTCAATGCGCTCGTGCCCGGGCTCGTCGAAACCCGGTTTGCCGCCGCCATCCACGAGAACGAAAAACTGCGCGCGGCCATGGAGCGCCTCGTGCCGATGGGGCGCATCGCGCAACCGGATGAAATGGCGGGAGCCGTCCTTTATCTGGTGTCCGACGCTGCGTCCTACACGACCGGCAGCTGCCTGACGGTCGACGGCGGCTGGCTCGCCTGAGCCGGGAAAAGGCCGTTCAGGCGCCATTCAGTGCGCGCAGGGCAGGGTGAACCCTCGGATTGCGGGTCGGCGCCGTGTGCCGTATAGATATGGGCTCCCGGAAGGAGCGTGGAGGTGTGAACATGCGGATTAGTCCCAGGCTGGCCATCGCACTCATGAGCCTGGTCATGGGCGTTCCTGCGCTCGCCGACAACTTGTTGCTCACGCAGGTCCAGGGCGGTCCGCAACCGTCCGCCCGGCCGATGGCCGACGAAAAATGCATCGAGCAGTGCGACACCCAGTCGGACCAATGTATGCAGGCTGCCGAAGGGGATTCGGCCAAGCTCCAGGCTTGCGACGACAAATACAGCGAATGCCTGAAGGCCTGCGAGGGCGGCTGAACGCCCGGCGCTGACCCCGGACTGGCCGTCTTGGCCGGAACCGGTTGAAAAATACCGCTTTTCGTATATATTGCGCAGCCCTGCGAGTTGGTGGTTTGTGGCGAAACTCATTGTTTTCTCTAGGAATTCCCTGGAATGAAAGAGCGCAATGACGAATCGTTCGATCTCGAGGACGAGTTCCTCGGGGAGACAGCCGAGCAGGACGGCGACCTCGACCGGCTGATCGTCGTCGAGCGCCGGCCGAAAGGGCCGAAACGTCCTGTTCAGCAGTCGGCCTGGAGCAAGGTCGAAGACGTTCTCGCGGAAAAGCGCCTCCAGCGCGAGCTCGAAGAATTCAACGACGTCGACGAAGCTTGAGGCAGCCGCACCGCAACAGGCGGTGCCGATGAAAGGCCGCAATCCGCCGGGGCTGCGGCCTTTTGTTTTGCCGGGCCGGCGTCCAGGAACTCTCCGATGAACGCAAATGCCGATACGCCATGGTGGCGGACCAAGCGCAGCGCGCTTCTATCACTGCTTGGCGAGCGCGAATGCGCCTACGTCTACGACCTTGCGACCATCGATGCCAATGCACGCGCATTGCGCGGCATCCAGTCTGTCTCCGGGATCCTGTATGCCCTGAAGGCGAATCCCCATCCTGAAGTCCTTCGCACGGTCAATCTGGCCGGCTGCGGATTCGAATGCGTGTCGCGCGCCGAGGTCGAGCGTGCCCTCGAGGCTGTTCCGGGCGTTGCCCGCGAACGGATCCTGTTCACGCCGAACTTCGCGCCACGCGAGGAATACCGCTGGGCGCTCGAGCGGGGATTCCGGGTTACGGTCGACAACCTTTATGTGCTGCGCGCCTGGCGAACGTTGTTCGCAGGATGCGAGATCTTCCTGCGGCTCGACGCCACGAGCGGATTCGGCCACCACGAGAAAGTCCGTACCGGCGGACTCCATTCGAAGTTTGGAGTTCCGCCCGAGGAGTTCGACGAGCTGCCGGATGCGGTTGCGGCGGCTGGCGCACGCGTGATCGGGCTCCACGCTCACGGCGGCAGCGGCAACTTCGATCTCGAGGGTTGGCTCGAACCGGCCCGGATTCTCGCGGCATGCGCGGGAGATTATCCGGAAGCGCGCATCCTGAACCTCGGAGGCGGCATCGGCGTTCCTGAGGAGCCAGGGCAGGACCCGGTTGACCTGCATTCACTCGACCTTGAGCTCCGCAAGTTCAAGTCAGCGAATCCGCTATTCGAGTTGTGGCTCGAACCGGGCCGATTCCTCGTCGCGACGGCTGGTGTCCTGCTAGCCCGTGTGACCCAGACCAAGGGCAAGGGCGAAAAGCGATACGTCGGCGTCGCCACCGGGATGAACTCGCTCATCAGGCCGGCGTTGTATGGCGCGCGCCACGAGATTGTGAACCTGACACGACTCGACGAACCCGCGCGACAGGTCTGCACCGTCGTGGGCCCCATTTGCGAAAGCGGCGACGAGCTGGGCCGCGACCGTGCATTGCCACGCTGCGAGGAGGGCGACGTGCTGCTGGTCGCGAACGCCGGAGCATACGGCCATGCGATGGCATCGCATTACAACCTGAGGCCCCCGGCGCCGGAACTCGTGGTGCCTGTGTGACGGAAGTTCACCGCAGGCATCTCTGGCAACTCGTACTGATCAATGCGATCTGGGGATTCAACATCGTCGCCGTCAAGCTGAGCGCCGATCGTTTCCCACCGGTATTCCTGACCTTCCTTCGTTTCCTGGTAGTCGGCCTCATGGTCTGGCCGTGGCTCCGGGTCCGGCGCGGAGAGATGCGCTGGCTGCTCACGGCCGCGACCTGCAGCGGCGGACTCCAGTTCGCGCTGATGTACTCCGGCGTCGCGGTCTCGGGGAGCATGTCCTCGGTCGCAATCGCCGGACAACTTGGCGTTCCATTCGCAACCTTGATGTCGATCGCACTGCTTGGCGAACGTATCCACTGGCGGCGCTGGTTGGGAATCGGAATGGCGTTCCTCGGCGTTGCCCTGATGGGATTCAGCCCGGAAGTATTTCAGTCCTGGTCCGGGCTGCTCCTGGTCGTGATCGCGGCGTTCATCGGCTCGGTCGGGCTCGTCGCGATCAAGCGTGTCCATGAACTCGAGCCGCTCGAGCTCCAGGCTTGGCTCGCCTGGGGCAGCGTCCCGCTCCTGCTTCCCCTGTCGATGTTGCTCGAAGAGGGGCAACTCGAGAGCCTCCGGCAAGCCGGTGCGATTGGCTGGGGGGCGCTGATGTACTCGGCTGTGATGGCGAGCCTCATCGCTCACACGTCTTATTTCGCCTTGATCCGCCGCTATCCGGTTTCGAGCGTGGCGCCCGTGACGGTGTTGACTCCGCTCTTCAGCGTCCTGTTTTCGGTGCTCCTGCTCGGCGACGTGCTCGACTGGCGGATGGTCATTGGCGGCCTCCTGACGCTTTCCGGCGTCACGGTGATCGTCACGCGGGAACGCAAGGCAGCCGCCACCGGCACCTGAGCCGTTCATCAGCCGCCCGTTCAACCCGAATGTTCAGGAGCCGGCGTTAAAGGTACGTACCCGGACAGGAGGTGACATATGACGGCGACCTATGCGGCGAGAGCCTCGCGTCAATCGGTCATCCTGGCACTCATCGCCGGACTTCACACCGGAGCATTCGTGCTTGTTGCCAGCGGGCTCGTGCCGCGCCTGATCAAGGTTGAGGCGACGCAGGTGCCGATCACGGTCTATTTGCCGCAGCCTGTTCCGATACCGCTCATCGCGCCCACTGGCCTGGAAGCCGCAGGTTTCGACCCGGCCCCTGTACCAATTCCGCTGCTTGAGATTCCTCTTGCCCCGGCCGATCCGCCGCTGAATGACAAGACGCGAGACCCGATGGTCCCGGCCGCTGGAAGCGGTCCGGTCGTACCGGTCGAGGCGAGGTCCCCGACGCTGCGCAATGACCGCCTCGCCGCGATGATCGATTCCTGCTACCCGTCAGCCGCTCGGCGGCTGGGGGAAGAGGGGCGCGTGGTGGCCCGCATCATCATCGATGCAACAGGGCAGGTAACCGACTGGACCGTCGAGCGTAGCTCGGGATTTCCGCGGCTCGATGCGGCCTTGGCCTGCGTGATCCGGCGCTTGGAATTCGTGCCTGGCCGGCGCGACGGGCGCGCCGTCGAAGCAACTGTCATGTTGCCAATCGTCTTCCGCCTGGACTGAAACGGCGGCGTCGGGGCGGCCTTTGCTATGCTCTTCCCGTCACCGCTAAACCGGCGGCGGCTGGCGCTTGCAGTCAATACGGCCAACCGCTAAGGTGACCGTAGCCGGGAATTGGGGCGCGTCGAGAGCAGCGCCGAGAAGAAATTTGGCAGGGGCCGCGGCCTGGAATTCGGGCATGCGACCGGCTAGTACGGACGAGGGGTAGGACAGGTCCGCTATGGCGAATACCTATTCCGCAGGTGGATCTCGCACGACGGCCGTGTTCGTCGGGATCGTCATTCTCCATCTGATTTTTTTCTGGGCCCTCAAGCAGGGCCTCGTGCGCGCCGGCCTCCAGATCGTTCAGGATTTTTCGATCATGGACCTGCCGCCGCCGCCGCCGCCGCCCGAAGATCTCGACGAGCCGCCGCCGCCGCCGCCGGTGGACGTGCCGCCGCCCGTCGTGCCGCCGCCGCTGATCGAATTGCCGGCTTTCGAGGGACCAAGCACCGCGATCACGGCCAAGGTCCAGGAAACGCCGCGTGCCCAGCCGCAGGCGTCGGCACGCCAGGTCCAGGTCACGCCGCCGCGCATCAAGGCGCGAGGCGATCGTGTCAGCGCCGCGATCATGGCCTGCTATCCATCCGCGTCGCGCCGCCTGAGTGAAGAAGGCCGCGTGGTCGTCACGATCACCATCGGCGCCGACGGCAAGGCAGGCGCATTCTCGGTTTCGCAGAGCAGCGGTTTTCCGCGACTCGACGCCGCAGCGGATTGCGTGCTCCGCCGGCTGCCGTTCGAACCAGGCAAGCGCGACGGCCAGCCGGTCGACGCGCAGGCGACGCTTCCGATCCAGTTCAAGCTGGAGTGAGGCGGCAGGAATTGTCAGGGACCGGACAGGCGCCAGTCCGCAGAGAGCGGCGTCGGCTTTCCGGAAAGTGTATTCAGTTAGAAGGATCGCAGAATGGCTGATGAAACCAACCTAGTTACCGACAACCCGTACGGCATCGAGGCGCTCTGGACAACGAGCGACTATGTCGGCAAGGGCGTGTTCGTCATCCTGATCGTGATGTCACTCTGGTCATGGCTCGTCATGATCAACAAGTGGCTAGACCAGCGCATGCTCCGCAAGGTGGCGAACGAGGCGGAAAAGCAGTTCTGGACCGCGGGGTCCATGAATGAAGGCATTGCAAAGCTGAAGGGCAAGATCAATCCCTTCCGCGACATTGCCCAGGACGGGGTCCAGGCGGTTGAGCACCATCGCAAGAGCGTGGGCCGCGATGTAGCAAGCAACATCGAGCTCGCGGACTGGGTGTCGTCGCACATCGACAAGCGCACCAGCATGCTTCAGTCCAGCCTGCAGAGCGGGATGGTCGTGCTCGCGTCGGTCGGCGCCACCTCGCCGTTCGTCGGGCTGTTCGGAACGGTGTGGGGCATCTACCACGCACTGATCAGCATCTCGATCGCCGGCCAGGCTTCCCTCGACAAGGTTGCGGGCCCGATCGGCGAGGCGCTGATCATGACGGCGATGGGCCTCGCAGTTGCGGTGCCTGCGGTGCTTGGCTTCAATGGACTGCTGCGCGGCAACAAGTCGCTGATGGAGCGTGCCAACTACTTCGCGCACGACGTCCAGGCAGCGCTGCTCGCCGGCTCGCGCGTCTCAGGGAAGTAGACGATGGCCATTGCGGTCGGCAAGGACGAGGGCGACCCGATGGTCGAGCCCAACGTCATTCCGCTCGTGGACATCATGCTGGTGCTGCTGATCATCATGATCATCACGGTTCCGGTCATGACCCAGGCCGTCAAGATTGACTTGCCCAAGGAAGTCAACCGGCCGACCGATACCAAGCCGGAGAACATCAATCTCTCGATCGACTTCGACGGTTCGATCTACTGGAACGAGAACAGCGTCGATCGCACAACGCTCCTGAACTACGTTCTGGCGGAAGCCGTGAAGGATCCCCAGCCCGAGGTGCATATCCGGGCCGACAAGCGGGCGCGTTACGAGGCGGTCGCCGATACGCTCGCGGTGCTGCAGCGGGGAGGCATGCGAAAAGTCGGTTTCATCGCAGAACCACCGCCCCCCGGCGGGTAGTAATCTCGGCGGGGCACGGAAACTGAAGTAAGGCCCGCCACGAGCGGGCCTTTTTCATAACCGGGATGGCTGAATGACGGCTGAACCTCCGGATCTATTTTTGAAGCCGGAACCGGGGAGCCGCCACGCAGTCCATCAGTACAGGTGGCGGGCAGACAGCCGGGCGGGTTTTGGGGTATAACCCCGCCCCACGCGATCAAGGCGGCAGTCCACCGTCGGTAAGGGTGAGAAAAATGACAGCTCGGAAAACGTGGTTGAAATTGCTTGCGGCATCGGGCGTTTCGCTTGCCCTCGTCGTTGCGCGTTACGACTGTAGCGGCAGCCCAGACCGACCAGCCCAAGTCACGCAAGGAGCGCGCTGCCGCGGCGCAAGCCGCCGAGGCCGAGGCGCCGAAGGCCGATTACAGCAAGGAATTCCGAAAGCTTGCCGGGCCCGTGCAGACGGCGGTCAACGAGAAGAAGTGGGCCGACGTACTCGCCGCGCTGCCCTCGCTGGAGGCGCTGCCCGCACCGACGCGCGACGATCAGAAGGCGATCGCGACCTGGCGCCTGCAGGCGACGCAGGGCGTCGGCGACCAGGATGCCTTTGCGGCCGCGATCGAGGCATTCCTTGCCGGTGGCTATGCGGAGCCCGAGAACGTCGGTGCCATGCATCGCCAGCTCGCCGCGCATTACAGCGCAAAGGGCGACAAGGAAAAGACGCTGGAGAATTTCCAGAAGTTCGTGGATGCAACGCCCGACGTCGAGCCCGAAGAGTTCGAAACCCTGGGGCGGCTCTACCTCCAGGCCGGCAAGGACGCCGAGGGCTGCCAGTACCTGGGCAAGGCCATCGATTCGACGGTGGCCAAGAACCAGCCGCCGAAGGAATTGTGGTTCCAGCTGCGCGACAAGTGCTTCGTTGCGCTGAAGGACGATGCGGCGCGGCTTGCAAACCTCGAGACGCTGGTCGGCCATTACCCGGACAAGGAGTATTACTCGCGGATCGTCGCCATCTACCAGGCGCAGTCCAAGGACGACCGGACCGTCATGCTGAACGCCTATCGCGTCGCGGTCAGCGACCCGAAAGGCGGCCTCGAGACAGTTGGCGGATACATCAATTACGCCGACACGGCGCTCAACGCCGGCAGTCCCGGCGAAGCGGCGCGCGCCCTCGAGCGCGGCATGAAGGAAGGCATCGTCCCGAGCGCGGGGACGAACCAGCAGCTCCTCAGCCAGGCCAAGACGGCGATCGCCTCGGACAAGAAGACATTGCCAGGCGAATCTGCAGCTGCGGCGAAGAACCCCAAGGGCGAAGTTGACGTGAAGGTGGGACTTGGCTTCTACAGCACGGGCGACTACGCCCAGGCTGTCGAGGCGGTTCGCCGCGGCATCACCAAAGGCGGAGTTGCCCGGCTCGATGACGCGAACCTGCTGCTCGGCGCAGCGCTCCTCGAACTCGGCAAGCGCGATGAAGCGCGTGCCGCCTTCGAGGCCGCGAAGGCCGCAGCGCCGGCGGGCAGTTACCTCGGACGAATTGCAGGATTGTGGCTTGCGCGCACCGCGCGCACTGATACGGCCCCGGCGGCCGGTTGAGCAGGAGATCCATGATGTCGAAGAAGTCGATGATCCGGGCCGGCGCGATGGCCACGTTCCTTGCGCTGTCCGGCGCGGGCCTCTCGATCCTTGTGCCGGCAGGCGATGCCGCCGCCCAGACGCAAGGCGGCTGGCGAAAGGAACTGGCGGACAAGGCGCAGAGCGCCAAGGACGCCGGCCAGAAAGGCAACTACAGCGAGGCCATCCGCTTGTTGAAGGAAGCCAAGGCGAAGGCCCCGCTTTCGCCGCAGGAAGAACAGGGCATCAATGAGCTCTTGATCTGGGCCGCGAGCGGCGCCAAGGACCACAAGCTCGTGCTCCAGACGGTGGACGAGCGCCTGGCGACCGGTCGCGTCGCCGGCGCCGACCTGACCCGGAAGCTTCGGCTCAAGGCAACGACCCATTACGCGTTGCGCGACTACCGGAACGCCATTGCAGCTTTTGACAAGCTCGCCGCACAGGGCGCGCTCAACGCGGATGACCTGACGCTGCTCGCAACCTCGCAGATGCAGGTCCGCGACTACGCGAAGGCGACGACCAACCTCGAGAAGGCGATCGCTGCCAATACCAAGGCCGGCCGCGGCGCGAAGAACGGCGCCTTGCTCGAGATGCTGAATTCGGCGTATTTCGAGACCAAGAATGACGCGAAGCGGATGGAGACACTGCACCGCCTGATGGCGGTCGCACCGAAGGCGAGTGTCTTCAAGCAGCTGGCGAGCGCTTACGAAGTCGAGTCCGCACGCGACCCGGTCATCATGATCAACGTTTATCGCCTGGGCGCCTCGAAAGGGCTGCTGTCCGGCGATCATTTCGCGAAGTACGCGGAGACGGCGCTCGACCTGTCGAGCCCGGGCGAGGCGGTCGCGGCGATGGAAAAGGGCATGGCGGCCGGCGCCATCAAGAAGGACGATCGCAACAACCGGCTGCTCGCCGATGCGAAGGCACAGGTCGACCGCGTCAAGGCGTCGCTGGGCCAGCAGGAAAAAGAGGCCATGGCAATCGCGACCGGTGAACCGGAAGCGAAGCTCGCGACGGCTTACTTCACGCTCAAGAATTACCCGAAGGCGAGCGAAGCCGCCAAGCGCGGCATCGACAAGGGCAAGCTGCGCCGTCCGGAAGACCTCCAGATGTTGCTGGGCATTTCCCTGGCCAACACCAAGAAATCGACCGAGGCAAAGAACGCGTTCAAGGCCGCCGCTGCCGCAAACGGCAAGATCCGCGGTGTCGCAGATCTCTGGTCGAGCATGACCGGCTGATCGCAGGGAAAGCGATGAGAACAGGGGCCGCGGCGAGAAATCGCCGCGGCCTTTTGCGTATACAATCGTGGCGATGTCATCGTCGCGGCGCATCGGGATCGTCGAAGTCGGCCCGCGCGACGGCCTTCAGAACGAGGCTGTCGCCGTTTCCACGGCCGTCAAGGTGGAGTTCATACGGCGCGCCGTCGACGCAGGCATTCGCCGCATCGAAGTCGCGAGCTTCGTAAATCCGCGCCGCGTGCCGCAGATGGCCGATGCCGAAGCGGTCATGAAAGTGCTGCCGCGCCGCGACGACGTGAGCTACATCGGCCTCGTGCTGAATCGCACCGGCTTCGACCGCGCCGCGGCTGCGGGCTGCCGCGAGATCGGCATGGTCGTGTTCACGACCGATGAGTTCAACCGCCGCAACCAGGGCGTCACGAGTGCGGAATCGATCCGGAACTGGCGCGAGATTGCGGCCGCCGCGCATGCCGCCGGTATCCGGCCGCAGCTGACGATCTCCGGCGCCTTCGGTTGCCCGTTCGAGGGCGAGGTCGCGCCCGAGCGGGTAGTCGAGATTGCGCGCGAAGTCGCAGAAGGTCACCCCTTCGAGATCGCAATCGCGGACACGATCGGCGTTGGGGTCCCGGGCCAGGTGACGGACATCTTCGGCCGGGTAGGACAGGCGCTGCCCGGAATGACGCTGCGCGGCCATTTCCACAATACGCGGAACACCGGTATCGCCAACGCCTATGCTGCGCTGACCGCGGGCGCCCGCGTGCTCGATGCAAGCCTCGGCGGCCTCGGCGGTTGCCCTTTTGCGCCTGCGGCGACGGGGAACATTCCGACCGAGGACCTTCTCTACATGCTGGGACGCATGGGCATCGAGACAGGCGTCGACCTCGGGCGAGCGATCGAGACCGCGCGCTGGATCGAGCAGCATGTCGGCCACGCCGTGCCGGGAATGATGGTCAAGGCTGGCGATTTCCCGGGTACGCGGACAAGCGCCGCGCAGGCCGCGAACTGAATTCACTCAAGGAAGGAATCACACAATGGCAATCAAGGCAGGCGACAAGGTACCCGAAGGCAAGCTGAAGGTCATGGGTGCGGATGGACCGACGAACGTGGACACGGGCGAGCTGCTCGGGAAAGGCAAAGTCGTCCTGTTTTCGGTGCCGGGTGCATTCACGCCAACCTGCAGCGCGAAGCACCTGCCGGGGTTTGTTGAAAAGGCCGCGGACCTTCGCGCGAGGGGCGTGCAGAAAATCGTCTGCCTCGCAGTCAATGACGTTTTCGTCATGAATGCCTGGGGCAAGTCGGCCGGCGTCGGGGACGCGATCGTGATGGCCGCCGACGGCAATGGCGACTTCTCGCGCGCGCTTGGACTCGAGCTGGATGCGCGGGGCTTCGGCATGGGCATGCGCGGCCAGCGGTTCGCCCTCGTGATCCAGGATGGCGTCGTGAAGCAGGTGCACGTCGAGGCGCCCGGCGAGTTCAAGGTCTCGAGCGCCGAACACGTGCTCTCGTCGCTGAAGTGATCGCGGGCCCGGTTTCTTTCCTCTACGCGGGCCTGCTCGGCCTGCTGCTGATCGCGCTTTCGGCGCAGGTCGTGCTGGCCCGCCGCCGATTCCGCGTGGGGCTTGGCCATGGCACGGAGGAGGGCATGCAGCAGGCAGTTCGCGTCCAGGCGAACTTCACTGAATACGTACCGTTTGCGGTGCTGCTGCTGGTGCTTGCCGAAATCACCGGGCTGCCGTCGATGGCCGTGCACGCGGCAGGGATGATTCTCGTCGCCAGCCGCCTGTTGCATGCCTTCGGGCTTTCGAAAAGCCCGGGCCGCTCATTCGGGCGCTTCTACGGCACAGCGGGAACCTGGATCCTGATCGTCTCGCTGTCGACGTGGCTGCTGTATGCGACTACAGCAGTTTCTCGATCTCAGGAACCAGGCTGAACAGGTCGCCGACCAGGCCGTAATCCGCGACCTCGAATATCGGCGCCTCTGCATCCTTGTTGATGGCGACGATGGTTCGGGCATCCTTGATGCCCGTCAGGTGCTGGATGGCGCCGCTGATGCCGATTGCGATGTAAAGCTCGGGCGCAATGATCTTGCCCGTCTGTCCGACCTGCATCTCGTTCGGGGCATAGCCCGCGTCGACGGCCGCGCGCGAGGCCCCGACCGCCGCCCCGAGCGCGATCGGCGAGACCCTGGATCAGCTTGAAATTCTCTGCGCTGCCGAGCGCCCTGCCTCCGGAAACGACGCGCGCGGCGGTCTGAAGGTCTGGTCGGTCGCTGCGTGCCGCAGAAACCGATACGAAGCGTGTCGAATTGGGAAGCGGCACGTCGATCTCCGGCGTTTCCACGGGTGCTGCGCCGCCCTGTGGCGCCGCCGGGTAGGACGCCACCCGAACCGTGGCGACAATCTGGCGGCCAGCCGGCGCTTCGACGGTTGCGATGGCATTGCCTGCGTAAACGGGCCGGCGAAACTGCGTTGCCGACTCGATGGCCATGACATCGCTCACCTGCGGTGCGCCGAGCAGTGCGGCGATCCGCGGCATCAGGTCCTTGCCGAACGTGGTCGAGGGGCCCAGTACGAAGCCGAAGCCATCCGCGAGCCTGGCTACTTGCGGCGCGAGCATGGCGGCGAGCGCGGGCTCGTTGGCGGGATTGTTGACGAGCAGTACGCGGGCAACGCCCTGAATGGCGCCTGCCGCTGCGGCAACAGCAGCTCCATCCTTCGCGAGGACGGCGATGCTGACCTCCGCGTCCGGAATCGACGCGGCGCAGGAGACGCACTTTGCCACTGCGGCATTGAGCTTGCCGTCCGCGTGTTCGGCGACGATGAGCACGCGGTTCATCAGGCGAGCCCTTTCTGCTTGAGCGCGGCAACGAGCTCGGCGGCATCCTTCAGCATGACGCCTTTCTGTCGCTGCGGCGGAGGCTCGTGCTTGACTATCTTGAGCAGAGGCGCGGCGTCGACTCCGAGCGACGCGAGCTCGACGATGTCGAGCGGCTTCTTCTTGGCCTTCATGATGTCGGGCAGCTTGATGTAACGCGGCTCGTTGAGCCGGAGATCCGTCGTGCAGACCGCGGGCAGGTCAACCTCGATCGTCTCGAGACCGGCGTCGACTTCACGCGTGACACGGGCTGCATCGCCCTTGATCTCGATCTTCGATGCGAAGGTTGCCTGCGGCCGGTCCCAGATCGCCGCGAGCATCTGGCCTGTCTGGTTGCAGTCGTCGTCGATGGCCTGCTTGCCGAGGATCACGAGGCGTGGGCTCTCGCGCTTCACGAGCTCGAGCAGGACGCGAGCGACCGCCGGCGGCTCGAGCGAGGCATCTGCCTTGACGAGGATGGCGCGATCGGCGCCCATCGCAAGCGCATCCCGCAGTTGTTGCTGCGACTCCGCGGGACCGACACTCACCGCGACGACTTCGTCGGCCTCGCCGCGCTCGCGCAGGCGCAGCGCTTCCTCCAGGGCGATGGAATCGAAGGGATTCGCGCTCATCTTGACGCCATCGGTCACGACGCCGGATCCGTCGGCACGAACCCGCACGCGTACGTTGTAGTCGATGACCCGCTTGACGCCGACGAGGATTCTTCGCATTCACCAAACTCCGCTGCCAGCGCGGCATGGTATCGGATTTGAGAGAGCTCTGACTCGACATAATTCTACTATTCAATAGGTTGCATTAAGATATTCATGTGAATTCGCAACGATCCCTCCAAACTTCTTGCGGAAAAACAATCCGGGCGCCGCGTTACTGCTGCACCGCGCCACTGCCATGCGCTACAAAGGCCGCGGGATGACCACGTTCGTTTTCGTACTGCGGCGCTTCCTGGGCGCGATACCGACGCTTGCGCTCATCGTCGCGCTTTCCTTCCTCCTGACTCGACTGGCGCCGGGCGGGCCGTTCGACGAGGAGCAATCGCTGCCACCGGAGATCCGCGCGAACCTTGAAGCGGCCTATGGCCTCGACCAACCTGTCCACGTGCAATTCGGCCGGTACGTGCGAGGTTTGCTGCATGGCGATTTCGGGCCTTCATTCAAGTTTCGCGACTTCACCGTCGGCGAGCTGATCGCCGACGGGCTGCCGGTCAGCCTGTCACTTGGCGCGCTGGCGATGCTGCTCGCACTCGCGCTCGGGATTCCCGCCGGGATCTGGTCTGCGCTCAAACGTGGCCGCGCTGCGGATCGACTCGTCATGGCTTTCGCGGTCGCCGGTATCTCGATTCCTGTCTTCGTGATCGCGCCCTTGCTCGCGCTCGTGTTCGCCATCTGGCTGCGCTGGCTCCCGGTCGCCGGCTGGATTCCGGGCCGGCCTTCGGACATGGTCTTGCCCGTCTTTGCGCTTGCGTTGCCGGTGATCGCATATGTCGCGCGGCTCATGCGCGGGAGCCTGCTTGAAGTGCTGCGTGCGCCGTGGATCCGTGCCGCACGGGCGCGCGGGCTGCCGGAACGGGTGGTCATCCTGCGCCATGCGTTGCCGGCTGCCTTGTTGCCAGTCGTCAGCTACGCAGGTCCGGCGGCAGCTGCCGTGCTCGCGGGCTCCCTCGTGGTGGAGACTCTCTTCGGGCTGCCGGGGATGGGCCGCCACCTGGTGCAAGGCGCGCTCAACCGTGACTACACGCTCGTCATGGGCATGGTCATCGTCTACGCGGCACTGATGATCGCGCTCAACCTCGTCGCCGATCTCGTATACGACTCCCTGGATCCACGCATCCGCCGGGAGCGGAAATCATGAGCGGCGGACTCTGGAGCGGAGCGCTGCGCGAATTGCGCGAAGACCGCCTGGCGATGTTGTCCGCCATGTTGCTTGGCGCCCTCGCGTTCGCGGCGCTTGTCGGTCCCTCGTTGCTCGGCTATCGAGAGGACGAAATCGACTGGGCCCACATGGCAGCGCCGCCTCTCGAGGCTGCGGGACACTGGCTGGGGACGGACCGCCTTGGCCGTGACCTCCTGGTGCGAACCCTGCATGGACTTCGGGTTTCGCTCGCGATCGCGCTTGCGGCAACGCTCGTGAGCCTCGTCATCGGCGTCGCCTGGGGGGCGATCGCAGGATTCAGGCGCGGGCGCACCGACGCGCTGATGATGCGACTCGTCGACGTGCTGTACTCGTTGCCCCAGGTCTTCTTCGTGATCATCCTGACCGTCGTATTCGGCCGCAGTCCGCTGACACTCCTCGTCGCGATCGGCGCCTTCGGCTGGCTCACCATGGCGCGAATCGTCCGGGGCCAGGCTCTCGCGCTGCGGGAACGGGAATTCGTCGATGCGGCGATCGTCGGCGGCGCGGGAACGCTGCGCATCGTCGGTCGCCACATCGTTCCGAATCTCCTCGGACCGGTCATCGTTTATGCGACCCTGACCTTGCCCCAGGTGATCCTGGTCGAAAGCTTCCTGAGCTTCCTTGGCATCGGCATCCAGGAGCCACTGGCGAGCCTCGGCAACCTCATTGCGGACGGCGCCGCGGAAATGGAGACGGCGCCGTGGATGCTCGCCGTCCCTGCGGCCTGCCTGATGCTCATCGTCTTCTGCTTCAACTTCCTGGGCGATGGATTGCGCGACGCGCTCGATCCGAGGGATCGCTGATGGCGCTTCTCGAGATCCGTGGGTTGACAGTCGATTTCGCAGCCTCACCGCCGGTCCGTGCCGTCGACAGCGTCGACCTGTCCGTCGCTGAACGGGAGAGCGTCGCGATCGTCGGCGAATCCGGTTCGGGCAAGAGCCAGCTGCTGCTCGCCTGTACGGGACTGCTTGCGGCGAATGGCCGTGCCACGGGCTCAGTGCGCTTTGATGGCGTTGAGCTCCTCGGCCCGGGCAACCATGCGGCGGCGGTGCGCGGCCGCGGGATCGGCTTCGTGTTCCAGGATGCCGGGGGCAGCCTGACGCCGCACCGCCGGATCGGCGACCAGCTCGCGGAAGTTGCGGGCGCTACGCGGGGTCTCGCGAACGAGGCGGCGCGGGCCGAATCGCGGCGCCTTCTCGATTGCGTGCACCTTCCGGATTCCGGACGCAGGCTCCGCGAGTATCCGCACGAGCTTTCGGGCGGCATGCGCCAGCGCGTTGCGATTGCGCTCGCACTCGCAGCGCATCCGCAGCTGCTGTTTGCGGACGAACCGACGACAGCGCTCGACGTCACCGTCCAGGCGGAGATTCTTGCGCTCCTTGCGGGTCTCTGCCGCGAGTTCGGCATGGCGCTGCTGCTCGTCACGCACGACCTGGGTGTCGTCGCGTCGCTGGCGGACCGCATCGCCGTGATGAACGCCGGGCGGCTCGTCGAAGTTGCAGAGGCCGCGGACTTCCTTCGAGGCCCGAATCATCCTTACGGCGCCGGCCTGCTTGCTGCCGTGCCAACCCTCGCGGGCCTCCGATGAGCCTGCTGGAACTGCAAGGCGTCACCGTGCGCTACCGCCATGCAGGCGCCGGCGCGCGCGAACTCGCCGCGGTCGACGGCGTCGATTTCGCCATCGGGGAGCACGAAATGCTTGGCCTCGTCGGCGAGTCCGGCTGCGGCAAGACGACGCTGGGGCGCTCTATCCTCCGACTGGTGCCTCTTGCGGCGGGCGAGGTGCGCTGGCGCGGGCAGCGAATCGACAGCCTCAGCCAACGCTCGTTCCGCCCGCTACGGCGCGAACTGCAGTACGTGTTCCAGGATCCTCACGCCTGCCACGATCCGCGCATGACGATTGCGGAAAGCGTCGCCGAACCGCTGCGCGCGCTTGATCGCGACTTGACTCCGGCGGAACGCACGGCGAAGGCGCTGCTGCGCCTCGAGGAAGTCGGTATCGCAGCCGATCTGGCACGCCGCTATCCGCACCAGTTGAGCGGAGGGCAACTGCAGCGAGCGGTCATCGCGCGGGCACTCATCGTGGATCCGCGTTTCGTCGTCTGCGACGAGCCCGTGAGCGCGCTCGATGTCACGATGCAGGGCCAGATCGTGGACCTGATCGAGCGCATCCGCGTCGAACGCAGGCTCGCAAGTCTCTTCATCAGCCACAACCTTGCGATCGTCGCGCGCCTGTGCGAGCGCGTGATGGTCATGTACCGCGGCCGCATTGTCGAAACCGGCCCACGTCGCGACATCGTGAATGCACCACTTCATCCGTACACGCGCGAGCTGCTCGATGCCGTGCCGCGAGTCGATACCGGGGCGCGCGAGCGACTCATTCGGCGCGCAGCACGCGTGCGTCCCGCCGTGCTGGACTCGGCTCCGGCAATTGGCTGCGCGTTCGCGGCACGCTGTCCGCATGCGTTGCCGTTGTGCGTCGCGGAACGCCCGCCATTGCGGCACGCCGCATCCGGACGGCAGGTTGCCTGTCACCGCGCAGTCGAATGGCCAGGCGGACTGCCTCCGGCAGCGGGCGGCTGATTACTCCCGGGATCGTCCTGTGAGCCTGGCGCCGGCCTATGCTCCATCCGGAGCCAGGGGACCTGCCAAGTGAACCCGAACGCGCGTTGTATCGCCCACCTCGAGGCCGGCGGCCTCCTGTTGACGCCGGACCTGCGCCAGGCCCGGATCCTGCGGCGCCTGCACGATCGCGCGCAGGTAGCAGCGGGGCGCAAGGTCTGGCCCTCCGCTCAGGTCCTGCCGCTCGACACATGGCTTGCGCTGCAATGGCTTCAGGCTTCCGCAGATCGCCCGGAACTCCCCGCGACCCTGCCGCCAGTCGCCTTGCGCTGGATATGGCGCCGCAGCGTGGCACGCGATGCTCCCGGGCTCCTGGACCCGGCGGACCTCGCGGCCCGCGCGCGAACGAGCTGGTTGCGACTCCGGGCGCATGGCGCGGACCTTGCGGCCGTGTCCCGCTGGCCCCTGACGCGCGACCAGCAGGCCTTCCTCGGCTGGGCACGATCGGTCGAGGAAGAGTTGCGCAAAGCGCAGGGCTGCGACGCGGGCGACCTCGCACGCCTCCTGGTCGAAGCCAATGCACTGCCGGCGATTGGCCCACCGATACTGCTCGCCGGTTTCCGCCGGCTGACGCCGGCTGAGGAATCCCTGTTTGTCGCGCTGTCGGCGGCCGGCCGCACGATTGAACGACTCGAGCCGTCCTCCGAGGCTGGCGCCTGCTTCCGCCATCGGGCACTGGATCCGCAGTCCGAGCGACAGGCGATGATCGCGTGGCTCCGCGGGCGCCTGGCGCTGGCACCAGGCGGCATTCACGGCGTGATCGTGCCCGACCTCGACGCGAATCGCGGTGCGCTCGAGCGCGCGCTCGCTGCCGCCCTCCAGCCCGAACTCGAACTGCCGGGCGTAGGCCGAGCGGAACGGGTCTTCGACCTGGCCGGCGGCCATCCGCTGGTCGTACAACCGGTCGTGGATACGGCGCTCGCGGCAATCGCCTGTTCGGCGGGTGCCGTCGACTGGGCGACAGCGAGCCGGCTCCTGCTGAGTTCGCACGTCGCAGGTGCTGCCGGCGAGCGCGATGCGCGCATTTCTGCCGACCTGTCCTTGCGCGAGGCGCAAGGTTCCGTCCGGGTTCACGGGCCGACGACTCGCCGATCGTGCCTTGCGGGCTGGCGCGGCGCAGTTTGCATCGTCAATTGCGGCAGCGGCCGACGCACTGGGCGGCGCGAAGCGGCGAAGTGCCGGCGCCTGGGCCGAGGCTTTCGGTGCCTGTCTCGCATCCTGGGGATGGCCCGGCGAAGCACCGCTCGGAAGCCGCGAATTCCAGGCGGCACGTCGATTCCGGGAATTGCTGCGCGAGCTCGCGTCGCTGTCCACAGTTGGCGCGGAATTGAGCGCCACCGAGGCGATGGCAGAATTGCGCGGGCTCGCCGCGGCGCCCTTCCAGCCAGAGAGCGGCGAGCCCGCGGTCTTCGTGCTGGACGCCTACGAGGACCCGGGCGTGCATTTCGACAGCCTCTGGGTCGCCGGATTGACGGCGCCCGCATGGCCGCGCGCGGTGTCCGTGGATCCGCTGCTGCCAATCGAAATCCAGCGGGAGCTTGGCATGCCGGGTGTGACGCCGGAGAGTTGCGTTGCCGACGCGCGCGCGATCATCGCTTGCTGGCGCGCCCGGGCCGAAGCGCTCGTTCTGTCGTCGCCCCAGTTCGAGAATGACACCGAGGTCGACGAGTCTCCGCTCCTGCCCGCCGCTGCAACGGAACTCGCAGTGCCCGCTTCGCCGCCGACGCGCGAGCGACTGGCGTTCGCCGCAGCGTTGTTCGAAGCGGTGCAAGAGGTTGCGATGCCGCCGCTTGCCACGCCGCTCGTGAAAGGTGGCGCGCGACTGCTCGAGCTGCAAGCGAAATGTGCGTTCCGGGCTTTCGGCGAGCTGCGCCTCGGCGCGTCGCCGCTCGAGGAACCGCTGGCCGGATTCGACAGGCGCCTGCGCGGCATCGTCCTGCATCGGGTCTTGCAGAGCTTGTGGGCCCGGCTCGGGAGCCAGGATGGGCTCGCCGCGCTTGATACCACAACACGATCCGGTTTCGTGGCGGCGGCGGTGGATGCGGCAATCGCCGACTCGACTCCGCCGGGCACGGGTCCCGTCACGATCGCACTCGAGCGCGAATGGCAGCGTCGTTGCGTCGAGCGGCTGCTGGATCTCGATCTTGCGCGCCCGCCATTTGAGGTCGCCGAGACTGAGCGCGCGCACACGTTGGCGATTGGCGGAATTGAACTCCGCCTTCGGGTCGATCGGGTTGACCGCATTGGCGACGAGCTGATCGTCATCGATTACAAGACGGGGAGGGCAGAGGCCTCGGCGTGGCGCGGCGCGCGGATGGACGCGCCGCAATTGCCGCTCTATGCGGTCCTGCATCCGGACCATCCGACTGGAGTTGCGTTCGCAGGCGTCGGTGCCTCGAGCGCGAAATACGTCGGCGTCGGGCGCGACGGCTCGGCGATCGACGGCGTCGGGCCCGCCGAGAAGTTCAAGCTGACGGAGGATCGCCAGAAGGGCTTTACATGGGCGGAGATCACGGACCACTGGCGCGCGTGGCTCGAACGCCTTGCTGGGGAGTTCGCCGCGGGTCGCGCCGAGGTCGACCCGAAGCTGGCCGCCTTGACCTGCCGGCACTGTCACCTGGCCGCGCTGTGCCGCGTCGAAGCTGCCTCGCCGGAAGACGCCGAAGAGGATTCGATCGATGGCGAGTGACATGCTCGAACTCGATCGCGCAGCGCGCATGCGCGCCATCCAGCCCGCCGGCTCTTTCATCGTGCAGGCGCCCGCGGGTTCCGGGAAGACGACGCTCCTGACGCTGCGATTCCTGCGCCTGCTGGCCGACGTCGAGCGTCCGGAACAGATCGTCGCGATCACATTCACGCGCAAGGCCGCGTCGGAGATGCGCCATCGCATCGTCGCAGCGCTCAGGATGGCTGGCGAGCCGTTGCCGGAGAATGCGGACGAGCGGGCAGAAGAACTGCACCGTCATGCCTCGGCTGCGCTCGCGCGAAGCCGCGAACTCGGCTGGGGCCTGGAGCAGAATCCTGCGAGGCTGCACGTGCAGACGATTGACGGCCTCAATCACTGGCTCGCGCGACGCCTGCCGCTCGCCGCGCGGATCGGCACGTCGGCCGCACTCGTGGACGATGCCCGCGCACTGTATGCGGAGGCGGCGCGCAGGACGGTCGCAATGCTCGATGAGGATGCGCCGGTCGCAGCGGGCCTGCTGCGGCTCGCACGCTCGCTCAATCACGAGCCGCGACAGCTCGCGGAGCTGATCGAGGGCATGCTGGGCGTCCGCGAACTGTGGTTGCCGAAGTTGATGCGCCGGGAGTCGGGCCCGACGCTTCGCGCGGAGATCGACGGGCTCCTCCGCCAGGCGCTGGAAGCGGAGCTCAGGTCAGTGTCGGACGCCATGTCGGGAATCGACTGGCAGCCGTTGTTCGCGGCCTGCCGCGCGGCAGCGGCGGCCGGCGCGCCGGAGAGCCCGGCGCGTTTCTCTCGCTGCTTTGAACGGCCTGCCGCCTGCGACAGCGGAATCGACGGCGGCCTGGCGTGCGCTCGCAGATCTCCTTCTGACGGCGGGAAAAAATCCGGCCGTCCGCAAGACAGTCGACGCGCCTCAGGGGTTTCTGGCTGCGAGCGAGGGTCCTGCCTGGCCGCCACTCAAGCGCGACATGAAGGCCGTGCTTGAATCGCTCGCGGCGCATGACGACCTCGCGGCCGTGCTCGCGCGGCTCCGATTGCTGCCGCCCCCGGCGCTCACCGACGCGCAGTGGGAGCGCGTCCATGCACTCTCCTCGGTGCTGCCGCATGCGGTCGCAGAATTGCTGGCGCTCTTCGCCGAACGCGACAGCCTCGATCATCCGGCAGTCGCGGCGGCTGCGCGCGACGCACTCGGCTTTGATGCGGCACCGACCGAGCTCGCGCTGGCACTCGACTACCGGATCCATCACCTGCTGGTCGACGAATACCAGGACACCTCCCCATCCCAGGCGCGACTGCTCGAGCTGCTCGTAGCTGGCTGGCAGCCCGCAGATGGCAGGAGCCTGTTCTGCGTGGGCGACCCGATGCAGTCCATCTATGCTTTCCGCGAGGCGGACGTCACGCTCTTCCTGCAGGCCCAGCGCCAGGGCATCGGTGGCATCGCACTTGAAGCCGAGCGGCTCGGGCGGAATTTCCGCTCGAGCAGCGCGATCGTCGAATGGGTCAACGAGACCTTCTCCGCACTCCTGCCGGCTGCGGACGATTTCGAGCGCGGGGCCGTCCGCTATTCGCCCGCCGCGGCCGCGAAGGCAGGCGAGGCGGGAGATGGCGTGCGAGTGCATCCGCTCCTCGATGCCGACGCACGCGCCATGGCGGCGGAAGTCGCCGCGGTAGCCCGGGAGGCGATCGCAACGCTCGGGAATCCTTCGATCGCGATCCTGGTGCGCGGGCGGCCCTCGTTGCCGCCGATCCTGAAGGCACTTCGCGAAGCGGGCATCGAGTATCGCGGCGTCGAACTGGAATCGCTGCTCGACCGGCCGGCCGTACGCGACCTGGTCGCGCTGCTCCGCGCGATGCTGCACGACGGGGACCGCACCGCCTGGCTCGCCGTGCTGCGCGCGCCGTGGTGCGGACTGGGGCTCGCCGACCTGCTTCTCCTTGCCGGCGGCGAAACGCCCGCAACCATCCGCGAGCGACTGCGCGATTCAGCGACCCTTCCAGCCGGGTCGGCGGAACGTGCGGGGCGCCTCAGTGCCGCGCTCGATGTTGCCATCGCCGGGCGTGGGCAGTATTCGCTGGGCGGCTGGTTGAAGTCGGCCTGGCTTGCGCTCGATGGACCGGCCACGGTCGAGGACGCCTCCGACCTCTTGAATGCGGAACTCCTGTTCAGCGCGCTCGACCGGCTGGAGCTCGAGGCGGGCTGCCTGCCACCCGCGTCGGCCATCGAGGCGGCCGTCGAGGGCGTCATGGCTTCGCCAGTCGGCAGCGACAGCGCGCGCGTGCAGGTCATGACGATCCACCGCGCGAAAGGACTCGAGTTCGACGTCGTGATCCTGCCCGATCTGCAACGTGCTGCTCGCGGGAGCGAACGCCCGCTGCTGTACTGGACGACGGTCGCGACCGGCCCCGGCGAGCGTGGCATCGTGCTCGCGAGCCGCACGGATTCGGACGAAGGCGACGGAAGCGCGGATGCGCTCGAGCGCTGGATGCGCAAGCTCGGGGCAGAACGCGAGGCGCTCGAACTCGGACGGCTTGCCTATGTCGCGGCCACGCGCGCGCGCCGGCGCCTGCACCTGATCGGCACCGCTGGCGTGAAGCAGTCGGAGCAGGGGCCCGAGCTTCGCCGTCCGCGATCAGCGAGCCTGCTCGGTTTCCTGTGGCCCGTGCTGTCGACGCACTTCGAGCGCGCACTTGGGGCGCGGGCGGAGGCCGCGGAAACCGCGAATCCGGGCATCGACACGAAGCCGCGGCTCACGGCGCCGCCCTTGCGGCGCCTGGTCGCGGGATTTCGTGCGCCCGAGCCGCAACCGTTGCCGCTCGCGCCCGTGCTGCGCATCTCGGGTGAACTCGAGGGCACGATCCGTCCGGAGTTCGACTGGGCGGGTGCCATTGCGCAGGCCGTCGGCCAGGTCGTACATGCCGAACTGCAGCGATTGGCCGAGCAGGGTGCGCGGCAGGAAAATGCCGCGCAGGCGGAGGCGCGCTGGAAACGGCTGCTCCACGGGCTCGGCATCGACGTAGAGCACGTTCCAGCGGCGCTGGATCGCATCCGGCGCACGATGCTGGCCGTTGGGCGGAGCGAACTGGCGGCGCGACTTCTCGATCCGGCTGCACGCGAAGGCCGTTCCGAGCTCGCCCTGACCGCAATGATCGACGGCGTCGCGCATAGCCTGCGCATCGATCGCAGCTTCGTGGACGACACGGGCGTTCGATGGGTCGTCGACTGGAAGACGAGCGAGCACGAGGGCGGCGATCGAGAGACATTCCTGGACCGCGAGCTCGAGCGCTACCGCGGACAACTCGAGCGTTATGCGCGCGCCCTGAAGTTGATGGAGCCGGACCGGCCGCTCCGCGTCGGGCTCTACTACCCGCTGCTCGATGCCTGGCGGGAGCTCCAGCTCTAGAGACTGCCTTCGATCGTAAAGGGCCTGCGGCCCTGGCTGTCGGGAGGCCCGAGGAAACCGAGCGTGTCGAAGATCGCCGGACCCGCGCCCGGGCCCGGTGCCGCGTCTCCGCTCAGGAGATAGCGCCCATCGCGCCCCAGCTCAACGGCGCCGCGGACGTGCAGCGGTCCTCCGAGGTCACGCAGCCGCCCGTTGAGCGCCTCCGTGCCGACCGTCCCTTCGCCGACAACCAGTTCGAAATCACCCAGCATCTGGCCATGCGCGCCCGGAGCACGAAGCGATCGCAGGTAGATCGTGCCCGTTGCTGAAGCAGGCCTGCGGTTGACGATACGGATTTCGCCGACGTCGAGCTCGAGATCGCCAGTCCAGCCGCGTGGCGTCACAAGGCCCACAAAGGTCGAGATGGGCAATCGTCCGGTAATTGCGCTGGCCTCGATTTCATCGCCGAAGTCACCCGAGACATCCCCGGAAACTTCTCCGCCGGAGGGTCGCAGGCTCACGCGGCAGGACCACTCGAGGAGCAGGAGTCGCCAGGGTCGGCATGACCATTCGGTTGCGCCGAGCGCGCGACCATTGACAGCCAGCGAGCGGGCGCTGCCGGACCAGATGGTGCCGCCAATCCCTGTGAGCGCGACTCCGGACGGCAGATGCCGGGTAATCTGGGTCGCAGGCACCATCGCGACCAGGAACACGAGAAAAGCGGCAATGCCTGCCGCGATGAACGCGACGCGCCTCAGCATGCGCCTAGGGGCCGCGGACGACGAGTGTCGCGTCTACGAGGCCCGGCTCTCCGGTTGCCGACACACTCGCGGTTTCCGCCTGCACGCCGCGCTCTTTCTGCAGGCGGGCGAGCAGCAAGGCCAGGGAATCGAAGGAGGCTCCCGTGAACCGCGCCCGGAGTGCGCCTTTCGAAGCGGGCTCGACGGCGGCGAGCTTCTCGGCGAGTCCGCCCTCGCGCGCCATTCGATCGATTGCGATCGTGAGCGGCTCGCCGGGGCGTGCGGCCGGCGCCGCCTGGAGCCGCGGCGTGACGGCCTCGATCCAGGCGAGATCCTCGCGGCGGCGCGTGACGCGTTCCTCCGCCACGGCAACCGATACGCCGAGCTGCCAGATCAGGCCCGCAAGCATCAGCACGGCTGCCGCGCCACCGCCCCAGAGCACGATCTGCTTGTCCCGCTCGCCGAGTCCTGCATACCAGTTGACCAGGCTCATCGCGGCGCTCCCGCTGCGACGTGAACCTGGGCCTGGATGCCTTTCTCGCTATTGGTCGTGGAGGCGACGTCCGCGCTCAGGCCGCGCTCGTTGATGCCTTGCGCGAAGCGCGCAATCGCGTCGGTATTGGGTGCGATTACCTGAAGTTCCAGCGCGCGATCGCGCCAGCCGAGCGATTCGAGCCTGGGACCCGGCGCGCCGGCGAGCGCGCCACTGACTGCTGCGAGCTGGGCGAGGAGGCCATCGGGGTCTGCGGCGCCGGCGCCGGACAGGCGCTGCTCGACCTGCTTGCGCGCATCCTCGATGCGCTCGACGTCCGGCAGCGCGATCCGCGCGGCCTGCTCGATGGCCGAATCCAGCCGGCTCTGCTCGGCATGCAGCCGGACGAGGTCGTAGCCGCGTACGCCGATGTGCAGCGCTAGTGCCGCGACGGCGAGGAATGCCGCAACGCGCCAGCGTTGCCATTCGACGCGCCAGCCTGTCCGGCGCGCGAAATCGCCCTGCATCAGCGAGAGCGTGTCGGGGCGAACGGCAGTCGACGCCAGGAGCGGCAGCGCGCCGTCCGGAAGTATCTGGAGATCGAGACTGCCCGTCACTTCGCGCAACGCCTCGATCATTTCGCGCGAGTGCTGCCAGTCGTGCTGCGAAACGAAGAGCTGCACGTGACGATCGTCGCCCTCGAGTCCCGCGAGCGTGAAAGATTCCGTCAGAGGTTCGGCGTCGAGGGCGACGGGCAGGCTCCCCGGCGCGCGCACCAGCAGTTGCCCGGCGTCGATGACGGCGACAATCTTTGCCGGGTTCGCCGGGATGCAGAGCGTGTCCGGCACGACGGACTGCGGCTCGATGCCGGCGCTCGCGAGCGCATCGAGCCAGCTGCGCAGTTCTTCGCGCCTGAGCGCGGCGACCTGCGTACTGCCACCTTCATCGGTCGCGCCGATTGCGAAATGAAACTGCTCGACTTCCCCGGCGAGCGATTCTTCCATTGCGTAGGGAACGACCTGCGCAAGCTTTGAGCCGGACCTGACCGGGAGTTCCGGGCGCGCGAGCGTGATGCTCGAACCAGGGGCGATGATGACCACCTGTCTCTCTGCAGCGACAGGCGCCGCGTCCGCGAGCTCTCCGGTCGACACGGGTCCGAGACGGCCGCCGTCCGCGCCGGTAATGACCCAGCTGATCGGGTTGGCGAGCCGCAGGACGAGGAACTGGTTCATTCGGTTACTCGGTGCCAGTCGAGCGCAGGACGGTGCGGATACCGGTGATGCCGTTCCGCTCGATCAGACTGTACAGCGTGATTTCCGAGGTGCCAATACGCACGGCCGTCGTAGCGCGGAACCAGTCGGTAGTTTCGGCAACTGATTCCTTAAGTGCCGCCCAACTGGCCCCATCGAGCGTGTTAGTGAGGATGTCCTCCGTCGGGTAGCAGCCGTCCTTGCGGTTTGACTGGAGCAGCTCCTCGTCGCCGAAATCGGTGCCACTCTGGATGAGCGCCGCGAGCACCTGGGCTTTTGCCGTGCAGAGGTTGATCTTCGTGCCAACGGGCAGCGCTGCGACATAAGGCCGGATGCGCTCGAACTCCTCGCGCGTCATGCCCGGCAGCGCCATCATTTCCGTCGTCGTCGAGACGACGACATTGGCCGTGCGGTACGGCGGATTCTGCGAGAGGTAGGTTCCATCTTCCGCACCCTCCGGAATCTCCGGGACAGTTCCGTCGTCGATCCAGTCCACCATGATCCGCGCCCAGCGCGTCTGGGCGCCGACCAGCAGGAGCAGCCGCTCGAACTGCGCGACAGCGGTCTCGTTCACCTGGCGGTCGCTTGTCACGAGGTTGTTGATGTTGAACCGGCCCTGCATGTCCTCGAGCGCGCCGCGCACCTCGCCGCCGTCGACCGGCAGCGGCGGGAGCGGTTGCGCCCAGGCCTCGCCGAGATGGTCGGTGGGGGTGGTGCCCGAATCTTCGAGGTCGTCACGCAGCACTTCCGCAGCCCAGGCTTCCGCGCCGAGCGCGACGTGCCAGCCCTGGTCGAGGGCCATGAGACCGGCGGTGCGGCGAAGATCCAGGGCCGCGCGCGTGCCGATATGGACGGCGAGCACGGTCGCGATCGCAACCAGCACGATGGCAGTGATCAGTGCGACGCCGCGCTGCCTCATCCCGGAACCTCGATGAGCCGGCGCAGCTCGCCGAAATCGGCGAGAACGATTGTGATTTCGACGGCGAGCGGACGGGTATAGAAGCCAAGTTCCTGCGTGTTGCCGAACTGGGGCCACTCCGCGATCCATTCGCGGCCAGAGGTCAGGTAGCGGATGTCGACGCGCTCGACCCCAGTCAGCAGCTCGCGCTTGACCGGCGGCGTCGCGAGCGTCGCATCCATGACGTTCCAGTGCTCGCGGATGAGCTTGTTTTCCTCGATGCGATAGATCACGCGCTGCGCCGTGCCGCGCGGCGTGCCCGCGCCATTTGGCCAGCCCCCATGCGAGAGCTCCACGAGCGAGATCGAGTTCGGATCGCGAAGGAGGGTGGCGCGCATGCCGTCACCAATGCTCTCGCGCACGGGCCGGCGCGTCAGCGTGCGGAAATCCGTGTCCATGATCTGCACCGCGCGCTGCACCAGGCGCAGCCTTTCGAGGTGGCTTCCCGCATTTTCGACCGCGACCCGCGCCTCGCTGACGGCCCGAAATGCCATGAGCCCCATGACCGCGAGGATCACGGTCGAAATCATGATTTCGAGCAGCGTGAAGCCGTGCTGCCGCGCGCGGGAGATCATTCCTCGTCTCCCTGGTCTTCTTCTTCTTCGTCGTCGTCGCCTTCGCCGTCGTCCTCCTCGCCCGGGCCGGTGGGACCGTTGCTAAGGTACCAGTCGGTGTTCGAGGGTGGGGCGGTCATCGCCGTCGCACCCACGAAACCGGCAAGGTTGACTAGCGAGGAGTTCTCGGCGTCGCCGTCGCGGCGCACGCTGACGTCAATGCGACGCAGGCCTTGCACCTGGGTCTGCGACACCTTGGTGACCCAATGCCAGCGTCTGCCACCGAACTCGACCTCACCCGCGGTCTCCTCCACGGAGGGCATCTCGCCGGAAATACGGATCTCCGTGATCCGGTTGTCCGCGATCCATGTCGCGAAGCTGCGGTCGCGAAGGACCGTGACGTTATTGACGGTGTCGCCGATCGTCTTGAAGACCGCGAGCATCCCGATCGCGACGATCGCGAGTGCGACCACTACCTCGATGAGGGTGAAGCCGCGGGACCTAGCGTTCTTCATCGCCGCGCTCGATTTCAATGAGTCCTTCGGGAGTACCGACCATGGTTACGCGCCCGCCGCCCTTTCGCTGGAGCGTGAGGCGATAGGGCGTCATGTCGCCGCTGCCCCAGGCGACCAGCTGCGGCAGGCGAGCCTCGGGATTGGGCTCGCGGCGCAGCAGGATCGGCCGGCCCTCGATGACGAGCTCCAGGACGAGTTCGGGCGGAAGCTGCCGTGCGCCAAGCGCCGCGTCACCTTCGACCGGCTTCCAGCGCTGCTCGAATCCATCGAAGCGCTGGAATTCATAGCGCGTCGGCTCGAGCAGGATTCCGTAGTCGCGGCCCTCGAGCTGGGCCTGCTCCTGCAGGAGCGCAATGGCGTCACCGAGGCGTCCGCTTTCACGCTCGAGTTCACGGTCCTCGCCGAGCAGGCCGATGGAGAGTGTCGAGATGACGGCGAGGATCCCGATGATGACGACGACGACCAGGATCTCGATCAGCGTCATGCCGCGAATCAAGCGGCGCGAACGGGCGACGTGCATCGCCTTTCGCCTTCAGGCCGTCACTCGAGATTCCAGCTGCCGATATCGGCATCGGCGTCTTCGCCGCCGGTTTCGCCGTCCGAGCCGAGGGAATACAGGTCGTAGTCGCCGCCCTTGCTGCCGGGCTGGAGATAGCGGTAGTCGTTGCCCCATGGATCCTTGGGAACGGTGCTGGCTTTCAGGTAGCCCCCGGCTCGCCAGTTGCGCAGCGCCGGATCGTCCGGCTTTTCGATCAGGGCCTTGAGGCCCTGGTCCGTCGTCGGATAGCGGAAGTTGTCCATCTTGTAGAAGTCGAGCGCGGTGCCGAGGGTGCGGATGTCCTGCTTGGCGGCGGTCACGCGCGCCTCGTCCACGCGGCCGATGATCTGCGGGGCGATCAGCGCCGTCATGATGGCGATGATCACGAGCACCACCATGATCTCGATCAGCGTAAACCCCGATTCGCGGCGTGAAATCAACATGCTGCGCCTCTCCTGGCTTGACCCGATGATAGCAGGTCAGTTCCGCCCGACCGTCCGGGAGGGCGGCCGTTGTGACGCCGCGCTCAACCTATAATCCTTGGAACTGCAGGGTGGGAGGTTGCCGTGAAGCTCGCGATGATGTTCCCGGGCCAGGGCTCGCAGTCGGTCGGCATGCTGGCCGCGCTCGGCGCGGTCGAGCCGGTCGTGCGCGAGACGTTCGCCGAGGCGTCGTCGGTGCTGGGTTACGACCTCTGGGAACTCTGCCAGCAGGGGCCGGAAGAGCGCTTGTCCGAGACCGAGCGCACTCAACCGGCAATGCTGGCTGCCGGAATCGCTACCTGGCGGGCCTGGGAACGCCGTGGCGGTCCGGCACCGGCGATGGTCGCGGGCCACAGCCTCGGCGAATACAGCGCCCTCGTAGCCGCGGGAGCCATCGAATTCGCTGCGGCCATCGCACTCGTGCGATTTCGCGGCGAAGCCATGCAGCGTGCAGTGCCCGCCGGGACGGGGGCGATGGCGGCGGTCCTCGGGCTCGACGACACGGCGATCGAATCCGCTTGCGCCGAAGCCGCGCAAGGCAGCGTCGTGCAAGCCGTCAACTACAACTCACCGGGACAGCTGGTGATCGCGGGCGAAGCCAAGGCGGTTGCTCGGGCGATCGAGGCCTGCAAGTTGCGCGGTGCCAAGCGGGCGGTACTGTTGCCCGTGTCGGTGCCTTCGCACAGCGCGCTCATGAAACCGGCCGCTGTTGAAATGCGCGAGCGATTGCGAGCGCTCGCGATCAGTTCACCAGTCATGCGCGTGCAATCATTCGATGCGGGGACTTACTCGGACGCCGATTCGATCCGGGACGGCCTTTACCGACAGCTGTTCAATCCGGTGCGATGGTCGGCTATCGTGGCCTCGATGATCGGCGAGGGTGCGACCCATCTGTTCGAATGCGGGCCCGGGAAGGTCCTGATGGGGCTTGCGCGCCGGATCCCAGGCGGGCGCGAACTCGTGCTGCAGGCAATCGAATCGCCGGAGACGCTCGACAGCGCGCTTGCGGCGACATGTGGGAGTGCAGGTTCATGACGACAGGGTCGCTCATCGGAGAAATCGCGCTCGTCACGGGCGCCTCGCGCGGCATCGGACGCGCCATCGCAATTGCACTGGCAGCGCAAGGCGCAACCGTCATTGGCACGGCGACCGGCCCGACCGGCATTGCGGCGATCGAGGACTCACTGAAGTCGGCGGGCGCGAAAGGCCGCGGCATCGCCCTCGACGTTGCCGACGGCGCGGCTTGCGAGGCTGCAATTTCGGATATCGAGTCGCGCGAGGGCGCCGTCACAATTCTGGTCAACAACGCGGGCATCACCCGGGACACGCTGCTTCTCAGGATGAAGCCCGAGGACTGGGACGCGGTCATCGGGACGAATCTCGGTTCGGTTTTCCGGCTCAGCAAGTCCGTGCTCCGGGGCATGATGAAGGCCCGCAAGGGACGGATCATCAACATCGCCTCGGTCGTCGGGCTGATCGGGAATCCAGGCCAGGCCAACTACTGCGCGGCGAAGGCGGGGATCGGCGGATTCACGCGATCATTGGCGCGCGAGGTCGCCTCGCGGGGCATCACGGTCAATGTGGTTGCTCCCGGGTTCATCGACACCGACATGACCAAGGGGCTTCCCGACACCCAGCGCGAGTCCCTGTCCAGCCAGATTCCGCTCGGACGGCTGGGCACGCCTGCAGACATCGCGAATGCCGTTTGTTTCCTCGCAAGTCCGGGCGCCGCCTGGATCACCGGCGAGACGCTGAACGTCAATGGCGGGATGCACATGGCTTGAAAATGCCATCAGAAACAGCGTCTAAGAATCGCTTCTGGTAGCCAGTGGGGGGTCCGTGGCATAGAATGGCGACCCCCGGCCGGCTCGCGCGGTCATGGGCATCACAAGGTGAGGGACATCAAACCGATGAGCACAGTCGAAGAACGGGTTAAGAAGATCGTCGCCGAGCAGCTCGGGGTGAAAGACGAAGAAGTCACCAGCGACGCGTCATTCGTGGACGATCTGGGTGCCGACTCACTGGACACCGTCGAGCTCGTGATGGCGCTCGAAGAGGAATTCGAGACCGAGATTCCTGACGAGGATGCAGAAAAGATCACTACGGTGCAGCAGGCGATCGACTACATCGTCCAGCACCAGTCCAAGTCCTGAGGTCATTCACGCGCGAGCCCCGGCCCAGCGGCCGGGGCTCGTTGCGTCATGGCGGCCCCACCCAAGCCTGAGGTTGATGCCTTGAGCAAGCGACGCGTCGTCGTCACCGGTCTCGGCATGGTCTCGCCGCTCGGCAATACGGTCGAGGGCAGCTGGGCCGGTGCGCTCGCAGGCAAGAGCGGCATCGGCCCGATCACCCGCTTCGACACGACGGGCTTCCCCTGCACGATCGCCGGGAGCATTCCCGATTTCGACGTCACAAAGTACATGCCCGCCAAGGAAGCGCGGCGCATGGACCTCTTCATGCAATACGGCGTGGCGGCTGGCGTCCAGGCGATCTCTGACTCGGGGCTCGCGATCACCGATGCCAACCGTGCACGCGTAGGCCTCGTATTCGGAGCGGGCATCGGCGGTCTTGCGACGATCGAGGAAAATTACGCAAAGTACCTCGAGGCGAACGGGCCGAAGAAGATCTCTCCGTTCTATATCCCGGCGAGCATCGTCAACATGATCTCGGGCCACCTGTCGATCATGTTCGGCATCACGGGACCGAATCTCGCCGTGACCACCGCATGCACGACTTCGACGCACGCGGTCGGCATCGGGATGCGCACGATCCAGTACGGCGACGCGGACGTCGTCGTTGCCGGCGGCTCGGAAATGGCCCAGACCCCGACCGCGGTCGGTGGTTTCAGCCAGGCGCGGGCGCTGTCGGTGCGCAACGACGAGCCCACGAAGGCGAGCCGCCCCTGGGACCGGGATCGCGACGGCTTCGTGATGGGCGACGGGGCCGGCGGCATGGTCCTCGAGGAGTACGGCCATGCGAGAGCCCGCGGCGCGCGGGTGTACGCCGAGCTCATCGGATTCGGCATGAGCGGCGACGCTTATCACATCACCGCACCGCCCGATGATGGCGCGGGCGCGCGCCTTTCCATGGAAAACAGCCTGCGCGATGCCGGCATCAACGCCGACGAAGTGCAGTACGTCAATGCGCACGCGACTTCGACGCCGCTCGGCGACGTCGCCGAGACCATTGCGATGAAGAATGCCTTCGGTGCCCACGCGGCAAAACTGGCCGTGAGCTCGACGAAGTCCATGACCGGTCACCTGCTCGGTGCGGCGGGAGTCGTTGAAGCGATATTCGGCGTGCTCGCGATCCGCGACCAGGTGGCGCCGCCAACGATCAATCTCGACAATCCAGGCGAGGGCTGCGACCTCGACTACGTACCGAACACGGCCCGGCGGATGAAGATCGAAACGGTCGTCAGCAATTCCTTCGGCTTCGGCGGCACCAACGGCACGCTGATTTTCCGCGCGCTGCGCTGAATCGGACGCCGTCCCCGCCATGCGGCGTCGGGAATCCCTGATTCGCGAGCTTCCAGCCGGAGCCGATGTATCGGCTTGCATGCTGCACTTGCACGCCCGGCATCCCGATCGCTACCCAGCCTTCCTCGACAGTGCCGCGACCGGCGGTCCGCTCGGCCGCTACAGCATCCTGCTCGCCGCTCCGGGCGAGCGGCTCATACTCGGTCGCACCGGGCAACTGTCGGGCCCGGGCACTGGGACGCGTTTCTGCGAACGCCTCAATGAGTGGTGGCGCGCGGAGCAGGGTCCTGCGCCGCCGCCGCCGTGGCCATTTGCGGGCGGCTGGTTCCTGTACCTGGGCTACGAGCTGGCTGGCGAAGTGGAGCCGACCCTCACGCTGCCATTGTCGGCGCTCGATGTCGTCGCATGTGCCTGGCGCATGCGCGCGGCCCTCGTGCACGATCACCGGACCGGCCAGACAGTCGTTGCGGCCGAACCAGGGGCTGAAGCTGCCGCCGGAGTGCTCGCGACGGATTTCGCCAGCGCGCGACCGGAGCCAGAACGTGCCAATGCGCCTGCAGTCGGTTGCGTAGCCGAAGACGACCCTGCCACCTATGTCAGAGCCTGTCTGCGCGCGCTCGCGCACATCGCTGCGGGAGACGTATACCAGGCCAATCTCGCGCGTCGCTGGACTGCGCGCATGCCCGACGGGCTGACCGCCGCCGGACTCTATGGCCGCCTGCGTGCGGCGAATCCTGGCGCATTCGCCGGGATTGCCGCGCTCCCCGGTTTCACGGTCCTTTCGAGTTCGCCGGAAAGGCTGGTGCGTGTACAGGGCCGGCATGTCGATACCCGGCCGATTGCGGGCACGCGCCCGCGGCTGGCGAACGGCGACGCGGCCGCGATCGCCGAGCTGACTGGCAGCCCCAAGGAACAGGCCGAACATGTGATGCTGATCGATCTCGAGCGAAACGACCTCGGCCGTCTTTGCGAGGCGGGCTCGGTCCGGGTCGACGAGTTCATGGCAGTCGAGAGCTATGCACACGTGCACCATATCGTTTCGAACGTCAGCGGGACCCTTCGAGGCGATGTTGAGCCGGGTGACGTGATCCGCGCCCTGTTCCCGGGTGGAACGATTACGGGCTGTCCGAAAGTCCGATGCATGGCATTGATCGGGGAACTCGAAGGTGTTGCACGCGGTGCCTATACCGGTGCGATGGGCTACCTTGCGGGCGATGGCAGTCTCGACCTCAATATCCTCATCCGGACGATGACCTTGCGCGATGGCGAGATCGAATTGCGTGCAGGCGCTGGAATCGTCGCGGATTCCGATCCTGCGCGCGAGCTGGAAGAGACACGCGCGAAGGCCCGCGGGCTCTTGCGTGCCCTCGGCAGCGTCGACTGATGCGAATCCTCGTCAACGGGCGCCCTGCCGAAGGCATCGACCCGGCGGACCGTGGCCTGCAGTATGGCGATGGGCTGTTCGAGACGATTGCCGTGATCGGCGGCCGTCCGCGCTTCATCGACTGGCACTTCGAGCGTCTCGCCGAAGGCGCGCGGCGGCTTGGCTTCCCCGCGCCCGATCTCGATAAAATCCGCTCGGAAATTGCGCTGGCAAGCGATGCTCCTCGCGAGGTCGTCAAGCTCATCGTCACTCGCGGAACCGGCGAGCGCGGTTACCGGCCGCCCCGCGCGCCGCGGCCGACGCGAATCGTGATGACTTCCGCCTGGCCTGACTGGCCGGCATCGCTGTGGACCGCTGGCGTGAGCGTCGGCTGGTGCCGCACGCGATTTGGCCGTAACAAGGCACTTGCCGGCATCAAGCATCTCAACCGGCTCGAGCAGGTGCTTGCGCGGGCAGAATGGGAAGATGGCGCCCTGGACGAAGGCCTCATGCTGGACGACAGGAATCACGTGATCTCGGCCACACAGGCAAACCTCGTAGCACACATCGAGGGCCGCTGGAGCACACCCGCGCTCGACGAATGCGGGGTTGCCGGTGTCATGCGCCGGACGTTCTGCCATTGGGCCGATGAGCGCGGCGTCAAGGTGCTGGAACGCGCAGTTTCGAAGACGGAACTGGAGGGCGCAACGGCGCTCGTCCTTACGAATGCACTGATCGGCGCCTGGCCGGCGCGCGAACTGGCCGGTCGGCCACTCGAGGGCGACCCGCTCGTGGCGGAGTTCAACGCGTGGCTCGCTCGCCAGTAAGCCGGCCGCTCCAGTGGATTGCGCTCCTCGCGTTCGCGGCAATCGCGGTCTGGCTGGGCTGGCGGCTCTACGAAAGGCAATGGCTGAATGAGCCGATTGCGGCGCTTGAGTCCCCGATAAGCTTCGAGGTTCGGCAAGGCGCATCGCTTCGCGCTGTTGCCGAGGCTCTCGAGAAGCAGGGGCTGATGGAGCGGACCGGGCACCTGGCTCAGGTACGGGAAGAGTGAGGGACTCGCAACCCGTATCCAGGCGGGCGAATACAGGCTCTCGCCCGGCACGACTCCTGCGATGCTCCTTGCGCAGTTCGCCGCGGGCGACGTGGTCCTGCATTCGCTGACGCTTCCGGAAGGTTGGACCATTCGCCAGGGGCTTGCCGCGATCCAGTCGCGTGGCGAGGTCAAGTCCGAACTCCGTGGGCTATCTGACAGCCAACTGCTCGCGCGCCTCGGCCTCAGGGACAAGAGTCCCGAAGGACTCTTCTTTCCGGATACCTATCGCTTCCCGCGCGGCACGACCGATCGCGAGCTGTTGCTTCAGGCACACGCGCGCATGAAGCATGAATTGCAAGCCGCCTGGGCTGGCCGCGCAAAGGACCTGCCGATCGAATCGGCCTACGAGGCGCTGATCCTCGCTTCGCTCGTAGAAAAGGAAACCGCCGCATCCGACGAGCGGCCATTGATCGCGGGAGTCTTCGTCAATCGCCTGCGCAAGGCCATGAGGCTGCAAACCGACCCGTCCGTGATTTACGGCATGGGCGAGAAGTTCGACGGCAACCTTCGCCGGCAGGACCTGCTCGACGACACGCCGTTCAACACCTACACACAGGGCCGGCCTTCCACCGACGCCCATTGCGCTGCCCGGGCGCGACTCGCTCGAGGCCGCGGTTCACCCTGCGAAGACCGGCGCCCTGTACTTCGTCGCAACGGGACTCGGCGACGGCCGGCATTTCTTCGCGGATACGCTGGCCGCGCATAATGTGAATGTCTCGCGCCACCTCGCCAACCTGCGCCGGGGCCGCGGCGTTCAGGTACGCTGAATCCGTGCCCGGCCGGTTCATCACATTCGAGGGCGTGGAGGGCGTCGGCAAGTCCACGCAGATCGCCCGTGCCGCGGAGCACCTGCGGAGCCGCGGCATCGATCCGCTCGTGACCCGCGAGCCTGGCGGCACGGTACTCGCAGAAAAATTGCGCGTGCTCGTGCTCGACCCGAAGCATGGACCTGTAGGCGCGACGGCAGAACTCCTCATCCTCTTTGCCGCGCGTGCGAGTCATGTCGCTGAAGTGATCCGTCCGGCGCTCGCGACGGGCCGCTACATACTTTGCGACCGGTTCACCGACACGAGCGAGGCCTACCAGGGCGGGGGCCGCGGAATGAATTCAGCCTGGATACGCCAGCTTGCGGAGATCGCCCATCCGGGTCTCGCGCCGGACCTGACATTCATATTCGACGCGCCTGCCACGGTTACCCGTGCGCGCCTGTCGGGCCGTGGCGCGGTTCACGACCGCATCGAGGCCGAAGACGCTGCCTTTTTCGAGCGCGTGCGAAGCACCTACCTTGCGATTGCCGCGCGCGAACCGCGGCGTGTTCACGTCGTCGATGCGACTCGCCCTGCGGAGGATGTCGCGGCCGAAGTTGCAAGGCTGCTCGACGCCATACTGCCGGTTGCGAAGGCGTAAGTATTGACCGACACCGAGCAAGAGGCAGTACTCGCACTCGCGCCGGATGCAGGTCCGATGCTGGGGCGCGCGGGAGTTCCGTGGCTCGCTCGAGTGCGAGCGCACATCGCGACTCTCCTGGACCAGGGCCGCATGCCGCACGGCGTGCTGCTTGCGGGTTCACCAGGCGCGGGCCAGGCGGAGCTCGGGGCCTGGATTGCGTCACGGCTGCTTTGCCGCTCGCGATCTGCTGCTCCATGCGGCGACTGCACGGATTGCCGGCTGTTTCTGGCCGGCAGCCATCCGGACTATCGCTGGATCAGCGTGCTTCCCGAAAAGAAGGAAATCAGCATCGACCAGATGCGCGCCCTGTCGGAGACGCTGTCGCTGCGCAGCTATCGCGGCGGTGCGAAAGTCGCGGTCATTTTTCCCGCGGAGGCGATGAGCACAAAGGCGTTCAACGCCTTGCTCAAGACCCTCGAGGAACCTGCTCCCGAAACGTACATCGTGCTCGCGGCCAGCCGCATCGATCGCGTTCCGAAAACCATACTGAGCCGCTGCATGCGATTGCGGCCGCCGCTCCCCTCCGAACCCGAGGCCCTTGAATGGCTTGGCAGCATTGGCTGCCAAGGAAGACTGGGCTGCGCTCCTGCAGCTTGCCGGGGGCGCTCCGTTTCTGGCAGTTGATTACGCCGAGGGGGGCCTCGGCGGACTCAATGCCGAGATGGAGGAGGCCATGGAGGCCGCGTCGGCGGGCAGGCTCAACCTGGTCGCCTTTGCCAAGGCCTGTGCCGAAAATTCCCCGGAAGCGCGACTCGTCTGGCTCGAATCCTGGCTAACGCGCAGCTTGAAGGAAGCGGCCTTGGCTAGTGATCTGGTTAACAATAATCGTTTACCATGGTTGCGGCCGCCCGGGCAGGAAACGAAGATACGGGCGGGCTACGGCCTGCTGGATCAATTGCGCGACGCGCGAAGGCAGGTGGGTGGTCCACTGAATACGCAGCTTCTCTTCGAGGGGCTGTCGGTCTCGCTCACGGCCCTGGTCGGCCGTCAGGCAGGCTAAGGCGGGGGAGTGAACGGATTGAAAATGCGGGCGCCATCCACGAAGCCAGGTCTCCTGACCCTGACGATCAAGGACAAGAGCGCGCTCTATCTCGCGTACATGCCCTTCGTGAAGAACGGCGGGCTGTTCATTCCTACGAACAGCAGCTACCGGCTCGGCGATGAGGTTTTCATGCTCCTCAACCTCATGGGCGAGGAAGAGAAGCTGCCGGTTGCAGGCCGGGTGATCTGGCTGACGCCGAAAGGCGCGCAGGGCAAGCGCACAGCGGGCATCGGCGTGCAGTTCAGCGAGCAGGATCGCGGTACGACTCAGAAGAAGATCGAGTCCTATCTTGCCGGCGCCCTTGGCGGCGACAAGGCGACGCATACGATGTGATCAACTGAAGGGACGCTCCCCTTCAGTTCACTCCGGGCCGAGCTGATTGGACGACATGCCTCCCTGGAGGCAGTAGGAGTCGAATCCCCGTTCGGAAAGCAGGAATGCGGCAGCCGAACTGCGCCTGCCCGTGTCGCAGACCGCGATGTAAGGCGTCTTGGAATCGAGCGTCTTCACCTTCAGGCGGATGAAATAAAGCGGCACGTTCAGAGCGTCGTCGAGATGAAAGGTCTCGAACTCGCTCGGCAGCCTTACGTCCAGCCACTTGGCGCCGCGCTCGACGAGCTCGCGCGCATGGGCCAGGTCCACCCAGTGCAGCAGGGGCTCGTTCAGCAGTTCCTTGAAATCGTCCTTGCCGAGGCGCACGAGGGCGCCGTCGGTCTGCATCGTGATGGTCGCATTGCGCTTGGCGTCGGAAATCAGCGCCTCTTCGCCGAAAGACTCGCCGACGCCGAGCTCCGCGAGCTTGAGGCCGTCGCGATTCATGGGCGTCTCGCGCGTGACGACTGCCGAGCCTTTCGTGATCACGTAGAAATAGTCGCCGTCATCGCCCTGCTTGATGACGACCTCGTTGGCGCGGCATGCGACATGCTGCATGCGCATGAACAGCGCCTGGAGATTTGCAGGTGGAATGCGGTGAAAGGCCTTGGTCTGCAGCAGCACGGTCATCCAGTCATCCCCGGAGGCCTCGCCTCCGCCGGCAATCTCGCTCACCTCGTAGGATCCGGTCTGGTCCCAGGTGATCATGACGTCGAGCAGGTCGGAATCGATCGCAACGTAAGTGATGTCCGAGAGAGCGCGCGCCGTGAAGCGCCGGGGCTGTCCCGGCGCGACCGCGATGCGTGCTTCCGGCGTACCGGCACGGAGCATGGAGACCGTGCGGTCGCCGACGCGCAACTCGAGCTCGCCGCCGACGAGGTAAATCGTGCGCTTGTCGGACTCGCCTTCCTTGAACAGGACGCGGCCCGAGTCCATTTCCTGCAACCGCGTCTTGCGCGACAGTGCGTGCAGGTTCTCGCGCTTCAGTCCATCAAGCGGACTGAAGCTTCGAAGGACGTCGAGTTCGACCGGCTTATCTGACATTTCGCTTTGTGCATCCGGGTCGGCGGGCCGCCCCCGCGCGCGCGGAGCCTATCATAGCTTTATCGAGCCGCGCCGAGCGCAGCCCAGCCTTCGTCCGGGCGGAATCGCGAACCGTGCGCCAGCGCAAGATCCTCGAGCCGCGCGACGATCGCGGGCACGCCGCGAGCGCGGGCGTAGTGCAAGGGTCCGCCCCGGAATGGAGCGAAGCCCGTGCCGAAAATCATCCCGGCATCGAGCAGGTCCGCATCCTCGACGACGCGCTCGCGCAGGCACGCAACTGCCTCGTTGAGGTACTGCAGAATGAGCCGGTCGATGAGGTCGTCCGGCGCACGCCCGGTGATGGGCGGCTTGACGGGTTTTCCATCGCGCCATTCGTAGTAGCCGCGTCCCGACTTGCGGCCCAGGTGGCCGGCAGCGATGAGTTCCGCAGTACCCCGCGGCACGGGAAGTCCGAAAGCCGTCGCAAGGATCTTCCCGACGTGCGAGGCGACGTCGAGTCCCACCGTGTCCGCGAGCTCGATCGGTCCCATCGGCATTCCGAACTCGACGGCTGCACTATCGATTAGCGCAAGCGGCACGCCCTCGTCCGCGGCGAGCATGGCTTCAGTCATGTATGGCATCAGGACGCGATTCACGACGAACCCCGGCGAACTGCGGCAGGGCAGGGGAAGCTTGTCGAGGCGGCGCGTGAAGGCCAGCGCATCCTCGACAATCTCGCCGCGCGTCTCGGCCGACCGGATGATCTCGACGAGCATCATCTTGGCAACCGGGTTGAAGAAGTGCAGGCCGACGAGGCGGCCAGGATCCGCAAGTCCACGTGCGAGGTCCTCGAGGACGATGCTCGAAGTATTGGTGGCGAGGATGGCGCCCTGCTTCATGCGCGGCTCGAGCTTTGCATAGAGTTCGCGCTTCGCATCGGCATTCTCGAAGATCGCCTCGATCACGAGGTCGGCGCGTGGCACGCCCGCGCCTTCGATGTCAGGCGCAAGTCGCGCCGCCATCTCGGCAGCCTTCGCCGGGTCGCGGGCACGCTTGCCGAAGAACTCGCGCGCGCGGGCGAGCGCCGGCTCGACGTATTTCATCTCGCGGTCCTGGAGCGTGACCGTGAGGCCGCGAGAAGCGCACCAGGCGGCGATGTCGCCGCCCATGACGCCCGCCCCGACGACGTGAACGTGGGAGACCTTGCGCGCCGACTTTCCGCCCAGAGCTTTCATCCGGTTCTGGAGGAAGAAGACGCGGACCAGGTTTCGCGACTGTTCGCTGAGGAAGAGCCTTGCGATCGAGCGCGCCTCGGCTTCGAAGGCTGCGAGGCCACACGCTCCGTGGCGGGCAAACAGGTCGAGGATGGCGTAGGGCGCGGGGTAATGCTCCGGCCTCGCACGCTTCGCGACATGCTTGCGCGCCTGTGCCGCGACCAATGAGCGAACGAATGGCCAGGTGAGGATTCGCTTGCTGAAGGGTGGACGGCGCCGTGGCGGCGGCGCGAGCGCGGTCTCGCGCGCGGCCTCGGCGAGTTTTTCGCGAGGCACGAGGCGGTCGACGAGGCCGAGCTTCAATGCTTCTTCGGCCCGGATTGATTTTCCGGTCAACATGAGATCGAGAGCGGCCGGAGCGCCTATCAGTTGCGGCGTTCGCACGGTGCCGCCGAAGCCCGGATGGACCCCGAGCATGACTTCAGGCAGTCCAAGGTTGAGCTTGCCGTCGTCTGCGCCAACCCGGTAGTCACAGGCGAGCGCAAGCTCGAGGCCGCCGCCGAGCGCGAAGCCGTGTATGGCGGCGACCGTGGGAATCGGCAGCGCCGCGATCCGGTCGAACACCTGCTGGCCCGTGCGCACGAGCTGATAGGCCTGCTCGACGTCCCTGAACCCGCCGAACTCGCTGATATCGGCGCCCGCGACGAAACCGCTGTCTTTCCCGGAGCGGATCACGACCGCGCGCGTGCCCGAGGTTTCGACCTGGTTCAAGCAGGTCGTTCAATTCCCGCATCGCGCCGCTTCCCAGCGTGTTGGCGCTGCTTCCCTGGAGGTCGAAAGTGAGCCAGGTAATTCGATCCGCGTCGGTTTCAAGGCGCCAGTGCTGCGGAGGGCTCGACATCGTTCGCGATACCTGTGGAACTGCGACGGCCGATTATGCGCTCCGGCGCCGTTTCACGCCCCGGCAGCAGCCGTGTTGACCGGGACGCGCACATGATCAGGATCAATTTCGAAGTCGAAAACGAGCGGGAGATGATCGGAGAGCGGCACTGCGGGGATGTCGAAACCCTTTGGCACAATTCCCTGGCCATAGAGGATGAAATCGAGCTCCTTGCGCGGCCAGCGGCTGGGATAGGAAGGGAGGCTCGCGATGTTCGCGCTGCGAAGGCCCGCCGCCTGCATGAACAGGTAGATCTCGTGCTCGCCCCAGAACGTGTTGAAGTCGCCGGCGACGATGACCGGCTTCGTCTGCTTTCGAACGAGCTGATGCAGGTGCCGAAGCTGGTAGTGGCGATGTCGGAACTTGAGCGACAGGTGGACCAGGAAAACGGCGACGTTCTCGAGCTCGAGCTCGATGATCAGTTTCTTGATGCCGGTTTCGAAGTAGTGGAAGCGCTCTCCATGCACGCGCGGCGCGGCAAGGAATGCATTCGCCTGCTTGCGCACGATCGGCATGAACTGGTTGATCGAGTCCTCGCCGTACTTGCACTGGTAGGTCGAGAAGTGCGAAAGGTGGCTCGCGATGAACTCGGCCTGGTTGATCATGCCGCTGCGGATCGAACCGGTATCCACCTCGATCAGTCCGACGACGTCGGGATCCCGCTCGGCGATGAAATCGGTGATGCGCTCGAGGATCTGTCGGCTGCTGCGCAGGTAGCCGGCGCCGGGAACCGGCAAGTGGAATGCCGGACCCGTGCCGGTCGCGTAGCGGATGTTGTAAACGAGCAATCGCATCAGTGGCGCCGGTATCAGAGTCCCGCCAAAAGACGTATTCTAGGCATTGGGCGGCAGGAGGGATGGCAGAAGTGACGGAAGGCAATCCCATCCGGCTGTTCGTTACTCACCTTTTCGCGCCGGACGAATCCTACTTTCGTGTCTTCGAGTTCCTGGAAAGCCAGCCGAACTTCTTTTACGTGAACCTTGCGACGCCGGAGAAACCTCCGCGCAGCAAGGAAAAAGAGGCGATCCGGGAAGACTTGCGGCGCCAGATGACCGACGCCGAAGTGGTGGTCGTGCTTTCGTCGTTGTATCTGCAGGACCCGGTTTCGATCGAATACCAGTGCCTCTACGCACAGTCCTGCGAAAAGCCGCTGGTCGTCCTGGAGCCGTTTGGAACGTCGGAAGCCGTGCCCGCGAAACTGCGCGAAATGGCGGATGAAGTCGTGCCGTGGGACGGGCGGGAAATGGGCGACGCAATCCGCCGCCAGGCGCGTCATGAGGATACGACGCGCTGGGACGTGATCGAATTCAAGCTCGATTGACGCTGATCAGCGTCGGAATCCGCGAAGAGCTGGTGTCGCCCGTTCCACGCGCGTGACCCTGGCCGTTTGCCTTCAGTGGTGCGGTGGCGGTCGTGCGATGCAGCGTGTCCAGCAGCGACACGATGCGTGCAGCGCAGGCGTTGGCCTCGCCGATCGACATCTTGCGGACGGTCGTTGCGACGGGACACTCGCCGTGCTGCGGCCGTATTCGCGTCATGGACTGGCGCAGAGCCTCGAAGTCCTGGCGGGCCTCGGTCGGCATCTCGCTGGCGGAAAGATCGAGCAGATGACGCGTAAAGGCATCGGTGAGGCGCTGTTTCAGAGCGGACGGCTTGGCCAGCTCGAGCGTGGCCCTATGCAGACTCTCCCAGGCGGCTGTACTCACGGTGTTCCCGGCTCCTTCGCTGAATCGGTCTAATTTCTAGTTCAATGGAAAGGTAGCTGATTCCAGTTCCTGAACACCGCGTATTGGTTCGAAGTTCCCCGTAACATCAAACCGATACGACGCGAATATAGCGCGATTTCTACGGTTGGGAAGGAGCGGAAGCAGCGGATTCTTGCGCTATGTCAAGAAATTCTGTTCTATTGTTCCAGGACCGTTGTCCAAGGCAGGGCTCATGACCGACACCCATGCGGAGAAGCAGGTGCCCATTCTGGCGGCCCTCGCACAGGCGACACGGCTCCATATCCTGGATCGGGTGGCAGAAGCCGGCCCCCAAGGGTTAGTGGCAGGCGAGATCGCCCGCTCAATCCGATGTCCCGCGTCGACCCTGTCCTTTCACCTGAAGGAATTGAGCCGGACCGGCGTGCTCGAGGCTCGTCCCGACGGGCGGTTCATCCACTATTCGCTCAAGCGGCCCGCACTCCAGGCGCTCGCCGGTTACATCGCGGATCTCGCGGGGCCGTCCCGGCCGGCCCGTGGACGGAAGATTGGCGCAGCGCGATCCGCGCGCCGCCGCAAGCCTGCCGACACCAGCCAGCTCACGTTCTTCGGCGACTGAGGCCGCAAGGCAACTTCAGTTGCGGACGAAGTGGGCGACGAAGTCGTCCACCGGGGTGGCGTCGAGCTTCGAAGGATCGGCAAACAGCGCTTCAATCCGGCGCCGCTGTTTCTCGGGAAACACGGCGGGGAGCGAGGCGCGAAATTTCTCGACAAGCAGCGGGTAGCCTTCGGCGCGGCGCCGGCGGTGCCCTATGGGCGTGTCGACCTGGATGCGCTCCGTGCTCGTGCCGTCCCGGAAGAAGACCTGGATCGCGTTGCCAATGAATCGCTTGTCGGCGGCGTAGTAGTCCGCCGTGAACTGCGCGTTCTCGCGGACCTCCATGCGGGCACGGAGTGCGTCGATTCGTGGATCGGTGGCGATGGCGTCTTCATAGTCGGCGGCCGTCAGGCGGCCGAAGACGAGTGGCACCGCCACCATGTACTGAATGCAGTGGTCGCGGTCGGCGGGATTTGCGAGCGGGCCGGTCTTGTCGATGATGCGGACGCCAGGTTCCTGGGTCTCGATGACGATTCGCTCGACGTCCTGGAGCCGTTCGCTCACGGAAGCGTGCAGGCGCATCGCGCATTCGACTGCGGTTTGCGCGTGAAACTCTGCCGGATAGCTGATCTTGAACAGTACGTTCTCCATCACGTAGCTCCCGAATCCCTGCTTGTAGGCGAAAGGATTTCCGCGGAAGAGAACGTCGTAGAAACCCCACTTCGGCGCCGACAGGGCGGACGGATACCCCATTTCGCCCGTGAGCGCGACGAGCGCATGGCGCACGCCGCGGCTCGTCGCGTCGCCTGCCGCCCAGCTCTTGCGGGAGCCGGTATTGGGCGCGTGCCGGTAAGTGCGGAGTGCGCCGCCGTCGATCCAGGCATTGGAGACGGCATTCACCACCTGCTCGAGCGTGCCGCCGAGCATTCCACAGACGACCGCGGTCGTCGCGACGCGAACGAGGATCACGTGGTCGAGCCCGACGCGGTTGTACGCGTTCTCGAGCGCCGTAACGCCCTGGATCTCGTGCGCCTTGATCATTGCGGTCAGCAGGTCGCGCACCAAAGGCGGCGAGCGGCCTTCGCCCGACGCCTTTCGCGCCTGCCAGTCAGCGATCGCGAGAATGCCGCCGAGGTTGTCGGAGGGATGGCCCCATTCCGCCGCGAGCCAGGTGTCGTTGAAATCCAGCCACCGGATCATTGCGCCGATGTTGAATGCGGCCTGGACCGGATCGAGCTCGTAACTGGTGCCGGGCACGCGTGCACCACCCGCCATCGTGGCGCCCGGCACGACGGGCCCAAGCATGCGCGTGCAGGCGGGGAAGGAGAGCGCCTGAAACCCGCAGGCGAGAGTGTCCATCAGGCAGTAGCGCGCCGTCTCGTAGGCGACGTCGCTCGTGATGCGGGCGTCGCGCGCATAGGAGGCGATGTCGACGAGGACGCGATCAGGCGCGGGCCGCTCGGCCGAGCGGATGTCGTGTTGGCTCAAGGGTGAATTACCTCTGGTCAGCCGGCGGAACCTTGCGCGGTTCCGGTCCGGTGTAGTTGGCGCTTGGGCGGATGATCTTCCCGTCCTGGCGCTGCTCGATCACGTGCGCGGCCCAGCCGGTGGTTCGCGACATGACGAAGAGCGGCGTGAACATGGAAATCGGAACGCCCATCTGGTTGTACGCGACCGCGCTGAACCAGTCGAGGTTCGCAAACATGCGCTTGGCATCCCGCATGACCGACTCGATGCGGTCTGCAATGCGGTACAGGCGGAAATCGCCGGACTCGGCGGAGAGATGCTCCGCCACGCGCTTGATCACGACGTTGCGCGGATCCGCCACCGTGTACACCGGATGACCGAAGCCGATGATGACTTCCTTCGAGGCGACGCGGCGGCGAATGTCGGCCGCGGCGGCATCGGGATCCGCATACCGCTGCTGGATCTCCAGCGCCACCTCATTGGCGCCGCCGTGCTTCGGCCCGCGCAGCGCCCCGATTGCGCCCGCGATGCAGGAGTGCATGTCGGAACCGGTGCCCGCAATCACCCGCGCGGTGAAAGTAGAGGCATTGAATTCATGCTCGGCGTAGAGGATGAGCGAGGTATGCATCGCGCGCACCCAGCTGGCACGCGGGGGCTTCCCGTGCAGCATGTGCAGGAAATGACCGCCGGCGGATTCATCGTCCGTTTCGACCTCGATCCGCCGCCCGTTTCGCGAGAAGTGATGCCAGTAGCAGAGCATTGATCCGGTGGACGCAACCAGCCGGTCCGCGACTTCGCGCGCTCCCGCCGCTGCGTGCGACGGTTCCTCGGGCACTTCGCATCCGACCGCCGACACGCCGGTGCGCAGCACGTCCATCGGATGCGCAGTGGCCGGAATGCCCTCGAGGATCGATCGCAGCCGCGGGCTCAGGCCGCGAAGACCCTTCAAGCCGTCGCTTGTAGGCCGCAAGCTCAGCGGGATTCGGGAGCTTCTCGTGAATGAGGAGGAAAGCGATCTCCTCGAACTCGCAAGTCTCGGCGATGTCGAGGATGTCGTAGCCGCGGTAGTGCAGGTCGTTGCCAGTCCTGCCGACTGTGCAGATCGCCGTATTGCCGGCAATGACGCCGGACAGGGCAACGGATTTCTTCGGCTTGAAGCCGCCCGCGGGAGCTCCGCTGTCGGTCATGCCTTGCGCTCCCGGTCGCGGCTGAAGAGCTCGTCGAGCTTGCGCTCATATTCGTGATAGCCAAGGACTTCGTACAGCTCCTCGCGCGTCTGCATTCGATCGACTACGGCACGCTGGCTGCCATCCTTGCGGATGGCTCCGTACACGGCGAGCGCTGCGCGGCTCATGGCGCGGAACGCCGACAGTGGATAAAGGACGAGCCGCACGCCGGCCTCGCCCAGCTCGGCAGTCGTGAAAAGCGGCGTCCGCCCGAACTCCGTGATGTTTGCGAGCACGGGCACGGCGAGCGCGCGCGTGAATTCGCGGTATTCGTCGAGCCTCGTCAGGGCCTCGGCGAAGATCATGTCGGCCCCGGCCTCGACGTAAGCGGCGGCACGATCGATTGCCGCGCGCTGGCCCTCGACGGCATGCGCATCGGTGCGCGCCATGACGACGAAGCCGGCGTCGCTGCGCGCATCCACCGCCGCGCGGATGCGGTCCGCCATTTCGGCAGCGCGGCACGAGTTCCTTGCCCGGCCGATGTCCGCAACGCTTGGCCTGGACCTGGTCCTCGAGGTGCATGCCGGCAGCGCCGGCGCGGATCAGCTCACGTGTCGTGCGCGCGATGGAGAATGCGGCGCCGAAACCGGTGTCGGCATCCACCAGGAAGCGGAAGTTCGGTCGCGCCGCAGATTCGGCGCGCATCCTCGCAGACATCGTTCAGGCTCGTGATGCCGAGATCCGGCAGTCCGAAGGACGCGTTCGCGACACCCGCCCCCGAAAGATAGATCGCCCGGAATCCGGCTTTTCCGGCGAGCAGTGCGGAGTAAGCGTTGATCGTGCCGGCGACCTGCAGCGGCCGCTCGGCTTCGACGGCGTCTCGCAGACGCCGGCCCGGGGAAATCTCGCTCATCTCGATATGATACATGGCGAGGTCGGACGCATCGATGGAGTGTCGGTCCATGAACAGGATTTTCGCCGCCATCTTCTGCCTCGACTTTCACCGCGCCCTGCATTTCGTCGGAAGGGCAGTCCTGCGACTCTCTGAGTTCTCTGCGCTGGATTCTGGGCGACTGGATCGCGGATGGGAGCAAGAAAACATTCCACGAATCCTGGAAAGAACTCGGGCCGAAGACATTCGAAGGAACCGGCATCGAACGGTCGAAGGCAGATGGCTCGGTCCAGGGCGGCGAAGACCTGAGGCTCGTCGAAATGGGCGGTGCGGTCTTCTACATTTCGAAGGTTGCCCACAACGAGTTGCCCGTCGCATTTCGCCTGGCCGAATGCGAAGCCGAAAGTTTCGTGTTCGAAAATCCGGCCCACGATTTCCCCAGACGGCTCGAATACCTGCGCCAGCCGGACGATCGGCTGAATGTGAGAGTCAGCGATGGCGCCGAGAAGGGCTTCACGCTCGAGTTTTCGCGTGCACCTTCGGGCACTGCCACATCGGATGCGCTGCTCGCAGCCGAGGACGCGCGGTTCGCGGCGATGGTGCAGGGGAATGCCGATGCGATGCGGCCCTGGTTCGCAGACGACCTGTCGTACGTTCATTCGACGGGCGCGGTTGAGGACCGCGAACAGCTGATCGCTTCGATCACGAGCGGCCGGATGCGGTATGTGTCGATCGAACCCGTCGACCGGCGTGTCATTCGCTCCGCGGCCGACTCCGCCATCGTGCAGGGCCTCGCCCGATTCCGGGTGACGGCGAACGGATCGCCGCTCGACGTTCCAGGCCCGCTACCTGGCCGTCTATGGACTCGACGGGGGCGGCTGGCGGCTGCGTGCGTGGCAGTCGCTTCGCCTGCCCTGACGGGAGTGGCAGAATGTCGATGGACAATCCCGGCAAGTGAGGATGGACCGATGAGCAAGGGCATGGACAAGAAGCGCGAAGAGAAGAAGAAGCCGCAGCACACGAAGGATGAAAAGCGCGCATTGAAGCGCGAGAAGAAGCGCCAGAAAGGCTTGATGTAGTTTGCTCGCGTACGTCTTCTGGCATGTCCCGCGGCCGGGCGTGGCGGCGCGGGACTATGAAGCTGCGCATCGCGAATTTCACGACGTTCTCTGGAATGCCGGAATCGCCGGCCTCTTGGCGCTGCGCGTCTTTCGGCTCTCCGCGATACCCTGGCTTGGCGGCAAGGCAGGCTACGAGGACTGGCACCTGCTCGAAAATTCCGCGGCACTCGACGTGTTGAATGGCGCCGCGATCAGTCAGGCCAGGCAGCGCCCGCATGACCGGATTGCCGCATTGGCAGCGGACGGCACGGCCGGCCTGTACGGCCTGAGACTGGGATCGTTGAATGAGATGACTCACGCGCACTGGCTTTCGAAGCCAGATGGCATGAGCTACCGGGATTTCGAATCCGCGCTCTCGCCGCAGGTCGATGCGGGTGGCTGCCTCTGGGGTCGGCGCATGACGCTGGGTCCGACCCCGGAGTTCTGTCTGCATGCGCCGCCGGAGCGGCGACCTGCGCAGGCGCAGTTTTCAATGGCGATGAACTGCGTGCTGCAGTACAACACAGGCCACAGGGTTAAGGAGGACGCATGCTATGAAGGCCTACGTCATCGCAAACATCGACGTGAAGGACCCGACTCGTTACGCCGACTACATCAAGCTGACGCCAGCGACAGCTGCGCCGTTTGGTGGACGATTCATCGCGAGGGGAGGGCGGTCGGAGAAGCTCGAGGGCGCGACGCCCGCGAACCGGATCGTGATCCTGGAGTTCCCGAGCTATGAGCAGGCGAAGTCCTGGTACGACTCCGACGGATATCGAGTCGCCTTGGCGATACGGCAGAGTGCCTCCACCGGCAGCCTGATCCTGGTCGAGGGCACGCCGTGATTCGTCGTCTGCCAGCCGGCGCTGGCCGCCGTGTTCGCCGGACTCGTCGTCCTGGCGCTGCCGGTCAGCTCGCACGACGACACGCTCGGCGCACGATTCGTCGACCCGGACGGCGAGAACGTGGCGGACTGCCTCGAGCATCACGATCCCTGCCAGAGCATCCAGTACGCGCTCGAAATGGCGCGGCCGGGCAACACCATCAAGGTTGCCGAGGGAATCTACGACGTGAGCGGCGTCGATCCGGAGAGCTTCCTGTTCGGTCTGTCCATGCGCAGGGTGGCTATGAGCCCGGCGGACATTTCGAGGAACGGGATCCGGACCTTCATCCGACGATCCTCGTCGGCGTCGATCCGCGCTATCGCCAGGCGATGATGCACCTGGGCTTCAAGTGGGCCGCGGACCTGTCTTCCGCGCAGCAGGGAATCGTGGATGACAGCCCGGCGCCCGCATTGCAGGCGACCGCGATCGCCGCCGAAACCTGCGTGCAAGGCAATGCGGGACAGTTTCCCTGCCGCAACGTCGATTTCCAGGCCCAGATCTCGCTGAACCAGTTCATCAGCCAGCCGGTATCGGCGGCGAACGTCTGGGGTTTCGTGGACCAGAACGACGGGCGGGAATACGCGGTGGTCGGGCTTGGCGACGGCACGGCCGTCGTCGACGTGACGGACCCGGTCAACCCGCGCCAGGTCATCGACGATTCCGGGCAACCCGTCGGCGTGGCGCGAAGTCAAGATCTACCAGTCGTTCGACGTCGGGAGTAATCGATTCCGCGCGCTCGCCTACATCACGACCGAAGCGCCCGGCTCCGGCTTGCAAGTCATCGATCTCAGTGGCCTGCCGGCGACCGCAACCCTTGCAACGACCCTCTCGGATACGGGCTCACAGCACACCGCTTACATTTCGAACATCGACTACGCGACCAACATGGCGCTTCCCGGCGCGGAGGCCTTCCTGTACCTCGCCGGAGTGATGTCGCGAGCGGTGCCTGGCGCGTTTACAGCCTCGCGAATCCGGCCGAGCCGCAGTTCATCGCGGCTGCGCCTGCGGGCACGGAATACGTGCACGACGCGACGAGCCTGCTGATTACCGACGCACGCGCTGCGCAATGCGGCGTCGGCCACAATCCCTGCGAGGTCTATGTCGACTTCAACGAAAACACGGTCGACCTCTGGGACGTGACTGACAAGGTCGCGCCAATCCTGCTGTCTTCGACGACCTATTCGGATGCGAGCTACACGCACTCCGGCTGGCCGACCGCGGACCAACGGCACATCTTCGTGCACGACGAGACCGAGGAGATCAACCGCGGCCTGTTCACGCAGATCTACACGATGAACGTGGAAGACCTGCTCAATCCTTTCATCGTCGGGAGCTACCAGGGCCCCGACACGACGACGGACCACAACGGCTACACCAAGGGCAATTTCCTGTACGTATCCCATTACCGGCGCGGGCTCGTCGTATTCGACGCAAGCGACCCGGAGGACCTGCGCGAAGTCGCGAGCTTCGACACGTTCCTCGCGCCCGCGGCTAACAGCGCAGGCACTGACGGGGCCTGGGGCGTCTACCCGTTCTTTCCTTCCGGCACCGTGGTCATCAGCGACATCAGCAATGGCCTGTTCGTGCTGCGCGACCATGCGGCAACGCTTGCGCAGAGTGCCGGGCGCATCGCCTTCGCAGGCACAGCCGCCCAGGTCGCCGAGAGCGGCGTCGATGCGCGTGTCATCGTGCGCCGGAATGGTGGCACGGCCGGCGCCGTCAGCGTCGACTACGCAACCAGCGACCTGGTGGCAATCGCCGGGAATGACTACACCGCGACGACTGGGACGCTCAACTGGGCTTCGGGCGACATGAGCGATCGCACGATCGCCATCCCGATCACGAACGACACGGAGCTTGAACACGACGAGGCATTCCGCGTGACGCTGTCAAACGCGGCCGGAGGCGCAACACTCGAGGGCTCGGCGACGATTGACGTCGAAATCGAACGCAGTGACGCCATCGCCAATCTGCCACCCAGCGGTGGGGGAGGCGGCGGCGCAATGGATTTGCTGTTGCTGGCCCTTCTCGGACTGCTGTGGTGCGGCGTCGAAGTTGGCCGCCCGGCGATACGACTCAGGGCGGGCTAGCGAGGGCCTTTGAGCGCGCCAGCCACGCCTGAACCGGCTTCCGAAGCTCGACGGCCTGACGTATCTCGAGCAGCAAGGGTCCACAGCGATCGACGTACTTGTCGATGATTTCGACGGGGACCGGGTGCCCAAACGCCGCGTCATAGGCGCGCAGTGCTGCCGCGAGACTGGATGGGATCGGGGTACCGGCGTTCACGTGTGGCGTCGCATGTACCTCCTTATACGTCATTGACTCGCAGGGCGCCGGAAATGTTTGATCCAGAGGCCCGCCACTGTGCCAACGATCGCGCCGATCAGGTGCGCCTGCGGAACGACCGCGACGCGCAGCCACTCGTGCGTCGGGAAGCTGGAGTCCCAGGGCTGCTCGATAAGGACTTTGAGCGTGCCGCCGATCAGGGCGGCGATTGGCAGCCACCGTGCGCGGCCGGTCGTCCCGGCAATCCAGACGACACATCCTGCGAAGTAGATTGAATGCAGGACGCCGGAAAGTCCCCGATACCAGTGGAGTTCCGGCATGAGCATCCAGAACAACAACGAGATGACAACAGGCGCTGCCGCCAGCAGCGTCCATAGTTCGGCTTGACGCAGGCGATCGCCAAAGAGCCTGCCGAGGAGTAGCAACGCCACCCCATTCAGCAAGGCATGAACGAGCGAAAGGTGGACGAAGTGTCCGGTAAAGAGCCGCCAGGGCTCGGTGAAGGCAACGCCACGGCGATATTCGAGTGCGCCCCCAGCGATAGCAACTCGGCGGCCATGATGACCAGCACGACCGACCGACAGGCCGATGGTGGACGAAACGCGCATGCCGTGACCCTGCTACCCGCTGATAACATTATGGAGCCTATTTCCATCGCAACCCGGAAATCGATCATGAACATGCGTGTCCATGCCGTGCTTTCCTCGGCGGTTCTCTTTCTTGCATCGAGTTACGCCTGCGCGGCGACGCCGGATACCGAGGTTGTCCAGGCTGTCATGGAAGAAGCCAAGGCGAGGCTTAAGCTGACACCGGACCAGGAAGTGCAGCTCAAGCCCGTGATCGAGGAGCGCACGGTTAAACTCAAGGCCATCAGGGAAAAGCACGCTGGCGATTCGTCGCGAAGCGCGAAGCGCGCGATGTTCAAGGAAGCTCGCCCGGTCATGGATGAATATCAACAGAATGTGCGCGCGATCCTGACGGATGAACAGGAAACCGAATGGGAAAAAATGCGCGATGAGGCGCGCAAGCGCCTGAAGGAACAATATCGCAACGGAAGTGCGCCGGACTGAATGGCGGTTCTGTCCATGGACGGTTCATGTCTCTGCGGTGAGGTCCGGTTCAGCGTAGACCCGCCTTACCCGATGCTCTATCAGTGCCATTGTTCCCTGTGCCGGAAGCAAGGCGGATCGGCATCGAACACCGGACTCATCGCCGCGTCCGACAGGTTCCGGTGGCTCGCCGGCGAGCCAATGATCACGCAGTGGACGAGGTCGACCGGCTTCAGGTCATGGTTCTGTTCGCGCTGTGGCTCGCCGGTTCCGAATCCCTTGCGGGACACCGGCTACATCTGGATTCCGACGGGCTTGCTGGACGGTGATGAACAGCTGGAGATCCGCGCGCAGCTCTATGTCGACTCGAGAGCGCCATGGGACGAAGTCCTGGGCCCGGGAATGCAATTCAAGACAGCTCCCGACCTCAAGCAGCTCATCGAGCTTTTGCATGCGGAGACAGGCCTGAAGGCTCACGCCTAGTGGTCCCGCGAAAGTAGCCCCAGAAAAAGGAAACGCCCCGCAATGCGGGGCGTTTCATTTCTTGTTCTTGGCCTTAGCAGAGCGGACAAATGTCGCAAAGACTCAAAACTTCGCTGGCAGCGTATGCAGCTGTGGCCACCGCCAAGAGTGCCAGCCCGGCGAGAATTCTCTTCATGACTGCCTCCAGCTCCATTGGAATTCGCAACGATCATACGCCGGCGTAGCGCCCGTGCCGCCGGTGTATTGCAGACTAGAACACTGTTCCGATGCCCCAGCGGGTCATGGTCATGAGTTCGCATAATGTATATTATGTTAAATTACACCTATATCCCAATACTTGGCAATCGGCGCGAAACCGCGAATTCACCGGTGTTCCACTCGCCCGCCCTTGCGGCATGCAGCACAAGCCCTGACCAGGGATGCAGGACGGTCAATTGGGACCGCCCAGTCGATGGCCAGTGGTCTGTCGCCATGCAGCTCGACGAACTCGTATTGCTTGGCACGCGGACTGACCCAACTCAATCGCCCTCATCTTGCGCAAGGTACCCGCGTGCCAGTTTTTCGAGGTGGAACCGGCTCTCAGGCTGCAGAAATGGCGCCACCAGCATGAGCACCTGGTAGACCCCGCGCGACATGCCCGTGGCAGCGGGATCGTTTCGCGGATGCCGAGCCGACTCAAATGAGAGCCAGTAAAGCGACACGACAGCGATGTTCTCCCCCAGCGCCTCGATTTCGGCCTCCGTCGCAGTCATGACGCCGCGCTCGACGAGTCCAAGGCAAATGCCGTGCGAGGCGCTCACCGAGCGCTCGAATACGGTCGCGAGCCGCTGTCCTGCGCGCCGGTCGCGGGACATGATCCCGCTCAGGTCGCGGAACAGGAACCGATAGCGCGAGAGCGTCTCGAGCAGTACATGCAGCAGCAACCACACGTCCTCGACGTTGTCGGCGCGCCAGTTGGGGGGCGGCAGCTGGGCATCGAATTCGGCGACGAACTGCTCGAGCAGCGCGGCGCTGAGCTGGTCCTTGCGGCGAAAGTGGTAGTGCAGGTTGCCGGCGCTGATGCCGAGCTCGGTCGCAATCAGGGAGGTGGAGACCTGCGGCTCACCGCGCTCGTTGTAGAGCGCGAGCGTCGTGTCGAGGATGCGTTGCCGGGTACGCCGGCCGGGTGCGGACTTGAAGTGACTGGGCATGCGGCTGGTGTACGACGGCCGGGGCCATCGTACACCAGCGGCAGGGAAGGACTCAGGCGGCGCGGCGCGTGCTGCGGCGCGTGGTCTTCTTCGAGACCGTCTTTGTCGCGGTCGGCTTCACGCGGGTCGCAAGCTTCTGCCCTTCGTCGATTGCGAGGAAGAACACCTTGCCGGCCTCGACGCGGGTGGTCTCGAGCGCGGCGCGGTGCGCGTTCCAGATCGTGCGCGCCGAGCGGCGTGCGGTGCGGGCGAGCTCGGTGTCCGCGAGCGTGCCGATGAACTGGTTGACGTTGTCGATCATTTCGAACTCCTGGCGGTATTTCGGGGAACTTGGCGAGCAAGTATCCCGATCGTCGCTAGGGAGCGCACCCTAGCGCTCAGAGCGCGGCAAACCAGTCAGAAATTGCCTTCCTTTGCCCAGCATCGGGCGTGCGCCCGGATGCGGCCTCGAGGTTTTCGGCGGCGTGCTGCGGGTTCCGCGTGCCGGTCAGGACAACCGTGACTGCAGGGTCGCCGAGCACCCATTTGACGAAGAGCTGGGCGGCGCTGCGACAGCTGAGCTCGGCAGCAATTGGCGGCAAGGCATGACCCGAAGCGCGGTCGATCATCGAGCCTTTCGTAAACGGGCGGTTGACGAGCGACGGCGACGCCGAGCTCGCGCGCAAGCGGCAACAGGCGCGCTCCTGCTTCGGGCTCGGCCAGTGAATAATTGATCTGGAGGAAATCAGGCTTCTCCTTCCGGATGACGCGCTCGAGCTCTGCATGTGCGCTCGCCACGTAGTGCGTGACTCCGATGTAGCGAACGGTGCCCTTCTCTTTCGCTGCACGAAGTGTCGCGAGGTGAGTGGCAAGATCCTGGAGGTTGTGCACTTGCACGAGGTCGAGTGATTTCGCGCGCATCAGCCGGTGCGAATCGGCGAGTTGGGCCTGTCCTGAGGCTTGACCGGTCGTCCAGATCTTCGTGGCCAGGAATGGCCTGTCGGGAGGCTGGATTGCAGCCAGCATGTCGCCCACGCGTTCTTCCGACCGCCCGTACATCGGGGAGCTGTCGATCAGCCGGCCTCCGGATTCCAGGAAGCTCCGCACTGCGGCGAGGGCAACGTCGTAGTCGGCACCTTTTGGCGGAACGTCGAGCACCTGCCAGGTGCCGAGACCCAGTGCGGGCAACTTTTCGCCCGTTCGCGGGATGGCGCGCTCGATTGGATCAGCGGCCGCGTGGGCCATGCGGGAGGCGGCCAGTGCCGCCAGAAATGCGATGGCCTCGCGTCGCGTCAACTGCGGAGGTGAATTCGGCTGCCGGTTCATGCGGATCTCCTGCCATGGACCTGCGCTTGGACCCGGCGAGGCTCACGAAGTGCCCGACTGGCGGCGCTCGAATGCCCGACCGAGACCGAGTGAAACGCCGATCGCAGCCATCATTCCCGCCGCGCACATGAGTGAATAGCCGACCAGCGCGACACCCATGGACTGCACCAGTGTGTACAGCCAGATTCCCGCCATGTCGCTGCCCCGCTGCATGACGGTATCGATGAAATTCTTGGCCTTGTACTTGGCCTCCGCGTCGACGACCGTGAACAGCACTTCGCGGCTTGGCTTGGCGATGCCGTATTCCCCTGCCCTGCGCAGGACCTGGCCGGCAGTGAGCACCGCAAGCGTGGGCATTGCCGCGAGCGCCGCGAAAGAGACGAGTGCCGCGATTGGTATCGCGACGAGCGCGCCAGACAGCTCGAATCGCCGGATCAGCCAGCCGACCACCAGGCCCTGGAAGAGCCAGGCGACGACGTTGACTGCCGTGTCGAGCCGCCCAAAGAATTGTGCCCGGGTCGCGAGGTCGGGATAGTTCGCCTCGACCAGGCGAAGCAGTTCGTTGTACATGAAGAGGCCGGCGACGGAACCGATGGCGATGACGGCGAATATTCCAAATAGGTACGGCGATCGCACGACGAGGAGCAAGCCGGACAACATGCCACCGCCGATTCGGGAATCAGGATCCTCCGGCGGCCGCACGAAGCGGCCGTGGCGCTTGTCAGCCCAGAGTGCAAGCCCGCGTATGCAGGGCAGCGTGCCGATCAGAAACAACATTGCGAGCCCTACGACGGCATCGACGCCGATCCGCGGGACCAGGTACTGCATCAGGAGCGGTCCGACGATTGCGCCGGTGCCGCCCCCGGCCGCGATCGGCCCGAACAGGCGCTTCGCTTCCTCGTCGCGGAATACGTCCGCCATGAAGCTCCAGAAGACAGAGACGACGAAATAATTGAAGGCCGAGAGCCAGATGAAAAACGCGACTGCGATCCACCGCCCGTCGGGATTTAGCTTGAACAACAGGTAGAACACGAGCAGGTTCGACGCGAAAAAGAGGTAAGTGATCGGCAGCAGCAGCTGCTTCCGCACCCGCGACACCAGTGCCCCGAACAGCGGCGTAAGCGTCAGCATTACGACAAACGTGCCCGTGTAGAGCCACGGCAGGTTCTCGAGACCCGCGCTGATGGCCATCGCGTCGCGCAGTGGCCGCAGCAGGTAATAGGCGCACATGAGCATGAAGAAATAGGAGAAGGCGAGGCCGACGGCACGCTCCTCGCCTGGCCGTGCGCGAAGCACCGTGCGAATCAACTGGAAATGCATCGGCTCAGCCGGTCCGTGTCGAACCCGCGAGGTGCGGTCGTTCGCTTTCCGCGTCCTTCAGCACGAACACCCGTCGTCCGTCGCGCTGCCAATGCTCGAGCTTCGCGATGCAGGGCATGAACAGGGGAAACTTGAATTCGACGAGCGCCTGTACCGGCGGCGATAGCGCCTGCGGGCCCAGGGCTGCGAGCGATCGAGCCATCGACCACATGCCGTGCGCAACCGCGCGCTCGAAGCCAAAAAGCCTGGCGCCGCGATCGGCGAGGTGGATCGGATTGAGGTCGCCGGAGAGCCAGCCGTAGCGCCTGCCCATCGCGCGCGGCACCTCGATGTCGGCACTCGCCACCCGGTCGAGTTCACCCGGCTTCTCATAGCGCAGGGCCTGTCGCGCACCGCGTGATGCCTGCTTGCCGGTCGACGTGCGGCGCGACAGCAGCGTGGACTTCTCGAGCCAGGCTGTCCCGCCGCTGTCCTCGGCTGCCGTGTAGAGGTCGAACTCGTGCCCGCGATCAGTGTCCCGGTGGCCCTCGATCCAGCTTCGCAGGCCAAACTCGCGGTCTGCGGGCAGCGCCCTCGCCTGCTCGATCTCGTTGGCGATGTGGATGAGCCCCATGAGGCGAACGACGAACTTCGGATGGGTGAGGATCGCGAACTGCAATGGCATCGCGACCACGTGCGGATAAGTCACAGGCAGGTTGGCGTTGTCGTCAAAGCCGCAGATCTCGCGGTAGCGCGCCAGATGCCCGGTATCCGCGGTCACGGATTCGACGCTGCCCTCGAGGCGTGGCACGAGCTGCCCTTCGGGAACCAGCGCATTCCGGCGGCCGAAGACGGCCCTCGGAAAATACCGGAAGGTGGATGGCAGGCGCCTGAAGCGATAACTGACGACGGCCGGCCCCATGGCAATCCTCCGGCCGCTGGATTACGGAACGATCCGGTCTATCGTGATGCTTGCCGGATGGGCCGAGGCGAAATCATAACCGACCTCACCGAAGAGGTCGCCGCTGGCGGCGATCGGCTGCCCGCTCGTCGAGATCCGCGCGACAAGCTTCAACGGACCGCCGCTGGCGAGTGAAATTCCGGGAAGCATGGCGTCCGCGTCGGTGAGGCGAACTGAACGCGGCCAGGCACCGGCCGGATGGCGCTGCACGGCGAGCGGAGGCCCGCCCGATCCGCGGCGCGCGATGACGAACAAAGTCGAGTGCGGCGGCACCCGTTCCGCGAGCGAAGGCTCGATAGCGATCGAGATCTCGATTGCAGATCCGGCGACTGGCGCCTCGGACTTTGCGACCGGTTTTCCCTGCGACTGCTCGAGCTCCGCAAGCCGTTCCGCCAGCACCTGGCGCAGCTCGACGGGCAACTCGTGATTCTGAAGCTCGATCCAGCGCTGCTGCGCGAGCGCAAGTTCGCCGCGACGATAGGCCGTGATGCCGCCATACCAAAGCGCGCGCGGGTTGTCCGGCGCGAGCTCGAGCGCCTGCTCGAAGAGCTCCGCCGCATGGCCGTCAATCTCGCGTTCGTCGATGAGCACGAGCGACTCGGCGTAGCCGACGACCGCTTCCGCGTCACGACCCTGAGTGCGCGTATACGCCTCGCCGAAGGCGCTTCGCGCGAGCGCGAAGTCGCCGAGCACCGTGGCCGAGCGCCCAAGCAGCTTCCAGCCTTCGACGTCGTCCGGTTGACGCGCCAGCCGTTCCTGCAATTGGGAGGCGACGCGTTTCAGGTCCGGCGCGGAAATAGCCTGTTCCGGTTCCGGAGCATCCCATTCCCAGTTGCTCGCCTGGTGGTAGATCAGGAATGCCGCAATGGGCAGCGCAACCGCGACGAAGGCCGCCGCAATCCCGGAGCGAGGCGCCGCCTCGTCCTTGCGGCGGGAAGCGAGCAGCGGCCATGCAAGAAAGGCGATGGCGGCAGCAAGGAAGATCGAGCAGATCGCGACGAATGCGGTCACGGGCGATCCGGCTCCTCGTCGAGCGCCGCTGGATTGGCACGGGCGACACTCGCGCGGCGCCGAACGATCACGATCACGATGGCGAAGCCGCCAGCAAGGAACAGTGCCGGCGCCGCCCAGAGCAGCCAGGTGCGCGGTGCAACCGGCGGACGGAACAGTACGAAGTCACCGTACCTCTCCGTCATGAAGGCATGGATCTCGGCGTCGCTTCGCCCTTCGCGCATCAGCGACTCGACTTCGCGTCGCAGGTCGCTCGCGAGTTGCGCATTGGAATCGGCAACGCTTTCGTTCTGGCAGACGAGGCAACGCAGGTCGCGGATCAGTCGCTCGTAGCGCGCCTGCTCGGCCGCGTCCTCGAAGCGCTGGCCTGAATCCACGGCAAAAGCCAGCGGTCCCAGCGACAGCATCACTGCGAGTGCCAGGATCCTCCTCATTGCCCGCTCCCTGCCGCCGGCAGCAAGGGCAGGAACTCGCGCTCCCAGATTTCCATCGTGAGCGGCCCGACATGCTTCTTGATCACCTGCCCGCCCGCGTCGACGAGAAACGTTTCCGGCGCACCGTAGACGCCCCAGTCGATGGCGGTGCGGCCCTCCGGGTCGTAGGCAACCGAGACATAAGGATTCCCAAGCTGTGTCAACCAGCGCAATGCAAGCGCACGGTCATCGCGCCAGTTGAGCCCCATGATCGGCACGTCGATTCTGGCGCGCAATGACGAGGAATGCCTCGTGCTCGTCGCGGCATCCGACGCACCAGGTCGCCCAGACATTGAGTACCCACGGACGGCCGCTGAAATCCGCGGAGCCGACCTTCCACGCCGGATCCCCAAGTGACTCCAGCGAGAAGGCCGGTGCAGCCTTCCCGATCAGCGGCGACGGGATGTTGCCCGGCTCGCGCTGCAGGCCTATGACGAAGAAGCCAACGAGAACGGCGAAAGCAATCGCCGGCACGAGGAATCGAATGGGAAATTTCATCGCGTAGCCGGGGCGACGGTTTCGGCCGCACGCGCCTGCACGCGCACGCGATAACGACGGTCCAGCGCAGCGAGCAGGCCCCCGAGCGCGACCAGGATTGCGCCCAGCCAGACGTATCGGACCAGCGGCTTGTATTGCAGCCGCAGGCTCCATCGCCCCTGTCCGAGGTCATCGCCAAGCGCCGCAAAGAGATCACGTGCGGCGCCGACTTCGATACCCGCCTCCGTCAACGGGTTGCCGCCCGAGTTGTAGAGGCGCTTCTGCGGATGAAGGACGGTAACCGGACGGCCCTCGTGCGACACGACCACGTCCGCTTCGACGCCCATGAAATTCGCGCCCTGGACATCCCGCAGCGCAGCGAACTTGAAATCGTAGCCGGCGATCTCGGCCGCTTCGCCGATGGCCAGTGCAACGTCCTTTTCGACCTTGAAGGACTGAACGCCGGTGATGCCGAGCGTCGTGAGTCCCACGCCGAAATGGGCGACGACCATCCCGAGCACTGCTGCCGGCAAGGGCTGCCGGGCACGAATGCGCGCCAGCGGGATCGCGAGGGACGACAGCATGACCCATAGCGCCAGTGCAAACCCGAGCGTCGTCATTGGGCGTACATCGCCATAGACCGCCGCGCCGATCAGGAGTGCTCCTGCGATACCGAAACCTCCAGCTGCATAGAGTCGATTCCTGGCCGAGCCGAGCATCCCGCGCTTCCATGCGGCGTGCATGCCGACCCCGAGCAATGCCAGCAGAGGCAACATGGGCACCAGGAAGACGAGCTCGAAGTACGGCGGACCGACCGAGATCTTGCCGAGCTCGAGTGCATCCATGAAGAGTGGATATAGCGTGCCAAGCAGGATGAGGCCGAGCGCAGCAACGAGCAGGGCATTGTTGAAGAGCATGAAACTTTCACGCGAAGTCGCCTCAAAGCCGGCGGCGGACTTGAGTCGCGGTGCTCGCCAGGCGTAGAGCACCAGCGCTCCGCCAATCACGATCGTAAGGAAAGCCAGGATGAAGACGCCGCGGGCGGGGTCGGTCGCGAATGCGTGCACGGAGATCAACACGCCCGAGCGCACAAGAAAGGTGCCCAGCAGCGAGAGCGAGAAAGCCGAGACCGCGAGCAGCAATGTCCAGCTCTTGAACAACCCGCGCTTTTCGGTGACGGCGAGCGAATGAATCAGCGCCGTGCCGGCGAGCCAGGGCATGAAGGACGCGTTCTCGACCGGGTCCCAGAACCACCAACCGCCCCAGCCAAGCTCGTAATAAGCCCACCAGCTCCCGAGCGCGATTCCGATTGTCAGGAAGAGCCAGGCTGCGAGAGTCCACGGACGCGTCCAGCGGGCCCAGGCCGCGTCGAGGCGGCCTTCAAGCAACGTCGCGCAGGCAAACGCAAATGCAACCGAGAAGCCGACATAGCCAAAGTACAGAATCGGCGGATGCACCGCGAGCGCAAAATCCTGGAGGAGCGGATTGAGGTCAAGCCCCTCGGAAGCAGCGGGCATGAGACGCTTGAAGGGATTCGACGTCGTCAGCATGAAGAGCTGGAAGCCGATGCTGATGAGACCCAGGAAACCGAGGACGCGACTGCGAAACGGCGCCTCGAGGGAGCCGCTGCATACCGCGACTGCCAGCGTCCAGCCGGCGAGGACCAGCGACCAGAGCAGGAGCGAGCCCTCATGCGCACCCCACACAGCCGCAACCCGATAGAAGAGCGGCAGCTCCGAGTGCGAATTGGTGGCGACATACAGCACCGAAAAATCGCGCTGTATGAAGGCCCAGGCAAGGGTACCGAATGCGAGCGCAACGAAGACGAATTGCCCTGCGACGGCCGACCGGCCGGCCGCCATCCATCCATTGTTTCCACGCGATGCGCCAGCCAGGTTGAATACCGCCTGGGCGATCGAAAGCAGCAGCGCCAGGATCAGCGCGAAATGGCCAAGCTCCGGAATCACTCGGATACCCTCGCGGGCGTCGGCGTGTGCAGCGACTCCGCAACTTCCGGCGGCATGTAGTTCTCGTCGTGCTTCGCGAGTACTTCGTCGGCCACGAACTCACCGGAATCCGACAACTTGCCGTGCGCGATGACGCCCTGCCCTTCGCGGAACAGGTCCGGCAGCAGCCCTTCGTAGCTGACCGGAATCGAGTGCTGGTAATCCGTGACGACGAAGCGGACCTGGAGCGTGCCTTCCGTCCGCTTGAGGCTTCCCTCGGTGACCATGCCGCCGATCCGGAAGGTTCGTCCGCTCGGTGCGTCGCCGGCGAGCACTTGCGAGGGATTGTAGAAATAGAGCAGGTTGTCCTGGAACGCGAGCATCGCAAGCGCCGTCGCTGCGCCGACGCCCCCAAGGATTGCGACGACCGCGAGGAGCCGCTTGCGGCGTGGCGTCATCGTCCGCCCTCCCCCGTGGCGACTCGCCGCATCAGCCGTTGGCGCGCGGCTGCGTGCAGCCGCCGTGCCGCAACGACATTCCAGACGAGCACGATCGCGGCCAGGGCGAAGCATGGCCAGACGAAGGCGCCGTAGCCGCCCATGTTCATGAACTCAATCATCGCCCGATCTCCATCCTGAGCCACGAGGCGTCCCGCTCGCGACGCAGGATCTCGGCCCGGAGCCTGACCAGCAGCACCGCCCCGAAATAAAGCGTGAAGCCGAGCAGCATCGCCAGCAAGGGCCAGAGCATGTCGCCCGCCATCGAGGGCTTTGCAATCTTCGTCAGGGTCGATTCCTGGTGCAGCGTGTTCCACCAATAGACCGAGTAGTGAATGATCGGAAGGTTCACGACGCCGACGATTGCCAGGAGCGCCGAGGCGCGATCGGCGCGGTCGCGGTCGTCGATCGAGGCGCGAAGCGCCATGACGCCCGCATAGAGGAACAGCAGCAGCAACTCCGAGGTCAGCCGCGCATCCCACACCCACCACGTTCCCCACATGGGCTTGCCCCAGATCGAGCCTGTAGCGAGCGCGAGAAACGTGAACGACGCGCCAATCGGTGCGGAGGCCGCCGCGACCGCGTGCGCGAGCTTGATGCGCCAGATGAGCCCGATCGCCGCCGCGACTGCCATCGTTCCGTACACGAGCATGGAGAGCCAGGCGCTCGGCGCATGGACGTAGACAATCCGGAATGCGTCACCCTGCTGGTAGTCGGCGGGCGCGAGCACGAGCCCGCCAAAGAGGCCGACAACGATCAGCAGGAATGCCGGCCAGCCGAGCCACGGCGCGATCGCCTCCGCGATGCGATACGCATGCGGGGGCGACGCGAGCTTGTGAAACCAGGTCCAGTTCATGAATTCACTCTGCGCTGATCCGGAGCGCGGCGGCAACCGCAAGTGGCGCGAGCGTCAGCGCAAGCACCAGCATGGCAGCGAGCAGCAGCAATGGCCCGCGGGCGCTGTCTGCGTGAATCGACAAGTCGATCGCCCGCGCCCCGAAGATGAGCGCCGGCATCGCAAGCGGCAGGACAAGAAGCCCGAGCAGCAGGCTGCCGCGCCGCAGGCCAAGCGTAAGGGCAGAAGCGATCGCGCCGAGCGCGCTCAGGACACCGGTGCCAAGGCCGAGGGAAAGCATGAGCGTGCCGAAAGCTTCGAAAGGTACGCCGAGGCTCGCCGCCACGAATGGCGACAAGAGGACCAGCGGCAGGCCGCAGGCGGTCCAGTGCGCGAGGCCCTTGGCGAGCGCGATCAGCGCCAGCGGTTGTCCCGAGAGCAGCATTTGCTCGAGCGTGCCATCGGCGTGATCGGCACGAAACAGGAGTTCGAGGCCAAGAAGCGACGCAAGGAGCGCGGCCACCCACAGCGTACCGGCGGCGATCTGGCGGAGCTCGCCAAGGTCGGGACCGAGCGCCAGTGGAAACAGGGTCGTGACCATCACGAAGAAAATGAGCGGCTGCGCGACTTGGCCCCAATGACGCAGTGCAAGCAGGACGTCGCGGCGGTAAGCCAGGAGCGCGGCAGCGAATATGCCGGTGCGATCCATCAACCGAGCTCGACGCGACGAGGGACATGATTCGGGATCGCTGGGGGCTGATGCGCAGCAATGAGCGCCGCACCGCCGGCGTCCAGGTGGCGGCCAATGACGGCGGATACGAGCGCCGCCCCGTCGTGATCGAGATTGGTGTACGGCTCATCGAGGATCCACAGGGGCGTTGCCGCGAGCATGACGCGCGCCATCGCAAGGCGCCTGCGTTGCCCGGCAGAGAGAAATCCGGCCGGCTGGTCGTGCGCTTCGGCAAGGCCAACCCCGATCAGTGCGGTGACAATCTCGCCTGGGCGAAGCCGCCTTCGCAGCCCGGCGTCGAACGCCAGGTTTTCGCGCGCGGTCAATTCCGGCTTGAGTCCATCGCTGTGTCCGAGGTAGCTGAAGCTTGCGCACCATTCGTCACGCTGCGCATGGGTCGGGCGGCCCTTCCATTCGACCGTTCCTTGCTCCGGCGTGAGGAGGCCTGCGATCACGCGAAGAAGTGTCGTCTTGCCTGAACCGTTCGGGCCCAGGACATGGACGCATTCGCCCGCCGAAGCCTCGAGCGCAACGCCCGCAAGGACTTCGCGATCGCCGCGCCATAAGTGGATGTCCCGCGCGGAAATGCCTGAAAAATTAAACGGTTGCAATGGGAATATTCACCGGCCTCTCAGGTCGCGCGGACTATACCAGAAGGCCCCGGATGGGTCCCCGGGCGGGATCACAATCGGGTGGCCCGTATACTCCGCGCATGAAATCGGACCCCCGCTCCCCGTGCGGCAACTGCGCTCTCGCCTCGCTGCTCCTGGCCGTTTCCCTGATGGCTGCTTGCGGCGGCGAAAAGAGCGCCGGCGAATCCGCAACCGCGCCGTCCGCAAGTGATGTGACCGCGGCGGCGCCGGTTCCTGCTTCCCGAGTGCGAACGCGCCGGATACAACCGACATGGGGCACCTTCGTGCTCGCAAAGATCAACGCGAATCCGAGCATCGAGGGCAAGGCCACGCTCGTCGAGTTCCGCCAGAAATCGGTTTCGATCGAACCGCTCGGCGACAAGATGAAATCGGCGATCGTCGAATTCGAAGGCGTCGTGACTTTCAGCAGCGACGTCTCGTGGAGCTGGCAAGGACCGACCAAGGCGGGTTCGCCGCAGAAGTTCGAAGCGCGGGCCGAGTACGTCGACCAGGGAAAGGGTTGGCAGCTCGTCGAGCCGCTCGGCATCTATCCGCTCTGACCCGCCGGTTCAGTCCCGCGTCGGGTAGCGCTCGAACACGGGCAACTCGTGGGCGCGCTCCATCCAGGATATCCGCTCCGCCGTCTGCACGTGAATTTTCGGTGCGATCGCGGTCGGGTCATCGAGCGTCGCAGTCTGGATGTCCGCGATCCCAGGCAAATTCACGGCATTGAAGTAGAAGAGTCCCGTGCCGCAGTCGGGGCAGAAATGCCTGCGGCCGTTCTCTGAAGAACGATAGATCTTGGCGGTGCCCTGCACGACTTTCAGGCTAGCTCTCGGGGTAAGCCGTCCATCCGACCATGGGCGCGCCGGCACTGCGCCGACAATCACTGCAGTGGCACAGCGCGCTGTAGATCGGCTCGCCCCGGATTTCATAGCGGATGGATCCGCAGTGGCAATGACCCGTCAGCATCTCGACCTCCCGTGCGGTCGTGGCCTCTCGCGGCAATCGTACCGCACGGGTGCGTTCCTGCGCCGAGTTGCGTGATGGCAGGTTGCCAGGAGTAAAGTACAAGACGGAATCTGCACGATAATGCGACTCGTGAGGTGCGAATCATGGCTCGCCTCTCATCACGCGCCCCAATTGCACTTGCTTGCTCGGTGTGTCTCTTTCGCCTGGCTGCAGCGGCCGACGATCCACCGGTTTACGAATTTGGAGACAAAGTTCCTCTCGCCGAAAGCGATTTGCGCGCGATCACGCTCCAGGTTTTGGCAACGAACCCGCTCTTATCTTCCAGCCCCGGAATCAAATATGCCGAGGCACACCGTGCCGGCATAACGATGCCCGACGGCACTTTGTTTGACACGGCAGTCGTCGTTTTCTACCCGCACGCCGAGAGTGCCGGCGTTAAGGAAGCATTTCAGGTCCGATGCAAGCGAGAAGATTCAAGTGATTTGTGGACATGCGACAACGTTGACATACGCCGCTACGTGCGGCTGGCCACTCAAGATTTTGAGGTCCGAGTACGAGGCAATCTTGGCCATGACGAATTGCTCGCTCTCATCGAAGCAACACGGGCTACTGCTCAAGCAAGCATGACTGACAATCCGGTAATCGCAAATACCGCAATCATCGTCTTTGCGGCGAACGGCGGATATTTTGTTGATTGGGGCAGCCCTGAGGGCCAGGGTGAGTTGACGGTGGAGGCCCGCCTTAAGAAGGACGGGAATGCGACGATGCCCGAAGACTGGCAAACAAGCATTCTTCCGCGGGAGTAACTTCAGGTCCGCAGTTCAGTTTCCGCGACACCACCCTCCGAGTCGATGTCTTTTTCATTAGACCGGCTTTCCTCGAGGCCCCGAAAGACGGCGTCAGCCCACCAGGGCGTTTCAGTTACGTCATCGGGCCATGTCAGTCCCAGGAACTTGTCGAATACGTTCATATTGTTCTCCACCTAAGTTCTTCTTCGCTTCTGGGCCTCCTTGTCCCCGCGCAACTACTACAACTTCCTTTTGTTCTAGACCTGAAGAAAATGTAGCTGACTTACGTGGAACCATCGCGGTCGCGATGTCAGCACGTAGCGACGTGAGAATTCAGGATATGCGAACGTAGGCGAAGCACCGACCTACCGATTTTGGCGGGAGGATCGGGCTATGTCGCCGGTATCAGACTGTCAGGTCGAGGCCCGGTTTAGAGGCTGATAGCGGGCGACAATCCAGTAGTCGACGCGCTGGTTGCAGGGAGGACGCGGGCCTTCCCCGTCCGTGCGCGTCCCCGGGCAATGCAGTGTGCCGTTGACCTCGGTACCGGAATTGCGGAGCAATGGGAGTGCGACGGTGTTCAGGTCGATGCTGCCGTCACAGTCTCCGTGCGGGCAGGAAAATTCGAAAAACGCGTGCGCCGAAGGATAGAGCGCGTGCGTCCGAGCTGCGGGCACCGGGCCGTCCTTCGCAAAGAACTGGAGATGTATGCGGATCTGTTCGCTGCGCGGGAACGCGTTCGCCAGCGTACCGGCGGCCTCGCGCATGCGCATCGACTTTTCGCGTTTCTGTTCGCGGACTGAACGGGCGGTGCGGGACACGATGCGCATGGGTCAGCGGGCGCCCCGCTCGAGTCGCCGCTTGAGCCGGCCATTCTGCAGCAGCAATTCAGCGATTTCGGACCGCGCGCCTAACAGTCGCTTGCCGAGATAGAGCGCGACCGCCGACAGGCCAATGATGATTGCCGTAGTCAATGGCTCCCACCCTGGCCTGTCGTTGGTCCGTGATTCGGATCAGTAGCGATTACCGCCGCCGTTCCCGTAGCCGCGGCTGCGCCGCCGCCGCCGCCGCCAGTGCGGTCCTTCGACTGCGCCTCATTCACCTTGAGGGCGCGGCCTTCGAAGTCCTTGCCGTTCAGGGCCTGCATGGCCTTGGAGGCATCGGCGCTCGGCATCTCGATGAAGCCGAAACCGCGTGGGCGTCCCGTCTCCCGGTCATTGATGAGGGCGAGCGAGTCGATCGTGCCGTGCGGCTCGAACAGCGCACGCACCGACTGCTCGGTTGCGGAAAAGGGAAGATTGCCGACAAATAACTTGGTCAATTGAATTACTCACATAAGGAAGATGGCAGCAAGCGGATATCCACCTGCTGGTGCGGCGATGCGATTCGTGGTGGCTTGATCGGGTCGGAAGGCGCGCCGAAGCGGCGCATCGAGCCAGGCAAGACAGAACTAGGTAATCACCAGACCCGCGGAGTTTACCTGATTTAGAGCAGTTCTGCTTGCGATTACAAGAACCTTCTTGAGCCGCGGGGGTACATACCGACAGGGGGCAAATTGGGGAGCGCAAACAAGCGCCAAACCGACCTGACAAAGGAAAACCGCAATGAACGCACGCTCAAGGGTATCGGCTCACTTGGTCTTGCTCAGTGGCTTGCTTACGGCGTTGCCAATCGCAGCCGGGGAAACGGTTCGTGCCGGACTCGCCGGCATCAGGGAGGTACCCGTGATCTCGACGGGTGCTTCGGGCAGTTTCCACGCCGTCGTCGATGACAAGGCCGGAACGATTGCTTACGAGCTCAGGTATTCGCGTTTGGAAGGCGACGTGCAGCAGGCACACATCCATGTCGGTCAGCGGTCGGTCAACGGGTCGGTAAGCGTGTTTCTCTGCCAGACCGAGGCCAGCCCCGATCCAACCGGACTGGCGCCACGTTGTCCGCCGTCTGGGAAAGTCACAGGAACTCTGCAGGCCGCGAACATGATCGAGGGTCCGATCGTCGGTCAGGGCATCGCGCCTGGGGAATTCGAGGAGCTGGTCGCGGCAATTCGCGCTGGCGTTGCTTACGTCAACGTGCATTCGTCGACATTTCCGGCAGGAGAAGTGCGGGGCCAAATGCGGGTCATCGAAGACTAGGCGAAGGCGCGGACCGCCGCACCGACTGCTCGCGACGATTGCTAGTCGACGCGCGGCGCGGGCACGATCTCTCCCGATTCGAGGATGTCGATCCGCACGACCCGTTCGCCCTCGCGCACGAAGGTCATCGTCCACGGCCGGATCTTCAGGAACAACTGCGTGGGCGATTCCGCGAACAGTTCGGCGCGGCCGCCCTGGGGGAAGTCGAGGAAGAGGCGGCTACCTTCACGCGTGATGGTGGCGATGCGGCTGGGGAACTGGTAGCGGCCGGCGTACGCCGCGGCGAGCGTCGCTTCGAGCGGGACAATCCGGCGCGCCTTGGCGCGGCGGTCGGCGATCCACTTTTCAAGGGCGGTGCGCGACGTGCGCTCGCAGTCGGTCGACGGTGCCGTCGATGACGCCGGCGCCGATGAATCGGACCACGTCGCGTTCGTTCGCCGCCTCCGGCACGAACGCCTGGATGAAGCTGCAGGCGAAAACATTGTGGGTGATGTCCTCGCCGACCTGGTAGTGGTGGTCGGCGAGGGCTTCGCTGTTGGCGAGCATGACGAGCGTGAGCCGCCGCGCCGGTATCTTCAGGTACATCGCGGAAAAGCCGGTGCCCCAGTGGCCGAAGTGCCAGACCAGGCGCGTGCCGCGGTAATCGGTGACGTACCAGCCGAGGCCCATGCGCGAGCGGCTGGCCGGCGTTCGACAGGAACGGCGTCCATGCGCGGGCCTGCATCGCCTCGCCGAGGAGCGCGTGGCGATCGACGGCGGCGTCGTACTTCGCCAGGTCGCGCACGGTGGACACCAGTCCGGCCGACGCCCAGAAATCCGCGGGCGGATAGGTGGTGCGCAGCACCTCGCCGTCGCCGTAGTAGGTGTAGGGCTGGGCGACCTTCGCCAGGGCCTGGCGATAGCGGTCGAGGTTGGTTTCGCCGAGCATTGCCCATGTCTGCGCATCGTCGACGACGTCGGGCCCCGGCACGCTGTCTCGCATCGCCAGCGGCTCGAGGAAGGTATCGACGAACTGCACGCGCAGCGGCTTCCCGGTCGTCTGCTCGAGGATGGCCTTGAGGTGCTCGAAGCGGTCGGGGTTGTAGCTGAACTTCTCGCCGGGCGTGCCTTCGGAGGTGTGGCTGAGCAGGTGCTTGATCCGGATGCGGTCGTCCTGGATCTCGGGCACGTAGCGCGACACCGGCGCGTCGAGGTCGAGCTTGCCCTGCTCGACGAGCTGCAGCACGAGGATCGCCGTGAACGTCTTGGTGACCGAGGCGATGTGGTAAAGCGTGTCCGGCGTCGCGGGCACGCGACGCTCCACGTCCGCGTAGCCGAAGCCCTGGGTCCAGAGCACCTCGCCGTCCTCGAGAATCGCGGCCGAAAGGCCGGGAATCTTCAGCCGCTCGCGATCGGCTTCGAGTTGTTGGCGGAAGCGATCGACACGGAGGTCGTTCGTCTTGGCAGGGGCCGGTTCCTGCGCTTGCGCTTGCACGGCCCCGGCGCCGATCAGCATCAGCCCGGCGAACAGCGTCGTCGCGATGGTCTGGGTTGCGTGGGCAGCATGGCGTCCTCGGGTCAGGCAGCGTACTCCCTCAAGTTGAGAGTCCCGACCAGACAAAATGGTTGGAATTACGCTGGTGCCCCGGGCAGGAATCGAACCTGCATGGCCTTGCGGCCAACGGATTTTAAGTCCGTAGCGTCTACCCGTTCCGCCACCGGGGCGCGAAGCGCAGGAGTTTACCGCGCGGCGACCTGATCAACGTGAGCTTTTCCGCCAGCCTCGAATCGAGAATAGCCGCCAGTACGGAAATGAGCTTCATCCTTTCAACGGCTCCTTTCCTGTCCCCGATCCGAGGGTTAGACTCCGCCGTCCATGCGTGACCAGCCGAACCCTAAATCATCGGAAGACGCGGGCGACTTCTCGCTCGTCCTGGGCGGTCCGCTCTTCCAGCTGTTCCGCCGTGCCCACCTTTCCGGTAACGCGCTCGAACTTCTGACGCGCCGGATCATCGTGATCACGCTGTTTGCATGGTTGCCGCTGGTGGTCCTGTCGATCCTGGACGGTGTCGCGTACGGCGACTCGGTCAAGGTCCCCTTCCTGCATGACCTGGATACGCATTTGCGATTGCTGGTGGCATTGCCACTCATGATCGCGTGCGAGATCGTGGTTCACGAGCGGATGCGGGTCGTCGTCGGACAGTTCACCGCGCAGAAGCTCGTCCCGGATACCCTGCGCGGGGCTTTCCAACAAACTCTCGAAAACGCCCGGCGCCTGCGCAATTCAGTCATCGCCGAAGTACTGCTCGTCGTGCTCGTCTATGCCGTCGGCGTTCTCGTCGTGTGGCGCTACTACGTTTCGCTGGACGTGCCGACCTGGCACAGCACTCCGGGTGCAGCGCGGATACAACCCAAGCTCGCAGGATGGTGGTACTTGTTCGTCAGCCTGCCGGTGTTCCAGTTCATCCTGCTGCGATGGTACTTCCGCCTCCTGATCTGGACGCGCTTCCTATGGCAGGTGTCGCGGCTCCCACTCGCCTATTCGCCGCTGCATCCGGATGGCATGGGCGGCATCGGGTTCCTGTCGTCCATCGCGCGCGCATTCGCGCCACTTTTGCTTGCGCAGGGCGTCATGCTCGCGGGAGCGATGGCCAATACGATCCTGTATGAAGGCACCGTCCTGACGACGTTCTATGTCGAAGTCGTCGCGTACACGGTGATAACGGTTTCCGTCATCGTGCTCCCGCTGCTGGTATTCATGATTCCGCTGTCCGCCGCGAAGCGGCAGGGGCTTCGTGAATACGGCCAGTTTTCACGTCATTACGTGGACGAGTTTGCCGACAAGTGGATGCGCGGCAACATGCCAAAGGGGGAAGCGCTGGTCGGCAGCGCGGATATCCAGTCCTTGGCCGATCTCGGCAACAGCTTTGACAGGGTGCGCGGCATGAGCATCGTGCCCATCACGCGCGGGGCAGTGATCCAGCTCATCATTGCGGCACTCTTGCCCCTTCTCCCGCTGACGCTGACCTTGATTTCATTCGAGGAACTGCTGAAGCGGATCATCCATATATTGGCGTAAGCGCGCGCCGAAAGGAGTTTCGATGAGCACAACGCTCTACATGAATCCGGTATCGACCGCGTGTCGTCCGGTCAGCCTGTTCATTGCGGAGAAAAACCTACCCGTCACCGAGCAGTTCGTGGACCTGATGAAAGGCGAGCACCATGGCGCCGAATTCATCGCGAAGAATCCGTGCTGCCTGGTGCCTGTGCTCGAGGAAGGCGATTTCCGCATGGCGGAAAGCTCCGCGATCCTCAAGTACCTGGCGAACCGATTCGACGCGCCCGAATACCCGAAAGATGCCAGGCAGCGCGCGAAAGTGGACGAAGCGATGGACTGGTTCAACACGCAGTTCTATCGCGACTTCGGCTATGGATTTCTTTACCCGCAGGTCTTCCCGCATCACAAGCGCCCGACCGAAGAGCAGCAACAGGGCACGATCACCTGGGGCAGGAACAAGGCAAAGACGTGGCTTGAGATACTTGACCGGAACATGCTCGGGACGAACGAATACGTCGCGAACAATCGTATCTCGATTGCCGATTATTTCGGTGCCTGCCTGCTGACGGCGGGAGAGTTGATCGGGTGTACATTTGAAGGCTACCCTAACATCCAGCGCTGGCTCGGCCGGATGAGCAAGCTCGAGAGTTGGCCCAAAGTCAACGAAGTCATGTACGGATTTGCCGGGTCATTGCGCGACAATAAATATCAGACTGTCTGACTCGACTAGAGGGGGGATCGTGATTAACGTACACAAGGCATATTCTGGATTTGCGATTGCTGGCCTGATCCTTTGCGCGTGCGCCACGACTTCGAAGCCCAATCGCCGGGTTCTCCCGGCCCGGGTGAGCCCACGCTTGCCGAAGTCCGCACCGCCACTGAGCGATTCCGCGACGTGAATGTTGCGCTCGCCGACGGATACATTCGCGATCCATCCGACATCTGCGAAACGGCCGACATGATGGGCAGGCCGGTGTCGGATGGAGCCATGGGCGTGCACTACTTTCGTCCGGATCTCCTCGGCATTACCGCACCGCCCTCGCCTCGCGTCGATGGCAACGGCACACACATCGATTTCCGCACGCCGGCGATCCTGATCTATGAGCCGCAGGCAGATGGGTCGATGGAACTCGTCGCCGTGGAGAACCTGGTGTTCAGCGCCGCCTGGGCGGCAGGCGGCCATGCTGCGCCGCCAAGTTTCTATGGCGTGCCCTTCGACAACATGGTCGACGATCCCGCCACGGCGACGGACGAGGCGCACATGTTCATGCCCCACTACGACCGGCATGTCTGGCTCTATCGGGACAACCCGAAGGGAATCTTCAAGTCATTCAACCCCTCGGTCACCTGCAAGCACCATAAGGGGGCGTCTCGAGCACGCCGCGCACTGAAGTTCAGGACAGTGGACGCGATAGTTTTGCAGCAACGTGCGCTGCAGTCTTCGAGCGGCTCTCCGCAATCTGCGATTCCACTTCTTCGAGCGCGTCGTTGCAGGCCTGGCTTGACGTCGCAGCCGGTACGGCTGCGTCCACCGTGCTGGAATCGCGATCGGGAAGCTTTCCGCGTATGGCGCGCAATGCGTCGCGTCCTTCGAGGCCGAACAAGCTGCGAACATTGAGGTCGGTCGTCGGGAATGGAATGCCGATGCCGTTTCGGCGGAGTGCGTTGTCCAGCGCCCAGGTGTAAGCGGCCTTGACCGCACCCGGTCGCTTGGTGGCCTCAGCCGTCAACCACACGACCAGCTCGAACTTGAGGCTGCTCTCCGCGAATTCCACCAGCCACACTTGCGGCCTGCGTCGGTCTGCCCCGGTAAAGGTAAATGGGACCTCCGCAGCGGCCTCGAGCGCCGCCTGCTTTACGAGGTCCTTGTCGACGCCGTAGTCGACGCCGAATGGCACGTGCAGCCGGATCTTGTTGTCGCCGAGCGTCCAGTTCACGACGCGGCCGGCGACGAACTCGGCATTCGGCACCAGGATGTCGATGTTGTCGTTCGTCATGATGCGTGTCGCACGGATGCCAATATCGCCGACTTCACCACGCACGCCCGATTCCAGCTCGACGAAGTCGCCGACCTTGAGGCTGCGATCAAATAGCAGGATCAGCCCCGACACGAAATTGCTGAAGATCGCCTGCAGGCCGAATCCGAGACCGACGCCAACGGCACCGGCGAGCACCGCAAACTGGGTCAGCGGAATGCCCATGAGGCCGGCTGCCACCAGTACGCCGACCACGACCAGGACGTACTTGGCGAGGCGGGATACGGTGTATATCGCTGGCCGGAGGGCCGGCTGGTGGCTCATCGCGTAACGCGTGAAGCCTTTCTGCATCAGCCTCGAGAGTGCCCACACTGCCACCAACGTGACGATCGCCGCGAGCACACCGGCCACGTTCAGCTCGAGCTTGCCCACCTGAATGCTGTATTCGAACAACGACTGGGTACGCTCGCTGAGATCGTCCATACATTAATCGACAATGCGGATCGCTCGAAGTTGCCGATTTGTCGTCGGCGAACGTAGCAAGCTGCGGGCGCGTCGATCAGTGAACGGCTGTAGTCGATGTAGGCGCCGACGGCGGCTGCGTCCGCCGTCGGCCCGAAGTGAACTAACGCGGGTCGTAACTTTCGCGCTGCAGCTCAATCTCGAGGACAACCGATTCCGTTCCGCCGATCGGGCCGACGACAACGGGCATGTACCCGATATTGCGAATGTCGATGTACGTGTTCGCCGGCAAATTGCACAGGTAGAAACCGCCGCCCAGGTCACTGCGCGTGCTGGCAAGACCTGGTTTCAGGGCATCCTGGGCCCGAAGATCGGCGCTCGCGATGGCCTGACGCTTATTTCCGATCGTCATGAATATCGTGCCGGTCACCGACGGTTCCGAACTCAACTGCGGTCGCGGCGCATTGATCACATTCAGTGCCGACACCGGCAACATCTCGATGCGCACTTCGACGTCTTGGGTCACTTCAGTTCGGACGGCACATGGCTGGACGAAATCGTTGCTAACTGCGAGGAGTGAAATTTGGGATTCGGGCACCTCGGCTTCGAACAAACCGAGCCCGTCGGACGTTAACTGCCGGTTGGCCCAGAAGCCAAAGCCAGGACTCTCACCCGAGACGTTGATATTTGTGTTGGCGATCATGCCCGTATCGAACGAGAAGAGCTCTCCGCGGACTACGAATTCCGACGGGGGCGGGGGCTGGGAAGTCGCTCCCCCGTCGTTGCCGTCGGCGCCCTCCGAGCCTGTACCGCCGCCGCCACAGGCGGCGAGCAATACGAGGCATGACGTTCCGGTGATCGCGGGAAGCAAGCGTGCAAGTGACTGTTTCATGATCCGTACTCCCGTGCCAGTTATTGGCACTCTGGGAGCGACGGTGACTTGCCGCGTGCGGAAAGACTGTCAACTGCTTGTCACGAACAGGAGAGTGAAATGGAGGCTAGGGTCGGAATCGAACCGGCGTACACGGCTTTGCAGGCCGCTGCATGACCACTCTGCCACCTAGCCTTCGGGGGCATTAAACACGAAACCCCGGATGGCAGTCCCGGGGTCTCGTCAGGATCTGGAGCGGGAAACGAGGCTCGAACTCGCGACCTCAACCTTGGCAAGGTTGCGCTCTACCAACTGAGCTATTCCCGCAAGGGCCGCCATTTTAGGAGGGGTGCCCGGTGTGTCAAGTTTGCCGGCCTCCCAGCCACTGAACTTATCGACTGCCGCGCAACTCCGGCATTGCCCCGTTCAGGTAGACCGCCATTGACCACAGGGTCAGGACGGCCGCGACTACCGTGAGCGCGAGCCCGAATTCATAGACCGGCAGGCCAAACAGGTCCTCGCGAAACAGCATCATCGACAGGCCGACGATCTGGACGATCGTCTTGAACTTCGCGACCTGGGTTACTTCCATCTTCTGGCGCGCCCCGATCTCCGCCATCCACTCGCGAAGCGCCGATACGCCGATCTCGCGGCCGATGATGACGGCCGCGGTCAGTGTCACGTACCAGACCGGATTCCTGCTGACGATCAGCACGAGTGCCGTCGCAACGATGAGCTTGTCGGCGACCGGGTCAAGAAAAGCGCCGAGGCGCGAGGTCTGGCCGAGCTTTCGCGCCAGGTATCCGTCGAAGGCGTCCGTGATTCCGACCACCGCGAACATGACGCCGCAGGCCATGTCGGACCAGTGATATGGCAGGTAGAACAGAACGACGATTGCCGGGATCAGCGCGATGCGCAGGCCAGTCAGCAGGTTCGGAATGGTGTAAGGACCGCTCATCAGGCTCCAGGATGCAGGTGCTCGAAGATCGCCTGGGCCAAGCGCAGGCCCGATTCCCGGCGCGCGGGCCAGGTCTTCCACTCCGGCGCGCAACACGCCTTGAAGTCCGCCGAACTGCCGCAGGAGCGCCCTGCGTCGCGCGGGCCCGAGTCCCGCCACCGCCTCCAGCATGGATGTCTGGCGCGATCGTGCCCGTTTCCTGCGATGTCCGCTGATCGCGAACCGGTGGGCTTCGTCGCGCGCGCGCTGGATCAGGTGCAGAGCCTTCGAATCCGGCGAAAGTATAGAGGGCGTGTCCCGGCCCAACAAGAAAATGCGCTCCTGTCCTGCGCGCCGGTCAACGCCCTTGGCGACGGCGGCGACGGCTGGAATCACGAGTTCGAGTTCCTTCAGGACGCGCGCGGCTTCCGCAAGTTGTCCCTTGCCGCCGTCAATCAACAGGAGATCCGGAAGCGGCGACGCCTCCTGCTTGCGCCGGCGATATCGCCGCATGAGCGCCTGGCGCAGGGCGCCATAATCGTCTCCACGCTCGACGCCCTCGATGTTGTATCGACGATATTCGGCCTTGATCGGACCGGTAGGGCCGAGGACAACGCAGGAGGCGTTCGTAGCCTCCCCTTGCGTGTGACTGACATCGAAACACTCGATTCGCTCAATGGGCTTGCCGATGCCCAGGAACTCGCCGAGCTCCGCAAACTGCTCTGAGAGGCTTGAACGCGTCGCATCCCGCATGCGCAAGGCGTTCTCGGCGTTCTGTAGCGCAAGGCCGACCCAGCGCTGCGGGTATCCGCGCCGGCCCGGGCCGATGCTGACCTTCCGGCCTGAGCGTTCCGACAGGGAGGCCGCCAGTATTTCGGCATCGTCAATCGCGTGCGACAGGTAGATCCGCGCGGGCGGGTCGCGCTCGAGATAGTGCTGGGCGACGAATGCAGAAAGTACCTCGGGAGCGTCGCTGATCGGAGCGCGGGGATGAAACGTCGTGGTTCCGAGCACCTGGCCGCCGCGGATGAACATCAGCGCGACACAGAACTCCCCTGCCGCTTCGGAGACCGCCAGCACGTCGGTATCCGCGCCACCTCGGGCGCGCGTGACGACCTGTCGCGACTGGATGTCCGTCAGGGCGGTCAGCTGGTCGCGCAAGGCCGCCGCGCGCTCGAAGTCGAGCTGCTCGGCTGCACGGTCCATATCCTCGCCGAGCCGGACCGTGACGTCCTCTCCGCGCCCGCCGAGCACCATGACGACCGCCTCGACATCGCGGGCATAGGTCTCGCTGTCGATGAGCGCCGTGCAGGGTGCGGAGCATCGGCCGATCTGGTACTCGAGACATGGCCGGGACCGGTTGGCGAAAAACGTGTCCTTGCAGCTCCTGAGCTTGAACAGCTTGTGGAGCTGGTTCAGCGTTTCGTGGACCGAGCTGGCCGACGGGTATGGCCCGAACAGGCGTCCGGGAAGGCGTCGCGAGCCGCGGTAAAAGGAGAGCCTCGGAAACTCGTGCGCTGACAGGTGGACGTAGGGAAAGCTCTTGTCATCGCGCAGGATCACGTTGAAGCGAGGCCGGTGGCGCTTGATGAGGTTGTGCTCGAGCAGGAGCGCCTCGGTGTCGGAATTCGTCACTGTCACTTCGATCCCGGCGACTGCGCGCACCAGCGCCTGCACCTTCGGTTGGAGCTGATCCGCGCGGAAATAGCTGCCGACGCGCGACTTGAGGTTGCGCGCCTTGCCGACGTAGACGATCGTGCCGTCGGCGTCGAGCATGCGGTAGACCCCGGGTCGGCCCGGCAGGCTCTTCACGAATGCCTTGGCGTCGAATTCGCTCACGGCGACATGGTGTGGGGTCCGTCAGCGGTCAAGCAAGTGGCGTGCGCGGGCGAAGATCCGGTTGAACATCGCCGGGGTCAGCCGGCGGGTGTTCGTATTGAGGCGGCTGCAGTGATAGGAGTCGAGCATCCGCAAGCCGCCGGGAAGCGTGTGCTCAGCCCCATGCGCGAAGCGAAACGCGGCAGGCCGCTGACTGCTAGCCCGCAACACGGCTGCCATGCGCGATCGATCCCAGCGCAACGACCACTGCGCCCGGACGCAAGTCCAGAATCTCCCGCTCCAGGTAACGATTGCAGCTGCGCACTTCCGACGGCAGAGGCTTGTTGCCCGGCGGCAGGCATTTCACCGCGTTGGAGATCCGGCAGTCCTTGAGACGCAGGCCGTCGCCTGCCGCCAGCGACTCCGCGCGGGTGGCAAATCCATGCGCGTGCAGCGTGCGATAGAGCAGGACGCCGGCGTGATCGCCGGTGAATGGCCGGCCGGTGCGATTCGCGCCGTGCATGCCCGGCGCGAGACCTACGACGAGCAGCCGGTGGCGCGCACTGCCGAAGGGAGCCACCGGACGGCAGTGATAAGCCGGATGCCGCGCCCGGACTTCATCGAGGAAGTCCGCAAGCCGCGGGCAGAGCCGGCATGCGCGGATCGAATGGCGCGCCCTTCACGCGCGGCCCGGGCAGCTCAGCGCGCCTTGAACTGCGCCTCTTCGGTCGAGCCGCGCATCGCCGTGATGGACGAGGTCCCCGCCGTGACGGTCTGGGTCACGTCGTCGAAGTAGCCGGCGCCGACTTCGCGCTGGTGCTTGGTCGCGGTATAGCCGACCGGCTCCGCCGCGAATTCCGCCTGCTGGAGCGAGACATAGGCGCTCATCTGGGATTCCTTGTAGCCGCGCGCAAGCTCGAACATCGAGAAATTGAGCGCGTGGAAACCCGCGAGCGTGATGAACTGGAACTTGTAGCCCATGGCGCCGAGCTCGCGCTGGAACTTTGCGATGGTCGCGTCGTCGAGCTTCTTGCGCCAGTTGAACGACGGCGAGCAGTTGTAGGCGAGCAGCTTGCCCGGATGCACGCGGTGGACGCCTTCGGCGAACTCCTTCGCCTCGTGCAGGTCCGGCGTACCGGTTTCGCACCAGACCAGGTCGGCATACGGGGCATAGGCGACGCCACGCGCGATGGCCTGCGGAATTCCGGCCTTGACTGGAAAGAATCCTTCGCTGGTCCGTTCCTTGGATGCGATGAATTCGTGATCGCGGTCGTCGATGTCGGCGGTCAGGAGCGTTGCCGATTCGGCGTCGGTCCGGGCGACGACCACGGTCGGCACGCCGGAAATATCGGCGGCGAGCCGCGCGGCGACCAGCTTGTTGATCGCTTCCTGCGTCGGCACCAGCACCTTGCCGCCCATGTGGCCGCACTTCTTCGCACTCGACAGCTGGTCCTCGAAATGCACGCCGGCCGCGCCGGCGGCGATCATGGCCTTCATGAGCTCGAAGGCATTCAGGACGCCGCCGAACCCGGCCTCCGCGTCGGCGACGATCGGCTGCAGCCAGTCGATCTTGTCGTTGCCTTCCGCATGGCAGATCTGGTCGGCGCGCTGCAGCGTGTTGTTGATGCGGCGCACGACCGACGGCACGGAGTCCGCGGGATAGAGCGACTGGTCCGGATACATTTCCGCAGCGAGGTTCGCGTCGCCCGCGACCTGCCAGCCGGACAGGTAGATCGCCTTGAGGCCGGCCCGTACCTGCTGCATCGCCTGGTTGCCGGTCAAGCGCGCCCAGCGCGTTCACGAACGGCAGCTCATGCAGGTAGCGCCAGAGCTTCTCGGCGCCCGAGGCGCGCAAGCGAATGCTCGACGTGCACGCTGCCGCGCAGGCGCACGACGTCGGCCGCCTTGTAGGCGCGCACGACGCCCTTCCAGCGCGGGCTGTCCTTCCAGTTCTGTTCGATCTGCGCGGCGGACTGAAATGTCATGAAAGCTCCCGGATCAATCGATGTCTTCATAGGCGTTGAGGGTCAGGAACGGCTCGAAATCCTGGTTGGCCGTCAGCCGGTCGAGGTGCGCCGCGGCGCGCTCGTAGTGGCCCGCCGGCAAAGGCGGCAGCGCCGATCTCGCTCCGGATTCCGGCCAGCGCGGACTCTGCCTCCGAGCGCACCAGCGCGAGCGTGACGGGCGTCCCATCCTCGAGCGGAGCCGCATGGCGAGCCCATTGCCAGAGCTGAGCCCGTGAAATTTCCGCTGTCGCGGCGTCTTCCATCAGGTGGTGAATGGGTACGCAGCCGTTGCCGCCGAGCCAGGCCGCGAGGTAGCGGATGCCGACGTCGATGTTGAGCTTCAGGCCCGCGCGCGTCACCTGGCCGTCCGGCACCTGCAACAGGTCCGTGCCGCTCACGGAGACGTCCTCGCGCTGCTTCTCGAGGTTGTTAGGACCGGGCATCAGCCGGTCGAAGACCTCGCGTGCGATCGGGACGAGGCCGGGATGCGCGACCCAGGTGCCGTCATGGCCGTCGCCTGCCTCCCGCTCCTTGTCGGCGCGCACGCGCGCAAGCGCGCGATCATTGGCGTCCACGTCGCCCTTGATCGGTATCTGCGCCGCCATGCCGCCCATCGCAAAGGCGCCGCGACGGTGGCAGCGCTGGATGACGAGCTGCGAGTACGAGCGCAGGAAATGCGAGGTCATCGTCACCGAGCCGCGGTCCGGCAGCACGCAGTCCGGGCGGTGGCCGAACTTCTTGATGAAGCTGAAGATATAGTCCCAGCGCCCGCAATTGAGGCCGACGATCCAGTCGCGAAGCTCGTAGAGGATCTCGTCGATCTCGAAGGCAGCAGTGATGGTCTCGATGAGGACGGTCACCTTGACGGTGCCGCGCGCAAGGCCGAGCGAATTCTCGGCGTACTCGATGACCTGCGCCCAGAGCCGCGCTTCGAAGCGGTTTTCGAGCTTCGGCAGATAGAAGTACGGACCGGTGCTGCGGCTCAGCAGCTCTGCCGCGTTGTGATGCAGGAAAAGCCCGAAATCGACGAAAGCGCCTGCGATCGGCTCGTCGCCCAGGAACCAGTGCTTCTCCGGGAGATGCCAACCGCGCGGCCGCACGATGAGCACGGCGGTCTTTTCGTTCAATCGATACTGCTTGCCTTCCGGCGTCGCGAAGGCGAGCGAGCGTCGCACCGCCTGCATCAGGTTCCATTGCCCTTCGATGAGGTTGCCCCAGGTCGGACAGAGCGAATCCTCGAAGTCCGCCATGAAGACGTTCGCGCCGGAGTTCAGCGCATTGATGACCATCTTGCGGTCGGGCGGTCCGGTGATCTCGACGCGCCGGTCCTGAAGGTCGGCAGGTATGGCGCCGACGCGCCAGTCGGCTTCGCGCAGCTCCCGCGTCTCCTCGGGGAATTCCGGCACGGCTCCCGCGTCGAACTGCCGCTGCAAAGCCGCACGGCGTGCGAGCAGTGCGACACGCTCATCGGAGAAACGGTCCGCCAGCTGGTTGACGAAGGCGATTGCCTCGGGCGTCAGGACTTCGCGCCATTCCTTCGGCGCCCCTGAATGCGGCGGAAGGCTGTGGCTCTGTAATTTGTTAGCTTCCATGCGTAACTTGCTGAAATCCCTAAATATCAGACCCGCACTCGCTGCCGACCGATCAGCATCGCAAGTTCCAGCGCCTGTTCATAATTCAGCCGCGGGTCGACGGTCGTGTGATAGGCGCGCGCGAGGTCGCCGTCCGCGAGCCCGCGGGCTCCGCCCGTACATTCCGTCACGTCGTCGCCCGTCAGCTCGAAATGCACGCCGCCCAGTATCGAACCCGCTTCCTCGTGAATGCGGAAGGCCGATTCGACTTCCGCCAGGATGTTCTCGAAGCGCCGCGTCTTGACGCCCTGCGGAGTCGATCTCCGTGTTGCCGTGCATCGGGTCGCAGACCCAGAGGACCTGGCGGTCGCTATCGCGAACCGCACTGATCAATGGCGGCAGTGCGTGTTCGATCCGGCCGGCACCGAACCGGTGAATCAGCGTGAGCCTGCCCGGCTCGTTGTCCGGGATTCAGGATCTGGACAAGCTTTCGAAGCGTGGCTGCATCCATGCCCTCGCCGACCTTGACCGCCGATCGGGTTGGCGATGCCGCGGAAGTACTCGACGTGCGAGCCGCCGGGCCGCGCCGTTCGCATGCCGATCCACGGCATGTGGGTTGAAAGGTTGTACCAGCGCTGGCGGCGCTTGAGGTAGCGCGTCTGTGCCTGCTCGTAATGCAGGTGCAAGCCTTCATGGCTCGCGTAGAAGCGCGACCTGCGACGCCTCGTGCACGGGCGAGCCGGAGATCGCCGCGTAGAAATCGAGCGAGTCCGAAATCGCATCGATGATCTTCCGGTAGGCGTCGCGCAGCTTCGCGTGCTGCAGGAATCCGAGGTCCCAGTACTCCGGGTGGTGCATGTCCGCGAAGCCGCCATCGACGAGCGCGCGCACGAAGTTGAGCGTGAGCGCGGAGCGCTCGTAGCCACGCAGCAGCAGTTCCGGGTCCGGTTCGCGGTCCGCTGCCGTGAACGCCGCGCGGTTGACGAGGTCGCCGCGGTAGCTTGGAAGCGTCACGCCGTCCCGTGTCTCGGTATCCGCCGAGCGCGGCTTCGCGAACTGGCCGGCGATGCGTCCCACGCGAATCACCGGCTTCTTCAGCCCGTGCAGCAGCACGACGCTCATCTGCAGGAGGATCTTGAGCTTCCGGGCGATCGTGTCCGAGTCGCAGTCGGCGAAGCTCTCCGCGCAATCGCCGCCCTGGAGCAGGAAGCGCTCGCCGCGCTGCGCGGATGCGAGTTCATCCTTGAGCTGCGTCGATCTCCCAGGACACGACGATCGGCGGCAGCCGCGCCGAGCTCGCGCGAGCACGCGTTGCAGCGCGTGCGGAGTCCTTGTAAACGGGCTGTTGTAGCGCCGGTAGCCGCTGCCAGCTGTCCGGAGTCCAGCCGCCGGTTTCGACCGCGACATTCATCGTCCGGGCCATCGTACACGGATTAAGTGCACTGCAAAAATTGTCGTTCCAAGGGGTGGTTTATGTAGTGCGGAATGGGCAGAATGCGCCACCCATTTTCAGGTGAATTTCCAATGCATCGCGTACTCGTTCTGGGCGCCGGAAAGATCGGCGCCCTGATCTCCGGGCTGCTGGCGGATGCCGGCGATTATCAGGTTCAACTCGCCGACGTCAGCGTCGATACGGCCCGTGCGGTCGTGCGTGCCCACGGCAAGCGAAACCTGATCGCCCACGGCGTCGACGCGAGCGATCCCGCGACTCTTGCGAAGCACGTTTCCGAGCACCCCTGCGACGCCGTCATTTCGTCCCTCCCCTTCTATTGCAACCCGGGCGTGGCCCAGCGTCGCGCGCGAAGCCGGACTGCACTATTTCGACCTGACGGAAGACGTCGAGGTCACGCGCGCCGTGCGCGCGACCGCCGAGGGCGCGAGCACGGCCTTCGTCCCGCAGTGCGGCCTTGCGCCCGGCTTCATTTCGATCGCAGCCAACGAGCTCATCAGCCACTTCGACGAACTGCGCAGCATCCGCATGCGCGTCGGCGCCCTGCCCCAGCACCCGAACAACGTCCTCAAGTACTCGCTGACCTGGTCGACCGAGGGCCTGATCAACGAGTACGGCAATCCCTGCTTCGCGATCGCGGACCGGCGCCTGGTCGAGGCCGCCCCGCTCGAGGGCCTCGAGGAAATCGAGATCGACGGCACGCTCTACGAGGCATTCAACACCTCCGGCGGCCTTGGCTCGCTCGGCGAGACCTACGGCGAGCGTTGCGAGCAGATGAACTACAAGACGATCCGCTATCCGGGTCACTGCGAGCAGATGCGCCTGCTCATGAACGACCTCAAGCTGAACCACGACCGGTCGACGCTGAAGCGCATCCTCGAGAACGCCGTGCCGCAGACGCTGCAGGACGTGGTCATCGTCTATGTCGCGGTCAGCGGCCGCCAGGACGGGGAACTGCGCGAGGAAAATTACGTCAACAAGATCTATCCGCAGGAAATCCTCGGCCGGCTCTGGTCCGCGATCCAGGTGACGACGGCCGCCGGCATCACGGCGGTCGTTGACCTCGTGCTGTCGAGGCCGGAGTCCTACCGCGGATTCGTGCGCCAGGAGCAGTTCCGGCTGCCCGAAGTGCTCGCCAACCGGTTCGGCGCGTGGTACGCCACGGAACGGACAAGTCGATTTCCGGCGCGGATCGTGGTCGAAGGCAAGGCAGGGCGGCAGCGCAGCCGCGCAGGAGCGCTCAGATGAACACCGAAAGAAAGCCGATGCAGGACAAGCTCGCCGGCGAGACCGGCCGCATCCTCGCGGGCCTCGGCCTTCGAGGCCGTCAACCCGGGCGCGTTTTCAGGCAAGGACTGGCATGCCGCCGCCGACGCCCCGCTCATCGATTCGATCAATCCGGCGACTGGCGAGGTCATCGCGCGCATTCGCGCCGCCGGCGCCGAGGACTACGAGCGCGTCATGGCGAGCGCTGCCGCGGCATTCGCCGCCTGGCGCGACGTGCCGGCGCCGCGTCGTGGCGAGGCCGTGCGACTCATGGGCGAGGCGCTGCGCGCGAAGAAGGACCTGCTCGGCAGCCTTGTCAGCCTCGAGATGGGCAAGATCAAGGCCGAGGGCGACGGCGAGGTCCAGGAAATGATCGACATCGCCGACTTCGCCGTCGGCCAGTCGCGCATGCTCTACGGCCTCTCGATGCATTCCGAGCGGCCGCGTCACCGCATGTACGAGCAGTGGCATCCGCTCGGCGTGGTCGGCGATCATCTCGGCCTTCAACTTTCCCGTCGCGGTCTGGTCCTGGAACGCCTTCCTCGCGGCGGTCTGCGGCGACATCTGCGTCTGGAAGCCGTCGCACCACACGCCGCTCTGCGCCATCGCCGTGCAGAAGATCTGCAACGAGGTCATCGAGTCGCAGGAGCTGCCGCCGATCTTCCAGCTCTTCATTCCCGGCGGACAACGCGCTCGCGAGCCGCTTCGTCGACGACAAGCGCGTCGCGCTCATGAGCTTCACTGGATCGACGCAGTGTCGGCCGCCGCGTCGGCGAGCGCGTCGCTTCGCGCCTCGGCCGGAGCCTGCTCGAGCTCGGCGGCAACAACGCGATCATCGTCGACGAATACGCGAACCTCGACCTCGTCGTGCCCGCCGTGCTGTTCGGCGCGGTCGGCACGGCCGGCCAGCGTTGCACGACGACGCGTCGGCTGCTGGTGCACGAGTCGCGGGTCGAGGAAGTCGAGCGCCGGCTGGTCGCGAGCTACAAGCAGGTGCGGATCGGCAATCCGCTCGATGCCAGGACCTTGATGGGACCGCTGGTCGGCTCGTCGGCCGTGCGCCAGTACGAAGCCGCGCTCGTCGGACGCCCGCAGAGCCAGGGCGGCGAAATCCTCTGCGGCGGCCGCACGCTGCCTGGCCCCGGCTACTTCGTCGAACCGACGATCGTCCGGGCGCGCAACGACATGCCGGTCGTGCAGCACGAGACCTTCGCGCCGATCCTGTACGTGATCCCCTTCAAGACGCTGGACGACGCGATCGCGATGCACAACGACACTGACTACGGCCTGTCGTCGGCGATCTTCACGGACCGCCTGCAGCATGCGGAGCGCTTCCTGTCGGTGTCGGGAAGCGATTGCGGCATCGCAAACGTGAACATCGGCACCTCGGGCGCCGAGATCGGCGGCGCGTTCGGCGGCGAGAAGGACACCGGCGGCGGCCGCGAAGCTGGCTCCGATTCCTGGAAGACCTACATGCGCCGGCAGACGAACACGATCAACTACTCGAGCGACCTCCCGCTCGCACAGGGCATCAAGTTCGACGTCACTTGAGCTCGGCGGCGGCGCTCGCGTCGCGGTAGAGGATCTGCAGGTAGCGTTCGGGCGTGATGAAGGCCCAGGCCTGCTTCGCGTCGTAGTCCGCGTTCGGCTTGGCCGCCAGGACTTCGTCGACTGTCTTGCCCGCCGCGACGAGGTCGCGCACTCGCTTGCTCGTGACCACGAGCATTTCGCGGTAGGCGGCAAGTCCTGCCCGGTCCGTCACGTCGCCATGCCCCGGGATGATCCGTGTCGCGCCGTCCGCGAGTGCGAGCATGCGATCGACTGCCGCGATCATGCCCGCCACCGAGCCGCCGGAATCAAGGTCGATGAATGGATAGCGTCCGGTGAAGACCAGGTCGCCGGTATGGATGACATTCGCTTTCCTGAAGTGGATGAAGACGTCGCCGTCCGTGTGCGCAATGGGTGCATGGCTGCCGCGGATCTCGTCGCCGTTCAGGTGGAACGACAGCCCGTCGTTGAACGTGACGACGGGCAAGGCCTTGGCCGGCGACGCCGGTGTCTTGCGATCGAAGAACTTTCGAGTACTGCTCGCTGCCCATTCGCGCGCGCACCTGGTCGTGGGCGACGACGAGCGCTCCCTTGTTCGCGAGGTTCTCGTTTCCGCCGGTGTGATCGCCGTGCCAGTGCGTGTTGAGCACGAAGCGGGGCGGCTCGGGTGAGAGCTTCGCAAGCGCCTCCGTGATCTTGGGAGTCACGGGGGCGTACTGGTCGTCGATCAGGAATACGCCGTCCGCGCCGACGGATACGCCGATATTTCCCCCGCTGCCGTAGAGCACGTAAATGCCGGGCGCGACCTGCTCGGTTCGAATCGTGACTTCCGCTTCCTGGGCTACGGCAGTGGTCGCAATGACCGAAAGCAGGAGCAACGTGAATCGCTTGATCATGACAGTCCCCTGGCGCTGGCCGGATCCGGCGGGCACATCATAATCTCAGGCCAGCCAGCTGCGGAAATCGGCTGGGCCTGTCATCAGCGCCCGGGCAGCCGGACGCACAGTCGCGCGCCGCCAAGGCGGCTCTCGCCGATTTCAAGCGTGCCTGAGTAGGCAGCGGCAATTTCGCGCGCGACCGAAAGGCCGATGCCCTGCCCTGCCACGCTTTCGTCGGCCCTGACGCCCCGCTCAAGCACATGCGTCCGCTCGGAGGGCGGGATGCCGCTGCCGTCGTCTTCGACCTCCAGCACCAGCCCGGGCCTGCGCCATTCGGCTGCGGTCCAGGGCGTGGCGCGGACCGTTATCGACGACCGGCAGTACTTGCAGGCGTTATCCATCACGTTGCCCGCGAGCTCGAGGAAATCGCCCGCGTCGATCGGATACGCGGTGCCTGGAGCGACCGCGATCGTCGCCTTGATCTCCTTGTCCGCATAGACCTTCGCGAGCGCGGATCGCAGCTGCTCGAGCGGCTCCTGCACGCCAAGGTCGATCAATGTCGCGCCGCTGCCGCCGAAGACGGCGCGCTTCAACTGGTGCTGGACGATCGATTGCATCCGTTCGAGCTGCGGCGTGAGCGCCTGGGGATCCGACTCGCCGCGTTCGATCAGGCCGCGCAGCGCGGCGAGCGGCGTCTTGAGGCTGTGCGCGAGGTTTCCGAGCGTAGTGCGGTAGCGCTCGAGCCGCTTGCGCTCACCGACGAGAAGGGCGTTCAGGTTGCCCGTGACGCCGGCCAGCTCACGCGGCCAACCCGTGCCGAGCGCTTCGCGCCGGCCCGCTTCGATGTCGACGATCTCGCTTTCGAGGCGGCGCAACGGACTGAGGGAAATCCGGAGCGCAATGGCAAGGCCTCCGAGCAGCAGCAGCGCCAGCAGCATGAAACCCGTGAAGAGGCCCGTGCGCACCCGCAGAAGCTGCTGGTACCAGGGCTCGAGACTCTGGGCAGCACGAATCACGTAGTCGCGCGACCTGCCTTCTGCGGGATCCCAGCGGACGCCGAGGGACAGACCGAGCACGCGCGTGCCGTCCGCCAGCTTTGCATGCTCGATGCGTCGTTCGCCCGGCAACGGATCAGCGGCGAGATTCAGGCCGCTGCCGACTGCGGAAGGCGATCGCCAGGTTCCCTGCGCCCCGACGATCTCCGCGTAGAGACCTGAACCCGGCGTCGCCAGTCGCGGCTCCGCGAGATTCTGCGGCACCAGGCGCCCCGCGATGTCGACCTCCGCCGTAGAGATCAGCGCGATGACCTGCGCATCGAGCACGTCCTCGAGCGCACGCAGTCCGAGATTGCGGTACAGCGCATCGAGCGCCCAGGCCGAGGCGGCCGCGGCGACGAGCAGCAGGACCGCGAGGGTAAGGAGCAACCGCGACTGCAGCGATGGTGCCTGGGGCGCCACGTTCAGTCGCGGGATATCCGGTAGCCGCGGCCCCTCAGCGTCTCGATCGGCTGGTGGCGATTCTCGGGATCGAGCTTGCGCCGCAGGCGGCCGATGAAGACCTCGATCGTGTTGCTGTCGCGCTCGAAGTCCTGCTCGTAAAGCTTCTCCGTCAATTCGGCCTTTGACACGACCTGCCCCGCCCGCAGCATCAGGTACTCGAGCAACCGGTACTCGAATGCCGTGAGCTCGACCGCCGTGCCGCCGACGCGGACTTCCTGCGCGCGCGTGTCGAGCTCGACGGATCCGCATTTCAGGAGCGGCTGTGACCATCCGCCGGAGCGACGCAGCGAGCGCTTGCACGCGCGCCAGCACTTCCTCGAACCGGAATGGCTTCGTCACGTAGTCGTCGGCGCCCGAGTCAAGGCCGGCTACCTTTTCCTGCCAGCTGTCGCGCGCCGTCAGGATGAGAACCGGGAAGGTCTTGCCTGCCTTCCGCCACGCGCGGATGGCGTCGAGGCCCGACCGGCCGGGAAGCCCGAGGTCGACGACCGCGACGTCGATCGGATACTCGAGGCCGGCGAACTCGCCCTCGACGCCGTCGGCCGCGGCGTCGATCGTGAACCCTGCAGTGCGGAACTGCTGTGCGAGCATCTCGCGGAGTACCGGGTCGTCTTCCAGCACCAGGAGTCGCATGGTCAGTCCTCGCGGCCGGATGAGGCGTCCATGCGAATCTCGAATACGCGACCGTCATCGCCGAGCAGCCGGATGCGGTACTCGATGCGGTCCCCGTTCGCGCTTCTCTTCCGCGCGCACGGCGCGCGCCTTGTAGCGCCGCTCCGCCTGTGCCACCGCCTCGTCGAGCGAAATCGCGCGATCGGCAAGGGACCGCTCGCCGTTGCCGCGGTCACGGTGGCCGTTCGATGCGAGTGCGTCCGTTGCGGGGAAAGCGCTGAACGCCAGCGCAAGGCAAATCGCCACGAGCGGAATCTTCCGTTTCATCGCCATCGTCATATTCTAGTGGAAGCCGGCGCCCGGGCTGCACGAACAGCCCGGGCGCAGGTCGTCAGCTCGCAGTCGGGGTGACGTCGACACGAATCCGGATACGCTCACCCGGGTCGTAGGCATGCGGGTCACATACTCGCGCCCGGCGTATTCGTAGGTCACTTCGTAGCCCTCGACGCGCTCCTGCCAGCTGTCCCGGTAGCGCACGTCGCAACGCTCGTAGGTACGGCCGTCGTTGCCGTATTGCTGCCGTTGCCGGTCGACGGAGACATTGTGTCCGATCGCGCCGCCGACCAGGGCGCCCGCGACCCGCGCGACGTCCTTGCCGCGGCCGTGGCCGATCTGGTTGCCGATCACCGTTCCGATCGCGCTTCCGAGCAATGTGCCGCCGACATGGTTGGACGAGAATGGACGCTCCGACGCGTAGCTGGTCTCCTGCCAGCATTCGCGGACCGGCTCGCTGACCCGGACCTGCCGGCGAAGCGGCTCGACGTTCACGACCCGCGCAAAGTCGTATTCGCTGTTGCGGTCGTAGCGGGCGTCATAAGCCCCGGTGCTGTCCGCGACCGCCGCACCGGACGCGAGGGCGAGGCCTGCGGTGGCTGCGAGGACCCGAATTGTGCGTGACATGGTGCGCCTCCTTGATTGGCACGGTTGCCAATCTAGAGGGGCTCATCTGAATGCGTCCTGAACGTCCAACGAAGGCCTGGTAGTGCCCGGAATCAGGGGTTTTCGGCCTTCGCGGCCGCCCACAGGCGATCGAGCAGTTCGGGAGAGGCATCCGCTGCCGGCTGCCCCAGGCGGGCGAGTTCGAGCTCGACGTGGCGATAGCGTCGCGCGAACCGCTCATTGGCACGCCGCAGGGCGGTCTCCGGATCCACTGCGAGGTGCCGCGCGAGATTGACCATCGAGAACAGCAGGTCGCCGAGTTCCGCTTCGCGCGCCGACGGATCCGACGCACCAACCGCACGGTCAAGTTCCGCGAGTTCCTCGTCGATCTTGGCGCGCGGCCCCGCGGCATCCGGCCAGTCGAAACCGGCGTCGGAGGCCCGGGCTCCCAGCTTTCGCGCGCGGGTGAGCGCGGGCAAGGCAACCGGTACATCAGCCAGCGCGCCCGCCTCGCCGCGCGCCGCCCTTTCCTCGCGCTTCATCCTTTCCCAGGCGCGCGTCTGGTCCGCGGCATCCGTCATGACCGCGTCGCCGAAGACGTGCGGATGCCGGCGCGTGAGCTTGTTGCAGATCGCGTCGACCACATCGTTGAAATCGAATGCGCCGCGCTCCGCGGCGAGCCGCGAATGGAAGGCGACCTGGAACAGGAGATCGCCCAGTTCATCGCGCAGGGAAGGAAGGTCGCCTCGCTCGATCGCGTCGGCGACTTCGTAGGCCTCCTCGATCGTGTGCGGTGCGATGGACCTGAAATCCTGCTGCAGGTCCCAGGGGCAGCCGCGTTCGGGGTCGCGGAGCCGCGCCATGATCTCGAGCAACCGTTCAATCGGCATGGGATTGGGGGCCGTTCAGGACTTCACGGAGCGTCAGCAGCATGCCGGCCGTTGCGCCCCAGATATTGAAGCTGCCCCAGGGCAGGTCGTAAGTCTCGATCTCCTCGCCCGCGATGCGGCGGCGCCGGAGTGCATGCGTCGCAGGATCGAGCAAGTGCCTGAGCGGTGCCTCGAAAGTCCCGGCGACTTCCGTTGGATCGAGAACCAGCTCGAAGCCCGAGGCGCACGAGGCCGACGACCGGCGTGACGCGAAAGCCGCTGATCACCGCATGGTCCGGCAGGCAGCCGAGGATCTCGACGAACTCACGCCCAAGGCCAATCTCCTCCTCGGTTTCCCGCAGCGCTGCGGCGATCGCATCGGTATCCCCGGCTTCGAGGCGCCCGCCCGGAAAGGAAATCTGCCCGGCATGGTGCTTGAGGTCGTCGGCCCGCAGCGTCAGCAGTACCGTGAGATCGTCCCCGCGGTCGATGATCGGTATCAGGACCGCCGCGCGTGTCGTTGCCGCGGGCAGCATCGATTCCAGCCTTTCGAGATCGACGCCCGCGTAGTGCCCTATGCGCGGCGATGCCATCGTTCGGAGGAACTCGCGCGATGCGGCTGCGAAGTTCCGACTTCAGGAGCTGGCAGTCGGCAGTCGATGCAGCTCGATCGCGGCTGCCGCGTTCACTTGTCCTGGAACTTCGCCGCGTGCAAGCCGGGCAGGATCGAGCAAGCGGGACGAGCTCGTCGCGCGGAAGTCCCGTCTCCTCGACCGCGATGTCGAGGATCGGCCGCGATTCCGCGGCTGCACGCTTCGCGATCGCCGCCGCGCGGTCGTAGCCGATGCGAGGCGCAAGCGCGGTGAGCAGCATGGGATTGCGCGCGAGCGACTCTGAGATCCTGCGCCGCGTTCACCGTGATGCCCGGGGATCGCGCGCTCGGCGAGCGCGTTCGCCGAGTCTGCGAGCAGCGCCGATGCTCTCGAGCAGCGGCGTCGGCAATCAGCGGCAGCATGACGTTGAGCTGGAAGTTGCCGGATGCGCCGGCCATGCCGACCGCCGCGTCGTGCGCCATGACCGGCGTCGCCGCCATCGCGACCGCTTCCGGGATCACCGGGTTCACCTTGGCCGGCATGATGCTCGAGCCCGGCTGCAGCGCAGGCAGCGCGATCTCTGCGAGGCCGGCGAGCGGTCCCGAATTCATCCAGCGCAGGTCGTTCGAGATCTTGAGCAGGACGACCGCCGCGCCTCGCAGCGCCCCTGACAATTCGACCGCCGTGTCCTGCGCAGCCAGGCTTGCGAAACGATCCGGCGCGCCGACGAATTCGATGCCCGGTGCGCGAGGCCAAGCCGCGCAATCGCGCGCTTCGCGAACTCGGGATGCGCATTGACGCCGGTGCCGACTGCCGTCGCGCCGAGCGCGAGCCGGTGCAGCCTTGAACGAACGCCTTCGATGCGTGCGGCCGCGTCCTGCGACCTGTGACTGCCAGGCGCGCATTTCCTGGCCGACCGTGATCGGGAGCGCATCCATCAGGTGCGTGCGCCCGGTCTTGACCTGCGTCGCCGACCTCGTCGGCCTTGGCCGCGATGGCGCGCCGCGAGCCTCGCAAGCGCCGGCAGCAGGCTCGTCGCGCACGGCGATTGCCGCGGACGACATGAATCGCAGTCGGGATCACGTCGTTGCTGCTCTGGCAGCGATTGACGTGATCGTTTGGATGAACATCCAGCCCGAGCTGGCGGCCGGCCAGGTCGCGCAACCACCTCGTTCACGTTCATGTTGGTGCTGGTGCCGGAGCCGGTCTGCATCACCCCGAGCGGAAACTGGCCGGCATGGCGGCCGGCCGCGATTTCGAGCGCAGCAGCGGCAATCGCCGACGGCCAGTGGCTGCGGCAGCTCGCCGAGTTCGCCGTTGGTCTCGGCGGCGGCCCACTTGACGAGCGCGATCGCGCGGATCAGCTCGGCTGGCATGCGAAGCCCGGCCGATGCGGAAATTGTCGAGCAGCACGCTGTGTCTGGGCGCCCCAAAGCGCATCCGCGGCGACGCGAATTTCGCCGAAGCTGTCCTTTTCGATGCGATCGTTGGCGCTCACGGGTAACATACGCATTCTATCATTCGCGCCCTCGCCCCATGACCGATACCCGCCTGCACGCGCTGTCGCCGCTCGACGGTCGCTACGCCGAAAAATGCGCCGGTCTCGCCGCGCTTTTCAGCGAGGCTGCCCTCATCAGCCATCGTGTGCGCGTGGAAGCGGCCTGGTTCCGCCAGCTGGCAGCTTCCGGCAGCTTCGCTGCGCTTTCGCGCCTTCCGGCCGCCGTGACGGCACGGATTGAAGGGCTCTCCAGGGGTATCGATGCGGCCGGACTCGCGCGCGTCAAGGAGCTCGAGCGACAGACGAATCACGACGTCAAGGCGGTCGAATACGGCGTCCGGGAGCAGCTCGCTGCGGCAGGTGCGAATCCCGGCCAGCTCGAGTTCGTGCATTTCGCCTGCACGTCGGAGGACATCAACAACCTCGCCTACGCGCTCATGCTCGGCAGAGGCCCGCGAGCGCATCCTGCTGCCGGCGATTGCCGCGGTCGCGGACCAGCTCGCCGCACTGTCAAGCCGACATGCCGCGCTCGCCATGCTTTCACGCACGCATGGCCAGGCAGCATCGCCGACTACGCTCGGCAAGGAGACGGCGAACTTCACCGCCCGGCTGCGCCGCGCATCGAATGCCTTCCTGCGTGTCGAGATCCTCGGCAAGTTCAACGGCGCGGTCGGCGGACTTCAATGCCCATGTCGCCGGCAACCCGACGGTCGATTGGCGGGCGCAATCGCGGAAGCTTGATCGAGAGCCTCGGCCTGACTCCGAACGAGTACACGACCCAGATCGAGCCGCACGACTGGATCGCCGAGTATTGCGACGCGCTCGCGCGCGCAAACACGATCCTGGTCGACCTCTGCCGCGATGTCTGGGGGTACGTGTCGCTGGGCTACTTCGCGCAGAAGGCGGTCGCTGGCGAGGTCGGGTCCTCGACCATGCCGCACAAGGTGAATCCGATCGCCTTCGAGAACGCGGAAGGCAACGCCGGTCTTGCGAACGCGATGCTGCGTCACTTTTCCGAGAAGCTTCCGGTGTCGCGTTGGCAGCGCGACCTCACGGACTCGACCGTGATGCGTAACCTTGGCGTCGGCATTCGCCCACTCGCACGCTGGCATGGCAATCGGCGCTTGCGGGTCTCTCGCGCGTCGAGCCGGACGCGGCGCGCATTGCGGCGGACCTCGACGCCCACTGGGAAGTGCTCGCGGAGGCAATCCAGACTGCACTTCGTGCGCATGGCGTCGCCGGCGGCTATGAGAAGCTCAAGGACTTCACGCGCGGACGCGATGTCGGCGTGGCGGAGCTTCGCGCATTCGTCGCAACGCTCGACTTGCCGGACGGACGCGAAGCGCAGGCTCGAAGCCCTCACGCCGGCGTCGTACATCGGCATCGCCGAGGCGCTCGCCCGCGTCCGTCTGATGCGCCCGCCGATGGCGGACCCGCAATTAGAATGTGTGGTTGCGAGCTGGGACACGGATCGCCCCGTCCTGGAGCACATTCGTCGCGAAGTGTTCATTAACGAGCAGAAAATCCCTGAATCCGACGAATGGGATGACGAGGATGCATCCAGCGTTCACGTGATCGCCCGCCTGAACCGTGACCCAGTTGGCACCGGGCGCCTTGACCCCGCCGGTAAGATCGGGCGCATCGCGGTATATACCGGGCTGCGCGGCCGGGGCATCGGCACCCTGATTCTGCGCTGCTTGCTCGACGAGGCGCGTCGCCTGGGCATCCGCGAACCATTCCTGCATGCACAAGTGCAGGCGGTGCCCTTCTACGAGAAGCTCGGGTTCGCGAGCGAGGGCGACGTGTTCGACGAGGCAGGCATTCCACACGTGAGGATGTCGCTCGTCCTGGAGTGACATCGGTGCAGACCCAGCGACAGAGCGTGACTGGAACGCGCTCCATCATCGGGACGCTCGACGAGGCACGAGGCGCCACGCAGCAGGTGGCGTTCGCAGCTCGGCGTCTGCTCACGATGTATACGCAGGACCTCGAGCCCTCCGTCTACGACCAGCCGCAGTTCCTCGAAACGGTCAAGAAGCTTGTGCTTGCAAAGAGCTACGCCAAGGTGCGCGTGCTGCTCGCCGATCCGTCGCGGGTCGTGTACGAAGGCAGCAAGTTCGTCCACCTCGCCCGCCGCATCACGAGCCACATCGAGATCCGGCGCGTGAAGTCCGAAAGCCGCGACAACCAGTCGGCCTTCCTGATCGCCGACGATCGCGCGCTTGTCTATCGCCTCCAGGCCTCGCGCTGGGAAGGCATCGTCGAGATGAACGACCCGGTCGTCGCGCGGCGCTACCTGAACTACTTCGACGAGATCTGGATCGCGAGCGAACCGGAAGCCGAGACCCGCCAGCAGCATCTCTGAAGGGGACGTTCCCCTTTCAGGCTCGGATCACAGGGCGATGCGTCCCCTCTGAAGGGGTGCGTCCCCTTCAGAGTCTTATAATCCGCCCATGTCCCAGAAGATCGACCTGACTGTCGCGGCCATTGCCGAACAGGAAGGCCGCTTCCTGTTCGTGCAGGAGCGGGCTGCTCGCCGTGTCGTCCTGAACCAGCCTGCGGGCCATCTGGAAGACGGGGAGTCGCTCGTCGAAGCCGTGGTGCGCGAGACACGCGAAGAGACCGGGCGCGAATTCCTGCCGGATCACGTCACCGGGCTCTATCTCTGGCAGGGTCCTGCGGGCCGGACGGTGCTTCGAATCGCCTTCGCCGGCCGCGTCGGCGAGCGCACGGACGGCTCGAAACTGGATCGCGCCATCATCCGCACCCTGTGGCTCGACCGCGAACAGCTTCGTGCCCGCGCGGGCGAGCATCGCAGTCCGCTGGTCCAGCTTTGCCTTGATGATTACCTCCGCGGTGCGCGTTACCCGATCGAGATGCTGAGTCACGTGCCGCAGGACATCGCCCTGCTGCGCAAGGTCGCGAGCTGAGTCATGGCTCGCGTAATCGTCGCACTCTCGGGTGGCGTGGACTCCGCGGTTTCGGCCGCCCTCCTCCTGGACGCCGGGCACCAGGTCGAAGCGCTCTTCATGTCGAACTGGGTCGAGGACGACGAGGGTTACTGCACGACTGCAGAGGATTTCCAGGACGCGCGGCGAGTCGCCGATGAACTCGGTATCGCGATCCACAAGGCAAGTTTCGCGCCGGAGTACCGCGAGCGCGTGTTTGCGCATTTCCTTGCCGAGCTCGAAGCCGGTCGAACGCCGAATCCTGACGTGCTCTGCAATCGAGAGGTCAAGTTCGGAGTCGGGCTCGACTACGCCAGGCGCCTCGGCGCGGAGCGCTACGCAACCGGCCACTACGCGCGTATCGGCCCGGGCGGCCGGCTCCTGCGCGGCGTCGATCGCGCCAAGGACCAGAGTTATTTCCTGCACGCGCTCGAAGCGGCCCAGTTGTCACTCTGCGAGTTCCCGGTCGGCGGGCTGCGCAAGCCCGAAGTGCGGACAATTGCACGCGAGCGCGGACTGCCGGTCGCCGGACAAGCGGGACTCGACCGGCATCTGTTTCATCGGCGAGCGTCCCTTCGGCGACTTCATCGGGCGCCTGGCTGCCGGCGCGTCCCGGCGCGATCGAGACGGTGGATGGCGCCGTCATCGGCCAGCACCGGGGACTCGAGCGCTATACGCTCGGCCAGCGCAGCGGCCTCGGAGTCGGTGGCTTGCCAGGCGCCGGCGAAGCACCCTGGTTCGTCGCCCGCAAGGACTTGCCGCGGAACGTCCTGGTCGTCGTTCAAGGCAGCGACCATCCCTTGCTGCATTGCTCCGGCCTTCGCGCGGCGCTGCCGCACTGGATTTCGGGTGCGGCACCTTCTACATCGTTCAATTGCACGGCGAAGGTGCGCTATCGGCAGCCGGATGTCGGTTGCCGCGTCGAGCTCGCAGCTGACACGGTAGAGGTGCGCTTCGACGAGCCGCTGCGCGGCGCTGCGCCCGGTCAGTACGTCGTTTTCTACGACGGCGAGGAGTGCCTCGGCGGGGCCGCTATAATGGCGCTTCACCCGCTGGAGGATTCATGCAGGACAGCTTCAAGGCACGCCGCAAGCTCGAAGCCGGCGGCCGCAGTTACGAGTACTACGCGCTCGACGCCCTCGTCGGACTGCCCGGTCGGACGCCTCCCCTACTCGCTGAAGATCCTGCTCGAGAACCTGCTGCGTCACGAGGACGGAAAGAGCGTCACGCGTGACGACATCGTGGCGCTTGCCACGGCCGATCCGCGGAAGCTTCCCCAGCGCGAAATTGCCTTCACGCCGGCGCGCGTGATCATGCAGGACTTTACCGGCGTGCCTGCTGTCGTCGACCTCGCGGCGATGCGCGACGCGATGGCGAAGCTCGGGGGCGATCCGGGCCGCATCAACCCGCTCATCCCGGCCGAGCTCGTCATCGACCATTCGGTCATGGTCGACCACTACGGCTCCGCGGATGCGCTCAACCTGAATGCCTTGCTCGAGTTCCAGCGGAACAAGGAGCGTTATTCGTTCCTGCGCTGGGGCCAGTCGGCTTTCGACAACTTCGCGGTCGTGCCGCCTGACACGGGAATCGTGCACCAGGTAAACCTCGAGTACCTCGCTCGCGTCGTCTTCGCCGACGACGAGGGCCTCGCCTACCCGGACACGGTCGTCGGCACGGACTCGCATACGACGATGATCAATGGCGTCGGCGTCCTCGGCTGGGGCGTCGGCGGCATCGAGGCGGAAGCCGCAATGCTCGGACAGCCTTCCACGATGCTGATCCCGGAAGTCATCGGCGTGAAGCTGGCCGGGCGTCTCGCCGAAGGCGCGACCGCAACCGATCTTGTCCTGACGGTGACGGAGATGCTGCGCAAGCGCGGCGTCGTCGAGAAGTTCGTGGAATTCTTCGGCGACGGCCTCGGCCAGTTGCCGCTGGCCGACCGCGCCACGATCGCGAACATGGCGCCGGAATATGGCGCGACCTGCGGCATATTCCCGATCGACGAGGTGACGCTCGACTATCTTCGTCTCACGGGCCGCGATGAAGCCCAGATTGCGCTCGTTCGCGAATACGCCAGGAAACAGGGCATGTGGCGGCACGACGGGGCGCCGGACGCGGTCTACACCGATGTCCTGCAGCTCGACCTCGGGTCGGTGCAGCCCTCGCTGGCGGGCCCCAAGCGGCCCCAGGACCGCGTTTCGCTGGGTGACATGCAGAAAGCCTTCCGCGAGGGCTTCGAGCGTGACCAGGACAAGTGGAAATCGGCCGGTCCGGCGCGCGTCAAGGACGGCGCCGCGGAATTCGAGTTGAAGGATGGCGCGGTCGTCATCGCTGCAATCACGTCCTGTACCAATACCTCGAATCCCGCCGTCATGATTGGCGCGGGACTTGTCGCACGGAATGCCCGCCAGCGCGGCCTCGCCGTGCCGCCCTGGGTCAAGACCTCGCTCGCCCCGGGCTCGAAGGTCGTCACCGACTACCTGTTGCGCTCGGAACTCATGGACGATCTCGAGGCGCTCGGCTTTCATACCGTCGGCTACGGCTGCACGACCTGCATCGGGAATTCCGGTCCCCTCAATGGGCCGATCTCGTCGGCAATCAACGAAAACAAGCTGTCCGTCGCCTCCGTGCTGTCGGGCAACCGCAATTTCGAGGGCCGCGTGCACCAGGAAGTCCGCATGAACTTCCTCGCATCCCCGCCGCTCGTCGTCGCCTACGCGCTAGCGGGAACCGTCGACATCGACCTCACGCGCGATGCGATCGGCCGCGACAAGGCGGGAAAGCCGGTCTACCTGCGCGACATCTGGCCGACGGCCCGCGAAGTGCAGGAGTTCGTCGGCCGGAGCGTCTCGGCCGACATGTTCTCGAAGACTTATGCCGACGTGTTTCACGGCGACGAGCGCTGGCGCGGCATCGCCGTGCCCGAGTCCAAGACCTACGTCTGGGACGATCGCAGTACCTATATCCAGAACCCTCCTTACTTCGACGGCATGAGCAGCAAGCCGCCGGGCCTGCCAACGGTGCGCGGTGCGCGCTGCCTCGCGCTGTTCGGCGACTCGATCACGACCGACCATATTTCGCCCGCGGGCGCCATCAGGAAGGATTCGCCGGCCGGCCAGTACCTGCAGAAGAACGGCGTCGCGCCGGCCGACTTCAACAGCTACGGTTCGCGCCGCGGAAACCACGAAGTCATGATGCGTGGCACCTTCGCGAACACGCGGATCAAGAACCACATGGTTCCCGGCGTCGAAGGCGGCGTCACCTGCTACCAGCCTGGCGGCGGGAAGATGCCGATCTACGACGCAGCGATGAAGTACATCGCGGCCGGCGTGCCGCTCATCGTCATCGCGGGCAAGGAATACGGCACGGGCTCGTCGCGCGACTGGGCGGCCAAGGGCACGAGCCTGCTCGGCGTCAGGGCCGTGATCGCGGAGAGCTTCGAGCGCATCCATCGCGCGAATCTCGTCGGCATGGGCGTGTTCCCGCTCACCTTCCAGGACGGCCAGACCGCGGCGCTCGCTCGGCCTCGACGGCACCGAGGTCTACGACTTCGAGGGCCTCACCGCCGGCAGCCGCGAGGCGACCGTGCAGGCGACGAGCCGCTCCGGGAAGGTGACGCGCTTCAAGGTCAATGTCCGTGTCGATACGCCGAAGGAATGGGAATACATGGAAAACGGCGGCATCCTGCACTTCGTCCTGCGCCAGCTCGCGGCCTGAGCGCCGCCGCGATGCGGGTCGCGGTCTTCGATCTCGACGGCACGATCACGCGGCGTGACACCTTCCTGCCCTATCTCCGCGGCTGGCTGCGACGGCATCCGCGGCCCGGGTTTCTCGCGCATGCCCTGGCCGCCTTGCCGCGCTTTCCGTTCGGAGGAGACCGCGGCCGGCTCAAGTCGGACCTGATCCGTGCCGGCATGGCCGGCGCAACGCGCGGCGAGGTTGCGTGCGTGGACCGCCGAATACGTCGCCGGTCTCGGCGAGCGGGAGTTCTGCCCCAGGTCGCTCGCCACCATCGCTCTTCATCGCACGGCCGGTGATCGGCTCGTGCTGCTTTCCGCGAGCGTCGATCTCTATGTTCCGGACATCGGACGCCGCCTGGACTTCGACGAAACGATCTGCACCGAAGTCGCATGGAGCGATGGGCTCCTCGATGGCGCGCTCGTGACCGAGAACCGGCGCGCGACCGAGAAGCGTCGCTGCGTGGAGGCAATTCGCGCGCGATTTCCGGGAGCCCGCCTCGCCGCCTACGGCAATGCCCGTTCGGACTTCGATCACCTGGCTGTCGTCGAGGAGCCGGTGCTCGTAAATGCAGGGCCGGCACTGCGACGCGAGGCGGAAAAGCGCGGCTTTCGCACCGAGGACTGGTGTAACAAATAGGCCCGCACGCGGCAGGCGCGATCAGCCGCGGGGACGCGCGGCCAGCGTGGCGAGCGCAATGCCGCCAAGGATCAGGAGACCGCCCGCGCCGGTATGCCAGTCGAGTGCCTCGCCGATTAGCCACCAGCCGAGAAGCGACGCGAGAACGGGCTCGCCGACCGATACGACGGCGACGAAGAGCGGGTCGAGGTGCCTGAGGGACCAGTTGTATCCGCTGTGCCCGATGAGTTGCGAGATCGCCGCCATGCCGGCGAGCGCCCACCAGGTTCGTGAGTCGAAGCCGGTCGCCGGCGTGTCAGTAAGGAAGACCGCGGCCCAAAGCACGGCACCCGCGACGCCGTAGGCGATGCCGAGATAAGCCCGGAATGAAAGTGCAGACTGCGCTTCGCGCGACAGCAGGAAATAACCTGCCATCGCAATCCCCCCGCGACCGCGAGCACATCGCCCAGGAGCGCGCCTTCGCCGCCCTGCCCGCCCCCGCTTACGACCGCCGCACCGGCAATTGCGAGAACGAGTGCGGCCAGAGTCAATCGTGACGGTGGGCCGCGGCCCGCGAGGAACTGAAACAACGCCACCCAGATCGGCGAGGTGCTGACGAGCAGCACGCTGCGTGCGATCGTCGTGTGATCGAGCGAGGCGATCCAGGTTGCAAAATGGACGGCGAGCAAGGCGCCTGCGCCGGCGGCGAAGGCCGTGGATCTCCGATTGGCAGCCGCTTGCCGCGGGGCCGTGAATGCGAGAGGCAGCACGACGAGCAGCGCAAGACCGACTCGCCAGGCGGCGATCGCGAGCGGCGGCGCCACGGCCAGCCGCGCGAAGATTGCGCCATTCGAAACCGCCAGGAGCGCGATGCCGAGGACGACGTATGGCACGGCGCGCGAGGCATCGCCGGCGGAATTCGTCACGGATCGTTCAGCCAAGCGCCCAGGCGGGCACTTCGCGCCATCCGCGCGTGAGCGCGGCATCGAGTTCGCGCCACCTCGGCTCATGCCGTCTCGACGAGGCGCCAGAATCGCCTCGAATGATTCATGTGCCGGGTGTGCGCGAGTTCGTGGATCAGGAGGTAACGCACTACCGACGTCGGCTGGAACAAGAGGCAGGCGTTCAGGCTGATCGTGCCGCTCCGCGAGCAACTGCCCCAGCGTGTGCGCTGCCTGCGAATCTGGATTTTCCCGAAGCGCAGGTCCGTCTCTGCCGAAAGCAGCGATCAGCCAGGGCCCGAGCGTCGCGTGGGCTTCGCTCATCGGTGAAGCGTTGCAACGCATGGCGCAGAAGCACCGGCCGGTCGAGCGGGCCCGCGAGCCGGATCGTTCCGCCTTCGCCCCGGATCCGTGGCGGTCCCGCGCTCTCGGCGTAGCTAACCGGATAATTCCGGCCGATCGCCGGAAAATTGACGCTGCTCTGGCAACACATTGGACGCCTGCGGTCCCCGCAGGCCGGTACAGGTCGAGGGCACGCTCGATCCAGCGCCGGTGCCTGGACACGAACTGCTCGACCATGCGCGGGCGAGTTCCGCGCGGCACGACGATTTCGACCAGCCCTCCGGGAAGCACGCGCACGGCGAGCCGCCGGGCTCGCGCACTCGCGCGCACGCGCCAGGCATGGTCCGGCGGCGCGGCTTCATCGAGGAGGCCGAGCTGCACTTCATGTCCCATCCTGGTGCTCATAATGCGGCCGCCAGGCGTCGAGCCTTCATCGATCGCGCGCCTGGCATCGAGCTCGGCGGCGAGATGCGAACCGCCGATCAGCCGGACCTTGAAGCCCGCGGCCTCGATGCCTGCGGCGAGCTCGCGTCGCGGTTCCTGCCCCGCGCAGATGACCACGTGATCGACCTCGAGCAGCGCGCGCTTCGCCGCCCTGCGTGATCGCAAGGCCGCGGTCGTCGATTCGCTCGTAGGTGACGCCGGCCATCATCTTCACGCCGCGCCGCTTCAGCGCGAGCCGGTGGACCCAGCCGGTTGTCTTGCCGAGATCCCGTCCCGGGGGCGTTGGCTTGCGCTGCAGCAGCCAGATCTCGCGCGGCGAGCCGAGCGCGAGTCGCCGGCACGAGTCCGCCACGCGATTCGAGGCTCATGTCGATGCCCCATTCATTCATGAATGCCGGGTATGTCGAGGCTCGTGGGTGCATGCGCGGCATCGTGACTCAGAAACTCGGCGACGTCGAATCCGATGCCGCCCGCGCCGACGATCGCAACGGAACCGCCGACGGGCCGGCCATGCAACAACACGTCGATGTAAGCTGAGTACTTTCGGATGTTCGAGGCCCGGGATCGCCGGCACGCGCGGCAGGACGCCGGAAGCAAGTACGATCTCGTCGAATTCACCGCTCGTCAGCTCTGCGGCACCGGCCGTGTGGCCAAGTACGACTCGCACGCCTGCGAGCTCCAGCTGGCGGCCGTAGTAGCGCAGGGTCTCGTGGAACTCCTCCTTGCCTGGGATGACCTTTGCCATGTTGAACTGCCCGCCGATGCGGTCGGCGGAGTCGAAAAGAGTCACGCGATGGCCGCGCCTGCCCGCGACCGTCGCGCAGGCAAGGCCCGCGGGACCCGCGCCGACGACGGCGATCCGCTTCGGCCGTGCCACCGGCGCGATACACGAGCTCCGTCTCGCGTCCCGCGCGAGGATTTACGAGGCAGGTCGCGACTTCATTCTCGAACACGAGGTCGAGGCAGGCCTGGTTGCAGGCGATGCAGGTATTGATCTCGTCCGCGCGGCCGCTCGCCGCCTTGACGACGAAATCCGGGTCGGCGAGCAGCGGGCGCGCCATCGAAACGAGGTCGGCGTCGCCGCTGGCCAGGACGCTGGTCCGCGACGGCGGGGTCGTTGATCCGGTTGCTGGTGACGAGCGGAATCGAGACCGCGCCCGCGAAGGCGGCGCGTGACCCAGGTGAAAGCCGCGCGCGGGACCATCGTCGCGATGGTCGGAATGCGGGCCTCGTGCCAGCCGATGCCGGTGTTGATGATCGTGGCGCCTGCACGCTCGACGGCCTGGGCCAGTTCCACGACCTCCGCCCAGGTGCAGCCGCCATCGACGAGGTCGAGCATCGACAGTCGATAGATGATGATGAAGTCGCGGCCGACCGCGGCGCGTGTTCGCGCCACGATCTCGAGCGGCAGCCGCATGCGGTTCTGCCAGCTTCCGCCCCAGCGGTCCGCGCGGCGGTTGGTGCGCGTGACCAGGAACTGGTTGATGAAATAGCCTTCCGAGCCCATCACCTCCACGCCGTCGTACCCGGCTTCGCTGCGCAAGCGCGGCACAGCGGACGAATGCCGATATCTGGCGTTCGACGCCGCGATCCGAAAGTTCGCGCGGTGTGAAACTGGAGATGGGCGCCTTGAGTCGCGACGGCGCAACGGCAAGCGGATGATAGGCGTAGCGTCCGGTATGCAGGATCTGCATGCAGATGCGCCCGCCGGCCGCGTGCACGGCGTCCGTGACGAGGCGATGCCGGGCGAGGTGCCGCCGGCCGCTCAGCGTGCCGGCGAACGGCTTGGTCCAGCCCGCAGCATTTGGCGCGATGCCTCCGGTGACCATGAGCCCGACGCCGCCGCGGGCGCGCTCCGCGAAATATTCCGCGAGCTTCGGGTAGTCCTCGGCGCGATCCTCGAGGCCGGTGTGCATCGAGCCCATCAGCACCCGGTTCGGCAGCGTCGTGAACCCGAGATCGAGCGGCGCCAGGAGATGCGGAAACGGGTTCGGCGTCACGCGCGCAATCATATAGCATGCGAACCGCCATGCCGCCCGTGCTCGAAGTCCGCGACCTCGTGAAACAGTATCCCGGCGTGCGCGCCGTGGACGGTGTTTCATTCGCGATCGAGGAAGGCCAGTGCTTCGGGCTTCTCGGGCCGAATGGCGCGGGCAAGACGACGACCGTCGAGATGATGGAAGGCGTCACGAAGCAGACGTCGGGTGAAGTCCTCTATCACGGCGAGCCGCTCGGCGCGCGCTTCCGGGATGAAGCGGGAATCCAGTTCCAGAAGACGGCACTGCAGGATTTCCTGACCGTGCGAGAGACGCTTCGCCTCTTCAGCCGCCTCTATCCGCGCCGGCGTGACGTCGACGAGCTCATCCAGACCTGCGCGCTCGAGCAGGTCGCGGATCGGGACAACCGCAAGCTGTCGGGCGGGCAGATGCAGCGGCTGCTGCTCGCAATCGCGCTTGCAAACGACCCGCGCGTGCTCTTCCTCGACGAGCCGACGACTGGCCTCGACCCGCAGGCGCGGCACAATTTCTGGGACCTGATCCGCTCGATCAAGGCCGAGCGGCGGACCGTCCTCCTCACCACGCACTACATGGAAGAAGCGTATTTCCTCTGCGACGTCGTCGCGATCATGGACCGCGGCCGGATCATCGCCGAGGGCTCGCCTTCCAGGCTCCTCAAGGAGCATTTCGACGACGTCGTCCTGGAGCTTCCACGCGAGGATTTCCGCGGCGAGCCGGCGGATTTCCCGATGCCTGTGCTGGCCGCGAACGATCGAGTCGAGATCTCGACGCCGGACGTCGAGGGCGCCTTGCGTGCCCTGCTGGAGCGTGGCGTGTCGCTCAAGCACCTTCGAATCAGGCCGCGCAACCTCGAGGACCTCTTTCTCGAGCTGACGGGCCGGGAATTGCGGGCGTGAACGTCCGCAGGCTCCTCGCCGTCTGGCATGCGCGGAACCTCGAGTTCCTGCGCGATCGCTCGACGCTCGTCTTCAATTTCCTGTTCCCGCTCGCCCTCGTCATCGCTTTTGCGGTCATCTTCGGCGGGCAACCTCGCGCGCTCTTCAAGGTCGACGTGGTCGCGCCACCGGATGCGGCGCTCGATGCAGGCCTGCACCCTTTCCTCGGCACGCGCTACGTCGATTTCGTGCGTATCGACGCCGCTCGACATCGATGACACCGTGCGCAAGGTCGAGAGGCACCAGGTGGACCTCCTGCTCGACCTGCGAAGCCGCGCCGCTCTACTGGATCAATGAGGATTCCCCGAAGGGCTACCTTGCAGAGAAGCTGTTGCTCGAATCCGCCGGAGGCCAGGCGACGCGCCAGCCTGTCAGCGGCGCTGCAGTCCGCTACGTCGACTGGCTGCTCCCGGGGATCCTCGGCATGAACATGATGTTCAGCTGCCTGTTCGGCGTCGGTTACGTCGTCGTGCGTTATCGCAAGAGCGGATTCCTCCGGCGCCTGTCGGCGACTCCCGTGACTGCGTTCGAATTTGGCGCTGCGCAGGTCCTCTCGCGGCTCTTGCTGACGATCAGCGTGACGGCGCTCATCTACGGGGCGCTTGCGCTCTTCGTTCCGTTCCGGAACGAAGGGAGCGTCCTGCTGCTGCTTGCTGATCGCGATCGTCGGGGCGCTCTCGATGATTGCTTTCGGATTCATGATGGCGGCGAGCTTTGCGAGCGAGGAGCTCGCAAACGGCGCCATCAACCTGGCGTCCTGGCCGATGATGCTGCTCTCGGGCGTCTGGTTTTCGCTCGAGGGCGCGCCAGCGTGGCTCCAGCAGTCGGCCAAGGTCCTTCCGCTCACGCAGATGCTCGACGCCGCGCGTGCCGTCATGCTGGACGGCGCTGGGCTCGCCGAAGTGCTGCCGGAGCTGGGCTGGCTCGTGGCGATGACTGCGCTGTTCCTCGGCATTGCGGCCGCAGGATTCCGCTGGCGCGCCGACTGAGCCTTGTCAAGGCGGCGGCGACACCCGGGTCTGTGGCAGACTCTGCGACCCCAAGGTCCCGTCACCGAACAGAACACTTGAACAAGTCGGAACTGCTTAAGGAACTGCGCATCGACCGCGATGCGCCGGAGAACGCATCGTCGTTCCGGCTGGGCCTGTGGATCGCCATTGGCGTGGCTGCGCTCCTGGCGATCGGGGCAGCCCTTTGGTACTTCAACCGTGACCATGCGATCGAAGTGACAGCCGAAGCCGCACGCGCGATGCCGGCGATCGAGCGCCGGTGCCTCGGTACTCGATGCGACCGGCTATGTCACTGCCCGCCGCCAGGCCACGGTGTCCGCCAAGATCACCGGCAAGGTCCGCGAAGTGCGCATCGAGGAAGGCCAGCGCGTCGAGGCCGGTGAAATCCTCGCCACGCTCGACGATTCGGAGGCGCGCGTGGAGGTCGAGCTGCGGCGCGCGCAGGTCGCTTCCGCGCAAGCGCAGCAGGTCGAGGCCGAAGCATCGAGCGCCAATGCCGGACGTGAGTACCAGCGCCAGCAGGACCTGGAGAAGCTGAAGCTGACGAGTGCCTCGGCACTCGACGCCGCACGCACGCAGGCCGAGGCCTCGCGGGCACGGGCCTCCAGCCAGAAGAGCGCCGTCAGGGTCGCCCAGGAATCCTTGCACGCCGCCCAGGTCCAGCTCGACAACACCGTCGTCCGCGCGCCGTTTGCGGGCGTCGTGACCGTGAAGGCGGCGCAACCCGGCGAGATGATCTCGCCGGTCTCTGCGGGTGGCGGATCCATCCGCACGGGAATCGGCACGATCGTCGACATGGACTCGCTCGAGATCCAGGTCGACGTCAGCGAGGCGTACATCAATCGCGTGCAGCCCGGACAGCGCGTCGAGGCCGTCCTCAACGCCTATCCGGACTGGCGCATTCCCGCCGAAGTGATTGCGATCGTCCCGACCGCCGATCGCTCGAAGGCGACGGTCAAGGTGCGGATCGCGCTCGGAACCAAGGATGCGCGCATCGTGCCGGAGATGGGCGTGCGAGTGGCGTTCCTCGAGTCGAAGCCGGTGGCAGGCGATGCGCCCCCGCCACCGCGCGGCGTGCTGGTCCCCGCCGGGGCGATTCGGCAGGATGGCGGCAAGGACGTCGTGTTCCTGCTGCGCGACGGGCGTGCCGAAAGGCGCGCAGTGACGCTCGGCGGATCGCTTGGCGAGAGCCGCCAGGTCCAGGCCGGCGTGTCGGTGGGCGACACCGTGATCGTCGACGGCGCCGGAAACACTCAAGGATGGCGACGCAGTCGTTGCGCGGGAGAAAGGTGATGAGTGACGCGATGGTCAGTGTGCGTGACGTCCATAAATCCTATGTCCGGGGAAAGCAGACCGTCGAGGTGCTGCACGGCCTCTCGATCGACATTCCGAAGGGCGATTTCGTGGCGCTGATGGGGCCATCGGGCTCCGGCAAGACGACGCTGCTCAACCTGATCGGCGGCCTTGACGGCCCGACCACTGGCGAGATCCACGTCGGCGGCGAGCGCATCGACAAGCTCTCGGGCGGCCAGCTCGCGAAATGGCGTGCCCGCAACGTCGGCTTCGTGTTCCAGTTCTACAACCTGATGCCGGTCCTGACTGCCGAGCGCAACGTCGAGCTTCCGCTGCTGCTCACGAATCTTTCGGCGGCGCAGCGGCGAAAATCTGTCGCGGTCGTTCTCGAGGTGGTCGGCCTGGCGGATCGCGCCCGGCACAAGCCGAAGGAGCTATCCGGCGGCCAGGAGCAACGCGTCGCGATTGCGCGCGCGCTGGTATCCGATCCCGCCCTCCTCATCTGCGACGAGCCGACCGGCGACCTTGACCGCAAGACCGCAGACGAGATCCTCGGCCTGCTCCAGATACTGAATCGCGAGCACGGCAAGACCGTCGTGATGGTGACGCACGACCCGAAGGCCGCCGAGTTCGCGAGCCGCACGCTGCACCTCGAGAAGGGACAGCTGCTCGAACAGGCCGCCGCGGCGCTGAGCGCGCCATGACCCGCACCGGATTCGTGATCGCGAACCTCGGGCGCAGGAAGACGCGCACGGTGTTGACGCTGCTGTCGATCGTCATGGCCTTCCTGCTGTTCGGCCTGCTGCAGGCCGTCAATGTGCTGTTCTCCGCCGGCGCCGACTTCGTCGGCGCGACGCGGCTCGTGACGCAGGCGCGCGTGTCGTTCACGACATCGCTGCCGATGCGCCTGTTGCCGCAGATCGAGTCCGTGCCGGGCGTCGAGCGCGTCATGTGGAGCCAGTGGTTTGGCGGCGTATGGCAGGAGAACACGCAGCTCATCATCCAGGCGGCGGATCCCGCGCGGCTGCACGACGTCTATCCCGAACTCGTGATGCCCGATGACCAGTGGAAGGCATTCGCGGAGACGCGCACCGGCATGATCGCCGGCCGCATCCTCGCCGACCAGCACGGCTGGAAGATCGGGCAAAAGATCCCGATCGGTTCGAACATCTTCCCGCAGAAGGACGGCAGCAAGGCCTGGGCCTTCGACCTCGTCGGCATTTACGACGGCAAGGACGAGGAATGGCAGCGCGGCACGAACGGCGGCTGGATCAATTTCGCCTACTTCGACGAGGCCAACCAGTTCGGCTCGCGGCCTCGCCGGCGTGTACATCATCAGGCTCGCGGACCCGGACCGCGCAGCAGAGGTTTCAGCGACGATCGACGGCATGTTCGAGAACTCCCCCGACGAGACCAAGACCCAGACCGAGAAGGACTTCAACCTCGGCTTCTTCAAGCAGATCGGCGACATCGGCCTGATCGTGCGCTGGATCCTGTTCGCGGTGTTCTTCACGCTGCTGCTCGTCGTCGGCAATACGATCGCGCAGAGCGTGCGCGAGCGCATACCCGAACTGGCCATCCTGAAGACGCTCGGCTTCAGCGACGGCAGCGTCCTCGGCTTCGTGATCGCCGAGGCGGCCGCTCTTCTGCCTCATCGGAGGGCTTCTCGGCCTTGCGATTGCGACGCCGCTCGGCGTCGCAATCACCAATGCGACCGGCGGCAATCTTCCTGTGGCCGTCGACCTGCAGGTCTGGCTCACGGGCGCGGTCGCCATCGTCGTGCTGAGCCTCGCCGTGGGACTGCTGCCGGCGCTGCGCGCAGCGCGGCTCAGCATCGTCGACGCGCTGGCCGGTCGCTAGGAGGATCGAGGCGCCATGCTGAAGCAGATCCTGGCGATGACGGCCGTCGGGCTGCGGAGCATTCCGCGAGCGGCTCGGCCAGTCGCTGGTGATCGTCGTGGGAATCGCGGGCGTCGTGGCCGTCTTCACCGCATTGCTCGCGATGGCAGCGGGCTTCCAGTCGACGCTTGCAGGCCACCGGCCGCGCCGATGTCGCGCTCGTGATGCGCGGCGGATCCCAGGCGGAGCTCAATTCCGGCCTCAGCCGCGACCAGGGAACGCTGATCAAGCAGGCGCCCGGGATCCGGCAAGGACGCGGACGGGCGTCCGCTCGCCTCCGCCGAAATGGTCGTCATCGCAGAACTGCTGAAGACCGGCGAGAAGACGGGGTCGAACATCACGGTCCGCGGCGTCGAGCCGGCGGCGTTCGCGCTGCGGCCGCAATTGAAGATCGTCGAGGGCCGGAGTTTCGGTCCGGGACTGCGCGAGCTGATCGTAGGCCGGGGCGTCACACGCCAGTTCGAAGGCGCCGGGCTCGGCGAGTCGCTGCGCATGCGCGGCTCGAACTGGACGGTGGTCGGCGTGTTCGAGTCGGGGGACGCGAACGAGAGCGAGTTCTGGGCCGACGTCGAGGTCGCGCAGTCGACATTCAACCGGCAGGGATACAGCGCCGTTCGCCTGCAGCTCGACGATGGGGCGGCTCTCACGGCATTGAAGGATCACTTGACCGCGGACCCGCGCCTCAACGTCGACGTGGAGTCGGAGCAGCAGTACTACAGCGGGCAGACCAAGCAGTTCCGGCAGACCATCGGGGCGCTCGCGGGCGTCGTCACGTTCATCATGGCGCTCGGCGCGATCTTCGCCGCGCTCAATACGATGTACGCCGCGGTCGGTACGCGCGCGCGGGAAATCGCGACGCTGCGCGCAATCGGCTTTCGCGGCGCAGCCCGTCGTCGTGTCGGTCATGCTCGAATCGCTGATCCTGTCGCTCCTCGGGCGGCCTCATCGGCGCGCTGCTCGCATACCTGCTTTTCAACAACATGGCGGTCTCGACGCTTGGCGCGAACTTCACGCAGATCGTGTTCAATTTCGCGGTGACACCCGAGCTGGTCAGGAACGGGCTCATCATCGCCGTCGTGATCGGCATGATCGGCGGTTTCCTGCCCGCGCTTCGGGCCGCGCGCCAACCCGTGACGACGGCGCTTCGCGCCGCCTGACGGGCGGCGGGCTATCCGATGGCCCCACACACCCTCGTCGACATCGGCGCGAACCTCGCGCACGACAGCTTCGATGCCGACCGGGAGCAGGTTATCGAGCGCGGCCGCGCCGCCGGCGTCGCGGTGATGATCGTGACCGGCAGCACGCTCGACGATTCGGAAAAGGCAATCGCCTTGTGCCGACGCCACGCCGGGCATCTTCGTGCGACCGCTGGCGTGCACCCGCATCATGCCACGACACTGAAGGACGGCGATTCGGGACGGCTCGCCGAATTGCTGGCGGACCCGATGGTCGTCGCGGCAGGCGAATGCGGGCTTGACTACTTCCGGAATTTCTCGCCGCCAGAGGAGCAGCGCCGTGCGTTCGAGCTGCAGCTCGTCCTCGGCGAACAACTCGGCCGGCACCTCTTTTTTCACCAGCGCGATGCACACGCCGATTTCGTGGCGATGCTTCGAGCGCATCCTGAGGCGGCTTCGCGTGGCGTGCTGCATTGCTTCACTGGCGGACCGGCGGAGCTCGAGGACTGCCTGGCGCTCGGGCTGTCGATCGGCGTCACCGGCTGGATCTGCGACGAACGGCGCGGCCAGGGCCTGCGCGAAGCCGCGTCCCGCATTCCTGCCGAGCGGCTGATGCTGGAAACGGACGCGCCCTATCTGCTGCCCCGCACGATGCAGCCGAAGCCCGCGCACCGTCGAAACGAGCCCGCGACGCTTCCGGTCATTCTCGAGGAGACGGCGCGCTGTCGCGGCGAGGAACCGCGCGCGCTCGCCGAGTCGACCACGGCAAACGCATGCCGCTTCTTCGGACTTACACTGGCCGGGCCGCCGGGCGAGATCCCGATGCTGGTAGAACGCAGATTAACTAGGTGACGTAAGGCACTGATATCAGGAACTAATAATGGACTTCAAGCGAGCGCTCGATACCACGGCGAAGATTTTCAAGGATTCGATCATCCCGAAGATTTCCGAGTACATCCGCATCCCCAACAAGTCGCCCTTGTTCGATGCCGAATGGCAGTCGCACGGCTACATGGACCGCGCCGCCGAATTGATGGCGGCCTGGTGTCGCGAACAGCCGCTCGCCGGACTCAAGGTCGAGATCGTGCGCGCGCCTGGCCGGACGCCCGTGCTGTTCTGCGAAATTCCCGGCAGCGGCAAGGATACTGTCCTCCTGTATGGCCACATGGACAAGCAGCCGGAGTTCACCGGCTGGGCGGATGGCCTGTCGCCATGGGAGCCGGTGCTGCGCGACGGGAAGCTCTATGGGCGTGGTGGCGCCGACGACGGCTACGCCGTTTTCTCATCCCTCACCGCACTCCGTCTCCTGCAGGAGCAGAAGATCCCGCATGCGCGCTGTGTCGTCCTGATCGAGGCCTGTGAGGAAAGCGGCAGCTACGACTTGCCGCACTATGTCGAGCGTCTTGCAGACCGGATCGGGTCACCGACTCTCGTGGTTTGCCTGGACGCGGAGTGCGGCAACTATGACCAGCTCTGGTGCACGACTTCGCTGCGCGGAAACCTGGTCGGCGATCTCGTCATCGAGGGGCTCACCGAGGGCATTCATTCCGGCGCTGGTACCGGCATCGCTCCGTCGGTGTTCCGCATTGCGCGCACGTTGCTCGCCCGCGTGGAAAGCGACGTCAATGGCGATCTCCTGATCGAGGAACTCACCGTTCCGATTCCGGCGGCGCGCATCGACCAGGCGCGCGCGGCGGCGGCTGTCCTCGGTGCGAAGATCGCGGGAAAACTGCCATTCGTGCCGGGGGCGCGCGCGCTTTCCGACTCACCGGTCGAGCTTCTGCTCAACAACACCTGGCGTCCGACCCTCGCGGTCACCGGCGCGGCAGGCCTGCCCGCCATGGAAAATGCAGGAAACGTCCTGCTGCCGCGCATCGAGTTCAAGCTTTCGTTCCGCCTGCCGCCGACCGCCGATGCCGAAGCAGCAGCCAGGGCGGTCAAGAAGCGCCTGGAAGCCGAGCCGCCTTACGGCGTCCGAGTGAAGTTCGACGTGGGCTCGTCCCTCCCGGGCTGGGACGCGCCACCCGTCTCGCCCTGGCTCGAGAATTCCATGCACGAGGCTTCCCGCGCGACTTTCGGCAAGGATGCGATGTACCTCGGCACGGGCGGCAGCATCCCGTTCATCGGCATGCTGGGCGAACGGTTCCCGGAGACGCAGTTCCTCGTGACGGGAGTCCTTGGCCCGCATGCGAACGCACACGGCCCCGAACGAGTTCCTCCACATCGATTGCGCGCAGAAGCTGACTGCCTGCGTCGCCCGGGTGATCGCCGACCACTACGCGAGAAGCGACGCTTAGTGGCGTGCGAGCGGGCTTGGCTCGACCTGTGAGGCGAGCTGGTCCCAGGCGGGACGATACCGTTCTCCGGGATGGGCCGATCCTTCGACTGGCACGGGGTACTCCGCTTCCAGCAAGTCGAGCCGCATCACTCGTGGCGGCCGTCCCTTCGGAAACTTGGAGCGGCTCGTGAATACGATGCGCCCGTCGACCGGCGCCTCGCCTGCAAGCGAGCGCACGGCCGCAATGCGGTCATACAGGGGCTCGAGCGGGTTCAGGAACGTCGTACGCTGGCTTCCGTTCATGACAGCCCACTCGCGCATGTGCTCCCCGCCGAACACGACGCCCTCCACGTCGCGGTAATCCACGACCAGGAGTCCTCGGCTCGTCAGCAGCAGGAAATCGATGTGCAGCTGGCCGCCGCTGCCGTCCGGTATCAGCACGTCGCGCAGTACCGCGGCGGATACCGCCTCGAATGACTTCACGAGCTGGCGCCGCGCGCGATAGGCGCGCCAGCGGCGATACACCCAGACGACAGCCTACTGCGACCAGCGCAAGCAGCATGACGCCGACCGTGGCCTGGAAGATGAGATCGTTGGGGTTCAAGCGCTGCGTCTCGCGTGCCAGCCGCCGCAGCAGCCTTGCCCCGCCAGGAAGTCTCAAGAGCGCGAGCAGGCAGCGCACGGCGAATCGATCGCGTACCGTCAGCGCGAACGGCTTGTGAAGGCTTTCGAAGAGTGAAGGCCGCGCTTCGATCTCGTCGACGGCGCGCGCCTCGAAATCGAAGGTTCCCTGGCTGGCAGTCATTCGCCACGACTCGAGGCCGTCACGCGATTCGACTCGCGGATCCGAAATCGTGTCCGGCAGCGGCGAACCGCGAAAGCCGCTGATGACGACGAACTTCGAGCGGTCTTGCGCGTCGTCGCGCAGCACGACCCTTTGTCCGGGACCGGCGCGATCGATCAGGCGAAATTCATCGGATGCGATGCCTGGCATCCGCAGATGATAATCGGCGGCGCACACAGTCACCACCGGTCGGACATTCCGGCATGATGCGCGCATGAGCATCAATGCGGGTCTTGCTGAATTGCTCGCCTGCCCCGCCTGTGGTACGCGATTGACTGGCGCGAGCTGCCTCGCGTGCCGCATCGATTTTCCGTCGATCGGCGGCATTCCCTGGCTGATGCCCGAACCACGCCTTGCGCTTGACCGAATGGCGCGGACGCCTGCATCACCTCCTGACGCATTACGCAGCAGAAGCCGCGCGACAGCGATCGGCGCTCGAGGGCCTTGATCAGGCGAGCCCCGCCCGAGTACGCATCGAGCACGTGGCCGCCGCGCTCGACGACCAGGGACGGCGCATGCGCGAGCTCATGCAGCCGATTGGCATCGATCGCCGCGGCGAAGCGCATGCCGTGCATGTCGCACTCGGCACGGAGCTGCCGGTCAACCAGGGCCTCTCCACCTACTACCCGAACCTCCATCGCGACTGGTGCTGGGGCGAACGCGGAAAATCGCGCCAGCCTCGAAGCGGTGATGGCATGCCTGCCAAAGGGCATGCGCATCGAAGCGCATGCTCGTGCTCGGTGCCGGCGCGGGCAGGCTGGCCTATGACCTGCACCAGGCGCTGAAGCCGCAACTCACCGCTGCGCTCGACTTCAATCCGCTGTTCCTGCTTGCAGCTTCCCGCATCCTCTCCGGGCCACCGCTCGAACTGTACGAATTCCCGATCGCTCCGCGAAGCATCGCGGATCATGCCGTGCTCCGCAGGCACGAAGCGCCGGAACCTGCCGGCCGCCGGATTCGAGCTCGTCCTTGCGGACGCAAGTTCGCCGCCTTTCATCCCGGGCCGCTTCGACCTGGTGCTGACGCCGTGGTTCATCGACGTGGCAGGCGAGCCCGTCGCGCGATTGCTGCCCCGGATCAACGCGATGCTCGCAGCCGGGCGGACTCTGGGTGAATCACGGCTCGCTTGCGTTCGCAGACGCAGCACCCGCCGACGCCCTGAGCCTGGAGGAATTGCTCGAGCTGCTGCCGCAATGCGGATTCGCGCGTCCGCAGGCGAACGAAAAAGTGCAGCCGTATCTCTCCTCGCCCGCCAGCCGCCACGCGCGGCAGGAGTCCGTCATCACGTTCTGCGCGCGCAAGGAGCGGGACGTGGCTGCGCCGGCCGCGGGCCGCGAATTGCCGGACTGGATACGCCGCACGGACCTGCCCGTGCCGGCCCTGCCGGAGTTCCGCGCGCAGGCGCTGTCCACGCGCGTCTACGCTTTCCTGCTTGCCATGATCGACGGCGAGCGCACGATCCGGGACATGGCGCGCCTCATGGAGCAGCAGAAGCTCATGCCTGCGGACGATGCGCTACCCGCAATCCGCCGCTTCCTGGCGCGCGCACTGCAGGATCCGGATCGCCGGCCCCAGTTCTGATGCCGCTGCGGCCGCACTTGTCGCGGCTCGGCTCCCCCGATTATCGTGACGCGGCTTACGGAGGCATGTACCGATGTCGACCCCACCGCTGATTCGCGGCGCCACCTGGATCGCGGTCGCAGTTGCCGGCGCGGCGGCCTTTGGCGGAATCGCGCTGAACCGCGGGGAAAGCATCAATGCGCATGTGGTTCGTGGTCGCCGCGGTGTCCGTCTACCTCATCGGTTACCGGTTCTACAGCGGCTGGATCGCGACACGCGTGCTCGCGCTCGATCCGACCCGCGCGACGCCCGCCGAACGCCTCGACAATGGCCGCGACTTCATGCCGACCCACCGGTCGATCGTGTTCGGCCACCACTTTGCGGCGATCGCCGGCGCCGGGCCGCTGATCGGACCGACACTCGCGGCGCAGTTCGGCTACCTGCCGGGAACCCTGTGGCTGCTCGTGGGCGCGGTCCTGGCCGGCTGCGTGCAGGACATGCTCGTGCTCTTCTGTTCGACGCGGCGCGACGGCAAGAGTCTCGCGCAACTCGCCCGCGACGAGCTCGGCCCCGTTCGGCGCCTCGGCCGCGATGCTCGGCACGCTCTTCATCATGATCATCCTGATGGCGGTGCTCGCGCTCGTCGTGGTCAAGGCGATGGCGCACAGCGCCTGGTCCACGTCGACCGTATTCGCGACGATTCCCGATCGCGCTCGCTCGTCGGCATCTACCTTCGCTTCTTCCGGCCCGGCCGCGTACTCGAGGCGACCGGCATCGGCGTCGTGCTGATGCTTCTCGCGGTCGCGGCTGGCGGCTGGGTCGACCAGAACCCGGTCCTGCATGCCTGGTTTGACCTCGACGGCGTGACGCTTGCCTGGTTCGTGATCGGCTATGGCCTCGTGGCAGCGATCCTTCCGGTCTGGCTCCTGCTGGCGCCGCGCGACTACCTGTCGACTTTCATCAAGCTCGGCGTCGTGTTCCTGCTCGCCATCGCGATCTGCGTGCTGCAGCCCGACATCCGGATGCCGGCGCTGACGCGCTTCATCGACGGCACGGGCCCGATCTTCAGCGGCACGCTGTTCCCCTTCCTGTTCATCACGCTCGCCTGCGGCGCGATATCGGGCTTCCACGCGCTGGTATCTTCGGGCACGACGCCGAAGCTGATCGCGCGCGAGACCGACGTTCGCATGGTGGGCTACGGCTCGATGGCGCTCGAGTCCTTCGTCGCGATCATGGCGCTGATCGCGGCCTGCGTGCTCGACCCCGGCGTCTACTTTGCGATCAACACGGCCGCCGGCGTCGTCGGCAGCGATCCCGTCACCGCGACGGCCACGATCACTGCCTGGGGCTTCCCCGTGGACCCCGGCGCAGATGCAGGAGCTCGCACGCAGCATGGGCGAGACGACGCTCTACGGCCGCACTGGCGGTGCGCCGTCGCTCGCGGTCGGCATGGCGCACATCTTCGGTTCGGCATTCGGCGACGGGCTTGTTCGCGATCTGGTACCACTTCGCGATCATGTTCGAGGCGGTCTTCATCCTGACCGTGCTCGATGCCGGCACGCGCGTCGGCCGATTCATCATGCAGGACGCACTCGGCACCCTCTGGGCGCCGCTCGGGCGGACCTCGTGGTATCCATCGGCCTGGGCGGCGAGCATGCTCGTCGTGCTCGGATGGGGATATTTCCTCTACATCGGCGTCATCGATCCGAATGGCGGCATCAACATCCTCTGGCCGCTGTTCGGCATGGCGAACCAGATGCTGGCGGCAATCGCACTTGCGGTCGTGACGGCGATCTTCGTGAAGTCCGGCCGCCTGCGTCATGCCTGGGTGCCGGGCACTTCCGCTCGCCTGGCTCGTGACGGTCACGACAGTCGCGGCCTGGCAGAAGATCTTCAGCGACGATGCGCGGATCGGATTCTTCGCGGCGGCGCAGGACATGGCGGAGAAGCTCGCAGCGGGCGCCCTGCCACCGGAGCGCGCCGCCGTGGCGCCGAAGCTCATCTTCAACCAGCAGCTCGACGGCTGGCTGACGGTGGTTCTGCTGATCGTCGTCTGGACCATCGTCATCGACATGGCGCGGGGCTGCTGGCCAGCACCTTTCCGGCCGGCGGCCGGCCCGCAGCACGGAGGCGCCCTACGTGGCGACGCAGCTCACATGAACGCGCTCGCAAGGCGCTGGCGCCGGATCTGGTCGGGCCTGCGTGCGCTCACGGGCGACGATGCCTACGAACGCTACGCCGAGCACTGCGCGCCTCCGCCATCCCGGCGGAACGCCGCTCGACCGCGATGCGTTCTACCGGGCGGAGCTCGACCGTCGCTGGGCGCAGGTCAATCGCTGCTGCTAGATCGGTGCGACTAGCCCGCGCGTCAGCGCATCTTGCTCGACCAGGAACTGGCCGCTCTCGACGATCCCGGACTCCGTCTCGGCCACGACCCGCAGCCGGCAGGGCCCTGTCGCATGGAAGGGCGTGACGGCCAGGATGCCGGTCATCGAGAGCCAGCGAGCCCAGTCGGGCGCTGCGTCGCCGGCATCCAGCTTCTCCGGGTTTGCGACCAGCTCGGACAGCACCTCGTCCCCCTTGACCAGCCGCAGGGTCAGCTGCTGGAAGGGATTCTCGCGCGGCGTTCGTGCGTTCACGAAGACGCAGAGCTTCGGCAGCGTGATCGGAAACGACGGCACGTAGAGATCCGTGCCGTAGCAACCCATCAGCGAGAACTTGTTGCCGATCTCCTGCCGGACGTCGTCGCAGAACTGGGCGATGACGGTGCGATTCTGAGTCATCCGTGACCTCCGGTCGCAGGCCGAAATTGGTGGGCCGTGGTGGGATCGAACCATCGACCAACTGGTTAAAAGCCAGATGCTCTACCACTGAGCTAACGGCCCGCGTCAGGGGCGCGAATGATACCTGACCGCCTGCACGCCTTCATCTGTAACGCGTCGGATCGGCTACGCCGGCTTCCCGAAATCCCTCGCGCCGCAGCCGGCAACTGTCGCAGCGGCCGCAGGCGCGGCCTTCGGCATCCGGCTGGTAGCAGGACACCGTCATCGCGTAGTCGACGCCGAGCGCCAGGCCGCGCCGGATGATGTCCGCCTTGGACAGCTCGATCAGCGGCGCGTGGATGCTGACGAGCCGCCCTTCGACCGCCGCACGGGTCGCGAGATTCGCGAGGTACTCGAACGCGCGGATGAATGCCGGGCGGCAATCGGGATAGCCCGAGTAGTCCACCGCATTCACGCCGATGTAGATGTGCTGCGCGCCAATGACTTCGGCGTAGCCGAGCGCGCAGGCGAGGAAGATCGGTGTTGCGCGCGGGCACGTATGTGACCGGGATGCCGTCGGTCGGCGTCTCCGGCACGGCAATCGCAGGATCGGTCAGCGCCGAGTGGCCGAACTGCCCGATCGGCATCGCGAGCACGCGATGCTCGACGGCGCCGAGCGCCGTCGCCACCCGGCGCGCGGCGTCGAGCTCGACGGCGTGGCGCTGCCCGTAGTCGAATGAAAGCGCATGGCAGCGATGGCCGCGCGCGCGGGCGATCGCGAGCGTGGTCGCCGAGTCGAGCCCGCCGGAGACGAGCACGACTGCCGGCGTGCCGGACGACGGCTCGGGTTCAGCGGCCGGGGACATCACCCCAGAGCACCTTGTGAAGCTGGACCTGGAAGCGGACCGGCAGCCGGTCCGCGAGGATCCAGTTCGCGAGCTGGCCCGGCCGCAAGCTGCTGGTAGCTCGGCGAAAACAGCACCTGGCAGCGGTCGTCGAGCCGCTCCATGCTGGACCCGCGTCGCGGCTCCACTCGTAGTCCGCGCGGTCGCAGATCACGAACTTGAGCTGGTCGTCCTTGCGCAGGCCGTGCACGGCGAGGTCGAGGTTGCGCTGCGCTTCACCCGAGCCCGGCGTCTTGATGTCGATGACGCGCGCGACGCGCGGGTCCACGCCGCTCGCATCGATGGCGCCGCTCGTCTCGAGCGACACCTCGAACCCGGCTTCGCAGAGTACCGTCAGGAGCGTCGTGCATTGCCGCTGCGCGAGCGGCTCGCCGCCGGTGACGCAGACGTGTCGCGCGCGCGATTCGCGCGCCTCGTCCACGAGCCGCGCCACCGTCCGCCATTCGCCGCCGTGGAACGCGTAGGCCGTGTCGCAATACCGGCAGCGCAGCGGGCAGCCGGTCAGACGGATGAAGAACGTCGGCCAGCCGACGGCATTCGCCTCGCCCTGGAGCGACAGGAACGTCTCCGTGATGCGAAGCCGCGCCGCCGCGGGGACGGCCGAGAACTCGGCGGACATGTGCCTCCTCAGCCGCCTTGCGCGCCGATGCGCTCGAGGCGGGCCTTCGCCTCGGCGGCGGCCTGCGGAGTCCGGATATTCCTGCACCACGCGGCCGAGCGTCGTGCGCGCCGGGCCGTCCTGCTTCAATTCGATCTGGCAGTAGCCCGCCTTCAGCAGCGCGTCGGGCGACTTGCGCGTGTCCGGGTAGTCGCGAAGCAGGCCCTTCGAATGCGGCCAGCGCCGCCGGGAAGTCGCGGCGCACGTAGTGCGCCTCGCCGAGCCAGTACAGCGCGTTCGGCGCGAGCTCGTGCTGCGGATTGCGCGCCTGGAAGTCGCGCAGCGCCGCCGCCGCCTCGTCGTACTTGCCGTCCTTCAGCAGGTTGAAGGCGGCCTGGTACTCCGCTTCCGGGCTGCCGGCGGCCGTGACGGGCTGGGTGGCCGTCAGCGCGGCTTCGGCCGCGCGCAGGCGCGTGTCGAGGTCGACGTACTGGTCACGCTGCTGGGTCCGCGCGCGCTCGAGCTCGTGCTGCAGCTGCTCGAATCTCGCCGCGGAGCGTGCGCAGCTCTTCGGTCAGGAGCTCGATCTGCCGGGACATCTCGAGCAGGCCCTGGTTCGCCAGCTGGCGTTCCACCGCATTCCATGCGGGACTCGAGCAGGTCGAGCCGCTCGCCCTTCGACTGCGCAAGCGGCCACCGACGCTGCGAATGCCGCGAGCAGGCAGGCCGACCGCATGCAGCTAGCCGCGCGCATCGCGGCCCTCAGCGCCCGTAGACGAGCTCGACGCGGCGATTCTTCTCATAGGCCGACTCGTCGCTGCCTGCCGTTGCCGGGCGCTCCTCGCCGTAGCTCACGGTCGTGAGCTGGGCATCGCCCGCGCCCTGCAGCATCAGGGCGCGGCGCACGGCCTGGGCGCGGCGTTCGGCGAGCGCGATGTTGTATTCGCGCGAGCCGCGCTCGTCGGTGTGGCCTTCGACGCGGATCTTGATGCCGCTCGAGCCGGCGAGGTACTTCGCGTGCGAATTGATGAGCGACGCGTACTCCGGGCGGATGTCGCTGCGGTCGAAGTCGAAGTAGATGACGTTGGCGACGCCCGCGGGCCCGCCGCCCGCGGCGCCGGAGGCGCCCGGGCAGGTCGCGGCCCTCGCCGACCTGCCCCTCGCCCGCGGCCGTCGCCGCGTTTCACTTTCCCCGGTCGCCGTGGATCCGGCGCCATCGGGTACGGTCGTCGGCTTCTTGCCGCAGCCGGCCAGCATCAGGACGCCAATCACGATCGCAAGGACAGGCAGCGAATCGCATCGCTCGGACTCCTTCGGTTCGACGAAACCCGGTGGCATTGTGCCGCGTCCTTCTAACACAGCGCGGTGCGTGGCACGCCACGCTAGTTCAGGAACGGCGACCAGGCGGCCTCGCGCAGCTCGCCCGCGCTCGACGCAACCTGCTGCTGGATCCGGCCGTCGCTCGAGACGATCGCGAGCGTGTCGCGCCCGCCGACGCGGCTGGTGTACAGGATGTCGGCGCCGTTCGGCGCGAATCGAGGGCGACTCGTCGTGCTGGCCGCCGCTCAGCACCTGCAGTCCGCCCTGCTTGGCGTCGACGATGGCGATCCGGTAGGCCCCGCGGTCGAGCGTGACGACCGCAAGCTGGCGCCCGTCCGGCGACAGGCGCGGGCGCGCGTTGTAGCTGCCCTCGAAGGTCACGCGGCGCGCGCGCGCGCCGGGCTCGAGTCCCGACGCTGGTACACCTGCGGCGCGCCGGCGCGATCCGACGTGAAGTAGAGCGAGCGCCCGTCCGGCGCCCAGGCCGGCTCGGTATCGATCGCGAGGATCGTCGGTAACGCGCTTGAGGTCCTGCGGCGCCGAGCGTCAGCACGTAGACGTCGACGTTGCCGTCGCGGCGCGACAGCGCGAGCGCGAGCTGCGACGCCGTCCGGCGAGAACGCCGGGCGCGCCGTTGATGCCGGACTTGGCCGAGACCTGCACCTGCGCGCCCGGTCGCAAGGGTCTGGACGTAGACCGCCGACAGCCCGCTGTGGAATGACACATAGGCGATCGAGCGGCCGTCGGGCGACCAGGCCGGCGACATGATCGGGTCGGGAGAGCCGAACACGACGCGCTCGTTGGCGCCGTCGGCATCCGAGACGATGAGGCGGTAGCTGCGCTTGGTTCACCGGCCCTTCGACCGCGACGTAGGCGATGCGCGTCGCGAATGCGCCGCGCACGCCGAGGATGCTTCTCGTAGACGGCGTCGGAAACGCGATGGCTCGCGCGCTTCAGCGCCTTCGGATCCACCGGCACCGCGGTGCCGAGGAGCCGCTCGCCGTTCGCGACCGACACGAGCTCATAGCGCACCTCGTAGCGTCCGTCGGGCATCGCGGCGACAGGCTGGCCGACCAGCACGTAGTCGACCTTCAGCATGCGCCAGTCGGCGACGTCCACTTCGCTCGCGGCATGGGGCTGTTCGACGAGCTGCGCGCGCGGCAGCGGGCGGAAGCGGCCGCTGCGCTCGAGGTCTGCCTGGACCGTGGCTGCGATGTCGTAGGGTGGCGTCGCCTGCGCCGTCCCAGGCGAGCGGAACGATCGCGATCGGCACGGACTCCGCCATGCCCTTCAGGATCTGGACGGTCAGCTGGGCGCCCGCCGGGCTGACCGGCAAGCCGAGAGTCGACGAGAGACGAGCGAGGCGCGACGGAATCTTCAACGGCGGGACTCCTTGGGCGTGAAGACGAGCTTGACCTCGCGCTCGAAGAGCGCAGGCTCGGGCGGTGCCGGCAGCGGCGAGGCGTTCCGGACCGCGGTCTCGATCGACTGGCGCACGGCGGCGCCGCCGTTGCAGGTCCCGAATCGCATGCCGACCACCTCGCCTCCCGGTATCTGCGTAACGTAGATCGTACAACTCAGCCCCTGTGCAATGCCCGGCGGCTCGTACCACCGCTGCTCGACATGCGCCTGGATCGCGCGCACATAGCTCGCCTTGAGACTCTGGAAGCCCGCGCTGGTTCGGGTTTCCTCCTCCGCCAGGCGGGCTCGCAGGTCCGCTTCGCGTTGCGTCGCGCTCGCGCTGTTCCTGGTCTGCGCGCTTCTTTTCGGCCGCGGCCTTTGCCTTCGCCTCCTGTTCCGCCTTGCGCTTCGCCGCGTCTTCCGCCTTCTGTTTCGCGTCCGCCTCCGCGCGAGCCTTCTGCTCGGCTTCGAGGCCGCTCCTGCTCGGCAACCCGTTCCTGCTTCCTGCTGTTTCTGCTGCCGTTCCTCTTCCAGCCGCCGTGTCCTCGGCCTGCTGCTTCCTCGCGTTCCTGGCGCGTCTTCCTCGACTCGCCCTTCGTCGTCGCGCGTTGCTGGCCCGCGGCCTGCAGCACCGCGTCGTCGACGACCACGGCGTCGATCGGCAAGACGACGTGCTCCGGTTCCCGCTTCGGCAGGCTCAGGCCGAAGATCAGCAGCCCCGCGAGCACCGCATGCAGCGCGATCGACCAGCCGATGGGTGCGATGGGTCGCGCGCAGCGTCTCGCTCATCGCCTGCGCTCGAGTTCCTCGAGCGCGCGGACCGCCTTCGGATCGGTCAGGAACCCGATCTTGTTCGCGCCGGCCTGCTGCAGGATCACCATGCCGCGCACCACGCTGCCGTAGGGCACGCGCTCGTCGGCCTTCACGAGCACGGGCGTCGCCGGGTCGCGTCCGATGCACGGCTCGCCGCCCGGCGCGCGACTTCGGCCTCGCCGACGGGACTATCCTCGTCGCCGCCGACATTGAGGTAAGTAGCGGCCGTCGCGATCCACCGACAGCACCAGCGGCTCGCGATCCTTCAGCAGCTCCGGGTCGATGGGCTTCGCGTCCGCATCCGGCAGCTCGACCTGCACGCCCTGCGTGAGCAGCGGCGCGGTGATCATGAAGATGATGAGCAGCACGAGCATCACGTCGATGTAGGGCACGACGTTGATCTCGCCCATCAGCCGCCGGCGACGTTTCTTGATGGCCGGCATCTCAGGCCCGCCCGACGCCGCGTGGCGCTGCAGCAGCGTCGAGAACTCGTCCATGAAGGCGTCGTAGCGCAGCTCGAGCCGGCTCATCTTGTCGGCATAGCGGTTGTAGGCGACGACCGCCGGAATTGCTGCGAAGAGGCCCGCGGCCGTCGCGATCAGCGCCTCCGCGATGCCGGGCGCGACCATCGCAAGCGTCGCCTGCTGCGCGTTTCCGAGGCCCTGGAAGGCGCCCATGATTCCCCAGACCGTGCCGAACAGGCCGACATAGGGGCTGGTCGAGCCCACCGTCGCAAGCGTCGCGAGGCTCGCCTCGAGGCGGTCGATCTCGCGCAAGCTGCGCGACGCGCATGGCTCGCCGCACGCCCTCGAGCAGCTCGGCGGCAGGCACCGACTGGCCGCGCAGGCGCGTGAACTCGCCGAAGCCGGCCTCGAAGATGCTCTCCATGCCGACCGGCGGCTTGTTGCGCGTGCCGATCGCGCGATAGAGCTTGCCGAGGTCGCCGCCGGACCAGAACGTGCCCTCGAAGCGGTTGGCCTCGCTCTCGGCCTGCGACACCAGGCGCCGCTTGCGGAAGATGATGGACCAGGACGCGAGCGAGGCGAGCAGCAGCATCGCGATGATGACCTTGACGACCGGCCCGGCGTTGAGGATCAGCGACAGTACCGAGTGCGGGTCGTTCGGGTTCAAGTGCGATTCCTTCAGAATTGCGCGGCGAGGGCCTTGGGCAACGGCCTCGGCCTGCAGGCTGTCGGACGCGAGGCAGGCGGCGCGAATCGGTCGCGCTGACCAGGAGTTCACCGCTCGCCCGGCCCGCGCCGGATTTCCTGCGCCATGACGATCGAAGCGCCGCGAAGCTCGTCGAGCGTCACCGACACCAGGAGCTCGTCGTCGAAGCGTGCCGGCCGATGGTAACGGATGTTCGCTTCGACCACGACGAACTGCAGGCGTTCGTCGCGCAGCATCGCGCGCCTGGTCGATGCCGAGCGCGCGCAGCCATTCGCTGCGCGCGCGCTCGAGAAACCGCAGGTAATTCGCGTAGTAGACGACTCCGCCGGCGTCGGTGTCTTCCCAGTAGACCCGCACCGGGAACGTGAAGATTCCCAAGTTCCGCGTCCTATCCGCGAAACAGCGGCAGGCTGCCGCCGCCGGCATCGGCCTGCGGCGGCTCGTGGCCGAAATGCCGCCACGCAGCCGGCGTCGCAACGCGACCGCGTGCCGAGCGCACGAGGAAGCCCTGCTGGATCAGGAAGGGCTCGACGACGTCCTCGAGCGTGTCGCGCTCCTCGCCGAGCGTTGCCGCCAGGCTGTCGATGCCGACCGGCCCGCCGGAAAACTTCTCGATCACCGTCAGGAGGAATCGCCGGTCGAGCACGTCGAAGCCTTCGAGATCCACTTCCAGGAGGTCGAGCGCATTCCGTGCGACTGCGGCGTCGATGTGCCCTGCCGCCTTCACCTCGGCGTAGTCGCGCACGCGCCGCAGCAGCCGGTTGGCGATCCGCGGCGTGCCGCGCGAGCGCTGCGCGAGGCTGGTCGCGCCCGCGTCGTCGATGCGCAGCCCGAGGATGCCGGCGGCGCGCAGCACGATCTGGCGCAGCTCGTCGCGCGCGTAGAAGTCGAGGCGCTGCACGATGCCGAAGCGGTCGCGCAGCGGCGAGGTCAGGAGGCCCGCGCGCGTCGTCGCGCCGACCAGCGTGAATGGCGGCAGGTCGAGCTTGATCGAGCGCGCGGCCGGCCCCTCGCCGATCATGATGTCGAGCTGGAAATCCTCGAGCGCCGGGTAGAGGATTTCCTCGACGACCGGGCTCAGGCGGTGAATCTCGTCGACGAACAGCACGTCGCGCGGCTGCAGGTTGGTCAGGATCGCCGCGAGGTCGCCCGGCACGCTCGAGCACGGGCCCGGAGGTCTGCCGCAGGTTGACGCCGAGCTCGTGCGCGACGATGTGCGCGAGCGTCGTCTTGCCGAGCCCGGGCGGCCCGAAGATCAGCACGTGATCGAGCGCCTCGTTCCGGCGCCGGGCCGCCTCGATGAAGATGCTCATCTGCTGCTTGACCGCGGCCTGGCCGATGTACTCGGCGAGCCGGCGCGGACGCACGCTGCGCGCGAATCTCCTCGTCCTCGCGCGTCGCAATCGCCGTCGTGACCCGGTCCTGCTCGATCATCCGGCTCGAATCCTACCGGGCCGCCGCCTGCAATGCGCGGCGAATGAGCTCCTCGGTGCCGGCGCCCTCCTGCTCCACGCCCTGCAGCAGGCGGTTCACCTCGACGGGCCGGTAACCGAGCGCGACGAGCGCGGCATAAGCCTCGGCTCGCGCGCCCGCCGTCGCGCCGAGTTCGGGCGATGACGAGGGTAACTGCCCGAGCGCGCGGATGCGGTCGCGCATCTCGATGAGCAGGCGCTCCGCGGTCTTGCGGCCGATGCCGGGAATGCGCGTCAGCGCCTCGACATCCTGCGCCTCGACGCAGCGCATGAAGGTGTCGACGTCGATACCCGAGAGCAGCGCGAGGCCGATCTTCGGGCCGATGCCGGTGACGCGCAGCAGGTCCCGGAACAGGCGGCGCTCGTCCTCGGTCGCGAAGCCGTAAAGCAGATGCGCGTCCTCGCGCACGACGAGGTGCGTGTGCAGCTCGACCTCGCTTGCCGATCTCCGGCAGGCGATAGAAAGTCGACATCGGCGCCTCGAGCTCGTAGCCGACGCCGTTGACGTCGACGATCAGCGCCGGGGGCGCCTTGCGCACCAGCCGGCCGCGCAGGTGGCCGATCACCCGCCGGTCCCGGTTCGGCGGATGCCGCACCATTGCGGTGCTGGGCATGGCAGACCGCGATCGCGAGCGCGTCGGCGGCATCTGCGCTCACGCGTCCCTGCAATGCCAGCAGCGCCTTGATCATGTGCATGACCTGCGCCTTCTCGGCGCCGCCCGTGCCGGTCACCGTCAGCTTGACCGCGCGTGGTGCGTACTCGAAGACCGGTGCGCCGGCGTGGCAGGCGCCGCAGAGCGCCGCGCCGCGCGCCTGGCCGAGCTTCAGGGCGCTGTCGGGGTTCCGGTGCATGAAAACCCGCTCGATCGCGATTTCGCCGGGCACGTAGCGTGTCGACCAGCTCGGTGACGTGGCGGTGAATCTCCAGCAGCCGGCCTGCCATCGCGCCACTGCCGACGCGGATGCAGCCGCTCGCGACATAGCGGACGCCCGACGGTCGACGTCCACGACGCCGTAACCCGTGATTCGCGACCCGGGATCGAGGCCGAGGATGCGCACCATGGGAGTTATGATAGCCATTCGCCATGAAGACGACGACCACGGGAGCGGCCGCCGGAGCGGCCGTGCTGGATGATTTACGCGCTGCGCTCGATGCCCGGGCGACGGCGGCCGACGGCTGGGCGGCGGCGCGACAGCAAGGCGATGAGACCGCGGCGATCATCGGCGCGCTCGATGCCGAGCGCGAAATCATCGCGGGCGCGCTGCTGCAGCCGCTGCTGGCGCGCGGCCTCCTGACCCGCGCCGAGGCCGTCGCCACGTTCGGCGGGCCCGCAACGGTCCTTGCCGAGGAACTGCAGCGTCTCGGGGAATTTCGCGCCGATCGCACAATGGACGCCCGGTCGCGGACTCTCGGCGGGCCAGGCGGACGGGCTGCGCCGCATGCTGCTCGCGGTCGTCACCGACCCGCGGCTCGTGCTGGTGCGTCTTGCCGAGCAGCTGCGCCGCATGCGCCGCGCCCGCGAACTCGACGAGGCCGAGCGCCTGAACCTCGCCTGGGAAACCCGCGAGATCTATGCGCCGCTCGCGAACCGGCTCGGCATCTGGCAGCTGAAGTGGGAGCTCGAGGACCTGTCCTTCCGTTACCTGGAGCCTGCCGAATACCGCCGCATCGCCGGCTGGCTCAACGAGTCGCGCGTCGACCGCGAGAAGCTACATCGAGACCGTGATTTCGGAGATCACCGAGGAACTCTCGCGCGCCGGAATCGCCGCCGAAGTCGTCGGGCGGCCGAAGCACATCTACAGCATCTGGCGGAAGATGCAGCGCAAGAACCTGGCCTTCGAGCAAGTCTTCGACGTTCGGGCCGTGCGCATCATCACGGCATCGGTCGAGGACTGCTACGCCGCGCTCGGCGTCGTGCACGGCCGGTGGCACTACGTCCCCGGCGAGTTCGACGACTACATCGCGACTCCGAAGGACAATCTCTACCGCTCCCTGCACACGGCTGTGCTCGGGCCTTCGGCAGTGCCAATGGAAATCCAGATACGCACACGCGACATGCACGAGCATGCCGAGCTCGGCGTCGCTGCCCATTGGCGCTACAAGGAAGGCGCGACGCGAAACGCCGCCTATGACCGCAAGATCGAATGGCTGCGTGAGCTGCTGGCGCCCGCGTCGGAAACCGAGAGCGACAGCGACTTCCTGACGCGCGTGCGCGCGGACCTGTTTGACGACCGCGTCTATGCGCTGACGCCCAAGGGCGAGGTCGTCGACCTGCCAAGCGGCGCGACGCCGATCGATTTCGCGTACCACGTGCACACGGAGCTTGGCCATCGCTGCCGCGGCGCCCGCGTCAACGGCCACATCGTCCCGCTCAATCACCGCCTCGCGAACGGCGAGGTGGTCGAGATCATCGGGGGCAAGCAGGCGAAGCCGAGCCGCGACTGGCTCATCGAGCGCGAGGGCTTCCTCGCCTCGCCGCGGAGCCGCGCCAAGGTTCGCGCCTGGTTCAAGCGGCGCGACATGGGCGAGAACCGCCGCGAGGGCCGCGAGATGTTCGAGCGCGAGCTCGCGCGGCTCGGCGCCGACCATGCGCTGACCTCGGACCTGATCGGCGAGTTCGGCTTGCCCAGCGCGGATGCGCTGCACCTTGCCATCGGCTCTGGCGAGCTCAGCCTTTCGCAGGTGGCGGGCGCGATCGAGCGGCGCGCGCGGGGCAAGAGCCCACCCGCAGCGGACCTGCCTCCGATCGGCAGGATGCGTCGCGAGCAGCCGGCGGCAGTGGAAGTCGAGGGCGTGGGCGACCTGTTGTCGACGCACGCGCGCTGCTGCAATCCAGTGCCTCCGGAACCCATCACGGGATATGTGACGGTCGGGCCGCGGCATCACGCTACATCGAGCCAGTTGCCGCAATCTCGCGCGCCTTGCCGCACGAGCGCCGCAACGACTGCTTCAGGTGGACTGGGGAAAGCGTGCCGGCCGGCGCTATCCCGTCGAGATCGTCGTCCACGCCATGGACCGGCGCGGGCTCCTGCGCGACATCACGACGATGGTGGCGGAGGAAAAGATCAACATCGAGCGGCTCGCGTCGCAGGGCGATGCGGCGCAGGGAAGCGCGGACCTGTCGCTGCGTGTCGCCGTCGGGGGGCTCGAAGAGCTGACCCGCCTCCTCTCCCGCCTCTCCGCGATGCCCGGCATCATCAGCGCCCGCCGCCGGACGCAGGGGACTGTCACCTTCAGCAGCAGCGTCACTGTGACCGCCTTTCGCTAAAGGGGACTGTCCCTCCTGCGTGCCTCAGCGATTCGGAATGTCGATCGCCCGCTTGTCGGCGGCGAGCGCGGCTTCGTGCACGGCCTCCGACAGCGTCGGGTGGGCATGGATCGTGCGCTGCAGGTCTTCGCTGCTCGCGGAGTACTCCATTGCGAGCACGGCTTCGGCGATCAGCTCGCCCGCCATCGGCCCGATGATGTGGATGCCGAGGATCTCGTCGCTGCCGGCGTCCGCGACGACCTTGCAGAAGCCAGCGCCGCCTTCCATCGCCTTCGCACGACCGCTCGCGGCGAAGGGAAAGCTGCCGATCTTGCAGCTGCGACCCGCGGCCTTCGCCTGCTCCTCGGTCTGCCCGACCCAGGCGATCTCGGGCGCCGTGTAGATCACCGAGGGAATGACCTTGTAGTTCACTTCCCCGTAGAGGCCCGCGATCCGGTCCGCGACCGCGACGCCCTCTTCCTTGCCCTTGTGCGCCAGCATCGGCCCGCGCACGCAGTCGCCGACCGCCCAGACGTCAGCCGCACCCGTGCGGCAGTGATCATCGACCTGGATGAAGCCACGCGGGTCGAGGACGACCCCGGTGCCGTCCGCCAGCAGATCCTTGGTGAATGGCCGCCGCCCGATCGCGACGATCACGCGATCGACGACGAGGGTCTGGCTGCCCGAAGCGTCCGTGTAACTGACCTGGACGCCGTCCTTGCCCACTTTCGTGCCGGATACCTTGGCGCCGAGGCGGATGTCGAGGCCGAGCTTCTTGAAATGCCGCAGCGCTTCCTTCGCCAGAGCGCCATCCGCCATTGGCAGGAACTGGTCCAGCGCCTCCAGCACCACGGTTTCGGCACCGAGCCGGCGCCACACGCTGCCGAGCTCGAGTCCGATGACGCCCGCCCCGATCACGCAAAGGCGCTTGGGCACCTCGGGAAACTCGAGCGCACCCCATGAATCCACGATCTGCTTGCCATCGAACTCGACACCGCGAAGCGGCATCGGCTCCGAGCCGGACGCGATTACGACGTGTTTCGCCTGCAGCGTGCGCTTTGCGCCATCGCTGCCCGTGAACTCGACCTTGCGGCCCGGCAGGAGCCGTCCGTGGCCCGTCGAGCGGCGTGACGCCCGCCGCCTTGAACAGCCCAAGGATGCCCTGCGTCATCTGCCGGACGATGCCGCCCTTGCGCTTCTGCATCGCGGACACGTCGAAGCCGAGCCCTTCGATCTTGACGCCGTGGGCCGCGAACTCGTGCTGGGCGCGGTGGTAGAGCTCGGTGGATTCCAGCAGCGCTTTCGAGGGAATGCATCCGGCGTTGAGGCAGGTACCCCCAAAGGCGGAGCTGCCGTCGCGGTTCTTCCACTCGTCGATGCAGGCGACGCTCAGCTTGTTCTGGGCCGCGCGGATCGCCGCGGGATAGCCCGCGGGACCGCCGCCGATGACGATGACGTCGAAACTGTCAGACATGATTGGGCGTCCTCAAACCTGCAACAGGAGCCGCGACGGGTCTTCGAGCGACTCCTTCACGGCAACCAGGAATTGCACGGCCTCGCGGCCGTCGATGATGCGGTGATCATAGGTGAGCGCGACGTACATCATCGGCCGGACCACGACCTGCCCGTCGACGACCACCGGCCGGTCCTGGATCTTGTGCATGCCGAGGATCGCGCTCTGCGGCGCATTGACGATCGGCGTCGACATCAGCGAACCGAACACGCCGCCATTGGTGATCGAGAACGTCCCGCCGGTCAGCTCCTCGATCGTGATCGTGCCGGCGCGCGCGCGCTCGGCGAAGCCGGTCACGGCCTTCTCGATCGAGGCGAAATCCATCCGGTCCGCGTCGCGCATCACCGGGACGATCAGGCCGCGGTCCGTCGAGACCGCGACGCCGAGGTCGTAGTACTCGTGATAGACGATTTCGCTGCCCTCGACCGAGGCATTGACGACGGGGAAACGGCGCAGCGCCTCGACACAGGCCTTTGCAAAGAAGGACATGAACCCGAGCCGCACGCCATGGCGCTTCTCGAACGGCTCCTTGTAGCGCGCGCGCAGCGCCATCAGGGCCTGCATGTCGACCTCGTTGAAGGTCGTGAGCAGCGCCTGCGTCGCCTGCGCCTCGACCAGGCGCTGCGCGATCCGCGCACGGAGACGCGACATCGGCACGCGCTGATCGACACGCCCGCCCGACGCGGCTGTGACGCCGTTGACGCGGGAGCCGCCTCCAGGTGATGCGCAACGTCGCTCTTGCTGATGCGTCCGTCGCGGCCGCTGCCGGCGATCTCGCCTGGAGTCAGCTTGTTCTCCTCAACAAGGCGGCGCGCTGCCGGCGAAAGCTTGCCTGCGCCCTCCTCTTTTTTCGGCGCAGGCGCGGCTCGGCTGCCGGCGCAGACTTCTTTGCTTCCGCCGGCTTGGCAGCCTCGGCCTTCGCGGGCGCCTTGGGCGCGGCGCGCCTGCCGCCTGCTCTTCGATGACCGCCAGCAGCTCACCGCTCGTCACGGTCGTGCCGGCCGTCTTGTCGAGCGACTTGATCACTCCCGATGCGGGTGCCGGCACTTCGAGCACGACCTTGTCGGTCTCGAGGTCCGCGAGGTTCTCGTCGCGCGCGACCGTCTCGCCGACTTTCTTGTGCCAGGCGACGAGCGTCGCGTCGGCGACGGACTCGGGCAGCTGTGGAACGCGGACTTCCAATGGTCATGACGGCTTCCCGGTCAGTGCCGACGCGACGAGCGCTTCCTGCTCGCGCTGGTGGATGGCGTGTATGCCTGTCGCGGGCGCCGCGGCGCTCTCGCGGCCGGCATAACGAAGCGTCCGCTTCTCATCGAGCGGCGCCTGCAGGCGATGGCGGATCTGGTACCAGGCGCCCTGGTTCTGCGGCTCTTCCTGGCACCAGACGATCTCCCGCGCCTTCGCATAGCGGTCGAGGACCGCCTGGTAATCGTCCGCCGGGAACGGATACAGCTCTTCGATGCGAACCAACGCGACCTCCGAGTTCTTCTCCGCCCGCCGCCGCTCGAGCAGGTCGAAATACACCTTGCCGCTGCAGAATACGACACGCCGGACCTTGGCGGCATCGACGGCATCGACCTCGTCGATCACCGGCTGGAAGCGCCCTTCAGTCAGGTCCGCCATCGTCGACACCGACAGCTTGTGGCGGAGCAGGCTCTTGGGCGTCATCACGATGAGCGGCTTCCGGAGCGCGCGCACCATCTGCCGCCTCAGCATATGGAACATCTGCGCCGGCGTCGACGGCACGCAGACCTGGTGATTCAACTCGGCGGAAAGCTGCAGGAAGCGCTCGAGCCGCGCCGAGCTGTGCTCCGGCCCCTGCCCTTCATAGCCATGCGGCAGGAACAGCGTGATGCCCGACAGCCGGCCCCATTTCGCCTCGCCCGAAGTGATGAACTGGTCGACGATGACCTGCGCGCCGTTGACGAAGTCGCCGAACTGCCCTTCCCAGATGACGAGCGTCGACGGATCGGTGGTCGAGTAGCCGTACTCGAAGCCGAGCACCGCCTCCTCCGACAGCGTCGAATCGATGACGCGGAACCGCACCTTGTCCTTGGCGACGCGCGCGAGCGGGATGTCGATCTTGCCGGTCGCCTGGTCGTGCAGCACCGAATGGCGATGGAAGAATGTGCCGCGCGCCGTGTCCTGGCCGGTCAGGCGGATGTCGTAGCCATCCGTGAGCAACGTCGCGTAGGCCATGGTCTCCGCGGCGCCCCAGTCGAGCGGCAGCTCGTCCGCGTACATGCGCGCGCGGTCGTCGATGATTCGCGCACACGCGCGGATGCAGCGTGAATCCGGCGGGCGGCTTCGTGAGCGTCTTCGGCGAGCGCGTCGAGCCGCTTGCGGTCGACCGCCGTTGCGACCTGCTCGGACCAGTCCGCCATTGATGTGTCGGCTCCAGTCCACCGTGAACTTGTTGCCGGTCGTGCCCGCGAAGGCGCGCGCCTGCGGGCGGTTCTCCTCGAGGCCCGTTGCGGTAGTCCTCCATCATCTTCGCGGCCTGGCCCTCGGCCAGCAGCCCATCCTTCTCGAGCCGCTCGCCGTAGATCTGGCGCGCCGTCGCGTGCTTGCGGATCGCCTGGTACATGATCGGCTGGGTCGCGGCCGGCTCGTCCGCCTCGTTGTGGCCGTGGCGGCGGTAGCAGACGAGGTCGATGACGACGTCCTTGCGGAATTTCATGCGGTAGTCGAGCGCGAGGCGCGCGACGAAGACCACCGCTTCGGGGTCGTCGGCATTCACGTGGAAGATCGGCGCCTCGATCATCTTGGCGACGTCGCTGCAATAGAGCGTCGAGCGCGCGTCTGCGGGCTCGCTGGTCGTGAAGCCGACCTGGTTGTTGATCACGACGTGCAGCGTCCCGCCGGTCGTGAAGCCCCGCGCCTGCGAGAACTGCAGCGTCTCCATGACGACGCCCTGCCCCGCAAACGCCGCGTCGCCGTGGATGAGAAGCGGCAGAATCGTGCTGCCCGTGGCGTCGCCGCGCTGCTCCTGCCGCGCGCGCACCGAACCCTCGACCACGGCATCCACCACCTCGAGGTGCGACGGGTTGAACGCGAGCACGACGTGGACGTTGCCGCCCGTCGTGCGCAGGTCCGCCGAGAAGCCCTTGTGATACTTGACGTCACCGGAGCCTTTCAAGGCGTCTGTGCTCGAGCTTGCCTTCGAACTCCGAGAACAGCATCGAGGGCGACTTGCCGAGCACGTTGACCAGCACGTTGAGCCGGCCGCGATGCGCCATGCCGATGACGATTTCCTCGACGCCCGTGGCGCCGCCTCGCTGCACGACGTCGTCGAGCAACGGGATCAGTGCGTCGCCGCCCTCGAGCGAGAAGCGCTTCTGGCCGACGTAGCTTTGTGTGCAGATAGCGCTCGAGTCCCTCGGCCGCCGAGAGCTGCCACAAGAGATTCAGGCGCTCGTCGTTGGTGAAGCGGTGGTGCAGCCGGCCGTCCTGGAATCGGTCCTGAAGCCACAGCCGCTCCTCGCTCGTCGAAACGTGCGCGAACTCCGCGCCGATGCGCCCGGTATAGATATGCCGGAGCTGCTTCAGGATCTCCGACAGCTTCATCTGCTTGTCGACGCCGCTGGTGCGGCTCGCGGTGTGGAACACCGTGTCCATGTCGGCCTCGGTGAGGCCCACGTAGGCCGGATCGAGCACGCGCGGCATCGGCCGCTGCATCAGGCCGAGCGGATCGATGTCGGCGATCAGGTGGCCGCGGTTGGCGTAGAACTGGATGAGGCGCGAGACGGAGGACTGCTTCTCGCACGTCCGTCGTGGGAGCCGGGTGCGCCGGCGCCGCGACGTGGCGGCTGCGCGCGGCGATCGGTACGGGCCGGCGGCGCCGGCGCGGCTGCGGGCGCTCCGCCGCCGAACTGGCCGAAGAAATCACGCCATTCGCTGCGCTGACGCTCGCGGGATCGGCGAGGAAACGCTCGTACTGCTCTTCGACGTACGGCGCCTGCGCGCTCGAGAACGGGCTCGATTCGTAGAGTTCGCGCAGGGAGCGGCTCATGGCCTGACGAATTATACCGGACAGACTGGAGGCCAAAGAACCTAGCAGTCAACGAATGCAAACACTTCGCTACGCCAATACTAGATATTCCCCGGTCTCGTGGAAATCCATCCCACTATTGCGGCTAATTCTCGACACAAACCTTGATCGAATCGGTCGCGTCGTTGTTGGACACGTCCTTCGCTTTGACGCCCACTTCATACTCGTCGTCAGGAAATTCGCCATTGTCCGTATCCCAACTGCCCGCAGCCGTAAAACTCGTCAGGACGATAAATGTCCGATTGCTTTGCGTGTCCGCACAGAGATTAAAATAGAAGCGACCCACTGATCATCAGTGCTGAAGTGACGAGCAGTGTTTTGATTGCCTCCAATCGTCCAGCTCGCCGGCATCTTGTCAAACACATGGGTCTTCTTCCAGCGGCAGAAAGGGGGGTTTCTGCAGGCCCGCCAGCGAACGTCTCAGGCCGACCTTGTTGACTCCCAGTTGATACGGTGTCCCATCATCGCGGTCCATTACTTCAACGACGTACGTCGATCTTGCCGCTCACTTTGGTGCATGAGTCGAGGTCGGGGATTCTGTGGAATTCTTATTCCATCTGGTTCCGTCGTGCTGTGCGAGGTAGATCTTCACTCATTTCAGGATCCACCGGGTCCATCGTTGGATCGATATCGAGCAAAGGATTGAGCACTGTCACGCTCTGGTCTTCATTGATCTGCTGAACCTCATAGTGAACGTGATCAAAATCGCAAGGGAACAGGTTGGTCAACTGTGCGATCTTCTTCCGTCCCCTCCTCGAGTTCCGGCCATGCATTTGGCAGATTCAAGTTCGTGCCATTTATCTTGAGCTTCAGAGGTATCGGGATCGTAGAGGCCTCCAAATGGGCGTAGAGAACCTGCCACGACCGTCCATGCTTTTGATCATGATGTAGTTGTCTCTGTCGTCGGGATTCATTTGAACTGCTTCGACTTTTCCTGCAACAGTTACGATGACGTACGGCGCAGGCGCAATATTTCCGTCGATTGATCGTACGGCGTGCCGAGAATGTCGATCCCTTCGTGCTGGTAGCCGCCTCCTTCGCCCACAATGAACTCCCCCATCGTGTTGCCGACAGGGTGATCCGAATCAACCGGTTCAATTGGCCAGGTTGTATCACCGCACGCCACATGAATGCCGGCCAAAAATACCAGCGGAACACTGACTGCATACCCGTTTTTAGATTTCATGGCGGCTAGTTGACCTTTACGACGAATACGGCGTCCTGCGTGTATGCGGATAATTTGCTTTCCCCGAACGTAACATCCAGCAGCGGGCTCCAGCCCGCATTTGGCGCGAGCCTCATCGACTTGCGGAACTTCACCTGGGGCATCCATGGCCGCGACAATCACGTGGCCGCGATCAAACGAGACATTGGGCGGAGTACCGGAGGCTTCAATGACGCCGAGAGCAATGTTCGCGCGATCGATGAACTTAATCGCGGTGATGTAATACGTACCGCCAAATGCCAGCGCAGGCATTGGCTGAACCGGGCACGCGCCCGCGCTGCATGAACCTGTCAAGATGAAGCTCACCTTGCCGCCGTCAGTTGCAATCGCCGCGAGTGAGCCATCGGGCGTCGCTGCGAGCTCGTGCACTGGCCCCGGGAGCGTCACGATCGTTACTGTCCCCGAACGCACGACGTGAACTTCATTGATTGCTTTAGACGGATTGATCAAGGCAAGAGACCCGCCGGCGGCCAGCACGCCTTTGCGGAAAGAACCTGCGACACGCCAAAGCTCGTTGCCATTGTGATCGAATGCGAGCGCATCGGATTGACCGAGCAGCAGAATAGACTCTCCTTTCTCGTCGACGATCCCAGTCCGCGGTCCTTCGAGCTTCACGCTCTTATGCAGATCGCCGCCGCGTGACCAGAAGGCAAACTGGAAGATTCCCTTGAGGCCCTCTGCATTCTGCAGCGGCGCTGCCGTCACGACGATCCGACCGCGATAGCCGACATGGAGACTGGTAAAACCCCGTGTCAAGCTTGGGTCGCCAAGATTTGCACGGACCTGACCTGAATCGTTCAGGTCTCGCAACTGAACTCCGAATCGTCCTGACTGCTCAGCGGTCAGACTCGCATATAAATCACCGCCAGGCATCAGCGTAATTTGGAATCCGGCTCCGATGCTCTCGACGTCAACCGCTATGTCATGCGATACCTTGAAGAGTGCTTTTGTGGTGGCTATCCAGGGAAATCCTTGTTGGTCTACTACTGTTCTCCGCACAAGACCTTGGAAATCTCCAGGCGCATATAATTCTGTCTTCGAGACTTGGCTGCGCGGACGCAGTTGATAAACAAAGGATACAAATCAGGAAAACAGCCGGAGCGCGGTCGATGCCCACGCTTTGTTTGCGATTTGAGCAATGGACATCGACGCGCTCCTCTGGTTTGTTATGAACGACGACAATATTTCATGGTCGTTCCTGGAATCGGAGTCAGGCAATATCCCGATGGACACGCGCCAGTATCGCTTTCTGCCGGGGTCGGGCACATCTTGTTGTTGGTCGTATCCTTCAGGTCCTCGAGGATTGACCCAAGGAATTTGCCATCCTGTCCGGATACCATGCGTATGCGCCCGGAGGCAGGTCGACGCGCGCGACCCCTCCTGGACATGCTTTTTGGCTCAATTCACCCCTGACCAGCTTGCCGTTGCAGCCGCTGGCCAACAAGACGCCGATTACAAATAGCGGGACACCCAGGCCGTAGGATCTTGATTTCATGCTCGTCTCCCTGTTGTCGTGATGGAATGGATCGGACTGTGAATTCAATTTGGCGGTCTCAGAAACTCAACGTGACCGTCAGGAACAACTGCGCTTCGGGCACGTACCTCGGTCGCACCGTCACATCAATTTCCTGGAAGTGAAATTCCTCGTCGAGCAGATTGCGGCCCTCGAGACTCAGTGTTCCCCGGCGGCCAGGCAGACGATATGAGGCAATCGCATCGAGCAACAAGAATCGGTCGGAACCCGGCGTATTGCCTGCAAATCCCTCGAATTCGCCATCCTGCTCGACGCCAGTCACTGTCAGCCCCATTCGAAGCCCGGAATCCATGAAGAACCGCACCGATACCGGCAGTGCAGTTAGCCGCATGGCGTTGAAGTTGTCGCCGTTGCGCAAGTCTTCGTAGCTCGGCTCAAATGTCACCGTGACGTTACGATTGGCCTGCCAGTAGACATACGCATTCGTCACCTGCTCTTTCTGTCGTACAAGGATGCATCCCCGAAGAAATCCAAGAACGGCGCCTCAATCTTCCGCCGGGGAATACTCGGCCTCCGACAGTGACGTCGCGAGTCAAGTCATACTCGATGCCGATCCCGGCGCCTTCCGAGATTGCCCCGTTCGGATCGTCGTAGAACTGGTTGAAACCGGCAAGCTGCGTGGGCTCGAGGCCATGAGCTGATGTGAACCCTTGCTTCAACACGCGGAAACCTGAAGCCCTCACAGTCAAGTCGTCCGTGGGGCTCCAGACGAGACCAAGCTTCGGGCTCACTTCTGATTGGTCGCCGATTTCAGATGACATGTCATCAAGCGACAAACCGAGCTGCATTCCGGCAGCCTTCCCGGTGAAGGGAGATGCCAATAGCCGTAAGCGCTGTAGTGATGCGGCTCGGTCCGCCGGAATACCGGAATGAAAGGGCTAGTAACCTCAAACTCGTTGCGCGCGTCGGAATAGGCGACGCCGGCGACGAACTTGGATTCTCCAACATGACCGAGATATTGAAGCTCAAACTTCCACCCGTCCTGGTCATTCGAGATGAAAGTGGGGAAAAATGGATCGCGCACGTCAACCGTACCCAGGCGCTCCTGTCGAACGACAGAAATCAGGAGATCGGATTTCACATCGATGACGTGACGAAACCCAAGCCGCTGAATGTCGATTTCCGACGTGTTTCGTATCGCCGGGCTGAAGAACTCCGGGTCAAACGCGCTGAGAACGTCCCCGTATTCCCGCTCGGAATGCGAGATCTCAAGCTGAGCGCTGCTGGTCGCGCCAAGTTGCGCCTGCACGAACGCGTCGAACTGCTCGACGTCATCATCGTTGTTCTCCCGGATTCCGTCCGTCCACGACGCAAGCTGGCTGACGGCGAATGAGATCGGTCCTTCAAGCCCGGTCAGGATGGCCTGTTCGCCGTAGGCGCCGCTCTCACCCAATGAACCGAAAAACTGCGCGTTCAGTCCCTCCTGAAGAAATAGTGGATTGAATTCGTTCAAGCCTACGGTGGCGGACCGAAGAACGTATTCTTGAACACGATGTCGTTCTGCGATTGCGACTGCAATGGTGGTGCACCCAAAGGCTGTCTCAGTTGCGACTGAAGGAGTTCGCTTGCCCGGGCAATCGATGGCGAGGCAATGTTGCGTAGATGTCGGCCAAGATTCTTTGCGCCGAACCACTGGCCGGGTCGACAGTCTAGGATTGCGCAGCCTCTTGCAGTCCGACCTGATGTAGGCCCAGCTCGTTGTAGACGTTGCCTGGCTTACGTTCCGCGCGGCAAGGTCCAAGTCGAGCAGCTGCCGCGGATCGATAAACCGCTCGGTCATCGTTCAACTCCGGCTGAGCGCTCCAGCTCCGCAATGCATCTGCTGGACGCGACTGGCTGTCCTTCAGGATCGAGTCATAGAACCAAGGGGTCGGATCAGTTCGGCATCCAGTTCGCCAGCCAAGTCGAACTGCACCGCAGCCAGTGTGTTGCGCCTGGCGCTATTTTCCTCGTAATACGGCTTTGCCGACATAGCTTCGTAAGCAGCGAATTGGACGGGTCGAGAGCGACCGCGATCTCGATTTGCTCGCGCCCACCCGACAGCTCGCCGTCACGAATCATTGCAAGTCCCAGTCCCAGTCTCGGCAGTGCACTGAACGAATCGCGCTCAATTGCGGCCTCAAAATCCGCCCGCGCAGCTTCCGTGTCGATTTCCGCGAGATGCACGAAGCCCAAGCATGCTGTGCGCATGGCTTTCCGCCGGGCTGCTCGCGATTGCCGCCCGAGCAGCTTCCTCCGCTCGCCGCGAATCCCCAAGCGACAGATGCAATTCCGCGACGCGCGCATGGGCAAGCGCACTGCCGGCTGCAGTGACTCCGCCTTGAACGCGCTTTCAAGCGCCGCCTCGAGATCGAAATTCGCCTGCTGCGCATACGACATCGCCAGCCAGGCGCGATAGTTCGCTGCATTGGCCGTTGTCGCCCTGGCCGCCGACTCGAGCGCTCCCGCCTTGTCGTTCTTCGCGACCTGGATGATCGCCCGAAGTGCATGAGCATCGCTGTTGCCGGGATCACCGCTAAGCACTGAATCGATTTCAGCCAGGGCTTCATCGACGCTACCCGCCCGCAACAATTCTTCCGCTCGCGACGCATTTGACCCGTCGCTGATCGGCGGATACCGGAGCACCCATTGCACCGCGTCATGCGGCTTCACGACTGCCGTGATGGCCGCCGGGCCCGCCGCGCCACTCTGCAGGCTCTGACCTGCCGTCACCAACTGGGCATCACGCGTCGCGACCGACTCCGACGAAACCTTTCCCTCAATCACCGTCAGCTTCGTCGCCTCGCTGCTCGTCTCCACCATGAACTCAGTGCCCTCGACGGCCGCGTTCATGTGCGGCGTCGTCACCTTGAATTTCTTCGGAAAGCGGGTGATGAAATAGCCGGCGCCGGAGGACTGGCGTGTTCCGCAACTCCACTGCGAGCTCGGCCGCAAAGAATTGCACTTCGATCTCGTCGGTCGTCTGGTTGAGCGTGATCGTGGTGTTCTGGTCCACGCGCACATAGGATTCCGGCTGGACGAACAGCAAGCTGCGGCTTAGGGCGTCGGTGCGCAGCCGGTCGCCGGCGCAGATCGCGGTATCGAGCCGCCGGACGGGTACCCAGGCCGTGCTGCCGGCTCGCTGCACTTCGACGTTGCCCTGGAGCGCAACGATTCGACCGATGGCAGGCGCGCAGCTCGCGTTCGGTTCCTGCGCAAAAGCGGGATTGCCCGCAGTCGACAGCGCGCCTGCGAGAAGAACAAGGCCGCAGAACAGGAGTCCCCACCGACTCCCGGCCGCCGCATGTACTTCGCTCCCCCCATCTTCCCGCCCCTAGGTTCGGACTCAGGAGGCTCGGGCATCGTTCTTATATGCAGTTGTCGTTTCAAAGTAGTCCTTTGCAGCGGCCAACGCAACGAGGCGCGGCGGCGCGGTACTGTTAGAAACTGTCTAGAAGTTAGCGGAAGGTCGACGGGGCAACTGTCAGGGACCTGACACGAGTGCCAATGCAATTAGCAATCAGCTAATGACCCAGGCCCCGTTCTCTCGAGGCAGGCCGGTCTCAAGGCTGCTCAGCAGGAAGGCCGTTGGCCCGTCATCGGGGTAAGCCTCGCGGACCTGCGTCAACAGGACCCGTGCCGCCTGGGTGTCGCCTCGGTCGATGAACTCGACGGCCTCAGCCGTCCGACCGGATCGCTCGGCATCACCCTGCGTCGCGCGGGACCTCAGGCACATCAGTTCCTGAACCTGCACGGCATGGCTCTTCCCGCGCAGCAGGAAGCGCCCGAGGTTGCGCATCAGGAACTCTCCGCCGGCGCCTCCGATGACGGGCTCGGTGACCAGGATGCGTGTTCCGAGCCGCTTGTTGAGTTCCTGGACGCGATTCGCCGTGTTCACGGCGTCGCCGACGGCGCGGTATTCGTAGTGCGCCCCCGCACCGACGTTCGTTAATGCCACGCGGCCCCAGTCAACGCCAAAGCGGGTCCGGAGTCGGTTGCCCGCCAGGCGCGTATTGAACTGCTCCGCTGCGTCGCGCATTTCCAGAAGGGCGTGCAGCACACGTCGATGGGTATCCGGCGTGCGGTCCGCCCAGATCGCGACCATCGCGTCACCCACGACGTCCGAGACGAAACCGCCGCGATCCGCGACACGGCTGAACAATGCGTCGTAATACTGGTTCAGAAACTTGGCAAGCTGCTCGGGCGACATGCCTTCCGCAAGCGGAGTGAAATTTGCGGCGTCGGTCGTGACGCAGGCGCACTCGATCGACTCCTCGGACCCGCCAAAATCACTGGCGTTCCGCTCCAGCTTGTCGACGACCTCCTGCGGAACGAAGTGACTGAAGGCATCGCGTAGTCGGGCGCGCTGGCGCTGCGCCGTCCATAAGTTGGCGGCGAAGGCCGTGAGCATCCCGATCGGTACGGCAACGGCGAGCGGCAAAACAAGCGGCACCCATAGCTGCGAGGACGTGAACAGGTAGGACGCGGTCGCGGCATAGGCGCCGGCCAGGGCGATCATGACCGTAACCGCTACGCGATTTCCCAGTGCATGGCAGACGATGAATGCCAGGAAGCCAGCAGCGAACATCAATAGCAGCCAATCGCGCTGCGGCATTTCGCGAAGCGTGCGGTCATCGAGCAGGTTCGAGAAATGCCGTCGCCGCGATCTCGACGCCGCTCAGGTCTGCACCATCTCCCCGCGAGAACACGGTCGAAAAATGTTCGACTTGCTCGGTTCGCGTGGTTTCACCATAGCCCACGAAGGTGACGCGCCCGCCGAACCGTGCGGCGTTCTCGCGTGTCGGGGAAGTCAGGACCTCGTCATAGCCGACGCTCGGCAGCGTGCCCGCCGGTCCGTAGGGATTCAGCAGCCGCGTCCCATTCCCGGAATAGAGCGCGCCAAGGGCGCCGATCGCCTTGGCCGTCCCGGCATCCTTGACTGCCGATTGTGTCTGCGACGCGACGGACCGCAGCCGGTCGGCGATGGCGGCATCGCGATGCGCGAGCTCCCGGATCAGGAGTGCTGTCGCCTGGAGTTGTCCCTGCGATTCGAGCTCCTCACTTGATTGTGGCAGCAGGCTCGCGTTCTCGCCGGCATGCCGCGCCAGGAAATCGCGCAGGAAAGGGTACCCCTCGACGGCAAATGCCTGGAGCGCCACCGCAGGCAGCGTCGGGGTAACGAGTCCCTCCTCCTTGAAAGCCACGAACCGGTCGAAGCGTCGGTTCGATTCCGTGAGCAATGGGAACGGCGCGGCGCCGAGCACTGCGTGGGCAATCGCCGGACTCAAGTCCGCAAACTGCTCCTGACCACCGCGCACTTCGACTTTCTGGGCGATCACGACGCGGCTCGCCGCCATGGCACGCGCAAGCGTTTCGTCCTGCCAGGCATGCAGGTCGCCTCCTCCGCCGGGCAATGGCGGGCGCTCGCGGAACAGGACGTCGAACACGACCAGCCGCGCCCCGGCTTCCGATAGCCGTTCGAGGAGCCGGGCATGCACGCAGCGCGGCCAGCGCGAGGGCATCTCGGGCAGGCTCACGTGTGTCGCCGGCTTCGCGCCGACGCGCAGATCCTCGCAACGATGGAAACGCTCGGGGTCCCGCGGCAGGGAAATCGAGTCGGCGGAGCGCTCGTTCATCAGCACGAGTACCGCGTCGCCCGGCGGCTCGATCGGACCGCGCAGGGTGAAGAGCCATTGCAGGCCGACCTGCTGCTCGAGGGCCCGAATCTCGGGGATCGCCAGTAGCGCGGCGCACAAGGCGCCAACCGCGACTCCGGACCCGAGCGTGATCCAAGGGGCTTTCATGGGCGCCCGGATCATGCATGACGCAGCGGCCCGGCGTCATCTCGCGCCCTTGTGTCGCGTCGTTGACAGAACGCCGGCTTCCCCGCGCCCAACATCACTCCCGGATCGAACAACCAACTAGAGGAGGACGGTCATGAGTAACGGAATGTCTCCCCGCATCAGGCACATCGTCTCCGGCCTGGCGGCGGTCGCAACGACAGCCCTGCTGATGTCGACGCTGGTCAACTCCTTCGACACGCGTTTGCTCGAACAGGGTGCGTCGTCCCAGCCGGTCAGTGCGGTCGTCGCCGGCGTGCGCCGCGACGCGCTCGATAGCTGGACCTGACACGTGCTCTGGCATGGCGCCCGGTCGGGTGGGCCGGGCGCTTTTTTTGAACCGCAATCCAGGGAACACGCCATGCATGACACGCAACGCCTGACCGCCGTCGAGCGATTCCTGACGCTCTTCACGCGCGTGCAGCCTGGCGAGGGCCGCAGCGTCGGTATCCTCACGCTGCAGGCCTTCACGCTCATGGTGGCCTACTACCTGATCAGGCCGGTGCGCGAAGCGCTCATCCTGACGGAAGGCACCGCCGAACTTCGCAGCTACGCCGTCGGCGTCCAGGCGCTGCTGCTGATCCTGATCCTTCCAGTCTATGGCGAGCTGGTCCGCCGCTCCGCCTCGAATCGCGTCTTCCAGTACGTCATGGCGTTCTTCGCGCTCAACCTGGTGGCGTTTTCCCTGGTCGGGCATGCCGGGATTCGCTTCAGCTTCGTCTTTTTCGTGTGGGCCAGCATTTTCGCGGTGATGGCCGTGTCCCAGTTCTGGGCATTTGCGACCGACCTGCTCGACGTGACTTCCGGCACTCGACTCTTCGGAGTCATCGCCACTGGCGTCTCTGCGGGCGCCTGGGTGGGCGCCAACCTGGCATCCGCCGGCATCAAGTCGATCGGGCCCTACGGCCTCATGCTGGCTGCGGCGGTCGTCCTCTGCATCTCCATCTATCTGAGCGAGCGGGCCCGCCATGTGGTGAGGGCCGTTGTCGCCCGCCGGGCGCCCGAATCCGGTTCGATCTTCCGGCGACTCGATCAGCGCCGCGCAGCGGTGGCTCGGCGGTCTCGCCGTGATTGCGCGCAGCCGCTACCTGATCGGCATTGCGGCCCTGGTCGTCCTGATCAACTGGATCACCTCAACCGGCGACTACGTGCTGATGAGCTGGCTCAAGGGCCTCGCTAGCGAGCAGTCGCCCCAGGACCCGGGCGCCTACATCGGCGCATTCATGGGTGGGTATTACTCGACGATCACGCTCGTCGGCTTCCTGATCCAGCTTCTGCTGGTGTCGCGGATCATCAACGGCGCAGGCCTCTCGCGCGCCCTGCTCATCACGCCGGTCGTCATTCTCGGCGGGTTCTGCCTGCTCGGATTCCTGCCCGTTTTCGCGTTGCTGCAGTCGGCACTCGTCGTTCAGCGTAGCCTCGACTACTCGCTGCTCAATACGACGCGGAGCGCCCTCCTGCTCCCAACCACGCGCGACGAGAAGTACCAGGCCAAGACTGCCATCGACACGCTCTTCTACCGCGCGGGCGACCTGCTCTCGACGCTCGGGGTCTTCATAGGGGTCCAGGTCTTCGACGAACCGCGCCTGCAGTTCGTCTGGCTCGTCGTGATCCTGAGCGCAACGATGACTGCGGTTGCCTGGCTCATCGGACGCGAATATGCCCGTCGCTTTGGCGAAGGCGCCGCGGGCTCAAGGAGCGGCAAGCTTCTTCTCGGCGACCGGCGTGCCGTACTGGCTCAGTAAGCGATCGCGGCGCTTGAGCACGGCGTCGATCTGCTTCTTGTGGAGATAGGGACCGACCGCCGTCTCGAGTGATGTCCGGTCGAGCGTTGCGAGCCGCTTCGCCAGGGACGGCGACAGCTCCACGGGGTTCTTGTAGAGCAGCAAGGGTTGCTTCGTGTCGGTCGAGAAGGCCCGCGAGTGATCGATCAGGACGAGCATCCACTCACGCGTGAAGAGCGCATTCTGCTGCGTCCGGTCCGTGTTGTTGATCAGCAGGTCGAACACGTTCATCAGGTTGTACTGTGGATTCGCGGGGCACCAGCCTGTCGGTTGCAGCTTCTGCTCCAGCATGTGCTGCAGGTTGATCGAGTCGTCGACCCAGAACTGGAGGATGCCGCGATGCTTGCCGACCGTCCGCGGAACGGTCACCGGCACCATATCGAGCCCGAGCAGGCGGTCGAGCTTGTAGGCAGCGAGCTCATACTCGAATCGATCCGAGTCGAATGTGGTGCGCGAGGAGCCACCGCTTTCGAAGCTCGTGGAGAATCGCTTGAAGACGGCGCGCAGCTCGATGCCGTCCTTGCGAAGCGTGACGCGCTGCGGTTCGGTGATGCCGGTATCGAGCTCTTCGACCCCGACAATCTCGGCCTCCGTGAGCCAGCGCTCAAGGGCATCGTCATCCAGTCCACGTGGCCGCGGACCGACTGCGCGCGACGGGACTTCCGGCTGGAAGCGCTGGCCGGGCTCACCGGCGTAGGCGACGCTCCATGTTCCTGCCTCAAACACGTATGCCGAAGCCCTGCCCTTGTAGACCGGCTCAAGCATGCCGGTGTCGAGCAGGACTACGCGACCTTCGAATCGGCTCAGGACACGCCCGCTCGGTGACACCGTGTGGCCTTCGACCACGCGCTTCACGCCGAGCTTCGCGAGCGAGTTCTCGAGGTTTTCGGTTTCTGTGTAGCGGTAACAGAGCGCCTGCCCGCGATACCAGGTCGGACCGTCAGGCGTGAACAATGTGCCATCCCGCAATTTCGCGATCGTCTCGGACTCCGGCAGCGCCTGCATCGCCGCGAGGGTCTCGGGCCGCTCCTGGAATCCGATCGGCCGCACCAGTCCGAGTGCCTGCGCCGTCGAGCGCCACGTGTCGAGGTAGTTTCGCAGTTGCGCGTGCAGGGCTTGGTTAGTTGCCTCGAGTCCGTTGGCTGCCACCATCGGCGACAGGCCTGCATGCACGAACGCCGTATCGTTGATCACGATCAGGTACGGCTTTTCCATCAGCCAGCGGCCGTATTGTCCATCCGGCGAAAAGGCCTGCACGTGGCCGAAGTAGCCGGCCGGAAAAGCGGTGTCGAACTCTGTACGCGACGCCGCCGGGTCTTTCTCGATGATTGCTCGCCACGTGGCGTCGCGAAGTGCCGCGTCCTGCTCACCTGAGAATGCTGCGTACTCCGCCGGGCTCACGTAACGCAAGTCGCCGACGATGTTCATGACTTCGTGATTGCCGAGGAGCACGTGCACGGCGCCGCCGGCCGTCTCCGCCTCCTTCTCGAGGCGAATCAGGAGATCAAGCGCCTTTCGCGAATCCCCGCCCCGATCGACGACATCTCCGAGTCCGACCAAGTGTGTCTTGCCGCCGCGCCAGTGCAGCGAATCATCGACAACCGCCGTCTCGCGTAGGAGTGCGACGAGCTGGTCGTACGCCCCGTGGACGTCCGCGAAAACGACGATTCGGTCGACGCCTTCGAACCGGTACGAAGAATCGGCGGCAGGCGATGCGGCTGCATTCAGCAGCAGGACCGCAGCGGCGATCAGTTGGCGACGCATGGAGAGTATCATCCGTCATTCGCCGGAATGCGCACCACCGGGACATGCCATGACGACGCTCGCTGGCAAGATGATGTTGCAACGCTGCCCGCTCTTTCGCGGATTGCCCGGACCGTCCCTCGACCGGATTGCCGCTCTCGCAATGCAGCGCAGTTTTCGGGACGGCGAGATCGTCTTCAGTCAGGGCGATCCCGGCGACGCCCTGTACGCGGTTGTCGCGGGCCGGATTCGCATCAGCTCCGGCACGGCGGACGGGCGCGAATTTTCGCTCAACATCATGGAGCCCGGCAGTACTTTCGGCGAGATTGCCCTCCTCGATGGCGGCACTCGAACGGCGACCGCGACGGCCAGTGAGCCATCCGAGCTGGTCTCGATCCGGCGCGATCACTTCGCCGCGCTGCTGGAGCGCGAACCACGCGTCGCGCTCGAACTCCTCAAGCTCTGCGGACAGCTGCTGCGTTGGACTAGTGGCCTCGTGGAGGATGCGGCCCTACTCGACGCACCGGGCCGGTTGGCGAAGCGTCTGCTGAGCCTCAGCGAGCTGCACGGCGAGCGCACAACGGCTGGCACCACGCTCAAAATCTCCCAGGAAGACCTGGCAACTTTCCTTGGCGTTTCACGTCAGGTCGTCAACCAGTACCTGCAAGGATGGAAAGCCCAAGGGTGGGTCGACCTGGGTCGCGGCAGCGTCACGGTGCGGAATGAAGCCGCGATTCGGCAAGCGGCCCAGGCTCGATAAGACTGGCGCCCCGGGCCGGAAAGGCCCAGTCTTTAGACGTTCGTTAGACGGCGGTCCTCGGGTTCACCGCACGAAGGTGCCAGTGCCGAGATCCGCAATGCTTCCGATCTCGTCCACGACGACAGTGCGCAATGCTCCTTCGCCGATCTCGCTATCGACGAACGACGGCGCGAATCCTCGATGCCGATTGAGAACGAGGACGTTGTCCTCGGGTATGTCCGGTAGCGGACCCGAGACGGAGAACGCAGTACGAGCCGCTCCGCTGATCCGGTTACGGCCAACGAGGTTTCGTTTCGAGCCTCACGACCAATTGCACCTCCCGCGCTCTGCGCGCCGGGTGTCGATCCGACCGGCGGCGTCATCCGAATGCTGTTGTTTTCGACGATTGCCCCGACTGCCGACTGCAGCCGGACGCCGGATGAATTCGGGTGCTGACTTTCGATCGAGTTGCTGACGATGCGACAGGCGCCAAGGCCCAAGCATCGAACGCCGTCGACGAACTGGTTCGGAACTCCCACGTCGCCGGTCCGATCGGAAGCGGCGACTGTGATCCGGTTGTGTTCGATGTCCGCTGCCCCGCGGATGTCACGCAGGTCGATTCCATGCGCCGTTGCGTGAATTTCATTGCGAAGGATTGCGGTGCTGCCGATTGCACTGCTCGCAGGTTGCAAAAAGATGCCGAGCTCGACGGGCTTGCTCGAATCCGCGATCGCATTGTTGGCGACCTCCAACTCGGTTGATCGGCGACTCGAATGGGCCGCCGACAGAGATGCCCAGTGCGACGCTCTGGTTGCCGGTCAGCGTCGGTTCGACGGCTTCGATCACACAGTTCGCGACGATCGCCTCCAGGGCGGATCCGATTTGGATGGCACGCGAAACCGGCCTGACGAAGCGCAGGCCCCTGATTTGCACGATGGCGCCGGGAGCATCCACCAGAAGTGGCGTGTGGCCTCCGACGATCTGCGGCCTATTTCCATTTTCATCGGGCTGACCGGCAATGGTCACGGTCCGACGCAAGGTGATCACTCGTGGCGGGTCGCCGGATTCCATGCCGGCGAAACTGAACTTGCCCTGAAGTAGAACCCGGCCGCACAGGTCCACCGCCAGTTGGACTTGGGGAACGTCGATTGCGGGATTGTTCGTTCCCACGACGACCGCCGGACACTCGAGCGCTTTGACGGCGACACTCGTTACGCCGAGCGAAAGCGTGAATAACGACATGACAATCCGGCGCCAACGCCCGACCGCCAGCCTTCGGACATCCGAATATTGATTCATCACGTGATCCCCCGATCCGGCATCGTCCGGTCACTTGTTGGAAGTTAGGGGCGGATCGCGTCGATTTAGTCCTCGGCCTTGAATTTGTCAAGCAGGTCCTAGCTACAGGGATTGATTCAAGCCTTCTTCAAGCAGTCGACCGGGTTAGAAGATTGCAGAGGAGACGCTGGCGCACATCGCGAACTATTTTGTTCATTACGGCCTGGCGTATCAGACGAGGACTACAGCACTTTGCGAGCGGCAACGACTGGCAATTCAGCAGTTACACCACCGACGCTATGATCTGCCGTCGTTACGGCTGTCCGCAGGCGTAAGGAAAACGTCTCGGGGTCCGCAACGTGGTGCACCTCGTCACGGAGGAGGTCGTGCACTCTGGAGTGAAAGGTGGTGCATGACGCGCAATCCCAATATTCTCCTAGCGCTGGCCCGTCAGGGTTACTCGCACAGGACAATCGCCGAGATCGCAGGGGTCACACCTGAAGGGCTCCGTTCCCTAATTGGCAGCAGTTCGAGCTGGGCCGTGTGCCCTCGCCGAAAGGACGACCGGAGAAGGTTTGAGCGCAGAGTTAGTTTCGAGGCAAACCCTAGCTCGAAACGGCCCGGTAACTCTTGAATTAGTTGGCGCCCCGGGCCGGAGTTGAACCGACGACCTGCCGCTTAGGAGGCGGCCGCTCTATCCACTGAGCTACCGGGGCGGGCGGGAAAATCTTACCCGAGGACCGGCCATTGAGGCCGGTCCTGGGTAATTCAGACCTCGGATCAGCGGACCAGGCCGCCTAAGCCGCGACTGAGACCGGAATCGGCCTTGGTTCAGCCATCGACTGATCGACTGCGACGGCAGCCTTATCAACCTTCTCGGCTGTTGCGCTGACCAGGTTGCTGGCAACTTTCTCGACCTTGCGCGTTGCGGCGCGTACGTTCCTGGCCGTTCCGCGAATCGCCGACCGAGCTCCACGCTTTGCGACCCTGATATTGCGGCGCGCCGAACGCGCTGCCTTCCGTACCGTTCTCTTCGCCTTCCTGCCGGCCTTCCGGACGGCAGACTTGGCCTTGATGCGAACACTGACCCTGCGGACGACGCGGCGGGCCTTCACCCTCCGCTTCGTACGTGCAACTTTCCGACTGGCCTGGCGGCGCTTGCTCTTGGTCGAGCGGCGTCGCGCAGTCTTGACTGACTTCTTTCTCGCTGCCATGTGACTTCTCCAGAAAAAACTGACGCCGAAACAGGCGTCGCGGCTTGCCACGCCCGGCCTTTCAACGTAGGCCCGTGAGGGCGCAGTGTCAACGAGAGAAAAAGGGGAATTGGTGGAGCGGAAGGGAGTCGAACCCTCGACCTCTGCATTGCGAACGCAGCGCTCTCCCAACTGAGCTACCGCCCCACGAACGAGGGGCGGGATTGTAAAGAGGTGCCGCCGGGGCAGCAAGCAATCACCAGCCAGCTGCGGCGACGGCCGACCGCAGGTTCGTGTACCTTTTCCAGCCGATGAAGATCCGAAACGCGACACAGGAAGACCTGCCGTTCATTGCAGCGGCCAACACGGACCTTGCCACGGAGACCGAGGGGAAGGCCCTGGACCCCAATCTGCTGCAGCCAGGCATCCAGGCGGTGCTCGACGACCCCAGCCTCGGGCGCTATTACGTCGCGGAAATGGAAGGCAAGGTCGTCGGCCAGCTGATGACTACTTTCGAGTGGAGTGACTGGCGAAACGGTCTTTTTCTCTGGATCCAGTCGGTTTACGTGTTGCCCGGTCATCGTGGCGATGGCGTGTTTCGCGCCCTCTTTGGCCACCTCAGTGAACTCGCGAAAGTCGATCCCCGTATCTGCGGGATCCGCCTCTATGTCGACCGGAGCAACGACCGTGCCCAGGAGGTTTACGCGAGGCTCGGCATGCACCGATCAAATTACGGCGTCATGGAGACTGTCTACCGTGGCCCGGAGTCCCACGAGGAGGCCTGACCATGTTGAAGAACGGGGAAAAAGCTCCGGATTTCACGCTTCCTGACCAGGACGGCCGCAGCCATCGACTTTCGGAGCTCATCGACGGCAAGCCATTGATCCTTTACTTCTATCCCGCAGATTTCACGCCGGGCTGTACGAAGGAAGCCTGCGATCTACGGGACTTGCATACCAAGATCCTTGCTTCCGGGCTTCGCGTCGTCGGTGTCAGCCCGCAATCGCCGGAGAGCCACCGGCGTTTCCGCCAGGAGCATTCCCTCCCCTTCACGTTGCTGTCAGACGAGGGCAAGACGGCGATCAAGGCATTCGATGTCGACGGCCCGCTCGGCATCGGTGTCCGGCGCGCAACCTTCCTGATCGATGGCAGGCAGCGCGTTGTCGATGCGGTACTCGCCGACCTCCGGATCGGCCGGCACCAGGAATTCGTCGAGCGCGCGATTGCCGCTAGGGAAGGTCGAAGCGCGTAACGGCCGCGTGGCTGAAGCGGGGTACGGCAACCGCGTACATGATCCCGTAGTCCGCTTCTGACATCGGGCCGACGTCGACACCGCCCAGTTCCTTGACGATCTCCGGCACGGTGTCCGAATGGCCGACGATCAGCACCCGCCCGCCCCGATTCTCGGAGAGCGCGCGCTTGGCAGCCGCGGCGGGATCGCCGGCTGGCACGACGATGACCGGGATTCCGAGACGGTTCGCGAGCGGCTGTACCGTGTCCTGTGAGCGCCGGAACTCGCTGACAATGATCGCGTCGAGTCCCTGCCCTTTTGGTGCGCGGCCGAAAACCTGGGCCAGCTCGAGTGCGCGCGCCTCCCCGGCCGGGGCGAGCGGCGGATCCTTGTCTGCGGGATTGGAAGTCACTTTTTCAGCATGACGCATGACGAAGACAGTCGTCGTCGATGCGGCGGATACGAGCCAGAAGCCCAACGCAATGACGAGGATGCCCCCGAGCGCTGCAAGCCACACCGGAGCAAGGAGTGGCCGGCGCTTCAAGCTCGCGTATTCTTTGCGCATGCGGCCGATGATAGCGCGCCCTTGGGCCCTCCTGCTTGCAGCGGGCGCATCGCGCCGCTTCGGCAGTCCCAAGCAACTTGCGCGTATCGGGGGCGAATCCCTGCTCCGCCGCATGGCGCGCGTCGCGGTCGCAAGCGAACCGGCGGGTTGCATCGTGGTGCTTGGCGCCTCTGCTTCCCGACTGAAGCGAGAGCTGCGTGACCTGCCCGTTTCGATCGTCATCAATCGCAGATGGCGGCAAGGACTCTCGGGATCGCTCGCAACGGGCATTGCCGCGCTTCCGTCGGGTGTCCGCGCAGTCCTTGTCCTGTTGGTGGATCAGGCCGCAATCGGCCCTGCGGACCTCGAGTTGCTGGCCGCCGCATGGCGCAAGGCACCCCGCTCGATCGTCGCAGCTCGCGCCGATGGCGTGCTGGGTCCGCCGGCCATCCTGCCGAGACACCTGTTCAGGGCGTTGCGAGGCCTGCGTGGCGACCAGGGAGCGCGCGAATTGTTGCGCGACCCTTCACGCCGCGTGATCGGTTTCGACCTGCCTGGCGCCGCGGCCGACGTCGACCGGCGCGCCGACCTTGCGCGCTTCAAGCGCGCGAAAGCTCGCCCCCGAGCTCCGAAATCCGCTCGATCGTCTCGCGTACGTCGTCCCAGGTCGTCTGGTGCGACATGATGCAGAGACGGAGCGAATAAGTACCGCGTCAGCCGGGTCGACGAGATCATTGCCGTTCGCGATTCGATCACGCGCGACTGCAGTGCCTCGTTCAGCTTCTCGATGCGACCCGGCGACCACGCGTCGCCTTGCGGCCGGTATCGGAAGCACAAGACACCGAGTGACGGCGGGCTCAGCAGTTCGAGTTCCGGTGTACTTGCGACCAGCCTGCCCGCTTCATCCGCGAACTCGATGGCACGCGAGATCGCTGCGCGGATGCGTGCGAGCCCGAAGGTCTGGATCGACATCCAGACCTTGAGCGCGCGAAACGAGCGCGTGAGCTGGTAGCCGCGATCGGCGAAGTTGACGTGCTCCATGCCGAGCTTGGTGTCCTGCAGATAGTCCGGATTGACGCTGAACGCACGAACCAGCGTCGTGACGTCACGCACCAGCACGCAGCCGGCCTCGAAGGGCTGGAACAGCCACTTATGCGCATCGAGGCTGATCGAATCGGCGCGATCGATGCCGGCGAGCATCTGTCGCCCTCGCTCGCTGAGCACCGCGAAGCCGCCGTAGGCCGCATCCACATGCAGCCAGATTTTCTGCGTGGCGCAAAAGTCGGCAATCCCGGCGAGCGGGTCGATGGCCCCGGTATTCGTCGTCCCGGCGTTTGCGCAAATGGCAATCGGCGTGAAACCGTCTTGGCGGGCTTTTGCGACGGCCTGCGACAGAGCTTCGACCGGCAACCGAAAGCTCTCATCGGATGGCACTACGACGATTCCGTCCCGTCGTACGCCGATGATCCGGGCCGCCCGCTCGACTGCCGAATGCGTCTGGTCGCTCAGGAGGATTGCCGGTCGGTCCGGGGCGCCCGCCTGCTCGCGGGCGGCGACCAGCGCGTCGAGGATTGCGGCCGACCCTCCGGAGGTGAAAAGGCCCCCTGCCGTTTCGGGGTAGCCGATCCATTGACGGAACCAGTCGATGACGACCAGCTCGAGCTGGCTGGGACCGCCGGAGCCGAGCCAGGTCCCCTGGAAAATATTGAACCCGGCAGCGAGATAGTCGGCGATTACGCCTGGCCAGGTCGGGGCCGAGGGCACGAAGGCAAAGAAGCGCGGATGATCGACGCGTGCGGCGACGGGAAGCACGTCTCGTACCGCGCGTTCGAGCACGGCTGACCGCATCCTGACCCAGTTCCGGTGCGGGCTCGCGCAGCAGCGCCTCCAATTCGGCGCGCCTTGCACCTTGCCAGGGCGCTTCGTCGCGAAGTTTCTCGAGCCGAGCGACCAGATGCCCGGTCGCGGCGTCGGCAAGCCGGCGCATCTCCTCGGCGGACAGCGTCAAGTCCTGCGGTATCGCCTGTTTGACGCTCATTCATTGCAACCGCGATTATCCCGCGGCAATCGATAAGTGGGGTAGAAACGGAATAGCCGATCGGTCGGCTTCGGTCTTATTGCGACCAGTTACCGGCGGTTGGGTCGGAGTCGTACTGCTACAAAGACAGTCGAGGTCGCGACCCGGAAGTCGATCTTCGTACGGACCGCAGTTGGTAGTTGTCGGCCGTCCAAACCCGTAGCAGAAGCAAGCAACCCAATACCGCAAGGAATGCAGCGTCGAACGCACCGCCCCCGCCTCCTCCGCCTCCACCGCGGGGAACCGGGGGTGTCCTCTTGACCTCAACTGTCGAGGAAGCTTGAGCCGTCAGTCCGCTAACGTTTGAAGTACATGTGATCTCAAAAACCAGGGATATCGACTCAAATCCGAGAGCACTTGGTTCTACGACTGACTGACTACCGCTGGTAGCCTTCGTACCCGGCCAATCATCATGGACGCTTCCTCCGCTCGCAGTACAAGTTGAAGCGTTTGTGGAATTCCACGTCAGGGTCACGCTTTCTCCCTCGAAGATGCTTATGGGAGATGCTGACAACGCCGCTGTGACGACAGGCCAAGTTACTGTTACCGACGTGTCAGCTTGCACGGTTTGTGAATCAAGCTCACAAGACAAACCAAATTGGAATGTTCCAGCAGAGGTTTCGGTGACCGACTGACTTCCGCTCGACGGCAGACTCCCTTCCCAACCGTCCCCACTCGCGCCGCCAGTTGCTGAACAGGTAGCTCCGGGTGAAGCATTCCAGTGCAACGTCGTGGGCGTGCCAGTAACGATGGATGTGGGGTTTGCAGAAATAATGGCCGTAATCGGAGCAACACCCGTCAGCTGCACCACCAGCGGATATCCGTCCGACCTGATGGTCAAGGTGCCCTCGCTGTCACCACCTGCAGTGGGGGCAAATGCAACCATGATGTTGCAATTGGCCCCAGGCGCGAGCGAGGTCGAACAACCAGTTGTTTGCGTGAAGTCACCGATAATATCGATGCCGTCAATGGAAACTGACGATGAACCCGCATTGGTGACAGTGACTGATTGTGATGCGCTAACGGTACCGATTTGCTCACTTTCGAAAGCCAAACTGGCTGGCGTAATGTCGGTCCAGGGGCCCTGAAGCAAATACGCATGGGTCTCCATCGTCCGGGAATCCACGCCATTGACTGCGATCAAGCGATCGTCGTTGATGCCGCGCGCATCAGTCAGCGTGACGAATGGCTTCAAGGGATCGTTTGAAGGAATGAACGAATTGAGATCGCTCATTACACCGTTGTAGAAGAATGCACGACGAGCCGATGCGCCGGACGCTTCCGACGAGCCAACCACTTGGCCGCTCGCATTAATAGCGTAGCCAGAGCTTGTGGTGTGGCCATTTAGCGTACCAAGATCCTTCATCGATCCATTGCTGAATATGAAAGCGTGTGCGGGGCCGAGCGGACCGGATTCTTCATCGGGGAGAGCTTGGCTCTGCCCGGTTACTTCGCCACTTGCGTTAATGGCGTAAGCAATGCCCGGACCCAGATTCGTCCACGAACCATTGTCGTAGATATAAGCATTGTCGCTCGCGAGTGTTCCGGTATCGTTCCATGTAGTTCCAACCACCACGCCACTGTCGTTGATCCCATTCGCTTGGCTCGTGATCGGGGGGCTGGCGTGATTGTCTGGAAAAGTACTTATCTCTGTGAATACCCCGTTTACGTACACGAAAGAACTTACGTCAAGACTGATACCGACTCCGCTCCAACCAGCGACTTGACCACTTGAGTTGATGGCGTTGGCGCTTGCGCAATCTATGCCCAGGTCGCCGAATGGGACACCGAGGTCTGTCAAACTGCCGTTGCTATATAGGAATGCGGCACACGAGCCATTCGCACCTTCGAAGTCACCGACGACTTCTCCACTGTCATTGATAGCGTGCGGTGTCGTGGGCAAAGTGGAGCCCAGCAGCCTAGGAAGGGGAGTTATTACTCCGTTGGCATAGATGCCAATATCGAGCGCTACGTGGCCCGAGCTATTGATGCCCGAGGCAGTTGCTTCTCCCAAATCTACTAATTGTTGGGCCTGTGCCAACCCGAAACGAGTGCCAGCACAATACCCAACGCATTTGAACGGAGTGAGCGGCCTGCGTATCGATCCATGATGAGTCCCCGCTTCCCTGCGGCGTTAGAGTCCAATCATTATAGTTAATGCGCGTGTCGCTGCTATACGCCCTGGCGACCGCGAGCCATCCCGACGTCGCCCCCGCTGCCGTCTCTGTGGGTCTCGTGGTGAGTGGCAAGTACCGGGACCCTTGGCCAATGTGACTCCCAGCGGCCATGGCAAGACCGAGCCGTCCTGCAGCCTGACAACGTCGTGCAGCTTCGACCTGACTTGTCTCGCTTTTCCGTCGAATAGGGCGCACCGTAAAACGGAGCAATGCCAATCCCGGACAGGACGTCTGGAAGGTCAACCCGATGAAAACTAGAACCGTACGCGAGATGAATTGGCTTCTAACCTCGATGATAGCTGCCTTTCTTTCTGTGTTGCCTGACGTTAGTTTCGCCGGTCAACTTCAGGACGAGGTTTTTGTTGACGAAGTTGACGTCGAGGCCTTACACGGAAACGACAAGGGAGGCTCTGCAAACTCTCACCTCCCTTGCACCGGGCAGAACGTCTCATTCACTGTGGGCTCCACCTGGCAACTGTGCGTCGCGGCAGTGCAGAAGTTCGGGCTAATAGTCACTCACGCGAGGTTCCAAAAAGCGCCGTCTTCACCGTTTATTACGGTCTTGTTTGACGGGCGCCTCGGGGAAATCTTTGTTCCCTATCACCCTGGGACACCTCGCTTCGGGGACATCTCCCAGTTCAATTTCCCCGCCTTGACATTGAGCAGAGCCGATTGCCCGTCACCCCATGTGATCTTGGGCAGCGGGCGTATTTGCAGAGAGATTGTTGATAACGGTGTGGCATGGAAAGACGATGCTCTGGTGCGCCGTGGCCGGGAGGTTCTCTACTGGGCCGTTCTCGACGCAGCTAACTACAACTACATCATGGAATGGGCGTTCCGCGACGATGGGACGATCGTGGCTCGGGCAGGCTCAACTGGGCCGAAGCTCGGGGGACCCGATGACACCACCGGTCACTTTCACAGTTTTACCTGGAGGCTGGACATTGACCTTGACGGTCCCGGCGGCGATTCGGCTTACCTAACCAGGCATGACGAGAATCTTGGCGTAGTGCCCTCGACAGGTTCGGACAGCTCACAACTCATCCAACTCGAGGGAGGGAGGGCGTGGAGCGCAAACAGATTCAGTTCCATCGAGATCGGCGACAGCGCACTCGCGAACGACAACGGGAGTCCGACCACCTATGAGTTGGTCCCTGTGCGCAGCGGTACCGCACGGCTCAGCGAGGCTTTTACCACGAGCGATTTCTGGGTTACGAGATTCGTAGGTGCAAACGCACAGCTCCTGGCGATCAACTTGCCTGCCTATGTAAACGGCCAGTCCACAATCAATCAGAATAATGTCATCTGGTATACAGGATCGGCACACCATGAGAGCAACATGCGAGATGAAGATCGTCAAACTGTTCCGGTGCTGTGGGTTGAGTTCCGACTCATACCGCACAATCTGTTCGAAGGAACACCCTTCTTCAGTCAGTAGGAGCGGCCGCGGATATTCAGCATGATCGCGTGATGCAGAACGCGATCGAGGATTGATTGGCGGAGAGGGTGAGATTCGAACTCACGAGCCCCGTGAAGGGCTGCCGGTTTTCAAGACCGGTGCATTCAACCGCTCTGCCACCTCTCCGTGGATCTGGAATCAGCGAATTGCGCGCAGGCGCAATTATGGCACGCAGGTTTACATGACCGCAGGCGGTTGCCCCAGCCGCTTTCGCCAGTCGCCTGGTTAGCCGCCCAACAGGATTGCAACTGCGACGAGTGCAATTCCGCCGGTCAAGAGGCTGAGTCCCACGAGCCATGGCTTGCCGTGCGAGTAGCGCGCCCACCAGTAGCCCGTCACGAACAGGATTGCCAGCAGGATGGCATTTGAGACGCGCAGGGCGAAGCGCGCATTGTCGAACAATAGGAACGGTATCGCGGCGGGCGCACTGGAGAGAACGACAAGCCAGAAACTCGTCAACGCGCCCATCCAGTCGTCCTTGGTCAGGGGCCGCGCGCGGTCTGCCTTCTTGCGTACGTTCTCCACGATCCTGCGGTAGAGCGTCTCGCGCTCCGATACGCTGGTCAGGCCTTCGAGCAATTCGTCCAATTCACCCCCAACGAGCGCGATGGCGGCGCCTTCATCCGTTGTACGCTGCACGGCAAGCCCGAGTCGCCGAAGCCGGCCACGATCGAACAGCTCGTCGACCAGGTAGAGGGCTGCATCGATGATTCCCCAGGCGAGGTTGCACCCGATGATCGCGATCAGGAGTTGACGCGCACCCTCGCGGCCTTCGTCCTCGATGATGATGCCGGCGCCCAGCGTGAACGTGAGGGTCATGATGAGCCCGAACAGCATTTCGGCGAGGCTCGAGGCCGGGTCGAGATAGCGTCGGTCCAGCGGCGAATATGCTTTCACGATCATAGCGGGAGGTAATAGAGCAGCAGCGCGATCATCAGGTACACGGCGAGCAGCTGCACGCCCTTGTACCAGTTGCCGCTTCCGCCCGTCGCGACGATGGCCCCGATCAGGACCGAAAGGAACAGCAGCCCTACCCCGCCGATGCTGAAGGACAGATGGAAAGGATGCGGTCCTACGAAGTAGCTCGCGAACACCAAAGCCGGCGAAACGAACAACGCGATGAGGATGCAGCTGCCGAGGCTGATCCCGAGCGACAGGTCGAAGCGTCCCTTCATCGCCATGGTGACGGCCGACATTCCCTCCGCGACACCGCCGACGCTCGCGAGCAGCACAATGCCGAGGAACGCCGGCGACAGTCCGAGCGCCTCGCCAGTGCCCTCGACCGCGCCGACGAGAACCTCGCTCAGGACTGCAGCCAGAACAGAGCTTGCGACGAGAACGCTGATGCACAGCAGCAGGCTCCATGGCTTTCCGTGATCCGAATCCCCGCCCGTTACGACGCTTGCAAATTCCTCGGGATGCGTGCGGATCATGTACACCAGGTAAAGCACGTACAGGACGGACAGCAGGATTGCGAGCCCGATGTTGATCTTCTCCAGCTCCACCGTTGCCGCGCCCGGGGCGAACGCCTGTTCATAGATGCTTGGCAAAGCCATGCTGATCACGGCGATGAACATCATCGTGCTGTAAACGCGGGTCGCCTGCGTATTGAACTGCAGTGTGTGGTGGCGAAACCCGCCGAGCAGGAAGCTGAGCCCCAGGACGAGCAACAGGTTGAACAGGATTGCGCCGATAAGGGACGCGGTCACCATTGAATAAAGGCCCGCCTTCAACGCCACGACGCAGATGATCAGCTCCGGGAGGTTACCGAAGGTGGCATTGAGCAGGCCGCCGATCGAATCGCCGGTGTAGTGCGACAGGTGCTCGGTGCTGTGCCCGATCAGTCGCGCGATCGGCACGATCGCAAGTGCCGCGACGAGAAATTTGATGGGATCGCCGACGGTGGAATGCTCCACCCACATCGCAATCGGCACGAACAAGAGCATCCAGTGTTCTTTCCACTTGATGGACTGCATCGGCATCCCCCTGGTTGATTCTTGTCAGGCATCCGCGGTGAAGTTGCCGCCAAGCGCGAGGTGCAGGTTCACGCGTTGGACGCGCTGCTCGGTCTGCACCCGCAGCAGGTTCATCCTGGAACTGATGTAGGCCACCTGCTGCTGTTGCACAGAGCGCAGGTCGCCCGAGCCGACCCGATAGCGTGTCTGGGCGAGGAAAAGCGCGCGCTCGGAGTCGGCTACGGCCGCCGCGAGTATCTCCTCGCGCTGTTGCAGGGCGAGCCCGCTCGACAGGGCATTCTCGACGTCGCTGAATGCCTTCAGCGCGGTCTGGACGTATTGCGCAACCGCCTGCTTCTGCTCTGCCGTCCGGATCTCGACCTGGGCCTTGAGCGCACCTCCTCTGAACAAGGGCGCCAGGATCTGCCCGCCCGCGCTCCAGACCGGGTTTTCGCGGTCTTCGAGCACGAACAGCTCGCTCGTCAGATCGGACACGCCGCCGGTTATGGAAATGCTCGGGAGGCGCGCGGCCTGGGCTTCCTTGACCCGGCTGAATGCGGCCGCCACGCGCTTTTCGGCGGCGATGATGTCCGGCCGGCGTTCCAGCAATTCGGACGGCAGCCCTGCAGGCACTTCCGAGGCGATATTGCCAAATACAGTCGGCACGCCGATCTCGGCGCCGGGATACCGGCCGATGAGCAACTCGAGGGCGCGCAGCGACTGCTCCCGGGCCAGCTGCACCTGGCGCAGGCTATCGCGGTAGGTTTGCAGGGTCACTCGCGCCGACGAAACGTCGAGTTCGTTGCCGATACCGACCCGAAGCCGCTGCTCCGCGAGATCGAGCAGCTTGGCACCGGCATCGACCGCTGCCGTGAGCAGCTCCTGCTGCAAGCTCGCCTCGGTCGCGAGGAACCAGGACTTCGCCACGAGCGCCGCCAATGACTGGCGGGCGAACCTGAAGTCCGCCTCGGTCGAGGCGTACTGCTCTTCCGCACTGCGCTTGCTGTAGCGGACGCGTCCCCAGAGATCGAGTTCCCAGGACGCGCTGACCAGCCATCCCTCCAGCCCGGAGTTGTCGCCGGACATCTCGCCGCCGCCACGGGCCAGCCCGGTGACTGCAGGCCAGAGCTGGCCACCCGCGGCACGAACGTAGGCTGCGGCCTGTTCAGCCCTTGCTGCGGCCGCCCGGAGGTCCCCGTTGTACTGAATCGCTTCGGCGACGAGTTCCTCGAGTTGCGCATCGGAGAATGTCGCGAGCCAGTCGTCCTGCACGGCGCCCGCGCTGGCGCCTTCAGCCGCCCATTCGTCGGGAGGTGGCGCGTGGCCAAGTTCCTCATCCCTCAACTCTTCGGTCGAAGGCGGCGGCAACATGACGCAGCCGGAGATGCCGGCGAACAGGAAGGGCACTACGACTGACGCCCGTACGGCTCCCGAAGCGCAGCGATTCCGACGACTGGCCTTCATCTCAATGCAATTTCAGGACGAGCCAGTTCGTCAGCGAGCCGACCCGCATGATGACCTTGCGCACGATATGAATGTGGTGGCCGTGCTGGGTGTAGATGGCGCCATTGCCGACGGCGCCGGCCGCCAGGAAAAGATCCCGGTCCTTTTCGGCGATGTCGAGCCGCACGGCGAAGCGGCCCGGCGGCAGGGGTGCAGGCCCGGTTTGCGGCACGGTCGGGCTCATCGCGATCTGGCCCTGCCCCTGGGCCCAGACAATCGAGTCCACGCTCGCCTTGATGATCTTGCCCGGATAGGTCTGGAGCGCGATCTCGGCCTCGTCTCCCGGCAGCACCTTGTGCAATTCGTTCTGGTGGTACAGGGCGATGACCTGGAACTCATCCTCGACGAAAGTCATCACGGGTAACGCACCGAGCGCCGTCGCCATCTGGCCCGGGCGCAACTGCAGGTTGATCACGGTGCCGTTGGCGGGCGCATAGAAGACAGTCTGTGAGAGCTCCCAGCGCGCATTGGCGAGCTGGGCCTTGATCTGTGCGACTTCCGCCTGATCGTCGCCCACGGTGGCTCCGAGGCGCGCACGCACCTGGGCTTCTGCCGCGACGTTTGCAGCGACCGTCCCCTCGAACTGCCTGACGTCGGCCTCGGCCTGTTCGAGCGCGAAGCGGTCCCCCGCTCCGCTGTCCGCGAGCTCGCGGTGCTGTTTCACCCTCATTCGGGCGAGCTCGAGCTTGGCGCGCTCCGCGACCGTGCGGCTCACCGCCGACTGCAGTTCCTCGTTCAACTGGCCGACCGAACCTACCGTTGCCGCGAGTTGCGCCTCGAGGGTATTCACCTGGAGCTCGAACGGGGTTGGGTCGATGCGAAACAGGACCTCGCCCTTCTTGACCCGGCTATTCGGCTCTACGGGTACCTCGATCACGCGACCGCGGACCTGCGGAACGACCTGCACGACGTACTTGATGACCCGCACGTCCGACGACGAGGGGGCATAGACGTTCAACAACAGGATGAGTGCGGTCAGGGCGACGATCGGGATGATCACGACCGTGACCTGCGACACCTTGTTCCAGGGCAGCCACTTGAACTTGATGAAGATCAGCCAGACGAAGAACGAGTAGATCGCTAGTAGGAGTGCTTCCATCAGCCGACTCCCCCGGCTGCGACTGCACCGGCCGCACGGCTCTCGAGCCTCGCCACGCGGTCACGGAGACCCTTCATGGCTTCGGGCAAATCGCCGCGCTTCTCGAGCTGCTCCAGCTCCTGCCGAAGGCGACCGAGTTCCTCCTGCACCGACAATTCTCCCGCCTTGTCGCCGGCCTCGGCTTCGAGTTCGGCGTAGTAGTCCTCGTGCTTGTCGCGGCCGTAGGCGAGCTTGTGCAGGACGGGCTTCGAATACGCCCACAGCCAGGCGATCGGCCAGAGAAGCCCGCCAAACACGAGCGAGAGCAGGCAGAGGACGTGAATCGCGTCTTTCTGCGGGTGATGGCGCTTCTCGGCGATCTTCTCCGGCAGCACGTGCACGATCCAGAAAAGCGCGATGCCAGCGATCGGCACGACGATGATGATGAAAACGGCCAGGGCACTGGCCGCCTTGTCGGCAAACTCACCGCTTGCTGCAGCGGCCGGGCCGGCGCACACGCAAGCGGCCGCCATCGCGGCCGCTTTTGCCAGAGCGGATCTATTCAAGTGCACCTCACCCGCGACCCCACCAGGCCTAGAACTGCTTTACGCCGCTAGCTAGGGCGCGATATTCGCATAAGGAACATATCACGCTGGCCCATGCCCGGTATTCAGAAGCTGTAAGCGGCAAAGATCATTCCATAGAGAAACGTGTCCGTCCGGCCGCTCGACTGTTCGATGGCGTCGCCCGGCTCCGCAACGGCGGCCACGAAGCTCACCACGAAATTGTCGTTGACCGACCAGTCCATGTACCAGTCGAGCTCGAGCGCCACTTCATCCGAGGTCACGAGTGGATCGAACGAGGCCCGCTGATCCAGGCGAAAGTCGTAAAGGATCAGTCCCGTCGAAATGGCGTCGTTCGGTTTCACATGCACCCGCAGCTGGTGCGAGATCAGGTTCGAGTTCGATACGAAATACTCGCCGGCAATTTCGCCCTGCCACCAGGTGCCCCAGTCGTAGAACCCGGTAAAGAGACCGTCGAAGGCTTCGTTGGCGGGGGTTGTCGGGTCGTCGCCTTCAAAGACTGCGTACCGGTACGAAAACTTGGGTTGCCACGACGATTCGAACTGGTAACCGACGAGCGCATTCCACGCGGTCGAGTCGAGCAAGTCGCCGTTGTCCTCCTCCGCGTATTCCAATTCGAACGAAAGCCCCTTGAGGTTCGGGAACGGTGCCGTGAATGCGCGCAGGTTGTAGACCTCGAGCCCGTCACGCTGCGGCGCCTCGAGCGGGATTTGCGGACCAATCCATGTAGGTCGCTCCGAGTGTGGTGTTCTCACCGAACGCGTACTCGTAGTTCAGGCCCCACAATTCGCTGTCGGATCCACCCTCCGGCAAGTCGTCTCTTTCGAGATAGAACGCCTCGAGCGTGTGCGCGCCGGGCTTGAACCGCCCGATTGCGGCCATCTCGAAGGCCTGGCGTGCGTTGGTCCAGTACCCGCCACGTGAACCGCCTTCCGACGAGCCGTCCCACACGAGCAGCCCGTGTCCGAGCCGGTACCGCGTGCGGCCCACGGTGAAGTCGAGCAAGTTCTCGCTGTCACCCATGCTGTTGCCGGAGCGCCAGCCGATGTAGAGATCCTCCACTTCGAATGAACTGGCGTCGTCACCCACCACGTCCGGTGCTCCGCCGTCGGTGCGCTCTCCTGCTGCACTGACCTTCCCGTAGATTTGCGCCGAGCTGTCCGTCGTGTAGACCGCGCTTATTCCTCCAACGATCGAGCTCTCCCACCAGTTGTCGCCGAGATCGCCCGACGGCTGTTCGGGCTTGGGGTCCGTGTAGAACGAATCGGCAAACCCGAATGAGCCGATCGTCGCATTGAAGTGGAGCGTCCAGTCGACCCCTGCGGGCAGGCCCGGCGGCGGCGTTGCCGCCTCTTCCTCGCCGAGTGCGGGCGCCGCAACCAGTGACAGCGCGATGGCCGTCGAAAGTCCTTTCGCGAAAATAGCTTGCGGTCGCATTTCAAAACTCCTTTTACTCAGGTGTGCAGGGCTTTGCGCTTCGCCGCTGCTTCCATCGAACGGATGAAGAACGGATAGAGCGGCACGCTGATGAGCAGCGCCACCATTGCGTTTACTACGGTCTTCGGATCACCGCCGAAGATGACCCACAGGCAATAGGCCACTGCAGCGATGGCAATCCACTTGTAGGTCTGAAACGTCGCCCTCGGAAGCTGGTGGTCGTGAATCACTTTCACGACGGCCACCGCTGAGTAGACATAGGGCACGATGATCAGGATGACCGAGAGATTGACGAGGTTGTTGAACTGGCCGGCCAATGTCGGCGACATGGTCGCAAACAGGACGGCGGTCATCAGAACGCCAACGATGATCAGCCCGCTGGCAGGAACGCCATTGGCGTTGAGCCGTGCGAACACGCGCGGAAACATGCCGTCGTCGGCCGCTGCCTTGGCCGACTGACCGACGAGCAGCATCCAGCCGCCGAGTGATCCCACCGATTTCAGCACGGCGCACACGCTGATCACGATGGCTCCAGTCGTGCCGAGCGAGAGCCTCGCCGCCTCGGCAAACGGTGCGTGCGACTTCTGCAACTACTTCGTTCGGAAGAATGCCCATGATGACGGTCGAGCTCAGCATGTAGACGACGGCGGCGAGTCCCAGCCCGATGAGGGTCGCCAACGGGACATTGCGCTTCGGGTTTTCGATGACGCCAGCGGACACCGCCGCGCTTTCGATGCCCATGTAGGCCCACAGCGCCATCGAGGCTGCACGCGACACGGCGTGCATGTTCGACTCGCCGGTCACGTTCCAGCCCGCGAGGAATGTCGCAGAGTCGAACCAGATCCAGCCGAGCAGCGCGATCGCCATGATCGGGATCAGCGCGAGCGCCATTGTCCAGGTCTCGAGAGCGCCGACGACGCGCGGGCCGAGGATATTTGCGAACGTAAGAAGCCAGATGACGGCGGCCGTTGCAATGACGCTCGCAGGCGGATCCGTAATCGCTGGAATCAGCTCGGCCAGGTAGCCGACAGCGGCGACGGCAATTGCGATGTTGCCGATCCAGTTGCCGAACCAGTACACGTAGTTCGTCTGAAAGCCGGCGTAGGGGCCGAGGAAGTCGCGGGCATAGGCATATGGACCGCCCTGCTGCGGATTGAGTTCGCCAAGCTTTGCAAACACGAGGCCGAGGGCAGCGACGCCCACCGTCGCGATCAGCCAGCCAAAGACTGCAATGCCGCCGACCTGTGCCAGGTTGACGGGCAGCAGGAAGAGGCCGGTGCCGATCATGTTGCCTGCCACAAGCATCGTAGCTTGTGTCAGCGACATCTTGCGGCCGGGCTCGCTCACTTGCGCTTCGAGCCCGCCTTGAGGCACTGCACGTACTGGACGCCATCGCGGTTCTCAATGCCGTGCGTGTCATGTCCGAAGCCCGGGAACGACTTATCCCAGGACGCCAGCGCCTTCAGGTAGCCCAGGTAGGGGCCGTCGCTCGCACCCGTGGATTCGCCAGGCATGAGCATTGGAATCCCGGGCGGGTACGGTACGACGCTGGTTGCAAGAACGCGATTTGCCAGCTTGTCGAGCGGGACGTGCTCGATCTCGTCGCGAACGAGATGCTGATATGCGTCGCTCGGTGTCATGACCAGTTTCGGCAAGGTCGAGAACGCCTCGGCCAGCCAATGGGTCTGCTTCGAGTCGCGCAACTGCGCAAACATCTGGTCGGCGAGATCGCGCAACCCGATGCTCCCGTAGACTTTCGGTTCACTGGACGCTAGTTGCGGGAAGACCTGTTCAATCGGGGCGTTGCTGTCGTAGTCCCGCTTGAATTCCAGGAGTGCGTTGAGGAGCGTTCCCCACTTCCCCTTGGTGATGCCGATGGAGAACAGCACCAGGATCGTGAAATCGGTCGTCTTCTCGACCTCGACACCACGAACGCTCAGGTACTTCGTGACGAGGCTCGCGGGAATTCCGCGCTTCTCGAGGCCGCCCTTGTCGGCCACGCCCGGGGTCACGATCGACACCTTGATCGGGTCGAGCATGCAATAGTCGTCTTCCAGGTCGCTGAAGCCATGCCAGATTTCCCCGGGATTCAGCACCCAGCACTGCGGTTCCGTCGCAAGCAATTCGGGCGATGCATCGGCAAACGGGACCTTCTTGCCCGACTTGGGGTGCTTGACGCTGTCCGGGTTCCAGGTCCTGAAGAACCATTCACCCTTCTCCACAAACTGCCGGTGCACGCGGCCCATCGTCTGGCGGAACGCAACTGCCTCCTGGATCGACTCGTTGGTCAGTGTCGGCCCGCCTGGCCCGTCCATCATCGCGGCCGTGATGTCATTCGAGACGATGATCGAGTACAGGGGCGACGTCGACGCCTGCATCATGAACGACTCATTGAAGCGCGAATGCGGAATCGCGCCGCGCCCGTCGCGGATGTGCAGGAGCGACGCCTGCGAAAGCGCCGCCAGCAGCTTGTGCGTCGAGTGCGTGGCAAAGGTGGTCGGACCCTTGTGGTCCTTGGGATCGCCGTGCATGGCATGGCGATCTCGGTAAAGCGGGTTGAACCTGGCGTATGCGTACCAGGCCTCGTCGAAGTGAATGCGATCGACGCTCGGGTCCAGCAGTTCTTCCACGCGCCGGGCGTTGTAGCAGAGGCCGTCGTACGTGGAGTTGGTGACGACAGCGTAGACCGCGCGCGAGTCGATACCCTTGGTCACCAGCGGATTCGCCTTGATCGCGGCCTTGATCGCGTCCTTCTTGAGACGCGCCGGCGGGATGGGGCCGATGATTCCGTAACGGTTTCGCAACGGAACGAGGTAGTTCGGGATGCCACCCGACATCACCAGGCTGTGTTCGATCGACTTGTGGCAGTTCCGGTCGCATAGCGCCACCTGGTCGCGCGCGACCGCCGCCATGAATATCACGCGGTTCGACATCGAAGTGCCGTTCGTGACGCAGTACGTCCGGTGCGCGCCGAACACGCGAGCTGCGTACCTTTCGTGCTCGCCGATCGGGCCCGTGTGGTCCAGCAGCGAGCCGAGGCTCCCGACGCTGATCGAGACGTCGGAGCGCATCATGTTTTCGCCGAAGTAGTCGAAGAATATCCGGCCGACCGGCGACTTGAGGAAGGCGGTGCCGCCCTGGTGGCCCGGCGTGTGCCACGAGTACTCGTAATCCAGCGTGTACTTCATCATGGCGGCCGCCATGGGAGGCAGCATGCCCTCGACGTAACGGCGGATGGCCGCGACCACCCGCCCGCCGACGAACGCCGCCGTGTCCTCGAGCGTCCAGATGAATTCGTCGACCTGCTCCATCACATCGACGGGAATGGCGGACGCCTCGCCGCGCTCGGCCATCAGGAAGATCGGAATCTTGTCGTTGCGGGAGCGGAGGAACTGCAGGAACGCGCGTGACCGCTCGTGGTCGTCATCCTTGCCCAGGGTCCAGTCGATCAGCACGGCATGGATTGCGGAATCTGAAGCGATGACCGACGTGCCATCTTCGGCGGAGGCCGCTTCGACGACCTCAATCGCCCGATCCTTCAGTTCCTTGACCAGCGTGCGCACCGCGCGACCCTCGGCGGTCGCATCGCCGAGCTCGTCGTCCACGACGAGGGCGCGCATGCTGAGCCTGCTGGTTTTTCGCTCGATCATCTCGACTTCTCCTGGATCCGGTGGCTATCTCACTTCGGGACTGCGCTCAGGGCAAAGAAAGCGCGTGTGCGATCGTCAAACTCGCCGAACGACTTGCTGTACAGCGCGCGGAAATCGCCGGACTCGAAAAACCTGCTGAGCGCGGCGTCCACGAGCAAACGGAAGTCGTCATCGTTGCGGGAGAGCGCGAGCGCGCCCGCTTCGTGCGTGAATTGGCGGTCGAGAACCACGAGATCCTTGCGCGCGGCATCGTCCATGGCGCCCAGGACCGAGCTTCCTTCGCCGAACAGCACGTCGATCTTGCGTTCCCGCAATTGCTGCAGGCCCGACCGGTAGTCCGCAACCTGCACGATCTTTGCGTCAACCTGGAAAGCGGCGCGCCGCTCTTCGAGCCAGTCCGCCGTGGTCGTCCCGGTCACGGCACCAAAGGTCGTACCCTTCAGGACCTTGGCGGCCGGGGAGCCGCGCCAGACGGGACGCACCGCCTGCGTCTCGCCGAGCGCATCTCGCAGCACCGCCGCGGAGATCCGCGCGCATGACTGCGCGGTTTCCGGCAGCGAACACCGGGATGGAGAACGCGACGTCCTTTCTGCGGGCGAGCGTCACGCTCATCGGAGCGCAGAGGAGGTCGATGCTGCCCAGTTCGACCTCGCCAATTCGCCTGTCAGCCGTCACCGGCACCCAATCGACGGCGAGGCCAGGCACCCGCGTCTTCACCTCGGCCGCAATCTGCCGGCACAGGTCGACGCCGTAGCCTTCGGCCTCGCCCGCCTCGTTTCGATACGAAAACGGCCGCTGGATCGACCAGGTAGCCCAGCTTGATGCGGCCTGATTCCCGGATTCGGTCCAGCGTGCCAGCCGTCGCCGGAATGGCGGCGAATGCGGCAAGCATGCCGGCGACGATCGCCAGGAGGCCGCTCGCCAGCCAGAACCGATGGCCGCGCGAAGCTTCGAAACATTCAACGTGCATGATTATTCTCCTCTCGATTGGTTGCGCGGCCACGGTCAGGCCTTCCCGGCGCGTTCATTGCCTGCCGCAAAGCGGGGCGCAATGAATCCCCAGATGATGTAAGCGACGCCGAGCACGAGCATGCCGCCCATCACGGCTTCCATGCCCGACGCGTAGAGCGCGAAGACGCTGTACGCCATTGCGAACACGGCAATGGTGACGTCGAAGCGATACTTGCCCTGCGGGACTTTCGCGGTCTTCATCATGATGACCAGCGAGGACAGCGCGACGACGTAGGGAATGACGTTCGTGACGACCGCCAGGTTGACGAGCGCGCTGAACTGCTCGCTGAGTGTCGGCGAAATGGTCGACAGGGCGAGCACGGTTTGCACGACGCCGAGCACGATCATGCCGGTGATCGGCGCTCCCATCCGGTTAACCTTCGCGAAGAAAGCCGGAAACATGCGCTCCTCGGCCGCCGACTTTCCGGTTTGTGCCAGCGTGAATTGCCATCCCAGGAGCGAACCCAGGCAGGCGAGCACGGCGAGCGCCATGATGACCTTGCCCACGGTCGGGTTGAACATGTACTCGTACGCGAGCCCGAACGGACCGGTCGAGTCCGCGAGCGCCGCGTTCGGCACGATGCCCTGGATCACGGTCGTGGACAGCACGTAGATCACCGCGGCGCCGAGCGTGCCGAACAGGCAGGCGAGCGGCACGTCGCGCTTCGGATTCTCGACCGCGGACGAGTTCTGCGCGGCGGATTCCATGCCGAGGAAGGCCCACAACGTGAGCGAAATGCTCGAGCCCATGCCTTGCGCGATGCTCAGGCCCTGCGGATTCCAGGCTTCGGCGAAGGTGTCCTTGCTGAACCAGAACCAGCCGATCAGCGAAAGCGCGCCGACCGGAATGATGACGCCCCATACGGTGACCGAGCCGATCTTTCCGGTCACGCTCGGGCCGCCGAAATTGGCGACCGTGGTGAGCCACAGGAGTGCGATCACGCTGATGCAGGTCGTGAGTGGCGTCGCCGACATTCCCGGGAAGAACGTCGCGAGATACCCGACTGCCGAGATCCCGATCGCGACATTGCCGATGGCGAGCGACAGGAAATAGAGCAAGAACACCTGGAAATACCCGGGCTTCCCATATGCGTCCTGCGCATACGCCGCCATGCCGCCTGGGCGCTGGTTGTACATTCCGGCCTGCGCGAATCCGTACGCGATCGCCATCGAGCCGACCGCAGTGACGATCCATGACAGCAGGGAGATTGCGCCGACCTGGGCCATGTTGGTCGGCAGCATGATGATGCCGGAGCCCATCATGTTCACGGCGACGATGAACGTGAGCTGCATCAGGTTCATCTTCTTTTGAACTGCCATACCTCGTCTCCTTATTTCCCCGTTGCGGGGATCACTCCCGAACCACGTATGTGTAGAACTTGATACGACCGTCCACCTGCTCCTGGTACACGCCCTGCACTTCGTAATTGAAGCCGGGGAAGCGGTTGAACGATTCCTCGAAAGTCAGGAAATAATCGAGCATCGGCTTGCGCCTTCTTGTCCCAGCGCTCGCCGGGAACAATGACACCGATGCCGGGTGGATAGATCAGCGCGAGCGTCGCCGCCACGCGGCCTTTGATGCCCGGGTCGAGCGGCACGTAGTCGACCTCGTTCGCCACGAGCGCCTCATAGGCATCTTTCGGGTACATGGCGAGCTCCGGGAAGCTGCTGACGCGCGGAAGCATCGCTTCTGCAGCTCCTTGACGTTTGCCTTGCGGTAGAAATCGTGCATCTCCTTGCAGACCTGGCGCAGCGAATAGCCGGCGTAGCGCGCGCGGTTCTGGGAATAGAGCGTCGGCAGCGCCTCGCCGAGCGGGACGTCCGGTCCCACAGGCTCTTGAACTTGACGAGCTTCGCGATCAGCGAGTTGAGCTTGCTCTCGTCGTCCGCCGGCGTCATCAGGAACAGGATGCTGTTGAGGTCGCACTTCTCCGGCACGATGCGCTGCTCGCGCAGGTAATTCGCGAGCACCGTCGCCGGCACGCCGAAATCCAGGTAGTCGCCGGTCTTGCGATCGATGCCCGGCGTCAGCAGCATGAGCTTGTTCGGGTCGACCATCGCGTAGCCGTCGCGTATCCCGCATAGCCGTGCCAGGTCGCCTTCGGGTCGAAGACCCAGCATTGCTGCTCGCGCTTGAGGACCTCGGTCGGAAGGTCCTCCCAGGCGACATTCGTCGCGTCCTTCGTCAGCTTCGAGCCCCGGATGGTCACGACGTCCGGCACGAACGGATCGAAGAACCACTTCTCCTCGGCACCGCGGCCGGTCTTCGCATAGTGGCGGCCGAATTCGCGCAGTTTCTTGCGCGCCTCGATGCCGAGCTCGATGCAGCGGTCCCACAGCATTTCGCCGGCCTTGCCGTCGTGCAGCTTGGCGTTCACGTCGAGCGCGGCGAACAGCGGATAGAACGGCGACGTCGAGCAATACATCAGGAACGACTCGTTGAAGCGCTTGTGGTCGATGAAGCGGCGTTGCCCGCGGATGTGCTCGTCGCGCTTGTGGATCTGCGAGGCCTGCGAGAATCCCGCGCCCTGCTTGTGCACGGACTGCGTCGAGAAAAGCCCGGCCATTTCCGGCTTCAGGTTCTCGAGGCGCATCGGGCTGTGATCGGGGAACACGGGATGGAAGGCGTTGTAGCCGATCCAGGCCTCGTCCCACAGCACGTAGTCGCAGAGGTGCCCGATCTTCTCGAGCACCTTGCGGACGTTGTAGACCGTGCCGTCGTAGGTCGCGAGCTGGATGCAGGCCAGGCGGAACGGGCGCTCGGCCTTGTGACGCTCGGGGTCCTTCACCAGCGGATTGGTGCGAATCTGCTCCCGCAGGTACTTCTCGTCCCACGCGTCCCAGTCCACTGCGCCGATCATGCCGAACGGATTGCGCGCGGTCGGCAGGAAGATCGGGAATCGCGCCGGCCTTGACCAACGCGCCCTGGTGCAGCGACTTGTGGTTGTTGCGGTCGAACAGCACGAGATCGCCGCGCCTCAATGTCGCCTGGGCGACGACCTTGTTGGAGGTCGAGGTGCCATTCAGGACGAAGTAGGTCCGGTCGGCCCCGAACACGCGGGCCGCGTGACGCTGGGCGTCGACGGCGGCGCCGACGTGAATCAGCAGGTCGCCGAGCTCGACGTCGGCGTTGCAGAGATCGTTGCGGAAGATCTGCTCGCCGTAGTGCTTGAAGAAGAGCTGGCCGGATGGCGATTTCCGGTAGAACTCGCCGCCCTGGTGTCCCGGGCAGGCAAATGAAACCTTGGCCTCGGCGTCGTAAGCCATCAACCCGCCGAAGAACGGCGGCAGCAGGCTCATGCCGTAGGCCGTGATGCTTGCAAGGACCTGCTTCGCGTAGAAAGCCGGCGTCTGCTGCCCGAGGTATATGAAGCCGTCGACCTCGCTGGCCATTCCGAGCACGGACGTGTCGGCAATCCGGCTCGAATCCGCCAGCGCCCAGAGCGGCGTCCGGAATCCGATGTTCCGTACCGCTTGCGCGAGCTTGCGCGCAGGCTCGCGATGGGCGCCGTCGACGGAAGCGATGTAGGCGCCGACCTCCGCGTCTTCCGAGATGTCGCGGTCGTAGCGGTCGCTGATCTCGATCTCGAAGTTCTCGCCGCACGAATCTGATCGAGCAGCGCCTTGACGTGCGGATTGCCGCCGTCGACGAGCGCGACCACCTTGAACAGCTTGTGGAATGGAATCGGGATCTTCGGCGTCCTGGCTGCGTATTCGATCATTTGTGTCGTCGCGCACGAGGTGCGGACTTTTCCCTGACGCAATAGACGTGATATCCGCCTTCGTGCTCTTCGGCGCCCTCGACTTCCTTTGCAAAGCCGGGGAACCGGTGGCCGTACTCCTGGAGCGTGCGCAGGTACGTGAGCCAGGGCCCGTCGGCCCGGCCGAGGTTTTCGCCCGGGCATGACGATCGGAATGCCCGGCGGATACGGGATGACGCCCACCGCGGCGACGCGGCCCGCCATCCTGGCGAGCGGTACTTTCTCGGCGTCGCCGGACATCAGGAGCTGGAATGCGCGGCGCGGCGTCATCTCCGGCTTGGGCAATGTGGCATAGGCCTGTGCCTGCCAGTGACCCTGACGGCTCTTGCGCAGGTGCGCCCACATCTCGTCGCCGAGGTCCTTGAGGCCCATGCCGGCGTAACGGTCGGGCGCCTCGGCAAACACCGCGGGCACGACCTCCGCGAGCGGCGCGTTCCGATCGTAGTCGGCCTTGAAGTCGAGCAGCGTGTTGAGCAGCGTGCCCCACTTGCCCTTCGTCACGCCCATGGAGAACAGGAACAGCACCATGTGGTCGGTCGTGCGCGACGGCACGATGCCGTGGCGGCCGAGATACGCCGTGACGATGTCGGCCGGGATGCCGTTCGTGTCGAGCTTGCCGTCCGCCTTCATGCCCGGGCAGACGATGCCGAACTTGATCGGATCGAGCATGCACCAGCCGTCCGGCAGATCTTCGAAGCCATGCCAGCTCTCGCCGGGGTGCAGGACCCAGTAGCTCGGATCCGTGGCGAGCTTCTCCGCGGGAACTTCGTGAAACGGGATGCGCTTGCCGCTCTTCGGGTCGCGCACGCTGCTCCGCGTTCCACGGCGCAAAGAACCAGTCCTTCTTCGCGAGAAACTCCTGGCGCACGCGCGCAACCGCAAGGCGGCATGCGACGGCCTCGTCGATGGTTTCCTGCGTGAGCACCTGCCCGGCCGGGCCGTCCATGATCGCGGCCGCAACGTCGTTCGACGCAATCAGCGCGTAGAGCGGCGATGTGCTCGCCTGCGTGCAATACGCCTCGTTGAAGCGCCCGTGATCGATGGCGCCGCGGCCGTCGCGGATGTGGATGAACGACGTCTGCGACAGCGCAGTCGAGCAGCTTGTGCGTCGAATGCGTCGCGAACACCGTCGGGCCATCCTTCGCGTGCGTCGCCGGATCGCCCCGCATGGCGTAGCGATCGCGATACAGGGGATTGAACCGCGCGTAGCCGTACCAGGCTTCGTCGAAATGAATCCGGTCGACGCTCTTGCCGAGCCGCGCCTCCGCGTCGGCGGCGTCGTAACACATGCCGTCGTACGTGCAGTTGGTCAGCACCGAATAGACGGCCCGCTTGTGCCCGGACGCCTTTGCCAGCGGATTGGCGGCGATGCATTTCGCGATCGCTTTCGGCTCGAGCTGCTCGGGCGGAATCGGCCCGATGATTCCGTAGCGATTGCGCGTCGGCATGAGGAACACCGGAATCCCGCCCGTATTGAACAGTCCCTGCTCGATCGACTTGTGGCAATTGCGGTCGCACAAGGCGATCTCGTTGTCGCCGACGCAGGCCGACATGATGGCGCGGTTCGACGCCGAAGTGCCGTTGGTCACCGTGTATGAGCGGTGTGCGCCGAAGACCCTCGCCGCGAAACGCTCGCTCTCGCCGACCGGGCCGCTGTGGCCGAGCATCGATCCGAGCGCACCGCGCTCGATGCCCATGTCCGTGCGAAACAGGTTTTCGCCGAAGAAGTCGAAGAACGCCCGGCCGACCGGCGACTTCAGGAACCCGACGCCGCCCTGGTGGCCCGGCGCCGCCCACGAGTATTCGCGCTCGCGGTCATAGCTAGCAAGGGCTGCCGCGTAGGGTGGCAACAGGTTGGCCAGGTAGCGCTCGATCGAGGCCTGCACGCGGCCGCTGATGAATGCCGCCGTGTCTTCGAGTATCCAGATGAACTCGTCGGACAAGGTTGCGACTTCGATGCTGACCGAGCCTGCGATGTCGCGGCTCGCCATCAGGAAGATCGGCAGCTTGGCATTGCGCTTGCGCACGGCACGTAACAATTCAGTTGCCTGCGCGCGTGCGGCCTTGTCGCTCTTGCTGTCAGTCCAGTTCAGCAGGATGCAGTGAATGCCGGAATCGGAAACTGCATTCGCCATGCCGTCTTCGTACGAGACGGCCTCGATGACCCGGATATTTCGCGCCTTCAGCTCATCGATCAGCGCCCGCTCGCTGCGCGCTGCGGCGCCCGCGGCGCCGGCGAGTCCGCCGTCCACGATCAGGACCTGGCGGGTCAGCGATCTCGCTCCACTCATTTGCTTCATCGAGCCTCCCGGGCGCTAGGAATGTTCGGGGTACACGCGATTGCTACGCGGCCTACCCGCATGAACTGGCCGGAGGTTGCTTGGAAAACCGAAAATCGACAATACGACCTTAGGGCTATGCCAGGCGTCATGAAACGGCAACAATCAGCAACTTACCCCGCCCGTTCGCAAAGAACTCCGGCAGCGAGTTCCTGTCGGCGAAGCAATCGCCTTTAGGTCAGTAACGGAACACCACGCCCAGCTTGAATCTGGTCAAAATCCGGCGAGCCCGAGGCAGTTTTCCGAAGTCGTACCAATGCTTTTCGTAGCCGAGCCTCATGCTCCAGTTGCTCGACGCATCCCAGCGGACTCCGCCGCCAAGCTGGTACGTGAAAGCGTCGGCCGATCGCGTGTCCTGGACCGGGACGCAGACCTCGCCGTACCACGGATCCCACCAGCATCCGATTTCGACTCGCCCTTCCGGAATATTCGTGTCGATGAAACTCCAGCCGATGCCCCCGGTGACGTAAGGCGTGATTTCGCTGTCGAGAAAGTTGTAGTTGACGTTGGCGCGCGGCGTGAAGCTCTCGTACTCACCGCGCACGTCGACCGCAAGTCCGGGCGTGTCGGCCGACTGGATCGTCGCGTCGTAGTCCACAGACTGGTAGTCGAGCGAGAACTGGAGTTCGAGTCGCGGATTGAATCGATAGCCGAAGATGAATGCCACCGCAAAGTCATCCTCGATATCGGCGGTCGAGCCTCCCTGGAAGTCCACGTCCGTCGAACTCAGGTAAACGAGGTCAGCGCCGTATTCCCAGCCCGTATCTCTGTTCGAGCTCTGCGCCCAGGCCGGCGAGCTTCATCGCCACGAGGGCCGCCAAAATAATGACCATCCGGTACTTCTGTTCATTCTTGTCTCCGTTTCGTCGTATTTTCGCCACAGCGTTCCCGCTGTCGTCATCGGAGACTGTCAGACCCGGTTGGATGCCGCAACGTAAATTCGGCAAGAAATCGAGATTGGTATAGGCTGCTTGGCAAGCGCTACGGATGGTCGCGATGTATCCAGCTTAGTCACTTCGCAATTCGAAGAATTCGAAAATGCGCTGCGCGGTGTTCAGGGTCACTTCGTGTTGCGCTCACGGAGGCAATCCGACTGGGAACTCAGGATCGTCGACCTGGACCGGCGTATCGCTGTCGTTTGCACAGGCAGGCGCCGCGCACTTTTACAATGGCGCCGGTTTAGCCGGTCAATTTACATTCTTTCGTGCCATTGAGCCGGCACGAGGACTTCACGCTGGACGGCGTGCAGTTCGACCGTCGCAAGGTCGGATGGCTGATTCCGGAAAAAAGTTTCCATGCTTTCGCCAGGCGCCCGCTAACCGCGCTCAGTGTCACGATCTCCGGCGATCGCGTCTTCGTCCTGGCTTTCGAGTCACCCGACGAAGGCGGACATGCGCTGCTTACGCGAAATTCCGTGAAGCTTGCCGGGCACGCGGCCGCAAATTCGTTCGGCTGGCAGCATCAGATTTTTGCCTGGGACAAGAGACTCCTCCATAGGCCGGTTGCAATCCGGCAACAGAGAAAGCGGCTCGGCACGCGCTGCTCGGTGCCGTATTCGAAGCGCTTCTCCCGCGCGAGGACCAAAAGCAGATTGGTCGACCGGTCAAGCACGGATCGGCCGTCCTCGAGAGTGCGCTGGAAGTGATCGAATCAGGGACAGACGAACCGATCAACTCGGAAGACCTGTGCCAGGCCGCCGGCGTCACGGAGCGGACCCTGCGCAATGTCTTCTACCGGAACTTCGGGATCTCGCCCCACCGCTACCTGATGCTCGAGAAGCTGCATCGGGCACGCGTCGCACTTCATGACGCGCGGCCCGGCGATACGGTCTCCAGCATCTGCGCCAATCTCGGGCTGTGGGACGCGGGGAGATTCGCCGCCCGCTATCGGCACCTGTTTGGAGTCCTGCCTTCTCAGGACCTGGCCATGCACCGGCGAGTCCGCTCGACAGGCATCGAACGGCGCAATTTCAGGCCCTGCACTAGCTGCGCATCGGCACTCATCGCACGGACCGGGTCCGCTATGATTCACGGTAGTCGGCAACCGAAGCAAGAGAACGCCACCATGGAACGCCATACCGCAATTCCCGCACAACAGACCGCAATCCGCGAGTCGGCGCTTGCGACCAACAAGGTATTGCGGAATACCTACTTGTTGCTTTCCGCCACGCTGGCATTCAGCGCGATCGTGGCCGGCGTCTCATACGCCCTGAACCTGCCGTTTCTCAGTCCCTGGCTCACGCTGATCGTCTACTTCGCACTCCTGTTTGCCGTTCACAAGACTGCCGACAGTGCCTGGGGCCTGCTGTCCGTCTTTGGCTTGACCGGTTTCCTGGGTTACACGCTCGGACCGATCCTGAGTTTTTACATGAGGGCAATCCCGAACGGCCATTCGGTCGTCATGACGGCCTTCGGCATTACGGCGGTCGCTTTCGTCGGGCTCTCCGCCTACGCGATCCGGAGCGGACGCCGTTTCACCTTCATGGGAGGGTTCCTCGCGGTCGGGATCCTGACCGCGTTCCTGCTGGGAATCGCGGCGTACGCCTTCTCCATGCCGATGGTTTCGCTCGCCGTCTCAGGCGTCTTCGTACTCCTGATGACCGGCCTCATCCTCTACCAGACCGGCGAGATCGTGCACGGCGGCGAGACGAACTACATCCATGCGACGGTGACGCTGTATGTCGCCATCTACAACATGTTCACGAGTCTTCTGCACCTGCTCGGGATGGCGAGCGACGACTGATCAGGCTGGCTTGAGCCGGTCGACTCCCCCGAGATACGGTCTGAGCGCGTCGGGAACGACGACACTGCCGTCCGACTGCTGGTAGTTCTCGAGCACGGCCACGAGCGCCCTGCCGACGGCAACTCCCGATCCATTGAGCGTATGAACCGGTTCGGGCTTGCCGGTTTCAGGGTTTCGCCAGCGCGCCTGCATCCGCCGCGCCTGGAAAGCCTCGCAGTTGCTGCACGAGGAAATCTCGCGATACGCGCCCTGCCCCGGCAGCCAGACCTCGAGGTCATAGGTCTTGGCGCTCGCAAACCCGATGTCGCCCGCGGAAAGCGCGACTACGCGAAATGGCAGCTCGAGCCGTTCGAGAACCTTCTCTGCGTGGGCTGTCAGCTCTTCCAGCGCGCGATAGGAGTCTTCCGGCCGAACGACCTGGACGAGTTCGACCTTGTCGAACTGGTGCTGACGGATGAGGCCGCGCGTATCCTTCCCGTAGGAGCCCGCTTCGGATCGAAAGCAAGGCGTGTGTGCGACCAGCTTCAGGGGCAGGTCGGTCGCGTCGAAGATCCGGTCGCCGGCCAGGTTAGTCAGCGGAACTTCAGCGGTCGGAATAAGGAATAACTCGCTCTCGGATGGCTCACGCGCGAGCTTGAAGAGATCCTGCTCGAACTTCGGCAGCTGCCCGGTGCCGGTGAGCGTCTTGCGCGTCACCAGGTACGGTACCCAGGCCTCGCGATAGCCGTGCTCGCGCTGGTGCAGGTCCAGCATGAACTGCGCAAGCGCGCGATGCAGGCTCGCAACCGGGCCGGTGAGCACGGCGAACCGCGCGCCGGACAGGCGGCTCGCGGCGGCAGGATCCAGGCCTCCAAGGCCTTCCCCGATGGCCACGTGATCCGCGGCCTCGAAGTCGAATCGCCGAGGCTCGCCGAAACGGCGCAGTTCAACGTTCGCTGTCGCGTCCCTTCCTGCCGGGACGCTCTCATGAATCAGGTTTGGCAAGTCGAGCAGCAGCCTTTCAAGTTCTGCCTGCAGCGTCACGAGGCCTTGCTCGGCATTCGCGAGCCTCGCGCCTAGCGTCTCGACTTCGGCGAGCAGCGGTGCGACGTCCTGTCCCTGGCCTTTCGCATGCCCGATCGCCTTGGACCGGGTGTTGCGCTCGTTGCGGAGCGCATCGACGGCAACCTGCGCTTCCTTGCGCCGCGTTTCGAGCGCGGTGAACTGCGCCAGGTCGAGCGTGAATCCCCTGCGTGCGAGGTTCGCGGAAACGCCTTGCGGGTCGGACCTGAGCTGCCGGATGTCAAGCATCGCCGTCGCCCCGTTCCGCCAGCTCGCGTGTCCGCGCCTGCGCATCGCGCCGAATACGCTCCAGCGTTTCACGCAACTTGAGCTCGAGCCCGCGCGGGACCGGCTCGTAATAATGGCGCGGCTCCATCGTGTCCGGGAAATGTGTCTGGCCGGGCGCGAGCGCATCCGGCTCGTCGTGGGCGTAGCGATAACCCTTGCCGTAGCCGATGTCCTTCATGAGCCGTGTCGGCGCATTCCGCAGGTGCAATGGAACGTCCAGGGTGCCTTGCGCCTTCGCGTCCTGCATGGCGGCGCCATAAGCCGTATAGACCGCATTGCTCTTCGGTGCGAGCGCGAGGAATACACAGGCCTGCGCGAGGGCCAGCTCCCCTTCCGGGCTTCCCAGCCGATCGTAGGTATCCCAGGCCGCAAGTGTCAGGGTAAGCGCACGCGGATCTGCATTGCCGATATCTTCGCTCGCCATGCGCACGAGTCGGCGCGCAATGAAGCCGGCATCGCAACCGCCGTCCAGCATGCGGCACAGCCAGTACAGCGATGCATCCGCGTCGCTGTCGCGTACCGACTTGTGCAGCGCCGAAATCTGGTCATAGAACAATTCTCCGCGCTTGTCGAATCGTCGATGTCCTCCAGCCGTTGCCTCTCGCACGATGTCGAGCGTGATGAAGCCGGGCGATTCCGAGTCTGACGCCAGGTCAGCCGCGACTTCGAGCAGGTTCAGCGCGCGTCGCGCGTCGCCGTCAGCCGCGTCGGCAAGGAGCGCAATGGCCTCCTCCGGCGCCGAAAGCCCGTTCATGCCGAGCCCGCGCTCATGGTCGGCAATCGCGCGCTTGATGAGGGACGCGAGCTCGGCTGTCGTCAGCGCCTTCAGCAGGTAAACGCGCGCGCGGGATAGCAGCGCGGAATTGAGTTCAAAGGACGGGTTCTCGGTGGTCGCGCCGATGAACACGAGGGTGCCGTCCTCGACGAACGGCAGAAATGTGTCCTGTTGCGCCTTGTTGAAGCGGTGCACTTCGTCGAGGAAGAGCACTGTCGGCGGCCCGCCCCCACGCCGCGACGCCTGTGCCTCGTCCACTGCTTCGCGGATGTCCTTGACACCCGCGACCACCGCCGAGAGCGCGATGAAGTTTGCCTCGCAGGATTGGGCCGCAAGTCGCGCGAGCGTCGTCTTGCCGCTGCCCGGCGGGCCCCAGAGAACCATCGAGTGGGCGACACCCTCCGTCAGCAGGCGGTGCAGCGGCCGTCCTGGCGCGAGCAGGTGCGATTGCCCGGCGAATTCCTCCAGGGCTTGCGGACGCATGCGATCCGCAAGTGGCCGGTAACCGGTCCGCGGCGAATCAATCGGCAGTTCGGCTTGCTTGCGCACGTTGAACGGATTCTATCCGCTCGCAGACTTCTTCAGGACGACCGCCGCCGATCGATCCATGCGGCCGCGCGAATGCCCCAGCCGGCACGACCAGAGCCGGCGATGAGCCAAGCCGTGAGCACGCCCAGGACATTGGCGAGCAGGTCGCCCCACTCCGCTGCCCGATGCGAGGTCAGGAGACCCTGCGCAACTTCAAGGGCAGCGCCAAGCAGGAAGCAACGGAGCATCGTGCGCCAGAGCCGGTCCGGCGCGACGATGCCGGAGCCCAGGAGGGCGAGCGTCAGGTACGCAAGGTAGTGACCGTACTTGTCTGAGATGCCTGCGTCGGGCAACACCGGGCTCGGCGTAAGGCTTGCGACGACAATGACGGCGACCAGGATGACGATCGCAACGATCCAGAGCCGACGCAGCGCAACTTCCGTCAAGGCGTGCGTGCCGGCGAGCGACCTACGACATCGACGCCCGGCGGTGGGGTAAAGCTGAACGTGGCTTCATCGAAGCGTGGATTGCGCTCGAGCTTGTCGAACTCGAGGCGTGTCGTCTGGCCAAGGCGATCGATGAGCGTCATGCGGCGCAGCTGTCCTGCGGAGATGCCGACGCGCATTTCGCGGAAGTCTCCGTCGGCATTCCGCGGCGTGAGCCTGCTCCACGCCAAGTCCGTGCTCCTTTCCGCCGTCCGAGATTTCGAACTCGGCGGCGAGGTCGGCCTGACCCGACAGCAGGAGCGCAGGCGTCCCGACGAGCGTCTCGGCGGCGGAGCGGATCGTCACCTGCGCGAGATCGACATCGTAGAACCAGACGGTCGTGCCGTCGGAGACAATCAGCTGCGCCGGCACGCGGTAGTCCCAACGGAATCGGCCGGGTCGCGCCAGCGCAACCGTGCCCTCGGCCGACTCGGTCAGTACGCCTTTCGCATCCGTGACGGACTGGCGAAACTCTGCCTTCATGCCCGCCAGCCCGCCGAGGGCCGCCTCGAGGCGCTCCGCGGCATTGGCGTCCGCCGTCGCGCCCGCGGCGGCGAACCACGTAAGCAGCATCGCCGAGAGCACCAGCGCCAGGCGTTTCATCAGGATTCCGGCGGTGGCGGCGCCAGCACTTCGCGGCTGCCGTTCGACTGCAGGGGACCGACGAGTCCGGCCGCCTCCATCGATTCCACGAGGCGCGCGGCGCGGTTGTACCCGATCTTGAGGCGCCGCTGGACGCCGGAAACCGAGGCGCGGCGGGATTCCGTCACGATGCGCACGGCCTCGTCGTAGAGCGGGTCCTGCTCGCCGTCCGCCTCGACATCGCCGCCGGCTCCCTCCGAAGGCTCCTCGCCCGGCAGGCCGCCCTGCGGGCCGGTCAGCACCTCATCGACGTAGGCTGGGGCCGAGCCGCCCTTCAGTGACTCGACGACGGCGTGTACTTCGCGGTCCGACACGAAGGCGCCATGGACGCGATCAGGAGTCGACGTCCCGAGCGGCAGATAAAGCATGTCGCCATGGCTCAGCAGCGATTCCGCGCCGTTCTGGTCGAGAATCGTCCGCGAATCCACCTTGGCCGAAACCTGGAATGCAATGCGCGTCGGTATGTTTGCCTTGATGAGGCCCGTGATCACGTCCACCGACGGCCGTTGCGTCGCGAGCACGAGGTGAATGCCGGAGGCGCGTGCCTTTTGCGCAAGACGGGCTACCAGTTCTTCGACTTTCTTGCCGACGATCAGCATGAGGTCGGCAAGTTCGTCTATGACGACCACGATGTACGGCACCGGTTGAAGCGCCGGCACCGTGCCCTCGTACTTGCCGGCGGCCAGAAGTCGCGCGACCAGCGGATCCGGTATCGGCGTGCCGGCTGCCTGCGCGTCCAGTACCTTGCGATTGAGGCCCGCGAGATTACGTACCCCGAGCGCCTTCATCAGGTGATAGCGCCGCTCCATCTCCACGACGCACCAGCGCAGGGCATTCGCCGCGTGCTTCATGTCGGTGACGACGGGCGCGAGCAGGTGCGGAATGCCCTCGTACACGGAGAGCTCGAGCATCTTCGGGTCGATCAGGATGAGCCGGACGTGCTCTGCCGAGCTCTTGTACAGGAGCGATAGCACCATCGCATTGATCGCAACCGACTTGCCCGATCCTGTCGTGCCTGCAATCAGCAAGTGCGGCATCTTCGCGAGGTCGGCGACAACCGGCGCACCGCCAATGTCCTTGCCGAGCGCGAGCGCGAGCGGGGAAGCCAGCTCGTCGTATGCGCGCGAGCGGAGGATCTCGCCAAGCGTCACGAGCTCGCGCGACTCGTTCGGGATCTCGAGACCGACGACCGACTTTCCGGGAATCACTTCCACGACACGGACACTGATTGCCGAAAGGGCGCGCGCAAGATCCTTGGCGAGCGCGCTGATCTGGCTCACCTTCACGCCGGGCGCCGGCTTCAGCTCGAAGCGCGTGATGACGGGACCGGGCTGCACTGCAACGACCTCGACGTCGATTCCGAAGTCCTTCAACTTGATTTCAACGAGGCGGGAGATCGCGTCGAGCGCCTCGGGCGAATACGTCTTCTCACGGGCCGGCGGATCGTCGAGGAGACTGAGCGCGGGCAGATCGCGTGACGGCGGCTTCGCGAAGAGCTGGACCTGCTTTTCCTTCTCGACGCGCTTGCTCGGTTCCGCCGCCGCGGGAGGCGCAGGCAAGTCGATGCGCGGCGGCGTGCGGGCAGCAGTCTTCTTCTGCACCTCGCGCACCGCCGTCTCGCGCGCCTCGCGCGATTCCCGGCCTACGGCGTGGTCGCGCGACGTCGCAAGGCGCCCGCGCACCCACGCGGCGCCCTGGAGGACCCCGTGCCCCAGGTAGTCCATGACCGTGAGCCACGAGATCCCGGTGTACAGCTGCACGCTGGCGAACCAGACCGCGAGCAGCACGAGCGTGGCGCCGAGGAGCGAAGCGACTTGGGCGAGACTCTCGCCGACGAGGCTGCCGAGGATGCCGCCGGCACCGGCCGGCAGCGTGCCGCCGGAGAAATGAAGCGCTGCAAGCCCGCAACTCGTCGCGAGCGCAGCAATGATTCCGATGATGCGCAGCGCGACCGTGGACCGTCCCTGCCCCGGCTCGCCCGGGACTCGCTTGAGTCCGGTCCAGGCGCTGTACGCAATCGCCACCGGAAACAGGTATGCGGGCCAACCGAAAAACAGGAAAAGCGTGTCAGAGAGACGTGCGCCGAGAGGCCCGATCAGGTTGCTGACCTGGCCGGGCTCACCGGTGTAGCTGAAGCTGCGGTCGAAGGAGTCGAAACTTGCGAGTGAAATCAGCATCACGAGCGCAAGCGCCAGGAGCAACCAGAAGAGCGCCTCGCGAAGAGCGCGGGCAAACACCGGATCGAGTTTCGCGTTCGCGCGCATCGCGTCGGCTGCTGTCTTGGACACGGCTCAGAATCCTGATAAGGAAAAAGTCATAAGCGGTTGATTATAAGGGCGTTGCAAACAGAGCAGCAAGCACCCATGCTCGGATGCCAGCGAGCGCGCGAGACGCGCCCTGGTTGCGGAGAAGACTATACATGACGACCCCTCGCCACTCGCGGCTCATCATTCTCGGCTCCGGCCCCGCCGGATACTCCGCAGCGGTCTATGCAGCACGCGCCAATCGCAAGCCGCTCCTGATCGCCGGATTGCAGCCCGGCGGGCAATTGATGACGACGACTGAAGTGGACAACTGGCCGGGGGACGTCGAGGGCCTGCTCGGCCCGGAGCTCATGGACCGCATGCGCCGTCATGCCGAGCGATTCGGCGTCGAAGTCGTCTCGGACCATATCGTGCGAGTCGATCTCGGCAAGCGCCCTTTTCACCTCGTTGGCGAGAATGCGCAGTTCAGCTGCGATTCCCTCATCATTGCGACGGGCGCCTCCGCACGTTATCTCGGCCTCGATTCTGAAACCGCGTTTCGCGGACGCGGTGTTTCCGCCTGCGCAACCTGCGACGGCTTTTTCTACCGTGACCAGAAGGTCGCCGTCGTCGGCGGCGGCAACACGGCCGTTGAGGAAGCGATCTACCTGACCAACATCGCCTCGCACGTCACGCTGGTGCATCGCCGCGACAAGCTGCGCGCCGAAGCGATCCTCCAGGACCGGCTCCGCGCGCTCGCGGACCAGGGTAAGGTTTCTTTCCTGTGGGATCACGCGGTGGATGAAGTACTCGGCAACGCGCAGGGCGTCACCGGTGTTCGTGTGCGCTCGACGAAAGACAAGGCGCCTCGTGAACTCGAAGTCACCGGGCTCTTCATCGCGATTGGCCACACGCCAAACACCGAACTCTTCCAGGGCCAGCTCGCGATGAAGGACGGCTACATCACCGTCAAGTCGGGAGCCGCGGGAGATGCCACCGCGACCAGCGTTCCCGGCGTATTCGCGGCGGGTGACGTTGCGGACCATGTGTATCGCCAGGCCGTGACTTCCGCAGGCACCGGCTGCATGGCCGCGCTCGATGCCGACCGCTACCTCGAGCGGCCCTCTACCTCCTGACCTCGTGGAAACGCGCATCGCACGTTCGCTTGCCGACGTCGATGCGGCGGAGTGGAATGCGCTGCCCGGCACCGAGCTGCCGTTCCTGCGCCACGAATTCCTCAAGGCGATGGAGGAATCCGGCTGTGCAACGCCCGATACCGGCTGGGATGCCTGTCACGTCCTGCTGCGCGGCGGCGACGGCCGGCTCCGGGGAGCCCTGCCGCTCTACCTGAAGTCTCACTCCTGGGGCGAATTCGTATTCGACTTTGCGTGGGCGGAGGCTTATCACCGGGCGGGCCTGCGCTATTACCCGCGGCTTGTTTCCGCAGTGCCATTCACGCCTGCGACCGGACCCCGGCTGCTTGCGGTGGACGGAGCAGACCGTGCCCGGCTGCTCGCGGCGGCGCAGGAACAGATGCGGGCGCTCGGGGTCTCTTCGCTCCACGTACTTTTCCCGGATGATCGCGATCGGGCCTTGCTCGAATCCGCAGGACTGATGCCGCGGCTCGATTGCCAGTTTCACTGGCAGAACGAGGAGTACCAGAACTTTGACGATTTTCTGGCGGGCTTCACCGCCGAGAAGCGCAAGAAGCTCCGCCGCGAGCGCCGGCGCGTCAGTGAAGCGGGCATCGAGTGCCGGACACTCACAGGCCGTGACCTCGAAGGGTCGATGCTCGACATCGTGTATCAGCTGCACGCCTTGACCTTCGCGCGATACGGCCATGCGCCCTACCTCAATCGCGAGTTCTTCGTTCGCCTGGCCGAGGCGATGCCGGATTCGCTTATCGTTGAACTGGCGTCGCCTGCACGGCGATCCGGTTGCCTGCGCGATTTCGCTTCGAGGCCCGGATGCGCTCTATGGACGCTACTGGGGTGCCAGCGGCGACTTCCATAGCCTGCACTTCGAGCTCTGCTACTACCGCGGCATCGAGTACTGCATCCGCGAGCGGCTCGCCCGATTCGAGCCGGGCACGCAAGGCGAGCACAAGTTGTTGCGCGGCTTCCGCCCCACGCCAGTCTGGTCGATGCACGCGATTGCCGATCGTCGCTTCGGCGCAGCCATCGGCGACTGGCTCGAGAGGGAGCGATCCGTGCGTCGCTCCTGGCTCGAGGAGGCCGCGACGCACCTGCCCTTCCGGCGGGGCGGGATCCCCGCTAGGCTCGATCCTGATGTCCGGCATCGCCTGGCTACAGAAGACTGATCCGCCCTCGGCCCTGCCGCCGACTTCGCGGGCGTTGATCGAGCCGAACGGGCTCCTCGCCGTCGGAGGCGCGCTGACACCCGAATGGCTGATTCACGCCTACCGCCACGGCGTGTTTCCCTGGTACTCGGCCGAGCAGCCGATCCTCTGGTGGGCACCCGATCCGCGCGCGGTGCTGCTGCCATCCGAGTTCAGGATTTCGCGGAGTCTCACCCGCTCGATTGGGAAGCGCGGGTATGAAACACGCGTCAACACGGCGTTTACCGAGGTCATCGAGGCTTGTGCGGGACCTCGCCGCGGAATGCCGGGCACCTGGATCACGCGCGAGATGCACGAGGCCTACGTCCTGCTGCATCGGCGCGGGCTGGCGCATTCGTTCGAGACCTGGCACGAAGGCCGGCTCATCGGCGGGCTCTACGGCGTGGCGCTTGGCCGCATGTTCTTCGGGGAATCCATGTTCACGCGGGAAACGGACGCATCGAAAGTCGCACTCGCACGGCTGGTCGCCGAATGCACCGCGCGTAACGTTCCGCTGATCGATTGCCAGATGCCAAGCCCGCATCTCACGAGCCTCGGTAGCCGCAGCATTCCACGCTGGGATTTCGAATCCCGGCTCGCCACCCTGATCAACTCCCGAGTGCCGGTGTGGCGCCAATGAAACACGTAATTGCGCCTGCGGGCTGCGTGCGGCACAATCCGCGCGGTTTCCGCTACAGCTCCGGGGCAGAATGGCGAAGGAAGAGGCAATCCAGATGGAAGGCGAGGTCGTCGAGACCCTGCCAAACACGACGTTCCGCGTGCGCCTCCAGAACGACCATGTGGTGACGGCCCACATCTCGGGCAAGATGCGAAAGCACTACATCCGGATATTGACGGGCGACACTGTCACCGTGGAACTGACGCCCTACGACCTCTCGAAAGGCCGCATCATCTACCGCGCGCGTTGAAATGAAGGGGTGCGTCCCCTTCGTTTCCTCTTACTCCTGGCCGAGCAGCTCCGGCGCCTTTGCGGGCCGGATGTCGAGCGCGAGCGCTTCACCGCCCGGCGCTAGCGAGACGAGCACGCTTCCGCCGCCTGCGAGTCGACCGAAGAGGAGCTCCTCCGCAAGCGGCCGCTTGACGTGCTCCTGGAGCACGCGGGCCATTGGCCGCGCGCCCATCTTCGGGTCATAGCCGCGAGCCGCAATCCAGCGCCGGGCCTCGTCGTCGACGGAGAGCGAGACGCCCTTCTGTTCGAGCTGGGCCTCTATCTCGATCACGAGCTTGTCGACTACGCGCTCGATCGTCGGCCCGTCGAGGGCCGCAAACTGGATGATCGCGTCCAGGCGATTCCTGAACTCCGGCGAGAATATCCTGCGCACGGCCTCCATGCCGTCGGTCGCGTGATCCTGATGCGTAAATCCGATGCTGGCGCGGCTCATTTCGGAGGCGCCGGCGTTTGTCGTCATCACGATGATGACGTGGCGGAAATCCGCCTTGCGGCCGTTGTTGTCCGTGAGCGTACCGTGGTCCATGACCTGCAACAGCAGGTTGAACACGTCCGGGTGGGCCTTCTCGATCTCGTCGAGCAACAGGACGCAGTGAGGCTGTTTCGCGATTGCCTCCGTCAGCAGGCCGCCCTGGTCGAATCCGACGTAGCCCGGAGGCGCGCCGATCAGTCGCGAGACCGTATGCCGCTCCATGTATTCCGACATGTCGAAGCGAAGGAATTCGACGCCGAGCGCAATAGCGAGCTGGCGCGTCACCTCGGTCTTGCCGACGCCGGTCGGGCCCGCGAAGAGAAAGCTGCCAACGGGATGGCGATCGTCGCCGAGTCCGGCGCGCGACATCTTGATGGCGGCGCCCAGCGCATCGATCGCCGCATCCTGGCCGAAGATCACGAGCTTGAGGTTCCGCTGCAGGTTGGCCAGCACCTCGCGATCCGATGTCGAGACGTTCTTCGCCGGGATGCGCGCAATGCGCGCGACGACCGCCTCGATGTGGGCGACGGTCACTGTGGGCTCGCGCTCCGCCTGCGGCTTGAGTCGCAGCGATGCCCCCGCCTCGTCGACAACGTCGATCGCCTTGTCCGGCAGGTGACGGTCGTTGATGTGGCGCTCTGCGAGCTCGGCCGCGGCGACAAGGGCGTCGTCCGCATAGGTGATCCCGTGATGCTCTTCGAAACGCGTCCTGAGGCCACGGAGGATTTCAATCGTCTCCGCGACGGAAGGCTCGACCACGTCGATCTTCTGGAAGCGCCTCGCGAGCGCGTGGTCCTTTTCGAAGATTCCGCGGTATTCCTGGTAAGTGGTCGAGCCGATGCAGCGGAGCTCGCCGCTCGCGAGCACTGGCTTGATGAGATTGGAGGCATCCATCACGCCGCCAGAGGCCGCTCCTGCGCCGATCACCGTATGGATCTCGTCGATGAAGAGGATCGCGCCCGGCTTCTTCTTCAGCTCGCTGACGACGCCCTTCAGGCGCTTCTCGAAGTCACCGCGGTATTTTGTACCCGCGATCAGTGCGCCCATGTCGAGCGCGTAAATCGTGCAGTCCGCGAGCACATCGGGGACCTTCTTCTCGACGACGAGGCGCGCAAGGCCTTCGGCAATCGCCGTCTTGCCGACACCGGCCTCGCCGACATACAGCGGGTTGTTCTTGCGGCGCCGGCAAAGGATCTCGACGGTGCGCTGGACTTCGAGCTGTCGCCCGATCAGCGGGTCCACGCGGCCGGCGATAGCCTGGGCATTGAGGTTGACCGTGTATTTCTCGAGTGCCGCGGTGCCGCCCTCTTCCGCGGACTCGCGCTCGACCGAGCCACCTTCTTCCCGGGCCGCTTCCCGGCCCTCGCCCGATGAAGGAAGCCCGTGCGAGATGAAATTGACGATGTCGAGCCGAGTGACGTCCTGGAGTGACAGCAGGTAGGCCGCGTGCGACTGTTTTTCGCTGAAGATCGCGACCAGCACGTTTGCGACCGTCACTTCCTTCTTGCCGCTCGACTGCACGTTGAAGACGGCGCGCTGCAGCACACGCTGGAATCCCAGCGTCGGCTGCACTTCGCGATCGTCCTCGGCCGCGAGCGCTGGCGTCGTCTCGTCGATGAATTTCTGGAGCTCGCCTTGCAGTCGCGCAAGGTCGGCGCCGCATGCCTTCAGGATCTCGCGCACGCGCGGTGCGTCGAGTATCGACAGGAGCAGGTGCTCCACGGTCATGTACTCGTGGCGCGCGTCGCGGGCCTTTTGATAGGCCTCGTTCAGGCAGTATTCGAGTTCACTCGAAAGCAATCAGGTCTCCTCCATCGTGCAGAGCAGCGGGTGCTGGTGCTGCCTTGCGTATGTCATCACCTGGGCCACCTTGGTCTCCGCGATCTCGAAAGTGAACACGCCGCAGACTCCCTTGCCTTTCGTGTGGACCTCCAGCATCACTCGCGTCGCCCGTGTGCGGTCCAGGCTGAAGATCCGTTCGAGCACGTCGACCACGAATTCCATCGGCGTGTAATCGTCATTCAGAAGCACCACCTGGTAGAGGGGCGGCTTGCGCAGCTTCGGCTGCGCCTCCTCGACCACGAGGTCCAGGCCACCCCGGCCAATATCCCGTTCCTTGTCTCCAGCCACCGCTTTCTGTCCGTCCTTCGCCTTCGGCTCATTTATAGGGTTCACATGCCTGCTGCACAAGTGACGCAGCCGTCATTCGCCAAATGGCGACACAAGTGCAAGCCCGGTTTGAGAAGTGTCGCACAAGTGCCCGCCATTGCTTCGGTTTCCGGCACCTATTCGCCTTGTGGCCCCGCGCCGGCAACCCGTATCATGGCGCGGTTTACCGGGCTTGCGGACCAGATACCGGATGCAGCTAGTCGATCGAATCGTCGCGCCTTGGCGCCGTCCGGCGGGCGGCGCCGCCCCGGGCCTCGCCGGAGCGACGCCGACGATCGTGAGCGTCATCCTGATCGTCGTCATCGCGGGACAGCTCGCGGCACTCCTGTGGCGGTCGCTCGGCTCCTCGGATCAGGATCCGGAAGGGCCCGTTCCAGTGGTGACGACGCAGGCGCCGGCTGTCGACCTCACCGCTATCGTGAATGCGCACCTCTTCGGCGTCGCCGCCAATTCAGGCGATCCATCAGATGCTCCGGCGACTTCCGCGAACCTGACGCTGGCGGGCACGCTGGCAGGACGCGAGCCTGAGCAAGGCTGGGCAATCATCGGTGCGAGCGGCCAACCGGCGCGCGTCTATGCGACCGGCGCGTCGCTTCCCGGCGGCTCCAAGCTCTTCGCCGTTTACCCGGACCGCGTGATCCTCGATCGCAATGGCTCGCGCGAATCCCTGTTGCTGCCGCGCCTGTCCGGCGGTGCCGGCCCAGCTACGCGTCAACTCGCAGGGCTTCCCACTGCGGCTGCGCCGAGTGCCTCGCTCGCCGATAGCGTGCGCCAGCTGCTGGTGCAGAATCCCTCGGCGGGCGGCGACCTCCTCCGCCCGCAGCCGGTTTTTGCGGGCGGGTCGCTCCGGGGCTATCGCGTCTACCCCGGACGGAACCGGGCGCAATTCGCGAGCATCGGACTGCAGCCTGGCGATCTCGTGATGGCCGTGAACGGCGCGGCTCTCGATGACCCGAATCGGGGCCTCGAGATCCTGCGCGGGATCGGCCAGGGCTCCGCCGTCACCCTGACAATCGATCGAGGTGGCCAGCAGCAGCAGATCACCGTCGACCCGGCTGCGGTCGCCGAGGAAATGCAGGCACCGACTGAAGAAGACGAGCCGGACGCAGGACAAGAAGAAGATGTGCAGGAGGCAACCGAGTGAAGGCCGGTCCCATAGGAACGACTCCATGATGCGACTCATTCGGCTGGCCGTACTGTTCGGCTGCTTGCTTCCGCTCGCCGCCGTGGCGCAGCAGGGGGCCCAGATCACCCCCAATTACAAGGATGCCGACCTCGGGCAGGTCATCGAGGCCGTGAGCCAGGTGACCGGCAAGAACTTCATCGTGGATCCGCGGGTGCGAGCGCAGGTCACCATGCTCTCGACCGCGCCGATGAGCCCGGCGGCCTTCTACGAGGCTTTCCTCGCCATCCTGCAGGTCCACGGGTTCATCGCCGTGCCTTCCGGTTCGGTGATCAAGATCATGCCGGACGCGACCGCGCGGCAGGTGCCCTCGAACGACCTCCCGGACCGCGTCAGTTCCACGTCCGACGAGATCGTGACGCAGGTCGTCCAGGTGCGGAACGTCTCCGCCGGGCAACTCGTCCCGATCCTCCGCCCCATGATGCCGCAGTCGGCGCACCTCGCCGCCTATCCCAGCGCCAACATGCTGATCATCTCGGACCGCGCATCGAACGTCAGCCGGATCGTGCGCATCGTCCAGCGCATCGACCGCACGGGCGACGGCGATTTCGAGGTCATCCGGCTCGAGCACGCCTCCGCAGCCGAGATCGTGCGCGTCATCAACTCGCTCGCAGCGGCGCAAGGCGCCGACGCTGCAGGCGGCTCGCGCATCGTCGCCGACGAACGCACGAACAGCGTGCTGGTGAGCGGCGAGCAATCGCAGCGACTTCGCTACCGCACGCTCATCACCCACCTCGATACTCCGCTCGAGGCCGGTGGCGATACACAAGTCCGTTACCTGCGCTATGCCGATGCCGAGAAGCTCGCCGCAAAGCTCAAGGAACAATCCGGTGCAACCGTCGCTGCCGCGGGCGGACAGCCCGCGGCCCAGGCAGCAGCGGCGGCGGGCGGCGTCGACAAATCAATCATGATCTGGGCGGAGCCCGAGACCAATGCGCTCGTGATCACCGCCCCGCCGAAGACCATGCGCTCCCTGATGTCGGTCGTCGACCGCCTCGACGTGCGCCGGGCACAGGTCATCATCGAGGCGATGCTGGTGGAAGTATCGACCGACGCCTCCAGGGACCTTGGCGTCAATTGGATCGTCGATGGCTCGGGCGACAACCTGCTCGTCGGCCTCTTCAACCAGCCGATCGCGGGCGCCAACATTGCAGACATTGCCGCTGGGGTCATCGGAGAGGACGTGGGCGCCGCACCGGGAGGATTCACCATGGCGGTGGGCGACAGCAAGACAGCGGCACGAACTTTGCGGCAATCCTTCGCGCCCTTGCCAGCAATGGTGACACGAACGTCGTCTCGATGCCTTCGGTGATCACGCTCGACAACGAGGAAGCGCAGATCAAGGTGGCGCAGGAAGTGCCGTTCATTACGGGCCAGTTCACGAACACGGGTGCCGCCGGCGGAGCCGTGAATCCCTTCCAGACCGTCGAGCGCAAGGAAGTCGGCAACATCCTGAAGATCACGCCTCAGATTACCGACGAGAACACGATTCTCCTGAAGATCGAGCAGGAGGCTTCCGGAATTGCCGCGTCCGCGCAGCAGGTTTCGAGCACTGACCTCGTGACCAACAAGCGCACCATCACCACGCGCGTGCTCGTCGATGACGGCGGCATGATCGTCCTCGGCGGGCTGATCGAGGATCGCCTGACTGAAAGCGAGAGCCGCGTGCCGCTGCTCGGCAAGATTCCGGTGATCGGCGCCCTGTTCCGTGTCCGCAACACGCAGAAGACGAAGACGAACCTGATGGTCTTCATTCGCCCGCGTGTGATCCGGACTGCCGCGCAGGCCGCAATCGAGACCAATGCGAAGTACAACTACCTGCGGAACCTGCAGCTCGAACGCAACGACGGCAAGGTGAAGCAGATGCCTGGCACGAAGCAGCCGACGCTGGAGCCGCTCGAGGACCCGAAACCGCCGACGCCCCCGCCGGCCACCGGATCCGGCGCAGGCCGCGCCGGAGTCCGCAGCCCCGACGGCGATGAACAGGCCGAGCCTGCCGCGGCGGATACTCCCGACAGCCCGCCGCAGTGACGGAAAACGACTGATGATTGCGGGCACGCCGCCGAAACCGATCGCACCTGTCGGCCGCCTGCCCTTCGCATTCGCGAAGCGGCATGGCGTCCTCGTGCGGGGTGTTGTCGACGGCAAGGCGCAGATCGTCTATCGCGAGGGAGCGCAACCCTCGTCCGTGGCTGAGCTCCGTCGCTTTCTTGGTATCCCGCTCATCATCGAGCGCGTCGCAGAGTCCACTTTTGACGAGCTGCTTCGCAAAGCCTATGAGGGCGGGAGCGGCGAAGCCGGCCAGATCGTCGAGGGAATAGAGGGAGAGACGGATCTCGCCGGGTTGGCCGAGGGCCTGCCTGAGCCTTCCGACCTCATGGAGAGCGAGGACGACGCCCCGGTCATCCGCCTGATCAATGCGGTGCTGACGCAGGCAATCAAGGAAAACGCCTCAGACATCCACATCGAGCCATACGAGAACCGCCTCGTAGTTCGCTTCCGCGTGGATGGCGTGCTGCGCGAGGTGCTTCAGACCAAGCGCGCAGTCGCTCCGCTCCTGATCTCGCGCGTGAAGGTCATGTCCCGGCTCGACATCGCCGAAAAACGGTTGCCGCAGGACGGCCGAATCAGCCTGCGCATCGCGGGTCGGGCGGTCGACGTGCGCGTCTCGACGCTGCCCTCGGGTCACGGCGAGCGCGTCGTACTGCGCCTGCTCGACAAGCAGGCCGGGCGGCTCGACCTGTCTTCGCTCGGCATGGAGCCGCGCGTCCAGGGAATGATCGACGACCTGATTCACAAGCCTCACGGCATCATCCTGGTCACGGGACCGACGGGTTCCGGCAAGACCACGACGCTCTATGCGGCGCTCGAGCGGATCAACGACCGCACGCGCAACATCATGACGGTCGAAGACCCGATCGAGTACTACATCGACGGCATCGGCCAGACCCAGGTCAACACCAAGGTCGAGATGACCTTCGCCCGCGGGCTCCGCGCAATCCTCCGCCAGGACCCGGACGTCGTGATGGTCGGCGAAATCCGCGATACCGAGACCGCGCAGATCGCGGTGCAGGCCTCGCTGACGGGCCACCTCGTCCTTTCCACGCTGCACACGAACACGGCGGTCGGCGCGGTGACGCGGCTGCGCGACATGGGCGTCGAACCCTTCCTGCTCGCCTCGACGCTGCTCGGCGTCGTCGCGCAGCGCCTCGTTCGCGTCCTGAACCCGGACACGCGGATCGGCTATCCGGCAGGCGATTACGAATCGCGCCTCGTCGGCCTCGCGGCCGGCGCCGCGGGAAGCAAGACGCTCTACCGCCCCGGTGCAGACGCCGGCAGCGGCTATCGCGGACGCACGGGCATCTACGAGCTCGTGATCGTCAACGATCGCATGCGCGTCATGATCCATGACGGCGCCGGCGAGCATGAGCTCGAGCGCCAGGCGCGCGAGCTGACTCCCGGAATCCGGGACGACGGCCGCGCGAAAGTGCTTGCCGGCGTGACTTCCCTCGAGGAACTGCTCCGCGTCACGCGCGAGGAGTGATGGCGGCCTACGAATATACGGCGCTCGACGCGGCCGGCCGCGAGACCCGCGGTGTCCTCGACGGCGACAGTGCCCGCCAGGTGCGGCAGCTGCTTCGAGACCAGTCCCTCCTCCCGGTTACCGTCTCCGAAGTCAGCGATGCAGCGCCCAGGCGGTCCTTCCAGCTTTCGTTCGGCAATCGCATCGGCATGGGGGACCTGGCGCTCCTGACCCGCCAGCTCGCCACCCTCGTCCGCTCGGGCATCCCGCTGGAAGAGTCCCTGCTCGCGGTCTCCCAGCAGAGCGAGAAGGTGCGCGTTCGCAGCGTCGTCGCCGGCGTCCGCGCGCGCGTCCTGGAGGGCCGCACCCTGGCCGAGGGGCTCTCGGCGTTCCCGACGGTCTTCAACGAGATGTATCGCGCAATGGTCAACGCCGGCGAACAGTCCGGCAATCTCGATCTGGTGCTCGAGCGCATGGCCGACTATGGGGAGAATCGCCAGATCCTCCAGCAGAAGATCAGGAACGCGATGATCTATCCCGTGCTCCTCACGATCATCTGCCTCGGCATCGTCGGGCTACTTCTCATATACGTGGTGCCAGAAGTCGTTCGCGTGTTCGAGGCCGGTGAACAGGAGCTGCCGATCATCACGCGAATCCTGATCGCCTCTTCCGATTTCCTGCGATCCTGGTGGTGGCTGTTGCTCGCGGTCGTCGTCGCTTCCGCATGGGGCTTTCGCCGCTGGCTGCGCGAACCGCAGGCGCGGTACCGGTATGACGCGTTCAAGCTCCGCATGCCGCTCATCGGCCGGGTCACCCGGGGCAACAATGCCGCACGGTTCGCCCGCACGTTCTCGATCCTGACCGCGAGTTCCGTTCCTGTCCTCGAGGCGCTCAGGATCGCCGCGGAGGTCGTCATCAACACGCCAATGCGCCGGGCCGTCCAGGATGCAGCGGTCCGGGTGCGCGAGGGTGCGCCGATCGCGCGTTCGATCGGGGCGAGCAAGCTGTTTCCGCCGATGCTGGTGCACCTCATTGCGAGCGGCGAGACAAGCGGCGAGCTCGAAGCCATGCTGGAGCGTGCCGCAGACAACCAGGAACGCGAGCTCGACGGCGTGGTCAATACCGCCGTAGGCATCCTGGGCCCGATGATGATCCTCCTGATGGGCGGCTTCGTTTTCGTGATCGTCATCGCGCTTCTGCTGCCCATCTTCCAGTTGAATCAACTGGTGCGGTGAGACCCCTTGCGGCCGGGGCCTTGGCGCCTTATAAGTCGGCCCGCAGTCACCCTGGACTTGACGCATGAGCGAGAAGCCCAAGGAAGAATTCGAGGACGAAGAACCCGACGAACTCGAGGAAGCCGCAGAGGACCTCGACGTCGACAAATTGATGCGGGATTTCGACACCCGCAAGCGTCGCGGCGCGCGCGCCACGGCGAGCGAACCGGCCTGGCGCAAGCTTGAGCGCATCCGCGAGGAGAAGCGCACCGCCGGCCTCCTGTCGGATTTCGACGATTACGACATCGATGAAACCGGTGCACGGCCCCTGAAGCGCCCGGGACCGGGCCGCCGCCGCTAGGGGACTGTCGCCTTTTCCGGTCTCCGGAAAAGGGGACTGTCCCCTCCGACTCCCTTACCTAAAGCTCCGCGCCTTGGTGAGCAGCGTCCCCAGCAGCGCGGAGCGATCTTCCAGGGTGTCGACGACGATGTGCCTCACCTCGCCCGCCCGCTGCAGGCGCCCGCTGACCCCGAGCAGCCTTGCTCCCAGCATTTCCTTGCGGTGCCGGTCCGCGATCCGGCTCCAGACGACCAGGTTCACGTAGCCCGTCTCGTCCTCGAGCGTCACGAAGATCACGCCGCCGGCGCTTCCCGGCCGCTGGCGCGTGACGACGATCCCGCCGGTCCTGAGGGCAGCGCCATCTGCAAGCCCGGCCACCTCGCTCGCCGTGATCCAGCCATCCTGCTCGAGCCGGGGGCGGAGCAGCGCGAGTGGATGCCGTGCCAGCGTGAATCCGAGCGCGCGGTAGTCCGCGACGATGTCCTCACCCTCGGTGGGCGCAAAGAGGAGCGGCACGCCTTCCTGCCGCTCGGCGACCGGTACGAGCGGCAACGCAGGCTCGACTCCCAGCACTTCCCAGGACGCGCGGTGACGGTGGCCGGCGAGTCCCGCGAGCGCGCCCGCTGCGGCCAGCGATGCGAGATCGCGCCGGGCGAGTCCCGCGCGGCGCGCGAGCTCGGACACCTGCCAGAACCCGCCTTCCGCGCGTGCAGAGACGATGCGCTCCCCGGCTTCGCGTGCAAGGCCCCGCACCCGTTCGAGGCCGAGACGAACCGCAGCCCCGCCATTGCCATCAGGGTCCTCCAGTGTCGACTCCACGGCGCTCGCGTTGACGTCAACCGCGAGCACCGTGACGCCGTGCGTCTGCGCATCGCGCACGAGCTGCGCGGGCGCGTAGAAACCCATCGGCTGGCTGTTGAGGAGCGCACAGCAGAAGGCGGCCGGCTCGTGCCGCTTGAGCCAGGCCGAGACGTAGACGAGGAGCGCGAAGCTCGCGGCGTGGGATTCCGGAAAGCCGTACTCGCCGAAGCCGAGGATCTGCTGGAACACCTGCCGCGCGAAGCCCTCTTCGTAGCCGCGCGCGCGCATGCCCTCGATGAGGCGCTGCTCGAACGGGCCGAGCCCTCCCTTTCGCTTCCACGCCGCCATCGCGCGCCGGAGGCGATCGGCCTCGCCCGGCGTGAAGCCCGCGGCGACGATCGCGAGCTGCATCACCTGCTCCTGGAAGATCGGCACGCCGAGCGTGCGCAAGAGCACTTTCTCCACTTCCGGGCCCGGGTAGACGACCTTCTCCTCGCCGCTGCGCCGGCGGAGATAGGGATGCACCATCTGGCCCTGGATCGGGCCGGGACGCACGATCGCGACCTCGATGCAGAGGTCGTAATAGTTCTTCGGCCTGAGGCGCGGCAGCATCGCCATCTGCGCGCGCGACTCGATCTGGAACACGCCGACTGTATCGGCCCTGCAGATCATCTCGTAAACGGCGGGATCCTCCGCCGGGATGTCGGACATGCGGAAGTCCCGCCCGCGACGCGCCGAAATGAGCGCGAGCGCACGGCGGATTGCGGTCAGCATGCCGAGGCCGAGCACGTCGACCTTCAGGAGCCGGAGCTCGTCGAGGTCGTCCTTGTCCCACTGGATCACGGTGCGCTCCGGCATCGCCGCGTTCTCGACCGGAACCAGCTCGTCGAGCGGGCCGCGCGAGATCACGAAGCCGCCGGTGTGCTGCGACAGGTGGCGCGGAAACCCGATCAGCTCGCGCGTGAGCGCGAGCACGCGCGCGATGAGCGGGTTCGCCGTGTCGAAGCCCGCGTCCCGGATCCGCGAGTCCTCGACCTCGCGGCCGTCCCACCACTGCATTGCGTGCGCGAGACGGTCGACCTGGGGCGTGTCGAGCCCCAGCGCCTTGCCGACGTCACGCACCGCGCTCTTCGGCCGGTAGCAGATGACGGTCGCCGTGAGCGCGGCGCGGGCGCGGCCGTACTTCGCGTAGAGGTACTGGATCACCTCCTCGCGCCGCTCGTGCTCGAAGTCCACGTCGATGTCGGGCGGCTCGTTGCGCTCGCGCGAGATGAAGCGCTCGAACAGCATGGACATGCGCGCCGGGTCCACCTCGGTGATGCCGAGCGCGTAGCAGGCGGCGGAGTTCGCCGCCGAGCCCCGCCCCTGGCACAGGATGCCGCGGGCGCGGGCGAATTTGACGAGGTCGTGCACCGTCAGGAAATAGGGCTCGTAGCCGAGTTCGGCGATCAGCGCGAGCTCGCGCTCGATGAGCTGCCGGACGGGCGGCGGCATACCTGCGGGCCAGCGCCGCACCGCACCCTCTTCGACCAGGCGGCGCAGGTGAAGCTCGGCGTCGTGCCTGCCGGCACGATCTCCTCCGGGTATTCGTAGCGGAGCTCGTCGAGCGAGAACCGGCAGCGCTCGGCTATCTCCCGCGTCGCGTCGAGGAGCGCTTGCGGGTACAGCGTCGCGATCCGCGCGAGCGGGCGGAGCACGCGTTCGCCGTTCGGGTGTAGCGCATGGCCGGCCCGTGCGACCGTCGTCCTCAGGCGCACGGCAGTCAGCACGTCCTGCATCGCGCGTCGCCTTCGCTGGTGCATGTGCACGTCGCCGGCCGCGACCGCGGGGAGCGAAAGCTCGCCGGCGAGCGCCGTCAGTCGCCCGAGCCGCTCGCGGTCGGTGCCCGCGGCCGCGAGTTCCACCGCGAGCCAGAGGCGGCCGGCGAAACGCTCGCGCAGCCACTCCCCTTCCGTTGTCGCAGGCTCGGCACCCGGCAGCCACAGGACGAGGCAGTCTTCGAGACCCTCCCCGATGTCGTCACGCGCGAGCCGATACTGCCCTTTCGGCGCGGCCCGGCGGCCCCGTGTAATGAGGCGGGCGAGTGCCGCGTACCCGCGGCGACTCGTGGCGAGGCAGACGAATTTCAGGCCGTCCATCAGCGTGAACTCGCTGCCGACGATGAGCGGAAGGCCAGCCTCGCGCGCAGCGGCATGTGCCCGCACGATCCCCGCGAGCGAGCATTCATCCGTCAGCGCGAGCGCGCCATAGCCGAGTTCTTTCGCGCGCGCGACCAGCTCCGCCGGATGCGAAGCGCCGCGCAGGAACGTGAAGTTGCTGATGCAGTGAAGTTCCGCGTACGACATCGCGCATCACACCCGCGTGAAGACACGCCACTCGCGCGGGCTTCGCTGCCGGGACTCCCGCTCGTTCGCTCCGCCGGAACTTAGTCGCTCGCTCGCGGGGTCCCGGCGCGCTCGCCCGCGCGATGCGCGCTTTCCCCGGCCCGCACCGCACGAGGTGGCGGGGTCCTCGCGAGCAAACGCTTAAAGTTCCGGCAGCGTTTGCGAGCGAGGAACCCCGCCGGATCCCGCGCGGTGCGGGCCGCAGACATTGGCAACGCACGGGCGTTCTCAGCCGAAGACGCCATGCAGGAACCAGCCTTGTCCCGGCGGCCGCTCGCGGAAGATCCAGAGGCGGACGCCCGCGCGGGAAAGCGCGACGTAGTAATCGCGCCGGACGTCATGACCATCCCACCAGCCGGTCTCGATGCGCTCGGGACCGGTGACGAGCGCCCCTTCCCAGTTCTCGAGCGGCTGCGGCTCGGCGAGCATCCACAGCGGGCGCGCCGGGCGCGCGGTGTGCCACGGCACCGGCAATGAGGCCGCGCCGCCCGGCTCCGCGATCCGCCACGCGCGCTCGGGACGGTGCTCGGGTACCGGCAGCACGCCGAACACCGCCTCGTGCCCGAGCCGCGCGCGCAGCAGGTCGAGCAGGCGCGCGGTCGCCTCCGGATTCGCGCTCCGGCCGCGCTCGAAGAGTCCCGCATCACGCAGCGTGAGCGGCAGAAGGACGCCGGAGCGCAACCGGAGCGCAACGACCGGAGCGTCGAGCCGGGACCGCCCGAGCCGCTCGCGCAGGAGTTCCCGCAGGTGCGCCACATCGCAGGCGGTGCGCGCGAGGGCCACGCGCAACCGCGTGGGCACTCCTCCGCGATGCAGGAGATCCACGCGGAGGATGCTGATGCCCGACGCGCGGGCGCGCAGGAAGCTTTCCAGCCTCGCGAGCAGGCGCTCGAGCGGCGGTTGCAGACCACCCGTGGTTTCCGCGGCGTCCTCGAGATCGAGCTGCTCATCGAAACGCTCCGGCACGACGTGGCGCCGGCGTGGACCGGGGCGGCGGCCCAGCCCTTCGTCGAGTTCGTCGAGCAGCTGCGGCCCGAAGCGCGCGGCAAATCCTGCGCGCGGCAACCGCAGAAGGTCGGCGACGCTCGCTATGCCGAGCCCGGCAAGCGTCGCGACTGTGTCATCGGGCCATTGCAGGCAGGCGAGCGGCAGCCGTGCGGCGATCCCCGGCATTGCGTCGATGCGGGTCACGGTCATCGCGAGATCGGCGCGCGCGAGCCACAGCGCGCCGCGTGCCGTCGGCGCAAGTGCGAGCGAGGCCGAGAGGCCGCTGGCCGAAAGCCCTGCGAGCGCGCGGCGCACGAGCGCCATGGCGCCTCCGAAGAGATCGAGGCTTCCACGCACTTCGGCGAGCACCGCGGCTGGCGGTTCGAGGCTGACGACGGGCGTGAACTGCAGTGCCCAGCGCCCCAGGCGATCGAGCAGAGCCGCCTCCGCCGCGGGCCTTCGCTCTTCAACCCGCAAGCCCGGCACCAGCGCAAGCGCCGCATTGAGGCTCATGCCGGGCGCGATGCCCTGGCGCGCCGCACGCTCGTTACGGGCGACGACGGCGCGGCGCGGATCGTCGAGTGCAGTGACCACCGCCGCGCGCGCCTGCCTGGTGCCGGGCAGCAGTGCATCGAGCGGCAGGCGGGTGAAATGCGCGGCGAGCCAGAGTGGGCCCACGCTGGCGGCGGGTTTCGCACCCGGCGCGGGCACCGGCACGAGTGTGCGTTGACGGCTTGCCGGTGCCGGCGTGATCGTGGCCGGACGTCCTTCAAGCATGGGAAGTCCTGCCCTAGTGGATCGGCAGGCGCTCGATGCGCGCCGGTCCGCCGCCCTGGCACTTCAGGATTTCGGCGTCGATGCCGTAGTCCCGCACAGCGAGCGCGAGCCGGAGTGCGGCCGGCGAGCAGTCGGCGCGATGGATGGAAGGCCGCAACAGGAAGCCCGGTGTGCGGCCCTCTTCCGCCGCGAGCTTCAGCCGGCGCAGCGCCTGATCGCTTGCGGCGCCGGTCCAGCCGAGCACCGCTCTGCAGGCGCCGGACCTCAGGGCCTGCTCCATCGCCCAGAGCCTGTCGAGCCCGGCGCGCGGACGGATGACCAGCATGTGCGCGGGGTCCAGCCCGGCGTCGGCAAGCGCCGGCGCATAAGGCAGGTGGGGCGGGGCAAGCCAGGCGATCCAGCGCGGCTCGCCGCCATCCGCCGTCGCGAGGGTCCTGAGCGCCGGCAACAGCAGGCGGATTTCACCGACACCCGCGGCAGGCACGAGGAGTTCGATCAAGGTGGAGAGAGGCCAGCCGCCACCCGGCAGGCAGGCATCGAGTGAGCGAAAACCAGTCGGGACGGTCTCGGGAGCGCTCGCGCTGCCGCCGCGCCAGAGCGCGGGATGACGCAGCAGCTCCGCGAGCGCGTCGCTCACTGCATGACGTCCGCGCGACTGCGCCGCAGGACGCCGACCACTACGCCTTCGATCGTCATCGACTGCTTGCGCAAGTCGACGCGGATCGGCTCGAACTCCGGGTTCTCCGGCATGAGCCACACGACCGAGCCTTCCTGTCGATAGCGCTTGACGGTCACCTCGTTCTCGAGGCGCGCGACAATGATCTGCCGGTTGCGGACGTCAGGTGACCGGTGCACGGCGACGAGGTCGCCGTCCAGGATGCCGACGTCACGCATGCTCATGCCGCTGACCCGGAGCAGGTAATGCGGGCGCGGGTTGAACAGCGCGGGGTCGATCTGGAAGCGGCCCTCGATGTGCTCCTCGGCGAGGATCGGGCGGCCGGCGGCCACGCGGCCGATGAGCGGCAGGCCGAACTGCTCGCGCAGCGCGTCCTTCAGCACGATGCCGCGCGCGCTGCCCGCGATCAGTGCGAGCACGCCCTTGCGCTGCAGGGCACGCAGGTGTTCCTCGGCAGCGTTGGCGGAGCGGAAGCCAAGCGCTTCCGCAATTTCCGCACGCGTGGGCGGCATGCCGTTCGCGGCAATCGCGTCCTGGATGAACTCGAGGATCTGGCGTTGGCGAGGCGTAAGTTCGTCCGACATGGTCCACCTGTATGGATATTCAGGTGCTGTGATTATATACAGGCTGGGCGTTCTGGCAAGCACTGCCGCAAAGCCAGCACGACCATCCCTCTCCGCTCGCGATCGCGACCCGCACCGAGCGCAAGCGGCATGCGGCCGGGACCGGCGAGCGAGCGAATAAAGATCGGCTGAGCGAGCGAACCGAGTCCCGGCCACATGCCGCGCATGCTCGATGCCAACTCGCGAACACGCACGCGCAAAAACGAAACCGGTCGTGTCCGACAATGACTGACGCGATGTCGCCCGACAGCGACAAGTGCGTAAGTCGCTTTCACCTGTCGCGCTGATACGTTACGATCCGCATCGCCAGCCGAGCGGAGAGGAAGGGCCGCCGGCGCCGTGCATCCGCGCAAGCGGCTTGTAACGTTCCATGCAACCTTGTGGAGAAAAATCTCATGACCAACATCCTGAAGGTGGGCGTCGCTGCCGCCGTTATCGCCCTGGGCGCCGGCTGCACCGATCTGAAGCCCTTGCAGGCGGAAGTCGATTCGCTCAAGTCGCAGGTATCCAAGCTCTCGAGTGACTTCGACGGCGTGAAGACCTCAGCGGACGGCGCAAGCCGTGCCGCGGCCGCCGCACAGCAGGCTGCCACCTCGGCGCAGAACTCGGCCAATCAGGCTGCGTCTGCGGCGCAGGCGGCGCAGCAGTGCTGCGACGCGAACAGCGAAAAGCTCAATCGCATGTTCGAAAAGTCGATGTCGAAGTAATCGGCGTCGTACGCCAACAGTAAGGCCCCGCGGTGGCGACACCGCGGGGCTTTTGCTTTTCTGGCGGCTGGCCTACGGCGCGGACGGAAGCGCCACGGTGCGCGAGCCTGCAACCGAGACCGGTGTCGGGACACCGCGCGCCTCGCGCCAGGTTTGCTCGGCGCCTATCCAGTTGATCGCGAGCGGCTTTGCGCGGGTCGCCTCGACGATGAGTCGCGTGAGGTCGGTGAGCGTCGGAGGCGCGAGCGAGTCTTCTTCCAGCGGCGGGTGCACTTCGATCAGGAGCTCGCCGTCATGCCAGCCCCACTTGTAGGGCTGGTTCACGATCATGACCGGCGTGTCCACCGGGACCATGTTGAACAGAGCCTCGATGTCCTCCGGATAGAGACGCATGCAACCGTGCGTCACCTGCATGCCGACACCGGCGGGCCGGTTCGTTCCGTGGATCAGGTAGGCACCGCCTGGTATGCCGAGCCGCAGTGCGTACAGTCCCATGGGATTGTCAGGTCCGGCGGGAACGACCTCGGGCAGGATGTCGCCGCGCTTTGCATGCTCCTCGCGCACCGATTTTGGTGGCCGCCAGGTCGGGTTCTTGACCTTGGAAACCACGGTCGTCTTTCCAAGCGGCGTGTTCCAGTCCATCTTTCCGATGCTGACCGGGAAGGTCCACACGACAGGCTGTGCCCCGGCGGTTGTCGGCGCGAAATAGTAGAGCCGGTGTTCCGGCAGGTTGATCACGACACCCGTGCGCGGGGCGCGAGGCAGGAGCCTCTGCTTCGGCACGACGACGACGGTGCCGGCGCCGGGCAGCCAGGGATCGACGCCGGGATTCGCGTTGGTAATTTCCTCGTAGCCGAGTCCGTAACGGCGCGCGAGGTCGAGCAGCGTGTCCTCGGCCTCCGCCTGCGTCGTAATCGTCTCGCCGATGATGTCGCTGCCCTCGGGCGGCAACGTGAATTCGCCGGCCGTTGCCGGCAATGATGTTGCGAGCGCGAGCGTCGATAACAGGAAGCGCATGCGTGAACGGACCTTCAATAGCGTATCAGCGCCGAGCCCCAGGTAAATCCGCCGCCGAATGTCTCGAGCAGAAGCAGCTGTCCGCGATGGATTCGCCCGTCGCGCACGGCGGTGTCCAGTGCGAGCGGAATCGAGGCGGCCGAGGTATTCCCGTGATCCTGCACGGTGACGACCACTTTCTCCATCGGCAGGCCGAGCTTGTCGGCCGCCGACTGGATGATGCGCAAGTTGGCCTGGTGCGGAACGAGCCAGTCGATGTCGCTGCGCTCGATTCCATTCTTCGCCAGCGTTTCGTCGACCAGCTTCGACAGCGTCCGGACGGCAACCTTGAACACTTCGTTCCCCTGCATCTTGAGGCCGTCGGTCGAGTTGCTGCGAAGCTTATCGAATCCCTTCGACACGCCGTACGGGAAGTAGAGCAGGTCCTGGTACTTGCCGTCGGAATGCAGGTGCGTGCCGATGATGCCCGGCTCGTCCGCAGGCGTGAGGATGACGGCGCCCGCGCCGTCGCCGAAAAGTACGGCGGTCCCGCGGTCGGTCCAGTCGACGAATCGGGACAGGCACTCGACGCCGACCACAAGGGCGCACTGCGACTCGCCGAGGCGGACGTACTTGTCGGCGATCGAGAGCGCGTAGATGAATCCGCTGCATGCCGTCTCGAGCGAGAATGCCGGACAGCCGTGGATGTCGAGGCGCTCCTGCAGGAGCGTGCCCGTGTTCGGGAAGATGAGGTCGGGCGTCGTCGTGCCGACGACTATGAAATCGACGTCGGCCGGCGTCATGCCGGCGGATTTCAGCGCGCGCCGTGCTGCATGCTCGGCGAGCGAAGAACTCGTCTCGTCGGGTCCCGCGATGTGGCGGCGCTCGATGCCGGTGCGCGACCGGATCCACTCATCCGTCGTGTCTATCGAGGCCTCGAGGTCCTTGTTCGTCACGACCTTTTCCGGCAGGTAACTGCCGGTGCCGGCGACGCGCGAGTAGCGGTTCATCGGATGCCGGTCTGCCGGGCGACTGGCGGCCGGATCACTCCTGGCCCGCATCCTCGGTCGGCACGTCGATCACCTTGCGTCCGCGATAGAAGCCGTCGCGGCTTACGCGGTGACGCAAGTGGGTCTCGCCCGTCGTCGGGTCCTTCGACAGCGCGGGCTTCGAGAGAGCGTCGTGCGAGCGATGCATGCCGCGCTTCGAGGGCGTCTTTCGGCTTTTCTGAACAGGCATGAAATCTTCTCCAGGTCAGTTTTTCAGCAAATCCTTCAATCCCGCAAATGGCCGGCGCATTTCCGCCGGCGCTGTTTCAGCCGCCGGCTTCACGGCCTTGTCCGGAAGCGCGCAGGCCTCGCCCGCTTCATGGTGCGCAATCAACGGCAAGGACAGCAACAACTCGTCTTCGACGAGCGTGGCGAGATCCTGCTTGCGCGGATCGCCGTCGACGGCCTCGTAATCGTCCGGAAGTTCCGGCGACCCTTCGGCGGCAAAGACGAGCCTTGATTCCGACTGGAGCCTTCGATGCATCGGCCCCAGGCAGCGCTGGCAAACAAGCACGACCTCCGCATTCACCGCCAGCAGTGCCACCGGCCATTGCCCCTCCAGGCGAAATGCCGCACGCGCCATCGCCGTCCCCGCCGGCTCTGCCAGACGGTCACGCAGGCGGGCAAAGCCTGCGATCGGAAATTCGCGTTCGACCAGCGACGCGCCTCGCGCCAGCCCGAGTGCATCGAGTGGTCGATCGGGGGGCATCGACATGGGGGCGGTATGATAGTGAGCAGGCCCGGGAGTGTCAAAGAAGTCGCGGTGCAAATCCTTGTTTTTTAAGCACTGAGTGCCATGGCCCCCCGCCTGTACCTGGCATCGACCTCGCGCTATCGAGCCGACCTGCTCGCCCGGCTGGGCGTCCCGTTTGCGGTGGAAGCACCGGGCGTCGATGAGGCCCGGCTCGCCGGCGAGAAACCGGTGGAACTGGCCTTGCGCCTGGCTCGAGCCAAGGCAGCCGCCGTGGCCGCCCGACACCCGGAATGCTGGGCACTTGGCTCGGACCAGGTCGCGGTCTGCGCCGGCCGCGTCCTCGGCAAGCCGGGCGATGCGCGAAACTGCCGGGAGCAGCTCCAGGCGAGTAGTGGCCAGGCCGTCGAGTTTCATACCGCCGCCGTGTTGAATCGGCTCGAGCCGCGGGATGCCCGTGAACACGTGGACTTGACCATCGTGCGCTTCCGGTCCCTCTCGCCTCCTGAGATCGCGCGCTATGTCGAGCTCGATCGCCCTTTCGATTGTGCGGGCGGCTTTCGCAGCGAGGGGCTCGGGATTGCCCTGTTCGAGGCCATCGAAGCGAGTGACCCGACTGCACTCATCGGCCTGCCACTGATCTGGGTCGCGGGTGCGCTTCGCGCCGCGGGCCTCGATCCACTCGCCCCGGTTCAATCCTGAGCGTGCGCCTCGCGCAGCTTTTCGAGCGGCGCGAGCAATTCGCCCGGCAGCGGCGCCTCAACTTGAAATTCTCCGCTTCCATCAGGCCACCGGAACGAGACTGACGAGGCGTGCAGGAACATTCGGCGTAGCCCGATCGCACGGAGGCGCGCGTTGAATTCGCGGTCGCCATACTTCTCGTCACCGGCGACGGGGTGACCCGCGAAGGCCGCGTGGACGCGGATCTGGTGGGTGCGGCCGGTGCGGATCGCGACATCCATCTCCGTCGCGACGTCACGGTAATGCGCCACGGGATCGAAGACGGTCACGGCAATTTTCCCGGACGTATGCACCCGCACTACCCGCTCGCCTCCCTGCCGCGTGTTCGTAAGCACCGGCGCGTCGATCGTCTTGCGGCCGAGTCGCCAGTGGCCCGCAAGCAGCGTGGCGTAGTGCTTTTCTACCGCGCCCTCGCGCAGCAGGGCATGAAGGCTCCGCAGCGCCGCGCGAGTGCGCGCGACCAGGAGGCACCCGCTCGTGTCGCGGTCGAGCCGGTGCGCGAGTTCGAGGGATTCCGCGGGCCGAAGGGCGCGCAGGACTTCGATTACACCGAATGAAAGGCCGGATCCACCATGAACGGCAAGGCCGGCGGGCTTGTCGAGGACGAGGACGCGCGCATCCTCGTGGATGATTGAATCGCGCACGCTGGCCAGCAGGGCGTCCGGAACACGTCGTGGCCCCGCTTCGGCCGCAGGCAGGTCGCGCACGGGGGGCAGGCGGACCTCGTCATCCGCGGAAAGGCGATAATCGGCTTGCTTGCGCTTGCCGTTGACCCGCACTTCGCCCTTGCGCAGCAGCCGATAGACGCGGCTTCGCGGCACGCCGGAAAGCTCGCGAAGCAGGAAATTGTCGAGCCTTTGGCCGTCAGCGCCTTCACCGGCGCGCACGCGGCGAACGCCAAGCGCCTGATTTCGACCGGTAGTCACAGAGTTTCTCTAACGTGTTGATTTTCCGGGCGCATCTGTTATCTTACGCGGCAGTCAGGTCTTACGGCGCAGGCTTCGCGAAGCGAAGCGTGGCCGCTGACCGGTACGCGGTTCCGCCCATTCGACCTCGTTCAATCGCAGTGTCGTGGCGGGCAGGCCGCATGTTAGTTGGTCCGGTTCTTCCGGACCATCGCCGGCCCTTCGTTCGGATGTGATGTTCCCCGCGCGTGTTGATCTCCCAGGATCGTGCAGGAGCGATACGACCCGCAGCCAGATGCTGCGGCCCGCTCCTTTGCGCCCGAGATCCGCGCATGCGGGGTGGCGGACTTATACCGTGAAAATGCGTGACATCCCCTGCGAAGCGGCCCCAAGCACCTTGGATGGGGCACATGAAAAGAATGCTAATCAACGCAACTCAGCAAGAGGAGTTGCGCGTCGCTCTGGTTGACGGCCAGAAGCTTTACGACCTCTCGATCGAGTTACCGTCCCGCGAGCAGAAGAAAGGCAATATCTACAAGGCTCGCGTCACGCGCGTCGAGCAGAGCCTCGAAGCCGCCTTCGTCGAGTACGGCGCACAGCGCCAGGGCTTCCTGCCGATCAAGGAAGTCGCCCGCGAGTACTTCCGCTTCCAGCCGGCACCCGGAGCACGGTTCAACATTCGCGACGTGCTGCAGGAGGGCCAGGAACTCCTGGTGCAGGTGGAGAAGGAGGAACGCGGCAACAAGGGTGCTGCGCTGACGACCTTCATCAGCCTTGCCGGCCGCTACCTCGTCCTGATGCCGAACAACCCGCGCGCCGGCGGCGTCTCCCGCCGCATCGAGGGGGAAGAGCGCGACGCAACGCGCGACTCGCTCGAAATGCTGCACGTGCCGGATGGCATGGGGACGATCGTCCGCACCGCGGGTGTCGGGCGCGGCCCTGAGGAACTGCAGTGGGACCTCGATAACCTTCGCGCCAACTGGGACGCCATCGTCACTGCCTCGGGCGAGCGCCCCGCTCCATTCCTGGTTTACCAGGAGAGTGACGCGGTCACGAGGGCGCTGCGCGACTACCTGTCCGACGATATCGGCGAAGCGCTGATCGACGAGCCGGGCGCGTACCAGCGCGCGCTCGAGTACGTGCAGCGATTCCAGTCGGCCGACGGACAGCGCCAGATCAAGCTCTACAGCGACGACGTGCCGCTCTTCACGCGCTTCCAGATCGAAAGCCAGATCGAGTCGGCGTACTCGCACTCCGTCACGCTGCCCTCGGGTGGAAGCATCGTGATCGACTACACCGAGGCGCTGGTCTCGATCGACATCAACTCCGCACGCGCGACGCGCGGCTCGGACATCGAGGCGACCGCATACAACACCAACCTCGAAGCCGCGGACGAAATCGCCCGGCAATTGCGTATCCGCGACCTCGGCGGCCTGATCGTCATCGACTTCATCGACATGGAGTCCAAGAAGAACCAGCAGGGCGTCGAGGATCGCCTGCGCGACGCGGTGCGCTCCGATCGCGCGCGCATCCAGCTCGGGCGGATCTCGCGGTTCGGCCTCATGGAGATGTCGCGCCAGCGCCTCCGGCCCTCGCTCGGCGAATCCACCCACCTGTCCTGCCCGCGTTGCAGCGGAATGGGCACGATAAGGAGCGTCGAATCGATGGCGCTCGCAGTGCTTCGCCTCATCGGCGAGGAAGTGCGCAAGGACCGCACGACGCGAGTGATTGCGCAGCTACCGGTCGATGTCTCCACCTTCCTGATCAACGAGAAGCGCGAGTGGCTGCACCGGCTCGAAAGCCAGCGCGAGATCGACATCGTGCTGGTGCCCGATCCGAACATGCAGACACCGAACTATTCCATCCGGCGCGTCCGCGACGACGAATTGGCCTTGCCCGAGAACGCCAAGACGAGTTACCAATTGGCGGGCCAGGGCGCGGTCGAGCTCGATTTCCAGTCGCAGGCGGACAAGCAGCCCGTTGCCGCGCCTGCGGCCGTGCAGCCGATTGCACCCGCAGCGCCGGCGCCAAAACCCGTGGCGCAGGTCGCGCGCGCAGAGAGCGGCCCGGGATTCTGGGCCCGGCTTGCGGCATTTTTCCGGGGCGGTGAAGGCGCGACGCGCGAGTCCGCCGAGGCTTCCAGCCCGCCAAGGCGCGAAGATCGACCCGGCGGCCGTCACGGACGTGATCACCGCGAGGATCGAGGCGGCCGGCGTCCGCCGCATCGCAGCGATCGCGGCCCACGCAGGGATCGTGACCGCGATCGCGACAGGAACCGCAATCGTGACCGAGACCGGCATCGCGACAACGAACGCGGCGAGCGCCCGGATCATTCCCGCGGCGGCGAGCCGCGCGATGACCAGGGAAGGAATCGCGACCGGGCCCCCGAATCGCAGCGGCCACCGCAGGCAGCTGCCAATGCCCGTCCTGAGCAGCAGGGAACCGAAGGCGATGCACAGCGCCGCCGCCGGCGCCGCGGCCGCGGCGGTCGCGGTCGTGGCCGGCAGGAGTCCTATCGTCCGAACGACACGCAGCCGATCGCACCGGGCAATGGCAATCCCGCGTCGCGCGGCGATGGTCCTGGGCCCGCCCCCATGAGCGCGCCTCCGTCGATGGACATGGCAGCCGCTGCTCCGCCTCGCTCCGCCTCCGCTCCGCCTCCCGCAATGCCGCCACCGGAAGACTCGTCGGGCTCGCAGGGTCCGAAGGGCGGATCGACCTATACGGTGTGGTCTTCAACTCCGGGCGACGGGCAGCACTTCGGACCGAAGGAATAGTTCATTCGCGGGCGCCGAGCGCGGCCAGGAGGCCGCGCGCGGCCTCCTCCACGAGATCCAGGACTTCCTCGAAGCCGCCCGGTCCGCCGTAGTACGGGTCGGGAACGTCACTGCGCCCCAGTTGCGGAGCGTAGTGCAGGAACAGGCGCACGCGCTCCGCGTGCGAGCGTGGTGCCATGCCGCGGAGCCGTTCGTAGACTGACTCATCCATGGCAAGCAGGAGGTCGAAGCGCTCGAAATCGCGCGGCTCCACAACGCGCGCCCTGAGGCTCCCCATGTCGATGCCGCGGCGTCGGGCTGCGGCAATCGAACGATCGTCCGGCGGACTGCCCGTGTGGTATCCATGCGTGCCAGCCGAGTCCAGCTCGATTTCGAGGCCGGGGGCGTCGCGCGCAGCGAGATCGCGCATGACCGCCTCGGCAGTCGGCGAGCGGCAGATATTGCCGAGGCAGACGAACAGCACGCGCGTCATGCGCGCTTGCGCCGCCTGAGCCAGGCATCGAGCGACTCGATCGCCCGGAGGGTCTCTTCCGTCGACACGGCGAACGAGATCCGGATGAACCGGTCGCCGTGGATGCCGTCGAAGTCGCGCCCTGTATTGAGTGCAACGCCGGTGGCATCGAGAAGCTCGCGGCACCATGCGAGCGAATCGCGCGTCAGGTCGCCGACATCGGCGTAAAGATAGAAGGCCCCATCTGCCGGTGCGATGCGGCCGATGCCGAGCCCGGCAAGCGCGTCCGTCAGCAGTTCGCGGTTCCGCGCATAAGTCCTGACATGGGCCTCGAGTTCGTCGGTCTCGTCCATCGCTGCAAGTGCGACGTGCTGCGAAAGCGTTGGCGGCACGAGAAAAAGATTGCCTGAAAATCGGCGCATCGCATCCACCAGCGGCTCCGGAACCACTGCCCAGCCGAGCCGCCACCCCGTCATGCACCAGTACTTCGAGAAGGTATTGACGACGATGGCATCCGGCGCGAACTCGAGCAGCGAGCGAGCGCGTTGGCCATACGTAATGCCGTGGTAAGTCTCGTCCGAGATGATTCGAATGTCGCGCGCGGCGCAGACTGCGGCGATCGCGGCAAGCTCGGCATCGGGGATCATCGTGCCGGTCGGGTTTGACGGGCTCGTCAGGATCAATCCCGCCGGCGCAGGGTCGAGGGCAGCCACCATGGCGGCGGTCGGCTGGAACCGCGACTCCCCGCCGCAGTCAATCTCCACGGGATCGAGCCCAAGCGCATGCAGGACATTGCGATGCGCGGGATAGCCGGGGCGCGGCAGCGCAACCCGCGCCCCGCGGGTGAACAGCACCGACATCGAGAGCACGAGTGCGGCGGATGCGCCCATCGTCAGGATGATCCTCGACGGCCCGGGTGCGATGCCGCAGGTTTCCAGGTAGTGCCTGTCGATGCGCTCCGCAAGCGCCCCGCTCTCCCAGTAGCCTTGTGGACATTCCGCGAGCGCGCGGTGTCCCGCTGCGATGGCGGCAGCGGGCGCGCCCGCGGACGGCTGGCCAACTTCCATGTGAACGACCGGCAGTCCGCGCCTCTCGCGCTCGTTCGCAATGCGGTTGATTTCGACCGCGTAGAAGGGTGCGACCCGATCCGCCGCGCGGTTCATGCGCGGCCCCGGCTGCGCAGAAGCGCCTCGACCCGCGCGAGATCCTCTGGTGTATCGACGCCGGGCCCCGGTGCTTCGATCGCATTGGCGACCGCGATGGCAAATCCCATTGCGAGCGCCCGCAATTGTTCGAGCCGTTCGCGCCGCTCGAGTGCAGCCTGGGGTGCGGCTGAGAGCGCGAGCAGGGCCGAAACGCGATACGCGTAGATTCCGAGGTGCCGGCGAGCGGCGCGATGCCGACCGGCGCCCGCCGGCACCTTGTCCATGCCATCGCGGTCCCAGGGAATCGGCGCGCGACTGAAATACAGCGCCATCCCGTCGTCACGCGTCACGACCTTGACGACATTCGGATCGAGGAAATCGGCCTCATTGTCGATCGGCACCGCGAGCGTTGCGATCGCTGCGCCAGTCGTTGCGATGAGCAGGTTGACGGCCTGCCCGATGAGAACGGGCGGCAACAGGGGCTCGTCACCCTGGACATTCACGACGATGTCGTCACCCGGCCAGCCGTGGCGGCCCGCTATCTCGGCAATGCGGTCGCTGCCGGATGCGTGCGTCGCCGACGTCATCTCGACGTCGACGCCTGCATCAGAACACGCGTCCCGGATCCTCGGGTCGTCGGTCGCGACGATCACCTCGGCTGCACCAGCGCGGAGCGCAAGCCGGTGTACATGAAGGACCATGGGCAATCCGGCAAGCAGCAGGAGCGGCTTGCCCGGCAGGCGAGTCGATGCGTGCCGCGCAGGGATGACGACGCGAAACACGGTTATCGGCTCGCTAACGCGATGTCGTCGGGAGCAAGCCGGCGCGCTTCGTCCGGAAGCATGACCGGTATGCCGTCCCGCACCGGAAAGGCAAGGCGGTCCGCGCGGCAGAGGAACTCCTCCGAATCGCGCTGCCAGACGAGCGGTCCCTTGCAGACCGGGCAGGCGAGGATGTCGGTCAGCCGTTCACTCATGTCCTGTTTCCTTGAGTCGCAGTCGCGCGCCGGGCAATCTCATCCAGGAGCGCCGCTGCGGACGACCCGGCCACCACGGGAACTACCTCGACATACCCGGCTTCGCTCCAGCCGACGCCATTGCATTTTACGGCATCTTTCTCGGTCAGCAGGACAGGCTTGCCGCGCCCTGCCCCCGCAAGCGCGGGCGTAAAACGAGCATGGTCCGGCAGTGTTCGCGTCTCGACCTTGAGGCCATGCTCGCGAAGCATCGTGAAAAAGCGCTCGGGATTACCGATCGCAGCGGCGGCCACGACCTCGCGCCCCTTGAATTCCGACAATGGCCGTCGCGAGCCATCGCGGAACGACACGACCGCAGTCGGCTCGAGGCGCATCCGGATCGCTCCCGCCCGCTCGTACCCGGGCCCGTTGATGACGACGGCATCGACGCCCTCGAGCCGCGAAACCGGTTCGCGAAGCGGGCCGGCTGGAAGCAACCGGCCATTGCCAAATCCGCGCATGCCATCGACGACGACTATCTCGACGTCACGCGCGAGCGCGTAGTGCTGCAAGCCGTCGTCGCACAGGATGACGTCGCAGTCGTCCTCGAGCAGGCGCACGGCATCTGCGCGGAGCCTGGCGATGGCGACAGGCACGGAAAGCCGCCGCCGGATCATCAGCGCTTCGTCACCGGCCGCCGCGGCGGAATCCGCGTTGCCCAGGCGCCGCGCCGTGCCGTCGGCTCCCTTGTAACCACGCATCGCAATGCCGACCGCGACGCCCCGGCGCTCCAGCTCCCCGGCAAGCCAGATCACGAAGGGCGTCTTGCCCGCGCCGCCGACAGTCAGGTTGCCTACGATGACGACCAGCCGGCGCGAGCGATATCTGCCGAACCAACCCCTTTCAAAGAGCGCGCGGCGAATCCCCGCGACTGCGGCAAAGAGCCAGGCCGCCGGCAGCAGCCATGAACCCCGGTGCGTGCCTCCGTACCAGGTTGAAACCAGCCAGTCGTGCAGGCGCCTGCCCATGCATTCAGTCAGGTGGCTGGCTAAACGTTGAACTGCATCCGGTGCAGGGCGGCGTAGACGCCGCCGGCGGCAAGGAGCGCCGCATGCGTTCCGGACTCGACGATCCGGCCCTCGTCCATCACGATGATCCGGTCCGCCCGTTCGATGGTGGACAGGCGATGTGCAATCACGAGGGTCGTGCGCCCGCGCAGGAGCACCCCAAGTGCCGTCTGCACCAGGTGTTCGGACTCCGCATCCAGCGCAGAAGTCGCCTCGTCCAGTATCAGGATCGGCGAATCCTTCAGGATCGCGCGCCCGATCGCCACCCGCTGGCGCTGGCCGCCCGAAAGCAGCGTGCCGCGCTCACCGACCGAGGTCTCGAGTCCGTCCGGCAACTGTTCCGCGAACTCCATCACGTGCGACGCGCGGGCAGCGCGCAGGACCGAGTCCGCATCCGCGCCTGGCTTGCTGAATGCGATGTTGTTGCGGATCGAATCGTCGACGAGCATCACGTCCTGGCTGACGAGTGCAATCTGGCTGCGCAGGTCGGGCAGGCGGTACTCGCGGATGTCGATGCCGTCGAGCAGGACCGTGCCCGATTCCGGGTCGTGGAATCTCGGCAGCAGGCTGATCAGCGTCGATTTCCCGCTGCCCGATCGACCGACGATCGCCAGGGTCTCGCCGGGCGCAACGCGGAAGCTGATCCCGGAAAGCACGCGGCCCTTCTCGCTGTCGTAAGTGAAACTCACGTCGCGGAACTCGATATCACCGCGTGCGCGCACGAGTGCCACGTTGCCGCCCTTATCTTCGGCAGGCGAGTCGAGCACCTCGAACACGCTCTGCCCCGCCGCGATTCCCTGTTGCAGCGGCCCCACGACGCTGACGAGGCGGCGCAGCGGCGCCGTGACGAGCAGGAGCGCGGTCAGGAAGGACGTGAATTCGCCGATCGTCAATCCTTCTTCGAGGACGTCGCGTATCGCCATGTACATGACCGCGGCGAGCCCGAAGGCCGCGATCATCTGAACGACAGGGTTCGATACTGCCTTGACCGTGATGAGCTTCATGAAGCTTGCGCGGTTGCGCTCATTGACCTGCTCGAAACCATCGATCTGCTGCTGTTCCGCATTGAAGACCTTGATCATCCGCTGGCTTTCGAGCGCCTCCTTCGCGACACGCGTGACGTCGCCCATCGACGACTGGATGCGCGCGCTGTAACGCCGGAAGAGCTTGCTCGTGACGCGGATGAGCCCGACGATCACAGGCGCCACCGCAAGTGCGAAGAGGGTCAGTCGCCAGTTCAGGTAAACCAGGTAGCCCAGGAGCCCAATGATCGTCAGCGTGTCACGGATGATGAAGGTGACCGCGGTCGTCGCTGCCTCCGCCACGAGCTCGATGTTGTAGGTCAGCCGGGACAGGAGCTGCGCGACGCCGTTCCGGTCGAAGTACGACACTGGAAGTTGCAGGTAGCGCGCGAATACGTCATGCCGCAATGACTTGATCACCTGGCGTCCCACCCAGCCAGGCGCATAAACCGAGAGATAGTCGCCGATTCCGCGCACCACGAACAGCACGATGAGGCCTGCCGGTACGTAGACCAGCATGCGGCTGTCGCGCTCGACGAATGCGCCGTCGAGGAATTTCTTCACCAGGACGGCAAATCCGGTGTCCACCGCGGCGTACAGCACCATGCCGAGAACCCCGAGCAGGAACATCGCCCAATGCGGGCGCGCATAGGCGAGCAATCGCAGGTAAGTCCTGAGACCGCTTGCGTTCAGGGGCGGGAGGCTCGCCTTATTCTTCCGCAGGCTGGCTGACTGTCGCAATGTTGACCTGCGTGAAACCCTGCTTGGCCGCCACATCCATCGCGGTCACGACGGACTGGTGGGTCGCCCGCGCATCGGCGCGGATGGTTACCGGCTCGCGGCTCGAGCCGCCTGTCACCTGCCGCAGCGCCGCGCTCAGCGTCGCGCGCTCGTTATTGACCAGGGCGCGGTCATTGACGCGATAGCTGCCCTGGGCAGAGATCGTGATGACGATCGGGTTGAGCGACCGTTCGACGGTCGATGATCCCGCCTTTGGCAGCTCGACCTTCAACCGCGAATCCTGCACGAAGGTCGTTGAAAGCATGAAGAAGATGACGAGCAGCAGGACGACGTCGACCAGCGAGATCAGGTTGAGCTCCAGCTCGTCGGCACGCTTGACTTGCAGCCTCATGAGGCCGCTTCGCGGCGGCGCGAGCCGCGATCCGCGCGCTGGCTCACCTGGTCGAACGCGCGCACCAGCTTCATCGCCTCTTTCTCCATGTCGACGACCAGCACGTCGACCACGCCTCGCAGGTACCGGTACGCGAAGAGCGCCGGGATGGCGACGATGAGTCCCGCTGCTGTCGTGATCAGGGCCGTGCCGATGCCGCCCGCGAGTACCTGAGGGTCACCCACGCCTTCGCTCGATATCGCGTCGAATGCCTGGATCATGCCGGTGACCGTGCCGAGGAGGCCAAGGAGCGGCGAGATTGCCGCGATCGTGCCGAGCGTGCCGAGGAAGCGCTCGAGTTCGTGTACGACGTGCCGGCCCGTGTCCTCGATCGCTTCCTTCATGATTTCGCGGCCCATCTGCCGGTTGGCAAGGCCCGCCGCGAGCACGCGGCCAAGCGGCGAGTTATGGGCGAGCGCCTCGATGTGCCGGTCGTTGAGGCCCTGCGATTCGACAAGCTTCCAGATGCGGTCGGTCAACTCGCGCGGAATGACTCGTTTGCGCTGCAGGGTCCACAGCCTTTCGAGCACGATCGCCACGGCGACGACCGAGCACAGGATGATCGGCCACATGACCGGGCCGCCCGCGAGGATGATTTCCCACATGGCGCGGAATGATACCGTGCGGCCGCTCCTGTTGCCCGCAAGCCCTACGCGCCTCGCCACCAGCGCCTGGAATCGCGCCGCTCCGTCCGAACTTCGACGGATTGCGGGTCTTCGGAAAAATGCGCACGAATTGCGCCCTCGTCCGCGGTGACGAGCACCGTCGTGCCCGCCGCCCGCCAGCGCGCGACGACATCGCCGACCGGCATGCCCCAGCGATTGCCGAAACCGGCTGATGCGATTCCGTAGCGTGCCGACGTCGCCGCGATCAATTCCGAAGACGACGAGCTGCGGCTCCCATGATGCGGCAGCAGCACGAGGTCAGCCGCGAGCGCCTGCGTCCCGAGCTCCACCTCGGCTGCGGCTTCCGGGTCCGCAAGCAGGAGTGCGGACCCGCCAGGCCCGGTGACTGCGAGCGCACAGGATCGGTCGTTGTCACTGCCTTCAAAAGCGACCGGCGGATGCAGCACGCGAAACGAAATCCCGTCCCATTGCCAGGCGTCTCCCCGGAGGCACGTGGCGTCGGTCGCGCGCGGGCTGTCCGGGGCCTTCATCGTTCGCGATACGCGAAGTGTCCGCTGCATCAGGCTTGCCCCGCCCGAATGGTCCTGGTCCTCGTGGCTCACGACGAGCAGGTCGATTTGCCGGATTCCGCGCGCGCGAAGGTACGGCAGCAGCGAAACGCGTGCCGCCTCGCCGCCGCCGCGCCAGCGCGGTCCGGTATCGAACACGAGGACATGGCGTGCGGTCTCGACGACGACAGCGAGTCCCTGGCCAACATCGATTGCGGCGAGGGTGAATGCGCCATCTGCGGGCCGCTCCGCCCGGCCACAGGTGATTGCAATCATCATGGCTGCAGCAGCCACGCGCAGTCCGGTTAGCGGCAATAGCAGGGCCGCGAACAGCACGGTTCCGGCAGCGGCTATGAGCATCGGGGACTGTGCCGCGGGCGCCCACGCAGCAAACGGCCAGGCTGCGACTGTCACAAGAAATGGCCAGGCGCCGTCTAGGAGCCAGGCAAGCCCGTTCCAGACGATCGACGAGGCTGCAGGTGCAACCAGGGCACACGCCGTGCCAGCCAGGACAACGGGCAGGAGCACGAAGCTGAAGACCGGTATCGCCACGGCATTGGCAACGGGCGCAATCAGTGAGATCCGGCCGAATGCTGCCGTCAGCACGGGTGTGAGGAGCACGGTGATCGCGAGTTGCATGCGCGCAAAGCCTGCAAGCCGGCTTCGCCAGCCTGAATCGGCGGAAAGGACGGCGAGCAATGTGGCGGTGGCGACAAAGGACAGCCAGAATCCAGCGGAGACAAGAGCGAGCGGGTCAAACGCGACGAGGACGAGCGCTGCAAGCGCCAGCATCTGGTGCAGTGGCAAGCAGCGCCGCAACCAGCGTAACGCGGCCAGTGCCGCAACCATTGCGAGCGTGCGCAGCGCCGGGAGCGACGCGCCAGAGAGCAAGGCATAGGCCACGGTCGTCCCGACTGCGACGATGCTTTCAATCTCGAGGCGCCAACGCAGGCGTGCAAGGATCGGCAGTTTCCACCCGAAACGCATCAAGGCCAGGACCAGAAGCGCGCAGCCTGTGACATGCAGTCCCGAGATCGCCATCAGGTGAGCAATGCCCGTCACCGAGAAGGCTTCCCAGAGCGCGTCGGGAATATTCCCGCGCACGCCGACCGCGAGGCCTTGCAGCACGCCAACTGACGGACCCGGCGGCAATGCGGCCGCAATCGCAGCCGCGACGCGGCTGCGCGATCGCTCGATCATGCGATCGGCGGGCTACGGACAGGCGTTCCGGCCGGCTCGACGCTGCCACGTAACCCGTCGCGTCGATGCGCTCACGCAACAGCGCGAGCTCGCGGTCTTGCGCGCCCGGATTCACGAGGCCGCGGCGACATCGCAACCGCGCGACGAAACGCCAGGTCTCGCCTGGCTCGGGCTTCCGATCGGCCTCGTACCAGGACAGCCTGACGCGCCCTGGCCAGGGTGGCCGCGCCGATGCTTCAGTTACCTCGAGGTCGAAGTCGGTGCGACCCTCGAGCTCAAGCGATGGTGCCGACACCCGCCCGACGAGCTCGATCTCTTCACGATCGCGCGCGCAGGGCCAGCCCTGCGCGAGCCACAGCGACGCCAGGAAGTGTGTCCAGGCAAAGCCTGCAAGCACAGTGGCCGCGGGCGGGAAACGCCGGGCGAAGAGCACGGCCGTGCAACCGAGGATGAGCACCACGGCAGGCGGCCACAGCGCGGGCAATGCGTGCACGGCTGCTGCTCCCGCGCAGAATGCGAGCGCAATCCGGAACATCGTGACTCGCCTTCGACCCGACGACTTGCATCCTGGCGGGCGCGATCCGCCGCCGTAGCCGAATCAGGCGTCGCTTTCGCGGAGAATTCCGTCTTCGAGTTCGAGTACGCGATCCATGCGCCCGGCAAGCGCGTGATCGTGCGTCACGATGACGAGGGCCGTGCCAAGCTCGCGATTGAGCTCCATCATGAGCTCCAGTACCTGACGCGCGTGGCGGCCGTCGAGATTGCCGGTCGGCTCGTCCGCGAGCACGATTCGCGGCCGCGTGATGAGCGCCCGCGCGACTGCGGCGCGCTGCCGCTCTCCCCCCGAGAGCTGCGACGGCCGATGGTCGAGCCGTTCGCCGAGGCCTACGCGATTGAGAAGCGCCATCGCCTCCCGCGCCGCATCCGCCCGCGGCATGCGCCGGATGAGTAGCGGCATGGCCACGTTTTCGAGCGCGCTGAATTCGGGCAGCAGGTGGTGGAACTGGTATACGAATCCCATCGCCGCGTTCCGCAGGAGGCCGCGCTCGGAGTCCTCGAGCGAGGACATCACCCGCCCATCGATCAGTACCCTGCCCGCGGTCGGCAGGTCGAGGCCTCCGAGCAACTGCAGCAGGGTGGTCTTGCCGGAACCGGACGCGCCGACGACGGCCACGCGCTCGCCATGGCGAATCGCCGTATTGACGCCCTGCAGGACGCGCACCAGCGCCGGTCCCTGGCGGAACTCCTTCACGAGGCCTTCACAGGCCAGGACGACGGCATCGTTCATGGGTTTTCTTTCAGACCTCGTGGCGCAGCGCATCCGCGGGCTGCGTTTTCGCGGCGCGCCAGGCAGGGTAAAGGGTCGCAAGCACGCCGAGAGCGAGCGCCACCCCGGCAATCAGCAATACATCGCCGGAGCGGATCTCCGCAGGAAGCTCCGAGATGAAATAGACGCGGGGGTCGACCAGCGTCATGCCCGTCAGTCGCTCGAGGCCGGAGACGATCGAGGTGATGTTCATGGCGAGCAGGATGCCGAGCGCAACGCCCGCGACGGTGCCGACGATGCCGATGATCGAGCCCTGAACCATGAAGACCATCAACATCTCGCGGGGAGAGCCGCCGAGCGTCCGCAGGATCGCGATGTCGGCACGCTTCTCCTTCACGACCATTACCAGGGTTGAAATGATGTTGAAGGCCGCGACCGCGACGACGAGCAGCAGCACGAAGAACATGATTGACTTCGTCACCTGGATCGAGCGGAAAAAATTGCCCTGGCGGCGGCTCCAGTCGCTGATGTAGACGCGACCCGGAACATTCTCGGCGATCGCGCGGATCCGCTGCCCGGATCCCGCAGGATCATCGAACGCATACCTGAGGCCGGTGACCGCGGCACCGAGCCGATAGAGCCGGCGGGCGTCGTCGAGATGCACGATCGCGAGGCCCTGGTCGAATTCGTACATGCCGGCGTCGATGAAGCCGGCGACTGTAAACCGCCGCATGCGCGGCGAAACGCCGGCGGGAGTCACGTTGCCTTGCGCGATCACGACCAGCACGGTATCGCCGGCGGCGACGGCAAGCTTTTCTGCCAGGCCCCGCCCGAGCAGGATCCTCCAGCGCCCGGGCTCGAGCTCGTCGTAGCCGCGGCCCGACAGGTGCCGCTCGAGCGCCGATACGCGCCGCTCCTCCTCAGGCAGTACCGCGCGAAGATCCACTGCTGCGGATTTCTCGCCTGCCACCAGCATGCCGCGCCCTTCGACGAAGGGTGCGACCGCAACGACGCCCGGCGAGTCCACGGTGCTTCGCGCAATCTCGCGCCAGTCGACGAGAACTCCGCCGTCGCCTTCGAGCGTCGCGTGCGCAACTACGTCGAGGATCCTGCGCTTGAGGTCGCGCTCAAAGCCATTCATCACCGACAGGACTGCGATAAGGGCCCCCACGCCGAGCGCAATGCCGGTCATCGCGATGACCGAAATGAACCCGACAAACCGGTTGTCGCGGCGCGCGCGCAGGTAGCGCAACCCGATCCAGGCGGCCGTCCTACTCATACCGGAGCGCCTCGGCAGGCTCCGTCGCGGCTGCGCGCCGGGCGGGGTAGATCGTGGCGAGCAGCGTCAGCGTGAGGGCCGCAATCGAAACGAGCGCGACGTCGCTTGCTCGCAGCTCGGAAGGGATGCGCGAGATGTAATAGACGGCCGGGTCGAAGAGCTGGAATCCGAAGAGTCGTTCGAGCACCGGAACGATGTCCCCTGCGTACACCGCGAGCAGAATTCCGAGTCCGATCCCGGCGAGCGTGCCGGTCCAGCCGATCACTGTTCCCTGGATGATGAACGTCGAAACAACGCTGCCACGCGAAAGTCCCATGGTGCGCAGGATCGCGATGTCATTGCGCTTTTCCGATACCACCATGACGAGACTTGCGATGATGTTGAAGGCGGCCACCGAGACGATCAGGAGCATGATGACTGTCATCATCGTCTTCTCGAGCTTGATCGCCCGGAAATACGCCGCGTGCTCCACGGTCCAGTCGCTGCCTGCGCTGGTGCCAAGCGCCCTGGCAAGCGCCGGCGTCTGTTGCGGAGCCGCCATCGGATCGACGTAGAACACGCGAACGCCTGCGCTGGCGGAAGGGCCCGCAAGTGCCGACACGTCCTCGAGCGAGGCGAAGGCGAGTGTCGCGTCATGGTCCGCGAGTCCGATCTCGAATTGGCCGTTCATTTCGAGTGAGCCGATGCGTGGGCGCCAGTTCGCCGCCTGCCCCGCTGCGAAGCAGTAGCATGCTCAGGCGATCGCCGAGCTCGGCCTGGAGCTGGAATGCAAGCACGCGTCCCAGTGCGACGCGTCCGCTTCCGGGCGCGAGATCCGACACCGATCCCTCGACCATCGCTTTAGCCAGCGTCGTGCCGGCACCGTGGTCGGCAGCATCGATTCCGCGAAGCACGACGCCTGCGAGTGCAGCGTCGTTTGACAACAAGCCCTGCACTTCGACGAATGGCTCTGCGCTGGCGACGCCCGGCTCGCCGCGTGCCCGCGCTGCGAGTACCCGCAGGGCTGCGGCATCCGCGGGTGCGGGCAAGGTTGCATGGGCGGCCAGCGCGAGCAGCCGCGTGCGCAGCTCCCCCTCGAAGCCGTTCATGATCGAAAGGATGGCGATCAGCGCCGCGACTCCCAGGCAGATGCTCGCCAGCGACACCCAGCTGATGAAGGACACGAAGTACTGGTGCTGGCGGGCCCGGACATAGCGGAGCCCAAGCCCCAGCGGCAGCGGCGTCAACATGAGCAGTGGTTCACAGGATTCGGGATGCCTATCAAGGATTTATCGGGGCAACCTCGACAGGCTTCCACCCGGTGCTACACTCGAATCGGAGGTATCTCGATGCCTATCCTACGCATTTTGTTGTTGCTTGCGCTCGGCGCGGCCATGCCTGCCTTCGCGGAGACGCTCAGCACCGCCACCGGTGATCCTGCTGCCGCGTCCGACCGCCCGAATCGGGGCAGTTCAATGGCGACGGTCCAGGGCCGGTTCGGTGAACCCACAAACCGGCATGCCACGGTCGGCAATCCGCCGATCACGCGTTGGGACTACCCGCAGTTCTCCGTGTACTTCGAGAACGATCGGGTGCTCCACGCCGTCGTCGTGAGAAGCGCGCCCGCCGGCTGAGCCGCGCGCCTCGGGCAGCGGTATCCTGCTGACATAGACCCCGCCGGGTTCGCCCGGAACGGGGACTTATGCCTTCAGGATGCCGCATGACTTTTCCGCCCGCACCAGTTCCCGAGTTGCCGTCGGACGCGCAAACCGTCCGCTGGGGCGAGCTCTATGGCAGCGGACCGGCCTACTTTCTCGCGGAAGCGGCCGTCGCTGCTGCGGCACCGCTCCTGGTTGTTGCGAGCAGCGGCCGCGAAGCGGACCAGTACCTGTCTGAACTGCGGTTCTTCACTGCGGGTCGGGTTGGCCTCTGGTCGTTCCCGGATCGCGAAACACTCGCCTACGATCCCTTCTCTCCGCACCCCGACATTGTCTCGGAACGGTTGCGAACGCTTGCGGCCCTCGGCGAACTGAGTCACGGCATCATTGTCACGACCCAGGCCGCGCTGCTCGATCGCTTGCCGCCGCGAGCATTCATCGAGGCACATGCCTTTACGCTCGCTGCCGGCGAGCGCATCGACCTCCCGAAGCTGCGCAAGCGCCTGGTCGATGCCGGCTACGTACAGGTGACTCAGGTCCTGAGCCCGGGTGAATTCGCAGTGCGCGGATCGGTCGTCGACCTGTTCCCGGCAGGCGCGCCGCAACCGTTCCGGCTCGACCTCTTCGACGACCTGATCGACTCAGTCCGCATCTTTGATCCGGCCGACCAGCGCTCGGGCGGTCGCGTCGCTTCCGTGCCTCTCCTGCCCGCGCGCGAGATACCGTCATCGCCGGAAGCGATCGCGGAGTTCCGCAGCCGGTGGCGCGAGCGCTTCGAAGGCGACCCGCAGCAATGCGGCGTCTACCGGGCCGTCAGCGCCGGCCAGATGCCCGCCGGGATTGAATCCTGGCTTCCGTTGTTCTTCGGCGGCACTTCCGGTCTTGCAGATTACTTGCCGGCGCACGGCGTGATCGTTGATCTCGTCGATCTCGAGCGCGCGCTCGAGGGCTATTGGGCAGAGATCGAGGTGAGGTTCGAAGAGCGCCGGCACGATCGCGAGCGACCGCTGCTCCCGCCTTCCGAGGCATTCGTGCCCGCCCCCGACGTCATGGCCGCACTTGCCTCGCATCCGCGGATCGCGCTCACGCCGGTCAAGGTGGAGCCGATCGCCGCCACCGTGCCGCTTCGGAACTTCGGATCGGGTCCCCCTCCGGAGCTGCGCGCCGACACGCGGGCGCCTAAACCGCTCGAGAAGCTTGGCCACTTCCTCGACGGCTTCCAGGGTCGCGTCCTGCTGACCAGCGACTCGGCAGGACGTCGGGAAGTCCTGATCGACATGCTGCGCCGCCAGGGCGTGCCGGTTGAAGTTGCGGCGGACCTGCCGTCATTCATGGAGGGCGACGGACGGCTCGGCCTTGCGGTCGCGCCGGACGTGCGCGGGCTCCTGTTGCCCGGCCTTGCGCTCGTAGCCGAGGAGCAGCTATTCGGTGAACGCGCGCGCCAGGAACGCCGGCGCCGCCGAGCCGAGCGGGATCCCGAGGCAATCCTGCGGGAACTCGCGGCGCTTACACCCGGTGCGCCGGTCGTGCACGAGGAGTACGGCGTCGGCCGCTACCGCGGCCTCAAGGTGATGCAGGTGGCCGGCAACCCGGCCGAGTTCCTCGTCATCGAGTACGCGGGCGGCGATCTCCTCTACGTGCCGGTACACACGCTCGATCGGGTGACCCGCTACACCGGCGGTACGCCGGAATCCGCGCCTTGGCATCGGCTCGGAACCGAGCAATGGGCGCGCGCGCGAAAGCGCGCCGCCGATCGGGTCCGCGACGTTGCCGCGGAATTGCTCGACCTCTATTCGCGTCGCGCGGCCCGCGAGGGCCGTCCGCTGGAATTCGACGAGGAAGCCTACCGCGCGTTCGAAGCCGCCTTCCCCTTCGAGGAAACGATCGATCAGCACGACGCGATCGAGGCTGTGCTCGCAGACATGCGTTCCGGGCGTCCCATGGATCGCGTGGTCTGCGGCGACGTCGGCTTCGGCAAGACCGAAGTCGCGCTGCGCGCAGCGTTCGCGGCGGCTACCGGCGGTCGCCAGGTCGCGGTGCTGGTGCCGACGACACTGCTTGCCCAGCAGCATGCCCAGACTTTTGCCGATCGTTTCGCGGACTGGCCGGTGCGCGTCGAGAACCTGTCGCGATTCAGGACAGCTGCCGAGCAACGGATGGTCGTCGAGGGGCTCAAGGCGGGCTCCGTGGACATCGTGATCGGAACGCACCGCCTGCTGCAGCGCGACGTCGGATTCCACGATCTGGGTCTCGTCGTCGTCGACGAAGAACATCGCTTTGGCGTCAGCTCACAAGGAGCGGCTCAAGCAGTTGCGCGCGGATGTCGACACGCTGACCCTGACCGCTACGCCGATTCCCCGCACGCTCAACATGGCGCTCGGCGGCCTGCGGGACCTTTCGCTCATGACCACGCCGCCCGCCGAGCGCGTGGCCATCGAAACCTTTGTCACCGAATGGAGCGACAGCCTGGTTCGCGAGGCCTGCCTTCGCGAAATTCGCCGCGGCGGCCAGGTCTATTTCGTGCACAACGTCGGTCGAGGACATTGAGGTGTTCGCCGTACGCCTGCGCCGCCTCGTTCCGGAGGCGACCATCCGCGTCGGCCACGGCCAGATGCGCGAGCGCGACCTCGAGCAGCTGATGCTCGATTTCTACCACCGGCGGTTCCAGGTGCTCGTCTGCACGACGATCATCGAGTCGGGCATCGACGTGCCGACTGCGAACACGATCCTGATCGATCGCGCCGACCGCTTCGGACTCGCGCAGCTTCACCAGCTGCGCGGCCGCGTCGGGCGCTCGCACCACCGCGCCTTCGCCTACCTGCTGGCGCCGCCGGTGACCGCCCTCCCCGAGGATGCCCGCAAGCGCCTCGAGGCGATCGAGTCCCTCGAAGACCTCGGCGCAGGATTCACGCTCGCAACCCAGGACCTCGAGATTCGCGGCGCCGGCGAGCTGCTGGGCGAGGAACAGAGCGGCCAGATCCAGGAGATCGGAATCGGCCTGTATCTCGAGTTGCTCGAGCGCGCGGTGTCGGCGCTCCGCGAGGGACGCGAGCCGGTCCTCGACCAGCCGCTCGCCTCAGGCTGCGAAGTGGACCTGCAACTGCCTGCGCTGCTTCCCGAGGACTACATCCCCGACGTGCATTTGCGGTTGCAGCTCTACAAGCGAATGGCGGGTGCTACCGATACCGACCGGCTCGATGACCTCGAGGCCGAGCTGATCGACCGCTTCGGCCCGCTGCCACCGCCGTCGAAAACCCTGCTCGTCGTCCATCGGCTCCGCCAGCGGGCCGCGGCTATCGGCATCCGTCGATTCGAGCTCGGCGCCGCGGCAGGCGTCGTCGAGTTCTCGCGCGAGCACCGTGTAGAGCCCGAACGGGTCGTGCGCCTCGTCAAGTTGCAGGGTGGCCGCTACCGGCTCGACGGGCAAAACCGGCTGCGCCTCAGGATTGCGACAGCCGATGCGACATTGCGGATTGCAGCAGCGCGAGAAGTGCTGGATGAGCTGGGAGGATGATCGGAGGGGACAGTCCCCGGCGCAGCTAAGCCGGGCGCTCGGCGTCGAGTTGCAGGGCCGGTCGTTCCGTGAGTTCGCGCGCAGCGGCGACCGCCGTCTGCCAGCGGGAATCCGATTGCAGCGGTCCGCCTTCGGTTGCGCGTCCATGCAATCGCACGAGACGTACGCGGCTCACCGGATCCGGCGCGCCTTTCAGGGAATCGAGGAGCGCGAGCGCCGACGCCCGGTCGTTGCAGACTGGCAGCACGTCGCAGCCCGCCTCGAGCGCGAGCCTCGCGCGCACTGCGATGTCGCCGAAGGACGCGGCGCCGGCCATCGACAGGTCATCGGCAAAGATCGCACCCTGGAAGCCCAGGTCGCCTCGCAGGACTCCGCCCAGCCAGCGCTTCGAAAGACTCGCGGGCCTTTCGTCGACGGCGGGAAAAACGACATGCGCCGCCATGACCGCCGGCAGTCCATTTGCGATCAACCGCCGGTACGGCCTGAGGTCCGCCTCGATGTCTGGCCATTCACGGCGATCGACGGGAAGGGCCACGTGCGAATCCGCCGCGACCGCCCCGTGTCCGGGGAAATGTTTCGCTGTCGCAGCCATGCCCGCCTCTCGCATGCCAAGCAGGTATGCGACCGCGAGCTCGGCGACCGCGGCAGCATCCGGGTGCAGCGCCCGGTCGCCGATCGCGCGGCTCACGCCGTAGTCGACATCGACGCAAGGCGCGAACGACATGTCGACGCCAACCGCCCGCAACTCGGCCGCCATGAGCCAGCCCAGCTTCCGCGCGAGCGCAAGTCCCTCTTCATGATTCAGTGAATAGCGGCGGCCGACTTCCCGCAACGGCGGCAATCGGGTGAATCCCGACTGGAAGCGCTGGACCCTCCCGCCCTCCTGGTCCACGGCGACGAGCAGCGGCGGCGTGCGTACCGCATGGATCTCAGCGGTCAGCCGCGTGACCTGATCCGGACTCTCGTAATTGCGCGCGAAGAGAATGACGCTGCCGACCTGGGGGTGAGCGAGAAGCTCTCGCTCCTCGGGCTCGAGCGCGATGCCGGCAACGTCGACCATGACTGGGCCGAGTGTCAACGGTGACTCCGTCCGCGGCGACTCACGGCTGCGGCTCGAACAACGCGATCGATTCGACGTGCGAGGTGTGCGGAAACATGTCCATGATCCCGGCCGCGGCCAGGTGATAGCCAAGCTGCTGCACCAGTATGCCTGCATCGCGCGCAAAGCTGCCCGGGTGGCAGGACACGTACACGACGCGGCGCGGGCGCGAGGCGACCGCGACCGGAAGGACTTCACGTGCCCCGGCGCGAGGCGGGTCGAGAAGAACGAGATCGTATGCGCCACGCGTCCAGCTATCTTTTGCTCCCTCCGCCGCCAGGTCAGCGGCATGAAATACGGCATTCGAGATGCCGTTGCGCGCCGCGTTGGCCCGGGCACGCGCCACCAGCGCGGCGTCCCCTTCGACGGCAGCGACCTCCGCGACTTTCTGTGCAAGCGGCAGGCTGAAATTGCCAAGGCCGCAGAACAGGTCGAGCGCGCGGTCGCCCTCCCGCGGCTCGAGCAGGGAAATGGCTCGCGCAACCATCTGGCGGTTCAGCTCTCCATTGACCTGCACGAAGTCGGTTGGAGCGAATTCGATTCCCGCGGGCAGGCCAGGCAGCTCATAGCGCAGCGGCACGCCCGGTTGCGTCAGCGGCAGCGACGGTGTCGAGACCCCCGCGTTGCAGGTAGAGCGCGAGGCCGTGTCGCGTTTCGAAATCGCGCATCCGTCCGAGGTCGGCAGGTGTCGGGTCTTCCAGCACACGCAGCACGAGTGCCGTCGTGTTCTCGGCAACGGCAACCTCGATCTGCGCCACGCGGCGCTTGATGTCGAGTGCCGCCGATCAATTCCGCGAGCGGGGTGATCAGGTTGCCGGCGGGTGACGCCAGCACCTCGCACACTTCGAGATCGGCCAGCAAGGGACTGCCGCGCTCGCGGAACCCGACCAGCACCTTGCCTTTCTTGTCGACGAACTTGCTGCCGACCCGCGCGCGCCGCCGGTAGGACCAAATCGGTCCCGTGAGCGGAGGGAGCCAGGCATCCGGCGTGACGCCGCCGATGCGCTCGAGCGCTTCGGCCACGACGCGCCCCTTGGCGGCGAGCTGCGCCGCATGATCGAGGTGCTGCAATGAGCATCCCCCGCAAACGCCGTAATGCCGGCAGCGCGGCCGCACGCGATCGGGCGAGGCGCGCAGCACTTCGACTACCGACGCTTCGTCGTAGCGCCGCTGGCGCCGAGTCCTCTGGAAGCTCACTGTCTCGCCAGGCAGCGCACCGTCGATGAACACGGCCTTGCCGCCGGCATGCGCGACGCCGCGGCCCTCCTGATCCAGCGATTCGACTTCCGCGACTTCAATCGCGGGAGCGGGCTTCAAGCTGCGGCCCATGCAGCGGCGTACTGCCGCCAGTGCGGCTCCGCATGCTCGGCGAGCCACTCCCGGACACGCTCGAGTTCTGTGGCGAGCTCCTCCGCGGTCAGCTGGCCGCGCACGAGTTCGAAGCGAAGCCAGATGAGGTAGGTGTTCAGCACGTCCGTTTCGCAATATGAGCGGATCTCGGCAATCCGTCCCTCGCGCCAGTATTCGAAGACCTTGTCGCCGCCCATGCCAAGCTTGCCCGGCAGCCCGATGAGGAGCGCAACGTGCTCGAGGCTCGCACGGCCACGACCCTGGTATGCGGAAAGCACGTCCATCAGGTCCAGGTGCCGCGCGTGGTAGCGATTAAGGTAGTTGTTCCAGCGGAAGTCCCGGTCGCGATCGCCCGAATCCCAGTACGTCGGCGACGATATGCCGTGCCGCAGCATCCGGTAGTGAAGCACGGGCAAGTCAAAGCCCGAGCCATTCCACGAAACGAGCGTCGGCCGGAGCTTGTCGATGCCGCTGAAGAAACGCCGGATGAGGTCGTCCTCGGGGCTGTCCACCGCACCGAGGCTCCAGACCTGCAACTGGTCGCCGCTGCGCAAGAGGGTCGAGATCGCGATGATGCGATGCTGCTCGAGCGGCAGGAAGGAGGAGCCGGATTCTTCAGTCCGCCGCGCGAGCATCGCTGCCGCGACCTCGAGGTCGTTGCCCTCGAATCCGAGGCGGCGGCCGAGCTCCGCGTCGGGCACGGTCTCGATGTCGAAGACGAGACAGTTCATCGCGTCGCTCCCGACTTCTTCATCAACACGGCGAAAGCCATCACGAGGCCGGCCTCGTCAGTCAGGCTGACGTGGCCTTCGCCAGCGCCGAGCCTGTCGGCGACTGCGCGTCCTCGAGTGGAGAAAAGCACCTCCGGCTTGCCCCAGGCATTCGCCTTGAAGCCGAAGTCCCGGATCCACACGCCATGGCGGAAGCCGGTGCCGAGCGCCTTCGAGATCGCCTCCTTGGCCGCAAAGCGCATCGCGAGGAATCGCACCGGGCGTCGCTCCGGATCGAACAGCGCGCGTTCCTCGGGCATCAGGAGGCGATCGACGAAGTGCTCGCCGAACCGCCGGTAGGTCGCCTCGATCCGCTCGACCTTAACGAGGTCAGTGCCGATGCCGAAAATCATGCCTTGCGCGAGCCGACCATGAGCCGCTTCATTTCCGAGACGGCAGGCCCCAGCCCGCTCATCACCGCCCTCGCAATGATCGCGTGGCCGATGTTCAGTTCGACGAGCTCCGGAATGGCCGCCACCGGCTGCACATTGTGGTAGTCGAGTCCATGACCGGCATTCGCGACGAGGCCCGCAGCGGCCGCGCGCCTCGCGGCATCGGCAAGGCGTGAAAGCTCCCGCCCGCGATCCGGCCCCTGTGCCTCCGAGTACGCGCCCGTGTGCAGCTCGACGACGGGCGCACCCGACCGCGCCGCGGCGTCGATCTGCGCAGCATCCGGATCGATGAAAAGCGAGACGCGGATTCCCCCGGCGGCAAGACGGCGGCAGGCATCGGTGATCGCCGCCTGCTGGCCCGCGACGTCAAGTCCGCCTTCGGTCGTCAATTCGGTCCGCCGCTCGGGAACCAGGCAGACGTCCTTCGGCTGCACCTCGAGCGCGATCGCGATCATCTCCCGGCGTCGCGGCAACCTCGAGGTTCATCCTCGTCTGGAGCGCAGTCCGCATGGCGCGCACGTCGCGATCCTGGATGTGGCGGCGATCCTCCCGCAGGTGCAGCGTGATGCCGTCCGCGCCCCATTGCTCCGCGACCAATGCCGCAAGCAAGGGGTCCGGAGAACGACCCCCGCGCGCCTGGCGAAGGGTCGCCACGTGATCGATGTTCACGCCGAGGAGTATTCCCGACCCATTCATCCTTCACGCCCCCGCCGGCGCATCGCCAGCATCACGTCCCGGCTCGCGAGCCCGCGGCCCTCGAGGCAATGCGCGATCGCGGCGCCATAGATCCCGCGTGCCGCCTTCAACGCCTCCGGAGTTGCGAGATCGCCACGTGCGACCGCGAGCACTTCGCGCCCGGCATTTCCACCGGCCGACCGATCCGCGTCGCGCACAGCGATAACGCCGCGTCCCGGCTCGAAATGATAGTACCGATCCGCATCGAGTGGCTGGCCGGTGCCGGCCTCGCGCGACAAATCGACGCCATAGCCGAGCTCATCGAGCAGTACGCGCTCGAACGAACGCAACGCCGTCTGCTCATCGCCCGTCGCGAGTCCGCCCAGAGCGGTCGCATAAGCGTCAAATAGAGTCTCGTGCCGGTCTTCCTTCGGAAGCAGCTTGAGCAGGAGTTCGTTGAGGTAGTAACCCGACAACAGCCGGCCCGGCGCAAGGACCGGCGCCGCAGCCGCGGTTTCGGCCGCCGTCAGCGTGCCGCCGTCCGCGCGCCCCGACCACGAAATGAGCAAGGGCACGAATGGGCGCAGCACCGGGCGCATTGGCGACTTCGGGCGCCGCGCGCCGTGCGCGAAGAGCGTGATGCGGCCATTGCTGCGGGTCAGCAAGTCGAGGATCCGGCTCGTATCGCTCCAGGGCCGGTGATGCAGCAGGTAAGCCGGTTCGAGGAGCTTGCGCTGCTGCCCGCTCATGGCGGGTCGTGACCGAGCCGCTGCAGCATGTGGTCGTCGTCGCTCCAGCCCTCGCGCACCTTGACCCAGGTCTTGAGGTGAACGCGCCTGCCGAACTGCTCATTGAGCGCGAGCCGGGTCGCCTGTCCGACCGCCTTCAGCTTTGCGCCTTTTGCACCGATCACGATTTTCCGCTGTCCGACGCGCTCGACCCAGATCACAGCGTCAATCTCCGTGCGCCCGTCCGGCGTCGGCTCGAATCGCTCGATCTCGACCGCGATTCCGTAGGGCAGCTCGTCGGACAGCGCAATCATCAGCTGTTCGCGGAGCGCCTCCGCAGCCTGGAATCGCTCGCCGCGTTCATGCACCTGCGGCCCCTCGTCAGCTGCCGCCTCCGGCAGCAGCTTCGTCACCGCACGCATCAGCACGTCGAGATTCTCCGCATTCGCCGCAGACACCGGAACGATTGCGGCGAAGTCGTGGCGCAGCGCGCATCGCTCCAGGAAAGGCAGGAGCTGCGCCCGCGGGCGGACCCGGTCGATCTTGTTGATCACGAGCACGATCGGCATGCCGAGCGGCTTCAGCCTCTGGAGCGTCGTATCGTCGCCGGCGGTCCACCGTGGCCCGGTCACGATAAGCATTGCCGCATCCGCTGAGCCGAGCGCCGCCTGGGCCTCGCGGTTCATGAAATGACCGAGCCGGCTCCCCGCCGCCGCGCCCGCCCCCGGCGTGTCCGTGAGGATTACGCGAAAGCCGGGTCCAGTGACCTCGCCCTCGATGCGATGCCGCGTCGTCTGTGCCTTCGGCGTGACGATGCTGAGCTTGCGCCCGACGAGCGCATTGAGGAGCGTCGACTTGCCGACGTTTGGGCGGCCCGCGAGCACGACGGTGCCGGAACGCTGGCGCCCGGACGCGCTCATTGCGCGGACCGCAGCGCCGGATCCTCGAGGACCCGTTGCGCCGCCTCCTGTTCCGCACGCCGGCGGCTGCTGCCGTCGGCGACGGCCATGATCGCGAGACCGGGGACGTCGCAGCGCACCCGAAACCGCTGATCGTGCGGCTCGCCGGAAACCTCGAGCACCGTGTACGCGGGCAACGCGTGACCGCGGCCCTGCAGCCACTCCTGCAACCGGGTCTTGGGATCCTTGAGCTCCGCTGCCGTCGGCAGCGCGGCGAGCGCTTCGTGGAACAGGCGCTCCGCGACGCGGCGTGCCACGCCGAGGCCCTGGTCGAGGTAAATCGCTCCGATGACGGCTTCGAGCGCGTCGGCGAGAATCGTCGCCCGCCGCTGCCCGCCGGACTTCATCTCGCCATCGCCGAGCTTCAGCTGCTCGCCGAGGCCGAGGCTTGCGGCGAGAGGCGCGAGCGCCTCGCCGCTCACCAGGCTCGCGCGATACCGCGACAGCTCACCCTCGCTTGCATCCGGAAATCGGCGGAACAGCATCTCGGCGACCACGAAGGACAATACTGCGTCCCCGAGGTACTCGAGGCGCTCGTTGTTGGAAGTCCCGTAGCTCCGATGCGTAAGCGCGCGGCCGAGCAGGCCCGGGTCCGTGAATTCGACGCCGAGGCGATCCGCCAGCCAGCCGGCAGCCGATTCCACGGCAGGTGGCAGTTCAGCGCGCGTTGACGACGACCGACTTGTCGAACTCGACCAGGAACGATACGTTGCCCGCGAGCGGCACCGTGTCGTCGTAGGCGGCGCGCATCTTGAATGTACCGCCATCCTTGTCGATCTCGATGTCGTCCGAGGTGATTACCTCGACCATCTCGATGTCGAAATGGCGCTCGACCGCCTTGCGAAGCATGAACTCGGTGGAGCCCGGGTTGGCGTCAAACTCGTCGCGCACCTTCTCGAGCGTGGACGCAATCCGCATGTACTCGAGATACTTCGGCGCAAGCCGTATGCCGGCGTATAGCCACGCGCCGACGACGACGACGACGATGATGATCCCGATCATTGTCATGCCACGCTGTCTGTGCTGCATACCTTTACTCCCTAACGAATACCGGTGCCCATGCGGTGCCAGAGCAGGAGCGATCCCGGCTCCGGGTTGAACGAAAGCCAGATCGCCTCGGCCTTGCCGATGACGTTGGCTTCCGGCACGAAGCCGACTTCGCGAAAGCGGCTGTCGCGGCTGTTGTTGCGATTATCGCCCATCATGAAGTAGTGGCCAGGCGGCACCTGCCAATCGCCCTCCATGCCGGGCCTTGCCGGGTCGAGCAGGATGGCGTGCGCCTTGTCGTCGAAGCGCTCCTCGGCCACTTGCGTGAACGGATACTGCTCGTACTTGGGGCCCGAATACAACTCGCGGGGCTCAATTTGAGACGGTGTACCGTTCACGAGGACCTGGGATCCGACCACCCGGATCGTGTCGCCCGGGAGCCCGACGAGCCGCTTGATGAACACGAGCGACGGCTCGGTCGGCTTGCGGAACACGACGACGTCTCCGCGCTCGGGCTTCCCGATTTCCAGGATCTTCGCGTTCACTACCGGCAACCTGAGCCCGTATCGCCACTTGTTGACGAAGATGAAGTCGCCCTGGATGAGGGTCGGCATCATCGAGTCGGACGGAATCCTGAACGGCTCGTAGAGGAAAGAGCGCAGCAGGAGCACGATGACGATGACCGGAAAAAACGACCGCGAGTAGTCCACGAGGACCGGGTCCCTGGCGACGCCCCGCTCCCTGCGACGCGGGGCGAACAGCCAGCTGTCCGTTCCCCACACGATCCCGGTGACCGCAGCAAGCAGCACCAGCACGAATGCGAAATCAAAAACCATCAGGGTCCCCCGCTCACTTGTCGCCAATCCGCAGCACCGCCAGGAACGCCTCCTGCGGGATCTCGACCGTTCCGACCTGCTTCATGCGCTTCTTGCCTTCCTTCTGCTTCTCGAGGAGCTTGCGTTTTCTCGTAACGTCTCCGCCATAGCACTTGGCGAGCACGTTCTTGCGAAGCGCCTTGACCGTCGCGCGCGCGATCACCTGGCCGCCGATCGCCGCCTGGATCGCAACCTCGAACATCTGCCGTGGTATCAGTTCCTGCATCTTGTCGACGAGCTCCCGCCCGCGATGGTAAGAGCTCTCGCGATGGATGATGATCGACAGCGCATCCACGCGGTCGCCATTGATCAGTACGTCGAGTCGCACGAGCGGAGCAGCCTGGAAGTGGCTGAACTCATAGTCGAATGAGGCGTATCCGCGGCTCGTGGACTTCAGCCGGTCGAAAAAATCGAGCACGACTTCCGCGAGCGGCAGCTCGTATTGCAGCGACATCTGCGTGCCGAGCTGCTGCATCTTGCGCTGCACGCCCCTCTTTTCCTGGCACAGGCGAAGGACCCCGCCGACGTGCTCAGGCGGCACCAGGATGTTCGCCGTGATGATCGGCTCGCGCAGTTCGCGGTAGTCCGCCGGAAGGCGCGCGCGGGTTGTCGACCTGGGTGACTTCGCCGTCGTTCGCGACGACTTCGTAGATCACCGTCGGTGCGCTCGTGACGAGGGCGAGCCCATACTCACGCTCGAGCCGCTCCTGGACGATATCCATGTGCAGGAGCCCGAGGAACCCGCAGCGGAAGCCGAATCCAAGCGCGGTGGAGACCTCCGGCTCGTAATGGAGCGCCGAGTCGTTCAGCCGCAGCTTCTGCAGCGCATCGCGGAACGCCTCGTACTGGTCCGTCTGCACCGGAAAGAGGCCCGCGAATACGCGCGGCTTCACGGACTTGAATCCCGGCAGCGGCATTGCGCAGGGCCTCGACTCATTCGTGATCGTGTCGCCGACGGGCGCGCCGTCGATTTCCTTGATCCCTGCGGTGACCCAGCCGACCTCGCCGGTCGACAGGCTTTCGGCTTCGACGCGCTTCGGAGTGAAGCGCCCGACCCGGTCGACTTGCCAGCTCCTGCCGGTCGACATCACCCGTATACGGTCGTTCTTCCGCATCGACCCGTTGACGACGCGCACGAGCGATACGACGCCGACGTAGTTGTCGAACCAGGAATCGACGATGAGCGCCTGGAGCGGCGACGCCGCGTCTCCCTTGGGCGGCGGGATGCGCGCGACGAGGCGCTCGAGCAGTTGCGGTACGTTCTCGCCCGTCTTCGCGCTGACCCGCACGGCGCTCTTCGCCTCGATGCCGATGATCTCCTCGATCTCGGTGATGACGCGATCGGGGTCGGCCGAGGGCAGGTCGATCTTGTTGATGACAGGCAGCACCTCGAGACCCTGCTCGAGTGCCGTGTAGCAATTCGCGACACTCTGGGCCTCGACGCCCTGTGCCGCATCGACCACGAGAAGCGCACCCTCACAGGCCGCGAGCGAGCGCGAGACTTCGTACGAGAAATCCACGTGGCCGGGCGTGTCGATGAAATTGAGCTGGTAGTCGCGGCCGTCGGCGGCACGGTACGTGAGCGTCACGGACTGTGCCTTGATGGTGATGCCACGCTCGCGCTCGAGGTCCATGGAATCGAGCACCTGCTCCTGCATTTCGCGCGCCTCGAGCCCGCCGCAGGTCTGGATCAGGCGGTCTGCGAGTGTCGACTTGCCGTGGTCGACGTGCGCAATGATCGAGAAATTGCGTATCTGCTGCTGCATCGGGAGAAGTGGGACGCCCTTGCCGGACAGGCGCGTCCGGGGAATGCGGGATTATAGCAGTGAGGGGAGTCCGCCCTTTCAGCCGGATGCGAGACGCTTGACCGCCGCCCGGTCGAGCCGGCCGTAGCAGACGACGCTCCCGTCGCAGGTGAGCAGCGGTATTTTCAGTCCGTAGCGGCGGCGCGCAGTCGGATCTTCGTCGACGTCGCGCACTTCGAAGCCGTCGAGCAACTCCGAAAGTTCCGCGATGAATTCATCGCAGAGCGCGCATTCGTTTCGGGTGTAGACGAGGAACCGGGCGTCCGGCATCCGGTGCGTCAGTTGTCCCGGTTGGCGGCTGCAGCGGGCGCCGCGGCCGGTGCCATCGCGGCGGGGCGAAGCCCGGTTGCGATGTACTTGAGCGTACGGGGTGGAACCTCGCCCACGGCGGTGACCTGGTGCCCGTCGACGATCGTCGTGAATGCCGAGGCGACGCCGGATCTCGTCGTGCCCTGGCTCGGCTTCTTTCCAGGCGAGGGCGTCTGGATGAAAACGGACACGGATGCCAGGCCGTCCGAATAAACGAGGTGGCTCACGGGGCTGTCAGTCCCTGCGACAGCCTGCTGGCCGCTCACCGAAAGCCTGAATCCGGGCGGCACCTGCGCCGCACGCCATGCCGGCGAGCCTTCGCCCTGCTGCGGCGACTGCCGGACCCAGCGCAGCTTGCTGCGGTCAAGCGACGGCGCAAAAGCCGAGTCCGGGATATCGTTGTTGAATTCGAGCTTCGTGAAGCGCATGCGCTCGATCACCCGCCCCGAGCCGTCGGAAAGGTCGCTGCGCACCGGCATGTGCGAATCGACGTCAATCCAGAGGCGATAACCGAAGCGGTAACCATCGAGCGGCCGCACGGCGACGACCGCCGTGGGGCCGAAAGATTCGAGGGTTTCGCGGCCGACCCAATCCACCTTGTACCAGGACGCCATGCGTCCCTCGAACTGAGGAAGCGCACCCATCAGGTCGCTGCGACCCGACCGGCGCTCGATGATCGCGAGTTTCTGGTCAGGCAGGTAGACGACGACTTCGTCGTTTTCACGGACGAGCTCGCGGCCGTTCCCGGACAGCGATACGAGCCGCTCGGAGACGACGCCGTCGCGGACGCGGTGCGTAATCGCCAGGCGCTCGGTGCGGCCGGCGGATTCGGAGACGAATTCGCCGACATAGCTCGCGTTATTGAGGGCGGCCCCCATCCGGGCAAGCCACTCCTGACCGCTTTCCGCGAGTGCCGGCGCAGCGGCGAGCCCGAGCGCTATTGCAATCGCCGGGCGCGACGTCACTGGCCGGCCTTGTCCCCGGGCGGAACGGCATCGACGAGCGCCGGATCGTCGACGCTGATAAGCCCGGCGCCGACGCTGCGACGCACGAGCGGCGAGGCGTAGCCGTAGTGCGCGACGAGGTAATTGGCGAGCTCGGCCGGCGCAATGCCGCCGGGGACCTCGGTCGCCGGGGGCGTCACGTAGACCTCGGCGGGCTCATCGAGCGCATCCGGCTCGCCGGAAACCGGTTCGACTGGCGGGACCTCCGCCTGCGCCAGGACCGCCTCGGGCGCACCGTCCTGCGCCGTGAGCTGCTGGACGAGCAGCACGGCGCCAAATGCGACACCGGCGGCGACAGCGAGCCCCGCGAAAGAGCGCATCAGCACCCCGCGAGCCGGCATCCGCGCAATTGCAGCCGAGCCCAAGGGCTCCCTTGCGATCGCCGCGCTCACTCGTGCTGCGACCTGTCGGGCAGCCGGCACGTCGCCGTCGCTGCGCAGCACCGCGCCGATCAGCGAATAGCGCGACAAGGCACCGCGCAAGTCGTCGTCGCGCTCGAGCCGCTTCAGCAGCAGCGCCGACTCCTGATCCGGCAGCTCGCCGTCGAGGAAGGCCGAAAGCTGTTCCTTGATTCGATGTGTCATTCAATGTCTCCGATTCGCCCGAGGCCGCCGTCGAATACCTCGCGCAGGCTGCGATCGATCGCTTCGCGCGCGCGGAAAATTCTCGAACGTACCGTTCCGACCGGGCATTCCATCGTCTTTGCAATATCCTCGTAGCTGAGCCCCTCGAGTTCCCTCAGCACGATTGCGAGCCTGAGATCGTCCGGGAGGGCCTCGATCGCCTCGTTCACCGTGCGGCGTATCTCGTCCGTGAGCGCAAGCGCCTCCGGCGTTTCCGTGTCCGCAAGCCGCGCATGTGCCTGCACCTGCGAGCCGTCCTGCAGGTCCAGGTCGTACGAGACCGGCCTTCTGCGGCTCGCCACGAGCGCGTTCTTGGCCGTGTTGATCGCGATCCGGTACAGCCAGGTATAGAACGCACTCTCACCGCGGAATGCCGGCAAGGCGCGATAGGCCTTGATGAACGCCTCCTGGGCGATGTCTTCGGCTTCCGCAGGGCTGCGGACATAGCGCTGCACGAGTTTCAGCACCTTGTGCTGATATTTCAGCACCAGGGCGTCAAAAGCCGCCTTGTCCCCTTTCTGGACCCGGCGAACCAGCGCGATGTCGCCTGCTTCAGCCCGCATAGGCTCGACGACTTGCGCTGCGCCCTCCACGTGCACGCCGGATATGACCGGCTGACCCCTGGTTAGTTCGCAAGGTGGCGGCTGGGCGGGCGAAAGCCCCTCCTTTCGTGAGACAACTCCCGGATTCTAGCAAGAGAGCCGGATCCTGGCCTTCAACCTTCGGAACTGCCCGGGAGGCAGCGACCCGGCGCTCAGCAGCCAACCAAAGCGGCGGCCGCCCGTGCGGATGTCGACGAGTGCGACCGAAGCGTAGGCTCGCGAGCCCGGCCCAAGCTCTGCCGCAAGAAAATCCTGCCGTCCACGCAGCCTGGCCCGGCATCCCCGCGCCGTCAATCGTGAGCGCAGCGAGTCCGCAATGCCGGCCAGGCAGTCGATCGAGCGTGAGCGCGAGAGCCGCAATTGCGAACAGTGTCGCCGCCGCTGCGAGCTGTGGAGTCACCCGCGCGAACCACGGACTCGCTGCGGCCGCCAGGTGAAACAGCAGCGCCGCGGCTGCAAGGCGCGGCGCCGCAACCGGCTCAATCGCGACGGCGAACGATGTCATCGACGAGGGCGGCATGATTCGGGTCTGCGGGACGGGCACCTCCGATGAGCCAGTCCGCCAGGTCGGGGTCGGGTTGCTCGAGCAGCCATTCGAACGAACGGCGACCATCGTCGTCGGCCCCTGTCCAGCTCCGCTCCAGCCAGCGGCCGAGCAGCACATCGAGTTCCTTCATGCCCCGGCGGCAACGCCACTTCAAGCGCGCACGGCCAGCATCGCTCATGACTCAGTCCTCGCCGTCGAGCAGGCGTCGCTTGATGTCTGCGATCGCCCGCGCCGGATTGAGATCCTTGGGGCAAGCCTCGGTGCAGTTCATGATCGTGTGGCAGCGATAGAGGCGGAACGAGTCGTCGAGCTGCGCGAGTCGCTCGGCCTGCGCTTCGTCGCGCGTGTCGACGATCCATCGATAGCTCGCAAGCAATGCCGCAGGACCCAGGAAGCGGTCGGAATTCCACCAGTAGCTCGGACAAGCCGTCGAACAGCAGGCGCAGAGGATGCAGGCGGAGGGCCGGTCGATGAGTTCCTGGTCGCCGGGCGCCTGGCGCCTTTCGCCGGCAGACGGCGGCGCTCCAGTCGTCTTGAGCCATGGCTCGACGGAAGCGTACTGCGCATAGAACTCGTCGAGATCCGGCACGAGATCCTTGACGACGGGCAGGTGCGGCAGCGGAAAGACCCGCACGTCACCCTTGATCGAGTCGATCGCCTGCGTGCAGGCCAGCGTGTTGACGCCGTCTATGTTCATTGCGCAGGACCCGCAGATGCCTTCGCGGCAGGAGCGACGGAAGGTGACAGTCGAATCCACCTCGTTCTTGATCTTGATCAGCGCGTCGAGAACCATCGGGCCACAGCGATCAAGGTCAATGTCGTAGCAGTCGACGCGGGGTGGGTCGCGTCGAATCCGGGTCCCAACGATAGATCTTGAACTGGCGCACGCGGACGGCGTCGGCCGGTGCCGGGTAGGATCGCCCGGGGGAATCCTTGTAGCGCGAATTCGGGGGCAAGCGGAACTGTGCCATCTCTATCGAGGCTCCTTCAGTAGGCACGGACCTGGGGCGGTATGCGCTCCACATCCTCCCCCATGGTCTGCAGCTGCACCGGACGATAATCGAAGCGCACGCCGCCGTTGCCGGCGACCCAGGCCAGGCTGTGCTTCATCCAGTTGGCATCGTCGCGTGCAGGATAGTCCTCGCGCGCATGCGCACCACGGCTCTCGGTGCGATTGCGCGCCGAATGGATCGTCGCAAGCGACTGGCGCAGCAGGTTGTCGAGCTCGAGCGTCTCGACGAGGTCGGTATTGAAGACGAGCGAGCGGTCCGTAATCCGGAGGTCATCCAATGCCTCGAAACATCGCGCGAGCGCCGCGCAGCCCTCGGCGAGCGTTTCTCCAGTCCTGAACACCGCGGCGTCGCGCTGCATCGCGCGCTGCATCTCCTCGCGCAACGATGCGGTAGGCCGGCTGCCGCCGGCGTGACGGATCCTGTCGAAGCGATCGAGCAGCGGCTCGACAGCGCGTGCCGGCGCATCGGGCAGGCTGGCTCCCGGCCGCAGCGTCTTTGCACAGCGTGCCGCCGCTGCGCGTCCGAATACAACGAGGTCGAGCAATGAATTCGAGCCAAGGCGGTTCGCGCCGTGCACCGATACGCAAGCCGCCTCGCCGATCGCCATGAGGCCCGGAACGACCGCCTCGGTGCCGTCGATCCGGGTGAGCGCCTCGCCGTGCACGTTGCAGGGAATGCCGCCCATGTTGTAGTGCACGGTCGGCTGCACGGGAATCGGCGCGCGCGTCACATCCACGTTGGCGAAGATCATCGCTGTCTCGGCAATGCCGGGCAGCCGCTTTCCGATGACGTCGGCGCCAAGATGCTCGAGATGCAGGTGGAGATGATCGCGCGCCGGGCCGACGCCGCGCCCTTCGCGGATCTCGATCGTCATCGCACGGCTGACGACGTCGCGCGACGCGAGGTCCTTGGCGTTCGGCGCATAGCGCTCCATGAAGCGCTCGCCTTCCGAGTTCCTGAGAATGCCGCCCTCGCCGCGCACGCCCTCGGTGATGAGGCAACCGGCGCCATAGATTCCCGTGGGGTGAAACTGCACGAACTCCATGTCCTGGAGCGGCAGTCCGGCCCGAAGGACCATTCCATTGCCGTCGCCGGTGCAGGTGTGCGCGGAAGTGCAGGAGAAATACGCGCGCCCGTAGCCCCCCGTAGCGAGAATCGTCGCCTGGGCGAGGAAACGGTGCATCGTGCCCGTCGCCATGTCGAGCGCCAGCACGCCACGGCAGGAGCCACCCTCCATGATCAGGTCGATCGCGAAGAACTCGATGAAGAACTTCGCCCGGTGCCGCAGGCTCTGCTGGTAGAGCGTGTGCAACATGGCGTGACCGGTCCGGTCGGCTGCCGCGCAAGTGCGCTGCGCGATTCCCTTGCCATAGTTCGTCGTCATGCCGCCGAACGGCCGCTGGTAGATGCGCCCGTCATCAGTGCGTGAAAACGGCAGGCCGAAATGTTCGAGCTCGATGACCGCGGCAGGCGCCTCGCGGCACATATAGGCGATCGCGTCCTGGTCACCGAGCCAGTCGGAGCCCTTGACGGTGTCGTAGAAATGGAAGCGCCAGTCGTCCTCGCCCATGTTGCCGAGGGCCGCGCTGATCCCGCCCTGCGCCGCCACCGTATGGCTGCGCGTCGGGAAGACCTTGGTGATGCAGGCGGTGTCGAGCCCTGCTTCCGCAAGGCCCATCGTCGCGCGCAGGCCCGCGCCGCCGGCACCGACGACGACGACGTCCGAGCGGTGCTCGACGAGGGCGTAGGCACTCATCCGGCGCTGCCAAACGCGAGCGCATGGATCGCAAATGCGAGGACGAGTGCGGCGGCAAGGTGCAGTAGCCGGGCGAGGGCAATTGAGATCGTGCGCAGGCGGCCGCCGGCATAGTCTTCCAAATACGACCTGCACGCCTTGCATCGAGTGCCACAGGAGAACGGCGCCGAACAGCGCCGCGAGCGCCGCTTGCAGGGGCTTGGCGAACCATCCGGCCACGACTTCGTAACTGAGGTCGGGCTGGCGCAGCAGCGAAAACAGGAACCAGAGGCCGAGGGGCAGGAGGGCGATCGATGTCAGGCGCTGGTTACGCCAATGACGGGTTGCACTGCCGCTCATGGTGCCCCCGCGAAAAATCGCCCGGCCGGCGTGAGGACGGCCGTCGCCACGAGCGCGGCGGCAGCGGCCGCGACGACCATCGCGCCACTTCTCCGGGCCGAGCGTTTTTCAAATCCGTATCCCGCGTCCCAGAAAAGGTGACGCATGCCCGCGAACAGGTGGTACCAGAATGCCGCGAGTGCGAGGACCAGCACGATCCTCATTGGCAGGCTCGAAAAAAACCGGTTCGCGCAGTCAAGCGCGGACGGGCCGATTGCCGCGGAACCAATCCATGCGATGAACAGGAATCCACAGGCAGACAGGTACAGGCCGCTTGCGCGATGCAGGATCGAAAGCGTCATCGTGTACAACGGCCGGTACACCTGCAGGTGCGGAGACAACGGCCGTTCGGCGGGTAGTGGCATCGCTAAGCTATTCTGCCAGAAGGGATCAGGCCTTCCCACGGCCAATAGTCGCGCGTTCGACGAGATGCGCTGCGCTAGGATGGCGCGATGGCGGCTACGCGTTTCACCCTGCTACCGATGAATTCCGTCATCGCGGTCACCGGCCGTGATGCCAGGACTTTCCTGCAGGGCCAGCTATCGAATGACATCCTGGGCCTCGGACGCCATCCGGGAATGCTGGCGGCATCCTGCAACCGTCAGGGCCGCGTGCTGGCGACGATGCGACTTGCTGCCGATGGCGACGACGTGCTGCTCGTCGTTCACCAGAAGCTCGCGCACACGCTCGTCGCGCAGCTCTCCGCATTCGTCTTGCGAGCCGACGTGCGCTTCGAGGATCGAAGCAGGCACGTCCAGGTCGCGGGCCTCATCGACGCCGAGCCCGATGCGCGCTGGTCGCAGGCAGCGGCCGCCGCGGCCGGACTTGCGATGCTGGTTGCGAGCCCACGCCGGATACTGCTTGCCGGCACCCGTCCCGCGCTCGATGCCGCGCTCGCGGCAATACCGCGCAGTTCCCCCGAGGACTGGGAACGGGCCTGCGTCGCTGATGGCGAGCCGTCGATCATGCCGGCGACCGCCGCGCTCTGGCTGCCGCAAATGCTGAACCTCGACCTGATCGCGGGCATCAGCTTCAGCAAGGGTTGCTATGTCGGCCAGGAAATCGTCGCGCGCGCGCAGCATCTCGGCCGCCTGAAGCGTCGCACGCTGCGCTACGTCGGGCCGCCAGAGGTGGAACTGCACCCTGCCCAGGCGCTATTCAGCGGCGAATCGCTCGCGGCACAGGTCGTCATCAGCGCACGCGACGAGTCTTCGACGCAATGCCTTGCCGTCGTTGAGCTCCGCTTCTGCAGCGACCTGCTCGGCGCGAAGCCGGGCGGCTCCGAATTCGTCCCCGCTGATCTTCCGTACGCGATCCCCGCGCCTGCAGCGAACGGCGACGACGAGTGAGGCTACAGCCGCCGTTTCACCCTTCGCCCGGTTGATTCCGCAGTTGAGGGAATAGCAGGACGTCGCGAATGCTCGGCGCGTCCGTCAGCAGCATGACGAGCCGGTCAATCCCTACGCCGAGGCCTGCAGCCGGCGGCATGCCGTATTCGAGCGCGCGGATGTAGTCTGCGTCGAAGTACATGGCTTCCTGATCGCCCGCCTGCCTGCGCTCGACCTGCTCGCGAAAGCGCTCGGCCTGCTCCTCGGGATCATTGAGCTCCGAAAAGCCGTTGGCGAGCTCGCGCCCGTCGATGAAGAACTCGAAGCGGTCCGTGACGAACGGGTCCGTATCGCGGCGGCGCGAGAGTGGCGATACCTCGGTGGGATAAGAATGTATGAAAGTCGGCTGCAGGAGTCCCTGCTCGCTGGTCTTCTCGAAGATGGCCATCTGCAGGGCTCCCGGCACCATCGTCCTTTCCTGGCTCGATGCCGAGCCGCGCACAGGCGCCCCGCAGGTAGGTCGCATCCCGCAGGCGCGCACGGTCCAGGTCCGGGTTGCGCTCGAGGATTGCCTCCTCGACCGAGCGCCTGGCGAATGGCCCGGCGAATTCGATTTGCCGGCCCTGGTAGCTGAGGCTGCGTGAACCCGCGATGGCGTCCGCGAGTCCCTGCATCATCCGCTCGACCAGGCCCATGAAATCCGCGCAGTCCGCGTAAGCCTGATACAGCTCCAGCATCGTGAACTCGGGGTTGTGCTGCGTCGACAATCCCTCGTTCCGGAAATTGCGGTTGATCTCGTACACACGCTCGAATCCGCCGACGACGAGACGCTTCAGGTAAAGCTCGGGCGCGATGCGCAGGTACATGTCCTGCCCGAGCGCGTTGTGATGCGTGACGAAGGGACGCGCGACCGCGCCGCCCGGAATCGGCTGCATCATCGGCGTTTCGACTTCGAGAAAACCCAGGGCGTCGAGGAAATCGCGCAGGAAGCGCACGACACGGGTGCGCGTCTCGAACACCTGGCGCGCCTCGCTGTTGACGATCAGGTCGACGTAACGCTGGCGGTAGCGCGTCTCGGTGTCGGCGAGTCCATGCCACTTGTCCGGCAAGGGCCGCAGCGCCTTCACGAGGAGACGCACCGATTCGGCGCGCACTGAGAGCTCGCCAGCGCGAGTCCGCATCAGGACACCCTGCGCGGCGACGATGTCGCCGACATCGAACCCCTTGAAATCTTCGTAGGCAGCGCCGAGTGCTTCGGCCTGCAGGTAGACCTGGATCTGGCCACTCGCGTCCTGGAGCTTGGCGAAAGAAGCCTTGCCCATGACCCGCTTGAACATCATTCGCCCCGCGACGCGGACCCGCACCGGATTCGCGGCGAGCCATTCGTCCGTCTTCCCGCCCCAGGTCGCGTGCAGGTCGGCGGCGTGCGCATCGCGCCGGAAATCATTCGGGAAAGCGACGCCTGCCTCGCGCAGGCGGGCGAGTTTTGCGCGGCGCTCGGCGATCAGCGCATTGTCGTCGACTGCGGCAGGCGATTCGCGTTTCGTCATGGGGGAAGCTTACAGGCCCTGCTTCAGGCTCGCTTCCATGAAGGGATCGAGAGCGCCGTCGAGCACGGCCGACGGATTGCCGGTCTCGTGACCGGTCCGGAGGTCCTTGATCCGCGACTGGTCAAGGACATAAGAGCGGATCTGGTGACCCCAGCCGACGTCCGTCTTCTGGTCCTCCAGCACGCGCGCAGCGGCATTGCGCTTGTTGACCTCGAGCTCGTACAGCTTCGCCTTCAGCATCTTCATCGCGGTCGACCGGTTCTTGTGCTGGCTGCGCTCACCCTGGCAGGCGACCACGATTCCAGATGGCAGGTGGCGAAGCCGCACCGCCGAGTCCGTCTTGTTGACGTGCTGGCCGCCCGCTCCGCTCGCCCGATAGGTGTCCATCTCGATGTCGGCCGGATTGATCTCGATGTTGATCTCGTCGTCGATGACGGGCGACACGAAGACCGATGCGAACGAGGTGTGCCGCCGGTTGCCGGAATCGAATGGCGATTTTCGCACGAGCCGGTGCACGCCGGTCTCCGTGCGAAGCCACCCATAGGCGTAGTCGCCGTCCACTTCGATCGAAGCGCTCTTGATACCGGCGACTTCGCCCGGACTTTGTTCGATGACAGATGCGGTGAATCCGCGCGAGTCCGCCCAGCGCAGGTACATGCGAAGCAGCATGGACGCCCAGTCCTGCGCCTCGGTGCCGCCTGCACCTGCCTGGATGTCGAGGAAGGCGCCGCGCGGGTCCATCTCGCCCGGGAACATGCGCGACAGCTCGAGCCGGCGCACGCGCCGGTCGAGGGCCGCGGAATCCTTCACGATCTCCGCGAATCCGGACTCGTCGTTTTCCGACTCAACGATCGAAAGGAGCTCGGCAGCGTCCGAAAGGCCGGCAGCGAGCTGGTCGAGTTCTGCGATGGTGGCATCGAGCCGTGCGCGCTCGCGGCCGAGGGATTGCGCCTTCTCCGGATTGTTCCAGACGGAAGAATCGCCGAGCTCGTGATTCAGCTCTTCGAGGCGCTCGCGCTTCCCGTCGTAATCAAAGGTACCCCCTCAGCGCCTTCAGGCGCTCCGTGAGGTCTTCGATCAATCGGCGGGTCGGTGCGGTTTCCATGGCGGCGGCATCTTACCAGACGCCTATGCCGGCAACTGCACGTGCTCCGCCAGCAATTCCGCGCGCGCGGTGCCGCCGAACGTCGTCGATTGAAGGCGGTAGGCGAGCTTCAGTCGCGAACCCGCAGCAGGGCGCCGCGCGCCGTCTTCGTCGAAGTAGCCGAAGGCAATCGCCTCGATCGGATGCGACGCCGCGTGCGTTCGCAGCCAGAGCTTCAGGTGACGGTCGCCGACGGTACGCGACTCGACGACGTCGAACTCGCCTTCGAACACGGGCTCCGGAAAACCCTGTCCCCAGGGACCCCCGTCCTCGAGCGCCCGCGCGGTTTCGAGCGAGATTTCCTCGCCTGTCAGTTCCCCATCCGTCTCGAGGACATTCTGCATCTGCTCCGCCGTGAGCCGTCGCCCGACTTCCTCGGAAAATGCGTCGGCAAACCGCGCGAGCGCGGCTCGCCTGAGCGTCAGCCCGGCGGCCATCGCGTGGCCGCCGTATCGGTCGATCAGGCCGGGATGGCGGGTCGCAATCGACTCGAGCACGTCGCGCACGTGCAAGCCGGCGACTGAACGAGCCGATCCACGGAGCTCGTCCTCGGACGCCGGAGCGAACGCGACCACCGGACGATGCAATCGGTCCTTCATCCGCGATGCCACGAGGCCAACCACGCCTGCGTGCCATCCGCCATCAAAGAGCGTGAGCCCAGGCGGAAGCTCGCCGTCCGCGATGCGGAGATTCCGGACGGCGACAGCAGCTTCGTCACGCATGCGGCTCTCCAGCTCGCGCCGCTCGCGATTGAGCCGGTCGAGCTCGCCTGCGAGATGGAGGGCCTCCGCGGGGTCGTCCGTCAGGAGGCAGCGGATGCCGACCGCCATGTCGTCGATGCGCCCAGCCGCATTCAGTCTCGGCGCGATCTGGTGCCCGAGCTGGCGCGCGGACAGTTCATCGAGCCTGCACCCGGCGACTCGCGCGAGCGCCATGAATCCGGGCGTCGCCGCGCGAGAACGCACGCGCCGCAGCCCTTCCTGGACCAGTATCCGGTTGTTGCGATCGAGTGGCACGAGATCGGCGACCGTTCCGAGTGCCACGAGGTCGAGCAGGTCCGCGACCGCGGGCAGGCGGCGCTCCTGCCTGCTCTCGAGCTCGCGAGTCAGCGACGCCATCAGGTAGAAGGCGACGCCGACGCCCGCGAGCGCGCGGCTGCCGAATGCAGCCCCTGGAAGATTCGGGTTCACGTGGGCCGCGCAGTCCGGCAGCGTCGCCGCCGGCAAGTGATGGTCAGTCACCAGGACCTCGATGCCTTGCTTGCGAGCGGCTTCAATGCCTTCGAAGGCCGATACGCCGTTGTCGACCGTGATCAGGAGATCGGCCTTCTCGCCCTCGAGCTCTGCAACCAGGGCCGGGGACAGGCCATAGCCATGTCGCAGCCGGTCGGGCACCCGCATGTCGTTGTTCGTATGGCCGAGTCGTCGAAGCTGGCGCAGCACGAGCGCCGTGCTGGTCGCGCCATCGGCATCGAAATCGCCGACGACCAGGATCCTGGAGCCGCGCTCGAGATGCGAGGCAAGCAATTCCGTGGCCTTCGCAATTCCGTCCAGGGTCGAAACCGGCAGCAAGGCGCGCAGCTCGAGGGCAAGTTCATCGGAGTGCCGCACGCCGCGGGCGGCATAGACACGCCGCAGCACCGGGTGCACGCTGTCAGGGAACGCCTCGATCTGCCCGGCCGGCCGACGCCGGAGCTTGACAGGCAGTGCGCGCGGTAGGTCGCGGGATTTCATCGGCGGCCATGATAGCGGCGCATGCCCCCTTCGATTGGCTATATTTCCGGTGCGATGGAATTCAACCGCGAAGGCGCCACGGAAGCGAATGCAATCGTTGCCTGCAGCGACAGGGAGGTACGGCTGCGCGATCGCGCAATTGCCGGCAGCGTGATCGTGACCCGGGAATCCGTCCTGGATGACTGGCGTCCGCCGGCCCCACAGTCGCTTTCGATTGACGACTTCGCGAAACTGATTCCGCTCAAGCCGGAGGTCGTGCTGCTCGGCACGGGGAGCCGCCAGCTATTGCCGCCACCGGCACTCTATGCCGCATTCGCCGAGCGCGGCATCGGCCTCGAGGTCATGGACAACCGCGCAGCCTGCCGTACGTTCAACCTGCTGCTCTCCGAATACCGCGACGTCGCCGTCGCGCTGATGCTCTGACCCCGCGACACGTAAAGGGGACAGTCACTTTTAAAGGGGACGGTCACCTTTTCCTTCGGTCCTTCGGGAAAAGGTGACCGTCCCCTTTAAAAGTGACTGTCCCCTCTACGGTCGCGGCGGTAATTGCGTCAGCGGGTCGAGCGGCTCGCCTTCGAGGCGTATCTCGAAATAGAGCATCGGCTGCTGGCTCGGGCCGAGCCCCATCGTGGCGATCTGCTGGCCCGCCCGGACTTCGTCGCCCTCTTTCACCTTCACGAATGCATTGTGCCCGTACGCCGTGAGCCAGCCACGCACGTGGTTGATGATGACGAGTTCGCCATAGCCGCGAAGCGCGCTGCCCGTGTAAACGACCTTGCCATCGGCCGCCGCGAAGATCGGCTGGTTGAGGCCGCCGTCGATGCGAAGCCCGACTCCTCCCGACGGCTGGCGGATATTGCCGACGACCTTGCCCACATCGACCGGCCATCGCCACGCAGGCGGCCGGTACGCAGGGTCGTCGGGCGATATGCGCCGCGGCGGTGGCGCTGCGGGCTTTTTTTCTGCAGCGGCCACTGCTCCCGACGGGCGACTCAGGCGCAGCCGCTCGCCGGGATGTATCAGATAGTCGCTGCCAATGCCGTTCCAGCGGGCGATGTCGCGGTAGTCGAGGCCATAACGCCGGGCTATCGAGTAGAGGGTCTCGCCGGCGCGTACCACGTGGTAGTCAGGTGCAGTGGGTCGGCGGTCATTCCCGGAGCAGGCGGCTATCGCGATCGCCGCGACACATGCGACCCATCGATTCAGGTAACACCGCCGAGCAAGGGAACAAAGCTCACGAACCCAAGCCGCTCGCGCATGAACTGGTCGCCACGCCGCGTGAGCCGCAGCAATTCCTGTTTTCCTTCCGGGCCGACCGGCGCGATGAGGCGGCCACCTTCGGCGAGCTGGTCGAGCAACTTCTGCGGCAGTGCGTGCGGCGCCGCGGCAAGCAGGATGCCGTCGAATGGCTCCTGCGAAGGCCAGCCCTCGCTGCCGTCGCCATGCTTGAAGCGCACGTTCCTGATCTCGAGCTCTCGCAGGCGATCGCGCGCGCGGTCGAGGAGCGGCTCGATGCGCTCGATGCTGTAAATCCGGCCGACGAGCGGCGCGAGCACCGCCGTCTGGTAACCGCAGCCGGTGCCTATCTCGAGCACCTTGTCCGGAGTGCCTCCGATGGTGATCGCCTCCGTCATGCGCGCGACGACGTACGGCTGCGAAATCGTCTGGCCATGGCCGATCGGCAGCGCGGTGTCCTCGTATGCGCGGCTCGCCAGCGCCTCATCCACGAAGAGGTGGCGCGGGACGTTCCGGATCCGGTCGAGCACGCGCGGATCGCGAATGCCCTGGTCGACGAGGCGCTGGATGAGGCGCTCGCGCGTGCGGGCGCTCGTCATTCCAATGCCGCTGCGCTCGCTCGTCACGGGATGGGCCCGCCAAGCCACTCGCGCAGGCTCTCGAGTGCCGGGTGGCGCGTGAGGTCGACCTGCAGCGGCGTCACCGACACGAATCCATTCGCGACTGCATGGAAATCCGTCCCCGGCCCGGCATCCTGCCCCGCGCCTGCCGCGCCCACCCAATAGATCTCGCGCCCGCGCGGGTCCTGCCCGCGAACCGCGGCCTTGGCGCGATGGCGATGGCCGAGGCGCGTGACCTCGAAGCCCTGCAGCGCGTCGTAGGGCAGATCCGGCACGTTGACGTTCAGGATCATCGACCGGTGCAGCGGTTTGGCCAGGAGCCGCAACACCAGCTCACGCGCGACGCGCGCGGCAGTCGCGAAATGCGGAGTGCCGCCACCCTGCGCGACGAGCGACACGGCGACGGTCGGCAGCCCGAGGAAGCGCCCCTCGATGGCTGCCGCGACCGTGCCCGAGTAAAGGACGTCATCGCCAAGATTGGCTCCGTCATTCACTCCCGACACGACCATGTCGAATTCGAAGTCGAAGAGCCCTGTCATCGCAAGATGCACGCAATCGGTCGGCGTGCCGTTGATGACGTACCAGGTGTCCTCGTCCACGCGTTGCACGCGCAGGGGCACTTCGAGCGTCAGCGAATGGCTCGCACCGCTGCAATTGCGGTCCGGCGCGACGACGGTGAGCGGCGCGACGCCCGTCAGCGCCTCGCGCAGGAAGCGCAGCCCTTCGGCGCGATATCCGTCGTCATTGGCCAGGAGGATCTTCACGTCGGCGTGTCTCGTCCATGTCGCGTGCCGCGCGACCGGGCCGCACTATACTGTAAGCCCCGTCGCCGCGGCGCATTGACGGAGGATGCCGCCATCAAGGACGAGGAACGCGAATTGTTCCGCGCCGCCATGCGCGACGTGAGGCCGCTGCGCGACGCGAAGCGGCCACCCCAGCGCGAGCGCAAGAGGCCCCGCGCCGTCTCACGCCGTGCCGACGAGGCGCGGGTGCTTGCCGATTCGCTCGTGCTGGATGCGGCGGACCTCGACGTCGAATCCGGCGAAGAACTCCGCTATCGCCGCGAAGGCGTTGCCGAATCCGTCCTCCAGCGGCTGCGGCGCGGCGATTACGCCGTCCGCGACGAGATCGACCTGCACGGCATGACGCAGGACGAGGCGCGCCTTGCACTCGGCGCCTTTCTCGCCGAGGCTGCGCTCCAGGGCCGGCGCTGCGTCCGGATCATTCACGGAAAGGGGCGCGGTTCCGGTAATCGCGGACCGGTACTCAAGTCGGCCGTCAACCGCTGGCTTCGCCGCCACGCAGGCGTCAGGGCATTCTGTTCGGCGCGCCGCAACGACGGCGGCACCGGAGCTGCGCTACGTGCTGCTCGACGGCTAGTCGCCGCCCGCCTCCGGCACGCGCGCGTCGAGGATTTCCCGGAGGACGGCCGTCGCGTAGCCGCCGCGCGGCAGTTCGAATTCGACGTCGAGCGCATCCGCGTCGAGTCGATGGAGAAATGCGGCCGGCCGCAGCACGAGCGCGCGCCGCTCGGCCCGCATGCCGACGGATCCCATGCAGTCCCGGCAGTGGTGCGACCACGGCGAGCGCGGCCTGCTCCACGCGCGCGGCCTCGCCGCCCGGCAGGACGCCGCCGGTTCCGCAAAGTGGCCCGGTCGGCGAAACGTCGCCCTCCCGGAGACGACGCGCCAGTCCCTCGTCGGGACTGTCGGCCGCAAACACCGACTTGCTGCCGCTCAGGTTGACCACTTCCCCGGGCAGCAGGCGGTTCCAGGAATTCGCCGTCACGCGCGCGCCGAGCACCGCGTTGAAGGCGAGCGCCCGCGCCGAGGACAGCAGGAACGCCCGTGGTTCGCGGCCGCGCGGAAGACGCCCGGTCTCGAGCCATTCGCGCACCCTGCGAAGGTTGGCTCCCTCGAACCCGAAGCGCTGCGTACCGAAATAGTTCGGCACGCCGGACTCCCTGATCTGCGCGATGCGCGCGTCAATGGCGCCCGCATCGCCCTGGAGACCGCGCACGCGGATTCGGAAGCGATTGCCCGCAAGCGCGCCACGGCGGAGCTTGCGCGAGTGCGGATGCTCGCCGAGGACGCGGAACCCGTCGCCGCTGTAGCCGACGAAGGAAGCGGTGTCTTTTGCCGCCGGAACCGAGAACCACTGGCGCGCGATCGCGCGACGGTCTTTCTGGCCCGCGAAACCCACGTCCGCCGGCGGCCGGCCCGCACGGGCCGCGAGTGCCCGCGCGACGTACAGGGTATTGGAACCCTCCTTCTCGACGAACAGCAGCCGATGTGCTTCGCCGCCGTCCGGCTCGAACCCGAGGCGTTCCTCCACCATGAAATCCCGGGTCTCGACACGCAGGGCTCCAGAGACCGGCGTTTCGCCGAAGACCCGCGGCGGCTCGATCGCGAGCCGGTGCCAGGGATCAAATGCCGGCATGTCAGCCGGCATCGCGTTTCCGCAGAAGCACTACCGCGTGCGCCGCAAGACCCTCGCCCCGCCCGAGCGCGCCGAGCCCTTCTGCCGTCGTCGCCTTTACGTTCACGCAATCGCGCGCAATGCCGAGGTCGCCGGCGATGTTCGCGCAGATCGCCTCGCGGTGTGACCCGAGCCGCGGCAATTCCGCGATCAGCGTGAGATCGCAGTTTTCGACTGCAAATCCCCTGGCCGTGACGAGCATCGCGACCTCGCGCAGCAGCGCGCGACTGTCGGCACCCGCGTAGCGCGCGTCGCCGGGCGGGAAATGCCCGCCGATGTCGCCGAGCGCGGCGGCCCCGAGCAGCGCGTCCATCAGTGCATGGAGCAGCACGTCGCCGTCGGAATGCGCGACGACGCCCTGCGTGTGCGGGATCGCGACGCCACCGAGGCGAACCGAGTCGCCCGGCCCGAAGCGGTGCACGTCGAAGCCATGGCCAATCCTCATTTCTGCCTCCGTGCGACCCGGAATGCTGCCTCGGCAAACGCGAGGTCGGTGGGCCGCGTCACCTTGATGTTCTGCGGCGAGCCCGGCACGAGTAGCGGGCGCAATCCCAGCTTCTCGACGGCAGCCGCTTCATCCGTAGCGTCGAATCCCTGGGCGAGCGATCGCGAAAGTGCGCGGATGAGGAGTCCAAGCCGGAACATCTGCGGCGTCTGCGCGCGCCAGAGCTGCTCCCGAGGAAGGCTGCGCAGGCTCCGCCCATCGTCGTCCGCCTGCTTGACCGTGTCGGCGACCGGCAATGCGAGGAGGCCGCCAACCGGATCGCGCCGGCAGGCTGCAATGAGCGCATCGACGTCTTTCTTCTGCAGGCAAGGCCGGGCAGCGTCGTGCACGAGCACCCAGTCGTCTTCCTCGGCCGCGATGAGCGCCTGGAGCCCGTTCAGCACGGATCCTGCGCGTGTCGGGCCGCCTGCGACGGCGACCACGCGATCGCGAAGTGCTTTCGGCAGCCGCTCAAAAAGGCGGTCGCCAAGGGTGAGCACGGCGACTCCGCCCGCAATCCCCTGCACCGAGGTCATCGTGCGCAGGCAATGCTCGAGGAGCGTTTTTCCCGCGATGCGGAGATAGGGCTTCGGTACCCGGCCACCGTAGCGTTCTGAACGCCCGGCGGCGGCGACCACGAACCAGATGCGTCCGCCCACCGCTGGGTCAGGGCGTCGTCGAGGCCTGCATCGATGCGGGCTGCGCCGGCTCCGACTCGGGTGACCGGTGCGACGCATCGACCACCTGGTAGAAGGTTTCGTTCGCGGCGATCATGCCGAGATCGTTGCGGGCCCGTTCTTCGAGTGCCGTCAGGCCGTGCTTCAGGTCCCCGACTTCGGCCTTGATCTGCGCGTTGCGTTCCACCAGCACCGCATTTTCGGCGCGCTGGTTTTCAACGGCCTCCGCGAGCTGCCAGACCTCGCGCATGCCTTCGTCCGAGACCCACAGGCGAACCTGGAGCATCACGAGCGCGGCGAGCAGCGCGGCGATGACGAGCTTCATGGGGCCGGGAGAGTAGCACGTTCCGGCATTGTCGAGGCCCGGCGGCTCAACGGCGCTTGACCGGGAATGCGTCGCGGCCGGCATAGCGCGCCCGCGCGCCGAGTTGCTCCTCGATCCGCAGCAGCTGGTTGTACTTCGCCACGCGGTCGGATCGCGAGAGCGAGCCCGTCTTGATCTGTGTCGCTGGCGTGCCGACCGCGATATCGGCGATCGTCGAGTCCTCGGTTTCGCCGGAGCGGTGCGAGACCACGGACGCATATCCGGCCTTGTTCGCCATGTCGATCGCCGCAAGCGTCTCGGTCAGCGTTCCGATCTGGTTCGGCTTGATCAGGATCGCGTTCGCGACGTTCTCCGCGATGCCGCGAGAGAGGATTTCGGTGTTCGTCACGAACAGGTCGTCGCCGACGAGCTGCAACTTCTTGCCCAGCCTCTGCGTCAGTATCCCCCAGCCTTCCCAGTCCGATTCCGACATGCCGTCCTCGATCGTGATGATCGGGTAGCGCTGCGCAAGCTCGGCCAGGTAATCCGCGAACTGGGCCGCGCTGAACTTGCGCCCCTCGGACTCCAGCACGTAGGTGCCACTCTCGTGGAACTCGGTGCTCGCGACGTCGAGGCCGAGCCAGACGTCGTGGCCCGGGTGATAGCCGGCTTTTTCGATCGCCTCGATGATCACGCCGAGCGCGGCCTCGTTCGACGGCAGGTTCGGCGCGAATCCGCCCTCGTCGCCGACCGCCGTGGAAAGCCCGCGCTCGAGCAGGAGCTTCTTCAGGCGGTGGAAAATCTCGGCGCCGGCGCGCAGGGCCTCCCTGAAGCTGGGCAGTCCTGCCGGAACGATCATGAACTCCTGGATGTCGAGGCTGTTGTCGGCGTGGGCGCCGCCATTGACGATATTCATCATCGGCACCGGCAGCACGACCGCGTCGTCCCCGCCGAGGTAGCGGTAGAGCGGAAGCTTCTGGGCGGCCGCAGCGGCGCGGGCATTCGCGAGCGAGATGGCGAGGATCGCATTCGCGCCGAGGTGCGACTTGTTCTCGGTCCCGTCGAGCTCGCGCATGCGCCGGTCGATTCCCGCCTGGTCGGCGGGATCGCGGCCGACGAGCGAGTCGCGCAGCGCGCCGTTCACGTGCTGGACGGCGTGCAGCACGCCCTTGCCGAGGTAGCGCGTCGCGTCGGCGTCGCGAAGCTCGACGGCCTCCCGCGTCCCAGTCGATGCCCCCGAGGGCACGGCGGCGCGGCCGACTGTCCCGTCGTCGAGCTCGACGTCGGCCTCAACGGTGGGGTTGCCGCGGGAGTCGATGACCTCGCGGCCGCGTATGTCGACGATTCGCATCAGAGCGAGGACTCCGCGAACGGACGCGCCTTGACGGCACGGTCGAGCTCGACGAGGAGCGACAGCAGCTCGCGCATGCGCGGAAGCGGCCAGGCGTTCGGGCCATCCGAAAGCGCCTTGTCGGGATCCGGATGCGTCTCCATGAAGACGCCGGCGACGCCTGCCGCGACGGCAGCGCGCGCGAGGACCGGCACGAACTCGCGCTGGCCGCCCGAAGCAGTGCCCTTGCCGCCGGGCAGCTGCACGGAATGAGTTGCGTCGAACACCACCGGCGCCCCGAATTCGCGCATGACCGCGAGCGCCCGCATGTCCGATATGAGGTTGTTGTAGCCGAAGCTGAAACCGCGCTCGCAAACCATGATCGACTCGTTGCCGGTCGAGCGGGCCTTTTCGACGACGTTGGACATTTCCCAGGGACTCAGGAACTGCCCCTTCTTGATGTTCACGGGCTTGCCCTGCGAGCACACGTTGACGATGAAGTTCGTCTGCCGGCACAGGAAGGCGGGCGTCTGCAGCACGTCAACCACCGAGGCAACCTCGCCGAGCGGCGTGTCTTCGTGCACGTCAGTCAGGACCGGGACGCCGTGTTGCCGGCGCACGTCCTCGAGCACCTTTAATCCCTGCTCGATTCCCGGCCCGCGAAACGAGGCGCGCGAGGAGCGATTCGCCTTGTCGTAGGACGCCTTGAAGACGAAGGGAATGCCGAGCGCGCCCGTGATTTCCTTCAGCGTGCCGGCAATGTCCTGGGTGAGGCCGGGGCTCTCGACGACGCAGGGACCCGCGATCAGGAAGAGCGGCTGGTCCGGCGCCGATTTCCCTGCCTGCGAGCTTCACGCGCTGGCAGCCCGCGGGAGCTTGCCGGCCGCGTGCTCGCGGGCGGCGCGCACGAAGCTCGCGAAGAGCGGATGGCCGTCCCGCGGATTCGAGGTGAATTCCGGGTGGAACTGCACGCCGATGAACCAGGGGTGCGATGGAAGCTCGACGATCTCCACGAGGCCGTCTTCCGAGAACGCCGAAATCGCGAGGCCGGCCTTCTGCATTCGCTCGAGGTAGTTGTTGTTGAACTCGAAGCGGTGCCGGTGCCGCTCGTGGATCGACGTCGCGACCGTACACCTTGCGGGCGAGCGTCCCGGTCAGGATCCGGGACTCCTGGGCTCCGAGCCGCATGGTGCCGCCGAGGTCCGAACGGTCGTCGCGACGCAGCGTCTCGCCCGTGCGGTCCCGCCACTCCGTGATGAGCGCGATGACCGGGTCCGTCGGCTCCGCGCTCGAACTCCGTCGAGTTCGCGCCGGGAAGCCCGAGCACGCTGCGCGCAAATTCTATGACTGCGACCTGCATCCCGAGGCAGATGCCGAGATACGGGACGCCGTGCTCGCGCGCGTATCGGACGGCGGCGATCTTGCCCTCGATACCGCGCTCGCCGAAGCCGCCGGGCACCAGGATCGCATCCATGCCGGCGAGGCTCGCGGTGCCGGCGCTTTCCAGGTCGGTCGACTCGACGTAGTGAACCTGGACGCGGGTCCGCGTTCTTGAGGCCGGCGTGACGCAGCGCCTCATTCAGGGAAATGTAGGAGTCGCGGATCTGGACGTACTTTCCGACCATCGCGATGTTGACCGTCGCGTCGTGCTGCTGGCGCGCCGAGCCACCACCTGCTGCCATTCGCGGAGGTCCGTCGGCGGCGCTTCGATGCCGAGCTTGTCGCAGACGATCGCGTCGAGGTGCTGTTCGTGCAGCAGGATCGGGATCCGGTAGATGTCGTCGGCATCGACCGCCGAGATGACTGCCCGCTCCTCGACATTCGTGAAGAGCGCGATCTTGCGGCGCTGTTCTTCCGGCAGCGGGTCGCGGCAGCGGCACAGGAGCACGTCCGGCTGGATTCCGATGCCGCGCAGCTCCTTGACCGAATGCTGCGTGGGCTTGGTCTTGATCTCGCCCGAGCCGCCGACGACCGGCACCAGCGTCAGGTGCATGTAGACGCAGTTGCCGCGGCCCTGCTCGAAGCCCATCTGGCGGATCGCCTCGAGGAATGGCAGCGACTCGATGTCGCCGACCGTGCCCCCGATCTCGACCATGCATACGTCCGCATCGCCTGCGCCCAGCCGGATGCTGCGGATGATCTCGTCGGTGATGTGCGGAATGACCTGGACCGTCGCGCCGAGGTAGTCGCCGCGGCGCTCGCGCGCGATCACCCGCTCGTAGATGCGCCCGGTCGTGAAGTTGCTGTTGCGGCCGGTGGTCGTGCGGACGAATCGCTCGTAATGGCCGAGGTCGAGGTCGGTCTCGGTGCCGTCCTCGGTGACGAACACTTCGCCGTGCTGGAACGGGCTCATGGTGCCCGGGTCCACATTGATATAGGGGTCGAGCTTGACCATGCGGACCTTGAGTCCGCGGCCCTCGAGGATTGCGCCCAGGCTGGCCGAGGCGAGGCCCTTCCCGAGCGAGGACACGACGCCACCGGTCACGAACACGAATCGAGTCATCGGAATCCCCGCCGTCGGTTGAAACGACGGGAATTCAGTCTAGTTGAGCGCTGCCCGCGGTGCCAGCGGAAATGTGAACCGGTTCACACGCGAGCCGACATAAGTGGCCGCGAAACCCGCCGGTTCGCCGTTCGTCGCCGCGTCGCGAGCGCCCGTCGGAAGGCCCTCTATTGCGGGTAATGCACTCCTTATAGTGCGAGCCATGAAAAGACCCCAGGCCGGATTCACGCTGCTCGAATTGATGCTGGTCGTCACGATCGGGGGCATCCTGCTCGCCATTGCCATTCCGTCGATGGGCAATTTCATACGCAATTCGCGCATCACCAGCGCGGCGAATGACGTCATGGCCGCCCTGCATTTCACCCGTTCCGAATCCATCAAGCGGCGCATACCCGTCACCCTCTGCACCAGCGCCAACACGCTGAACGCCGACAACACGCAGAACGACGCCGCGACCTGCGCTGCCTCGCCTTTCCTGACCGGGTGGATCGCCTTCGTGGACACGAACCAGAGCGGCCAGCGCGATGCCGGCGAGGCGATCCTGCTGAACCACGAGCCGATGAACCCCCTGATCACGGCGCGCTCGTCAATCGACGAGTTCCGGGTCACCTACCTGTTGAATGGCTTTGCGCTCAACCCGAATGCGGCCCAGCTCGTTCTGTGCGACGAGCGCGGCAATGAAGCGAGCAGCGGCGAACTCTCCTCGGCGCGCGGCATCCTGGTGTCCGTGACCGGGCGCGCGGGCGTCACGCGGAACCCGGACGAAATACAGGCGCTCCTCGACGACATCAACCAGCCGGTTGGCGGCTGCGAGACCTGAGCCATGCACGCCTCATTCCTGCACCGGAACGCGCACCCGGAACAGTCGGGCTTCACGATGGTCGAGGTGCTGGTCGCGCTCGTCGTGCTTTCAATCGGCCTGCTCGGCATCGCAGCGCTCTATCTCAACAGCCTGCAATCCGGCCGCACCGCAATCTATCGCACGCAGGCTGTGACGCTCGCGGCCGACCTCGCGGACCGCATTCGCATGAATCGCACGGCCCAGGGCGCTTACGGCACCGCGTTTGCCGACGTCGAGGCCGCGGATCCCGACTGCGGCACGACCGGGGGCTGCACGGACATCGAACTCGCAACGACCGACCTCTCGGCCTGGAAGGCGACGATTGCCCAGCTCCTGCCGAATGGCCAGGGCCAGGTCGTCGTGACCCTGCCGGTCGCAATCGGCGAACCGACGAACTACGTGGTCACGGTGCGCTGGGCCGAAGTCGGCGAAGCGGCGCCCGTGACCTTCCAGATCGGGTTCGCACACATGAACGACACCCGCACAAGGATCCGCGGCACGCAGCGCGGCATGAGCCTCGTTGAGCTGATGGTCGCCCTGTCCATCGGCACCTTCCTGCTCGCCGGCGCGATCACGGTCTTCGGCAAGACCCGCGACCTGTACCGGACCAACGACGCTGCCGCACGCCTGCAGGAGACTGCGCGGTATGCGATGGGCACGATCGAGGCGGACCTGCGCATGGCCAACTACTGGGGCCTCATGAGCCGCTCGGACATGATCGAAAACGGCCCGCAGCTCGACCCCGCGAATCCGCCGGCGGTTGATCCGACCTATTCGCTGCCCGCCGAACTCACCGGCTTTGCCGGCACGATCAACCAGTGCGGCGCGATGTGGGCGATCAAGCTGCCGGCCTATGTCGAGGCCAACAACGACGCCTACGGCTTCGCCTGCGCAGCATTCGGAACGGCCGTACCCGGCTCGGACCAGCTGACGGTCCGCCGGGTCTCGACGCAGGTCATCGCGCCCGGCGCCCTCGGCGCGAGCGCGGGCCAGATCAAGATCCAGACCAGCCGCGTGCAGGGCACGCTGTTCTCGAGCGGCACCGTCCCGGCCGGCTACCTGCCGCCGCTTTCCGAGACCCGCGCGCTCATCGCACATGGCTACTACGTCGACCAGGATTCGGACGAGCGCAACGGCACGCCTTCGCTCCGCCGCAAGCAGCTCGACGTCGCGGGCAATGCCCCGGCGATCATGGACCTGCAGATCGTGCCGGGCGTCGAGGACCTGCAGATCGAGCTCGGCGCCGATTTCAATGGCGACCAGAACGCCGACTATTTCGTTCAGCCGAACGCAGCCATCCCGGCCGGCGACCTGGTCGTCGCGGTCCGCGTGTGGCTGCTCGTGCGCGCGGAACAGCAGGAATCGGGATTCACGGACGGCACCACCTACGCCTATGCGAGCCGCACCGGCGCGGCCGCCTACACGCCGGCGGATGCGTTCCGCCGGGTACTCGTCAGCAAGACCATCGCGCTCAGGAATACACGTCGATGAACGGCAAGTCATTCGGATTCCAACGTCAGCAGGGCGCGGCGCTCGTCATCGGGCTCATCCTGCTCCTCGTCCTGACGATCCTCGCGGTTTCCGGCGTCTTCACGTCGACGATGGAGCTGCGCATGGTGCGCAACAACCAGAGCCAGGAGCGTTCCTTCCAGGCTGCCGAAGTCGCGATCGAGGACGCGCTGGCGAACCCCGTCCTCTCGACGAGCGCCCCGTTCAACCAGGCGACCATCGCCGTGCCGAACTCGCCCGGCGACACGTATTCCTACGGCCTGCAGTTCGTCGGCCAGACGCCGCTCGGCACCGGCATGACGGGCTACAGCATCGGATGCGCTTCCAGACCTACCACTTCCAGGTGGACGCCACCGGCAACGGTCCTGACAACGCGGTCTCGAACCATACGCAGAGCTTCTACGTCATCGGCCCGGGCACGTGAGACATCCGCGGAGATCGACACATGAACAAGCACGCACGACCAGACGCCCCCAACGGCTCGCCGGCGATTTCAAGCCGCGCCGCTGCGACGCCGCGCTGGCTGCTACGTCTTCGCTCTGCGCGCTCTCTGCGGAGCCGCAGCCGCCGCGCCGCCGCTGAAGACGATCGAGGAATGCATCGAGTCAGGCACCGAGTCCGGTTCAGCTGCCCGGAACCGCAGGGGGAAGCCTCTCCGCCAGCCAGTGCAGTGGCTGTCCTTCCGCTGCGGCTGAGCTTCAGCTCGAAAACCCGCTACTACGTCGGCAGATGAAGCGGTTCACTACGCGCGGTTTCGCGAGGCCGCCGAGCAAGGCGTGACCTCAGGCTCGACCTCTTCTACGAACCCAAAACCCGGAACCTGACCCGCCTGCGGACTCCCGCCGCGCGTCAACGCCAAGTGAGTACTGCCATGAAACAGTCAATCAGCCGCCTCATCCAGCTTCGTCGCGGCCGCGGCGCTCACGGCGCTCTCCTGCGCGGCGACGGCCGACGAAACGGAGATCTTCGTCGGCACTGGCAACGCCGTCACCGCCGAGCGCCCGAATATCCTGTTCATCATCGACACCTCGGGCAGCATGTCCACCGCCGTCACACCCAGGTGCCATTCGACCCGGCACCACCTATACCGGACACCTGCAGCACGCGCCGGGTCTACTATCGCGTCCGGCACGTGACGCGAGCAACACGCCGAGCTGCACCAACAACAACGTCCGTGCCGCTCGCCGCATTCAAGTGCCATGCCGCGCCAGCGAGATTGCGACCTTCGGCTACTACCTCGCGACGCCCGCCGCGCAGTGGCGCACGCCAGGGCCAGCAAACGCAGTGGAACAACATCAACGGCAATACCAGCGCAACGGCCTGGGTCGAATGCCAGCGCGGATGCCGGCATGCATGGCGACGGCGTCAACCTGACGAAGCTCTGGGCCGCCGACGGCAACAACGGGCCCCTGGACCGCGAATTCGGCCCAAGCGATCACCTGGACGCGAACAATCCGCAATCACAGCTACGTCTTCTACTCCGCGAACTACCTCAACTGGCTGTATGGCCCCGCGAGCACGATTACGCAAGTCGCGTCTCGCCATCGTGAAGCAGGTCGCGACCAGCACGATCAACCAGCTCGCCGCTTCACAACAGCGTCAACGTGGGGCTGATGCAGTTCAGCAACAACACGAACGACGGTTGCGGCACGACCGGCACTTCCGAAGGCGGCATGGTGCTGCGCGAAATGGGCCCGGTCGGCGACGCAGTGCGGCGCTGCTGACGGCCGACATCGCGGCGCTTAACGCCGACGGCTGCACGCCGCTTTCCGAATCGATGTACGAGGCCTACCTCTACCTCAGCGGCGGCAGCGTCGACTATGGCATCAACTCACGCAAGTCGCCCGCCGACAGCGCACGCCGAGCGTCGTGAGCTCGCGCCAGCCCGCGCCGAACACAGGCATTTACCAGAGCCCGCTCACGGACTCCTGCCAGCAGCAACTTCATCGTGTTGCTGACGGACGGCATTGCCGACCGCCGACAATTCAGCGCGAATCCCGAAATCCAAGCGCTCATCGGCGGACCGCCTGCGCCGGTACCGGCGACGGCCGCTGCCTGGAGGAAATCGCCAGATACATGTACGAGAACGACATCCGGCCCTCGCTGGCGGGCATGCAGAACGTCAGCACCTATACGATCGGCTTCGGCCCGGAGGTCAGCCGGTTCCGCGGCGCTGCAGAACACGGCGACTGGCGCGGGCGGGGATTTTCTACGAGGCCAGCGACACCGCGTCGCTGAGACGGTACTCACCAGCATCGTCACGCACGATCCTGGACTTCAATACGTCGTTCACCGCGCCTGCGGTTTCGGTCAACGCCTTCAACCGGACGCAGAACCTGAACGACCTCTACGTGACGGTCTTCCGTCCGAGCGAGACCTACTGCTGGGACGGCAACATCAAGAAGTACAGCATCGACTCCGCTCGGCATGATCACGGACGCCAACGACGCGCCGGCGGTCGAAATCACGACCGGCTTCTTCCGCGACGACCGCGCAGAGTTTCTGGGCCGCGGCGGTGGACGGCGACACCGTGACGCGCGGCGGAGCCGCCAACGAGCTGCCGGAACCCGGCCAGCGCAACGTGTACAGCGATCTCAACACGGCGTCGGCGCTGACGGCCGCCGCCAACGCGGTCGCCACGCACAACGCGTCGATCACGACCGCGATGCTCGGGCTCGGCGCCACGGAAGCGCCGGGTCGCGCCGCGCTGATCGACTGGCTGCGTGGCGCCGACATCGACGGACGAGAACGGCGACGGCGCCGACGACCGACGCGCGCCTTGCGATGGGCGACCCGATGAACGGCCGCCCGGCCACCGTCATCTATGGCGGCAGCGTCGCGAACCCGAACCCGAACGACGGCGTCGTCTACGCAGTGACCAACGAGGGCTACCTGCAGGCGATCGACGCCGCGGACGGCCACGAGCTGTGGGCCTTCATGCCCCGCCAGCTGCTCGCGCGCGCGCGCAACCTGTACGACAACGAGGCGATCTACCGATCGCACTTACGGCCTTGATGCCAACATCCGCGTCGTCAAGAACGAGGTCAACGACAACGGCGTGCTCGAGCCCGGCGCTCGGCGAAACCGTGCGCATCTACTTCGGCATGCGCCGCGGCGGCACGAGATACTTCGGGCTCGACGTGACCGACCGCAACGCGCCGACGCTCCTGTTCCGCATCGGCCCGAACGAGGCTGGCGCGAAGCTGCTGACGGGCGCGGGGCAAAGCTGGTCGACGCCCGCCGTGGCGCGCGTGAACATCAGCGGCGGCCACGCAGAACACGCTGCAGCAGGTGCTGGTGTTCGGCGGCGGCTATGACGCTGTCCAGGACAACGGGGCCTATGCGATCGACGCCGCCGGCAACCAGATCTTCATGGTGGATGCCGTGAGCGGCAACGTGCTCTGGTACGCCGGTCCGTCGACGGACGCGTCGGCCGACCTCAAGCTGACCCCCGATGACGCACGGCATTCCGGGGGACGTCCGCGATCTTCGACCTGACGGGCGACGGCTTCGCGGACCGCATGTACGCGGCAGACATGGGCGGGCGCGTGTGGCGATTCGACATCCACAATGGCCAGACGCGCGCGAACCTCGTCACGGGCGGCGTGTTCGCCTCGCTCGGCAACGCGCACCTTGGCGACGCACCCGGTCGAGACGACGCGGCGCTTCTACAGCGCGCCGGATGCGGCCTTCCTGTCAGCGGGCGGCAAGACCTGGCTCAATATCGCGCTCGGGTCCGGCTACCGCGGGCATCCGCTCAACACGCAGACGCAGGATCGCTTCTACAGCCTGCGCGATCACCTGCCGTTTGCGCGCCTCACCCAGGCCCAGTACGACGCGGCGACAGTGATCACCGAGGCGGACGTGAACCTGATCGACATCACCAACGACATCGCGCCGACGATTCCGGCGGGTGCGAGCGGCTGGCGCCTCGACCTGCGTCGCCCGAGTGCCGGCTGGACCGGCGAGAAGTCGCTCTCCGAAGCGCGCACGATCCAGAGCATGATCCAGTTCACGACCTACGAGCCCAGCAGGACTCGACCCCCGCAGCCCGTCGCTGCACGCCTGGTTTCGGCACCAATCAGCGCCTCTACACGATCAGCGCGTACACGGGCGCGCCGGTGTTCGACCGCGAGAGCCCGGAGGACCCGCCGGATTCCGTGGACGACCGCGAGTCCGAGCTCGCCCAGGGTGGCATTGCGCCGGAAGTGGTCTGGCTCTTCCCGAGCCCGGAAGGCCGCAGTGCGTCGGGCGCCGAATGCCGTCCCGACCCGGTATGCCTCGTCGGCCTCGAAAACTGCGGCGTCGGCGTGAACCTCGCCCCGGTTCGCACCTTCTGGCGCCAGACCGGAGTCAACTGATGAAACGCACATCCAGGCAGCAAGGCATGACGCTCATCGAGCTCGTGGTCGTCATGGTCATCGTCGGGATCCTGGCGGCAGTCGCCATCCCGTCCTACCGCAGCTACGTCATCCGCAGCCAGCGCTCGGACGCAAAGGACGCCCTGCTCGCGCTCGCAACCCAGCAGGAGAAGCACTACCTCCAGTGCAACAACTATGCGGGTGGCGCAGGGTCGATCGCGGCGGTAGCCAACTGCGCTGCCGGCCAGCTCCAGGGAGCGGCCACGAGCAAGAACGGCTGGTACGCGCTGTCGATTCCGACCGCGGTGAGCGCAACGGCCTTCACCGTCAGGGCGGTCGCGATTGCCGGCGAAAACCAGGAGCAGGACACCGAATGCCAGCGATTCGAGGTGACTGACCGCGGCGTGCGCACGGCGTTCGACTCGGGCGGGAGCGACAACACCGCCGAATGCTGGCGCTGAGGCGAAGCCTCGCTAGAAGATCCGCGGCCTCCCGGTCCAGACCGGCTTGAGCGCCGGCACGCCCGGCGCCGGCGGCGAAGTCCGCATCGACCCAGAGGTCGCCAACCGCCGCGAGTTGCTCGCCCACGTAAACGAGCGGCAGGCGGTCCCGCATCCAGGGCACGACGCCCGCTTCCTGGCAGAGATCCTTGAGACGCTTGCGCGGCCGGCCCGCATGCGGCCGGAGGCTCTCGCCGCCCGCGCGAAAACGGATGCGATCGCCGCCTGCAGCGGTATCCGCGAGAGCCCGCCTTCAGTTCGGCCGGCACCAGCTCGAAGCGGCCGAGGCCCGGCCCGAGTTCCAGACGATCGCCCGTTCCGACCGAACGATCGCCCGGCGCGTCCGGGCAGCGGCGGCAGCGCGTAGAGCCGGCCGCGATAGCGCCGAATCTCGCCGCCGTCCCAGCGCATGCAGGGCGCCGCAGTCGCGCCGCGCCGTCGAAGAATGCGTGCAGCGCGGCGGCGAGCCGCGCGGCACGGCGGCGGCCGCAAGCCCTGTTGCGCAGCCACCAGCGCAGCAGGTTGACCTGCCGCTCGCGCGACAGGCGTCCGAGTCCCGCCAGCGACGAGGCGGCCATCGTCGAGGACGCCGGCCGCATCGCGGCCGCCACTTCCGTCGAGCAGCTCGCGATGCTTCCGCCAGGTGCGCGGCACTCCGCGCGACCGTCGCAGCCGCCGCGGGCCAGCGCTCGCGGATTGCGGGCAGCACGCGGGCGCGCAGCCAGCCCGGTCGAACCGCAATCGCCTCGTTCATCGGGTCCTCGCTGCCAGGAGAGCCGCTCGCGCATCCGCATAGGCGCGAGCTCGGCGCGATCCACGTCGAGCAGCGGGCGGGCGTGCCAGCCCGGGCCGAGCCGCGCGCGCGCGGGCATTGCCGCGAGACCCGCAACGCCGGCGCCGCGCAGCAGCTGGATCAGCACCGTTTCGAGCTGGTCGTCGCGATGATGCGCAGTCAGCAGCCGCTCGCCGGGCGCGAGCTCCGCCGCCGAGCGCGGCATAGCGCGCCTCGCGCGCGGCGGCTTCGATGCTCTCGCCCCGTCGGCGCGTTCGAGGCCGAGCGTGATCACTCCGCAGCGGAATTCCCGCCATTGCAGGCCGGCAGCCGGCAGCGCTCCGCCCATCGGCCGAACCCGGCTGCAGCCCGTGATCGACGTGCACGGCCCGCAGCTCGATGCCGCCGCTGCGCGGATCGTCGGCCATCGCGTGCAGCAGGACGCTGGAATCGAGGCCACCGGAATAGCGCGACGCAGAACGCCGCGTTCCGCCAGTCCGGGATCGATGGCCGCAAGTGAAGCTGCGAGGCGCTCCGCGCCGAACGGCATGGGCCTCAGGCCCCGCCGTAAACCCCGAATCCGCGCAGCCGCCGCTGGCGCTCTGCGAGCAGCTGCTTGACCGGCAGCGCCGTGAGATCGCTGAGGTGGCGCGTCAGCGCGTCGCGCAGCCGTCTCCGCCGTCGACTGCGGCTCGCGGTGCGCGCCGCCGAGCGGCTCGGGAATGACCTCGTCGATCAGGTTGAGCTTGCTGACAGGCGCGTCGGCGGTGATGCCCATGGCCTCGGCAGCGAGTTCGCGCCGGTCGGCGCTCTTCCACAGGATGGATGCGCAGCCCTCGGGCGAAATCACGGAGTAGACGCTGTACTGCAGCATCAGCAGGCGGTCGCAGACGCCGATCGCAAGCGCGCCGCCCGAGCCGCCCTCGCCGATCACGCAGCTGACGATCGGCACCGCGAGGCGCGACATGTCGAACAGGTTTCGGGCGATTGCCTCGCTCTGGTTGCGCTCCTCCGAGCCGACGCCGGGATAGGCGCCGGGCGTGTCGATCAGCGTGATGAGCGGCAGGCCGAAGCGCTCCGCGGTCAGCATCAGGCGCCGCGCCTTGCGGTAGCCCTCGGGTTTCGGCATGCCGTAGTTGCGCCGCACCCGCTCCTTGGTGTCGCGACCCTTCTGCTGGCCGATCAGCATGACCGGCGTGCCGGCGAGCCGCGCGACGCCGCCGACGATCGACTGGTCGTCCGCGTACATGCGGTCGCCGTGCAGTTCCTGGAATTCCGTGAACACGAGCGGGATGTAGTCGAGCGTGTACGGACGCTGCGGATGGCGCGCGAGCTGCGTGATCTGCCAGGGCGTCAGGTTCGCGAAGATGCTGTTCGTGAGCGTGCGCGCCTTGGCGCGCAGCTTCTCGATCTCCTCGCCGGTATTGAGGTCCGAATCCTCGCGCGAGGAAGCGCAGCTCCTCGATCTTCGCCTCGAGCTCGGCGATCGGCTGTTCGAAGTCCAGGAACTGCAGCGGCATCCGGACAGTATAGTCGGGATCAGTCCGGCCTGCGGCCCGTAGCCGAAGCGCATGCCGTCGCGGCCGACGAGTCCCGCGAGCTCCTCCAGCAGCGCCGGCGTCGGCTCGCACCGCCCACTCCTCGTCCGAGTGTCAGCGTGCCGCGCGCCTCGCCGCCGATGTAGTGCACGGCCACCGCGCAGCGGCCGCCGCGGCCGCCGCGGAGGATTTCCTCGAGCCGCGCGAGCAGCCGGCCGTCGCCGCCGCCCGCCGGGCAGGCGGATTACGAGCCGGCGTGCCTCGCGCTCGCGCAGCTCGTCGATCGGCGTCAGCTTCTTCGCGTTGATGCGCCAGTCGTCGATGAACTCGTCGTAGCGCAACTGGCCCTCGACCACGAGGATCGCGTCGCGCACAATCACCGCGCGGTGCTGCTGCCAGACGTCGTCGAACAGGCTCACCTCGATGCGCGCACTGCGGTCGTCGAGCACCAGCGTCATGCGCGAGCCGCGCCGGCGCATCTCGAGCACGAGGCCCGCGACCGTCACGTTCCTGCCGCCACCGAAGCGCGGCTCGTCCGCTGCGGGCCGCGGGCCGCCGAGGTCCACGATGCGCGCCGGCGCGACCTGGCGCAGTTCCTGTTCGTACTCCGCGATCGGATGGCCCGACAGGAACAGGCCGAGCGTCTCGCGCTCGCCCGCGAGGCGCTCGCGCTCGCTCCACTCCGGCAGCTGCGGGAATCTCGATCGTCGCGGGCAGTCGGTCGCGCCGGCGGGCCCGGCAAGTCCGCCGAACAGGTCGTCCTGGCCCGCCGCGTTGCGCGCGTGCGCTGCTCGCCGAGCTGGATGGCGGCCGGCAGCGCCGCCGCGAGCGAGGCGCGCGTCCGGCCGAAGCGCGTCGAAGCAGCCCGCCTTCAGCATCGCCTCGAGCGTGCGCTTGCCCGCGAGCCTGAGGTCCACGCGACGGCAGAGGTCCACGAGGTCGCGGAACGTCGCCGCCGCGCTCGCGCTCGCCGACGATCGCCTCCACCGCGCCCTCGCCCACGCCCTTGATCGCGCCGAGCCCGTAGCGGATCGTGCCGGGCCCCGCGACGGTGAACGCGAAGCTCGACTCGTTGACGTCGGGCGGCTGCGACCTCGATGCCGAGGCCCGGCGCACTCGTCGATGAACGAGACGACCTTGTCGGTGTGCTCCATGTCGCAGGACAGCACGGCCGCCATGAAGGCCTCCGGGATAGTGCGCCTTGAGCCAGGCCGTCTGGTAGGCGAGCAGCGCATAGGCGACCGAGTGCGACTTGTTGAAGCCGTAGCCCGCGAACTTCTCGATCAGGTCGAAGATGTAGCCGGCGCGCGCCGCGGGCACGCCGCGCGCGACCGCGCCGTCGACGAACATCGGAGCGCTGCGGTCGCCATCTCCTCCGGCTTCTTCTTGCCCATCGCGCGGCGCAGGAGGTCCGCGCCGCCCAGCGTGTAGCCGGACAGCGTCTGCGCGATCTGCATCACCTGCTCCTGGTACAGGATCACGCCGTAGGTCGGCTTCAGGATCTCGGCGAGGCTCGGGTGCAGGTAGTCGATCGTCGCCGGCGGCGCGGCCGTGCTTGCGGGCGATGAAGTCGTCCACCATGCCGGACTGCAGCGGGCCCGGACGGAACAGCGCGACGAGCGCGACGATGTCGTCGAAGCGGTCGGGCTGGAGCTTGCGCACGAGGTCGGTGATGCCGCGCGACTCGAGCTGGAAGATCGCCGTCGTGCGCCCCGACTTCAGCAGCTTGAACGTCTCCGCGTCGTCGAGCGGCAGCCGCGCGAGGTCGAGCGGCGCCTCGCCCGCGGCGAGCCGCTTCGCGTTGATGAGGCGCACCGCCCAGTCGATGATCGTGAGCGTGCGCAGGCCCGAGGAAGTCGAACTTTACGAGCCCGACCTGCTCGACGTCGTCCTTGTCGAACTGCGTCACGACGCTCCGGCCGCCCGCCTCGCAGTAGAGCGCGGTGAAGTCCGTCAGCGGCGACGGCGCGATGACGACGCCGCCCGCGTGGGTGCCGGCGTTGCGCGCCAGCCCCTCGAGCCGCTTCGCGAGGTCGACCAGGTCGCGCACCTCGTCCTCGGCGCCATAGCGGCGCGCGAGCTCCGGCTCCTTCTCGAGCGCATCCTCGAGCGTGATGCCGAGCTCGAAGGGAATCAGCTTCGCGACGCCGTCCACGAAGCCGTACGGCAGGCCCAGCACGCGGCCGACGTCGCGCACCACCGCGCGGGCCGCGAGCGAGCCGAAGGTGATGATCTGCGAGACACGGTCGCGCCCGTAGCGGTCCGCGACGTACTCGATGACCTGGTCGCGGCGCGACATGCAGAAGTCGATGTCGAAGTCCGGCATCGACACGCGCTCCGGGTTCAGGAAGCGCTCGAACAGCAGGTCGTGCCGGATCGGGTCGAGGTCGGTGATGCCGAGCACCCATGCGACCAGCGAGCCTGCGCCCGAGCCGCGGCCGGGCCCGACCGGGATTTCGCGCTCGCGTGCCCAGCGGATGAAGTCGGCGACGACGAGGAAATAGCCCTCGAAGCCCATGCCGCAGATGACGCCGAGCTCCTGCTCCAGCCGCGCGTGGTAGCGCGTCGGCCTCGCGCGCGCGCGGCGCCGACCCGGCGTGCGAGCCCTTCGATCGCGAGCCGGCGCAGGTAAGCCGGCGCGCTCGTGCCGTCCGGCACGGCGAACGCGGGCAGGAAAATGTCCGCCCTGGGCAAGCGGCAGCGAACAGCGGCGCGCGATCTCGACGCTGTTCTCGAGCGCCTCGGGCAGGTCGCGGAACAGCGCAGCCATTTCGTCCGGCGTCTTCAGGTACTGCTCGGGCGTGTACGGCCGCGGCCGTCCCGGGTCGTCGAGGCGATGGCCGCCGTGGATGCAGACGCGCGCCTCGTGCGCCTCGAACTCGTCGCGCGCCAGGAACCGCACGTCGTTGGTCGCGACGACCGGGGCCGGCCGCGGCCGCAACGAGCGCGAGTACGCCCGCGATGTGCGCCTCCTCGTCCGGGCCGGCCGAGTGCGCTGCACCTCGAGGTAGTACCGGTCGCCGAAGAGTTCCTGCCAGCGCGTCGAGGATGCGCCGCGCTTCGGCCGGGCGGCCCGCGAGCAGCGCGCGGCCGACGTCCCCCTGCGCTCCGCCCGACAGCGCGATCAGCCCCGCGCGTCGCAGTCGGCGTCCAGCCATTCGCGCGCGAGCAGCGGCCGGCCGCGACCCTGGCCCTCGAGGTAGCTGCGCGACACCAGCCGGGTGAGGTTGCGAAAGCCCGGCAGGTCCTTGGCGAGCAGCGTGAGCAGCACGGGCTCGGCACGCTCGTTGCCGCCGTCGATCCAGAGGTCCGCGCCGATCAGCGGCTTCACGCCCTGCCGTCTCCGCCTCGCGGTGGAACTTCACCATCGCGAACAGGTTGCCGTGGTCCGTCAGGGCCACGGCCGGCATGCCCGCGGCCGGCGACCGCCCGCATGAGTCCGGGCACGCGGACGATGCCGTCCACGAGCGAATACTCGGTGTGCAGCCGCAAGTGGACGAATGCCGGGCTGCCCGGCGCGGGGCTCGAGCGATGGCATGCGCGCGATCTTACCGTCTCACCGGCGCGAAGCTCTGCCGGTGAAGCCGGCAGGGGCCAACGCGCGCCAGGCTGCGCCAGGTGGTCCTCTGTCGGGTAGCCCTTGTGGCGCTCGAAACCGTAGTCCGGGATACACGCCCGCCACGCGGGTCATGAATGCGTCACGGGCTGGTCTTCGCGAGGATCGACGCCGCGCTGATCTCCCGGACGCACGCATCGCCGCCGATGATTGCCTCGATGCGCGCAGGCGAGGCCCAGCATGGCGCCGTCCGGGCAGCGGTCGCCGTCGACGCAGACGCGCTCGGGCGTGATCGCGAGCCCGAGCAGCGCGCGACGCATGGCGAGCAGCGTTGCTTCCAGGATGTTCAGGACGTCGATCTCGCAGGCATCGACCCAGCCGATGGCCCAGGCGAGGGACCGGGCGCGGATCTGGCGGCGCAAGCCGATTTCGCGGGCCGTCGGCGCAGAGCGCCTTGGAATCGCGCAGGCCCGCAATGGGCCGGCGAGGATCGAGGATCACCGCCGCGGCGACGACCGGCCCGGCCAGCGGTCCGCGGCCCGCCTCGTCCACGCCCGCCGTCAGGCCGCCCGCCAGCCGCGGCCGCGACCCGCGCCTGGGCTGCTCATGGAGCCGCCCCGCGGGCGAGCGCCGAGGATAGCGTCGGCGGCCTGCCCGCTCGCGCCCTGGCGCAACTGCCTGTGGATGGCCGTAAACAGCGCCTGCGAGCTCGGCCGACCGCCTCGGGCTCGTCCAGCCAGCGCTCGATTTCGCGGCCAAGGCGCTCGGGCGTGACATCGCCCTGGGCGAGCTCCGGGACGACTTGCCGGCCCGCAAGCAGGTTCGGCTGCGCGAAAAACGGCGCCTTCAGGAGGCCGAGGTGCTTGAGCACGAAGGCGGTCAGCGCACCCAGCCGGTAAGCGACCACCATGGGCCGCTTGCAGAGCAGGGTTTCGAGCGTCGCCGTGCCGGAAGCGACGAGCACGACGTCGGCGGCCGTCAGCACGGCCTGCGTGCGTCCCTCGACGATCGTGCACTGCGATGCCCGGCGCATGCGGGCGAGCGCCGCTTCGAATGTCTTGCGCGTTGCGGCGCTCGGCAAGTGCCGCGACGAACTGCGAGCCCCGGCCGGCGCGCGGCGAGCCAGGCGACGGTTCCGGCGAAATCGGCGGCGAGCCGCGAAACTTCGCCCGCCCGGCTGCCCGGGCAGCACGGCGACGACGCGTGCCTGCGTCCGGCAATGCCGAGCGCACGCCGCGCCGCTGGCACGTCGGGTACGAGCGGCAGCTGGTCGGCGAGCGGATGGCCGACGAAAATCGAGCGCAGGCCCGCCTCGTCGTAAACGCCGCGCTCGAACGGCAGCAGGCAGAGCACGAGGTCGAGGAAACGGGCCATGCGCGCCGCGCGTCCTCGCCGCCAGGCCCAGACCTGCGGGCTCACGTACTGGACCGTGCGCAGGCCCGCCGCATGCAGCGCCGGCGCGAGGCCGAGGTTGAACTCGGGCGCGTCGATGCCGACGAAGACATCGGGCGGCAGGTCGAGCATCGCGCGCGCGGATCCGCGTGCGCAGCGCCGGATGCAGGCGCGGCAGGTGATGCAGCACCTCGAACAGCCCCATGACGGCGAGCTCGTCGGCGTCTGCAAGGCTCTCGCAGCCCGCGGCCTTCATGCGCGGGCCGGCGACGCCGACGAAGCGCGTCCCGGGCGCGCGCGCCGTGATCGGCATCGATCAGCGCGGCGCCCAGGTTGTCGCCCGAGGACTCGCCGGCGACGAGGCCGATCGTAAGCCGGCTGGCCCTCGGTCATCAGCGGATGATGCTGCGTTCGCTGGCGGCGAGGAAATCGACGAAAGGCGCGAGCTCCGGCTGCGCCGGCACGAGCGCGCGCAGCTGCTCCGTGGCCTCGGCGAGCTTGAGCCCGGAGCGGTAGAACAAGCCGGTATGCGCTCTTGATGTTCGCGATCTGCGCCGGCGTTGAATCCGCGGCGCTTGAGGCCCTCGCTGTTGACGCCCTTCGGCTCGGCCGGCGAGCCGGCGACGAGCAGGTAGGGCGGCACGTCGCGCGTCACGGCGGCATTGTTGGCAAGGAAGGCGTGCGCGCCGACCTTGCAGAACTGGTGGATGCCGGAGTAGCCCGACAGGATTACCCAGTCGCCGAGCTCCACGTGGCCGGCGAGCGCGGTGCAGTTCGACATGATGCAGTGGCTGCCGACGATGCAGTCGTGGGCGACGTGCGAATACGCCATGAACAGGCAGTCGTCGGCGATTGTCGTGACGCCGCGACCGCCGACCGTGCCGCGGTTGATCGTGCAGAACTCGCGGAACACGTTGCGGTCGCCGACCATCGAGCCGGGTCGGCTCGCCCGCGTACTTGAGGTCCTGCGGCGCGTCGCCGATCGAGGCGAACTGGAAAACGCGGGTGTCGCGGCCGAGCGTGGTCGGGCCCTTCACGACGGCATGCGAGCCGATCGCAGCTCCCCGCGCCGATGCGTGACGCCTGCGCCGATGACGGCGAACGGCCCGATCTCGACGCTCGTCGGCGATCTCCGCGCCGGGATCGACGATCGCGCGCGGGTCGATCAAGGCTTGACCTCCGGCGCGACCATCATCGTGGCCGATGCGACTTCCACGTCGTCCACTTCGGCGATCGTCGTGAACTTCCAGATGCCGCGCATGGCGCGATCGAACGTCGCCTTCAGCGCCAGCTGGTCGCCGGGCACGACCGGGCGGCCGGAAGCGCGCGCCGTCGATGCCGACGAAGTAGAAGCGCGACTTGTCGTCCGGCACGACGCCCGCCGTCTTGAACGCGAGGATGCCGGCGGCCTGCGCGAGCGCCTCGAGGATCATGACGCCGGGCATCGTCGGGCCGGCCGGGGAAATGGCCCGGGAAGAATGGCTCGTTGACGGTCACGTTCTTGATCGCGTGGATGCGCTTGCCGGGCACGCACTCGATCACGCGGTCGACGAGCAGGAACGGGTAGCGGTGCGGCAGTTGCGCGAGCACCGCCTGGATGTCCATCGGGAAGCCTTCGCTCATCTCGTCCCCCTGCCCGCCCTTCCCGGTGTTCCGCGCCGGCGCGCATCGAGCCGGTGCAGCCGCGCGACCGCGCGCCGCCACTTCGCCGCCTCGATCGCCGGCAGTCCCGACGAATAGATCCCCGGTCCCGGCAGCGAGTGCGTGACGAGCGAATAACCCGTCACCACCACGTCGTCGCCGATCTCGAGGTGCCCCGCGATGCCCACCGCGCCGCCGATCATGCAGCGGCTGCCGATGATCGAGCTGCCCGAGATGCCGGCGCAGCCTGCGACCACCGTGTGCGCCCCGATACGGCAGTTATGTCCGACCTGCACCTGGTTGTCCAGCTTGACGCCGTCGCCGATGACCGTGTCCTCGATCGTGCCGCGGTCGATCGTCGTGTTCGCGCCAACCTCGACGTCGTTGCCGAGGCGCACGCTGCCGAGGTGCGGAACCTTCACGTAGCCGTCGACGTCCGGCGCGAAGCCGAAGCCGTCGCTTCCGACGACGCGCCCAGCCTTGAATACGCAACGCGCGCCGATCGTGACGCCGCGGCAGATCGTGACGCCCGCCTGCAAGCGGCAGTCGTCGCCGAGGCGCGCGCCATCGCTCGATCACGCAGTTGGGGCCGATCGAGCAGCGCTCGCCGATCAGGCGCCGGCACCGACGACGGCGTTCGGGCCGATCCAGGCGGACGCCGCGACCGTCGCCGTCGGCGCCACCTGCGCGCCGCGGCGCCCGCCCGGCGGTGACAGCGGCGAGCGGATGCAGGCCGTGCTGCGATGCGCGCATAGGCTTGCATAGGGCCGCGGGCTGATGAGCGCGGCGACCGGGCAATCGCCCGCCAGCTCGCGCGGCAGGACGACGGCCGTTGCCCGCGTCGCTGCGAGCTGCTTGCGGTATTTCGCCCCGGTGCAGAACGTGAGCTTGCCCGGCGTCGCGGTGGCAAGAGCGGCGCGACGCCGTCGACCGACTGGCCGGGATCGCCGGCGAGCTCGAGTCCGTAGCGGACAGCGATCTCGCCGAGCGTCATCGCCATCGTCGCTCCCCCTGCCGGCCGTCCGGGCTCAGGGCTTGGGCGGTGTCGCGGCTGCCGGCGCCTTGGACTTGATCGCGGCGACGACCTGCGGCGTGATGTCGACGCCTTCCGCCGCGAACAGCACGCCTTCGCTGACGATCAGCTGGAAGCCGTTCGCACGGGCGTAGGCCTGGACTTCCTGGAGCAGCGCGCGCTGCATCTTGCCGACTTCCTCGTTGCGCCGCAGGTTCAGGTCTTCCTGCAGCTCGTTGAAGCGGCGGTTGACGTTGAGCTCGAGGTCGCGCACCTCGCGCTCGGTGCGCAGGCGGTCCGCCTCCGACATCACGGCGGCCTCCTTGTGCAGCTTGTCGCGCCTTTTCCTGCAGCGACTTCTGCTGCGCGGCGACGTCGCGCTGGCGCGGCAGGAACTCGCCCTCGAGTGCCTGCTGGGCCGCCTTGGCCTGCGGCGACTCCTCGAGCAGGCGGCCGAAGTTGACGAATCCGATCTTGAGGGCCTGCGCCTCCACGGCGGGCGCGGCCATGAGCGCCGCACCGACGATCAACGCGCAGGAAATGATGTACCTGGTCATGTGTGTCTTCTTGCCTCGACTATCAGAATGCGGAACCGATCGTGAACTGGAAGCGCTCGACCTCGTCCGCATAACGGATGCCGTCGCCCTTGAACTCGTTCAGCGGAATGCCGTAGCTGAACCGGAAAATGCCCAGCGGCGCGAACCATTGGATGGCCAGGCCGGCAGACTGCTTCAATTCATTGTAATCGAACTCGTAGTCGACCGGCGTGCGGCCGTCGCTGGCCGACGAAGTCGATTGCCGGTGCCCTGCGAGAACACGTTGCCGATGTCGAAGAACGCGCTGATGCGCGTGCTGGCGCGCCACTTTGCCGGCACCGGGAACAGGAGCTCGGCCCGTCCGATCACCTTCAGGTTGCCGCCGTAAGGATTGCCGAAGCCGTCCTTCGGGCCGAGGCGGCTCTCGGTGAAGCCGCGCACCGAATCGGGGCCGCCCGCGAAGAACTGCCGGTACGGCGGCAGCGACGAGGTGTCGTCGCCGAGCGCATCGCCGTAGGCGATCTGCCGACGTCAGGGCGACGGTCCACTGCCTCGCGATCGGAAGCAGCTGCAGGTAGTCGTACCGGAACGTGTAGTAGTCGACCTCGCTGCCGGGCGACGGTGACGGCGACGCTCAGCGAGTGCTGCAGGCCGCGATCGGCGAAGATCGCGCGGTTGCGGGTGTCGAAGTACCAGCTGCCGACGAGCTCGAAGGTGTTGAACTTGGTCCCGAACAGGATCGTCTCGATGATCGTCGGTGGGATCGTCCGGATCGCCGCTCGGGAATCTCCCGCTCGATCACCTGCGTGTAAGGATTGCCGTTGGCGCGCACCCAGCTCGACCGCTTCCGGCGCGCTGCTTTGCGGGTTGACGATCAGGTCCGAGCGCTGCGCGACCAGCCCGAAGCGCAGGCCCTGGTATTCCGTGATCGGGTAGCCGAACTCCAGCGTCCCGGACATCGTTGTCGTCGAGAAGTCCGAAGCGGCCGACACGTATTGCGTGACGTCGCGGAATTGCAGCGCCGAGCGTGCGCGACACGCCGTCGATGTTCGTATACGGGATCGGTGTGCGAGAGGCTGTACTGCTGCGAGTAGCGGCCGGTGACGAGCTCGAGGGCGACGCGCTCGCCGGATCCCATGAAGTTCGAGTGCACGAAGCTGCCGTTCAGCATGAACGACTGCGATTCCGAATAGCCGATGCCGCCGCTGAACTGGCCGGGCAGGCCCTCCTTTACGTCGAAGTCGACGTCGACGAGGTCCGGCGTCCCGGGCACCGGCGTCGTCTCGAATTCGACTTCCTCGATGTACGGCAGCCGCTGCAGGCGCTCCTTCGATCGCTCGAGCAGCGAGTTCGACAGGTACGAGCCCTCCATCTGGCGCATTTCGCGGCGCAGCACCTCGTCGTCGATCGCGCTCGTATTGATGAAGTTGATGCGCCGCACGTAGGCGCGGTTGCCCGCGTCGACGAAGAACGTCAGGTCGATGGTCTTGGTGTCCTCGTGCGCCTGTCGGCACGGGGTCGATCTTCGCGAACGCGTAGCCGTCGACGCCGAGCCGGAACGACATCAGTTCCTGCGATCTGGGTGATGAGCTTGCGCGAATACGTCTGGCCCGGCTGTACCATGATGAGGCGCTGGAGATCGGCCTCCGGAACCTTCATCGTGCCGGCGACCTTCACCTCGCCGACCCTGTAGACCTCGCCCTTCGCTGAGATTCATCGTGATGAAGACGTCGTCCATTTCCGGCGCGATCGCGACCTGCGTCGATTCCACGGCGAAGTTCGCGTAACCGCGGTCCTGGTACTAGGACGTCAGCTTCTCGATGTCGCCCTGCAGCGACTCGCGCGAATAGCGGTCGTCCTGCTTGTACCAGGACAGCCAGTTCGGCGTCCGGAGCTCGAATGCGTCGAGCAGCTCCTCGTCGTCGTAGGCCGTGTTCCCGACCAGGTTGATCTGGCGGATGCGCGCACGCTGGCCTTCGACGATGTCGATCTTGATGCGGACCTTGTTGCCCGGCACTTCCTCGACCTTCGGGTCGATGCGCACCGCGTACTTGCCGCGGCTGAAATACTGGTCGGTCAGGAATCCGCGCACTTCCTCGAGCACCGAGCGGTCGAAGGTCTTGCCGGCCGCGAGGCCGACGCCGCGCAGCGATTTCTGCAGGTCCTCCGTCTTGATGTCCTTGTTCCCGGTGATCTCGAAGCTCTCGATCGACGGGCGCTCGCTGCACGACGACGACGAGCGTCTCGCCGTCTCGACGCATTTCGATGTCGCTGAAGAAGCCGGTCCCGAACAGCGCCCGGATCGCTTCCTGGATGCGGCGCTGGTCCAGGCGGTCGCCGATGTTGACCGGCAGGTAGTTGTAGATCGTGCCCTCGGATATGCGCTGCAGGCCCTCGACGCGGATGTCGCCGACGGTGAATGCGCCCGTGCCCTGCGCGGCCGCTGCGCCGGCATGGGCCAGGAGCATCCCGAGCGACGAGCCGCTTCAACATGCTTCCCAGTTCTTGCCTGAGCCTTCATCCGAACAGCCGCGAGATGTCGTTGTAGAAGGCGAAGCCCATCAGCGCGATCAGCATCGCGATGCCGACCTTCTGCCCGAACACCTGCGCCTCCATCGAAAGCGGGGCGCCTTTCACCATCTCGACGAGCTGGAACGCGATCTGGCCGCCGTCCAGCACGGGCACCGGCAGCAGGTTCAGCACCGCAAGCGAGATCGAGACGAGGGCCAGGAAGCCGAGATAGTAGGTGAAGCCCTCGGTCGCCGTCAGGCCGGCGTACTGGGCGATGTTGATCGGGCCCGAGATGTTCTTGGTCGAAACGTCTCCCGTCATCATGCGCCACAGGAAGCGGACGGTCAGCGCGCTCTTCTGCCAGGTCTCGCGGATCGCAGGCCCGAGCGCCGCAAGCGGGCCGTAGCGCTCGACGACCCTCATCGATTCCGGAAATCCGCTGCCGTCGCCGAGCGCCGCGCCGAGGCCGATCTTGCCGACCGTGCGGCCCTCTTCGACCACCGCATTCGGGATCACGCTGATTTCGATCCGGCTTTCGCCGCGCACCACCGAAAGGCGTGTCGCCTGCCCCGGGCGCTCGCGGATCATTTCGACGAATTTCGTGTAGTCGTCGATCGCCATGCCGTCGACTTCCACGACGCGATCGCCGATGGCGAGCCCCGCGGCCTCCGCCGGCAGGCCCGGCGTCAGTTCCGCGACGACCACGGGTTGCGGCGGATACCAGAAGGAGAAACCGAGCCCGCGCAGCAGGATCCCCGGTTCGGTCAGCGCGCGCCGCTCGCTGTCCGGAACGCGGATCGTCAGCTTGCGCGTGGCACTTCCCGCGCGCCGCACTTCGACCGGCACGGATCCATCGTCCACGACGCCCTCGAGCATCGCGAGCACCGCGGCTTGCCGCGTGGGAGTCGCCTCCCCGGCGACGGCGGTGATCTCGTCGAGCGGGCGCAGGTCCGCGCGCGCGGCGAATGAATCCGGCGCGATGTCGCCGACGACGGGCTTCAGCCCCGGGATGCCCTGCATGAGGAGCACCCAGTACGCGAGTATCGCGAACAGGAAGTTCGCGCCCGGACCTGCGAGCAGCACTGCGATGCGCGCCAGCGGCGGCCGGCGATTGAACGCGCGGTGTTCCTCGCCTGAAGGCACAGGGCCGTCGCGCTCATCGAGCAGGCGCACGTACCCGCCGAGCGGAATCGCAGCCAGCACGTACTCGACCTGGTCCGCGTCGCGGCTTACGCGCTTCAGCAACGGCTTGCCGAATCCGAGCGAGAACCGAAGCACCTTGAATCCGAGCTTTCGCGCGACCCAGAAATGGCCGAACTCGTGCACGGTGACGAGCACGCCAATTGCGATGATGAACGCGACGACCGAAGTGAGGATGCCGTAGCTCATGCGCCGGCCGCCTGCCGCGACGACAAAGCCGAATGCGCGCGCTCGCGCGCCCAGGCGTCCGCCGCGAGCGCATCGGAAAGGCTTCGCAGCGGCCCCGCCTCGTGCTGTTGCAACACGCTTTCAATGACTGCCGCGATGCTTGCAAAGTTCAGCCGCCGGCCAAGAAACGCGGCGACCGCAACTTCATTCGCCGCGTTCAGCACCGCAGGCGCAGTCCCACCGGCGCGCGCAGCCGTCTGGGCGATCCTGAGGCAAGGAAACCGTTCTAAATCAGGATCTTCGAATGACAATCTCGCAATCTTCACGAGGTCGAGCCTGGGCGCCCCGGACGCGATTCGCGCGGGCCAGCCGAGCGCGTGGGCGATCGGAACACGCATGTCGGGCTGGCTCATCTGGGCAAGCACCGAACCGTCGTCGAACTCAACCAGCGAGTGAACGATGCTCTGCGGGTGGATGACGACGCCGACGGCCGAGGGCGGAACCGGCGAACAGGTGGCAGGCCTCGATCAGCTCGAGTCCCTTGTTCATGAGCGTTGCGGAATCCACGGAGATCTTCGGACCCATCCGCCAGTTCGGATGCGCGACAGCCTGTTCTGGCGTCACGGAAGAGAGTTCCTCGCGCCGGGTTCGCAGGAAAGGTCCACCCGAAGCAGTCAGCACGATGCGCGCGACCCCGGCTGGCCGTCGGCCCGGCTCACCGCCCGCCGGCAGGCACTGGAAAATCGCGTTGTGTTCGCTGTCGATCGGCAGGATCGCCGCGCCCGAGCGTCGCGCCGCATCCAGGAGGAGCGGGCCCGCGATGACCAACGCTTCCTTGTTGGCGAGCAGGACCTGCTTGCCTGCCGCGGCAGCGGCGAGAGTCGAGGCGAGTCCCGCGGCGCCCACGATGGCCGCCATGACCGCATGCGCCTCGGGCAGTGTCGCAATGGTCGACAAGGCGTCCGGCCCCGCGAGCACGCGCGTCGGGATTCCCGCGGACGCGATGCGCTGGGCGAGCTTGGCTGCTGCCGCGCGATCGGCGAGCGCCGCGCAGTCCGGCCGGAAGCGCTCGCACTGCGCGAACAGCGCCTCGTGATTCGAGTGCGCGGCGAGGGCGACCACGCGGAACTGATCGGGATGGCGGCCCGCGACGTCGAGGGTTGCCTCGCCGATCGTTCCGGTCGAACCGAGCACGGCAATGCCCTTCATGCGACGAGTCCCAGCCAGCCGAGCCCGAGCGCGAGCAGTGGCACGGACGAGGTCAAGCTGTCGATCCTGTCGAGCATTCCGCCATGTCCCGGCAACAGGCTCCCGCTGTCTTTCAGCCCTTGCTGGCGCTTGAACATGCTCTCGAGCAAGTCGCCGACCACGGAGACGAGAACCGCGGCGACGCAGAGCGAGAGGAAGGCGAGCGTCGGCAGGCCGAACCAGGCCTGGCCCGCGAGCGCGACGAGAAATCCCGCGGCGAGCCCGCCGAGGACTCCTTCCCAGGTCTTGTTGGGACTGACGACCGGCGCAAGGCGGAAGCGGCCGAAGCGCCTTCCTGCGAAAGTAAGCGCCGATGTCGGCCGCCCAGGCGAGCAGCAGCACGAACACGACGAGTTCGCGGCCGTTGTCGGCCTGCAGATAGAGCCGCGACAGCGCGAGCCAGGTCGGCGCCAGCGCCCAGAGGCCCGCGACCGCGGCCAGGCCGCTCGCGCGAAAGGACGGCGCGAGCGCGACCCAGCCGAAGAGCGGAATCCACCCGAGCATCGTGAGCACCATCACGCGCGCGAAATCCGCGGGCTGCGACGTCGCGTACCAGAGGCCCGCCATCGCGGCGGCGCAGGCTGCGACGTAGGCCGCCCGCGCGGCGAGTCGCGGAAAGACCGGCGAGCTGCGACCATTCCCAGGCGCCGATCAGGATCAGGCGCGCCGAGCGCGATCACGGCGATGTCACGCGGCAGCACGATGAGAACAAGCGCCAGCACCGCGACGAGCCCGACGGCGGTCAGGATTCTCTGGCCGAGCATCAGCCGGCCCCGGCCTGGGTCTGCGACGCGACCATAACGCCGCTCCCGGCCACGAAAGTACTCGAGCGCCTCGGCAAAGCTCGCCGCATCGAAGTCGGGCCACAGCGTTTCGGTGAACCAGAGCTCCGTGTAAGCGAGGTCCCAGAGCAGGAAATTGCTGACCCGACGCTCGCCGCCCGTGCGGATGAAGAGATCCGGCTCGGGCCGGCCCGAGGTCGCAAGGCTCGCGGTAATCGCCTCCTCGCCGATCGTCGAAGCGTCTCGCTTGCCTTCCGCCACTTCGGTTGCAAGGCGGCGCGCCGCCTGGGCAATGTCCCAGCGCCCGCCATAGGCGACCGCGACGACGAGGTCGAGGCGATCGCGACCTGCGGTCCTCTCCTCGGCCGCAGACATCCGCTCGGTGAGCGCCGGCGCAAGCCTCGCGAGATCGCCGATGAAGCGGATTCGCACGCCATTGGCGTCGAGCTCGGCAACTTCGCGATCGAGCGACTCGAGGAAAAGCTGCATGAGCACGCCGACTTCGCCCGCCGGGCGCTGCCAGTTCTCGCTCGAGAAGGCGAACAGCGTCAGCGAAGCGACGCCATGCCTCACCGACTCCTCGATCGTCGACCGGACGGCGCGGACGCCCGCGCGGTGCCCGGCCGCGCGCGGCAGCGAGCGCTGCTCCGCCCAGCGTCCATTGCCATCCATGATCACGGCGACGTGACGCGGCACCGCGCCGGCACCGTGAACTTGCGAAGCTGCTGCGGGCATCTCAGACCTGCAACAACTCTTTCTCTTTCTCGGCCAGCACCTGGTCGATTTCGTGCACGTGCCGGTCCGTGAGCTTCTGGATTTCCTCCTGGGCGCGCCGGTCGTCGTCCTCGGAGATCAGCTTTTCCTTCAGCATCTCCTTCAGTTCGTTCATGAGGTCGCGGCGAACCGCGCGGACCGCGACCCTCGAGTTCTCGGCCTCGTGCCGGGCGACCTTGGTCAGCTCCTTGCGCCGCTCCTCGGTCATCGGGGGCAGCGGAAGGCGGATCACCTGGCCCGCGGTGTTCGGCGTGAGGCCGAGGTCGGATTTCAGGATCGCCTTCTCGACGGCCGTGACTGCAGACTTGTCCCAGGGCGAGACGACCAGCGTGCGCGCATCCTCGACATTGACGCTCGCGACCTGGTTGAGCGGCACCTCGCTGCCGTAGTACTCGACCTTGATGCCATCGAGCAGGCCGATGTTGGCGCGGCCGGTGCGCATCTTCCGGTAATGGTCCTTGAGTAGCGCGACGCATTTCGACATGCGTTGTGTCGCATCGCGGCTCATTTCATCCTGCATGTTCGAGTCCCCTCGCCCCGCCTAGAGCCCGTTCGCGACCAGCGTGCCGACATCCTCGCCATCGACGATGCGGAGCAAGTCGCCTTCGTTCATCAGGTTGAAGACCCGAAGCGGCACCCCGTTGTCGCGGCACATGACGATGGCGGTTGCGTCCATGACGCCGAGCCTGTCGTCCAGCACCTTGTCGAAAGAGAGCTTCTGGTAGCGGACCGCCTTCGGGTTCCGGACCGGGTCTTCGTTGTAGATCCCATTGACCTTGGTCGCCTTCAGCAGGAGGTCGGCACCGATCTCGATTGCGCGCAGCGAAGCGGCGGTGTCGGTCGTGAAGAACGGGTTGCCGGTGCCGGCCGCGAAGATGACGCAGCGCCCTTTCTCGAGGTGGCGGACGGCGCGGCGGCGGATGTAATCCTCGCAGACTTCCTGGACGCGCACGGCGGACATCACGCGCGCATAGCTGCCGACGGATTCGAGCGCGTCCTGGAGCGCGAGGCCGTTCATGACCGTCGCGAGCATGCCCATGTGGTCGGCGGTGACGCGGTCCATGCCGGCGCGCGCGAGGCCCGCCCCGCGAAAGATGTTGCCGCCGCCGATGACGACAGCGACCTGGATGTCGCGGGCCATGACATCCCTGATCTCTCCCGCGATGCGCTTCAATATCGCAGGATCGATGCCGTAGTCGGCGGCACCGAGCAGCGCCTCGCCGCTGATCTTGAGCAGGATCCTCGTGAGCGGCTGGCGGGCCTGCGTGTCGGCCATTGTGCTATTCCTCCGCGGGCCCCAATCCAGGTTCAGCTCGGCTTGTCGGGCTGGCCCTTGTCCTTGGCGGCCTCGACTTGTGCCATGACCTCGGCGGCGAAATTTTCCTGCTTCCTTTCGATGCCTTCGCCGACTTCGTAACGCAGGAACCCGCTGACCGAGGCATTCCCTTTCGCGAGCAGCTGTCCGACCGTCGTGTCGGGATCCTTCACGAAGGACTGGCCCGTCAGGCAGATCTCCGCGAGATACTTGCGAAGCCTTCCTTCCACCATCTTGTCCACGATGGCCTGTGGCTTGCCCTCAGCCGTCGCCTGGGCTGCAAGGATTTCCCGTTCCTTGGCGACGATGTCGGCCGGCACGTCGTCCGGAGACACGAACTGCGGATTGGCGGCGGCGACATGCATTGCGAGGTCGCGCGCAAGCCCCTCATCGCCGCCCTTGAGGCCGACAAGGCTGCCGATTCGCGTCCCATGGATGTAGGTCCCGATGCGCTCCGGAGCGCGGAGCACGCCGGCCCGGCGCACGTCGATCTTCTCGCCGATCTTCGCGACCAGGATGCGACGCGTCTCCTCAACCGTCGCACCGCTCGCGAGCTTGAGCCCCGCAAGCGCTTCGGTCGTCGTCGCCCCGGCGCCGACTGCGGCCTTCGCGACGTCGGCCGCGAACGCCTGGAACTCGGGCTGGCGCGCGACGAAGTCCGTCTCGCAATTGACTTCGACGAGCACGGCCGAGCGGCCATCTGCGCCGGTCGCCGTGACGATCGCGCCTTCAGCCGCAATGCGGCCGGCCTTCTTGTCGGCCTTCGCGAGGCCGGCCTTGCGCATGATCTCCGCGGCGGCATCGAGATCGCCGCCGGTTTCCACGAGTGCTTTCTTGCACTCCATCATCCCGGCGCCCGTGCGCTCGCGAAGCGTCTTGACCGTTTCAGCGCTGATGCTCATCGTCAGCTACCGTTCTTGTCGGACTTCCGCGGTGCGGGACGGCGGCGTGCCGGCGCCTTGGCGCGCGAAGCCTCCGTTGCGTCCGGCGTCTCCTCCGCCAATGCATCGTCCTCTGCCGTTTCCGCGGGCGCCGGCGCGGGCGCAGGTCCAGGCTCGGGAGCGCCCACAGGCGGCATCGTCGCCGCGGATGCAGTTTCCGCCGATGGCCGTGCGCGGGCAGGCGCCTTGCGCCGCACGTTCGCTGCCTTCCTGGGTGCGCGCGCGGCCGACTTGCGCCGCGGCTGTCCTTCCTCGTCGAGCTCGACGAACTCGTCTTCGCCGGCGGGCACGGCGGGAACCGCTGCCCTGCCGTCGATCACGGCGTCGGCAATGCCGGCCGCGTAGAGCTGGATCGCCTTCATGGCGTCGTCGTTGCCGGGGACCACGTACTCGATGCCGTCCGGGCTGCAGTTGCTGTCGACGATCGCGACGACGGGGATGCCGAGCTTGCGTGCCTCGTGAACCGCGATCTCCTCGTGCCCGACGTCGACGACGAACAGCGCGTCCGGCAGCGAATTCATGTCCTTGATGCCGCCGAGGCTGCGCATCAGCTTGTCCATCTCGCGGCGCAGCTGCTGCGCTTCCTTCTTGTTGCGCCGCTCGAGCGCACCGGAATCCCGCAGCTCTTCGAGCTCGTGCAGCCGCTTGATGGACTGACGGATGGTCTTGAAGTTGGTGAGCATGCCACCCAGCCACCGCTGGTTGACGTACGGCATCCCGCAGCGGACGGCCTCCGCCTGGATTGCATCGCGCGCGCTGCGCTTGGTTCCGACAAAGAGGACCTTGCCTCCGTCGGCAACGACGCCTTTCACGAAGCCGGCGGCATCGTTGTAGAGCGGGAGCGTCCGCTCGAGATTGATGATGTGGATCTTGTTGCGTTCGCCGAAGATGAACTGCGCCATCTTCGGGTTCCAGAAGCGGGTCTGATGACCGAAATGAACCCCCGCCTCAAGCATCTGCCTCATGGACAGGTTCGCCATGATTACTCCTTTCGGGTTAGCCCTCCGCGGACCCGCATGCGGCAACCGGTCAAGGGACCCGGCACCCAGCCGCACGTGACGGTACGCGTGTGGATTTGGTTGAGAAAAAACGCCGCGCTTTATACCATCCTTTTCCCGTTGAAACAACGTGATAGGCGATTTCCGCCCTCCCATTGCGGGGCCAAGCCATGTTGATGCAGAGCCATAACCGCGTATCCATCAAATCGCCCCCGGAACAGCAGGCGATGCGGGTCGCCGGGCGGCTGGCGGCGGAGGTCCTGGACATGATCGGGCCGCGGATTGCGCCCGGCATGACGACCGGCGAAATCGACCGGATCTGCCACGACTACATAGTGAACATCCAGCACGCGGTCCCGGCACCCTTGAATTACAAGGGGTTTCCAAAGTCCATCTGCACCTCGGTGAACCACGTCGTCTGCCACGGCATTCCCGGAGATCGGGTCCTCAAGTCGGGCGACATCCTCAATGTCGACGTCACGGTCATCAAGGACGGATTCCACGGGGACACGAGCCGCATGTTCCCGATCGGTGAGGCCTCGATCCAGGCGCGGCGACTCTGCGACGTGGGACTCGAGGCCATGTGGCGCGGCATCCGGACGGTAGCCCCGGGCAACCGCCTCGGCGACCTCGGACACACGATCCAGAGCTTCGTCGAGAGCCAGGGGTACTCCGTGGTGCGCGAATATTGCGGCCATGGCATCGGCCGGGTGTTCCACGAAGACCCGCAGGTGCTGCACTACGGCGAGCCCGGCACCGGCCTCGCGCTCGAACCGGGCATGACATTCACTGTCGAGCCCATGGTCAATGCGGGCCGGCGGCACGTGAAGCTCCTCGGCGACGGCTGGACCGTCGTCACCAAGGATCACTCGCTGTCGGCGCAGTGGGAGCACACCGTCCTCGTAACGGCCGACGGATTCGAGGTCCTGACGCTCGGCGCGTCCGACCGCGCCGCGGCCTGATCGGTGCCGACCGGCACCGGCAAGTCGGCCCTCAGGCCTTCGGCCCGCCATGCCGCGGCCGGAGTGCGCTGGGACTACCTCGAATCGCTGGCCGCGCAGCTCGACAGCTGCGCCCAACCGGTATCCGCCTTTCGGGCTGCGCTCGCCGAGGGCGATCGCGGGCTTGCGCAGCGATTCCGCGCAGACGAGGCGGTGGAAACGCTGGTGCGCGATCGCGCGGCCCTGGTCGATGCGCTCGTCACGCGTGCCTGGCGACTCCATGCCGGAACGGCCGCGGAATCGCTCGCGCTGGTCGCGGTCGGCGGCTATGGCCGCGGGGAGCTCCTTCCCTGCTCCGATGTCGACGTCATGATCCTCCTGCCGCAAGGAGAAAATCCGGGCTGGACCGCGCCGCTCGAGCGCTTCCTCACCTTTCTCTGGGACATCGGACTCGAAACCGGCCACAGCGTGCGCACGATCGACGATTGCAGGCAGGAGGCGCTCGCGAATCTTGGCGTCGCGACGACGCTGTTCGAGGCACGCATCCTCGCCGGATCATCGGAACTGTTCGACGCCATGCGCCGCGCCCTCGCACCGGACCGGATGTGGTCGTCACGGGATTTCTTCGACGCCAAGCTCCGCGAACAGGCCGAGCGCCACCATCGATTCCACGACACCGCGCACAACCTCGAACCGAACGTCAAGCAGGGACCGGGCGGCCTTCGGGACCTGCAGACGATCGCCTGGGTCGCAAAGCGCCATTTCGGAGCGGAGACGCTCGATGGGCTCGCCGCGCACGGCTTCATCGAGGCGCGGGAACTGGCTCAGCTCGAATCGGCGCAGTCCTGGCTCTGGCGCGTGCGCTTTGCGCTGCACCTCGTCAGCGGGCGCCGCGAGGATCGCCTGCTGTTCGACCACCAGATCCGGCTCGCGCGCATGTTCGGCTACGAGGATGCGACCTATACGCTCGCGGTCGAGCAGTTCATGCAGCGCTACTACCGGACCGCGATGCTCGTGAGCTGGCTCAACGAGCTGCTCCTGCAGCAGTTCCGCGAGGAGATCGTTGCCGACCGCAACGCGCCAGTCCTGCCCCTGTCAGGCGATTTCCAGGAACGCGACGAATACCTGGAGGCGGTGACCGACGACGTCTTCGCGCGCCATCCCTCCGCGCTTCTCGAGCTCTTCGTGGTGCTCCAGCAGAATCCGCGGCTGCGAGGCGTGCGCGCGCGGACCATCCGCCTCGTCGCCGAGCATCTCTGGCTGATCGACGAGGAATTCCGCCAGAACCCGCGTAATCACCGCCTGTTCCTCGAGGTCCTGCGGGCGCCTGCCGGGGTCACGCACGAGCTCCGGCGCATGAACCTCTATGGTGTGCTGGGCCGCTATATCCCCGCGTTCGGCCGGATCGTCGGTCGCATGCAGTACGACCTGTTCCACGCCTATACCGTCGATGCGCATACGCTATTCGTCGTGAGCAATCTCCGTCGACTTGCCCTCGAGCGCTATGACCACGAGTTCCCGAAACTCGCGCAGATATTCCGCTCGCTGGCGAAGCCCGAGCTCGCCTACCTCGCCGCAATTTTCCACGACATCGCCAAGGGCCGCGGCGGTGACCACTCCGATCTCGGCGCGGTGGACGCCGAAGCGTTCTGCCTCGAGCAGGGGCTGTCGCGCTATGACGCGCGGCTCGTGGCCTGGCTCGTGAGGCATCACCTGAAGCTGTCGGTCACCGCGCAGAAGCAGGACATCTCGGACCCGCAGGTCGTCAATGCCTTTGCGCAGGAGGTCGGCGACCAGGCACGCCTCGACTACCTGTACGCGCTCACTGTCGCCGACGTGCGCGGCACCAACCCGAAACTCTGGAACTCCTGGAAGGCGACGCTGTTCGACGAGTTGTATGAGCGCGTGAAGCAGGCATTGCGCCGCGGCCTCGAGTCGCCGCTCGACCGCGAGCAATTGATTGCGGAAACACAGTCGCTTGCCCGGGAGCGCCTGGCGGCGGCCGGAGTCGCCGCCGAATCGATCGAGCGCGTCTGGTCGACCCTCACCGATGCCTATTTCCTGAGGCACGCCGCCGCCGAAATAGCGTGGCACACAATGGGACTCGTGGCGCGCGAGCCTGGTGACACGAGCCCGCTCATCGCCGTCGCCGAGCATCCGGGACGAGGCGGCGCGACGGTCGTCCTCGTTTACACCCAGGGTCGCCATCACAGTTTCGCCCGTGCGACGGCCGCCCTCGACCAGCTCGGCGTCAGTATCCAGGACGCGCGCATCACGCCGACCGCGGATGGCGGCAGCCTCGACAATTACCTCGTGCTCGAGGACACGGGCTTGCCGATCACCGACCGCGAGCGCATGGCCGGCATCGAGCGGCGGCTCCGTGCCGCGCTCTCGGAGAAGCGCGCGACCGCGCCCCAGGTGACGCGACGGATTCCGCGGCAGGTGCGGATGTTCACGACGCCGACGCAGGTCAGCTTCAGCGCGGATCCGGAGAATGGCCGCACCCTCGTCGAGGTCGTGGCCGGCGATCGGCCCGGACTGCTGTCGGAAATCGGACAGGTCTTCTGGGACCAGAAATTGGAGCTCCATGGAGCAAAGATCATGACCGTGGGCGAGCGTGCCGAAGACGTGTTCACCGTCGCTGACGAAACCGGCCGCCCGCTCGAGGCGGCGCGCTGCCAGGCACTCGCCGACGCGTTGACGCTCGCACTCGATGCGCGCGTGGCCGCGGCCTGAGGCGCGCATGGAAGCACGCGAACGAGTCGAGCAGGCATTCGAGAACCGGGCGGCCCTCGCGCCGGGGAACGCCCCCCGTGAACTCCTGGCCGCGCTCGACGAATGCCTCGAGCTGCTTGGCAGCGGTCGCGCGCGCGTCGCGGAGCCCGTGGACTCCGGCTGGCGCGTCAATGAATGGCTCAAGAAGGCGGTGCTGCTGCACTTTCGCACCCATGACAACGTGGTCAGCCAGGCAGGGGACCTGCGCTTTTTCGACAAGGTGCCGCTGAAGCACGCGGAATATGACGAGGCGAGATTCCGGGCCGACGGCGCACGCATCGTGCCCGGCGCAATCGTGCGCACCGGAGCCCACGTCGCCCGCGACGTCGTGCTCATGCCTTCGTTCGTGAATGTCGGCGCCTACGTCGGCGAGGGGAGCATGGTGGACACCTGGGCGACGGTCGGGTCGTGCGCGCAGGTCGGCCGCAACGTTCACCTGTCGGGCGGCGTCGGGATCGGCGGCGTCCTCGAGCCACTGCAGGCGCGGCCGACCATCATCGAGGACGACTGCTTCATCGGCGCACGATCCGAAGTGGTCGAGGGCGTGATCGTGGAGCGCGGCGCCGTCCTTTCGATGGGTGTGTTCATCGGCGCAAGCACTCGCATCTACGATCGCGAATCGGGCGAGATCACATTCGGCCGCGTACCCGCCAATTCCGTCGTCGTCCCCGGCAGTCTCCCGGCAGCCGACGGATCCCACTCGCTTTACTGTGCCGTGATCGTCAAAAAAGTTGACGCGCAGACCCGAGCGAAAACGTCCATCAACGACCTCCTGCGGGCATAGCGGTGGCAATCGCGCGTCCTGCGCCGGCCGGGACTCCCCTCGTTCGCTCCGCCGGAACTTTAGTCGCTCACTCGGGGGTCCCGGCCGGCTTGGCCGTGCGATTGCCGTCGCTTTCCCCGGCGCGCACGAGGTGGCGGGGTTCTCGCGAGCGAACCCTTAAAGTTCCGGCAGGGTTCGCGAGCGAGAAACCCCGCCGGATCCCGTGCGCGCCGGCCGCAGCATCGGTATAAGTGCGCTCCATGCCGAAGCCGTCACCCACGGTCGAGCTGACGAAAGCACTGATCGCATGCCGGTCGATTACGCCGGACGATGCCGGATGCCAGGAGATCGTGATCGGACACCTCGAACGCGCAGGATTCGAGATCGAGCGGATGCGGTTCGGGAATGTCGACAACTTGTGGGCACTACATCGCGGTGGGAATGGTCCGCTGCTGTGTTTTGCTGGCCACACTGACGTCGTACCGCCGGGCCCGCGCGAGAAGTGGACTTCAGATCCGTTCGAGCCCGCGGTCCGCGATGGACTGCTTTTCGGCCGCGGCTCGGCAGACATGAAGAGCGGTGTGGCCGCGATGACGACCGCGGCCCTCGAATTCGTGCGAAGCGCGGCCGAAGTATCCGGGCGCGATTGGCTTCGTCATCACGAGCGACGAGGAAGGCCCTTCCGTGGACGGAACGCGCAGGGTCGTGGACGCCTTGCGCGAGCGCGGGCAGCGCGTCGACTACTGCGTGGTCGGCGAGCCGTCGAGCCAGCAGGAATTCGGCGACACCGTGCGCATCGGCCGTCGCGGCTCGCTGTCCGGCCGCCTGGCCGTGCAGGGCATCCAGGGCCACGTCGCCTACCCGGATCGCGCCCTGAATCCGATTCACGCGGTAGTCCCCGCCTTCGCCGAGCTCGCCGCGCGCCGCTGGGACGAAGGCAACGCGCATTTCCCGCCGACGAGCTTCCAGGTCAGCAATATCCAGTCCGGGACCGGCGCGTCGAATGTGATACCGGGCGAGCTCAGCGCGCAGTTCAACCTGCGGTGGGCGCCGGTTCAGACACTCGACGGCCTGAAGCGCGCCGTCGCGGACACATTCGATCGGCACGGGCTTCGCCATGCAATCGACTGGCTCGAGGCTTCGCTGCCGTACTACACGGTGCCCGGCTCCCTGACCTCGCTGGTCGCGGCAGCCGTCCACGATGTCGCAGGACGCACGCCCGAACTGTCGACGGGCGGTGGAACTTCGGACGGCCGCTTCTTCGGTTCGCTCGGCGCGGAAGTCGTCGAGTTCGGGCTGCTCAACCGGACGATTCACCAAGTTGATGAATGCTGCGCGATCGAGGACATCGACCGGCTGAATCGCGTATTCGCAGGGATCCTCAGCCGCCTTTTCGCAGGTTGACCAGGAGGCCTGCCACGGTCAGTACGACCGCGATGACCAGGACCCAGGCGGGCATCGACAGTCCCAGGAACGACCAGTCGACCTTGGCGCATTCGCCGCCGGCCTTGAAGACCTTCAGGATCACGTCGGTCAGGGAAAGAGATCCATCATGAACGCGAGGTCCGCGCCGCAGGCGGGTACCGATCCCGCGGGCTGCATCTGGATCCAGGCGTGCCGGCCCGCCGTCGCGATGGTCGCGAGCCCGGCGATTCCAATCAGAACTGCGAACAGGATCCCGCGACCCCCGGGGCGCGAGAAAAGCGCCGCCATCAGGAAAGCGATCCCGAGTGCGGCCATCGTGACGCGCTGGAATATGCACAGGTGGCAGGGCACGAGGTCCAGCCCGAACTGCGCATAGAAGGCGAATGCGAGGGCGGCGGCGGCGACTATGGCTCCGAGCCAGTTGACCTGCCGCCGCGTCAGCATCAGGCCCCTTTCCGCTCGCGCGCGAAGTCGCGAATCTGGCGTTCCGCGTCTTCGAGCGAGAGGTGGCGGATGTCCTTGCCGTGCACCATGTACACAGTGTACTCGCAGATATTCTTGGCATGGTCGCCGATGCGCTCGAGCGCGCGGACGACCCACATGATCTCCAGCGCCCGGCGGATCGAGCGCGGGTCTTCCATCATGAACGTGATGTTCTGGCGCTGGATCGACTCGTATTCCTCGTCGACCTTGCGATCGCGCCGCGCGACCTCGAAGGCCTCGTCGGCGTCGAGCCGCGCGAATGCGTGCAGCGCGTCGTGCACCATTTCGGTCACGAGCCTGCCGAGATGCCGGATCTCGCGGTAGTTATCGGACGGCTTTTCCATGGTCGCGAGGCGCGCGGCGATGTTGCCGACTTTCTCGACCTCGTCTCCGATCCGCTCGAGGTCGGTGATCGTCTTGATGATGGCGACCATCACCCGCAGGTCCGACGCGGTCGGCTGGCGCGTCGCGATGATGCGCCCGCACTCCTCGTCGATCTCGACTTCCATCTGGTTCACGCGGTAATCGTCGCGAGCGACTTCCTCGCCGAGCGCACTGTTGCCCTCGATGAGGGCGCTCACGGCGCGCTGGAGCTGCTGCTCGACGAAGCCGCCCATCTGCATGACGCGCGTTGTCACGCGCTCCATGTCCTCGTTGAACCTGCGCGAGGTGTGCTGGCTGAGATCGGCGGATTCCATCGACTCTCTCCTGCCGGCGACCATCGGTCCCGGACGTTCCTTCACCCTAATGCTGGGATTCTTTTGCCGGCACGTCCCGGGCAGCGGCGGCATGTCGCACGTCCGCACCGCTCACCAGGAAAACGACGTGCTCGGCCACGTTCTTCGCGTGGTCGCCGATCCGTTCGAGGCTCTTCAGCGCGAACACCGTATCAAAGATCGAACGAAGCAGGCGAGTCCGCTCCATCGCAACCGTCATGAGCTGGCGGAGCGCGGCCTCGAATTCCTGGTCGATTTCGCGGTCGAGGCGCGCCACTTCGTGCGCGACGCGTTCGTCCCCGCGCTCGAGGGCTTCCACCGCGACCCGCATCGACTCGGACGCGAGCTCCGCCATGTGGCGCAGCGGCCTGTGCATCACGCGCGAAGGACCTCCGGCCGTCCGGCCGGCGCTGGCAAGCGCGAAGCGCGCTATCTTCTTGGACTCGTCGCCAGCACGCTCGAGGTCGGTCACCGCCCGTGATATCGCGAGCACCATGCGCAGGTCGCTGGCAACTGGCGCCCGTTGGGCGAGCAGCCGGAAGCTCTCGGCCTCGATCTCGGTCTGGTAGGCATTGATCCGCTTCTCGCGCAGCAGGACGAGTTCCGCGGATTCGCGGTCGGACTCGAGCAGTGCCCGCACCGCGGTTTCAACCTGGTCCGCAACCAGGGAACCCATGGCAAGCGCGCGCAGCCGCAGTTCGGACAAGGCCCCGTCGTAGGCCTTGAAGATGTGCCCTTCGCTTCCTTCGTTCACATGGGCTCCTGCAGGAGGCTCAGCCGTACCGGCCGGTGATGTAGTCTTCGGTCGCCTTCTGCGAGGGATTCGTGAAGAGCTTGCTGGTGTTGTCGAACTCGATCAGTTCTCCGAGGTACATGAACGCAGTGTAGTCCGACACCCGCGCCGCCTGCTGCATGTTGTGCGTGACGATGATGACCGTCACCTGGTCGCGGAGCTCGTCGATCAGCTCCTCGATTCGCGCAGTCGCAATCGGGTCGAGCGCCGAGGTCGGCTCGTCGAACAGCAGGATCTCCGGGTTGGTGGCAAGCGCTCGCGCGATGCACAGCCTTTGTTGCTGGCCGCCGGACAGCGAGAGACCCGAGTTGTCAAGGCGGTCCTTGACCTCCTCCCAGATCGCGGCGCGGCGCAGCGCCCGTTCGACTTCTTCCTCGATGCGCGCGTTCGAGCGCATGCCGCGAACCCGCAGACCGTAGGCGACATTCTCGAATATCGATTTCGGGAAGGGGTTCGGCTTCTGGAAGACCATGCCGATGCGCATGCGCACTTCGATTGCGTCCACGCCGCGACCCACGAGATCGAGGGAGTCCGGATAGAGCATGATCCGGCCTTCGTAACGCGTGCCGGGCGTAAGGTCGTGCATGCGGTTGAAGCAGCGCAGGAACGTCGTCTTGCCGCAGCCGGATGGCCCGATCAGTGCCGTCACGCGCTTTTCGCGAATCTCGATATTGAGGTTCTTCAGCGCCTTGACGTCACCGTAATAGAAGGAGAGCCCTTCTGCCCGCGACTTGATGACGAGTGCCTGATCGTCGCTCGTGGTCCTTCTACCCGCGTCGACCGACGGGCGTGGCGTCGACAACCTGCCTTCGACCGCGTGCCCCGTTCCCGGGCGCGCCGCGCCGTCTTGGGTCGTGATTCCGGACTGCATGGTGTTCACCAGTTGATTCTCTTGCGGAAGCGGTATCGAACGTAGATTGCGACGCCGTTCATCAGCAGCGTCATGCCGAGCAGGATCGCGCCCGCGGCCGCCGCGTTGACCTGGAACTGCCGGGTCCGGCCGCGAGACCCAGTTGAACATCTGGATCGGCATCGCCGTGAACGATTCCTTGAGCCAGGCAAACGAGAAGAAGGGGAATTCGCCCTTGAAGGGCGATTCCGGCAGGAAGGCGATGAAGGAAAGCGCTCCGATCGTGATCAGGGGGGCAGTCTCGCCGATTGCGCGCGAGAGGCCGATGATCATGCCGGTCAGGATGCCACCGGTTGAATACGGCAGCACATGGTGCGCCGTCACCTCCCAGCGGGTCGCGCCGAGCGCGTAGGCGGCCTCGCGGATCGCGCGCGGAACTGCGCGCAGCGCCTCGCGTGTCGCGACGATCACGATCGGCAGTATCAGCAGCGACAGCGTGAGGCCCGCTGCCGCAATGCTCTGCCCGAGGTTGAACTGGTACACGAAGAGCCCGAGCGCGAGCAAGCCATAGATGATCGACGGGACGCCCGCAAGGTTCGTGACGTTGATCTCGATGATCGCGGTCACCCAGTTCTTCGGGGCGTATTCCTCGAGGTAGATCGCGGCGGCGACGCCGACCGGCATGGAAACCGCGGCCGTCGTCAACATGATGAGCGACGTCCCGACCCAGGCCGAGAGTATCCCCGCCCGCTCGGCCTTGCGGGACGGGAAGGAATTCAGGAAATCCCAGTTCAGCCGCGGGGCGCCGTCCTGCACGAGGTCGACAAAGAGCACGACCAGCACGAGCAGCGCCGAGAACATGATCAGGAGGCCCACCATCACGAAGATCTTGTCGAAGATCTTCCGCCGGCTGACGTCGGCGCGTATCTGCTGGAGTGCGGCGTCTGCCGTAGCTGCGTGCATTTCAGTAGGTCTCGCGGAACTTGCGCGTCAGCGAGAAGCCCGCAATGTTGAAGATGAGCGTCATGATCATCAGCACCAGCCCGACTGCGAAGATCGACTGGTAGCCGATGCTGTCGTGAGGCAGGTCGCCGAGGCTCACCTGCACGATGAACGCCGTAATGGTCGCTGCCGGCTCGGTGGGATCCCAGGTCAGGTTCGGCTGCAGGCCGGCGGCAATCGCGACGACCATGGTCTCACCGACTGCGCGGGAAATGCCGAGGATATAAGCCGCGGCGATGCCCGACAGCGCGCCCGGCACGACGACGCGCGTCGCCGTCTGGAACCTCGTCGCGCCCATCGCGTAGCTGCCTTCGCGCATGTAGTTGGGCACCGACCTCATCGCGTCTTCGCTGACCGACGCGACGTACGGGATGATCATGATGCCGATCACGAGGCCGGCCGACAGCATGTTGAATCCAGGCAGGCCGGGAATGATCTTCTGCAGGAGCGGCGTAACGATCATCAAGGCGAAGTAACCGTAGACGACCGTTGGCACCGCACCGAGCAGTTCAAGCGCCGGTTTTATTGACTCGCGAAGGCGATATGGCGCGAACTCGCTCAGGTAGATCGCGATGATCGTTCCTGCCGGGATGGCGACAGCGAGCGCAACCAGAGTCGTCACGAGCGTTCCCGCGACGAGCGGCAGGACGCCGTACCGCGGCTCGGCAAAGAGCGGAATCCACATCGTGTCGGTCAGGAAGTCCTTGAGCGGCACCATCTTGAAGAAAGGCAGCGACTCGACGACCAGGACGATGACGATTGCTATTGTCGTGAACACTGCGACCAGCGCCGCCAGCATCAGGAACGCCTCGACCACGCGGTCGCGCGCCTTGCGGAACCGGAGACCCGCAGGCGTTCCGGTGGAAATGACAGACGTCTGATCGGTCATGGCTTCTTGCCGTGCACGTCCCCGCTTGCTGCCGGCCCTTGTAGCGCGGGAGCGGAATCGAACGATTCCGCCCCCGCATTGTTATTCACGGGCACAGGCTAATCCGCTGGCCCATGCTTGGCAATCGACTCAGAGCTTGGCTTCGCGAGCCAGCAGTTCCTCGACCTTGAGGCCGACTTCAGGCACGCCACCGAACCCGGTGCCGAGCTTGCCTTCGCGGAAGTGCTTTGCTGCGAGGTCGTATGCTTGCCTGGGCAGCGGCACGTATTTCACTTCCTCGATCAGCGGCACGCTCTTCGTAAGGTAGTACTCGACGAACTCCTTGACCTCGGGACGCTGCGCCGATTTCTCTGCGACATAGATGAAGATCGGGCGCGACAGCGGCTCGTAGGAGCCATTCACGACATTGTCGAGCGACGGACCGACCGCCTTGCCTGACTTGCCGACGACCGGCACTGCCTTGAGCTTGCTCGCATTCGGCTGGTAGTACGCGTAACCGAAATAGCCGAGCGCATTCTTGTTGCTGGCAACGCCCTGCACGAGCACATTGTCGTCCTCGCTGCCGGTGTAGTCGCCGCGGCTCGACTTGGCCTTGCCGACCACCGCCTCCGTAAAGTAATCGAAGGTGCCGGAATCAGATCCCGGCCCGAACAGCGCAAGCGTCTCGTTCGGCCATTTGGGATTGATCTGGTTCCAGCGTGTGACCTTGCCCTGCGACGCCGGCTCCCAGATCTTCTTCAGTTCCGGGATCGTGAGCTGGGTGATCCAGTTGTTCTGCGGATTCACGACGACCGTCAGCGCGTCATAGGCGATTGGCAGCTCGTAGTACTTGATGCCGGCCGCACGACAGGCTTCCATCTCCGCCGCGAGGATCGGGCGCGACGCATCCTGGATGTCCGTTTCGCCGCGGCAGAACTTCTTGAATCCGCCGCCAGTGCCGGAGATGCCGACCGTCACGCGAATTTTTCCGCGCTTCTGGATCTGGAATTCCTCGGCCACGGCTTCGGTGATCGGGAATACGGTGCTCGAGCCGTCGATCTTGATCACCTGGGCATCGGCATTCGGCGCGAGGGCCAGTCCCGCAAATGCGAGCGTCGCGGCACTCAACAGTGAAATGGCTTTCATGGTCCTTCCAACTCCTTCGCTTCTTCTGCAACCTTATTGACGGTTTGTTTCAGTCTCGTGACAGGTGCCAGATCAGAACTTCCAGTTCAGGTCGATCTGGTAGCGGTCGTAGCTGCGCTCCGTTGCGCCCGGGGCGTCGACAAAGCGGTTGTTCATGAAGTAGGTGCCGTTCAGCACCCAGTTCTTGGCCGGCGCATAGCCGATCTTGATCACGCTGCCATCCACGTCGGTCACGCCGCCGGCAAAGTCCGAATCCATGAACTGGCCGAATTGGGCGTCCTTCTCGATCGCCCCGTAGGCATAACCGAACTCGAAGCTGCGCGGGTTGCTGGCCTTGCCCCAATTGAAGCCCGTGAGCCAGCCGGTATCGAGGTCATCGACTTCCTGGTTCTGGATGAACTGGGCGAAGAACTGGAACGGCTGGTCGGCGATCGTGAACTCCAGCCTGCCCGATCGCTTCGATCATGTTGAAGTCATTGGCCAGCACCGGGCAGCCGTTGGCGTTCAGCACGGTCGTGTTGCCCTGCGCGCCGCCGAAGAACATCGTGTTCGCCGTGCATGGGACTGTGGTGTTGGTGGTGGTCACCTCGCCACGTGCCGCTCCGACATCGAAGTAGCCAAGTGCACCGGTCAACTTGACCGGGCCGACGTTGCCGGTCAGGCCGAGCTGCCCGCCGAACAGCGACGCGTCACTCGCCGTGCTGCGCTCGGACAGGTAGTAGCCAAATGCGTTCGCGAAGAACAGGCCGCCCGCGTACCGGGCGCTGATGCCTTCCGGGTTGATGTCGTTGTCGAAGAAGTACCCGTTGGCCTTGTACCAGGGCTGCGGCATCTTGCCGAAACTCATGGTGAAGCTATCGACTGGCTTCCAGTCGACATAGGCGAGATCGATCGCGATGCCCTTGCGCGTCCAGCCTTCGCCGAGTGTCTGGTTGGTCGAGCGTGGGTCGCTGGTGCCGCCGCTCGTGGCAAGCCCGATCGTGCCGGTCAGCGTGTCATTGATCTTCGCGGTCAACGCGAGCCGCGCGCGGATGCGATGGCGTGTCTGCTCGTCGTCGGCCTCTTCCGGATCCACGAATTCGTGGCGGTAGCGCATGTCGGCCTTCCAGTTGAGGCGCGATGCCCATTCGGCGGCTTTCGCGATGCGCTCCGCCTCCGCGATTTTCGGGCCGTCCTGGGCGAGCTGCTTGCGAGTCGCCGAGGCGTTGTCCTTCAGGTACTCGGATGTCGCCTCCGTCCGTTCGCCGCTCTCCTTGAGGGCGGCGTTTTCGGTCCGCAACTGGACGTTGTCCTGTTCCAGTCTGCCGACTCGCGCATTGAGAGCTTCCAGCTCGCGCAGGATCTGTTCCATCGACTTGGATTGCTGGGCATGCGCCGGCGAGGCGACAGCCAGCCCCATGGCGCCAAGGATCAAGAGCTTTTTCACGAGCCGTTCTCCGGGTTGTAATTGGTTGATGCCCGCACCGACGGAACGGCACGAGCGGCCCGGATTATGGTCGCGGACTATGACGCTTTTATTGCAGGAGTCTCGCGGGAGAGGACGCGGCGCGCGGGAAAGCGGGCGGTGAAAGTCGAGCCTCGGCCTTCCTCGCTCTCGATTTCGAGCCGGCCGCCGTGCCGCTGGAGTCGCATGCTTGACGATCGACAGCCCGAGGCCGGAGCCGCCCTTCGCTCGCGCGCGCGCACGATCCACGCGGTAAAAACGCTCCGTCAGCCTCGGCAAGTGCTCGGGCGCGATGCCGATGCCCGTGTCGCGGACCATGAGCGCAGCGCCGCCCGCTTCGCGGGCCCAGCGGATCGTGATCGTGCCGTGGACAGGCGTGTACTTGACCGCGTTCGAAATCAGGTTGGAGACGATCGAGTGCAGCTCGCCCTCGCTGCCACGCAACAAGCACGCGTAGTCGATATCGAGGTCGAATCGCGCGACCTGTTCGCCAGTCGCCTGCGCCTCGCGGACCAGTCGCTCGAGGAGCTCGGGCACGTCGACAGGCGTAATCGGCGCCTCGTCCGACGTCGACTCGAGGCGCGAAAGTTCGAGCAGGTCTTCCACGATCTCGCGCATGCGCAGCGCCTGGCGGCGCATGTCCGAGACCGGTTCGCGCCATTCCGCGCCGAGACTCTCGTCGTCCGCGAGCTCGTCGACGTATCCCGAAATGACCGTCAGGGGCGAACGCAGCTCATGCGAGGCATTCGCGACGAAGTCCTTGCGCATCTGCTCGAGGCGGACGTCGCGCGTCACGTCGCGCACGAGCATCAGGAACTGCGCTACCGGCGGGTATGACGAACAGCGCAAGCCAGGCCTCGCCACTCTGGAGCCGGATCACGATGCCGTTCCCGGCGCCGGGTTTCTGCAGGTAGGCCGCGAACTCGGGATCGCGCACGAGGTTCGCGATCGGTATTCCGACGTCCACCTTGCGCCGGAGCCCGAGGCGCTCCGCCGCCATGCGGTTGAACCAGAGGATCTCCCGGTTTTCCGAGAGCAGGACGACGCCGTCAGGAAGCGCTGCGCTCAGCCGCCTGAACTCGCGGAACTGCTGCGTGACCCGCCGCTTGTGGAACTGCTTGCGCCGGTAGATCCGGTTGATGATCGCAATTACGTCGCCCCAGACCCCGCCGATGTCCGGCGGGTCTTCATGTGCGCGATGCTTGAGCCATCGCTGCACGCGGAACAGGTTGACGAACTGCCAGGCAAGGACTCCGCCCAGGACGATCGTCAGCCAGAGGGCCATGCGGCCGGTAATGAGCCCAAGCAGCGCCGCGATCGCAATCGCCACTGCCAGCCGGACCAGCGCGAATGACCAGGCTGACCACATGAATCAGTCCTGCTGCGCGGAGAATCGGTAGCCGGCGCCGCGCACCGTCTGGACGAAGCGGTCGTATCCGCTTGGCTCGAGCGACTTGCGGAGCCTCCTGATGTGGACGTCGACGGTGCGCTCCTCCACGTAGACATTTCCGCCCCAGACGCGGTCCAGCAGCTGGCTACGCGAGTAGACACGATCCGGGTGCGTCATGAGGAAGGCGAGCAGGCGGTATTCGGTCGGACCGAGCGGAATCGTCTTGCCCGCCGCCGCCACCCGATGTCCTGCCTGGTCGAGCGCGAGTCCTTCGACCTCGACGCGTTCATCGTCGCCTGCGGGAGCGCTCCGACGAAGCACGGCCTGGATCCGGGCGATCAATTCGCGGGCGGAGAACGGCTTTGTCAGGTAATCGTCGGCACCCGATTCGAGGCCGGTCACCTTGTCCGCCTCGTCGGCACGCGCCGTCAGCATCATGATCGGGATGTCTCGCGTGGCGGCGTCCCGGCGCAAGGCGCGGATCAATTCGAGTCCGCTCATGTCGGGCAGCATCCAGTCGACCAGGATCAAGTCCGGGCGCCGGTCGCTGATGCTCGCGAGCGCCGCCTGGCTGTGTTCCGCGAGCGCGACGTCGCAGCCGGCTCGCCGCAACCCGAATGCGATCAGGTCGCGGATCGGCTGCTCGTCCTCAACGACCAGTATCCGGGTGTCCGCCATGCGCAGGCGATGAGACTGACGGTTCATTGTTGAGGAATTATGACACCGTGCGATTCAGCGCCTGTGGACGACGTCGTTTCGGAGATAGACGGGCAATCCGCGCGCCGCGTCGAGCCCCTTTCCCGCTGACAGTTCAACGGCTGCAATTCGGGCGATATCGGAAGCCCGGGGCAGAAGCCGGTCATCGAAGCCGGAGAGTTGCATGGCAAGGCGTTCGACAATCACCGGATATGCCGACAGTCCGTGACCGGCGCCGAACCATGAATCACTCTCTGGCGCCGCAACCGCCTCAGGATCGGCGAGGCGCTCGTCGGTGACTGCGACCGGCACTTCGCCGGAACAATCGTAGGCCGCCCAATAAACCTGTCCCATGCGTGCATCCATGCAGACGAGGACGCGCGTACTGCCGGACAGGCGGGCTGCGGCCGCGGCGACCGCCGCAAGACTGCTGACGGGCAGCACGGGGCGATTGCTTCCGGCTGCGAGTCCCTGCGCGACACCCGCGGCGATGCGAAGCCCGGTGAATCCGCCCGGACCGCGCCCGAACGCGACTGCATCCAGCTCTCCGACTGCGACACCGGCATCGTTCAGCAACTCGTCCGCCATTGGCAGGAGTCGTCCCGCATGACCGCGCCCGATGACTTCGTACAACTCCGTAACCGCACCGTCGCGCAGCAATGCAGCCGAGCAGGCCTCGGTCGCCGCGTCGACCGCAAGTATTTTCATGCCTCGAGTGCCGTGGCCACGGTGACGCCTGCGCGCGCGAGCCGGCGCCGAAGAAAGGCGGCCGCTTCGTCGCTGTCGGTCACGACCGGCGCAGGAGGCAATGACCTCAGGAACAGGCTGCCGTAGCCTCGGGTCCGCAGTCGCGGATCGCACAGCACGACGACGCCGAAGTCCTCGCGATCCCGGATCAGGCGCCCGAACCCCTGCTTGAGCGAGAGGACCGCCTGCGGAAGCTGGAACTCCTGGAAGGGATTGCCGCCGCGGCGCCGGATGCCTTCGAGCCGTGCCTTGAGAAGCGGGTCCTCGGGCGCGGCAAACGGCAACTTGTCGATCACGACGAGCGCGAGCGCATGGCCGCGCACGTCCACGCCCTCCCAGAAGCTCGCCGTGCCGAGGAGCACGGCATTGCCGAGCTCCCGAAAGCGTCGCAGCAACGATTCGCGCGGCGCTTCGCCCTGCACGAGCATCGGAAAGCGCTCGCGGAAGCCAGGCATCGAGTCGAGGATCTGTTCCGCCTCGCCGAGCGCGCGATGGCTCGTGAACAGCAGGAAGCTCCGGCCGCCTGCAGCCGTGACGAGCGGCAGCGCGGCAGTGATGACGCTGGCCGTGTAGTCGCGGCTCGCCGGATCGGGCATGCCCTCCGGAAGGTAAACCATCGCCTGGCTCTCGAAATCGAAGGGACTCTCGATACGCACGGCATGGGCCGTCGGCGCACCGATGCGGCCGAGGAAATGCGAGAAGTCGTCCCCGACCGCGAGCGTCGCCGACGTGAAAATCCAGGCGCCACCCTGGGCGCGCATCAGCTCGCCGAGCCGCGAGGCGACTTCGAATGGCGTGAATGCAAGCGAGAAGCCGCCCTTGCCTGGCTCGACCCAGCGCATTCCGGCATCGGTCCCGGAATCGACGATCGCAACGAGGGCATCTGCGAGCTTGGCGCAGCGCCGCACGCAGTGGCGGATTGCCGGGTCTTCGGCATCCGCCGCCGTCAATTCCTGGCCGGCCTGCGTCAGCGCCTCGCGGACCTGCTCGAGCGCGGCAATGAACGACGCCGGCAGCTCCGCCCACTCGATGCGTTCGCGGGACATCGAAATTGCTGCCGCTGCTTCGCCGACTGCGGCCTCGAGCGCCACGAGGCGCTCGCGCGCAGCAGTTCCCGCGAGCCCGAGCCGCGAGAGCTCTGCGAGCGCGTCACGCGCGAAGAGCGCGGCCTGGCGCGCCGAGAATTCCCGGCCGAAGAATTGCGCGGCAATCTCCGGCACCTGGTGTGCCTCGTCGAGGATCACGGCTTCCGTTCCCGGCAGCAGTTCGCCGAAGCCTTCGTCCTTCAAGGCGAGATCGGCGAGCAGCAGGTGGTGATTGACGACCACGACGTCGGCGGCCTGCGCCTCGCGCCGTGCCGCGACGACATGGCATCGCGAATAGGCCGGACACGTCGTGCCCAGGCAGTTCTCGCGGGTTGACGTGATTGCGGCACGCACAGGGTCCGTGTCGCGCAGGCTTTTCACTTCGGCCAGGTCGCCGGTCGTCGTGTCGCGGGACCAGCGCCGGATCCTGGCCATCGTGCGCGCACTGGGCGGTTGAATCCCGGGCAGCCCGCTCACCGCGTCCGCGAGCTCGAGTCGATGCAGGCACAGGTAGTTCGCGCGGCCCTTGAGCAATGCGACGCGAACCGGGCGGCCGAGTGCTTTCGCAACCGTCGGCAGGTCGCGGTTGAATAGCTGGTCCTGGAGAGTGCGCGTGCCGGTCGAGATGATGACCTGTCGTCCGGAGAGCAGCGCCGGCACGAGGTATGCAAACGTCTTGCCCGTCCCCGTGCCCGCTTCGATCGCCAGCGTCCCGCGCGAGGCCAGCGTCTCGCCCACCCAGTCCGCCATGAGCTGCTGTTCGCGGCGCGACTCGAAGCTGTCGATCACGCGCGCAAGCGGCCCCGCAGGCCCGAGCAGGCGGCCGAATTCTCCGCCGCCGCTCACGGGCCTCGCGCGCGCGCGATATACGCGTCGACCTGCTTCGCGAGCACCGGCAGCGTCACGCCGCCCTGCCCCAGCACGGCGTCATGGAACGCACGTACGTCGAATCGCTCGCCGAGTTCGCGCGCCGCGCGGGTGCGTAGCGCCTTGATCTCGAGCTCGCCCGTCTTGTAAGCCAGCGCCTGGCCCGGCCAGGCGATGTAACGATCGATTTCAGTCCGAATCTCGTGCTCCGAAAGTGCCGTATTCGCAGTCATGAAGTCGAGCGCCTGCTGGCGCGACCAGCCGAACGCATGCATGCCCGTGTCGACGACGAGCCGGCAGGCGCGCCACATTTCATAGACGAGGCGGCCAAACCGCTCGTATGGCGTGTGGTAGACGCCGATCTCGATTCCCAGGTACTCGGAATAGAGGCCCCAGCCTTCGCCGAATGCATGCGGGTAGAAATTGCGGCGGAATACCGGCACGTCCTCGAGCTCGCGCGAGAGCGAGCCCTGGGTGTGATGGCCCGGAGCCGCCTCGTGCAATGTCAGCGCCGGCAGCACATAGAGCGGGCGATTCTTCAGCGCATAGGTATTGACCCAGTACTCGCCCGCTGCGCCAAGCGGGCCCGGGTTGTAGCGCCCGCCGGTGTAGTTCGGCGCGAGCGCCGCCGGAACCGGCTTCACGGTGTAGGGTGCGCGCGGAATGCGGCCGAAGAAGTCCGGCATGCGCCCGTCGATCTCGCGCGAAATCCAGGCTGCATGCCAAAGCAGCTGCTCCGGGGTCGTTGCGTAGAACTGCGGGTCCGTGCGGAGGAAGGCGAGGAACTCCGCGAAGCTTCCCTTGAAGCCCACTTCGCGAACGATTGCGTCCATCTCGCCGCGAATGCGCTCGACCTCGGCGAGGCCCGTTTCGTGGATCTGCTTCGGCGTCGACTCGGGCAAGGTCGTGAAGTAGCGCACGAGGTCCGCGTAGTAAGCCGCGCCATCGGGCAGTGCCGACGCCGCGATCGTCTTCCGCGCTCCCGGACGGTATTCATCCTCGAAAAATGCCTTGAACTCCGCGTACGCCGGTATCACGCGATCTGCGATTGCGGCACGGCCGGCCGCCGCCAGCCTCGCCCGGTCTGCCTCCGGTACGGTCGCAGGGAACTCCGCGAATGGAATCCAGAAGGGCGAGTCTTCGGCACGCGCGTACTGGGCGCCTGCGATCACGCTCGAGATGCCGGGAAGGATTTCGGCCGGAAGCACGAATCCTTCCTTGATTCCCTGGCGCATGTTCGCGATGTTCTCGCTGAAGTAGCGTGGTACGTCGCGGAGGCGCGAGATGTAGTTGTCGTAGTCGCGGGTCGATCGTGGCGCCTGCTGGTCGTGCAGCTGAAGCAGGTCGGCGTAGAAGCCGCTGTCGCTGTTGAGCGGAGCGCGCCACTCGCGGTACTTCCCGAGCTTGAGGCGTTGATCCACCATGAAGTCGAACAGGTCGTAGCTGACGGCATCGAAATCGGAGAGCGCGCCTCGATCGATCTGCCGCAATCGGCGCAGGAACTCGCGATCGGCCTCGAGCCGCCGCGCCTGGTCGGCCGGGGTAACCGACGGCAGGCGGTCGTCGAATTCGTGGACGCCGTCGTTCGTCGCGGCGAGCGGGTCTTCCCGCCAAGTGAAGGCGCGCTCGTCGGCAAACAGCTTCTCGAGCTCCGCTTTTGCGTCGCTTGAGCGGATCCCTGCGCCGTGAAGAGCCCGCACGCGAGCACCACGATCGCCGTCACAAATTTCATCGCGCCATCCCCCTTTCCGACCTTCTTACAGAACGTGTCAGTCTCCGGGCAAATCTTTTCGAGATCAACGGCTTTCAATCACGCAAGGACGCAGTTCCGGCCATTTTTACCCTATCGCCTGCTAATATTCGGGCTCATCCCCGCGAGGCCTGGATGGCAACAGCACCCGATCGATCGGCCGCTCCCGCGCACGCACCCGACGCCCTGAGGCATTGGGTCATGCAGGTCGCCGCCCACACGCGCCCCGACCAGGTTCACTGGTGCGACGGCTCCGAGGCCGAATTCCGCGAATTGATCCGGCTGATGATCGCCGCCGGCGACCTGCTCAAGCTCAACGAAACGACTTTTCCGGGCTGCCACCTGCACCGCTCGAATGCATCGGACGTCGCTCGTGTCGAGCACCTGACTTTTGTTTGTACTGAAAATAAGGAAGACGCGGGTCCCAACAATCACTGGATGGCGCCTGCGGCCGCCCACAGCAAGATGGACGCATTGTTCGCCGGCTCCATGCGCGGGCGGACGATGTATGTCATTCCCTACTGCATGGGCCCGATCGACTCGCCCTACTCGCGCTGCGGGGTGGAGATCACGGACAGCGCGTACGTCGCGGCGAACATGAAGCTCATGACGCGGATGGGTGCGGCCGCGCTCGCGCGGATCGCCCGCGACGGCACGTTCGTCAAGGGCCTGCACTCGATCGGAGAGCTCGATCCCGAGCGCCGCTTCATCATGCACTTTCCGGAAACGCTGGAAATCCAGAGCTTCGGCTCGGGCTATGGCGGCAACGCACTGCTCGGAAAGAAATGCCATGCGCTTCGCATCGCGAGCTGGCAAGCGCGCACGGAAGGCTGGCTCGCCGAGCACATGCTGATCGTCGGCGTCGAGAGTCCCGCAGGCGAAACGCACTATCTCGCCTGCGCCTTCCCATCGGCCTGCGGCAAGACGAATCTTGCGATGCTGATTCCGCCGGAGTCGATGCCTGGCTGGAAGATCTGGACGGTTGGCGATGACATCGCCTGGCTGCATCCCGGCCCGGACGGGCGATTGTGGGCGATCAATCCGGAAGCCGGATATTTCGGGGTCGTGCCGGGGACAAACGCGAAGACGAACCGTCACGCGTACGAGATGATCCGCCGCGACACGATCTTCACGAATGTCGGACTCACGAAAGACAACGAGCCCTGGTGGGAAGGACTCGACGAAGGCAAGCCGGCATTCGACTGGCAGGGCCGCCCGTTCGATCCTGCGAAGGGCCTGGCCGCACACCCGAATTCGCGTTTCACGGTTTCCGCAAAGCAGAACCCGAGCTATTCGCCGAAGGCGGATGCACCCGCCGGCGTGCCGATCACGGCGCTCGTGTTCGGGGGGCGGCGTCGGTCGCTGGCGCCGCTGGTGTATCAGGCGCGCGACTGGTCGCACGGAGTGCTTGTTGGCGCCGGCATGGCTTCCGAGACGACGGCTGCTGCGGCCGGCGATGTCGGCGTCGTGCGCCGCGACCCCATGGCGATGAAGCCGTTTGCGGGCTACAACTTCGCCGACTATTGGGGGCACTGGCTGTCGATGTCGGATCGCGTGAAGCGGCTCCCGGGTGTCTTCCACGTCAACTGGTTCCGCCGCGACGCTGGCGGCCGCTTCCTCTGGCCGGGCTACGGCGAGAACCTCCGCGTGCTCGCCTGGATCATCGCGCGCTGCACCGGCAACGTCGGCAGCTCGCGACACGGCGATTGGCGCGGTGCCGAGCCGCGACGCGATCGATTTCTCGGGTCTCGCGATCGCCGATGCGACGATCTGACGAGCTGCTCGCCGTCGACAACGCAGCGTGGCAGAAAGAAGCAGGCGAGATCGGCAAGTACCTGGAAGGCTACGGTGAGCGCCTTCCGGCGGGAATGCGCGACGAGGTCGCGCGCTTGAAGGCCCGCCTCGGGGCCGCCTGACCCTGGCCTAGGATCTGGCGGCAGGCGCCATCTCGGGACCGTCTTCGCAGAAGAATTCGACCGTATGATAGGACTGCGGCTCTGGCACGCGCCCGAGTCCGATCACGCCTTGTCCCCTGAGCGGAATCGCATCGCGCCGGACGAACGCATCGTCTCCGTCCTGGCTCTGTACGAACGAACCGTTCGTGCTCTGGTCGACGAGCATGAAGCGGTTCTTGCCGGCCTCGACGCGGGCATGCAGGCGCGACACCAGGTTGCCCTTGATCACGAGGTCGTTCTCCTGGCCGCGCCCGAGTGTCGCTGAAGAGCGGTCGCGATGATCGAGCACGAGTTCGGTTCCGAGGTATCGGAGCCGGATCCGGAACTGCTTCTGGAGCTCGGTGATGGTCGCGATCGCGGGCAGCATGCTCGTCGTCTCGCCGTGCTGCCAAAGCACCTCGAAGATCGTGACCTCGTCATGCTGGCCGCGCGGAACTGCGACGTCCACGCGCCGCGTGACGGCACGCCACTGCTCGGCGAGTCTTCCCTGGACCGCATCGGTGATGATGATCTGCCCGGCCTTGGCCTGGCTCGTCATGCGGTTCGCGGTATGCACGGCGGCGCCGAAAACGTCCCTTGTCTCGAGGACGACCGGCCCGTAGTGGCAGCCGATGCGGATCGATACCTGCTGTCCCTCGACCTCGAGGTCCGGATGACCCGCGATTGCCGCCTGCATTTCGACCGCGGCGTCGATCGCCGAGTCGCAGTCGCCGAACGTCGACATGACCTCGTCGCCCATTGTCTTGACGACCGAGCCACCGTGCTGCTCCGTCGCGCGTCGCATGATTTCGATGCAGACGGAGACCTTGTCTCGCGCCGCTACGTCGCCGAGTAGCTCGAACAGGCGCGTGCTGCCGACGACGTCGGCGAATAGGATCGCGAGTTCCTGCTCTTGTCCCATCCGGCCCGCACCCCGCCGCGGATTACATAATTTGGATTATAGGCGGGAAACTGGAGGGGCGCCCAAACGGGCGCACAGACATGCTCGACGCCTGCTCCGCAGGGAGGCGGACCATGGCCCTGAGCGTCGATACCGCAACTGCAGCGATATTGCGACACGTTGTCGCGCGATCGCACGGGCGCCGGTTGCTCTATCCGGATGCAGCCTCGCGATCGAAGGCGGCGTGCGAATCGCGGAATGTTGTGAGCGTCACCGGCTGCAGAGCGTCGTCTGGTGCGTCACCGACCGCTTCCTGCACCTCGTCGTCCGCGGGGTGCCGGCAAAGATCACGCTTGCGACCGACGAGCTTGTGGGCGGCCGCATCAGGCACGGCCACTGCATCTCGACGAAAGTGAACCAGGACATCTATCTCCTCGAAGTCGCTCGCCACGCGCTGCACGCACCGGTGCGTGGCGGCCTCGTGCGTCGCGTGATCGACTGGCCCCATTCGAGCGCACGGGAGACGTTCGGCCTGAACGCCGCGCCATCCTGGCTCGATCCGACCCCGCTCTACGATCTGCTCGGTCCGCGCGATGGAAGGGGCGCTACACGCTTCCGCCGGTTCATGGACAGCAGCTAGCGCCGGTACGCAAGCGATCACCGCCGACTTGGCAGGCGTGCCGTAAGGCCCCATGATTCCATGGATGGTGAAGCTCCACGGACTCGCGCGAGCCGGTTTCCTCCAGAAGGCCTGATAGTGATCCACGCAGCCGCTTCATCGCGCCTTCCGCCTGGCGATACTGAACTGCAGGAGCGAATTATCGAGGCTGGCTATCGCGACAGCAGGTATCGGCTCGAACTGTGGCATTACCGCGAGCTTTTCTACTTCCTGGCCTGGCGCGACATTCTGGTTCGCTACAAGCAGACCGCATCGGTATCGCCTGGGCGCTGATCAAGCCGCTGGTCACGCTGCTCGTGCTCACGGTCGTTTTCGGCAAGATCGCGAAGCTGCCTTCAGAAGGAGTGCCATATCCACTCCTGGTGTTCGCGGCCATGTTGCCTGGCAGTTTTTCGCCACCGCGCTCACGGATTGCAGCAACAGTCTCGTTGGCAACTGCGACCTGATTGCCAAAATCTACTTTCCGCGGCTGATCGTTCCGGCGCAGCGCGATGATCGTCAGCCTTGTTGATTTCGCTGATCTCCTGCGCCGTGCTTGCGGCGCTGATGGCATGGTATCGGCTTCGTCCCGGACTGGCGCATCCTGACGCTGCCACTCTTCGTCCTGCTTGCCTTTGCCGCCACGCTCGGCGCGGGCCTGTGGTTGGCCGCGCTGAACGCCGAGTATCGCGATTTTCGCTACATCGTCCCCGTTCATCGTCGCAATTTGGCATGTACATCTCTCCCGTCGGATTCAGCAGCAGCGTCGTGCCGGAGGAATGGCGACTGCTGTACTCGCTGAATCCGATGGTCGGCGTCATCGACGGCTTTCGCTGGGCAATCTTGCGCGGCACGCCGGATCTCTACTGGCCGGGACTCGGCGGCTTCGCTTGCCGTCGTCATTGGTGCTGCTTGCGAGCGGGCTGTGGTACTTCCGCACGGACCGAGCGCCGGTTCGCGGACGTCATCTAGCACGCAGCCCTGACCGTGGCCGACGTAGATCCTCAGCGCTGAACGACTTGGAAAGCAATATCTGTTGCGGCATCAGGTCTGCCGGCTACGACACGTTGCGCGAAAAGCTTGCCGAAACCTGCGCCGCCTCGCGCATGCCAGGCGACTCCGGGCCGGGTCCGCGCGCCGGCGACCCGTCGAGGAGTTCTGGGCGCTGAGCGATGTGTCGCTCGAGGTCAAGCAGGGCGAGGTCGGTCGGCATCATCGGCCGCAACGGCGCGGGCAAGATCACGCTGCTCAAGATCCTCAGCCGCATCACCGAGCCGACCGAGGGCCGGCGTGACGGATTCGCGGCCGCGTCGCGAGCCTGCTCGAGGTCGGCACGGGCTTTCACCCCGAGCTGACCGGCCGCGAGAACGTCTATCTGAACGGCGCGATCCTCGGCATGACGCGACGCGGAGATCGCGCGCAAGTTCGACGAGATCGTCGCCTTTGCCGAGGTCGAGCGCGTTCCTCGATACGCCGGTCAAGCGCTACTCGTCGCGGCATGTACGTGCGGCTCGCCTTCGCCGTCGCGGCGCACCTCGAGCCGGAGATCCTGATCGTCGACGAGGTGCTCGCAGTCGGCGACGCGGCGTTTCAGAAAAAATGCCTCGGAGCGGATGGCTGAAGTCTCGCGCATGGGGCCGCACGATCCTTTTCGTCAGCCACAACCTCGGTCTCGTGAAATCCATGTGCCGTCGCGGTGTCCTGATCGAAGGCGGACGCGTGGTCTGTGACGACGTCGTGGACGTGACCGTGGCGCGATATCTTGAGGGTTTCGAGGCAACTGCATCCGCCAATCTCCTCGAACGCGCCGAGCGGCACGGCACTGGCCGGGTTCGCCTGTCACGCCTGGATTTCAGGGACTCCAGTCATGCAATCACCGGCAGGGTCGCGGCCGGCCAGGCCGTGCAATTCGCATTTCATGTGACGGGTCGACTGCCCGCTTTGACCTGCTCCTTCACCATCTACGATTCCATCGGCCAGGCCATCACTTGCTTTGACTCGGCATTGCAGGACTGCCCGGATCCGGGTGCGGAGGCCGGCGAGGCGTCTTTCGTGTGCGAACTCGAAGAGCTGTTTCTGACGCCAGGCCGCTATCGCATCAATGCGGCGCTTTCCTGCGGGGATGAACTGGTGGACCACGTCGAGGGCGCTGCGATGCTGGAAGTGACTCACGGAATGTCAGGCGCGAAGCCGTGCGTAGCCACTCCCGGATATGGCAGCGTCTTCGATGCCGCATCGGTGGGTTGTCCGTGCGAGGGCTCTGGTCGCGGGTTGGTTCAGTTTCGAGGAAGGACATGCGACCGCTGGCGACGTGCTCGCGGGCAGAAGTTGCCTGTGACTGGCTGAGAGAGGCGGGCTTTGAATTGATCTCGCCTTGGTCGCGCCGATTGGCCGGGGTCGTGACTGGCGCACTGTGGATCCGGCACGCTATTCCCACGTGGTGTTTGTTTGCGGCCCCTTTCAGCGCGGCGAGCTTGAATTCGAGTTCTTGCGCGCTTCGCGGGCTGCACGCTGTATCGGCACTCGATCTCTCGATGCTCTTGCCGCTCGAGACCTGGAATCCTTTCGACTACCTGATCGAGCGTGACAGTTATCGCGCGGCCCATCCGGACATCGCGTTTGCTGCGCGCGCGGCCCGCGTGCCGGTCGTCGGGATATGTCGCGTCGAGCCTACGATTCAGCTTCGGTGAGCGAGGCTGACGCTGCGATTGATCGTCTCGTGGCTGCGAGCGGATGTGGTTCGGTCGAAATCGACACTCGCTTGGACGAGAACAGGCACGGGCTCCGAACGCCGCCGAAATCGAGTCGCTGCCTGGCGCGCATGGATGCCGTGGTGACGACGCGGCTGCATGGATTGGTGCTCGCGCTCAACCATGGCGTGCCGGTCGTTGGCCATCGACCCGGAACCCGGGGGCGCGAAAGTGCGAGGGCAGGCGCAGCTTTTGCGAGTGGCCGGCCGTCTTTACCATGGAAGAGCCGAACGACGCCGCATTGCGGACGGCCCTGGACTTCTGTCTTTCAGACGCGGCCCGTGGAGCGTGCGGAGGCGAGCCGCTTAGCTTGCGGCGGGGCACTGTTGCGGGCATGCGGCGGATTTCATCGGTGCGCTGACCGATCCCGCGACTGGCTCGAAGCCGCACGACGCAAGCGGAGAGCCGCTCGTCTCCGTTATCATCCCCTGCTACAACCAGGCACGATTTCAGGCCGAAGCGATCGAGAGCGTGCTCGCGCAAACTCATACACGTCATGAGATCATCGTCGTTGACGACGGTTCACACGGACGATACGGCCGGCGTGGCCGCACGCTTTCCGAGCCGTAGAATGCGTGCGCCAGTCGAACGGCGGGCCTGTCCGCCGCGCGCAATACCGGCATCCGCGAAAGCCACGGAGAATACCTGGTCTTCCTCGACGCCGATGACCGTTTGCTGCCGGACGCCCTGCGAACTGGACTCGGATTGCTTCCGTGTGCGCCCGGAATGCGCGCTCGTGTCCGGGCATTATCGAATGATCCAGGAAGGACGGCACGCCACTTCCCGATTTCGTGCGTTCCGCCGGAACCGGACGTCTATCGCACGCTCCTTCAACGCAACTATATCGGCATGCACGCGACGGTGATGTACCGGCGCGACGATATTCGAGTCGGTCGGCGTATTCAATCGCGAACTGGCCACTTGCGAGGATTACGACATGTACCTGCGAATCGCCCGCGGCCACGCCGTGCACAGCCACGGTGCGTGATTGCGGAATATCGTCGTCACGACGCGGCGATGAGCATGGATCCGGCGCGCATGCTGAATGGCGCATTGGATGCATTTGCCGGACAAAGCCATTACATTGCGGACAAGCCGGACTACTTGCGGGCGCAGCGCGCGGGCATCAGGTGCATGCGCCGCTATGCGCCGCGGCCATTGCTGAAACAGTCCTCGATGCCAGCTTCAAGTCACATCGCCTGCCTGCCGTGCTGCGCTTTGCCGCCCTCCTGCTGCGGTTTCTGCCGGCGTGGCTGCGCGCCTTGTGGCTGGAGGCCCGGCTGCGCGTTCAACTTGCATTCCTGCGCCAAGCGTGACTTCACCGTCCCAAAGTCACGGTGCTGGTGGTCACGTACAACCACGCCCGCTTTGTAACGCAGGCACTGGATGGCGCGCTTGCGCAACACACGAACTTCGACTTCGAAATCCTCGTGAGCGAAGACTGTTCGACGGATGGCACGCGTGAAATCGTCATCGCGTATCAGCGAGAAGTATCCCGAGCGCATCCGCCTTCTGCTTTCGGACAAGAACGTTCGCAGCAATGCTGTCGTGGCCCGCGGCATTCACGCAGCCCGCGGTGAATACATTGCGCTGCTGGACGGCGATGATTACTGGATCTCTCCCGACAAGCTGCAAAAGCAGGCGGACTTCCTTGATCGTCATGCCCAATGCTCCTGCTGTTTTCACAACGCCCGCGTCGAGCAGGAAGGCGGAACGAAGGCACCCTGGAACTGGACACCGGCCGGCCATCCATCGATCTCCACTTTCAAGGACATCTGGCAAGGCAACTTCATCGCAACCTGCTCCATCATGTTCCGCCGATCGGCGTTGGGCGTGATACCAGCCTGGTACGACTCCTTGTTTCCCATAACCGACTGGCCATTGCACATCCTGAGTGCCCAGCATGGCGACATCGGCTATCTGGACGAGGTGTTGGGGGTCTATCGATATCATCCCGGAGGCCTTTACTCGCAATTCGACCAGCGGGAGAAGCTCGAGAGGACGCGTGATTTCTACCTCACCATGAATTCCAACCTCGACTATCGGCACGACGCGCTTGTTCGCACCTGCCTGTCGAAATATTTCTTTGAATGGGCCGAGGAATACGCGCAGCGGCGCGAGCGGGCGAACGCCTGGCATTGCTTCAGGCGATATCTTGGCGGGCGGCCGTTCAACGAACATGTCTCCGCGAAGCGCCTCGCTTCGCTGGTCGCGCGACTCCTCCTCCCGCGGCAGCCAGGACGTCCGCGGTGATTCGCCTCCCGTCGCATCGGGCGAATCGAGCCGCTCCAGCCCGGAGTGCTGCGGGCGCTGTGGTCCGTGATGATTCCGACCTTCAACTGCAACCAGTATCTCCAGACGACGCTTGAAAGCGTCCTCGCGCAAGATCCTGGCCCCGAGGTCATGCACATTGAAGTGGTCGACGATCACTCCACGGACGATCCGGCCGCGATCGTGGCGGCCATGGGCCGGGGTCGCGTGAGCTACTTTCGCCAGCCCGGCAACATGGGAATCACCAGTAACTTCGCCACCTGCCTCAATCGCGCTCGATGGCCGGCTTGTTCATTTGCTGCACGGCGACGATTGCGCGCGCCGGGCTTTTATGCGCGCATGTCGCGGCTCTTCGAGTTGCATCCGGACCATCGGAGCTGCGTTCTGCAGGCACGTGTTCATCGATGAGCACGGGCGCGAGCTGGCGATTTCCAGCGCTGGAGCTGGGTTCGAGCGGCGTGCTGCCGGACGCGCTGGAGCGTCTGGCCGTGGAGCAGAGAATCATGACTCCCAGCATGGTCGTGCGGCGCGAGGTCTATGAGCGGCTCGGCGGCTTCGACGACCGGCTTCCGTGCAGCGAGGACTGGGAAATGTGGGTTCGCATCGCCGCTCACTATCCCGTTGGCTTCGAACCCGAGCCGCTTGCGGCTTATCGAATGCATCCGAACTCGAATACGGGCCGGAATACGCACAACGCCGACAACATGCGCTACACGCGCGCGGCCATCGACATGTTCAAGGAATATCTTCCGGCGGGCAGCGCCCATGACATCGCGCTTCGGGCGCGCGAGACTTATGCGCTATGTCGGCGGTCGAGTTTGCGCGCGAGCGATTACGCCAGCGGGACTTGTCTGGCGCCATCGCGCAGGCACGTGAGGCGCTGCGGTTCCGGTTTTCTCCGCGAGTACTGGCGGAGATCCTGCGGGCCTTTACCTGGAGTTAAGCATTGCCGGCACAGGACGCGAGAATCAGGGTCGCATTGATTGGTTGTGGCGCGGTCGCGCGGCTATATTACCTGCCGGCCCTGCGTGAACTCGAGGCAACCGGCTCGCTCGAAGTCGCCGCGCTGCTCGATCCCGTCGCCAGTCACGCAGCCCTTCTGCGCCAGGCTTTTCCGCGCGCGCAGATGGCACACCAGCTGTCCGACCTTCCGTGGCGCGAATTCGATCTGGCCATCGTTGCATCGCCGCATGCCTTGCATGCAGCGCAGACGATCCAGCTGCTCGCCGCCGGCGTCTCCGTCCTCTGCGAGAAACCCATGGCCACGTCAGCCGACGATGCCAGGGCGATGATTCAGGCGGCTTCCGCGGCCCGAGGCCTGCTGGCCATCGGACTCGTGCGTCGATTCTTTCCGGCCAGCCGGATGATCCGCCACATGCTGGCGCTCGGCGCCTTGGGCGACATCACATCGTTTGAATTCAGCGAAGGCTCTGCCTCTTTCGGCTGGCCTGCGGCTTCGCGTGGCTACTTCAGCAAGCGGGAGGCACAGGGCGGCGTACTGATGGACATCGGCGTGCATGCACTGGACTTGCTGCAGTGGTGGCTCGGAAAAACCGAGGTGCTCGAATATGCCGATGACGCCATGGGCGGCATCGAGGCAAACTCCCTGATCCGCTGCCGACTGGAATGCGGTGCGGCGGGCGTGGTTCGCCTCAGCCGGGACTGCGCGCTCGCAAACCGCTACACGGTCCGCGGAAGCCGCGGATGGCTGTCCTGGCAGGTGGGACAGGTCGATCACTTTGAGCTCGGTTTCGCGGACTCGCGGCAGGTAATCCAGGCGCGCGCTCCGCGACCAGCCGGCCACGAGTTTCGAGCAGGCGTTCCCGTCAGGTAGCAACACCGGAACCGTGTCGCCTCAAGGCATACACATAGACATA
>CAVPNV010000006.1:0-720979 GCA_963706895.1 uncultured Gammaproteobacteria bacterium | reverse complement strand
GCCATCCTTGCCAAGTCTATACCGGGCACAACTAGAGTACCGCGATGGGATCGCAGCTCCTCCACTGCGCAAACTGACGTGCCCAGGAGGCTAATTCAAAGATCAAGTCGCTGCTGGCTTAGTCTTCGTGTCAGGAACCGCGCCAATTGATCCGTGCACCGGACAGGTCGCGGGGCCTACGATTCAAGAGCAGACTAAGCAGTGCCTGAAGAACATCGCTGCCATTCTTTAACACGCCGGCAGCTCGATCGACAGAGTCGTCAGCGCTACCGTTGTGATGGCCGAAGATGATGAATTCCCTGATGAAAGGAGTGGCGGAGAGGGTTTCCAGAGAGGCCGCCCGCACGGCAAGGAGCCAAGATGCCTACGCGCATTGCCAGCATCAAGGTCTCCATCGTCTCAATCGCCGAGGCTTAACCCCTCGCTCGAGCCGACCCGCTACGGCAAGCAACGCTTGGTGGCTCTCGGCCGGTGTTGTTCGAAGCCTACCGCCACGATCTCATGTAGTGCCTGACACCCCTCCGGCGTCTCGGTCGCATCGCCACGCCGAGTGCGATAGCTCCGGCGGCGAGCAAGGCGGCGCCAGCAGCCGCGCCGACCGGAAATGATCGCGCTGCCGTGACAACGAATTCGCCCGCATGCGGCTTGATCAACTCGACCCGCCGCCGTGTCATCTGGGCACCGAGTTCACTGAGCCGCTCAACTCCAAGCAGGCGTTCCGCCATGGGCAGCAGCGTTGTTTCCTCATCCGCCACGTGATGGATAACGATGCGCATCAACTCCAGGAACTTGTCGTCATACGACAGGTCACCTACGGGGCCGCCATCGGCTGCGCGTTCCCGCAGGTCGCTGACAAGCCGGCGCATTTCGGCGTGCTCCGGTTCGCTTTTCTGAAAGATCGGATCTTCGCTCATCACCGAACGCAACGCGGGGTAGAAAATTTCTTCTTCGAGCTGGGCATGCACCTCCAGCGCGAGGCACGCATTCGTCACCAGGGCGCGTTTCCGGCTAGTCGAGCTGTCGGGCCTGTAGCGAGGAACAATGCGAAGACATGTGAATGATCCATGCGGATCATGGTCGTGATACTGGGAGTTACGCGATTGACCAGCGCATTCATGATTCGGCTCCGGTTGCGATGACTAGCCGCAATCGTCGCTCCGGGGGCATTCGCCGTCTGTCGGCGCGGAGCCCCCATGGCCCTCACGGTCGCCTACGCGCATGTCGAGACTGCCAATGCGAGCGCTTGGGGCGTATGACTGCAGCGACGTTAAGGAATTGCGGGCTTCGAGGCGGCTCGTCAGAGAATAGACGCCACATAGTCGCCCGGTAAGCCGACCCGTTCCGCCACTACCCGCAGCTTCGCTGCATATACCGTGCTTTTCTCATCCGGGGAAGGCGCTTCCGGCAAATTGAAGCACAGTGCCGCGACCATGCGGCCGTCCCGTAGCTGCACCAAAACGGGTTCCGGCTTGTATGCCGCGACGCTTGGCTCCGAGTACAACCGTTGAATGTCCGTATGTGAGAGTTTCATGACAACACCACACGTACTCCCGGCGGAGTCCGGTACCAGCGCCGCCCGCGCACCGATCCTAAGCGTGAAGCCCGCTACGGCCGCAAGACGAATGTCTTCAGGGTGAACGCCTTTGCCGCGCAAGAACTGGGGATCCATGAAAAGGCCGTTGAAGAAAACGTCGAGAAGTCGTTCAGTCATGGATTGTTTCAACCAGGCGCCCGAAGTCACCTGATTAATTATGCCCTCGCTCGAGGGTCGGGGGCGTCGGGACAGGATGCCATTACCTGCTACTCCCCCTGGCCGTCACACAGCCTGCAGCGCGGCCGGCTACTCCTTGGCGGGCGTCTTGCGCGGGTCGCGCTATGGACTGCGGTCGGGACCGAGCTTGGGGCGCTTTCGCCCGGGCGGGGCGGGCGTGAGGCGCTGCATCTCGCGCTTCAGAGGCCATGCGGGCTTGTCTTTAGATCGCTTGGCCATGATTGTTGAGCGTAGTGCCGCACGCACGCCACGTCTACGGCCCGGCAAAGCGCAGCAGGAATGAGACGACGGAGCTTGAACAGGTTGCAAGCCACGCAGCACTGATCACCGGGGCAACATGCAGCCAAGCCGCGCCTGTGTCTGACAAAATCGGCGAAGGCCTCAAGGCGAATAGGCTGCGGTAGGCGGAAACTTAATGCCGGTAAAGGCTCACGGCGCGACCTCGCCCTTTTTTTCGCGTTTGCCTCGATAGCCGCCGCGGCACAGGTGGCACAGTTTCCAATCCGCGGCCGACAGACGTGCTCCAACTACGGTAGGTGGCGCTCCTACGGGGATCAGGCCCGTCAGCGACAACACTGAACCCCATGCCCGCGAAAGAATCCCCGGCCACCGCTCTTAGGAGTCGCGTCATGGCAAAGACGAAAAGACATCCCAGGGCGATTCGCGCGCGGACGAAGAATGGTCCCCGAAAGATGCCATTGCGCTGCTGAAGGCGGACCATCGCCAGGTCGAAGAATGGTTCAGCGAGTTTGAGAAGGCTCGCGACAACAAGCGGAAGTGGACACTTGCTAAACAGATTTGCACTGCATTGAAGGTTCATACGCAGATCGAAGAAGAAATCTTCTACCCCGCGTTCCTCGAGGCTACCGAAGACGAGGACATGCACCACGAAGCAGAAGTTGAGCATACGGGCGCCAAGCGTCTGATTGCTGATATTGAGTCCCGAACCTCCGACGAGTACTTCGATGCTCGAGTGACCGTGTTGTCCGAGATGATCAAGCACCATGTGAAGGAAGAAGAACAACCCGACGGAATGTTTGCCAAGGCCCGAAGGTCAGAGATGGACCTCGATGAAATTGGCGAACAGCTTCAGGCTCGAAAAAGTGAATTGGAAGCCGATAGCTCGTTACTCGGCAAGACAAAGAAACTGTTTGCATCAGCTTAGCTGGACACGTTTTTAGAGCTTCGCAAAATATTGGTTAAGGAGTGACCATGGAAAACAGAGATCGCACGCGTGATCAGGGCGGGCAAGGACAAGGAACAAGCCGGGCCAAGGCGGCGGCCAGCAGGGCGGCCGTGAAGGCCAAGGCGGCAGTCAGAAACCCGGCCAAGGTGGCCGTCGAGGTCAGAGCGAAAGCGATAAGCCGACCACGCGTCCGACGCCGAGCGGTGTACCGAACGAGGGCCGGGGTACGGGAGCTCAGGAAAGCGGCAATGAACAAGGCGCGCGTCAGGGCACTGAGGGCTACGAGTACAAGGGTGGACGCCAAAGCCAGGGCGGCATACCTAACCCCGATGATCAGGATGACCGAGAGTCTGCCGGCAGCTTCCGCGGCACCGCGGAGCAGGAAGTCGACGAAGACGACGACGACAGCGAGCAGGGTTTAGGAGCGAGGCAGAACCGCAATCAGGACGCGAACAAGCAGACTCGGAATCCAAAATAGGGTGAAGTCCAGTCGTGGAACCATTATTGATTTAGAGATCTGAAATTTCCGATAGACGACGCGATATAGGGCCACGTAAAACTGGCCCTCTTTTTTTAGCTGCGGCGACCCGCCGCTATTTCCGGTAAATGTCCTAAGTCTAAGAGTTTTTCGCGGCTGCCCGGCACCGGCTACCTAGTTTGACACTCGCCACGACTGCCGCACGTACGATAGCCCGCGAAGTAGCGGCCCGCTGAAGCTCCAAATCCCACTATTGCCGCATTTCCGGCAGCGCGGCCGACACCGCTTCACTTGTCGATCCCCGAGGCCATTGAGAACAAGTATCGCCACATCGATGTAGGCGGTGCGGCGACAACCAAGGCAATAGCATTCCAAACACTGACGGTTATCCAGGAAGTCACGGAAGGTAATCAGTCGCGTGGGGTCGGGGTGCATGGCCCGAGCATGATGCGCTGCGAGGCTCAAGGCGCGAGCCACGCTTCGCCTGAGAACGAATCAAAACACGTGGAGCTTCGCAATGACTTCCATTGCCGCGTTGCACCGGGTGGTGGCTTCACGTATGCGTTTCGCAACTCCGGTCAGCCAGTCAATGTCTCGTACTCCGTGGACCAACTTTGTACGACCATCAGTCGTTGGTTGGAAAAATCTAAAATGACCATCCGCAATTTCGAGCCAGCCATGGGCGGCATCGTTGCGCTCAGCGGTGAGGGAGATGGCCTCCACGATAGCGGCCATCGCCTCATCAAAAATAGGTTTGCGTATGCGGCTGCTCTTTGACTCGATGACCCGCCTAAGGGCCGGGGCGATTTGCTTCATCCCGGACTTGTGGTGCTTTTGCATTAACCTCATGTCGGGAGCAAAAGTATCCGCCCAAGTCAGGAGCACCCTTTCCAGGGTGCCAAAATTGACGACCACTCGCCCGATAGCGGCTTGCCAAGGCGGGCCGTCCGGGTGACCCGTCACAGTCTGTAGCGAGGGTAACTTCATGCCCGACATCTTACGTCGCACGCCTAGAACGCGGAGATGAAAAGGCCCCGTCATGGGCCCGCGAGACCCGTCGCCAAACCCGGTAGTCCGATTCTTACCCTAATCGCCGGACCGCGACGATGGTCGTCCCGGGGACCGCATCGCTTGAATATGACTGTCGTATTTCACTACGGGGAAGGGAAACCCATGAAACTCTATTCGCTTCGCAACCATACGCTCGCGGTCGCGGCCGGCAGCCTGATGTTCGCGTTCGGCGCCTCAGCCAACGACGACAAGTCGATAATGGACACGAACAAGGACGGCGTGATCTCGGCCGCCGAGCACGACGCCGGCGTTCGCTCCAAGTGGACTAAGATGGACCCGGACGGCGACGGCCGCGTCAACGCCTCGGGCATGGACTCCAAGCACCAGGCCCTGGACGCTGACAAGGACGGAACAATCACGTCCGCCGAGTTCGAATCGGGCTCGCGCTCGATGTTCTCGAAGTGGGACACCAACGGCGACGGCAAGCTGTCCTCAGACGAGGTACAGGCCAGCGACAAGCCGATGAGTGATCAGTCTCGCTAACCGCTGACGCACGAGACGGCGGCTCCCCATGTGGGGAGCCGCTTGTTTTGTGCCTTCAGTTATTTCTTGCGTGCGACATACGGCGACTTGTAGGAAAACGATGCACGGTCACTTAAACCTCCTATCTTTGCGGAAGCTGCTTTGCTTAGGTTTGCCTATTTTGGCTAACCTGGCGATGTGAATGGCTCGCGCAGTTGGCGGCTGTTGTGTATTTTGTTTCCAAACCCCTCGATGCTTCTCAAGTAAATCGTCGATCGCCTCACGGATTAGTACTGCGCGCGGAGTTTGCGTCATCGTGGAAAGCTCGTCGAGCAGCGCAAGCTTGCTAGGGTCTAGATGCGCTAACACTGCCTGCGGGACTGTTTTTCCCATAGGGTCTTATACAAGATTTCACAAACGGATGGTCCCCGACTAGGCTCTCCCACAACAGCGTTTCGAACTCCGGCTTCACAAGCAACGGTTCTACGTTAGATTGTCGTGCTGAGCGCGTTCGGCCGAGAAAAAAGCCGGGCGCGGCTTGCCGCCCCGGCTTGTCCCGAAGAGCGGAGACGGTCCCTCAGTCGGTGAGTACCTGATAACCGATGATCGCTGCAACGACAGCACCGGCAATCAGCCATTCGTCGTTGACGCCGTCAATGACGTTGCCGTCGTCTTTCTTCCGGCCGAACTGCTGGCGTCCGTAATAGCCGTCGTCATATCCGCGCTGGAAACCCTCGCGGAAGTAGTGGTTGTACTCGTCCTGGGCGATGTAGCGACCGTCGTAACCAAAGTTGGCGTCCTTTACGCGAACGCTGATTGATAGTCGTAGCGCCACCGATCCTCACGATCGGCGTGGCCGGCCCTGTAACCTTCGTTGTAGCCAGCCTGAAGGGCCTGCTCGAGCTTCTTCATGCCGTACTGGTTGGTCTGGTAGTACTGGCCGCCGCGGACATACCGGTAATTCGGTGCGGTGTAGTAATAAGGGTCGTTGTAATAGTCGTACCGCGCCTGCGACAGTTGCGCGCGCTGCGCGCGCAGGCGGTCCTCGTATTGCTCCTGGAACTTCAGGTGCTGGATGCGCTTCTGCTGGCGCAGGATCTGCGCATCGCGTTCGGCGAGTTCTTCCCGCAATGCGATGTTCTTGCGGTAGACCGACAGCTGCTGTTCCTGCTTCTGGATCCGCGCCTGCTGCTCCTGTTGCGATACGCGCTTCTGCTTGAGCTGGCGCTGCTCCTGTGCACGTTTTTGCGCGAGCTCCAGTTCTTGCTGCTTCTGCAGCTCGACCTGTCGCTGGCGTTCCTGCTGACTCTGCTGGCTTTGCTGCTGCGTCTGCCGCTGCTGAGCCTCTGTCTGCTGCGGCTTTTCCTTCGGTGGTTGCTGCTTTTCAGACTGTTGCTGCCGGTCCTTGGGCGGCAGGCTGCTGTTGCTCCTCCAGTTGCTGTTGCCGCTGCTTCTGGAGTTCTTCCTGCTGGCGCTCTTCAGGCGTCTGCGACTGCCGCTTGCGCTCCTGTTCCAGCTGCTGCTGCCGTTGGCGCTCCTCTTGTTCCTGCTTCTTCTTTTTCTTCTTTTCCTTTTCCTCCGCGGTCTCCTCGGGATTCTGCGGATCGGCGGACTTGTTCGGGCGGCTGCGGCGGAACCTGGCTCTCGGACGGCGGCATGGCGGAAATGGCCAGGAGGGAGCCCAGGAGCGAAGTCAGGACGAGCCTCGGGGTATATGTATTCATGGTCGGGCACTCGCGATAGGGCTTGTAGCGCCATTGACGGATATTTCTCCTGAATCGCTGCTGAACGCAGCCGTTGAAATCCTTGAATCGCCGACGGATTCGTCCGACAAGAACCTACATTACGTACGGGCGGCTGATGATTTGCCGTGATCCTGCCTTTCGGAATCAGTTGGAACAGTCCCAAACGCTATATGTGGCAAATAGTGATCGGCTCGCAGCCGCGCAGGAACAATTTCAATAGTTCATGAAGAACATGCCCGCCGATCGCGATCGATAATTCCGGCCGCCGGGGCCGGGGCCGGGGCCGGGGCCGGGGCCGGGGCCGGGGACGGGGCCGGGGCCGGAACTTACCTAGTCACGTCGGCGATGGTCAGTGTCGTGTCACAATTGCGTGGCGCAAATGCACTGAGTAGTCCGAGCAACACCAAGATATAAAGGACCGTCGCTCCACCGCCTCCGCTCTGCAGTGGCGGTGGCGGTTGCGGTGACAGCTCCTCGCTAACGCTGACTCGGACGATTTTCGCCGGTGACGGAACGCCAGCGTCGTTCACGACGAACAGAAGGTAATAGCCCGGCGGCGTCTCGGCCGCGCGGGTCGGCATGTCCGCGGAGATCGAGTTCCCAGTCGCGCTGAACGCGAGTTCAACGAAGCGCTGCTGAAGATTAACTCCGTGCGTGACTGCGCCCGCGGCGACGAGTGTTACGCGATCAATTTCGCTCGGGTTTGCAGCGATCGTGAATGACTGTCCTGGTTCGAGAATCTGGGGTGCCGACTCGATGACAGGGCGAGCTGCGAGTCCGCCCGACGAGTCGTACAGGTACGGTGGGTAATAGATCTCGGCGTGAAAATTGTTGAGTGGCGATTCGGGACTCGCACCTCCTCCTCCCACAAGGACTGACGCATCGGGGAGCAACAGCGCGAATGAATGGTAGAGGCGTGGCCGACCGCCACTCGCGCCGACCGACCAGTTCCCCGTATCCGGGTTCCAGATTTCTGCGCGGTTGTTCACGTTGATGAGCTGGTTCGGCTGGCCGCTACCACCCGTTACGAGCACGCGCCCATCCGGCAGTACGGTCGCATTGGCCCATGCGCGTCGCGACGACAATGAACTTGTGGCAACCACGACGGGTGTGCCACCGTCCACGTCGATCGTGGTGGCACGGTTATTACTCCCACTAATCTGGAGAATCCTTCCGGGCCCGTACATCACGGACGTCGACGGGCGCCCCACCAAGTTCTGGTCGAGCTGTCCGGCAGGCGATATCGAGCCGGTTCCATCGGTTGTAACGAAATACATCAGGCCTTTCGTGTCGTATCCGAACAACCGGCCGTCGGGCGCGATGTAGTTGCGCGGATAGAAGAAGTAATACGGGTTTGTCGGTGCGTCCGTAAGCAATCGGTAGCGCCCATCGCGCTCCCGGACCTCCGGGAAATCTTCGCCGTGCAGGCCGCCCTGGACATAGATGTCGCCGTTCATCAGCGGCACTGCGGAGGCATACCAGCGTGCACGATTCAACTGCGCGCCGCGTGTCAGTGAGTCATCGTCTGGTGCAAAGATTGTCGACTCATTGTTGGCGACATCGCTCGCCTCGGTGCCGGTCCACGTCGCGCCGCCAGCTATCAGGATCTCCCCGGTTTCCGGGAGAATCAGCGAGGTTCCGCAATAGATATCGGTGCCCGTCGTATTCGGGAGGGTGACATGGCCACCCGTGAGGCCGGCAGCCGGGTCCCATACGTCATAGATAAAAAAGCCAGTCGCCGTGCCACCGGAATCGGAGCCAAACGTCAGGACGCGCCCATCCGGGGTCAGCGTCGCGTGCACTGGGACCAGGGGCCAGTTGTCTTCCTCTGGGGAATCCCACGCTCCATGCACATTGTCGGCAAGAGCAAGGTCGCTTGAAACAACCTGAAGGCTTGTAACCAGAAGTACAACTAGACGGGCGATCTCGTGTAATCGTCCTCGCATGCTCCACGACAACTTGCTGGGGCCATGTCCGTTGGCTCCATTCATGCCGAAGTCGACCGACCGACGCAGCACCTTCTTTTCTTCCTTACTAAATACTCTCCAGTCGGCCTAGCGCTTTTGTCAGCAACCTACCTTGCAGCGCCGGCCAGAAAACTGTCTTACGAACAAAATCGCCCGTTGTCCACAGGTGTGATTACATAACCGGGGGATTTCTGGCATCGCTTGAATAGAGGTGTACGAAATCGCGGCTGCGTAGTCGTTCTCGCCAGATACAGCCGCGGACGCGCTGATTGCATATCCGTTGGCGGTGCTGACTTGGCCGTCCTGCGGGGAGCTACGGTGAAGATCTGCTACGGGCGGCCCACGGAGGACGCCCGTGAACGGGAGATTGCGATTGCCCCGTAACCATGCGTTGGAGTGGTCCATGACAGTGCTAAGAGAGTAGTCAGCGCGGCGAGAAGAACTGGGTATGAGCTAATGAGGAGTCGAACAGCATCGTGCAGTTGCGGCCAACTTCAGCTGGTGGCTTCCGGCGAGCCCGTACGCATTTCAGTCTGCCATTGTCTGGCTTGTCAACGTCGAACCGGTAGTGTTCTTGGACAACAGGCTCGCTTTCCCGCCGATACCGTTGTAGTTCAGGCGAGTGCACAGAGTACACGCGCACTGCCGACTCCGGCACGAAGATCACGTACTACTTCTGCCCTCGATGCGGGTCGACCGTGTGGTACCACTCGGAAGAACAACCCAGCGTCATCGCAGTTCCAGTCGGGGCGTTCGCTGACTCTTCTTTTCCAACGCCGTTGGTATCTGTTTACGAAAGCCCCAAGCATGCATGGACCACCATGCCACTACATATTGAGCACGAACAGTAGCGAACGCTTACAGCCCTGGCCCCAGGTAGCAGGCCACTGGGCCGTAACTGCTTGCGCGAATCTTAAGGTCTAGAAACCTGTTCGCTCAAAGCTTACCCATCGCGAAGAGAATGAGCAGTACGACCACGATCGCGCCGACGATGCCGCTGGGGCCGTAGCCCCAACTACGGCTGTAGGGCCATGCCGGAATTGCGCCGACAAGCAAGAGCACGAGGAGGATAAGGAGAATTGTGCCGACGGTCATTGTCTTGTCTCCCGCTGCGCGGCCGCCGCGCTGTTGATTGCCAAATCTTGATTTGCCAAACAAAGGCGACGGAGTCAGACACTAGGCCGGCGCGTCGTCAGCGCAAATCTCAATCCGCTAAGTGCGCACCTTTCTCGGACAAACTCGGCCTTGCGTCAGACGCCCTCTATGCCAGCCGCCACGTTGGAATGCCTTTAAGGGAAAACTGCGGTTAAGGAACAACTGCGACCTACACCAAGAGGCCGCCGAAGCGAATCAGTTGGCCGAATGAGGCGAAGCGGCCGTCCGTTGCGCCGTCTGCGCGGGGAGCTCACAAACCGGAGCTTCCTTCAGCAGAAAAATCTTCCTGGAGTCCGCGGTAAACGGTATCCCACCAAGTCGATTCCCAATCTGGCGATTCCGTTAGACTCTCAATTAATTTCAGTCCCAGCAACTCTTCGAAAAGTTTCATTAGTTTTCTCCGTTCGACTGTCTTTTGCTCTAGGACCTCCGTGTCGAGGAGCGATCACTACACGTCATTCAATTCTTTCTGGACTGCAAAGGAATCTACCCTGACCGGCGACGAACCGTTGTCACCCGCATGTCAGAGGCTGGCGACGTGAGAAAATCTAGATAATAAATGTAGGGCAACTGCCCACTTTGCTAGGCTTCTTATGTCTAACGCGACTGAAAACTTTGGTTGGTCGATAAGGTGCGGGACGCGTCGAGACTTGATGTCCGGGCTGCCGCAGGGCATGCGCTTGGATAGTTGGCAGGAGACACAAAAAAATGGCCCGCCGAAGCGGGCCAAGGTGGGCGATCCGCCTACGCGCGTTTATTGGGGCGTTTGCGTAGCGGATTCTCGCAAAAACTACTGGCGGCACCGGCGATGAGCTTGAACCTGTCTGAGGGCATTCAGATCGGAAAAGCCAGGGCCTCATGCACAGTCAACCCCGGCAGCATCACCTTCGCTACTCTCCCGCGAAGCTCATGATCCTCGACATGAAAGATTGCGAGCGCCTCGACGCCATCGGTGGTTCGGACATAAATCGCAACCTGATCGCCTGATACGAAAATGTCGAGAATGGTTGCCCCAATCAAGTCAGGCATCGCCCCGTCCTCGCCGTCGGACATAAGGTTCTGCCACCCGTCCGGATCACCGAACAGATCTCGTAAGGTTTTCATGGTCATTTTCAATCCCCTAAAGTCGTCCGCGAACTCCGGTCCGTCGGCTGTTATGGAGATCAACGGCGCCTATTTACGCCGAGACACGTAGGCCGTCTGCCCGGTAGCGTACCGAGGCGACCCCACGGCGCGGCTGGTGCCAATTAAGTCAAGTTCCAACCCGTGAACTGGGGTACCGCAGTCGCGCAGGGTGGACATGAAAAAGCCCGGACCTTGCAGGGCCGGGCCTTGAGTGGCGGGGCAGGGCGGGTTTAGCCGGCTTTTCTCAGCGGAATCCGCACGAGTGAATTGATCTGTGGCGCGCCCCCGATTTGAACCTGCGCTCCGAGAAAGGTCGGGGGAGACCGCGAGATTTCTGCGGGAGTTTTGCGTGAATCAGTCCTGCACCGTCCTGCATCGTGGGGCATTCGTTGCAACGGGCGCCCCGGCTAACCGGTTGATGCAGTTGATGTTGCGGATATCAGTTTGTGACTGAAAATCCGCGTGTCGGTGGTTCGATTCCGCCCCTGGCCACCATTTCTGACACGACCTGGAGTCACCAGGGACTGAAGAATTCGGCGGTTGCGGGCCTCTATGAAATTGACAGCGAGCTGCCGATACGACAAGTAGACATCGATGCTTGCCGGGAGCGGCGAGGTCTTAGAATCCTCGAACGGCATGAAGAGTCTCAACCGCAAAGCAGTCATCGGTGACCAAGTCCTGTAGCAGGAAGTGTGCCACGTATCCCGCATTCTCACGTCCGCGAGCAGCGGTGGTGCGACAGCACGATTGAAGTGCCAAATCAAGGCCGTTCTTGCGACCGAGTGTTTCGCGGCCGGGACAGGACGTTGCGCGGCGTGGTGAATCTTGAATAGGTTAGCCGGATGAATCTCGATCTCCTGCGCGAGAATCGAAATTTGCTCGTTCTGGGGCCTGCATACGCTCGGCTGGGGTGCTGTACGGCCTCGCTCTTGTACATTGGATCCGCCATCTACATGAAGGATCCCGGCTATGAAAAGGTGATCGTCGTTGCCACGGTGCTCGGCTGGCTGTTGTCGGCGCCATTGCGATATGTGCACCGACGACTGTGGGCGAGTGGACTGCGCGCGTTGCTGATCGGGTCGGTAGTCGCCTGCTGGCTTCTCGCGCTAGCTAGGGCCGCGCTCATCAACCTGTACATCATGGAAATTCTCAAGCCTGCGTGGGCGATGGATCACGAGCCCATGCCGTTCGAGATCTTCGCCAATACGATCTACTCGATGCTGCTGCTCTTGTGCTGGAGCGGGCTGTATTTCGGATCAAGATCTATGAGCGCCTGCAGCTCGAGCGTGAGGCGACGCTCAAGCAATCAGCGCTGGCACAGGAAGCGCAGCTCAAGATGCTGCGCTACCAGCTCAATCCGCACTTCCTGTTCAACACGTTGAATGCGATCTCGACGCTGGTGCTGGATGGACAGAACCGCACCGCCAACCTTGCGGTCTCGCGTCTCTCGGAATTCCTGCGCTACACCCTCGACCAGGACCCGATGAAGAAGGTCACGCTCCGCCAGGAGCTCGACGCCCTTAATCTATATCTCGGCATCGAGAAACTGCGGTTCGGCGACCGGCTGCGCCTCGAGTTCGACGTCGATGAGCGCGCGGAGGCGGCGCTCGTGCCGTCGATGCTCCTGCAGCCTTTGGTCGAAAACGCGATGAAGTATGCGATTGCTCCGCGGGAGCGGGGCGGCGCGGTCACGATCATCGCCGGCATCGAGGGCGGCGGCCTCAGGCTCGCGGTGGTTGATGACGGGCCGGGCCTGCCGGCGGCCGCCGAGAACGCCAATGGACGCGGGGTCGGCTTGCGCAACACGCGGGAACGGCTCAAGGTGTTGTACGGCGACGCCCACGCGCTCGAAATCGCGGACGTGTCGCCGGGACTGCGCGTTGAGATGCGACTACCGCTGGAAATCTGAATCAGGGCTTCCCTGCGTGGCCGAACCGATTCGCGCGATCATCGTCGACGGCGAGCCGCTCGCTCGCGGGGGCGCGAGTTGCGGCTGTGCGCCTTCGAGGACTTCGAGATCGTCCGGCAACACGCCGGCCTTGGTCCTCGCTAGGTGCCGTCACGCTCGTCGGACCTGCGGTCCGGCTCGCCGGAACTAGCGGGGCGGTGACGACCGGCGGTGTCTCTACGTCCAAATCGAACGGTCGCTCGCGCGGCGGAACAAAGTCCTTGGGGAACCAGACGAAAGAGAGTCGCATGATCCGCGCGACGTCCGGGATGTCGTCGATGCGCGTAAGGTAGATGCCGAAGCGGTTGCCACTCGGCAGCAGCGTGTTGTCCGAGAACGGGAACGAGTAGGGCGAGAGCGTGAACTCGATTGGCGGCGTGAGTGTCTGTGATTCGCCTTTTGGTCCGAGCAGCACCGAGTAGATGCCGACCGTCTGTGCGGCCCAATTCACGGCGCGCACGTTGACCTGAAGCCTGTCCCGGCCGTCCGGCGAGACGATCTGCAGCGGTACGCCCATTGCCATGCTCGAGCATTGCAGCGCAAGTGAGCCTGGCTCCGGAGCGGCGGAGCCTTCCGGCAATGCGCAGGAGATTGCTTTGTCGGCGGGTTCGGTGGCGTCCGAGTTCAGCGAGAGCTCAAGAAACGCCGGGTGCTTCTGGCTCGTTGAAGTCGCGGAAGACAGCAGCGGCGCGAGCTGTCTCGAGATCACGCGCCGGGACGTGCTGCGCAGGCGCTGTCGAGCGTCCTCGGTCTGTCCGGGCAGCGTGTCGACGTAGCGCAGCAGAGGGCCGAGCTCGAAGTGTTCGTGAAAATTCAGGGCAAGAAGTTCGGCCAGCAGCGCGAGCCGTTGAGAGCGAGGCAGATCGGCCTGGTCGCCCTTTGCAAGATTCTCGGTCTCGCTTTGCAGCAGTGGGCCCACGAGCTCACGGAACATCGCTGAACGCAGGTTCGTCTCGGATTCCTCGCGCTGGTTGCGCAGCGCCTGGGAGTTGTTTTCGGTCGCGATCTCGATTTCGCGTTCCTTGAGCGTGTTGGTCGCGTAGATGCCGACCGCTGTCGCGGCGATGGTCAAGAGCGGGATCGCGAGGCTATTGACGACGCTCGCGATGAACCTGATGTTCTCGCGCCAGTCGCGCTGCCCCTGGCCCGCGGATCGTCGGTGGGACTCAAGGTTTGTCCGCTCTATCAGCTGCAGTCGAGGTTGAACGTGACGGGCTCGGACAGCACGAGCACGTCCTGCTCCTTGGCCTTCGGCGCTTCGCATCTGGCCTTGTACTTGCCGACCGGCAGCTGCAACTGGTACGCGCCAGGCTTGAGCTCGGCAACGACCTCGCCCTTGGCGTTGACCAGGCTCGCCTTGGCTGACGCCGGCTTGAGCGTGCCAGTGACGATATCGGCGACGGCAACGTGCGACGCGACTATCGCGATCGAAGTGACGGCCACGATGGCGGCGCAGCGACGGAACGAGCGACTGGCATGATTGGTGTGCATGTGAAACTCGTCTCTAGCGGAATGTGGGCACGACGTTACCGGTCGGCCCGGGGTCGTGGCAACAGGTATCCGGAATTCTCAGCTTCCGCCCGCAGAAGATGCGTGGCGCGGACTGGAAATCCGCGTGCTTCTTGTCGGTTGGATCTCGCCCCTGGCCAGGCACATGTCTTGCACGCAACTCAGACCATTATATTTGCGTCGACCCCGAAGGCATCGGCCAGTGCTTCGACGCTGTATGGTTTTAGGAGCAGCCCGAACTCTCCGGCGTCCATGCTGGCGGCGGCTTCTGCGTTGCCGGTGGTGAGCACGATGCGCAGGTTCGATTGCCGCCGCCGGATCTCCCGGCCCAGCTCCAGGCCGCTCATTTTCCCGGGCATCATGATGTCGGAAAGTACTCTGTCGACGGGACGCCCATCGGCCAGCGCACCCAGTGCGGCGGCGGCACTTGCAGCATGAATAACCGTGAACCCGAGATCGGATAGCATCTCCCGCGTGAGCGCGGCAACTTCATTGTCGTCTTCGACAAGCAGCACGAGGCCGCGAGCGCTCGCCGCCTCGCGCGCGGGCCACGCTCGATGCCTCGTCGGTACATCCGCCGCCGCTGGCCGTAGCGACCGAGGCAACAGCAGGGTTACGACCGTTCCCTTTCCAACCGTACTGTCGATCCGGACGCGACCACCGGATTGCTGCGCGAAACCGTAGACCTGCGGCAAACCCAGGCCGGAGCCTTTCCCACGTCCTTGGTCGTGAAGAACGGCTCAAACACCCGACGATTACGTCCGGCGGAATTCCACAGCCTTTGTCAGCCACCGAAAGTTCGACGAAGTCACCTGGCAGTCACTCTTCCACTCTCTCTGTTCTCTGCGGATACGGTGATCGTACCGCCCGATCATCGCGTCCCGAGCATTGACACACAGGTTCAACATCGTCAGCTCGAGCTCGCCCGCATCGATCTCCACGGGCCACAGGTTCGCGCCGAACTTCATCTCCACGTGGATATCACCGCGCAGAGTCCGGTCGAGGATCTCTCGCATCCCGGTCATATGGGCCGCCAGATCTATCGACTCCGGATTGACCGCCCGGCGGCGCGTAAAGGCAAGTAAATGGTGCGTCAGGTCGGCTCCGCGAGCGACTGCCCGCCGCATTGCCTCGAAGATGCGCTGGCGCTGTTCCTTGCTCACGCTGCGCTCGAGCACCTGTAGACCATTTGCGAAGACCGCGAGCAGATTGTTGAAATCGTGGGCCACACCGCCTGTCAGCTGCCCGATCGATTCCATTTTCTGCCCATGACGCAGCGCTTCCTCCGCACGCTTCAGGCGCTCCTGGTCGCGCAAGCGCTCAGTCACGTCATAGACGAACTGATATGCGCCGATCTGTTTCCGTTTCGGTCGCGCAAGGTGTTGAAGCGTATCTCGTAGGCGCGTCGATCTCGCGCGCGGTCACCGAACTCTTCAACCGTCGTGAACTCCTCGCCCGCCAAGGCGCGACTCCATACGGCCTTGACGGCGGACTGATGCTCTGGCTGCGACGCGAGTAGGCCGAGCATGCTTTCACCGACAGCGGGTCGCTTCCCGAAGATCCGCTCAAACTCCACGGCAGCCGCGCGGTTGATGGCGAGCCACCGGTATTCCAGATCGGCGACTTGCACGAAGGCGTTGGTGTTTTCCACGATATCGGCCAGCAGCTTGCGTTCTGCAATCGCCTGATTCACGCGCCGCTCGAGCGTCTCGTTGAGCTCACGCAGCGCCCGCTCGGCGAGGATCCTCCCGGTCGTCTCGGTACACGCGCAAAACATCCCGGCGACCTTGCCACTTTCGTCGCGCACGGGCGAATAGGAGAACGTGAACCAGGTCTGCTCGTCAAAACCATTGCGGTTCATGACGAGCGAAAGGTCCTCACGGAAAGTCGCCTGGCCTGCCAGGGCGGCGTCAATCAGCGGGCTGATGTCCGGCCAGATCTCCGACCAGATCTCGTGGAAGGGCCTGCCCAGTGCGCGTGGGTGCTTTGCGCCCAGGATATCCGTGTAGGAATCGTTGTACAGGAACCCGAGCTTCGGCCCCCACGCAACGAACATCGGAAACCGCGACTGCAACAGCAATCCAACGACGCTGCGCAAGGATTGCGGCCAGGTATCCGGCGGTCCGAGCGGCGAGTGGGACCAGTCATGAGCGCCCATCAAGACGCCCATGCGGCCGCCGCCCTCCAGCAGCCCGAAGGTCTGAGCCTGTCCTCGCGATGCTGATATGGATCTCACTGAACGCAATATACGTTCCCGTCTGAATTGGCGGCTTTGAACAGAGCGGTAGTTTTAGCGACGGGCCAAAAAGACATCGGATGCATCCCCCTGAACTGATGAAATTGGGCGGGTCTCAGTGTGAGAAAGGTCCGGTTTCTTGGATGGCATACGCGAGCGCCACGAAGACAATAGAGCACACCAAGGATCCAGCGAATCCACAAACCACCAGGTGCGCGACGTTTCCGTACCGTGGCTGTGTTCTATCTGGGTCGGAGCATTGCACAGCTCCAAGAAGCGCTCCGATGACTGCGCCCATCGCGGCCCACATTAATAGTTCGCAATATGACGACGCCTCGCGTACGTTATGGGCGCTTACGTAGGGGATTCTCGCAAAAGCTATTGACGGCCCCCACGATGGCTCCGTTGTCATCGACGAGCGGCGCAATATTCACGATGACAATGACGCGCGAGCGATCGGCACGTTCTATATGGACTTCAGCGTCATAGATTCCTGAGACTTTGCCGGCAAGCACGTCGGCCATCGGGCACTGCTTATGCGGCATGAAGCTGTAAGCCGTGGACAGATCGGATGCACCCTTCTCCCTGAGGAAAGGGGTCGAGCTCATAAAATCCCCCGGTAATTGTTGTAGCTGAACACACGAAGCGTGCGCCCGTGGTTCCGGCCTGTCGGTCCGGTAGCGCACCGAACTCCTGGCGTCAATTTCACGCCGTTCACACCCCGGTAGCGGAGTTCCCAGTCGGCTCAGATTCTCAGGTTTCCAGAGTGGTCGCGTGTCGGGGCCGTTCGGCCCGGGTTCGGCCGCGAAGTGAGCAACTCGTTGAACGGGTTGAGTGTTCGCGCCACACTGACGCGAGGGGTTCGACTCTGGTCGGCATGAGTTAGGTCGGGCGCTACCCGGGCCGACACCTCAGAATAAGCTGTGACGGGTCTTCGACTTGCGAGCGCGGAGGGCAACTGTGCCTGCTACTGAAAATCCGCGTGTCGGTGGTTCGATTCCGCCCCTGGCCACCACCTATTTTTCGGTCGCACTACCTTCCGAAACTGATGCGAACACCGGCATTGGCAACGAATCCTTCGAGCGGAGCCCAGGCATCTACTGTCCAGGACCCATCCGGCGCGGAGCAGGTCGAACCAGCGGGTCCTCGCGTGTCTGGCGCACGTTGAGCAGATTTTCCAGATTCAGGAAAAGTCTGTAGCGGTCCAAGACAACTTCCCCGAGTAGGCCAATCTCAAAATAGGATTTGCCCTCGCTGCGAAAGGGATTGTCCTCGAGCGGCTGCTCGCCGTGTAGTAGACCTCCAAGGCCTATCCGTCCGCGACCGCTCCTCCACATGGAACGAGGCCGGCGGAGTGGCGCGGTGTCAGCGGAACATCTCGGCGGCCGGTACCGGTCTCGTCAGGCTCGCTGCTATCGATGAAAAGATAGCCTGCCGGTAACCGTAAACGGTTCGTGAGCCAACGCATCAGTAGCTCGACCCCACGCGTGCGCGTGACACCTTCGGTATTGACCAGCCGCACTCGGTCCTCGGCGACGGTCTCGAGAGGCACCGCTCGGCAATGTCCGAGCCGAACAATGCGAGTCCGGTTTCCAACCCTCCTGCCGCATAGCTGAAATCCAGCGAGGCAGTCTGGGTGGTCTCTTCACGAAGGCCGAACAATGGCTCGAGTCGAGACAATCCGGTGGACTCGGTTTCCTCCGTGAATGGCGTCGGCGGATAAAATCCCTTGCCTCATGACGTGCGGATCGACCATGCACCGGGCTTTAACAGTAGCGACAGTCGCGGGCTGAACAAATCGCCAAATTCGCTGTGATTATCCCAGCGCGCGCTGCCCGCACTGGTCAAACTTGAGACCAGAGATCGCTCAAGTTGGACAAAGACTGCCGGCACCTCGTACCTCAAATCGAAGACGGGAAAAGCCTCGGAGGAATAGCCATCAACTTGATAGGCCAGCGCCCCCGACCCACGAGGCGCCCAAAGCTTCGGCTGACTACGAGCTTCCGCGAGCACGGTTTCGTGGCCGGTCATTCTCGAGCAGCTCGCCGAAGACCTGGGCATGATCCTGGCGGACACCGGACGCCCGCAGCTGGGGGACACCCCAGTCATCTACGGGGCTCTCGTAGGCGAGTCCCGTATCCAGGCGACGCGTGTCCTGGTCCTGTGGAAACGACGCGCCGCAGGCGCGACGCGGCCACGCAGCGTGCCGCCTCGCCGATCCTCGGTCATGGCACCAACGGTCAGGAATGCGCTGGACCGTCCGACCCGTCCCAAAACAGCCTGGGGCGAATCGCTGCGCGATCGTAGCCCGGCATGTCAATCCAGCCATCGTCGTCCAGCTCCTGAGTTGATTGGCGATTCAGATTGGCGAGCAGCGACCGCACTCCATCCCGCGCCGAGGCGGGTCGAGCCGTACGCGCGTACAGGTCCTGACCGTCTCGCGTGGTGGCGTTGAGGATCAGCTCGCCTTCTGCTTCGTCGCCCGGACGTCGCGAAACGAGATTGATTACGCCGCCCAGGGCCTGACCGCCATACAGCGCCGATGCCGTACCCTTGATCACTTCGACCTGACCCAGGTCGCTCGGTGGAATCTGCAGGAGACCGAGCGAAGAGGCCTGGCCGCCGTAGAGTGGAAGGCCGTCCGCGAGCAGCTGCGTATAGCGTCCGCGCATGCCCTGCACACGGATGTTCGCCGAGCCCAGGCTGGGGGAGGTTACTTGGACCCTGAGGCCGCCCGTCTCGGTCAGCATCATGGAAATATTGCCCGGCCGCATGAGAAGCTTTTCTTCGATTTCTTCTTGGTTGAGAACTTCGACGCGAATCGCCTCGTCCTCCACGCGGCGGCGCGACGCGTCGCCTGGACGACGCTCATCTCTTCGAGCTCAGAGGACTCTTGCTCGTGTTCTTCAGCCTGGGCCGCGTCGGTGCGGTAAAAGCCCTCGAAGCAGCAAGGGACAGTGCTAGAGCGAAGCTCGGGGGTGGGCCACGCCAACAATCATTCGGGGCCGCAAGGACCCAGTCAATGGCCCCGTGAATCAGTTTGTGACTGAAAATCCGCGTGTCGGTGGTTCGATTCCGCCCCTGGCCACCCTCTAATTCAACTGCATACGCAAGTTTGGCCGTTGGCCGTTAGCAGTATCTGTTAACCATATTGCTTCGGGCGCGAGTACAGTGCGTGCTAGCTCGGAGGACCGGCAAATGAAATCTGCACGCAATTTCGTGATCAATGCGCTGATTGGTGGCTTGCTCGTCGTGCTGCCAATCTATCTGGCCGTCCTGCTGCTGCTCAAGGCGATGCAGTCGGTCGCGGGTCTCGTGCGGCCAATTGCCAGAATGTTTCCGGAATGGCTGCCGGCAGAAAATTTGCTGGCACTGTTGGCGGTGCTGGTCATCTCCTTTATTGTCGGCGCCGCCGTGCGTACCAGGGCAGGCCGAACGGTCCGGGAGCGCCTGGAGATTTCGCTCTTTGAAAAAATTCCGGGTTACGCCGTGATTCGCGGCATGACGCAGCGGATGGCAGGGAAAGGCGACGAGAACGTGTGGAAGCCTGTGCTCGCCGAAATCGAGGATGCCCTCGTTCCGGCATTCATCGTCGAGGAGCTCGACGACGGACGCTTCACCGTTTTCGTGCCGTCGGTGCCGACGCCTTTCGCCGGCGCCGTCTACATTCTCGGCCCGGAACGCGTACATCTCGTCGACGTCCCTTTCACCCAGGCCATGAGAACCGTCTCGCGCTGGGGGTCAGGTTCGAAAGAGATGGTAGCGGCGATGAAGAGTGCCTCTTCGACTTAGAGACACCAACAGCTCAGAATTCCTTTTCCGTTTCGGTTGCCGAGTGGACCCGCAGCGTATCGACCTGGCGGAACTTCGCCCAGGAATTGGCCAGCGAGAACAGTATCGGTTTGCCGATGACCTTGCCGAGGCTGCTTGGCAGCGAGAAGTAACGCTGGTTCGAGAAGTAGTTGAAGAATTTCCGGTAGTCGTCGTCAGCCTCGCCCAGCACCATTCGGGCGGCGAAACTTCCGCAGAAGGTCGCCCACGGAATGCCGACGCAGCCGATGATGAACCGCACATGCGGCAGCTCGCGCGGCTTCGCGATGACCGGCAGCAGGTCCCGCGACATGTCGATCTGGCCCGGCCAGAACTGGATGAAGGAGAGTTCGCGCAACTCCGGGAAATGGCTCCTGAAATCCTCGATGACCTTCCGGATGATGCGCGGATTGTTGTAGGCCTCCCGGAGATAGGTCGTGACCGGCGTTCCGCCGCCCAGCAGCAGGCGATTGTCGCCGGTCAGCCTGAAATACGAATAGACGAGCTTGGAGTCCCAGCACTGCATCTGCTCGCCGGAAGGGAACAGGATGCGCAGCTCCCGGTCGGTCAGCGGCTCGGTCACGCTCAGGAACGTCTGGGCGTGGAAAGCCTCGTCGGCCAGCGGGCTGATCGACGGGCTCATCTTGTCGACGGCGACGATGATGCTGTCCGCCGTCACGCTGCCCGCATGGGTGTACGCGGTGTGATCCTCGAGCCGCTCCATCTCGGTGCTTTCGTAGACCTGCATGCCGTTCTCGACCAGCAGGTTCTTCATTCCCTGAAGGGCCGCCAGCGGATTGATTCCGTAGGTTCCGCCGTAACGGATGCCGGCCGTGTAATCCTGCGCCCCCAGGATCCCCTTCAAGCTGCGCTCTCGTCGTAAACCCGCTGGTCGCGTGAATCCGACGCTCTCGCGGCACTCGCGTTCTTCTTCCACGGCGTGCCCGCCGCCCTTTCCGAGCCCGAGGAACAACGAGTCCTGCTTCAGCAATCCAGCCTCGATGCCGTATTGCTGGATGGTGCCCACGATGCGGTCGATGCCGCGGCAGGGCGCTTCCCAGATTTCGCCCGCCGCCTTTGCGCCGTAACGGCGCACGAGTTGGTGCAGTTCGAGCTCGCTGTCCGGAGTCAGCATTCCGGCGCTGCGGCCGGAGGAACTGCCGCCGATGATGTTCTTCTCGATCAGCACGACGCTCAATCCCTTCCTCAGGAATTCGGCCGCCGCGCTGACGCCGCTGAAGCCGCCGCCGACGATGAGTACGTCGCACTTGATGTCTTTCGTCAGCGGCGGGCAATACTTGTGCGGTATTCACCATCAACGTGGTGAACCACCAGTTCTGGTTTACCAATCGCACTTGTGCGGTCACGGCTCACCTGCCTGTTATTTTCGGACCGGAATTACCGAGATGTTCGAGATAGCGCACGAAGCCTGGATCCTCGCCGTGGAGCAATTGTGGAAGGCTGGACCGGAAATGCGGCTTGCGACACCACTCGAGCATGAAGTCTTCCCAGGAGTTCCATCGCCGCGCTTGCTTGGGAGACATGGCATCCTCGTACAGCAGCAGGTACGCCCTCTCGAATAGCGCCACCAGCATGGTGTAGATGATCAACCGCCTCTCCACTTGCTCATCCTTGAGAGCTGGCGTGGTCGCATCGGAAAACAGCCCAAGATCTGAATTGCGCAATGCGACCTTCAGGAAATCCTGATAGCTGTCCGACAACAATTGGTAGACCTCCTCTTCTTCGTTCTCGCGTTCCTTCCGTTGCTCAAACAAGAAAACCGCAATGGCCAGTGGCAGGCCTATCACGGTCACGACATTGCTCATCAATACCCAGGTATCAATTGACACGGCAACACCTCTCCCGGCAGCCGATTCATCGCGTCATTCTGCGGCCCCGCTTTACTGTGGTCCAGAACAAAGGACACAATCCACCGTGCATTCGATTTTCAGGCGCGAGTGGCTATGGCTGTTAGTGCCCACATTGGTTGGCATGGCTATTACTGCGATCCCCGCTTTTGCGGAGAACGAGAATGTGGAGACGCCGAGCCAAGCAGACGGACACTCCGTCCTCGCCGTTCGCGGAACGTTCCCCGTGGCTATTCACGCCGATAGCGAGCTCCAATCCCAAGCTCGGTACCTCGCTCGGGGGACTTGCAGGCTACCTGCATCTCTTCGATGCAAAATCGCGACCCTCCATATTCGCCGTTTCAGGCCAATACTCGGACACTGATTCAATCGTGGCGGGGGCCTTCGCAAGGACGTCCTTCGATGAGGACCATCAACGAGCGCTGGTTGGGCTCGCGTATGGAAACATCAAGAACGACTACGACGACTACCTCGGGACCGGAGTCCCACTGCGAAACGAGGCCGAACTGCGCTCCCTCATCGCCCGCTATACCTATCGCGTGACGGGTAACTGGTTTCTCGGTGGGCAGGCGATCTATCAGAACTTGGCCATCGCCGGGCAGACACCGTTCGACGACGAAGTGCTCGATATCCTGGGCATCCAGCCGTACAAGTCCGCTGGCGTAGGTGCTCGTCGTCCAGAACGATTCACGCGACAACGAGAACATGCCGACCCGCGGGTGGCTGCTCAACCTCAACAACGTGGCCTTTCGCGAGTCCCTGGGCGGGGAGAATGACTACGACTTGTACCGGGCCGAATTCAAGTACTTCATCCCGAACGGCAACCGCAACGTGTTCGCCCTGCGCCAGCTGAACCATTTGACCAGCGACGCACCCACCGCGGCACGGGCGCCAGTTCAACTTCGCGGCTACAAGATAGGACAGTACACCGGCGAGTACATGTCTTCAATCGAGGCTGAGGAGAGGCTCCGGCTTGGAGAGAAGTGGACCGCCACGGTTTTCGCTGGCATAGCTTGTCTCTACGGAGACGGCGTGAGCTGCACGGATAATGAGAATGTCTTCCCGATGGGGGGCGTTGGTGTCCAGTACATACTCAAACCCATACAAGGGATCGTTGCAAACCTTGAATACGCCGAGGGCGAGGGTTCTAGCTACGGCCTCTATCTGAAGTTGGGATACGCTTTCTGATCTGGTTCCTCGCCCCTAAGCGCCCCTACTAACTCCTGGATCGAGGAATATCCCCATGAAGAGCCTGAGTGCCTTCTTCAAGGCAACAATCGTCGGTGGCGCGCTTTATCTCGTGCCGGTCGTCTTGATCCTCGCTCGTGCTCGGAAAAGTCCACGGGGTGACCATCAAGCTCGTCGCGCCAATGGCCGACATGCTTCAATTGCAGCATCTCGGCGGCATCAATCTCGCACGCCTACTGGGCATCGTCCTTATCGTTGTAGTCTGTTTTTTGGCGGGTCTCTTCGCCAGGACGCGAGTGGCGCAGCAGTTCGTCAGCTGGCTTGAGCGCGCAATCCTGTCGAACCTGCCCGGCTACAGCTTGATCGCCTCGCTTGGCGCAGATGTCGCAGGAGTGGGTGAAACTCGCTCCGAGATGAAGGTCGTACTGGCGCACATCGAAGACGCGTGGCAACTCGCACTAGTGGTCGAACGGGTCGACGCGACCCACTCGGCAGTTTTCGTGCCCGGAGCTCCGGACCCAAAATCAGGCTCGGTGTACATGATGACCGACGATCAGTTCAAGGTCATTGATGTGTCGATACGTGATGCGATGCATGTCATCAAGGGCCTGGGAATCGGCTCGAAGGCGCTGCTGGCCGGACGCCTTTAGCACTCGCGTCCGCTTCACGTGCGAGCGGTGATCACGACATTTTGGAGAACGCGAGGGCGTGGATCGGTCGCGACGGATCGGAATAAGGTCGGTCGGACGCGACCCGGTCCGCCGCTGGCAGCTAAAGTCCGCGTGTCGGTGGTTCGATTCCCGTGGCCACCATTTCAAGACAATCGCTTCCGCTTTTCGGAGAATTCGTCAGCTAAAAAACATCTTCCGTTGACGGAAGCGTAAAGTTCTGTGGCCGCGACTCGCAATTGGATGGCGTGTGAGCGAACTCAGCGTTGAGCAGCGGCAGAGGTCGCAACCCCGGGATCAATCGCCAGCAATGGCGGGATTTCTCGGCGTACTTTGTCTGATGATGCCGGAAATTGGCACGGCGCAGTCGGTCGATGCACCGGCGCAGATTGGCGCCGCGGACGCGGCAGAAGACGGGGTCAACAGCGAAACACCATCCTCGACCGAGTCAGGCCAAAGTCCCTTAGCGGAGAGTTTCGCGCCACGTACGCGGGCCGATTGGGTGCGCGAAACCCGGCGACAGGCATGGAAAGACACCAAATTCGACGCACAAATCCGCACTTACGACTTCGATCGCAACAGATATGACGGCAGCGAGAGCGAGGCCCGGGCTCTCGGAGGATCGGTCGGACTAAAGACTGGTTATTTCCGCGAGCGCTTCGCATTCGGCGCGACCGGCTACACGTCACAGAAGCTGTACGGCCCCGAAGACAAAGATGGCACCCAGCTGCTCGCGCCTGGCCAGCACGGTTTCACGGTGCTTGGCGAGCTGTACGGCGAGTTCCTGCTCAATGAAGACACACGACTTAGCGTCGGGCGGCGCGGTATCGACACGCCTTACCTCAACCGCAATGACACCCGGATGGCTCCCAATACCTTCGAATTGATCACGCTGCAGGGCCTGTATGGCGGCGATGGCCATGCTGAATGGCGCGTGGGGGGCGGTTACTTCGACGAGATCAAACAACGCAATGACGACGAGTTCGTGTCGATGGCGAACGCTGCCGGCGCTCCCGAAGGTGTCGACCGCGGCGTCTATGTCGGTGGAGGTAACTACAAGAAGGGCGAGTTCTCGATCGGCGCAATCGACTACTACAGTGCCGACATCATCAACATTGTCTATAGCGAAATGAAATACGCGCTCCCGCTCGCCGGTGGCCTGCGCCTGCAGTTCGCGCTGCAGTATTCCGACCAGCGGAGCACGGGGAATAATCTGCTTCGTGGCACGGACTTCTCTGCGAATCAGTGGGGCGGCAAGGTCGAGATCGCTGCCAAGAGCGCTCTCTTCTCGGCGGCCTATACGAGCGCCGGCGGCGATACCAGCATGCAGGCACCGTGGAGCAGTTACCCCGGCTACACCAGTGTGCAGACGGAGGATTTCTTCCGTGACGGGGAAGACGCCTGGATGCTGCGCGCTGCCTACAACTTCCAGTCTGTCAAAGGTCTCAGCATCTACGGTCTCTGGGTCAACGGTTCAGACCCGCAGGACCCCGGGCAGTTCGCGAAGGAAGAATTCAATCTCAACCTGCAATGGACCCCCGACAGCGGCCCGCTGAAGGGATTGATGCTGCGGTTGCGATATGCGCATGCTTCACAAGACGATCCCGCTGACTCCGACCAAGACGAATTACGAGTGATGATCTACTACGACCCGCCATCGCCGTGAGTGCTCATATGGGCCTCAAAGCCATCTGCGTACTCTCCGTGAGTACTCGGAAAACGCAGGGCCGAACAATGAATGCATTGCCCTTTCTTCGGGAATTATCTGAAAGCGAGTGATGTAAAGGGCGAACGCTGCTGGCCCAAGCAATGATAATGCAGACGCGAGATATACGGCCCAGGCCAGCAGGACAATCAGCATCCCCAGATACATTGGGTTGCGTGTTCTTGCAAAGATCCCTGTCGAGACGAGCGACGTGGAGGTTTCTGGCTTAAGCGGATTAACGGTTGTCTGAGCCCGCCGGAACGAAATAACCGCGCTCAGAGCTATTGCAATGCCAATTACCAAAAGAATGACGCCGGCCAACAGATGGACAGACGATGACGGGGGCCAGATCGGGGGAAGTGACGTGGTGACCCACATCACCGCAGCGACAGTAATCCCGACAAGGGGCGGTGGGAAGCGGAGTTCTAAGTAGCGCATGGGTACATTGCGCAGACGGTCCAATCCGACACGCGCCGCGTCAACTCGTATTTAGACAAGTTCACCTTACGCCGATAAGACGGAATCGCAAGCCAACCTTGGTTTCCTCCGGGTTCGCTAAAGGTTCCGAGAGTGCTGCTTGACTTCCCTGTCGTAAGGCGCACTGTGATGTCCCCTTCAAAGGTTGGCCTCCCAGGTGAAGCCAACCGCGACACTCGAGCGAGCGTCAGTTAGTCAGTCCTGACGCGTCCACTTCGATTAACTGATGGCGACGAGCATTCGTCCCGGACTAGGGCGAACGGATAGGCGCGTCCACGGAACATACGCGGCAGCGGGCACGTTCACTCTTCGAAGCGGTTTTTTTCTTTCAGAAAGGACAATGACAATGAATGACGTTACAAAGTCGTCGGCCGGCGACAAGACCGCTGTGCGATCGTTTCGAGTGGAAGTTCCGGAAGCGGAACTGGCCGATTTGCGTCGGCGCATTACGGCCACGCGGTGGCCGGAGAAGGAGACCGTCGCGGACACGTCGCAGGGCGTGCCGCTCGCGCCGCTCCAGGACCTCGCGCGCTACTGGGCAACCGACTACGACTGGCGCAAGTGTGAGGCGAAGCTCAACGCGCTGCCCCAGTTCATCACCGAGATCGACGGGCTCGACATCCACTTCATCCAAGTGCGTTCGAAGCACAAGGAAGCGCTGCCTGTCATCGTCACGCACGGTTGGCCCGGTTCGATCCTCGAGCAGATCAAGCTCGTCGGCCCGCTCACCGACCCCACGGCCTTCGGAGGCCGCGCGGAGGACGCTTTCGACGTCGTGATCCCGTCGATCCCCGGTTATGGGTTCTCGGGCAAGCCGACGGCGACCGGCTGGGATCATGCCCGCATGGCACGTGCCTGGATCGTGCTGATGAAGCGCCTGGGATACACGCGATACGTTGCGCAGGGCGGCGACGTGGGCGGACAGATCACGGACGCCATGGCGGTCGAGGCGCCCGCGGAGCTCGTGGCCATACACACCAACTTCCTGTTCGCGCTCCCGCAGGACGTGTCGGACACGATTCAGGCTGGTGGGCCGGTGCCATCCGATTTCTCTGACGCGGAGCGACGCGCGCTCGACAAGCTGAGGGGCTTCTTCGTCAAGAACGCGGCCTACGCGATTGAGATGGCGACGCGTCCGCAGACGCTCTACGGACTCACCGATTCTCCCGTCGCCCTCGCGGCCTGGCTGATCGACCATGGCGACGGCGACGACCAGCCGGCGGCGACGGTGCTCGCGGCGATGCGCACGCCGACCAAAGGACAGCCCCCGGAGCGGCTGACGCTGGACGACGTGCTCGACAACATCACCCTCTATTGGCTGACAAACACCGGGGTCTCTGCGGCCCGCAGCTATTGGGATAACAAGCCCCCGTACTTCGGCCCCAAGAAGTTCTCCATCCCGGCGGCGTTTACCGTCTTCCCCGGCGAGATCTACCAGCCCTCCCGGCGCTGGGCAGAGGGCGGCTACGCGAACCTCACCTACTTCAACGAAGTGGACAAGGGCGGGCATTTCGCGGCGTGGGAAGAGCCGCTGCTGTTCGCGTCGGAAATGCGCGCGGCTTTCAGGTCGCTGCGCACGCAGAAGGCGGACAAGGCCGCATAGACTGCGCAAAGATCATTGAGGCAGGTGTGAACGTGGAGCCCGCAGAAATTATCTGCGGGCTTCTTTTTTCTTGCGCTGGAATGGTTGGCCGCCACACGCGTATCAGCGGGAGGTCTGGGCGCGACCCATCGGCGCGCTGCCCGCGGAATATCTGACAGAAGCCTCCCACGTCGGCCACGACTAGTCGTCGATTAGTCCTGCAATTGTCGAAGCGAATTGGTCCGACCTTCTCCAAGTCGCCCAACGGCGGCAGCCTACGCATTGGCCCGGCGCGAGATGCGAAGCCCGTCTAACGTCGCAACGGCCCGCTAAAACTCAAGTCCCCACGTAAACTCCAAATTCCAACACTGCCGCACTTCCGGCAGTGCGGCCTGTATCGCTTCACCTGTTTATCTCCGAGGCCGTTGAGAACCAACATCGCAACATCCGTCCAGGCCGTCCGGCGACAGCCGGGGCAATAGCAGTCGAGCCCTTGGCGGGAATCCAAGAAATCGCGGAAAGTGATCAGTCGCGTGGGGTCGGGGTGCATGGCCAAATCCCTATGTTTCATTTTTGCCGAATTCATTGCCACCGATGGAATTACGGCGGAGATCGCACAAAACTTTTCCGCTGGTACGGAATCGTACAAAAGATGCTTGAAGCACTTCCTTCGGAACATCCGCCAACTTCTGGCAGGTCGGGGTAGATCCCATGCAGTCCAAGGAAACATTCGAACGCGATCTGCTACTCGAACAGCTGGCGGACGCTAGCGAGCGAGTGGACGAGGTACAGGAGATCATAGACCGTCAACGCACGCGCATCCGGATGCTGCGTCAGTACGGAAAGGAAATTGCAGGTGCCGAAATGGTTTTGGCACAGTTGGAACAATCGCAAACGACGTTTATCGCTGAACGCGACGGGCTAGAGGCCTTGCTGGCGTAACCAGATTAGTGCCACTTTCGGAACATGCGCCCACCGCCATGGTCTAGTTAATAGACCATGGATGCAATTGCAGCAACGGACCGCTTTCTGATGCTTGAGCATTTGGCGCACGCCGTAAGGCGCGCGCATGAAGTGCAGGTCCTCGTAAACCGTCAACGCGAACGCATCAAGATCTTGAAGCGCGCGGGACTCAACACGCTCACTGCTGAATTGGTACTGGCTCAATTAGAGCAGTCGCAAACGCTGTACGTGGCGGAAAATGAGCGGCTCGAAGCAGCGCTGGAACAATTAGATGCAAGCGCGCCGCGCTTACGGCGCGAATGCCGAGTTCCATCTAACGACAGCGATAACTAACTATCGGCTGTCAGTTCCATTCTGGGCGCGTTTATGCGACCGCTCGGGGAGGGGGTTCTCGATCACTGTTTCCGTGGTGCTTCGACGTCTGACATCGGCAATACGGCGGTCGGCAGTCTAGAATCGCCTCCGATGGCAGTCTGCCGCAAGTGTCCGCAGGCAGTTCAACGCGAACGCTGGACGGCCAATCGCAGAAAACGGTGAAGGTCACATGATCGTCAAGAACTGCATGTTGGCTCTCGCGCTATTTGTCGGTTTTGCTGCAGGCGCTTCCGAGTCGGCGGCGAACGCTTCGCCAACCACCGACATAGCGCAGGCGGCCAGTGCCTTCCTCGCTTCGCTGGACGATGACGAGCGGGCCAAGGCGCGGTTTGCGTTTGATAGTGAGGAGCGCTTCAACTGGCACTTTGTGCCGAGACCGCGCGCCGGACTGCCCCTCAAGGCGATGACCGCCCCGCAACGCAGCGCCGCCATGGCCCTCCTGCGCGCGGGGCTGAGCGAGAAGGGTTACACCAAGGCCGAGTCGATCCGGGGACTGGAGATTGTTCTTGCGGAAATTGAGCAGGACCCGGTCAGGCGCGATCCGGATCTCTATTACTTCTCCATCTTCGGCGAGCCTGTGGCGGATGGCACGTGGGGCTGGCGCTTCGAGGGACATCACATCTCGCTGAACTGGACCTTCGTGCGGGGACGATCAATCGCGCCGACGCCGCAGTTCTTCGGCAGCAACCCGGACGCGGTGCGCAGCGGCCCGCACACGGATACGCGCGTCCTTGCGGCCGAACAGGACCTCGCGCGTGCGCTGCTCGAGAGCCTCTCAAAAGAGCAACTTGCGCAAGCGATAATCAGCGCCACGGCGCCTCCGGACATCTTCTCGGGGCACCAGCGGAAGGCCTCGACCCTGGAGGAGCGCGGCATTGCATTCACTGATCTCGCCACCGAGCAGCGCGGCCTGCTGCTCGCCATTATCGACGAGTACGCCGGGGCCCAGCCGAGGGCTGTGGCCGAGGCGCGCCTCGCGCGGCTCCGCGAGGCCGGCCTGGATCGCATTCGCTTCGCGTGGATGGGTGGGCTCTTGCGCGGCGAGCCACATTACTACCGCCTGCAGGGACCAACGTTTCTGATCGAATACGACAACACGCAGAACAACGCCAATCACGTTCACGCGGTATGGCGGGACTTTGACGGCGACTTCGGCGTCGATCTCTTGGAGGAGCATTACCGGAACTCGGCACACCATAGTTACTGACGGGGGGCTGCGCGCCGCTCTGACATCGCTTGGGGATTTTTGGCAAGGCGATGGACATCGGGCAACTTACACTTCGCCGGCATCGTCATCAGCGCCTTTCGCCCTCGGAAGTTGCCACCCGCGTTTAATCGCCACCATGCGCAGCGCGAAGCACAGAAAGGCGCCGGCAATCGCCGTAACCACGGGAGACAGGCCGATCTTGCCACCGATCGCGACCACGGCGGCTCCCGCCAGAGCCGCCACCGCGTACAAGTCCGAGCGCAGCACCACGGGGATCCTGGCCAGCAACACGTCGCGCACGATGCCGCCACCAATTGCCGTCAGCATGCCAAGCAGCGCCGCCATCATCGGATGAAGGCCGAAGGCAAGCGCCTTGTGCGTGCCGGTCACCGCAAACAGCGCGAGCCCGGCGGCATCGAATACTCGCACTGGACTGTGCATGCGCTCGATGAGCGAATGCCATCGAAACGCAACGATCGCGGCAAGCAGCGACGCGGCCGTGTATCGCCAGTCACTTAGTGCCGCCGGGGGAAAGGCGCCGATGAAGACGTCGCGAGCGATCCCACCACTGCAAGCAGTGGCAAATGACAGGACCGCGATACCAAAGACGTCCAGCTGACGGCGGGCACCCGCGGTTGCGCCGGCAAGCGCAAAGACGAATGTGCCGAGGAGGTCGAGGGTCAGCAAAAGCGTAGTCATCAGGTTCTGCTCCCCATCACCGGCGTGATTGTACGCGGCGGCTTTCAAGGCCGCTTTCGAGCCTCGGTACACCGCGAGTAACATCAGGGACGGCTGCGCGCATCCGCGCGCTCACAGGAGAACGGCAATGGCCACGACGATCGATCGGGCAGGCCAATCGGTAAGCTGCCTGCATGCGTTCCTGCTCGCAGCCAGGCTTCTTCGGACTTGCCCAATAACTTAGGTGGGCGGGGTCATCCGGTCTTAGTTCGCTGTTTACAATCGCCAGATGCCATTTCCCGCCCGGACCCATCGATTAAACGTAGGTACTTGTTGTTCTGAATGATGTGCCGTACCAACTCCATGACGAGATAGCCGAGGAGCACGGCCAGTGTCCATTCAAGCCACTCTGGCAGCCGGTGCACGACCACTTCTTTTCGCGGCAAGATTCCGAACAGGTTCTTGAGCGCCCTGCGCTCGACTGAATGATAGGTTGTCAGCACCATCACGAGCGAACCGGCGGCGTAGCCGACAAAATTGCTGAGTGCGGTATTGACGCACAGTTGTTGCAACTTCTGTCGACTGAACGTGTTGCGAATGAATTCGCGCACGGGATGCAACATTCTGAGAGGAACGTGTGCGCTCAGCTACCTGAGCGCCACGACTCAATTGAACTTCCCGATGACGTTTTCACGATCCTGTCGAGTTCCTCGAAAGGCACCTGTTCGTTCTTGGCTCCGCCGCAAACTCCGACCCAGCAATTGGCCGAGCCGGCCTGGTAGAACTCGGTGGCCCAGTCCTTGATTTCGCCTTTCGTGTCTACAAGGAAATAGACGACGCGGGCGTTCTGTTTCTGCTTGCCATACACCCCGCCAAAGTTGCTTGATTCAGTTCCGAAGTCGCCGACGTGCTTCATGACCTCGTCGCCGCTATTCAGTTTCTCGCGGCCGATCAGCTTGCCGAAGTCCGGGTGCTCGTACATCACCTCGGCGTACGGCTTACCGACGGTACCTTTGAGATGAGTATTGTTTATGCCTGAGGCGACCTTTTGGCCGACGGAACTGCAGGCCGCGAACAAGAGAGTGCTCACTATGACTATGAACGTTTTCATGGACCTAGCCTCGCCGCATGCTGGAGAGTGACTCGTTAAACGTGCCCTGCGAACGTGCCAATGCTTGCAGCAATGATTCGCGCGAAACGTGACTCTTGACACAAATGCACGTTTCAATGCACGAGCAAAGCGCCGCGATTCGGTCCTTCGACTCACCGATTTGTGAGCGGAGTCACGTTCGCAGGCGGTTCTCGTCCCCCAAAATCAGAAGACTCGTAATTGCGATGGGGAACGTCGATGGGTTTTCGCTCAAAGGCCCTTGCGCTGGTCGCCGCTTCGCTGGCGGTGACCGTGCCCGCTGCGGCGGATCTCACCGTCGTCTTCAGCAAGGACGAGATTGCAATCATCCACGATTACTACGCGCAACATCACGACGACGCGGGCAAAGGGCAGCAGAAAAAGCAGAAAAGCAAGCCGCTGCCGCCGGGAATCGCGAAGAACCTCACCCGCGGCAAGCCACTGCCGCCGGGGATCGCGAAGCAACAGCTACCCAACGACTTGATCCAAAGGTTGCCACCGGTTCGCGATGGCTATGAACGGGTCATTGTTGACGGCCGGCTGTTGCTCGTTGCGGTCGCCACCCAGGTGATTGCCGACGTTCTGTCGGACGCTATCTTCAACTGATCCGGCCCCCCGGGGCCAGGATTTCCGTTTCGGGAACTAGCCACGCTGCCTGCGCGGGCGGTTCGATTCCTCCCTTGGCCACCATCATATGCCGTGGCTCGATTCCGCCGACCTCCGGGCGGTCGATCGCTCCGGGCTGACCATCAAGGCCACGATGCGAACCCGCACTCGTGAATCGAGTATCCTTTCTGCCAGTCTCACACGGGGCGCGACGAATGAAGAAACTGATTGCGTTGGTGGCTGCAATGACAGCCGTGTTCTCTGCTCCTGCAGCCGCACAGACCGCGGCACACGAAGTGAAAGCGCGCGAGATCTACGCGCGAGTCATTTCGTTCCGGACGGCGGCCGGCCAGAAGCAGACGCCGGCGATGGTTGCCTATCTGGTCGAGGTACTGAAGGCCGGCGGCGTACCGGAAGCGGACATCGCGACGCTCGACGAAGAGGGCGAGCGTGCGCTCATCGTGCGGTTGCCTGGACGAAAGCAAGGCCGGCCCATCCTGTTCTCAGCGCACATGGATGTCGTCGATGCGCGCCGCGAAGAGTGGGAGCGCAGTCCCTTCGAACTGATTGAGGAGAACGGCAACTTCTACGGACGCGGCACCTCGGACAACAAGGCAGGCGTCGTCGCACTCGTGTCGACGATCCTTCGCTTCAAAGCCGAGAAGATGCAGCCCGCGCGTGAGCTCGTGTTCGCCTTCGTCGGCGATGAAGAGACGGGCATGAACACGACCCGGCAGATCGCGGCGCACCCGTGGGTCAGGAATGCCGAGTTCGCCATCAACACGGATGCCGGCGGCGGGATCCTGGATGAGACGTCCGGCAAGCCGCTCATCTATCTCGTGCAGGGGGCCGAAAAGACGTTCGCGACATTCGACGTCATCGTCACCAATCCCGGTGGGCACAGTTCGCGTCCGCGCAGTGACAACGCGATCTACCAGCTCGCTCATGCGCTCGAGAAGGTCGAGGCATATCGCTTTCCGGTGATGGCCAACGACCTTACTCGTGCCTATCTCGGTGCAGTCGGCAAGGCGCAGTCGGGGCCGCTGGGCGAGGCGTTGCGGAAATTTGCTGCCGACCCGACCGATGCATCGCGCCGCCGATACGCTGGCGAAGTCACCGGAGTTCGTCGGCACGACGCGCACCACGTGCGTTGCCACGATGCTGGACGCCGGTCACGCAGAGAACGCATTGCCGCAGACAGCCAAGGCTGCCGTCAACTGCCGTATTTTCCCGGGCGTCGCCGTTGAAGCGGTGCGCGATGCACTTGTTGCGGCCATCGCCGACCCTGAAGTGAAGGTCACAGTGCGCGGGAAGCCCGAAGCCAGCCCGGTCTCGGAAATGCGACCGGATGTGATGGCCGCGATCACGCGGGCGGTGCATGCAGACTATCCCGGCGTGATGGTCGTTCCCTACCTGGAATCCGGCGGCACGGACGGCAAGGTCTATCGCGCGGCGGGCATTCCGACGTTCGCGAGCTCCGGCTTGTTCACCAAGCCCAGCGAAATGTTCGCGCACGGGCTCAACGAACGATTGCCGGTCGCGGCGTTCTATCGCGGCCTGGATCACATCCATCGTCTGGCCGTCGAGCTGGGCGAAGCACGGCCGGGCCGGTAGCTATTCGACGCGTTCAGCGGTTCGATTCCGCCGCTGGCCACCATTCGAGCCGATGGCAATACTTAGGTATTTACAGAAGTATTACACGGCTGTAGAATCCCTCGGTCAGATCGGATAACCCGGGCATTTGGATGGTATCGGAAATGGTTCAATCCGCAGCCGCTGACGAAGTTTTTCACGCCTTGTCCAACCCGACTCGGCGGAAAGTCCTGGAGCGACTGTCTGTCGGACCAGCCACCGTCAGCGAACTGGCGGCACCGTTCGACATGCAACTCCCGTCGTTCGTGCAGCACCTCTCGGTGCTCGAACAGAGCCGACTGGTGAGGTCGAAAAAGCGCGGGCGAGTGCGGACGTATGAGATCGCACCCGAACGGTTCAAGGTCGTTGAAGACTGGCTGACCGCGCGTCGTCAGCTGTGGGAAGCCCGACTGGACCGGTTCGACCAATACGTCAAACAACTCAAGGAGAAGGAATCAGAATCATGAGCAAGCAATTCACGTTCAATCCGAAACTTGATTTCGCTATCGAACGGTTCATCGACGCTCCCACGCGGCTCGTCTGGGAAGCGTTGACGAAACCGGAGCATCTCAAGGAGTGGTACATGCCCAAGCCTTGGGGTCGTGTGTCGCGAGCCGAAATGGACGTGCGACCGGGCGGCATCATCAGCATCGACATCGCAACGGAAGACGGTCAGGACTCTCCAAACCTCGGCTGTATCCTGGAAGTCATTCCGATGGAGCGACTTGTCTGGACCTCCATGTTGTTCCCCGGCTATCGTCCGGCTGTCTTTGACGACATTCCGATCACCGCCATCATGACGATGGAAACCGTGGGAACCGGCACTCGCTACGTCTTCACGGCGCTGCACCGGAATGAAGCGGACCTCGAGACAAACAAGGCGTCGGGCTTTTATGAGGGCACCGAGATCGCCGTCGATCAGTTCGTGGAGCACGTGATCGCGATGAAATAGCTGCGGGCGACTCGCGGCGGACGGGTCAGGCATCAACACCCAGTCTCGACAAGGGACGCGTGAGCGCGTCCCCGCAATCCTACAAATTCTGACGAGTTTCTAGGCTAGACCGTTGGGACGGGCCTTCGGACTATAGGATCACAGCTAGTGTTCTGGTCACCGCTTCATGGACTCAATAGCAGCAACGGACCGCTTTCTGATGCTCGAACAATTGGCGCACGCCGTAAGGCGGACGCATGAATTACAGTCGCACATCGACCGTCAACGCGAACGTATCAAAATCTTGAACCGCGCCGAACTCAACACTTACATTGCCGAAATGGTGCTGGGCCAGTTGGAGCAGTCCCAAACGCTATATGTGACGGATAGTGAGCGGCTCGAAGCCGCGCTCGAAAAATTAAGATAGTTCATTGGCGCAATGAATCCCACCGGCGTGCTTGAAGAATATGCGGATGACGCGGAGCGCCTGTTCGAATCGTTCGAAGAAGTCTCTTCAGCCGAAGTGTATGCGCACGTTGCGCACCTCTTGCCCGCGCTGCCATCGCGCTTCGCCGATATCGGCGCGGGCACGGGGCGCGATGCGGCCTGGTTTGCTGCGCAAGGTCACAGCGTGTTGGCGGTCGAGCCGACGAGGTACTTCCGCACCGCCGGCATGGCGCTGCATCCTTCGCCTCGAATCGAGTGGGTCGGCGACGCCTTGCCGGACCTCGAGCACACGCTTGCGCGCGGCGAAGTGTTCGACCGCGTAATCCTTTGCGCCGTGTGGCAGCATCTCTGCGACGAGGAGCGCGCGCGCGCCATGCCGAATCTCACGCGACTGGTCGCGCCGGACGGCTTCCTCATCCTGTCACTGCGTCATGGGCCCGACGAACCGGGCTGTTATCCCTCGCGCCGCGAGGATGTAGTGGCGCTGGCAGTGGCTTCGGGGTTGAAATTGGCTTTCGCTTGCGAGGCCGAGTCCGTGCATCCAGCCAGCCGCGCCCTGGGCGTGACACGCACTTGGCTTGCTTTCGCCGCCGCGCTGTCGGAGCGAGGCTAAAGGTGCTCAACTCGGACTTTAGGAGTCATCTATGGCCGTACCGTGGCTCGCCGTCGGAAAGCTAGTCCTTACCAACCTGGATACGATCATGGGGGTCGTAAAGCCCGCGTTCACCCGGAAGAAGGTTGAGGCTCTACCCAGTCAGACAGATCTACTGAACCAACAGATCTCGGAGCTTCAAACGGCAGCATCAAGCAATGCGGAGCAAATTCGGCAACTGGCTGTGCAACTGAAGGAGGTGGTTGCCGCGCTGGAGCAAGCTGCAAGTCGTGCTCAATTGCAACGCGATAAATTGGGAAGACTGTGCCTCGTCGCTATGGCGATCTCGGTCGTATCTTTCGTTGTGGTCCTAGCTTTGGTCCTGTTGCGATAATTGCTAACAGCACGTCGGGGCTGCAAACGATCTATTTCTGCCTGCGGAGAGTTCTAGGAATCAATCGCAAATACTCTGACGCTGCTGAGGTTTTCGTCAGCGGCCGCATGTGGCTGGCTGGCCGATCACATCTGCCGCTTGAAGGAGCTAAAGTATTGACTCGGAAGCATAGCCGCCACCCACCAAATTGATCGGCACGTTGACTGGAGAAAGGAGATCACCATGGCTGAAAGTACTGGCGCAAAGTCTGTCGCAGTCGTTCTCGTTCACGGAGGCTTTGTGGACGGTTCCGGCTGGGAGGGTGTGTACAAGATCCTGAAGAAGGACGGCTACAACGTGAGTATCGTGCAGAACACGACCACATCGCTGGCCGAAGACGTGGCAGCCACGAAACGCGTCCTCGCATCGCAGAACATGCCCGTACTACTTGTTGGTCATTCCTATGGTGGAGTCGTAATTACGGAGGCAGGCAATGATCCCAAAGTCGCGGGTCTTGCCTATATTGCTGCCTTTGCTCCGGACGCAGGGGAATCGGTGGCCGCCCTGATCAAGGATCCGCCACCCGGCGCGTCCGTGCCGCCGATACTGCCTCCGGAAAACGGCTATCTGGCTCTCGACAAGACGAAGTTCTGGGAATCATTCGCGGCCGACGTCGAGGAAGACAAGGCCTCGTTCATGGCCGATTCGCAAGTTCCATGGGGCGTCGAGGCCCTCAGCGGCACGATCACCAAGCCCGCATGGAAGGCAAAGCCGAGCTGGTACCTCGTCGCCACCGACGACAAGATGATCCCGCCGCCGGCCCAGCACTTCATGTCGAAGCGCGCGGGCTCGACGGTAGTCGAGGAAAAAGGCAGTCACGCCGTTTACGTATCCAAGCCAGAAGCTGTGGCCGCGCTGATCGAGAAGGCCGCTGACGGTGTGAGATCGGCCGCGCACTGAGCTTGCAGACGATATCGCCGCCGGCAGGCAAGTCGGTGAAGGAGATGCATCATGTCCGCGCAATCGAAACGGCCCGACACGATCGTACTGGTTCATGGTTTCTGGGTGACGCCGCGAAGCTGGGAGCACTGGATCACACGCTATGAAGCCCAAGGCTACCGCGTGCTCGCTCCAGCGTATCCCGGGTTCGAAGTCGAGGTCGAGGCCCTCAACCGCGATGCTTCGCCGGTCGAACGTCTCACGGTTCCCGCGATCATGGCGCACCTCGAACTCGTTGTTGAGCGACTCGACGCGCCACCGATCCTCATTGGTCATTCGGCGGGTGGCGCGTTTGTGCAGCTGTTGCTCGATCATGGCTATGGGGCGGTGGGTGTGGCGATCAACTCCGCGCCTACCGAAGGTGTGCGCGTCACGCCGCTTTCGCAGCTCAAATCGACGTTCCCGGTGCTGAAGAATCCTGCGAATCGGCACAGGGCAGTGCCGTTCACGTACGAGCAATGGCGCTACGTGTTCACGAACACATTTGACGAAGCGGACGCACGCGCTGCGTACGACCGCTACCACGTCCCGGCATCAGGGGGCATTTTCTGGGACAGCGTGCTGGCGAATTTCATTCCTGGCCCCCAGGCGATTGCGGTGGACTACCACAATGACGCCCGCGCGCCCCTTCTCTTCATCTCGGGGAGCGAAGATCATTTGATGCCGCCCGCGGTCCAACGCTCGAACGCGAAACACTACAAGTCGAACACGATCACGGAGATCAAGGAATTTCCGGGACGCTCGCATCTCATGCCTGCCGAGCAAAAGTGGGAGGAGATCGCCGACTATGCACTGGCGTGGGCCGCGGAGCACGCAACGCGTCAGCCGGAGGCCGCTCCGACATCTTCATGAGATGGGCTGCTGAAGCAGTTGCAGTAATTCAGCAACTTCCAGCCAGTTGGCTTCGACTTTGTCCAGTTCATGCTTCAACTTGGCTTGCTGCACAAGCAGTTCACGCAGGCGCGACTTGTTGGCGGCGTCGTAGATATCTGCGGTGGATAGATCCAACTCAATCTCTCGTTGCTGCTGTTGCAGCTTGGCGAGTTGTTGATCCAGTTTGGCAAGCTCGGTATTCAGTGCTGAGCTGCGATTGCGTTGCTCCGCATCAGCCTGCTTTCGCGTCGCTCTTGGCTCTGCCGCGGGTGTGGCCTTGATGGCTTTCACCGTTTTCTCTATAGCATCTCTTGGATTGTCGGCAGCCCACTTGGCGTAATCGTCCAGATCACCATCGAAGGATGTGGCACGGCCAGCGGCAACGATATAAAACTCGTCAATCACGGTGCGCAGCAGATGCCGATCATGCGACACCATCAGCACGGCGCCAGAATAGTCCTGCAGTGCACGCGCCAATGCCTGACGCATCTCCAGATCGAGGTGATTGGTGGGTTCATCCAGCAATAGCAGATTGGGGCGCAGATAGGACAACAGTGCCAGTACCAGGCGCGCTTTCTCGCCACCGGAAAATGGGCCAATGGCTTCAAATACGCGATCACCACGAAAGCCAAAAGTGCCAAGAAAGTCGCGTAGTTCCTGTTCGGTGGCTTTGACCGCTGCGGGACCGCCCATGGCGCGCAGGTGCTGTAAGGGCGATTCTCCTTCCTTGAGCTGTTCCAGCTGATGTTGCGCAAAGTAACCAATCCGCAAGTCTTTGGCTTCCACGCGTTCACCGCTCAGTGCGGGCAGTTCACCCGCCAGTAGCTTGATGACGGTGGATTTGCCCGCGCCGTTGTGGCCCAGCAAGGCAATGCGTGCGCCTGGTGAAATGGTGAAGCTCATGTTTCCAACTACTGCGACTTCGCCATAGCCAGCGGCCTGATCTTCGATGGTCAGCAGTGGACGCGGCAGTCTGTACGGTTCAAGAAACGAAAAGGTGAATTCCGTATCAACATGCGCCGGTGCGATGCGCTGCATGCGTTCCAGCGCTTTGATGCGGCTTTGTGCTTGCCGCGCCTTGCTGGCCTGCGCCTTAAAACGATTGATGAAAGATTCAATATGCTTGACTTCGCGTTGCTGGCGCACATACATCGCCTGAACCTGTGCCAGCTTGGCGGCGCGCGCTTCTTCAAAGGCGGAGTAGTTGCCGCGATAAACATCGACCTTGCCTTGTTCAATATTCACAATTCGATTGCATATCTGATCGAGAAAGTCGCGATCGTGCGCGATCAACAACAATGTGCCGCGATAATCCTGCAGCCATTGTTCCAACCAAAGTACGGCGTCGAGATCCAGGTGATTGGTGGGTTCATCCAGCAGCAGCAGATCGGAGCGAGACATCAATGCCTGTGCGACGTTCAAGCGCACGCGCCAGCCGCCGGAAAAATCACGTACTGCGCGTTGTTCATCGCTGGTGGAAAAGCCCAGTCCATGCAACAGCGTGGCGGCGCGACTGCGGGCGTGATAACCGCCGATGGCATCATAGTGACCATATAGTTCGGCAAGGCGGTGGCCATCGTCGGCGGCTTCTGCGGCGGCAATCTGTTGTTCAATCGCGCGCAGTTCGGCGTCGCCATCCAGTACGAATTCAATTGCTCGCTCGCCGCTGGCGCTCAGTTCCTGTGCGACATGCGCCACGGCCAGATTTCCGGGCATATCAAAGCTGCCGGTTTCGGGCGTGACTTCGCCACGCACTAACGCCAGTAGCGTCGATTTGCCGCTGCCGTTTTCGCCGGTAATGCCGATTTTTTCGCCACGATACAGATTGAAGGTGGCCTTCTCGAACAGTACCCGTGTGCCACGGCGAATTGAGATATCAGAAAAATTGAGCATAGCCGACCAATACCCACCTAAACGCTACTGCGGTCATCGACGCTCGTCCCGGCGACGCTCGAGATCCTCACTCATTTTATTGGTAGTTGCCTGCGATTGCCGGGATCAATAGTCTTCCCCCATCTTAAGGAGCACGTAATGCAACCTCTTCGGTATTCCATCAACGTCACGTTGGACGGGTGCTGCGATCATCGTGAAATGGTCGCAGACGACGATATACATCGTCACGCCGTCGAGAACTTCGGCCGGGCCGATGCCCTTCTCTTTGGCCGGGTGACTTACGAAATGATGGAGGCAGCGTGGCGGGCGCCGGTGCGCACGGGAGCGAGGCCTGATTGGATGGAACCTTGGATGGAGCCCTTCGCCCGTACGATCGACGCAGCAAAGAAGTACGTGGTGTCGAGCACCCTGGATTACGTCGATTGGAACGCGGAGCTGGTGCGCGGGGATCTGGGGAAGGCCGTTCAGCAGCTCAAGCGGGAGTCGGGCAAGGGACTGTTCGTGGGGGGCGTGAAGCTCCCGCAAGCGCTGGCGGAGCTGGGATTGATCGATGAGTACGAGTTCGTCGTGCATCCGAGGCTAGCAGGCCATGGGCCGACGTTGTTCGCGGGCTTATCAAAGCGTGTCGACTTGAAGCTCGTGAGCCGGCTGGAGTTTGGCTCGGGGGTGGTGGCGATGCGGTACGAGCCGCGAAGCTAGCCATTTCGAATGTCAGACGAACCCCGAATGACGTCAGACAATCTCCTGTCTCTTGAGACAGACGGCACGATTGGTTCGTGCCTGCGCGATGGTGTTTCATTGCACTGCCGAGTCCGGCGAAACGTTTGAAGGAGAGTTTGCAATGAAGATTCGTCACATTCTGATCGCGAGCGCCGCGCTCGCCGTTGGCCCCGCGATTGCGCAGGAAACGGCTGCTCCGCAGGGTTCTTCGGACTGTGCGTCACTCCAGGCACAGTTTGACCAGGTTGCTGCCACTGCGACCGCTGAGCAGATGAGCGCCGCCAAGGCCGCCCGCGACGAGGGCGAGAAGCTCTGCTCTGAGGGCAAGGCCGCGGAGGGCGCGGCGAAGTTGCAGGAAGCGATTTCGCACGTTTCGCAGTCGTCCCAGCAGCCGTCGTCCTAATACCGACTGGCTTCGCATCGATAGGCGGCCGGGGAAACCCGGCCGCTTTATTTTCCACTACAGTGCGCGTTCCGCACGCGCCTGCGGCACCGCCCCGAGTAGCAGCTCCAGTGCACGCGCCAGCGACTTCGTCGCGCGCTCCTCACCTTTGTAGTGGCCAAGCCGCACTACGACCAGATCGTGCGTGGGAATGATGATGGTGGTTTGGCCGCCGGCGCCCGACATGTAGTACGCGTCCTTCGGTACCGGCCACATGCCTGTACGGTTCAGCCAAAACAGGCCGCCGTACTCCGGCTCATCCCAGGCGGGCGCCGGAGTGCGCACGAATTCGACCCAGCCTTCCGGCAGCAGCCGCTCGCCATTCCACACACCGTCCTGTAGGTAGAGCATGCCGAGGCGCAACCAGTCGCGTGCCGAGCCGAGGTCGTAGCCGGTCAACACGAAATTGCCGTAGGGGTCGGTCTCCAGGACCATGCGGCGCATGCCGAGGCGGTCGAACAGATGGCGCTGCGGCCAGGCGAGATAGTCTTCGCCGCGTGCGATGGCTGCCTGCTTAATGAGGTAATTCAGCACCAGAGGGTCCGCGTTGCGATAGCGTCCGACGGTGCCCGCCGGCCACTGCGGCGGGCGTGTCACGGCCCAGCGAAAGGTATCGATGGCGCCGGTGTAGATGTAATCGTGATCGGCATATCCGCGCGCGGGATCGTAGTCCGGGTCCGATGAGGAGACGAAGCGCAAACCCCCTGACATGCGCATCAAGTCCGCGATGCGGATCGCGCCGCGTGGGTCGCCCTTGCCCTGCCACTCCGCGACCGGGGCCGGCTTCCACAGGTCGTAGGTGCCGTCGAGCACCAGCTGCCCGATCAGCGTAGCGGTGACGCTCTTTCCCATCGACCAGCTGGGCAGGCGGGTCGTGTGATCTATACCTTTCCCATAGCGTTCGGCAATTATCCGGCCGCGCCAGGCGACGACGAACGCCGCGGTGAGCGCCTCAGGCGGATCGAACGCGGCCTCCACCGCTTGCGTAAGCTTTGCTACATCGACATCCGCGGGCAGCGGCGCTGCGGGGAGCAGATCGCCCATCGGCCAGCGCTGGGTCGTGGCATCCGGCAGCGTGGAGTTAAGCCGCCTCGGCGTGAAGAACACATCGTTGCGTCCGCGCGGCAGGATCACGCAGCCCTGATCGGCGAATTCCCTTGCAGTGCGCGTGACTCCGTTCGGCAGCGTTAGGCTCACGCTGCGCTCCTTCCAGTCCACCTTCGCCGCCTGCGCCGCGCGCCGCGCCTGCGGTGGTATTACGAAGGAACCATCTTCCTCGATCGCCGCCGCGAGGCTGCGCCCAGTGATGAACAGCACCGAACACAGCAGTTTGGCGAAACCCGCAGTCTCCAATTCGATTGCATCGCCTGGCGGGGCCTCCCACAAGGTTGGGTACTCCTCCGGCGGCGCGGCCCGCGCAGAGTTTGAGTGCGCAATGCCGATTACGATTAACCACGCGAGCAGGAGCCGCGGCGCGGCGGTTTCCATAATCCTGAATCTTGTCTTGATCCACATCACGGATCAACGGGCATGCTCCTCAGCCACGAGGATTGGCTGGTCACAGCTGAGCCGCCTCGAAGCCGGATACTACGGCGATCTGCAACGCTCCGGGTCCCACAACCCGACGAAGGGAGGCATGGACTGGTACGGCGAATCACGTGGCTGCAACACCATAACCGACTGGTTCGTAGTTGATAGTGTGACCTACGCCGGAGCGACGCTAACCGCGATCAACCTGCGATTCGAACAACATTGCGAAGGAAGTTTGTACCCACTGCGCGGCGAGATTCACTGGAGCCAATAGTCGGGTCGAATGATGTCCTTCGCTCGGAAGTCTGCGCTGTCATTGGGGGCCGTCGCACTGGCAGTCCTGACTCTTAATCAGGACTCAGTGGCCGAGGTCCTTGGCCAGCGTGCGGCTGGTTTAGCTTCGTGTGTGTCGAATTTGGGTAACGCCAAGCGACTAAGGGTGTAGAACCCACACGCACACCAAGGAGAAAATCCATGCAATTCATGATGCTGATGATCCCGAACGTTTACAGGGGCAACAAGAAGTTGGAGGGCTTTCTGCCCGACCCAAAGCAGATTGAAGAGATGACCCGCTTTAACGAGGAATTGGGTAAGGCCGTCACAATCTTGTCATTGAACGGCCTTCATCCCCTCAGCACCGGCGCGCGTGTTTCGTTCGGCAAAGGGAAGCCGACGGTGACTGACGGCCCATTCATCGAAACGAAAGAAGTGCTGGGCGGTTATTGGCACGTCGAAGCCGACTCGAAAGAACAGCTTGTGGAGTGGGCGCTGCGGTGCCCCGCCGACGAAGGCGACGTGATTGAGATTCGTCAGATTTTTGGCGAGGCGGACTTTGCCGACAAATAGCGGAATGCAATCAGCTGCGTAGCGGCAGTCGCTGACCCGGAGGATGCCTTCGAGTAACTACTCCTCCGGGTCAACTCGAGCGATCTGCGTATTCAAACAGCTCGACGACGTTACCAGATGGATCTTGAAGGAGGATTTGCCGCCCCGCTCCTGCTTCGGCGACATCACCGCGGAAGGTTGCTCCCGCGTTGCGTAACTCGTCGATCATGCTGTCGAGTGTCTTCGTCACGATCATGAATCTGCTCCACCCGCCTGGCTTGGGATTACCTCCAGCCTTGCCAGCGCTGCCGGCGCCCGGCGCGTTGAGAAAAAGGTGTAAATCATCTAGTTGCAGCGCCGCGAACTTTCCTGGGTTGTGCTTCGCGACGGAAAAACCCAGACGGTCACGGTAGAAGGGCACTGATTCGTCAACGTCGTTCACGATATAACGGACAGAAGCCATGTTTGCATCTCCTCTGTTTGCATCGATGTTGGCCCGTTGAACCCGGGGCTGACAATCCGCGTGTCGGTGGGCGAAGACAGATGCAGTCAATTCCGGGCCGCGCGTCGGACGACGCCGACATCGCATTCGCGTCCAGCAATATAGAAGTGGGCCCGTGAAAAAGACCAGTGCCGCTCGGGAGGGGGCGAAATCAGCCGCCGCCACAGGCCTCATCTACGTCAGCGACAGCGATCCGGGGATTCGCCGGCGCCGCAGAGGGTCGGGTTTCTATTACCTCAACCCTGATAACCGGATTCTGCGCAACAAGGCGGAGCTGCGGCGCATCGTTTCCCTGGCAGTTCCACCTGCATACCGAGATGTGTGGATCTGCACGCACCCGCGCGGCCATATTCAGGCCACGGGAAGGGATGCCCGTGGTCGCAAGCAATACCGTTACCATCCGCGATGGCGCGCGGTACGCGATCTAGCCAAGTTCGATCGCATGATCGATTTCGGCAGCGCATTGCCCAAACTCCGCAAACGCCTGCGGCGCGATCTCGCCCTCCCTGGCCTGCCTCGCGAGAAAGTGCTTGCCGTCATCGTCAGCATGCTCGACAGCACCCGAGCGCGTATCGGCAATCCCGAATACGCCCGCCAGAACAGCTTTGGACTTTCGACGCTGCGCAACCGCCATGTGAAGTTCATCCGCGACGGCCGGGCTCTGCTGCGGTTCCGTGGAAAGGGTGGCGTGCAGCACGAGATCGTCGTGGATGACAAACGACTGGCGCGCCTCGTGAGGCGCTGTCACGAGCTGCCGGGCCAACAGTTGTTCCAGTACATCGACGATGACGGCCAGCGCTGTCCAGTCGGTTCTGTCGAGGTTAACGACTACCTGCGCGAGGTGATGAGCGGGGAGTTCACGGCCAAGGACTTTCGCACCTGGCGAGCCACGACGAGGACTGTCGTTCTGCTGTCAAGAATGCCGCTTCCCCCACACCCGAGCGATCGCGCCTGCAATCGCCGGATCGCCAGTGTCGTTCAAAGGGTTGCGAAGGAGCTGCACAACACGCCTGCGGTGTGCCGCAAATCGTACATCAACCCGGCAGTTTTCGAAGCGTGGCGTTCTGGACACTTGCAGCGCGTCTTGAAGGCGAAACTGTCGGGCCTGACTTCAGGAAAAGCGGAGCGGAAAATCCGTTTCAGTGCTGCGGAGTCTGCAATAAATGCCATATCAAGTGCTGTTCATTCAGGGTGGCGGCGCAGAAGGCACGCATGACGATTGGGACAACAAGCTCGTCGAAGACCTAAGGCGAGAACTCGGGCCGGACTATGAAATCCGGTACCCGCAAATGCCGAACGAAGCTGACCCCAGGTATGCGCGCTGGAAGGTTGCTCTTAAGGAAGAGTTCAGCAAGCTCGATGATCGAGCCATTCTGGTTGGCCACTCCATCGGCGGGACGATCCTGATTAATACGCTCGTCGAAGAGCCACCTGGTCTGGAATTGAGCGGCATTTTTCTGCTCGCGGCTCCCTTCGTGGGCGAAGGTGGCTGGCCCAGCGAGGACATCAAGCCCATGTCCAAGCTTGGCAAGTGTCTGCCTGCGCAGACACCGGTCTTTGCCTATCATGGAAGCGAGGACGAAACGGTGCCGTTCGAGCACATCGACCTCTACGCCAGGGCGATTCCGCAGGCTGTTGTACGACGGTTCAACGGTCGTGATCATCAGCTCAACAACGACATGGCGGAAGTCGCCGCCGACATACGTCGCCTTGGGTGATTGCTCCTACGAGCGCGCCAGGAAAAATCCGGAACTCTCCGACATTCACGCTGTCGGCTAGTTTGTAAGCTTTGCAATCGTGTCGGCTCGCGATGACGGCAACCGGCATTCGCGCGTGTCCGGCTGTTCCGGACGCGCATTCAGGCGATTAACGCCAACGGAGGAGAAAGTAGATGAACTACGTCCAAGGATTTGTGACACCGGTGCCGACCGCCAACAAGGACAAGTACCGCGATCAGGCGTCGAAGGCCGTGCAGTTTTTCAAGCAGTTCGGCGTCAAACGCGTCGTTGAAGCCTGGGGCGACGATGTTCCAAAGGGCAAGGTGACCGATTTCCAGGGTGCGGTACAGGCCAAGGACGACGAGACCGTCGTTCTGTCCTGGATGGAGTATCCCGACAAGGCGACTTACGAGGCCGCCAACAAGAAAATGAAGGACGACCCGCGCATGAAGGAGATGTTCTCGGACATGCCGTTCGACGGCAAGCGCGTGATCTTTGGCGGCTTCGATTCGATCGTCGACGAGGCCGGTCCCGGATCCGCGGGATATGCCGACGGTTACGTAGTGCCTGTCCCCAAAGGCAACAAGCAGGCCTATCGGGAGATGGCAGTCAAGGCGGCTGACGTGTTCAAGGAATATGGCGCCACCCGAGTCGTCGAAGCCTGGGGCGACGACGTGCCCAATGGCGAGGTCACGGATTTCAGGCGCGCCGTGAAGGCCAAGGAAGGCGAGAACGTGGTGTTCTCGTTCGTCGAATGGCCCGACAAGGCGACCCGCGACGCTGCCTGGCCCAAGATCATGGAAGACAAGCGCATGCAGCCCGATCCCGAAAAGATGCCTTTCGATGGGAAGCGCATGTTCTGGGGCGGCTTCCGGCCGATCCTCGACAAGTAGGGGGAGGCCTCGACGAGAGCGAGCCGCGTGGCGGCTCGCTCCACCCCAAGGAAAATCCACTACTTAGGGGACCCTCTCGACCTCCGTTTTGGCCTTCAGAGCGACGTGGGGCAGGTGCAATGCACTTGCTCCAGACCCCCTTGACGGCGATTGTGACTAAGCTTATATAAGCCCATATGGGAAAGACGACGCGACCAGGAATACTTGCAAATCTGGATGCCGACAAGCTCGATAACTTGAATGAGCTTGCCACCCGCACGCGAATCCCGCGTTCGGTATTGATGCGTGAAGCTGTAGATGACTTGCTTGTCAAACACCAACCGCCAAAAGCCAAGAAACGGAGTGTTAGAAAATGAGCAATGGACCTGTTTTTCCTGAGCAAAAGCCAACTACGGATCAATTGGTCATGCCCCGCGCGGCGCTTTGTGAGTACATGGACGACGCGTGCCAAGAACTCGTGACGAGCCGGGCGAAACTGTACGACGCCAATACTGCAGATGAACTCGTCTCGGCAGTTACGGAGGCACATCAAGTCCTCGTCGAGCACGGAGAATCGATGGGCGAATTCGTTCGTCTGGTGAGGCGCTGGCAGAGTGAGCCAGGAGCGTAGGAGGGACGGCCTCCGGCGGGTCGCTGCCCCCGGCGCCCTCGGCCGGGGGCCCTGCAATAATTCAGGTCGTCCGTACGCTATCGGACAGACGAACCGGTAAATCCGGTCGCAAAGTAGCCACCGTTGGTCGGGGGTCCTACAACAACCCGTGGGGGTCTCATGCACCCATCACAATACTTTAGCGCCCGGGGCGAGTTCGGCGAGCAATCGGTCATGTCTGGCCGACGTCAGCGACAGCAGCAAAGCGACGCGCGCTACCAGGCGCTCCTGAATTCTGATTCCACTGGCATCTATTCCTGCGACGCCACTGGACTCATTACCTACTACAACAAGCGGGCTGCTGACCTTTGGGGCCGCCAGCCGATCATGGGGGATACCTGTGAGCGATTCTGTGGATCGCTCATGCTGTTCCGACTCGACGGCAGGTATCTGCCGCATGATCAGAGTCCGATGGCCGATGTGCTTGCCGGCAAGGTCGCGGGCATCTATGACGCTGAAGTACACATCCAGCGGCCCGACGGCTCGCGCGTCGTCGTCATCGTGAACATTGCCCCGCTGATAGATGACAACGGAATCGTTGCCGGGGCATTTTGCAGCTTTTGCGAGAACCCCCTGCGCAAGCGCCTCAAGTAGCGCCCGCAGAGAGCTACGCGTGAGGGCCCGCTATCGAAAGGTGGCGGGCCCCATTTTGTAGGACGGACACCGATTGAGTCCCGCCAGAGCGGCAGCATATCGTCGCGCTCAAGTAATTCGCGCGCATGGGGAACAATCTGTGAGGGCTTCATGAACCCATCACCTTTCGCAGAAATAAATGGCGAATCAGGCGAGTACTCGGCTTACCCGACGTGGGACGAGCTGAAAAAGAGCCGCGAACGCTATCAAGACCTGATCGATTCCGGGTCCGAACGTTCTGCCGTCTATGCCTGCGATGCCGCAGGAGTCATCACCTACTACAACAAGCGAGCTCTTGCGCTCTGGGGCCGCGAGCCGGCCATGGGAGAAACTGACGAGCAGTTCTGCGGGTCAAACATGCTGTACCGAACGGATGGCAGGTACATGCACTACATTCATTATCCAATGGCCGACGTGCTTGCCGGCAGGGTGTCAGGCGTCCACGACGCGGAGATGCAGATCCAGCGCCCTGACGGGTCGCGAGTTGTCGTCATCGTGAACATTGCCCCTTTGATTGATGACGACAAATTCATCGTAGGCGCGGTCACGAGTTTTCGCGAAAAAACCCTGAGCAAGCACGCAAGTTAACGCCAGTTGAGCCTGCTATTCGTCGTCTTTGTTCGGAGAGACGGAGCTCTGCGGCGCGTAGACGGGCTCAAATCCGAAGACCCACGGCTTGGAGGTATCGACGCTCACCCGCACGGCTTTCATGTCGGGCCAGCCATAAACCTGTAGGCGCATCAGGTTCTGCCGCGTCACGCCGGGCTTGTCCAGGTCGAGCTGAGTCAGCGGCCGATCGATCACGAACTCGTGATAGTGGCCCTGAACAATGAGCACCTGCCCGTTGAAGGCTTCGGCCTCGGTGTCGATTGCTTGGACGACGGACTCAAAGGGGCCGCCATCGTAGCGAAGCGTCTTGTCGAACGGGTTGGAGTGGAAGGCCAGTACGATCGCCCGATGTTTCGCACGGCGTGCCGCTGCGAAGCTCGCCTTGACCCAGGCGAGGTTGGCCTGTTCACGGCGCACGAATTCGCGCCAGTATTTCTCGACGCGCAGTTCCTGGTTGTTGTGCGTGCCCGCAAGGTTCAGGGTCGCGAAAGTCGCGCCGCCGAAGGTCCAGCGCGCGTTCTCCGCGAACTCGCCAAATTCCGGAATCTCGTCGGATTCGCGCACTAGCGGAATGCGCACTCGACCAAGACTCTCGGTCTTCGACCAGAACACTTCCCGCATCAGCCCGAGTATCTCGGTCGGGTCCGCCGCGCCGCGATTGACCTTCCAGCAGTCCGCCCACTCGTTGTTCCCCGGCGTGTAGAAAACCGGGCCGGCAAAACGATTGAAAAAGTCCCGCTGGCTCTCCTGGAACGCGCGGCCGCAGTCGCCGTATCCCTTGGTGTCGCCGACATGGATCGAGAATGCCGGCTGTGCGGCGTTGATCGCGTCGATCAGCTGGCCGTAGAGTTGATTGTCGGCCGGTTGCGCGTAAGTCGTGTCGCCAAGCGCGACGAAGCTGAATGGCTCGGCGGCAGCCGAAGTCGCGAACAAGGCCGCGAGCAGGAACCGCGGGAACATGCAGGGACTTTAGCAGAGGCGGGAGCGTTGGTGCGCGAGGCGGCGATGGGAGCCTCAAGTCGCGTTCACGATCTCGCGCGCGCCTCGATAAAATACATAGACTAGTGGAATGGAAGAAGTAGTCACCCAGACGGAATCATCGCCGGTGGCGGTGGCACCGCGCCCAAAGCCAACCCATGGCTGGGCCGAATGGATTCGGCAGGGTTTGAGAGCTGCCACCCTGCGGTCAGTGCACGTTCTGCCGGAAGGGCCGCGTGCATGGACGATGCTGCTGCTCATATCCGCGGTGACGGCGATCCTCACTGGCGCATCGCGCCTCGAAGTGGATGGTCCGGCAACATTCGACCTGCAATCCTGGTTGTTCGGCTGGGCGCCCGATGCCTTCCTCATTTTCGGCATCTGGTTCTTGCTCAACTGGTCGCGGGAGAAAGCCACGCATGCCACTCCGGTTGCCGCCTGGTATTTGCTTACCGCGATCGCCTTGCTTCCGATCAGCCTGGCTGGAGTCGCAATCGGAGCCCTGGAAGCACGCGGGTACCTGCCGCAGTGGTGGTCTGATGGCGGTTGGATTGGCTGGGCAATCTACGCGGCACTCATTGTCTGGTTCATCGCCGCAACGTGGCGTGTTTCGCGAGCAGTCACTCGTTCGATAGGCGTAGCCGCGAGCCTGGTCTTGTACGTTTTCGTCGTACTCATGTTCTCCAGCTGGCAACTCCAGACGGAGGAGTGGCTGCCCGCCGAAACCTACTCCGACGAGGAGTTCGCCTCGTTTGAACTCAGCCAGGAAAACTTCGAGTCCCAGCAAGCGTTGCTGAAGGATGCATTGAGGGAGATCACTCCCTCCACGGGCAGCGAACGGAATGTCTACGGCCTGGTCTATGCGCCATACGATGAGGACGTGTTTCTGCGCGAAAGCATGATGGTGATACAGGTGCTCGAAGAGCGGTTCGGTGCTCGTGGACGTGTCGTTAGCCTGGTGAACAATTCGGCAACCGTGGCCGACCTGCCATGGGCGACCAACCTGAATCTCGAGCGCAGTCTCCGGGCGCTGGCCGAGGCGATGGACACCGAGCGCGATGTCCTGGTCATGTATCTCACCTCGCATGGCGGCGATGATTTCAAGCTTGCCGCAATGAATTGGCCCTTGGAGGTCGAGGACCTGGCTGCGAATCAGCTGCGCGTGATGCTGGATGAGCTGGGCATTCGCTACCGCGTCATCGCGGTTTCCGCGTGCTACTCCGGCGGATGGATCGGCCCGCTGCAGAACGAAGACACGCTCATCATGACGGCCGCCGACAGCGAGCACACGTCGTACGGGTGCGGATCGAAGTCCGAGTTGACTTTCTTCGGTCGTGCCGTGTTTGACGAGCAGTTGCGCAAGACACTGTCATTCGAACAGGCATTCAATGCGGCGGTGCCCGTAATCAGGCAACGCGAGATCGCGGAGAAGAAGGACGATGGATTCTCGAACCCGCAGATCTTCGTGGGCAAGAATGTCCGGGTCATCCTCGATGAACTGGCGAAGGGCCGCGACTGAGACTCCAGAAAGGAAAATGTCATGACTACCATCAGAAGCAAGGAAAACACGGGCGTGGTCCTGGTCCATGGAGCTTTCGTGGACGGCTCAGGTTGGGAGGGCGTCTACAAGATCCTGAAAAAGGACGGGTACGAAGTGAGCATCGTTCAGATCCCGACCGTCTCACTCGCGGATGACGTCGCAGCGACGACGCGCGCAATTGGCGCGCATGACGGTCCTGTCATCCTGGTCGGACACTCGTACGGCGGCGTCGTGATTACCGAGGCCGGCAACAATCCAAGCGTCGCAGGACTCGTCTACGTCGCAGCGTTCGCTCCGGACGCCGGGGAGTCGGTAGCCGGGATCATCAAGGATCCGATCCCCGGCGCGCCCGTGGCACCGATCCTGCCGCCGCAGGACGGGTTTCTGACCCTGGACAAGTCCAAATTCCCGGAAAGTTTTGCCGCCGATATACCCAGGGACAAGGCGGTATTCCTGGCTGACTCGCAGGTTCCATGGGGCCTGCAAGCGATCGGCGGTGCAATCAGCAAGCCCGCGTGGAAGAGCAAGCCCAGCTGGTTCCTGATTTCAGGCGGCGACCAAATGATCCCGCCCGCGGCTCAGCGCTTGATGGCCAAGCGCGCGGGCGCGACGGTCGTTGAATCCAATGGCAGCCACGTCGTCCAACTGTCGCAGCCGGATGCGGTGGCTGCGCTGATCAAGAGCGCGGCCCAGGCGATCAATGCGCAGGCGAAATAAGACTGTTGGTCGAAGTGCAAGAGCCCTGACCCCTCGGTTGCGGTTGTAGTTCATCGACTACAGCCGTTCTCCGAAACGCGTGCTTTCGGATAGCCGTCTCGCCGACGAAAAATCGGCAACTTAGCGCGACGCTCGCTGTCTGAATTCTTTCATGAACAACGTCGGGGAGCGTACTCAATCGCTGTTCGAATACAGCATTCAAGTCGGCAAGCTTGAGTTGAACGTCGCGGGTGTGCTGGCGGCGATCCTCACGTTGGTGGTCGTGTGGGCACTTTCCCGGCTGATGCAGAAAGGCTTCACGCGTTACGCAATGAGCCATCAGCCGGCCGTCAGGCCGGCGATTTACACCGTCTCACGCCTCGCCAAGTACGTACTGGCAGTGGTCGGCGTGCTGGTTGCAGCCGGACTCATGGGAATCCCGCTGACGCAGTTTGCGGTGCTCGCCGGCGCCGTCGGCGTCGGCCTCGGATTCGGCCTGCAGGCGATCTTCAGCAATTTTCGTGTCGGGACTGATCCTGCTTTTCGATCGCAGCCTCAGAGTCGGCGATTTCGTCGAGCTCGAATCCGGCGTCCGCGGCGAAGTCGGTGACATCGGCATCCGCGCGACCCGCATCATGACGAACGACAACATCGACATCCTGGTGCCGAACGCTGAGTTCGTGACTGGCCGCGTGGTGAACTGGACACTCGGCGACAACATGATCCGGCTGCACGTGCCGTTCAGCGTCGACTACGGCGTCGACAAGGACCTCGTGAAGAAGGCTGCGCTCGATGCGGCTGCTGAGGTGCCCTTCACGCTGACCGGAAGGGAACGACGCAAGCCACAAGTATGGCTCGTGGAATTCGCAGAGAGCGGCCTCAATTTCGAGTTGGTCGTATGGCTGACGGCGGAAGCGACCAAGCGACCCGGCGCGGTCAAGGCCGCCTATATCTGGGCGCTGGACAATGCACTGCGCAGCAACGGCATCGGGATTCCGTTCCCGACGACCGATCTCAATGTTCGCAGCCTGTTTGGGCTCGAGGGTCGCGACGCCCTGCGCGCCATACGCGGCAAGCTTCCGGTCAGCAAAGTCGAGGCGATTGAGGATGGAGCGCCGGTGGTGAAATCGAGCCAGTCCTGCAACGACGCACTCGAAGAAGTGGAATCACAGATAGAAGAAAGCCGCTCGAAGACTACAGGACTCGCTGCCGCGGGGCCGCCGCGTCCGTTGTCCTGACGTCTGATGCTGCATCTCGCGCGGCACCAGTCAAAAGCTGAACTGCCAGCGCTTGCACGTCGGCATGGCTGGCTGACCGGTTCAAACGGGTCCCGTAGATGATCCCCGTACCTTCCGAAATCACTCCAACGAGGTGAGCGATGACGAGAGCGGACTCCCGGCCGAGTGCGGGATCAGCATTGCACAGCATCTGGGCGATGCGCTCGATCGCCTCATCGTAGAAACTCGTCAAGCGCGCGCGCCAGGAACCGATCGTGAAGCGACATCGCCCATAGCTCGCGAAACAACCGATTCGATTCGACGGTTATGGCGTCTGCCATCAGCCATTCGATCAGCGCCTTGAACTTTCGGTCAGCCGGAACTGATAGATCAGCGAAAAATCCCTCGAAGGCGGACACATACTCTCCAAGCAATCGCTCGATCAGGCGAGTTCCAGGAGCTGCCGCTTGCTGGGGAAATGGTAGGTGAGATTTCCAACGGTTATTCCTGCTTTGCCGGCGATTCTCCGGGTCGTGAATCGCTCATATCCTTCCTGTAAAAGCACACTACGCGCAGCAGCAAGGATTTGTTCGCGCGTGCTGAATGGTGCACGGACGGGTCTTCGAGTCACACGGGGGGTATGCGCGCGGCTGCCCCTGGCGGAAGCCTGTGATTTCACGAGTGCATTCTATGTAACAATGTCTTGACTGTCTAGGGCACTTGACCTAATTTATAGGCCATACGACCTAATTGGCGGGATTTCGTGTCCGAAACCAATGACAAGAAAGAGGATTTTGACGTCACGCCCGGTGGCTTGCTGACGCTCAGCTGCGGCGCTGATAGATACCTGCCCTTAAGGGCAGACCAGTCCTTGCTACGCGATGTCGGACTCGCCGGTTACAGTAGTTGGCAAGTCAGCAACGACTCAGGCGCCGACGCGGCAATAACTGCCGTCAAGGACGAAGTGCATGCCGTAGGCGTGCAGGTGGGGTTGAGCCATGTGCCAATGAACATGGCACAAACTTTAAATTACCTCAACGAGTTCGATTCGAAGGATCGATTCCAGGGCGAGTCGATCGGTCTCAAGTTCGCTATCAAGTTTTGATTTGACCTTTGGATCAGCATTTTTTGGAGTGGCAAGGACCGGTACCGGGTCGTCGTACAAGATTGAATGACACGTGGGAGAGCAGATCATGAAACTCGCGGACAAGTGGCCCATCATTTTCGCTGCAATCGCCGGCGCTCTGACCGCGCGGTCATCGCTCACGCGCAAACTCCCGAGCGCGTCGAAACGCGCATCGGTACCCTGAACTTCGAAGAGGGTTACCCGACTGAAGAGACCGCGCAAAAACTTTATGACGAGATGGATTTTCAGCGCGCGGTTCAGACTTTCTTGTGGTCCTTTCCCGCCGTTTCGTTCGAATCCATCCGTGTTGGGATCAAGCAAGGTCTCGGGGCCGATTACAACGATCTGATCATCGCCGACACCTTCGCCGACCCCAAGGGTGTCTGGCTCACGGCCAACGACACCACGATCTACGGCATGGTGAATGTCGATCTCAGCCAGGGACCGGTCGTCCTCGAGGTCCCGGCCGGGCCGGGCGTAGGCCTCATCGACGACTTCTGGCAGCGCGCGATCACCGACTTCGGCCTGCCGGGTCCCGACAAGGGCAAAGGCGGCAAGTATCTTCTCTTGCCGCCCGGCTACACCGGCGAGGTCCCCAAGGAAGGCTACTTTGTCCTGCGGGGCACGATGAACAACTACAACATCATGGATCGCGGCCTGGTTGAGAACAACGATGTCGCGGCCGCCGTGAACCTCATCAAGAAGATGCGGGTGTATCCGTGGAGCCAGCGCGACAACCCGAAGGCGAACAAGGTCGTCTCCATGTCGGCCAAGGCGTACGATACGACTCCGCCCAACGGCATCGAATACTGGGCGCGGCTCTCCGCGTTCATCAACAACAACCCCGTTCACGAGCGCGACCGCTTTTACATGGCCATGCTCAAGCCGCTCGGTATCGAGAAAGGCAAGGAGTTCAAGCCGGATGCGCGGCAACGCGCGATCCTCGAGGATGCCGCCAAGGTTGGCCACTCGATGGCGCGAACGCTCCTCTTCCATGCTGAGCAGCGCATCAGCAACGCGATCGCGTTTCCGGGCACCCACTGGGCTTGGGTCGTGCTCTTGGATCACGACCAGGAAACCGACACCTACAGCCAGCTCGACGAGCGGCTGCACTACTTCTACGGCGCGATCTACATGTCACCCGCTATCGGGCGGAAGACGGCCGGCCCCGGCGCCACCTACATCCAGTCCTTCGCGGACAAGGATGGCAACCACTTCAACGGCGGCAAGTCTTACCGATTGCACCTGCCCGCGAATATTCCGGTGTCGAGCTTCTGGTCACTGACCCTATACGACACTGGAACCCGCTCCATGATCCAGAACGCGGCCAATGACTCGGCACTCTCTGGCTACGACAAACTCAAGACCAATGCGGACGGCACTATCGATTTGTATTTCGGACCCAAGGCGACCTGCCGGCCAAGAGAGCAACTGGATCCAGACGATTCCCGGTAAAGGTTTCTACCCCTTCTTCCGTTTCTACGGCCCCACGGAGGGCGCGTTCGACGGGACATGGAAGATGCCGGACGTCGAGTTGGTTCCTTAGGGACGGACGTTACGCAATGACCGAATCGAAGCTTGATCGCTGGACGCAGTATGCGGCGATTCTCGGCGCGCTCATCACGGCCGGGTCGATGGTTTTCGGCGTGCTGACGTTTCGGCGGACTTCTGAAGAACAGCGACAGTCCATGGCGCTCGGCGTGCTTCAGGACTACCTCAAGTTGTCCGTTGAACACCCTGACCTCGCGAGCTTCGAAGAAGGCGAGCGCGTGGACATCAGGCATGCGTGGTTTGCCGCAAACGCCTTGTTTACTGCGCAGACGCTTTGGAAACTGCAGGGCGATGATCCCCGGTGGGAGCGAATCATCAAGGCCATTATCCGCGACTACGCGAGCTATCTGGAGCGAGGCAAATTGGCTTGCGACGAGTATGAGCCTGAATTCATCAGTTACATAAAGACCAACGTACCAGCATTGAAATGTGCTGGCTGACTTGAACGTTCAGATTTCCAGCCTGTACGACCAAGGGCCTACGGCGAATCTGCAAAGCCAGTAGTAGCCTTTCGAAACGCGCGATTTGGCGGCTAGGTTAGATCGCTCAACGACTATGGAGATCGTCATGAAAAGTTCCCGACTCCCAATTGCCATGGTGCTGGGATTGGCTGTATCGGCGCTCATCGTCGGATGCTCGAGCAAGGAGCCTGAGCAGGCCGCTGCTACGTCGTCCACTGAGGCGGCCGGGTCGAGCGGAAATGGCCAGCGCCGCTTACCCGACGCACGTGTTCTTCGGTGACACGCACCTGCACACCGCCATGTCGATGGACGCGGGCGCATTCGGCAATCGCCTCGGCGTCGAGGACGCATACAGATTCGCGCGCGGCGAGGAAGTGATGGCTTCCAGCGGACAGAAGGCGAAGCTGTCGCGCCCGCTCGATTTCCTCGTGGTGGCCGATCACTCCGACAATATGGGATTTTTCCCGGACCTGTTCGCTGAAAAGCCGGAACTCCTCGCCGATCCCACCGGGAAGAAGTGGTCGGACATGATCAAGGCCGGGGAGGGGGACGCGGCGGCGTTTGAAATCATCGACAACTTCTCTCGGGGCACCTTCCCCAAGGCGCTGATGTATTTCCCCGGCACGAAGGCCTACGGCGCGGCGTGGAAGATCACGCTCGACGCGGCCGAGAAATACAACGAGCCTGGCAAGTTCACGGCGTTCATCGGCTACGAGTGGACCTCGCAGGTGCCGCCGGGCAACAACCTGCATCGTGTGGTCATTTATCGTGACGGCGCCGACAAGGCGAGCCAGACCGAGCCGTTCACGACCTATCCGCCCGCTGGCAGCACCACGCCTGAAGATTTCTGGAAGGTTCTGCAGGCCTATCAGGACAAGACCGGCGGCCAGGTACTGGCGATCGCCCACAACGGCAACCTGTCCAACGGCTGGATGTTCCCGTGGGACGTCAACCCCGCCAGCAAAGAAGCGCTGACGCGTGAGTATGCGGAGACGCGCATCAAGTGGGAGCCTCTGTACGAGGTGACCCAGATCAAGGGCGACGGCGAGGCGCACCCGTTCCTTTCCAGGAACGACGAATTCGCCGACTTCGAGCTTTGGGACAAGGCCAACCTCAACCTGAGCGAGCTCAAGAAGAACGAGATGCTGCAAGGCGAGTACGCGCGCACCGCCCTGCAAATCGGTCTGCAGCTGGAGCAGAAGCTGGGGGTGAATCCGTACAAGTTCGGCATGATCGGTTCGACCGACTCGCATACGTCGCTCGCCACGGCCGACGACAACAACTTCTTCGGCAAGAACACGCCGGCCGAGCCGTCAGCAAAGCGCTGGGATCACCCGTTCATGAAGACGCCGCGCGCCACGATCGAGGGATGGGAGCAGGTCGCATCCGGTTTCGCCGCGGTCTGGGCTAAGGAGAACACCCGCGCGGCCATTTGGGATGCGATGAAGCGCAAGGAAACCTACGCCACCACCGGGCCTCGCATGACCGTGCGTTTCTTCGGTGGCTGGGACTACACCGACGCGGATCTCCAGCCGTGATGTCGTCAACGCGGGCTATGGCAAGGGCGTACCGATGGGTGGCGACCTGACGGCGGCAAAGGCGGGCAAGGTTCCGACCTTCCTGGTGGCGGCGATGAAAGATCCGGAAGGGGGCAACCTCGACCGCATTCAGATCGTCAAGGGTTGGGTCGACGCAAGCGGCGCACGCCAGGAAAAGGTGTACGACGCAGCGTGGTCGGGCGACCGCAAGCCCGGCGCCGACGGCAAGCTGCCGGCGGTCGGCAACACGGTCGATCTCACTACCGCCACCTACACCAACAGCATCGGTGCGGCCGAGCTGACCGCAGTGTGGAAGGACCCGGAGTTCGACCCGGCCCTGCGAGCCGTGTACTACGTGCGCGTACTCGAGATCCCGACGCCGCGCTGGACTGCGTACGACGCCGTTCGCTACAAGGTCAAGATGCCGAAGAAGGTGCGGATGATCACGCAGGAGCGCGCATATACCTCGCCGATCTGGTACACGCCGGCCGGTTAGCGCGAATCCGAATCCACCATACCGGCAGCTTTCAATTGGGGGGCGTTGTCATGACGATTTCCAGGGAATCACGGACGATTGTTTCTGGTCTTGTTGCGGCCTTGCTGGCGGCAGCGGCCTTGGCCCAGGAGGCCCACGCACCTGCGGAAACGTTGACGAACTCGTTCCCGAAGAAGAGCTACTCACCGCACGCGGGACGGAATATCCCGACGCGCCCCTTATTCGGCGACACCCACGTGCATACCGGCGCATCGATGGACGCGGGCGCATTTGGCGCCCGCCTCGGACCCGCCGATGCCTTCCGGTTCGCGAGCGGCGAAGAGGTCACGGCCTCGAACGGCATGCGCATCAAGCTTTCTCGCCCGCTCGATTTCATCGTGGTCGCCGATCACTCCGACAACATGGGCTTTTTCCCCAAGCTGTTCGCCGGCGACCCTTCGTATCTCGCGGATCCGACCGGCAAGAAATGGTACGACGACATCCAGAAAGGCGGCGAAGCGGCGGTAGCCGTCGCAACCGACGTCGTCGACAGGTTCTCGAAGAACACCTTCCCGCCGGCACTGGCCTCGCTGCCCGGCACGAAGACTTATCGCGATGCCTGGGAAGTCACCATCAACGCGGCGGAAAAATACAACAGGCCAAGTCAGTTCACGGCCTTCATCGGCTTCGAGTGGACCTCGAACACCGGCGGCAACAACCTGCACCGCGTCGTGATCTTTCGCGACGGCGGCGACAAGGCGAGGCCAGTCGAACCGCTCGCGACGATCCGCCCGAGCGGCAGCGACGATCCGAAGGACCTCTGGAAATACCTGCAGGCCTACGAGGACAAGACAGGCGGCGAGATCCTGGCAATCGCGCACAACGGCAACCTCTCGAACGGGATCATGTTCCCGGAGATCGACTCCTTCACCGGCAAGCCCATCACGAAGGAATACGCCGAGACGCGCGCGCGCTGGGAGCCGCTGTACGAGGCCACCCAGATCAAGGGCGACGGCGAATCGCATGCGTATCTGTCGCCGACCGACGAGCTGGCCGGCTACGAGATCTGGGACAAGTTCAACCTGAACATGAGCGTCCCGAAAGAGAAGCAGATGCTTCAGTACGAATATGCGCGCACGGCGCTGCAGATCGGCCTGCAGCTCGAGGCGAAGCTCGGCACGAACCCCTACAAGTTCGGCATGATCGGCTCGACTGACACGCACACGGCCCTCGCGACCGCAGACGAGGACAACTTCTTCGGCAAGCACAGCGGCACGGAACCCAACCCGAAGCGGATGTCGCATCCGGTCGGCTGCTTTGGCGACAACTGCATCATCGGCTGGCAACAGGCGGCGTCCGGCTATGCCGCTGTCTGGGCGGTGGAAAACACGCGCGAATCGATCTTCGAGGCGATGGAGCGAAAGGAAACCTACGCGACCACCGGCCCGCGCATGACCGTGCGCTTCTTCGGCGGCTGGGATTTCGTGGCGGCGGACGCCGCGAACCGCCTGCCGGCCGACGTCGGCTACGCGAAGGGCGTGCCGATGGGCGGGGACCTTCGCTCCGCGCCTGCGGGCAAGTCGCCGACCTTCCTCGTCGGCGCGATGAAGGATCCGCTTTCCGGCAACCTCGATCGCATCCAGATCGTGAAGGGCTGGGTCGACGCGAAGGGCGCGCGCCAGGAAAAGATCTACGACGTCGCCTGGTCCGACAACCGCAAGCCCGGCGCGGACGGCAAGCTGCCGGCAGTCGGGAATACGGTCGACGTCGCGAACGCAACCTGGACCAACACCATTGGCGCTTCCGAGCTGATCACCGCGTGGAAGGACCCGGACTTCGATCCGAAGCTGCGCGCGGTTTACTACGCGCGCGTGATCGAGATCCCGACGCCGCGGTGGACGACCTACGACGCCAAGTACTTCGGCGTCGAGATTCCGGAAGGGGTGCCGACCTCCACCCAGGAACGGGCCTACACCTCGCCGATCTGGTACACCCCGGGCGGCTGACGTACTGGCGCTGAAATGCGCGTCGTAAGACTAAAGTCCATCTCGACAAGGGCCTAGGCACACTGCAGGCTTCCGGCGGGGGAGTCTGCTCACAACTCGAACCAGAGAACTGACAGCCACGTGTCGCTGCGCCGTGTCGTCGTCATCGTGCTTTCCGTCGTGGGAGCCTTGCTCCTCGCGATCGTGCTCTATGTCGCCTTCGCCGACCTGGGTCGACACAAGGGGCAGATCGAGGCCTTTGTCACGAAGCAGCTCGGCCGGCCTTTCGCGATCGACGGAGAGTTCGAGCTCGAAGTGTTTCCATCGATTTCCGTCCTCGCCGAGCGTGTCCGCATCGGCAACGCGGAATGGGGCACGAAGCCGCAAATGCTGGAAATCGGGCGCTTCTCGACGCACATCGGGCTGTGGTCGCTGATTTCAGGTCCGGTGGATATCCGTTCGTTCGAGCTGGCCGACGTCTCGGTCCTGCTCGAAAGGAACCGCGACGGCGAGACAACTGGCGCTGTCGGAAGCGGACAAATCCGAAGAAGAAGACTCGCTCGACTCGGGCGTCACTGAGTTCCCGGTGGTCGTTCAGCACGCGAAGCTCAGCAAGGTGGAGATCACCTATCGCGAGCCCGGAGTGCCGGACCGCGTCGCGCTCCTCGAGACGTTAACCATCGAACCCGGCACTGACGGCCTGCTGGCGATCTGCCGGCAATGGAAAGCTCGACGAATACCGGACGAAAGTAGACGGACACCTGGGGCCCATCGATGCGCTTTTCTCCGGGCGGAACATCCGCATGGAGATGCAGGCTGCGATCGAAAGGCTGCAGCTCGACATCAATGGCAGTCTCGGCCGTCTCGATCCGCTGGATGGCGCGGATCTCGCCTTGAAACTCGAGCATCCGGATCTCGGCGGGATGCTCGAGAACCTTCGATTGCCGGTCGTCGCAACGGGTACGCTTAATGTCGACGCTCGGCTCAAGGACGCCGGCAAGCTGACCCAGCTCGATTTCGATGCGAAGCTCGGCGACATCGCAGCGAAATCGAACGGAACGCTCAAAACGCTCGGTCTTCCTGGCTCGGACCTGCAAGTTCGATGCTTCGGTCGCCGATGCGGCCCGGCTCGCGAAGGTATTCGATGTGACCGACGTGCCGGCCGAGCGCTTGACGGCCAGCGGCCACGTCGCTTCCTCGAAAGAGGAAATCAAGTTTGATGGACTAAGCGCCAAGCTGGCCGGCGCAGAAGCTGAAGGCCGACGGCACGATCCGCCTGGCTCGCGACCGGGACGCCGACTTCCGATTCGAGCTCAACGTCGAGAACCTGATGAGGCTGCGCAAGGGGCTGCCGGATATCGCCGCTATCCATGAGCGGCAACTTCGTCGAGAGCCGCGACAAGTTCGAGCTGAAGGACTTCAAGTCGCGTATCGGCAAGACCGAGATCTCCGGATCGGCGTCGATGGCCCGGAATGACAAGGCAAGGACGCCTTGAAGCCGATCTCGCCTCGCCTCATCTCGACCTCACGCCGTTCTCAAGAAGGAGGCGGACAGCAAGGCGAAGGCGCAATCGGCTGGCGATGCGAACGCCCCGTCCGCGGACGCAAAACAACCTGCGAAAAAGCCGAAGGGCAAATACGTCTTCAGCGAGAAGCCCCTCGCGCTCGACGGACTGGAGCGCACCGATGCAAAGCTGCACTTCGTCGCTCAAGGAAGTGAAGCTCGCCGAGGGAATGCTGAAGGACGTCGATGGCACGCTGATCGCCGACGCCGGCCAACTGACGTTCGAAGGACGCGCGCAGGGCGGCATCGGGGGCACGCTCGACAGCGTGGTCAAACTGAAACCTGACGAGCGACCGGGCGGCCGACGTCGAGCTCAAGCTGACCGTCAAGAACATGCGAGCCGGCCTTGGCGCCGGCGAAGGGATCGACCCGAGCCAGGTTCCGCCGACCAGCGTCGAGGCGCACCTCCGGGCGAGCGGCGGTTCGGCACGCAAATGGCCTCGTCCGCCAACGGCCTCGTCCTGCTGACGCAGGGTCCCGGCAAGATCAAGAGCGGCTTTGTCGACATGTTCGGCGGCGGCATCTTCGGCCAGCTCGCGGGCAAGCTGAATCCGTTCTCGGCGCAGGACCCGTTCACCCAGCTGGATTGCACCGTGACGCGCGTCGACATCGTGGACGGCCAGGCGACGGTCGAGCCCGTGCTCATGCAGTCGAAGAAAGTCACCATCACCGCGACCGGCAAGGTGGATCTTCACACCGAAGACCTCACGGTCGACTTCAACACCCGTCCGCGCGAGGGCATCGGCGTCAGCCCGGGAATGTTTACCAATCCCTTCATCAAGCTCGAAGGGACACTCGCGAGCCCGAGGATTGCGATCGGCGCCAAGGGCGCGGCATCCGGCGCCGTCGCCGCAGCAACCGGCGGCGTATCGGTCGTCGCGAAAGGGCTCGTGGACCGCGCCCGCGGAGAAGCGGACTTGTGCAAGGAATCCCTCGAAAAGGCAAGGCACCCAGCGGCGCCGGCCGGTGACAAGGCAAAAGCCGACGCCAAGCCAGACTGAGCCAACCTCCCATCAGATTCCGTGTTGGTCTGGTGTAGGCTTTGCATCCAGTGATTGGGGGACAAGGCACTAATCCATGAACTCGGCTGTTATCCGAGTCATCGTCGCCGTTGTGGTGGCTGTCTGGGCGCTCGGCGGCACGACCGCCCTGGCGCAGGACTCGCGTAGCCAGGCTGAGTACGTGTCGCGCGCCCGTTCCGGAACGCAGGGCGAGGTCCGTGTTTCCGCGGCGGCACTTTCGGCCAAAGAGAGCGCCGCCGTGTACGGTGCGCCGCTCGCTGACGAGTTGATCCAGCCAGTCTGGATCGAGGTCGAGAACAACGAAGACGTTCCCTACTGGTTGATGTATGCGGGGCTCGACCCCGATTACATTCCAGCGTCGGAGGCGGCCGAAGCAATGGCCCCGCGAGACTCAGGCCGCAAGCTCAAGGAGCTGGATCGCCGTTTCACCGAACTGGCTTTCAAGAATCCGGTTCCTCCCGGCGACAAGGTGTCGGGCTTCGTCCTCACGAATCTCCATGAGGGCGCGAAGCTCCTGCAGATCGACTTGTTCGCGGACCGGCGCAGCCACAGCTTTTCCTTCCTGGCTACGGTTCCCGGCCTGCGGACCGACTACCAGAAGAGCAAGGTCTTCGACAGCCAATCATGTCGCGACGAATGGCAGCGTCGTCGACTTTACGAACGACGCGGAGTTCGTGGCGGCCCTGGAGGCGCTGCCCTGTTGCGCGACCAACAAGGACGGCTCGCGCAATGGCGACCCGCTGAACCTCGTCATCATCGGCGGCGTCGAGGACGCTTTCTCGTCGCTGGTTCGCCGCGGCTGGAGCCCGACGGAGGTGACCTGGAAGGGATCGATGATGCGGATGATGAGTTCCGCGATGTCCCGGGAGCGATATCCGTACGCGCCGATCAGCAACCTGTACCTGTTTGGCCGCCCGCAGGACGTCGCGCTGCAGAAGTCGCGCGACAATATCCACCAGCGGAATCATCTGCGGCTATGGCGAAGCTCGATGCTTTATCACGGCAAGACCGTCTGGGTCGGCCAGATCAGTCGCGACATCGGCAGCCGGATGACGATCCATTCGCCGACATTCACCACGCACAAGATCGATCCCGACGTGGACGAGGCCGCCGAGGCCTTGCTGGAGGACCTCGTCTACTCCCAGGGCCTTCGAGCCATCGGACTGGTCAAGGGTGTCGGCGCGGCGCCGAAGAGCGCGCCACGCGAAAACCTGACGACCGACCCCTATTACACAACCGGAATGCGCAGCGTCCTGCTGTTCGACAGCGTGCTGACGTCCCTGACCGACATCGAGATACTTCCGTGGCAACCCTTTGAGCAAGGGTTCCTGAAGCAGCCGATCGAGACAGACGAGCCATGAGCACGCCTCGGCGACGTCGTTCGCAGGAACTCGCTCTGGCCTGCATGGTGATCGCTCTTTCCGGTTGCGCCACATGGACGGTACCCACCGACACCGGCGACGCGCTGTTGCGGGCACGGGCCGTCACGGAAGCAGGGCGCGGCGTCGAAGTCAGTGCCACGGTGCTCGGCCCCGAGGACAGCATTCGCATGCTGGGGACGGATGTCAACGCCGCCGGCGTGCAGCCGGTCTGGATTGAGGTCAGGAACGACACGGAGCACATGCTCTGGCTGCTGCGTGCCGGCGCGGACCCGGATTATTTCTCGCCGCTCGAGGTGGCCTGGTCGGCGCACGTCAAGCTGGCGGGCGAAACCAACGCGCGCATCGACGAGCATTTCAGCCGGCTGGCATTCCCCAACCCGATTCCGGCGCATGGCACGAGCAGCGGAATCCTGTTCACGAATCCCCAGCCCGTCACCAAGCTGCTCACTGTCGACCTGCTGGGCAGCAAGATGATGATTCCCTTTACGCTGTTTCTGCCGGTGCCCGGCGATATTGCGAGCGCCGAGGAAGTCATTCATCAATACGCAGCCACCGAAATCGTCAACTACGATGATCTGGATGCCCTGCATGCCGCGCTCGCAGCCCTGCCTTGTTGCGCGGCGGCGCCTGACGGCCGCCTGGTTGGCGAGCCGCTCAATGTCGTGCTCATCGGCGATCCCGATGACATCGCTGCCGCCGTCAACAGGCGCGGTTATCGGCGAGGGGAGTCAGGAGCGGACGCATCGCAGCTGTGTTTGGCCGGCCGGCGGACCTGGTCATCCGCAAGCGCGTACAGGACCGCGCATCGGAAAACTGGCTCCGCATCTGGCGCGCACCGCTCAGTTATCGCGGCGACATGGTATTCGTGGCTCAAGCGGGCAGGCCGATCGGGGGGCGATTCCTCGACGAAGACATGCCGGAATTGCGCCTGCATGCCGACGTGGACGAGGTCCGCAATCAGCTGATCCACGACTTCATGTACTCGGGAGGCCTCGACAAGCTTGCATTCGTGAGCGGCGTCGGCGCGGTCCCGGCAGACCGCCCGAGGACTTTGCCCAGGGGCAGTGGCTACTTTACGGACGGGCGACGCGTCGCCCTGTTCCTCAGCACCCGGCCGCGGACGTTTGCCGAAGTGGAAGTCCTGCAATGGGAACCGATTGTGCCGGCGAGCTCGACCGAGAGCGGCAAAAGAAGTCGAGCGGTGCGAGCAACTGAAGCGTCAGCGCGCTGCTCGGCAGCGCTCGCACGCTCGTCGCTACTCAGCGCCTGCGCCACGACATCACCGCCGGCTGTGGACAAATACACCGTCGAGGTGCCGGCGGGCGTGACCGATGCGCGTGGACGCTTCAGGGAGATCTACTGCGCGGTCCTGCAGCAGCATGGGACCGACCTGCCGGACTATCGTCCATGCGAAGAAGCCCTGACCCCGATAAACGATGAGCCCGCCGCCACGGGACAGCCGGTGCCACTGGACTCGTCCCGCCGGCGGCTCGCCGCAGCTGTCGTGGCGGGCATCGGCTACAGCTGCTTTGCCAAGTGGCTCGATCCGCCCGGGACCGTGGCCGCCCATCTGCGCAAGTACGACTATGACCAATTCCTCATCGAGGTCGACGCGCTGTCGGGCATCGAAAGAAATGCGCGGCAGATCCGCGACGCGATCATGGCCATGCCGGAGGAGCCCGGTCCGCCGCGGCTCGTGCTCGTCGGCTATTCAAAGGGGATGCCGGACATCCTCGAAGCCGTGGTCCGCTACCCCGAGATCCATGGCCGCATCGCCGCGGTCTTGAGTGCGGCCGGCGCCGTGCGCGGCTCCGCGCTGGCAAACGACGCGGAGCAGGAGAAGGCAGAGCTTCTCCGACACTGGCCGGGCGCGAAGTGCGACGAGGGCGATGGCGGCGGCGTAGCGAGCCTGCGCCCGGACGTCCGCATATCGTGGATGGCGCAGAATCCGTTGCCGCCGGCGCTTCGCTACTACTCGCTCGTCACGCTGCCGACACCTGATCGGGTCTCGCGGATCATCGAGAAGTCCTACCGGAAACTCGGTGAGATCGACTGGCGAAACGACAGCCAGGTGATTTACTCCGACCAGATCATTCCGGGCAGCACGCTGCTCGGATTTCTCAATGCCGACCACTGGGCCATCGCCGTGCCCGTGAACCGCTCTCACTCGGTCATCAGCCGGTCGATGGTGGACAAGAACGACTATCCGCGCGAGGCCCTGCTCGAAGCCGTGCTGCGTTTCATCGAGGAGGATCTGGCTGTTGCTCGCCAGTGACCACCGTGAATTCCTGCTCGGCGGCGGTCGTCGTCGAAGTCGTGGACGCCGGCTGGGCGATCACCATCGTCGTCCCCGGCACCACGACGGGCTCCGCCTTGCGCAGGAATTCAGGCGCCACGCGGACCACCGACAGGAGCTGGTCTGCCGTGACGGTTGTCGATTCTTCGCCGGAGACCATCAGCCAGCGGGGAATCGGCTTGCCGGTCTTCGGCGAAACCGCATCCTCGGCGGAAGGCTCGAGTTTCGTCAGCACGTGCATCTTGAACTTGCGGTTCGGATCGATGAGCGTGAACGGTGCGTGACCGATCTCGATGCCGGCGCGGAAGACGCGGATGAGACGATCTTCGTTGGTGATGAGAATCGTGACGGGACCTTCCGGTGCCAACTCCGGTTGCCATGCAAACTCGCCGGTTCGCGGCAATTCAACCGCCAGCGCGCCCTTCGCATCCACCGGCGCCACGAGCCCCGGATGGGCAACCGTGTTCGGGGATACCTTTTCGTCAGAGACGACGACCGTGAGCCCTGTTTTCGTTTCGGCGTACAAGAGTTGCGCGAAGTCATACGGCATGCGCACGCAACCGTGGGATGCCGGATAGCCCGGCAGCTTGCCCGCGTGGAGCGCGACGCCGGACCATGTCAGGCGCTGCATGTAGGGCATGGGCGCGTTGTTGTACAGGTTCGAGTAATGATCCGCGTGCTTCTGCAGGATCGTGAAAACGCCCGTCGGCGTTTCGTGGCCTTTCTTTCCCGTGGAGACCGTTGAGGCACCGATGATCAGGCCGTTGCGATACACGTAGGCCAGCTGCTCGGGCAGCGACACGATCATCACGATCGGGCCCTTGGGCGACAGTTCGGGGTGCCACGCGTATTCGCCCGGCTTCAGCTTCCCCGGCAGGATCGTTTTTGCCGTCCCCAGGGTGGAGGTGTTCTTGGGCGGTTTCTGGGCGAGGGCGGCAGTTCCAAGTCCGAGAAACAGGCACGCGACAGATGCCAGCATCGCTGGTAAGATGCGCGCCTCACGCATATCGGCGCTCGAGAATATCTTGTTGATTCATAAGCATTTATCAGCCTTCTTGCTGGCTGGGATCGCGATTCTTTGCGTCCCGTCAGCGCTGGCACGGGCCGAAGCGGCCTCTGTGCCCAATTTCGATCGCGAGGCGGCGATCCGCGCAGGCGTGTCGGCACACATAGTGGACCTCGCGATGAACGCCGTCACCTGCGGAATTGCGTCCGGCGACCTCGTGGCGCCACCGACCCTCACGGTCATCGATTACTCGTTGCCGTCAGCCCGCCCACGACTGTGGGTCTTCGACCTGCGCACGGGCCAACTCCTCTTCAAGGAACTGGTTGCCCACGGTCGCAACAGCGGCGTTGCAGTGGCGACGATCTTCTCCGACGAGATGGGCAGTCACCAGTCAAGTCTTGGCTTGTTCCGGACTGCGGATACGTATGTGGGGCAGAACGGTTACTCGCTTCGCCTGGACGGGCTCGAGCCGGGCTTCAACAGCCATGCGAGAGAGCGAGCGATCGTGATGCACGGCGCGAAATACGTCGATTCAACCGTCGCGACTGCCACCGGACGCGTCGGCAGGAGCTGGGGATGTCCTGCGTTGCGCGTGGCGATCGCGCGCCAGTTGATCGACACGGTCCGGGATGGCAGCGTGGTCTTTTCCTACTACCCCGATTCCGCCTGGCTCGCGAACTCGAAGTACCTGCGCTGCGCCTCGGCCCGGCCGGTGACCGTCGCGTCGAGCTGAGTCGTATCGAGCGATTTCTGCCGAAATCGCTTACAGTCGCCGCCGGTAACCTCCGCTAGGGGTCGATCATGAGCGACTGGTTCCGACGCTATCTGCTGCCGGGATTCGTGTTCGAAGCGGCGGTCATCGCCGGAGGCTACGCGACGGGGCGCGAGCTCGTTGAGTTCTTCCTCCCGGCGGGGCCGTGGGGCGGGCTGCTCGGGATGGTGGTCAGCATGCTCTTCTGGAGCGCGGTGCTGATGATCAGCTTCGAGCTGGCGCGCCGCGCCCGGAGCTACGACTACCGCTCCTTCTTCAAGCTGCTGCTTGGACCAGGCTGGATCCTGTTCGAGATCGCCTACCTGCTGCTGCTCGTGATCATCCTCGCGGTCATGGGCGCGGCCGCCGGCGAGATCGTGCACAGCCTGTTCGGCCTGCCGAAGCTCGTCGGCTCGCTCGGCATGATCCTGGCGACGGGCCTCCTGCTCTTTTACAGCAGCGCGACCATCGAGCGGTTCCTCGCGCTCTCGGTCGGCTATCTCTACCTCGTCTACATCGTGTTCGTGATCTGGAGCATCGTCGTTTTCGGCGACCGGATCGAGAACGCATTGGCGACCGAGCCGCTCGGCGACAAGTGGTTCAAGGCGGGAATCACGTATGCGGGCTACAACGTCGCGACACTGCCGGCGGTCCTGTTCTGCATCCGTCACCTGACGCGGCCCCGCGAAACGCTCATTGCCGGGTTCCTCGCGGGACCCCTCGGCATGCTTCCCGGCGTCCTTTTCTTCATCGCGATGATTGGTTACCAGCGCGAACTCGCCGACGTGGCCTTGCCCTCGGCCTTCCTGCTGGGAAAGCTCCAGGCGCCCGTGGTTCGAGCTGGCGTTCCAGTTCGCCGTGCTGCTGACGCTCGTTGATACCGGCGTCGCGTTGCTGCACGCGATCAATGAACGGGTCGCGAAGGTCTACGAAGAAAAGTCACGGCCCATGCCGAGGACACTCCGACCCGCGCTCGCCATCGGGATCATGGTCATTTCCGTTTATGCCGCCTCCGCAATCGGGCTCGTCGACCTGATCGCCAAGGGCTACGGATACCTCACGTACGCATTCATCGCGATACTGATCGTGCCGGTGCTCACGGTCGGCCTCTGGCGGCTGCTGCGTTCCTGATGGCCGCCCGTAAGAAGAGCGCGGCTCGCCGCAAGAACATCGCTCCGAGCAAGGCCAGGCGCGGCCTCGACGCTTCGGACATTGCACTGCCGATCGACGACGAAAGAATTGCGGCGCTCGCCGCGCAGGTGCGCGAGCGCGGCGGAGCGCCGATCGGCGCGTATCGCGAGCCGCTATCCGGCAGCACCGTGCTGGTGGCGGCCCTGCCGCTCGCGTCGGTGCAGCCGACGCCCTTCCAGCGAGACCTCTCGCCAACCCACACCAAGCGCCTCGCGCAGAAGATTGACGAGGCGGGATCGTTTCTCGACCCGATCATCGTGGTGCGCGGCGAAGACGGCGAGTTCTGCACGCCGAATGGCCGCCACCGCCTCGCCGCCGCCAAGGTGCTGGGACTCAAGCAGATCACGGCGCTCGTGTCCCCCGACGAAGGGCTGGCATTTCGTATCCTCGCGCTCAATACCGAGAAAGCGCACAACCTCAAGGACCGGAGCCTCGAGGTGATCCGCATGGCACGCGCCCTGGCGCGTCGTGAGCCGCGCGCGAAGGAAAGCGACTATGCCGCCGCACTTCGAGGCGCCCGAGTTCCTGACGCTCGGCGTGCTCTATGCGAAGGACGGTCGTTTCGCCGGCGGCGCGTATGGCTCGTTTCTCAAGAAGGTGGATCGCTTCACCGACCGCACGCTCACCGTGAGCCTGCGCGAGCGCGAAGGCTACGCCTCGCGCCTGCGCGAAATCGATACGCAGGTGCGCAAGATCGTCAAGTCGCTGGAGGCGCGCGGCTTCAAGTCGCCGTACCTGCGCACCTTCGTCGTGGCACGCATCAATCCGGTGCGATTCCACCGCACCAAGCCGGGCGACAAGAAGCCGCCGATGCCGATCGCGGCTGCCCTCACGCGAATGACCGCTGCGGCGAAGGGTTTCGATGTCGGCAAGGTGCGGCCGTCGGACCTGGCGCTCGTCGCCGCGCTTTCGAGCGAATGACAAAAGACATCTCGGGGAGATTTCCATGAGTTCATCGGCGCATGCGAGGTTCGTCCTCGCGGCATTGGCAACGATGTGCGCGTTCGGCGAGGCGGGCGCCGAGAGCGCCGGCCCGAGCGCCGATGAAGCCGCATTCCGCGCGCTCTACAAGGAACTGATCGAAATCAACACGACGCGCTCCGTCGGCAACTGCACGCGGGCGGCCGAGGCGATGCGGGCGCACCTGCTCGCGGCGGGGATACCGGCCGGCGGACATGCAGATCCTCGCGCCGCCCGAGGCGCCGAACGATGGGGCGCTGGTCGCAGTCCTGCGCGGCACGGACAAGTCGATCAAGCCGATCCTGCTGCTCGCGCACATCGATGTCGTCGAGGCGAAGCGCGAGGACTGGACGCGCGATCCGTTCAAGCTGGTCGAGGAAAACGGCTGGTTCTACGCGCGCGGCGCGAGCGACGACAAGTCGATGGCGGCGATCTTCACGGACAGCCTGATCCGCTACAGGAAGGAAGGCTACAAGCCGCGGCGCGACATCAAGCTGGCGCTGACCTGCGGCGAGGAAACGGCGGGCGCGGGCCTGTTCGACAGCGTGCGCTGGCTCGTGCAGACCCAACCCGAAGTGCTGAGCGCCGCGTTCGCGATCAACGAAGGGCGCGGGCGGCGAGTTCGACAAGAATGGCAAGCCGATGGCCCTGCAGATCCAGGCGGGCGAGAAGGTCTACCAGGACTTCGCGCTCGAGGCCCGCGATCCCGGCGGCCACAGCTCGCTGCCCGAAGCCGCGACAACGCGATCGTGCGCCTGAGCGCGGCCCTCGCGAAGCTCGGCGCGTACCAGTTTCCGATCGTCGCTGAACCCGGTGACGCGCGGCTACTTCGAAGCCATGGCGAAGCTCGTCGAGCCGGATGTCGCGGCGGACATGCGCGCCGTGCTGAAATCGCCGCCGGACGAGGCGGCGGCGGCCCGGCTGTGGGCGATCGATCCGGCGTGGAATGCGATGCTGCGCACGACCTGCATCGTCAGCCAGATCGAGGGCGGCCATGCGCCGAACGCGATACCGCAGCACGTGAAAGCGAACGTCAATTGCCGCATCCTGCCGGGCACGCCGGTCGCGGACGTGCAGGCCGAGATCGTCAAGGTGATCGCGGACGACGGCGATCACGGTATCGCCGAAAGGCGAGGGCGGCGTGCATGTCGCCGATGCCGCCGTTGACGGAGTCCATCGTGGGGCCGGCGCGCAAGGTGGCCGAGAAGCATCTGGCCCGGCGTCGTCGATCGTGCCGACGATGCTTCCCGGCTACACCGACGGAAAGTACCTGAATCCAGCGGGCATACCGACGTATGGCTTGTCGGGCCTGTTCGAGGACGCCGAAGGCAACTACATCCACGGCCTCAACGAGCGCATGCGCGTGAAGTCGCTCATGGAAGGGCGGCGGTTCCTGCACGAAGTCGTGAAGCTGTACGCGGATAGTGAAGACTAGAGCGCTGGCCTGCTTTCTCGCGACCCTTTGGCTCGCCGCGGTCGCGGGCTGCACACCGTCCACCCAGTTGACCGTCGATCGAAACGTTGCAATCCCCATGCGCGACGGCGTTGCATTGCGGGCGGACATCTATCGGCCGGCGAGTGGCGGCCCATTCCCGGTGCTGGTATTTCGCACGCCTTATGGCAAGCACAACGCGGCGCAGAGCGATCGCATACACGCGAAAGCGGTAGCGCGAGGTTATGCCGTAGTCATGCAGGACGTGCGTGGCCGCTATGCCTCGGACGGGTTGTTCGATCCGTACAGGCAAGAGCGCGCGGACGGCTACGACACGATCGAGTGGGCGGCGGCACAGGCCTGGTCCGATGGCAGGATCGGTACGTACGGCCTTTCCTATCCCGGCGCCGTGCAGTGGCTCGCTGCAATGGAGTCGCCACCGCACCTGCTGTCGATGGCGCCGGCGATGACCTTCTCGTCGCCACGCAATTTCTTCTACATGAACGGCATCTTCGACTTGTCCTGGCTGCCGTGGATCTATCAGTACGTCGCACCCGACGCACGCCGCCGCCTTGGCCTCCCGGTTGGCGAAGACGCGGAGCAAACCTGGCCGTCCGTCGCTTCGAAGTATCAATCGTGGCTGCCCTTGAAGGACTTGCCGTGGCTTCGGCAGGAGGCGCCGTACTATTTCGAATGGCTGGCGCATCCGCCTGAGGATCCGTGGTGGGACTGGGCGGAACTCCGCGGTCGCTACGCGAATGTCTCGGCGGCGGTGCTCAACCTGAGCGGCTGGTTCGACGACGCCTACGGCGTGGAAGGCGCCGCGACCAATTTCAATGGCCTGGTGCAGGCCAGGAGCGGGCAGGCGAGTGCGCGGACGCACCTCGTGCTCGGCCCGTGGGTGCACGGCGTGCCATCGCCGACGGAGGCGCGGGCGGGGGACCTGGATTTCGGGCCGAACGCCGTCATCGACTACGACGACCTGGTACTCGATTTCCATGACCATTACCTTCGCGGCATCGCCAACGGATTCTCGGAGAAGGCGCCGGTGCGCCATTTCGTCATGGGTGCGAATGAATGGCGCGACGCGAGCAGTTGGCCGCCTCCGACGAGTCGGGCCTGACGCTTTATCTAGATGAGGACGGCGGTCGGGCGCCGACTACGGAATTCGCAACCGGAATCGCCTCACTCGCAAAGCATTTTCACGGCCGATCCCCTGGAACCGGTCAAGGATCCCCATGACTCGCCCGGCGCTCACGATTATCGCGCGATCGAATCGCGCAAGGACCTTCTGACGTTCGATTCAGATCCTTTGTCGGAGGACTTGTGGATCGCGGGCGACATCGCCGCCGTGATTCACGCATCCTGCGATTGTCGCGACTTCGACCTCTGGGTCCGGTTGCAGGACGTCCATCCCGATGGCCGCGCATTCAACGTGATGAGTCCCGGCAACGACGTGCTGCGCGCGAGCTACCGAAACCCCGGGACCGGCCGCGAACTGCTGGAGCCTGGACGCATCCATGAACTGCGAGCTTCCGAGGCTGATGACGAGCATCCGGTTCGCGAAGGGGCACCGGATACGCGCCCAGATTTCGGCCTCATTCGCCCCGCACCTGTCGCGCAACCTGCAAACCGGCGAATCAGAGATCGTTTCTTCCGCTGCCCGGACTGCCACGATCACGATTCACCATGGTGCCGACCAAGCGTCGAGACTGCAGCTGCCGATCCTGACTAAACCCGATCAGGATCGGTAACCGCCGGTACCAGGTTCCGAGTCAGCTCAGGCCGCGGTCACTTCGACCCGCCGCGCCCGGGCGGGCGGTCCGTCGCCCTCGGTTACGATGGGCTACTGCATTTCGATCCGCGACTCCTCGATCCCTGCTGCCACCAGGGACAATCGCACGGCTTCGGCCCGATTCTTTGCGAGTTCATCATTGGCCGCCTCATTGCCGGGATCGAGATAACCGGAAATGACGGCGGTCGTGCCCGGGTTCGCTTTCAAGTACTCGATGACTGAAGACAGCGACCGACGCATTCGAAGGAAGTGCCGCCTGGTTGACGTCGAAATAGACGGTCCCGGTTGGAGTTGCTGCTGTAGACGCGACCGTTTGGTATTCCGGCACGGTGTCGGCTCGACGGCGGCCACCATCGAGTCATGCTCGTCAACCTGTTCGTTGCGCCCGAACAACGGGATCAGCATGGCCAGTCCGACGATCGCACCCAGCGCGGGCAGCAGCCAGCGCCATGTTGTCGCACGCTGCTCAGTTACAGGAGCGGCGTATGCTCCGCGATCCTTCACTGGTGTTCCCGGGTAACGTCCGGCGTTCGTCAACTGGCTCGGCACGGCAGCAGCAAAAGAGTGCTTCTGAATGCGCAACAGGGTTGCGAGCGAGGTTGCGCTCAAACCGTCATTCCGGACGTGCCTGCCGACGAACGCCAGCACGAGCGGCGCCGCGACGTTCAGCAACGTCGATGCAGTCGAGCTCTTGATCGCTGCATAGCCTGCCAGGGAATTCGTGAAGGTGGAGGTCCTGCCACCGAACAGCATGCCGATAAGCTGGGCCCCGAGGCCCACCGTCGGAGAAGAGCTGTCGGCGCTGACGAGGCTCCCGACGTCGTTCAGGATGTCTGCCGTCATTCGCCGGCGATCGCATCAGGTCAAATAGCGCCGAGGCGAAGCTGGAATCTTCGGCGCGACTCGCAATGCCGCTCAGCAGAGCCGGGAACGCGCCTCCCACTACCCCCTTGCGTATTGCGGCCTCGGACTCTCCCAGCGAAGAAGCAGCCTTGCTGACTACGTCCGGTGTGATGAGACCCGTCAATCCATCGAGTAAAGAAGCAGCCATGCCAATCCTCCTTGATGCCCGTGGGCCTCCGGCGCAGTTTCGGCACGGCTACGAGTCCCGCGCAATAGGACCTTGGCACTACGTATTTGACATACACATGACATTTTCGAGGCGTATGCTTTTGAGGACTGGAGAGGCGAAGCGGTACGCAAGGAGGCGAACCATGGAAATGCAGACAGTTCAGCAAGTAGTCGATTACCTGAAGACTCATCCTGACGTGGCAAAGAAGGCAGTGGAGTTTTACAGGGCACATCCGGACGACGTGAAGGGTGCCTTGAAGGCCGTCGCGGACGAACGTGGGTGGGACCTGTCGAAGATCGATACGGCCGCTCTCAAGGCCGAGATCGGAAGGCTTAGCTGACATCGGAAACTGAAGTAAGCGTTTAGCCGGTTCGCCTCCCCAGATCACCGGCCACTTCTGCTGCGAGCGGCACGTGGTCCGACAGCGTCGCCCACGGACGACGCGGCACCCTCAATGGCCGGTGGCGCAAGTCGCGAACATATATCCGGTCGAGCCGGAGCATTGGAAGTCGAGCCGGGTAAGTACGCGCCGGCCGGCCATTCGCACTTGCGTATACTTCCTCGAAGACGCCATCGCGCAGCATCTGCCGATGCGCACGCTCACGCCAATCGTTGAAGTCGCCCGCAATCACGATTGGCGCACCATGCGGAATCCTGTCTGCGACAAGTTCGAGCAACCGCTTGACCTGTTGAACCCGGTGGGACTCGTGTAGCGCGAGATGCACGCATACTGCGTGCAGCGGGATCGTCGTCCCCGGCACGCGCAAAATGCAATGCAGGAGTCCTCGCGGCTCCGACGCCCCGACGGAGGCGTCGACATTCTCCCAGGAAACGATTGGATACTTCGACAGTACGGCATTGCCGTGATGGCCGCGGGTCTTGACGGCATTTCGCCCATAGGCGAACTGCGGCCAGACGCTGTCAGCCAGCACCTCATACTGTTCCAGGGGCGTTTCCGAGCCGTGGGCAACCCCGACTTCCTGGAGAAAAACGAGGTCAGAGTCGGCTACGCGGAGAGCATCGCGAATTCGCAGCAATGCGCTCCTGCGGCTGCGCGCGCCGAATCCCTGGTGGGTATTCAAGGTCAGCACCTTGATTGCGGCCGTTCCGCCTGCATCGGCATTCATCGCGCTACTTTTCATCTCCTGGGTTAACCTTGCCCGACCGAGCCTGAATACGCTACCTCAATGACCTTCCTGATCATCGCCGGTGTCGTAGCCTTCTTCGTGCTGCTCATCTGGTCGATGAAGCGCCATCGCGATCCGACGCTTCGCGTCGATTGCGACGATTCGATCGAAGAGCTGATTCCGTCGCTTGCAGGCCTGTCGCTGAATGGAGCCGTGAATGGCAACAGCGTCGAGATATTCGAGAACGGGGCGTTTTTCGACGTTCTCATCGGCGGAGATAAGCGCCGCGAAACACTCCGTTCACTTTGAAAGCTTCCTGTGGAAGGAAGGCGTGCTGGGCGCGCGGGTGGCGGACGCGCTCTCCGGCCGGGCCAGTGCCGGAGTGGATGTGCGGATCCTCCTCGATGCAACCGGCTCGAAGAAGATGGGCGAATCCGCCGAGCGGCAGCTCAGGGAATCGGGATGCAGGCTCGTGAAGTTTCATCGCTGGCACATCCGCAATATCGGCGTGATGAACGAGCGCGACCACCGCAAGCTCGTCGTAGTCGACGGCCGCGTAGCCCTGGTTGGCGGCCACTGCATCGTCGACACGTGGCTCGGCAACGCAGAAGACAAGGACCATGTTGCAGACGTGAGCGTCAGGTTGCGCGGGCCCATCGTCAATGGCGTGCAAGCCGCATTCAGCGAGAACTGGGTTGGACAGACCGGCGAGCTTTTCATGGGTGACGGCGTCTTTCCGCAGCTCGAGAGCGAGGGAACCGTTGCAATCCACGCCGCCTATGTGAAACCGGAAGGTTCCGCGCCCGCAGTCAAGTTGCTGCACCACGCAGCGATTTGCTGCGCGCGAAAGAGGATCTGGATCCAGAATCCGTATTTCATACCGGAACCGGAAGCGATAGAAGCCTTCGGCAAGGCGGTCGAAAGAGGCGTCGACGTGAGGGTGCTGATGCCCTCGACCAGCGGCTCGGACAATCCGATCGTCCAGCATGCGGGCCACCGGAATTTCGAGAACCTGATGCGCCGTGGCGTGCGTCTTTTCGAGTACCCATCGACTCTATTGCATCAGAAAGTCATGACGATCGACGGCATCTGGTGCGCCGTGGGATCTGCAAACTTCGACGATCGCTCATTCGAGACCAACGACGAGCTGACACTGGGAATTCTGGACGCGTCGACTGCGGGGCAGCTCGATCGGATCTTCGAGAAATACGCCAAGGGTGCGAAGGAGATCCGGCTGGAGGAATGGCGAAAGCGCAGTTGGGGCCACCAGCTCATTGACAACGCCTACTATCTGATCAACGAAATACTCTAGGCGCCACCAATGATCGCCTTTCTCGAGGCACGGCGAGCCGGCCTTTTCCGGCGCGGCGAAATCTGGCGGAACGTCGTCGCGGGCAGCATTGTCGGCGTCGTTGCCTTGCCGCTCGCGATGGCGTTTGCAATCGCATCCGGTGCGGAGCCGGAGCAGGGAATCTACACGGCAATCATTGCGGGACTCGCGACCTCGCTGCTGGGCGGAACGCGGGTGCAGGTTTCGGGCCCGACCGGCGCATTCATCGTCGTGCTCGCGGGAATCACCTCCCAGTTCGGCATCGCTGGCCTCCAGGTGGCGACGCTGATGGCGGGGCTCATGCTTCTCGCGATGGGCTTCGCCAAGCTCGGGGGCGTGATCCGCTTCATACCGAACCCGGTCATTACGGGTTTTACGTCCGGGATCGCGGTGATCATCTGGGTGGGCCAGTGGAAGTATTTCTTCGGCCTGAACCCGGACGAGTCGGGTGCGCACTTTCATGAGGATGCCTGGGCGCTGATTCAGTCGCTTCCCGACTTCCATGTGGCGACGACGGGAATTGCGCTCCTTTCCCTGATCGTGGTCGTGACAGGGAGCCGCGTGCTCGACCGCATTCCGGGACTCTCGCGCGTGCCGGCGCCCCTCGTCGCCATGTTACTGGCAACGGCCGTGCAAGCCGCTTGGCAATTCCCCGGCGTTGCCACGATCGGCAGCGCTTTCGGCGGCATCCCGCGGGCTCTTCCCGCGTTTCAACTGCCGAGTCTTTCGCTCACCGAGGTGATCCAGCTCGTCGGTCCTGCATTCACGATTGCGCTCCTTGGCGCGATCGAATCGCTCCTGACGTCCGTCGTCGCCGATGGCATGACGGGCACCCGGCACAACCCGAACCAGGAACTGATCGGGCAGGGCGCGGCCAACATCCTTTCGCCATTGTTCGGCGGATTCGCGGCGACGGGTGCCATAGCGCGCACGGCGACGAATATCCGGAATGGCGCCACGAGCCCGATTGCGGGAATCGTGCACTCGATTTTCCTCGTCCTCGTCATCGTGCTTCTCGCGCCCTGGGCGGCGCAGGTGCCGCTTGCCGCACTCGCGGCGATCCTCTTCTACATTGCGTGGACCATGAGCGATGTCCGGCATTTTTCCCGGCTCCTGCGGCGCGCAGCCTGGTCGGACCGACTGGTGCTCCTGATCACGTTCGGCCTGACGGTGTTCGTCGATCTCGTGGTCGCGGTCAATGTCGGCGTCGTGATCGCTGCGCTGCTCTTCATGCGGCGCATGGCGGAATCCGTGAGCGTTCAGCAGGAGGTCTTTGGCGGGCCGGAAGACCGTGGCGAAAGCACGAATGCGTCGCAGGATGCCGCGCTGCCGGCCAACGTGCTGGTCTATCGCATTGACGGCCCGTTCTTCTTTGGCGCGGCCGAGAAGCTCGAGGTAACGGTTGAACGGGCGCAACTGCATGTCGGCACTGTGGTGATCCACCTCGGTCGCGTTCCCTTCATGGACGCGACCGGAATGCACACGCTGGCCGAGATCATCGAGCGGTTCCAGCGTCGCGGCATTCGTGTCGTGCTGTGCGAAATCCAGGAACGCGTGATACGCACGCTGGCGCGTGCCGAGATCCTTGCGCTGGTCGGTCCGGAGAATATCTGCGTCGACATGGCTGAAGTGGCAAGACGGATTGCGCCGACAGGCGATCGTCGCGACGACTCAACCTGATTTCAGCCAGCGCAGCATCGAGCGCCGCAATTTCGCCGGGCCCGACTCGACAGCAGCCTCCGATCATGCGTGCACCGGCGCTCACCCAACCCGGGGCGAGGGCGGCGAGGCCCTCGTGACCTCGGGAACCATGCCAGTCCTGTGTTTTCGCCTCCCAGCGCTCGCCCGAGTTCGGGTAGACGACGACAGGCTTGCTCGAGCCGGCCTTGAGCGCCTCGATCGCGGTCCCGACGATTTCCGGTTTGACGCAGTTCACCCCGATCGCAATCAGGTTCGGAACCTTGTCCAGGACGCGGGCGCATTCCGTGAGTGGCTCTCCATGCGACGTATGGACGCCATCCGGCGAGGTGAAGCTCATCCAGGCGACTGTCCGCGGATTTTCTGCAAGCAGCGCGGCGAGCGCGCGGGCTTCGTCCAGCAGCGGGATGGTCTCGCAGGCGAGGAAATCCGCGCCCGTGGCGGCAAGGACTCCGAATCGCCGGGAATGAAAGGCGAGCAGCTTTTTGACTGAAAGACCATAGTCGCCACGGTATTCGGCGCCGTCGTGCGTAGTCGCTCCATACGGGCCGATCGATGCCGCGACATAGAGGCTGCGGCGATCTGCAGGATGATCGCGCTGGAATCTCGCGCGGGCAGACTTTGCCAGCTCGACCGAGAGCCGGAGCAACGCGGTGGTTTCGTCCTCTTCCAGCCCAATTGCCGCAAATCCCTCGTAGCTCGCCTGGTAGCTGGCAGTGATCGCGCAGCGCGCGCCGGCGGCGTAGTAGTCGTAATGCAGTTGTTCGATGGCTTCGGGTGACTCGCGCAGCACGCGTGCTGACCACAGCGAACCGGAAATGTCGTAGCCGCGCCGTTCGAGTTCGGTTGCAAGCCCGCCGTCGAGGACCATCAGTCCGTCGGCAAAGGCAGCATTGGCGGGCATGCCGGATCGCGCGCTATTCGTCGGCGACTTTGCCCCAGCTGGCATCGGGGTCGAATGTCTCGATGTAGGTGATCGCGGTCGCCGTGTCTTCGCCGAGATCCTTCTCGAATACCGCGCCGTCCTGGTTGACCAGGAAAGTCTTCACTCCGCTCGCGCCGTAGTCGGCGGGCCAGGCGATCAGCGCGAAGCCGTTGACCAGCCGGCCTTCCTCGTAATATTCCTTCGGGCCGCCAGCCGCGCTCGGTCCCTGGGCATACAACATCCGGTAGTAATAGCCGTGATAGGGCGTCGGCTCGCCGCTCGCCGCGCGGCGATAGCCTTCGCCGGCAGCCGCCGCAATGAACGGACCCGCCGGGCTCGTGGGCTCGCCTTCTTCGGTCGGCCAGTACAGTCCGTTGTGTTCCCCTTCGTCGCTGATGAGAAACGCGGCGTAGTAGCCGGCAGGATTTCCGTCGTGCCCTTCCGACGCATACTCGTTCTGGGCAGCGACGAAACCGCGTGCGACATTGATTGCGCTCAACTCGTTGCGGCCGACGCGCCGGTAGATGATTTCATCGGCGCCTTCCGCGCCGTCGAAATACCAGCGGCCGTCGCGCTCGACGAGTGGGGTTGGCAGTGGCCAGTCGTTTTCGCCGACCTGCAGCGTCACCCGTCCGTCGCTTTCGGTGACGAGCGCATTTTTCTTCCTGTAGGCAGCGACGAATACCGACCGGTCCTGTGCATCAGCCACGTCGTCGCCGGAGGAAATCAGCTCTTCGCTGCCGGGGCCGAAAATTTCCCTGAGAGCGGCCGCATCCTTGGCTTCGAATGCTGTCACCAGCGCATCGACCGCTTCCTGTTGCGAAGCGAAGGATTGGTGGTCGGCCGCATCCTTGTGGCCGCATGCGGCGAAGAGCGCCAAGGCCGCGAGCACACCCGCGTAATTCATTGTCTTGTTCATGGTGTCTCCCCTAGTGCCGCTTCTTCGAGCCCGACTTCGACTTGCTCTTCGCGCCTTGCGGCATGCTCGAGCGGCCCCTCTGGCTTGCCGCGCGATCAGAGGATCCGTGAGCACTGCCGGAAGCTGCGGTCTGACGATGGCCACCACCAGCCGATGAGCCGGAGGCTTGCCGCGACTGCGCCGGACTGCGCCGCCGATGGCGGCTTCGGTCGATTGCTCGCCGATGGCTTTGCGGCGGACGATTGCCGTGCCGGCTGTTTCGCATTGGCTGAAGTCGCCGGCCGTGCGCCGGCATAGCCCCGGTCCTCGGCCCCCGGCTGAGTCTTGCTCCGCGCGGCAGCGGCGTTCGATGCAGCCTTGCCGGTCGTCGCTTTCGAAGCGGGAGGCAGCTTCGCCTTCGCGCGTGCTTCCTGGCTTGCGCCGGCGTAGCTGCCCTGGACCTTCTTGTTCTGCGAAGTCGGTGACCTCGCCCTGTTATTCACGCTTGCGAGGTCGCTGCGATTCGGCTTTGCCTTTGTGATTGGACTCTGCAAGGAATTGGCGCGCGGCTTGCCCGTTGCGCGGTCGTCGAAATTGTTCCAGTAGTTGTCGTTCTTGTTGCGGTTGACGACCACGACGTTGTTGTTGCTGAGCACGTTGTTGTAGCTCGGCGGCCGGTTGTACGAATAGCCCGGCCGATAGCCGCCGCCGTACGCGGGGTTGTAGTGATACGGGCGGGGCGGAGGCGGGTAATAGCCGCCGTGGTAGTTCGGGTAGTAGTGACTCCCGTGGTGATAGTAGTCGTCGTCATCGTCATCGAAGATTTCACTGACGAGCAGACCCGCTCCGAAAGCGAGAACGCCGGTCGCGACCATCGAGCCGGTGCTGTGCCCCTTTTCTTCCGTGACAGTCGTGGTTAGCCGGCGCAGCCGCGGTGGCGGGTGCCGGCGCATAGGCGGCGACGGGGTCATAGGTCGGCACGTAAACGACTTCCGGATCCTGCGGCTCGAGGATGATGGCTTCCTGGCCGTCCTGGCTTTCTTCGACGACCTTCATCTGTGGCGAATCCTGGAGGTTGCCGGCATCCCTGGCTTGCGAGCGCAGCCGCTGCACGGCTGCGAGCACGCCCGGCTGATCGTTGGTGAATGCCTGGCCGAGCTCGGTGGTCCAGCCCATTTCGAGGCACATCTGGTCCACGATCGTGCGGAACTGCATCAGCCCGCGCATCGGCGGCGTGAAGCCCGCTTTCTCGGTCGCATCGTCGAGTGCCTTGCCCTCGATTTCCGGATTGGCGATCAGCCAGTTGCCAGCGTCGAGGACTTCCTGCGGATTGGTCGACGCCATGATGACCTGCGAGAGAACCGCATCAGGATAGAGCGCGACAGGGGCGAGCAGCGCCTCCATCGCTTCCGGTGTCCAGCTCTGGTCGGTCGCTTCAAGCGGAACCGCGGTCGGCGCCGCATCCGCTGCACTTGCAGCCGCATCCTCGTCGGCCGGTGCCGGAGCCTCGGTCGCAGGTTCTTTCGACCCGCAGCCAGCGACTGCAAGCGCTCCCGCAGCAGCGAGGGCCAGCAGCCAAATTCCCGACCGAACCTGTGCGTTGCGCATTGAAATCCCCTGTTGCGTAATCGACAGCCGACCGCGAAGGCCAGTCGGCACCGTAGACAGCGCCGGAAACAGCGGCAATAGGGCCTTGGTCTTATCCGGGACTATGCGAAGAAGGCCCCGATGCGTTCAATGACCCAGAACATTGCGATGGAACCGATCGCGTAGGGCGTGAAATAGGGCGTCCACGCCGGGCCTTTGGCGGGCACGCGCACGAGAAGCGCGCGCACGGCTACGACGAACGCCACGAAGATGAGTTGCCCGAGTTCCACTCCGACATTGAATGTCAGGAGCGCAACGGGAATCGCCTTTTGCGGCAACCCGACTTCGGCCAGGGCGCCGGCAAATCCAAAACCATGAAGCAGACCGAAACTGAACGCGACGACCCAGGGCGCTCGCGCGGTCAGGCCCGGCTTGCCCTGCAATCCGCGAACGATTTCCGCGGCGACGAAGACGATGCTGAGGGCGATGATCGCCTCGACCGGCGGCCCGGGAACGCGAACCCAGCCGAGCGTCGCGGCCACGAGCGTGATGCTGTGCGCCGCGGTAAAAGCAGTGACGGTGATGAGGATCTGCTTGCCGCCGCGCACGATCAGGAGCAGCGCCAGCACGAAGAGCAGGTGATCGACGCCGCCCAGGATGTGCTCGATGCCAAGCACAAGATACGACCATGCGACTTCGGCAGTTCCCGCCGGCGCCTCGACCGTGAATTGCGGCGATTCCGGGAGCAGGCGTTCCATCTGGCTCGTGCCGTCCTGTCGTTCGACGCGTGCGATCACGTCCGACACGCCGCTGATCAGGCCGTCGATCCGGATTTCCTGCCCGACCAGCCCGCCCACTCGCGATATCCGCCAGCGCTCCACGTAAGCGCCGCCGACATACATGCCCTGCGGTTCGGTGAGACTGTTGGTGCCGGCGGGCAATTGCACGCGCGCAGGCATTCGCAGGTCACCCTGCGCGGGAACCTTCCAGAGGACCTCATAGACCGGAGTGCCCGCGGCGTCCTCGCCGGCTTCCCGCAGCTCGAGATACGCGGGACGGAATATATCCGCCTGCGCCGTCGCGGACAGCATGACGAGCAATAGTGCGGCAATCAGCCTCATTCGGCGGCCTTGCCAGCGCCGCCTTCGGCGCTCTCCATTCGAACCGTGTAGTTCTTTCGCAGCTTCTCGTAATAGGCCTCGCCTGCTTCCACAGTGCGCGCGTGCAGCAGGTCGCGCTCGACCGCGGCGCGGGCTTCGTCAAGGGTCGCGTTGCGTCCGGGTTCCCGCGCCGTCAGTTCGACGAGGTGCAAGCCGAATTCCGATCGTACCGGGCCATGCCAGCCGTCGACTTCCAGCGATTCGATGGCGTCAGCGAAGTCCGTGCCGAAATTCCGCTCGACATCGAACCTGCGGGCAGATTCGAGCGACGCCGGAAGCATGGTCGAATCGCCGTCCACGGTCTTGCCGGACTGAAGCCGCCGCAGCGCATCAGCGGCGTCAGCCTCGAGCCTCTCGCCGCGCCGTGAGGGATCCAGGTACACCTGGCGGAACGAGAAACGCGGCTCGATGGCGTATTTTTCCGGGTGGGCATCGAGCCAGGCCTGCATTTCCTGGACCGTGGGTACAGCGGGAGTCATCCCTTCGATGACGAACTCGACCTTCTGCCCGATTCGCCGCCGCACGATTGGATCATCCCGATCGAGGCCCATCGCGACGCCTTCGCGGTAAAAAATCTCTTCGCGCACCCAGTTGTCGACCAGCGACTGAAGTTCCTTTTCAGTTGGCGGCCTTTGCCAGGCGCGCTCGAACTGCATCTGAAGGCCGAGGACCTGCCCGCGCGACACGAGGATTTCGTCCGGCGAGCTGAGCAGGCCGCCCTGGAGCCATCCGTACATAAGGAAGAGCGCCAGTCCAAGGAGGAAGAAGTGAAGCAGCGGTTCTCGCAGGATTCGTCGCATTGGAGTATTATGGCGATTCCCCCGGCCCGGCTCATTCCATGCGCATCGTGTCTCGTACCACCCGTTCGCTTCTCGAGCAGAAGCGCGAAAAATCTCTGCGCAAGCGCGCGGCGGCGGGGACGCTCGCGTCCGCGTTTCCGAAAGTCGAGCAGATCCGGCTTCAGTTGCGGTTCTTTCCGGTAAAGGGCACGCCGCCCGCGGCACAGACGCATGCGCTTTATCCATCTGCGCAGGCGTATTTCGAATTTGCCTGCCCCCACGGAGACTGCGACGGAAGTGTCGACCTGAACGAAGTCGCCTTGCCCCTGCTCAAGCGCTCCGGCCAGCAGGCGGACGGAACACTTCGTTGCCCCGGATCCCGCACGGCGGGGGGCACGGAGCGGCAGCCCTGCAATCTGCGTATCGACTACTGGATCGCGGCCCAATACCAGCCAGTCTCCAGGGCGACGGGCTGACGCCCGCGCCGATTCCCTAGAAATTCCTCGTCCGAATCGACCCACGTGACAAACGGGTCATGACTTCGGTATGCTAATGCGAATCGTTCTCGTTCGTATTCACATAAGGAATGGCCATGTTGAGGTCCCAAACCCTGAGTCTCGCGATAGCGCTTTCTCTCGGCACGGGCGCGTTCTCCGCAGCGCGTGGGGACGAAGCCGCTGCGGGCGATCCAACGCCGCTGCCGCGCGTCACGGTGACGGCTGAACACGAGTCCGATGGGCTACCTCACGGAACGCAGCCGCACCGCGACCAAGACCGACACGCCGCTGCTCGACGTACCGCAGGCCGTCAGCGTGGTGACGCGCGACCTGATCCAGGACCAGTCGATGCAGAGCCTTGCCGACGTCGCGCGCTATGTGCCCGGTGCCGGCATGGCGCAGGGCGAGGGCAACCGCGACACGATCATCCTGCGCGGAAACAGCTCGACGTCGGATTTCTTCCTGGACGGCGTTCGCGACGACGTCGAATATTTCCGCGACCTCTACAACGTGGACCGCGTCGAAGTACTGAAGGGGCCGAACGCCATGATCTTCGGCCGCGGCGGTGCCGGCGGCGTGGTCAATCGCGTGTCACGGCAGGCGAACTGGGAGCGCACGCGCGAATTTTCCTTGCAGGGCGGCTCCTGGGACAACCGGCGCGCGACCTTCGACATGGGCGATGGACTGAACGACAAGGTTGCGGTGCGCCTCACTGGAATGTACGAGGATTCGGAAAGCTATCGCGATGGCGTCGAGCTCGAGCGCATGGGCTTCAACCCGACGGTGGCCTTCAGCGTCGGCGACGCGACGCTCATCCGGCTCTCCTATGAATACTTCGACTACGACCGCACGGCGGACCGCGGCATTCCGTCGATCGATATCGACGGCGATGATGATGGCGTGCCGTTCCAGACGAACGAGTCGACGTTCTTCGGCGATCCGGGCACGAGCCCGACCTTCGCGACCGTCAACCAGGGCTCGGTCGTCATCGACCACGCGTTCAACGATAACGTGCACCTTCGCAACCGCACGCTGTACGCGGACTACGACAAGTTCTACCAGAACGTGTTTGCCGGCGGGCCGGTCGATGCCGCAACCGGCCTGGTTCAGATCTCCGCGTACAACAACCAGCAGCTGCGCGAGAACTTCTTCAACCAGACCGACCTCACGTTCTCGGCCGAGACAGGCTCCGTAGGCCACGAATTCCTGGTCGGGATGGAGCTCGGCGAGGAGACGACCGAGCAACTTCCGGAATACCGGTTTCTTCAACGACTCGGATGCGCCGTTATTCGTCCCGGCTAGCGACCCGACGGTGAGCATGCCGATCACATTCCGGCAGTCAGGCACTGATGCCAACAATTACGGCCGCGCGAAGATCGCCGCGGTCTACGTCCAGGACCAGGTCCAGTTCACGCGAGAAATGGCTTGCGGTAGCGGGTCTTCGCTACGACAACTTCGACATGGACTTCTCCGACTATCGCGGCGCTGGCGTGAACATCCGCACGTCGGATGACCTGCTCTCGCCGCGAGGCGGGCTGATCTACAAGCCGGCCGAGGACATGTCTCTCTACGCGAGTTACAGCATGACGTACGTGCCGCGATCCGGCGCCCAGCTTGCCTCGCTCAATCCGACGAACGCGGCCTTCGATCCCGAGGAATTCGAGAACGTCGAGGTCGGCGCGAAGTGGGACTTCCGGCCGGGCCTTGCACTGACCGCCGCAATTTTCCAGCTCGACCGCAAGAACGTCGTGATTCCCGATCCGGACGACCCGACCGTCTCGATCCTCGTCGACGGCCAGCGGACGGAAGGTATCGAGCTCGGCATGAGCGGGCAGGTCAACGAGGCCTGGAGCCTCCAGGGCGGCTATACCTACCAGGACGGCGAGCTGACGGCTGCCCTCGGCGGCACCCGGCTCGCGCAGCTGCCAAAGCACGTCGCCTCACTCTGGAACCGTTACGACTTCTCGAACGCCTGGGGCGTCGGACTCGGGGTCGTCTACCAGAGCGAAATGTTCGCAGCCGCGGACAATGCCGTGACGCTGCCCGACTTCACGCGAGTCGACGCGGCGGTTTTCTACTCGATCAACGACCGCGTTCGGATGCAGCTGAATGTCGAGAACCTCCTCGACGAGGAGTACTACCCCAATGCGCACAACAACAACAACATCACGCCGGGATCGCCGCTGGCGGTGCGGGCGGGGGTAATTGCGAACTTCTGATCGCTTGTTGATTTAGACTCGGTCCCGGAACGGCAGCCGGGAATACCTAGCATGAGCAAGCTGACCTGCGGGCTGATCCAGATGGGCCTCAAGGGCGACACCTCGATGGCGCCGGATCGCATCCGCGACAAGATGATCGAGGCCCACGTTCCTTACATCGAGGAAGCAGGCCGGAAAGGCGTGCAGGTCCTCTGTTTCCAGGAAGTCTTTACGCAGCCTTACTTCTGCCCGGGCCAGGACCGCAAGTGGTACGCGGCCGCGGAGCGCATCCCTGACGGTCATACCACGCAGCTCATGCAGCAGTTCGCGAAGAAGCACCGGATGGTGATTGTCGCCTCGCTCTACGAGGAAGCGATGCCCGGGGTGTACTACAACACCGCGGCAGTCATCGACGCCGATGGCGGGTATCTCGGCAAGTACCGCAAGACGCATATTCCGCAGGTCGACCCCGGCTTCTACGAGAAATTCTTCTTCAAGCCTGGCGACCTGGGTTTCCCCGTGTTCGACACGGCGTACGTCAAGCTCGGCGTCTATATCTGTTACGACCGGCACTTCCCGGAAGGCTGGCGCGCCCTCGCGCTGAATGGCGCGGAATACATCGTCAATCCCTCGGCAACAGTTGCAGGGCTCAGCAAGTACCTGTGGGAGCTGGAGCAACCGGCGTCCGCCGCTGCGAACGGAGTCTTCATCGGAGCGATCAATCGCGTCGGAAAGGAGGAGCCGTGGGCGGCGAAGATGGGGGAGTTCTACGGCTCGAGCTACATCGTGAATCCGCGCGGCAAGATCGAAGCGCAGGCGAGCTACGACAAGGACGAGCTGCTCGTGCACACGATCGACCTCGACATGATTCGCGAGGTCAGGAACACCTGGCAGTTTTTCCGCGACCGGCGGCCGGAGACCTACGGGAACCTGGTCTGGGAACCTCCGATTCATCCCGCATGCCCGAGCTGAAGACCGTCAGCCGCGCGGTCGCCGTCGGCGACTTCGTCGAGCTGGATGCGGGCACCGACGTCACGGGGAGCCCGCGCTACAACGAGGACATTGCGCCGACACGCGCGAGCCAGCGAACCTGGAATCACTGGCATATCGCAGCGCTCTGGATCGGAATGTCGATTTGCGTGCCGACTTACACGCTCGGCGGAGTGCTGACGGCGTACTTCGGGCTCTCGGTAGTCGAGGCGCTGTGGACGATCCTGATCGCCAATGTCGTGATACTGATACCGCTTACCCTGAATGCCTTTCCCGGCACGAAGTACGGCATTCCATTTCCGGTGCTGCTCCGGTCGTCGTTTGGCATCATCGGCTCGAACGTGCCCGCATTGATACGCGCCCTGATCGCCTGCGGATGGTTCGGGATCCAGACCATGTTCGGCGGCATCGCGGTCCACCTGATGCTCTCGGCACTCTCGGATTCCTGGGCAGCACTCGGCGGCAAGGGTGAAGTCGCCGGCTTCTTCATCTTCTGGCTTGCAAACGTCTGGGTCGTGATCCGCGGATCCGAATCCATCAAGAGCCTCGAAGTATTCGCGGCGCCGATGCTGATGGCGGTTGGCATCGGCCTCATCGTCTGGGCCTGGCCGCAGGCTTCGGTGAGCGAACTGATCGCGCGGCCGCCGAGCCGGCCTCCCGGCACGCCTTTCCTGGGCTACTTTTTCGCCGGCCTCACCGCGATGGTCGGTTTCTGGGCGACGCTCTCGCTCAATATCCCGGACTTCAGCCGCTTCGCAGCATCGCAGAGGAGCCAGATTGTCGGCCAGGCGCTCGGGCTCCCGCTGACGATGTTCCTGTTTGCGGGACTCGGCGTGCTGATGACGGCGGCGTCGGCGGGACTTGTCGGGCGGACGGTTTCGGATCCGATCACGCTGATCGGCCTGATCGACAATCCGTTCTGGACCGTGGTCTCGATGCTCGTGATCATCCTTGCGACGATCTCGACGAATACCGCCGCGAACGTCGTCTCGCCGACGAACGATTTCCAGAATGTCGCGCCGCGACTGATCAACCAGACGAAGGGCGTCCTGCTCACGGGAGCGATCGGCATCCTGCTGATGTCCTGGGAGCTTCTGAAGAAGTTGGCGTGGCTTGAATCCGACGTCAGCGTCGAGAGCCTCTACTCGAACTGGCTGATCGGCTACTCGAGCCTGCTGGGTCCGATTGCGGGCATCATGATCGTGGATTATTTCGCGATCCGCCGGCAGAAGCTCGACCTGCCCGGCCTCTACAGGGACGACGGGCCGTACCCGCGCTGGAACCGGCCGGGATTCATCGCGTTCCTGGTGCCTGTTGCGCTTACGATTTTCGCGATCGCGACCGGTCGGCTCCGCTGGTTCTACGACTACGGCTGGTTCACGGGCTCCCTGCTCGGCGGATTGCTCTATTATCTTCTGGACAGGAAGAGGTAAGTGGCTTGGCACTCCTGATCCAGGGCGGAACGGTGGTCACGGCGGAGCAGACGCTTCGAGCCGACGTGCTCTGCGACGGCGGGCGAATCGTGCAGGTTGCAGCGGAGATCGAGGCCCCGCGAGGCGCTGAACTGGTCGACGCGGGCGGCCAGTACGTGATGCCGGGCGGAATCGATCCGCACACCCACATGCAGCTGCCTTTCATGGGCACGGTCGCCAGCGACGATTTCTTCACCGGCACGGCGGCAGGACTTGCCGGCGGCACGACGATGATCATCGATTTCGTCATCCCGAATCCGCAGCAGAACATCATGGAGGCTTACCGCCAGTGGCGCGGATGGGCGGAGAAAGCCTGCGCCGACTATTCGTTCCACGTTGCGATCACCTGGTGGGACGAGTCGGTGAGCCGGGACATGGAGACGCTCGTGCGCGAGCATGGCGTCAACAGCTTCAAGCACTTCATGGCCTACAAGGGCGCGATCATGGCCGACGACGAGACGCTGGTGAACAGCTTCTCGAAAGCAATCACGCTCGGCGCGATCGTCACGGTGCACGCGGAGAACGGCGAGCTCGTCTACACGCTCCAGGACCGGATCTTCCGGCAGGGGATCACCGGCCCGGAGGGGCACCCGCTGTCGCGGCCGCCGGAAGTGGAGGGTGAAGCCGCAAATCGCGCGATCCGCATCGCCGAAGTGCTGCGCGTGCCGCTCTACGTCGTGCATGTCTCCTGCCGCCAGGCGCTCGAGGCCATCACCCGCGCGCGAAACGAGGGTCAACGCGTGTTCGGAGAGGTGCTTGCCGGCCACCTCCTGATCGACGACTCGGTCTATCGCGACCCGGATTTCACGCGTGCCGCAGCGTACGTCATGAGCCCGCCATTTCGCTCCGCAGAGCACCAGGCGGCACTCTGGCGCGGGCTGCAATCGGGCAACCTGCAGACGACTGCGACCGACCACTGTTGTTTCTGCGCGCCGCAGAAGGCCGCCGGCCGCGACGATTTCCGCAAGATTCCAAATGGAACCGCGGGCATCGAGAATCGCATGGAAGTGCTCTGGCATCACGGTGTCGGCACGGGGCGACTCACGATGAACGAGTTCGTGCGCGTGACATCGACGAATGCCGCCCAGATCTTCAACATCTACCCGCGCAAGGGCAGCGTCACGGTCGGCGCGGACGCGGACCTCGTGGTCTGGGACCCGAATGGCACGAAGACGATATCCGCGAAGACGCACCGCCAGAACATCGACTACAACATCTTCGAAGGCATGACCGTCACGGGCCGCGCATCGCATACGGTGAGTGGTGGCAGGCTCACCTACGCGGACGGCGACCTGCGCGCCGAGAAGGGGGCGGGCAGGCACGTCGACCGGCCGCCCTATCCGTCCTATTACGATGCGGTGAAGAAACAGGCGGAGCTCGCGCGGCCAGCCGCGGTCAAGCGGCCGCGCGCCTGAGCGAAGCACCATGCCGCCACCCGATATCGCACCGGGCCGGCTGACATCCGCTGAGATCGAGCGGAACTTCGCGGACCTGCATCCGCCGCTGTCGAAGTCGGAAGCGCTGATCGCGGCCGACCGCTGCTATTTCTGCTTTGCCGCACCCTGTACGACGGCCTGCCCCACGGGCATCGATATCCCGCGATTCATCCAGTCGATCCGGAGCGGCGACATCGAAGGCGCGGCGTACGCAATCCTCTCGGAAAACATCATGGGCGGCATGTGCGCGCGGGTCTGCCCGACCGAAGTGCTCTGCGAGGAAGCCTGCGTGCGGAATGTCCACGAGGACAAGCCGGTGGACATCGGTCTCCTCCAGCGCTACGCGACCGACCCGATACTCGAAGCGGGCACGCAACTCTTCGAGCGTGCGGCTCCCACAGGAAGGCGGATCGCGGTCGTCGGAGGCGGGCCCGCGGCGCTCTCCTGCGCGCACCGGCTCGCCTGCCTCGGGCACGGAGTCACGGTCTACTGCCGCGACGGAAAACTCGCCGGTCTCAACGAATACGGAATTGCCGCCTACAAGACGGTCGATGACTTTGCCCAGCGCGAGGCAAGGTACATCCTCTCGATCGGCGGCATCGAAGTCCGCACCGATGTCGCGCTTTGCCGCGAGCTTTCACTCGACAGCCTGCGGCGCGGCTTCGATGCGGTTTTCCTGGCGATCGGCCTGTCTGGCGTCAATCGACTGGGCATCGAATCCGAAGACATGGACGGAGTCATTGACGCGGTCCGGTATATCGCCGAGTTGAGGCAGGCTGCCGACAAGTCGTGCCTGCCAGTCGGGCGCCGGGTCGTGGTCATTGGCGGTGGCATGACGGCCATCGACGTCGCGGTGCAAAGCCGCCGGCTCGGCGCGGAAGACGTGACCATCGTCTATCGGCGCGGGCGCGAGCAGATGGGGGCGAGCCGCTACGAACAGGAACTGGCCCAGGCGGACGGCGTCCTCGTGAAATATTGGGCGCGGCCAGCGCGGATCCTGGGGGGCGGGCCTGTCACGGGTGTCGAGTTCGAATACACGCACGAAGTCTCAGATGGACGGCTCGAAGGAAAGGGCGAATTCTTCACCCTGCCGGCCGACGTCGTATTCAAGGCAGTAGGGCAGGAACTGTCGGTCGATGGCGTGAACGGCGCAAACCTGCCCTTGCGCATGGAGAAGGGCCGGATTGCGGTGGATACGGAGCGGCGCACGTCGATCGAAAATGTCTGGGCGGGCGGAGACTGCGCCACGGGCGGCAAGGACCTCACCGTCGTCGCCGTGCAGGACGGCAAGCTCGCGGCGCAATCGATCGACCGTTATCTCAAGTCGGGCAGGGCACAGCCATGAAAGCAAACGGCCACGGAAATGGTTCGATCGATCTCGCTACCGAGTTCCTCGGCATCCGCTCGCCAAATCCTTTCTGGCTCGCCTCTGCGCCGCCGACCGACAAGGCGTACAACGTCAACCGCGCCTTCGAGGCAGGCTGGGGCGGCGTCGTCTGGAAGACGCTCGGCGAGGACCCGCCGATCGTCAACGTCAGCGGCCCGCGCTATGGCGCAATCCATTCGAACGACCGGCGCGTGATCGGCTTCAACAATGTCGAACTGATCACCGACCGGCCGCTCGAAACGAACCTGAAGGAAATTCGGCAGGTGAAGCGCGACTGGCCCGATCGAGCGCTCGTCGTCTCGGTGATGCTGCCGATGAAGCACGAGGCCTGGGCGAAGTACGTTGCCCATGATCGAAGACACAGGTGCCGATGCACTTGAGCTCAACTTCGGCTGCCCGCATGGCATGTCGGAGCGCGGCATGGGATCGGCGGTCGGCCAGGTGCCGGAGTACATCCAGCAGGCAGCGGAATGGTGCAAGTCCGTCGCGAGGATCCCCGTCATCGTCAAGCTGACGCCGAACGTGACGAACATCCTGCCACCGGCCAGGGCGGCGAAGCAGGGCGGCGCTGATGCGGTGTCCCTGATCAACACGCTGAATTCGATCATGCGCGTCGACTACGACACGCTGACCATGTACCCGGCGACTGATGGCATGGGTTCGCACGGGGGCTATTGCGGCCCCGCGGTCAAGCCGATCGCGCTCCACATGGTCGCCGAAATCGCGCGCAATCCCGAGACCCGGGGGCTGCCGATATCGGGCATCGGCGGCGTGACCGACTGGCGGGATGCAGTCGATTTCCTCGCGCTCGGGGCGAGCAACGTACAAATCTGCACCGCGGCGATGGTCTACGGATTCAAGATCATCGACGACCTGACGACCGGCTTGTCCCACTTCCTGCGCGACAAGGGCATGGCGAGCGTCGCCGAGCTCGTGGGCCGCGCCGTGCCTTCCGTGACCGACTGGCAGTACCTGAATCTCAACTACGTCGTGAAGGCCCGGATCAACCAGGACCTCTGCATCCAGTGCGGCCGCTGCCACATTGCCTGCGAGGACGCGTCGCACCAGGCCATCACGCATACGGTGGACGGCAAGCGGCGATTCGAGGTCATCGACGAGGAATGCGTCGGCTGCAACCTCTGCGTCAGCGTCTGTCCGGTCGCCGACTGCATCACGATGGAACAGCTGACTTCAGGGATCGACACCCGAACCGGGAGTCCGATTGACAGCAGAAAATCGAACTGGACGACCCATCCCAACAACCCGATGCGCCGGCCCGCCGGATGAGACCTGATCCTGCCGCGATGCTCGCGGTCGCGATCGAGGAGGCCCGTATCGGGCTTGCCGAAGGCGGCATACCGATCGGGGCGGCGCTGTTCGATGCCGGTGGCCGCTTGCTCGGGCGCGGACACAACCGGCGCGTGCAGGAAGGAGACCCGTCGGTTCACGGCGAGACCGATGCATTCCGCAAGGCCGGGCGGCAGCGGAATTACCGCGACACCATCATGGTCACGACGCTCGCGCCTTGCTGGTATTGCAGCGGGCTGGTCCGCCAGTTCGGAATCGGGACCGTCGTGGTCGGGGAATCAGTCAATTTCGCAGGCGGCATCGACTGGCTGAGGGACAACGGGACTCGCGTGGTGGACCTGCATTCGGACGATTGCATCGAGATGTTGGCCAGCTTACATTCGCGAAAACCCGGGCATCTGGAATGAGGACATCGGGCGGGATTAGCCACTGCGAGCGGCACCCACTATGATCGCAGCACTCAACTTCGGACAGAGGGGTTTCGCAGTGCACAAAAGCAAACTTGCGCTGGCAGTATCCGCGACGCTTGGCACCCTGTTGGCAGGAGGATCCGCTCATGCACAGGAGACCGCGTTCGAGCCGGTGATCGTGACCGCGCAGAAGCGCGAGCAGAGCATCTATGACGTCCCCGTGGCGATCAGCGCGTTTACGGCAGAAACCATCGAAAGACAGGGCATCGCGGACCTGACGGACATCGGCAAGTTCGTTCCGAACCTGAATGTCACCGGCTTCTCGGCTGGACATACGTCTTCGACCAACGCCTTCATCCGCGGCATCGGCCTGCAGGACCACCTGATTACGACCGACCCGGGCGTCGGCGTATACGTGGACGGCGTCTACCTCGGCCGGCAGGTGGGCCAGAACTGGAGCCTCGCAAACATCGAGCGCGTCGAAGTGCTGCGCGGGCCGCAGGGCACCCTGTACGGGCGCAATTCCATCGGTGGCGCCATCAACATCATCACGCGCCAGCCGGGCGACGAGGACGGCGGCCGGATCTCCCTGACCGCAGGCTCGCGCGGACGCCTGAACGCCGATTTCTACACGAACATGGCTTATCTCGGACCAGTTTGCAATGTCCGTGACGGGCGCGTTCCAGCGCCGCGACGGGCTCGGAAAGTTCGAGGAGCTCGAAAATCCGCGCAAGGAAGTCGGGGAGCTCGAGGACATTTCGGCGCGGGTCGCCCTGAAGTGGTCGCCGAACGACCGCCTGTCATTCCTCCTGACGGGCGACGCGAACGAAGGGGACAACGGACTGCGTCCCTACGACACGCTGATCGACGAGTTGCCGAACGGCGCCGTGTACTTGGCCGGCTATCGCAATTCGGACACGGCCTCGAACCCCTACAACAACAGGACGGGCCAGGAGTCGCAGACCGCGGTGACGAACGACGCGAGAGGCCTATCGCTCACGGTCGAATACGCCAGTCGCCGACAACATGGCCGCGAAGCTCCTGCTCAGCGACCGCAAGTCGAATTACGAGGCGGGGCTCGACGACGACGGCTTCTTCGACGATTTCCTCAGCTTTCCGGAAAAGGGCTCCGCCGACCAGCAGTCGGCCGAGTTCCAGCTCACGGGCGACCTCGGAGCCTGGGACTACGTGGCGGGCCTCTACTGGTTCGAAGAAGAGGGCTTCAACCTCCAGGACCCGACGATTTTCCTGGGTGAGCCGGGCGATTTCCTCCTGGCACAGAAGGTGGACAGCCAGGCGATCTACGCGAACGTCGGATACAACTTCTCTGACGATCTCCGGGTGTCCGGCGGCCTGCGCTACACGCAGGACGACAAGGAAGCGGGCATCCGCATCAACGAGGACGCCACGTTTCCGCAAGGCCTGATCAACGAGACTTCGAGCCGCGACTGGTCCGAAGTCAGCTGGGACGTGTCCGGAAACTACCAGTTGAACGACCGCCTGAATGTCTACGGGACGATCCAGAGCGGCTACCAGTCGGGCCAGTTCCCGCCGCGCCCGTTCTGCCTGTTCGGAGCCATCGTCGCGGTTGCGCCGCCGGCGCCGGCGACCCTGAACCCGGACAACTGCTTCGAGGCCAACGACAACGTCACGGCCCTGAACTACGAGGTCGGGTTGAAGGGCCAGCCTTTCGACAACCTGCAGATGAGCATCGCCGTGTTCTACACGGACTACTCCGACCTGCCGTACCAGGTCAGCGAGGCGCTCCCCGGCGCCGGGTTTGATACCCGCAACATTCTCGTGGACCAGACCTCGATGGGCGTCGAATGGGAAAGCACCTGGCAGGTGTTCGAAAACTTCCGGCTCTACACGACTCTCGGCTACATCGATACCGATGCCGACGAGCAAATCACCGATCCGAACAACCCGCCGCCGGACGCCGTGGCGCCCCTGACGCCGGAGCTCACGTTCTCCATCAGCCCGGAGCTCAGCCTCCCGCTCGGCGAAGGCAACCTCACGTTGCGCGCCGACTATTCGTTCCGCGACGACATGTTCGGCGAACCGAGCGCGGACCCGCGCCGGTTCACCCAGATCGACAGCCGCGATCTGATCAACGTCGACGTGACGTATGAGCCGGCCGACGGCGACTGGTCGCTGTCCTTGTACGGCAAGAACGTCACGGACGAGCGTTACGACAATGCGCGGCTGAACGTTACTGACTACGTTTTGGTCATCTTGTCGAACGACGCGAGCGAATGGGGTGTTCGTCTGACACGGGACTTCTGAGAAGGCTTATACCGGCATTCCCGCCGTTGAATTGCGCATACGGCGGCGGGAGAATGGTTGTGTATGCGCCTGCGCATCGGAGTCATGGCTTTTTTATTGGCGGCGGCCTACGGGCCGCCGCTTGCCGCTGACGAGACCAATTACCTCGGCCTGCTGCGCGCGCGTGACCTGACGACCTTCGGATTCCTGCGCCTCGACATGCGACCGGCGCATGCGATCCATGCGCCCAAGGGCACCTGGGCGATCGAGACGGAGCTTGCCCACCAGAACACCTGGGCGCTCAGCGAAGGCGCCGAGAAGTACATCGAGGCGCTGCCGGACCGGCGCAAGCTTGGCCCGGCCGAGCTCGCCGACCTCCAGGCACTGCCGGGCGAGAACTTTCTCTTCGACATGGAGCTCGCGGAGCTCGACGTCACGCTGCACTACAAGTTCAGCGACCGCTGGGGCGGATACCTGGTGCTGAGCGGCGTGAATTACAGCGGCGGGTTCCTCGACGCCACGATCGAGAGCTTCCACGACTTGACGGGATTCGACTCGGGCGGCCGGCCCAACGTGCACCGCAACGACGTCACGCTCTTCGCGGACCTCAAGTCGGCCAACCTCGCTTTCCTCGGCGCGCCGACGCACGGCGGACTGCTCGATCCGACGATCGGCATCCGGTATTCGAGCGACCGGCAGATGAAGGGATGGGACGTCGTGGTCGAGGCGGCCGCCAAGGTCGCATTTCGGGGCCAGGAGAACTTCCTCTCGACCGGCAGGTCGGACTTCGGCTTGCAGGCGACGCTGCAGCGATTCTCCGATCACCACGCCTGGTACGTGAGCGCCTCGGGCGTGTACTACGACGGGTCGACGAACATGACGCCGACGGGGGCGCAGATCGTGCCGACGCTCATCATCGGCTACGAGCGGAAACTCAGTCCGAAGACGCATCTCGTCCTGCAGGGATACGTGAGCAACAGCGTGTATTCACACGAGGACACCGACCTTCAGGAATTGCTCGATACCAAGTACCAGCTGAGCATCGGCGTCTACCGTCGGTTCAATCGCGGCGTCTTTTCTTTTGCGTTCACCGAGAACCTGCAGAACTTCAACAACACGCCGGACGTCGCCCTGCAGCTCGGCTGGGCATTCAGCCCAGCCCTTGCGACAGACTGAAAGCGCCGCCCCGTCAGGCGGGCTGGACGTTCGCGTTCAGGCGGAAGAGGTTCATCGGGTCGTACTTTTTCTTGACCTGGCGCATCCGCCCGATGTTGCCCTGGTAGTTCTCATCCACCACGGTCTGTGCCTCGTCGGCGACTTCATTCATGTAATAGCCGCGCGTGTGCGGCTCGAGCGTCGCCCACAGTTTGCGCAGGTAATCGACATGTGGCGTACGGTCGAGTTCGAGCGGCCAGCTGACGGTCGTCAGCATGTTGTACTTGGCATGGCGATGTGGGAAAGCGGTCGCTTCGGCTGCGACCCTGCCGACCGCGCCGCCGCCGTGCTGGAAGAAGAGCGCCGTGCCGCGCTCCGGGTGCCCCTGGTAACCGGTCGTGATCGCGTCGATCAGGCTTTCCTTGAAATCGCCGACAAATCCTGACTTCAGGTAGCGGCCTTCGTTGCGCGGATCCGCGCGGTCATGCATGCGCTGGGCCGCCACGTAATCCTCGGGCGGATGGAGTCGGCGATCGGCTTGCCGAGTTTGCGGATCGGCGCAAGCACGGCTTCCGCCTCGCCGGCCGGGCCCGAGTAACAGGTACTGAGAACGAAAACGCCGGGCTTGCCGCCGGGCGGCGTGCTCATGACGGCGTCGACGTAGAGCTCTTCGGGCGCCGACCCGCTGTAGTTCGCATAGAACTCGAGCAACTCGCGCGCGCGATCGATGGGGAAGACGATGTCGCCGCCGACGATCTGGCGCTGCATGGATGCAGGCCGAACTCGAAACGGGTGACGATTCCGAAGTTTCCGCCGCCGCCCCGAACGCCCCAGTAGAGGTCCGGATTCTCGCCGGCGTCTGCCCGGAGGTAACGGCCGTCCGCCGTTACTATGTCGACGGCGCGCAGGTTGTCGATCGCGAGGCCAAAGCGCCGCGCGAGGCGGCCAAAACCGCCGCCCAGCGTCAGACCGCCGACGCCGGTATGCGACACGGTTCCCGACGTGGTCACGAGACCGAGCGCCATCGCCTCGTGATCAATCTCCCCGAGCAGGCTGCCGCCCTCCACGTGGGCGACTCGCGCCGCGGGATCGACCCGCACGCCGCGCATGCGGAAAGGTCTACTAGCAGGCCGCCATCGCAGGTCGACTTGCCGCCATAGCTGTGCCCGCCGCACTTCACCGCGACGAGCAACTCGCGCTCGCGGGCGAAACTCACCGCGCTCTGTACGTCCGAGACTCCGGTCGGCTGCACGATCAGCGCCGGTTTCTTGTCGATTGAGCGATTGAGCACGCTGGCGCGCGTCTTCGTAGCCCGCATCGCCCGACGACATCAGCGGGCCGCGCAGGCTCGTCTTGAGTCCTTCGAGCGCAGCCTGCTCGATGACGGTGGCCGAGCCGTCGAGCTTCACGGCGGAAATGCCTGCCGCGGCCTGCGACGCTTCCTGGTCGAGCGCGTACAGGCGAGACCAGGGGAGGGCGGTCGCAACTGCCGCGGCGACAGTCGACCGGACGAAGTGACCGACGATTCATCATGGCACTGCTCCAACGGGCGCGGCCTGTCCCTTGATTGCGGAGCGCAGCAGCAGGACCGCCGCATACAGCACGACGACGACGACGCCCCATCGCAGCCAGACGATCGGCATTTCCTTGACGATGAAGGCGGCGATCAGCACCGCCGGAATTCCGCCCAGGGTGATGCCGAGGATGATCTTCAGGTCGATGCGATCGGTCTTGATGAAGGTGAAGCCGGTCGTCGGCATCAGGAAGGCGCAGGCGCCCGACATGATCGGAAACGCGAGCCGCGGATCGAGCCCGAGGAGGCTGAGCAGGATCAAGGAAGGGGCATAGAGGCCGATGCCGAACGTCATCAATGCGCCCAGCAGGAAGTGCACGGCGATCGCGATGTACATTTCCGGCGACGGCAGCGCCGTCGCAAGCCCGCCTTCGGGCATGAGGTCGAGGTTTCTCATCGCGTAGAGGCCGGCGGCGATCAATAGTGCGACGCCGACGACGCCCTGGACCACCGCACGGGCGCGCTGACCACGATCGGCGCGCCGATGAGTGCGCCGACCACGGCCGCCGCGATGCATGAGGCGAGCAACACCGGATCGACGTGAACGCCGAGTATCAGCAGGAATATGGCCGACTGCACGACCGTCGGGATCGCATGCCCGACATTGAGGGTTGCCGGTATGAAGCTGTCGGGAACCATGTTCCGGAATTTCAGCCACGCGGTCGTCGGCGCAAATGACCCGATGCCGAGCGTGTCGAAGAAATTCGTGACGGCCCCGAGGCCGATGGCCTCGGCATTCGGCCGGGATACGCCGCGCTTTTTCAGCGTGGCCAGGAAAACGAAGGTGAATGCGAAGCCAAGGATGCCCAGGGCGATCAGCAGGAGAGGTAGGATCATGTGGACCCGCGTTTGCGCAACGCGCGTACTCTACCTCAGAATGTCGGCAACTGCCCCAAGGGACTGGTCACATGCATCACACTCATTCCGGGCTTCGCCTGGGCGCTCTCTTGTTGTGTCTCCTGTCGTGCGGGGCGTCGGCGAAGGAGAATGCCGTATCGCCCGCCATTTCCGGAATGGCGCTGGAAATGCTCAAGCGTTCGGTGGAATTCAAGACCGCAGAGGGCGAGGGCCAGGTGCCCGCCTATGCGGAATACCTCGCGGGTGAGCTGAAGGCGCATGGCTTCGCGGCCGAGGACATCACGATCACCCCGCGTGGCGAGACGGCGACGTTGACGGCGCGCTACCGCGGCAAGGATCCGAAGGCCAAGCCGATCCTGGTGGCGTCGCACATGGACGTGGTACCGGCGCGGCGCGAGGACTGGGAACGCGATCCCTACGTCGCCGTCGTCGAGAATGGCTTCGTCTACGGGCGCGGCACGGCCGACAACAAGCTCGGGCTCGTGTCGACGGTGGTCGCGCTCATCTGGCTCAAGCAGGAAGGATTCAAGCCGAAGCGCGACATCATCCTCACGCTCTCCGGCGACGAGGAAACGACCCAGGATACGACGGCGCTGCTCGCCCAGGAGCTGAAGGACGCGGAGCTCGTGCTCAACAGCGACGCCGGCGGCGCCTACCTCGGCGACGATGGAAAGCCGATCGTCTACACGATCCAGGCAGCCGAAAAGACCTACATGGATTTCGAGGTCACGTTCACGAACCCGGGCGGCCACAGCAGCCGCCCCGGCCCGACGAACGCGATCTACGACATGGCGCGCGCCATCGGAAAGGTCGCAGCGTTCCGTTTTCCCGCGAAGTCGAGCGAGCTCACGAAGGCATACTTCAAGGCGGCCGGCGCCACGAGGACCGACGAGGTCGGCGCCGCGATGCTTCGCTATGCCGAGAATCCCGGGGACAAGCAGGCCTACGACCTGCTCGCGTCTCACGCGGAATACGTCGGCCAGCTTGGCACGACCTGCGTCGCGACGACGGCGAAGGCGGGCCATGCGCCGAACGCGCTGCCACAGAGCGCGACGGTCAATATCAACTGCCGCGTGTTCCCGGGTGAAACCGTCGAGTACGTGCAATCGACGCTTGCGTCCGTCATCGACGACCCGAAGGCCCAGTTCAAGCTCGGGAACACGCCGGTGCCGAGTGACGCATCGCCGCTGCGCGAGGATGTCATGAAGGCGCTGCGCAAGGCGGTCGACCTGCGTGCGCCTGGCCTGCCCATCGTGCCGACGATGTCGGCAGGCGCGACCGACAGCCTGTACTTCCGCAACATCGGCGTGCCGAGCTACGGCATCTCGGGCATTTTCATGCACCCGAAGGACAGTTTCTCCCACGGGCTCAACGAGCGCGTCCCGGTCGCGACGATCGACGGGTCCGTGCTCCAGTGGCGGAGCATGATCAAGGATCTTTCGCGCTAAGCAGGCTTCGCCCGTACCTGATGCGTTCACGGTGCATCAGGTAAAGCCCTGCGGCGATGATGATCGCGGCCCCTGCCAGCATGCGGGCGCCCGGCAGCGCCTGCCAGACGAACCAGTCGATGCTGATCGCCCAGATCATGGCCGTGTATTCGAAGGGCGAGACCAGCGACGCGGGCGCCAGCCGGAATGCCTCGGTCAGGAGATACTGCGCGACCCAGCCGGTGAGGCCGATGCCTGCGATCCAGATCCAGTCGGAGTCCTGGATCGGCACCCAGACTGGCGCTGCAAGCAGGCCGGCCCCGATCGAGAGAAACAACAGGAACCAGAAAACCATCGAAGCAGTGGTCTCGGTGCGCGACAGGACGCGCACGAGCACGACCACGAATGCATACGCGATGGCCGAGAGAAAGGTGGCGAGGCCCGCGAGGCTCGCGATGCCGGCCAGCGACGGCCGGAGTATCACGAAGACGCCCATGAGCCCGGCCAGCACGGCAAACCACGTGTGGCGGTCGACTTTCTCGCCGAGCAGCAAGGCGGCCGCGAGCACGACGAGGAGCGGCGCGCACATGTAGACCGCGTAGGTGTCCGCCATGCTCGCGCGCGCAAGCGCCCAGACAAATCCCCAGATCATCGCGACGGCAAGCGCGCCACGCAGCAGGTGCATGCCGAATCTCACCGGCAGCAACAGCCGGGCCTGGCCCGTCAGCACGTACATCAGGACGACGAACGGCAGTGAGCTCATGCCGCGCAGGCTCGCAACCTGGATCGCGGCGTACCGGACGGAGATGTGTTTCATCAACGCATCCATCACGGCAAAGATGCCCACCGCGGCGAGCATCAGGAGCACGCCGCGGAGCCGGTCGGCGCGCTCAGTCATCGGGCAGGGGCAGGCGTTCGATCAGGAGCTTCGGGAATCCCGCGAGTGCGGTCAGGTCCTGCTCGTCAGGGCCGTCGGGATCGCGTCCATTGGAGAACGCGGCGATGATGAGGCGTCGCCCGTCCGGCAGCTCGGCGTGCACGATCTCGGCGAGCGTGTCGTAGGCATCGCCGATCTTGCTCTCATAGACCGTGCCATTCGGAAACCCGCCGCCCATGCTGCTATTGCGTGAAACGAGCGGGCGCCGAAGCCGCGAGCGGATGTAACTCGGCGGCAGGCTCCCCGAACTCGCCCGTGACGAGCGCGAGCATGAGGTTTGCGGCGCCGTCGGCATGCATCGAATTGCGCCCGTGGCGCTCGCGCGCGAGCGCCTCGAGCCCGGCCGGCTCCTCGCCGGAATTCGTGGGGTAGGTCTTGTTGATGAACCTCTGGCCGGCAAGGAGATCGTGCTGCGCGAGGAGATTCTCGGTGTAGAGGCGGCGCGCGAACCAGGCATCGTAATCAGCGCCCTCGACGGGACCGTTCGGTGCGCCCGTGATCGCGTCGACGACGACCCCGGTCGCGACATTGTCGGAGTCGCGAAGCATCGGCAACACGGAATCGTCGAGGCAGTCCGCCGCGCGTCCCTGCGACTCGCAGAAATGAACCGCCGCGATCGCATAGCCGAGCTTCACGCAGCTCGCCGGATACCAGGGCGATTCGCCGCCGACGCTGCCACGCAGCCAGGATCCGTCCTTCGCTGCAAGGAGCACGGTCACGTCGAGCCGGTCGAAGCGCTGGCTTGCAAGGAACCTTGTTCGCGCGTCTTCGACAGCCGCCTGCATGCGGGCATCGTTGCGCACGGATGGCGGGGAATCCGCGGAAAGCGCAAGTGGCGCCCCGAGCGCATTGGCAATTACGGCGACTGGCAGGGCTGCCGCGATCATTCGCCAATGCATTGAGCGACTCCCGTTACAATTCCCTCACACTAGCGTCCCGAAGGCGGAGCGACAACCACCCATGAAGGTCTACGCCAACGTGCTCGAGTTGATCGGCAGGACGCCGATGCTGGAGGTGCGCAAGCTCGACGTCGGAAGGTGCCGGCTTTTCCTGAAGCTCGAGCTCCAGAATCCGGCGGGCTCCATAAAGGACCGGATCGGCCTCACGATGATCGAGGAGGCCGAGCGCCGCGGCGACCTGAAGCCTGGCGGCACGATCATCGAGGCGACGGCGGGCAATACCGGCCTCGGGCTCGCCCTCGTCGCTGCGCAGAAGGGCTACCGTGTCGTGCTCGTGCTGCCGGACAAGATGAGCCAGGAAAAGATATTCAACCTGCGCGCGATGGGCGCGGAAGTCGTCCTGACGCGCTCCGACGTCGAGAAGGGCCATCCCGAGTATTACCAGGACCTCGGCGCGCGGCTCGCGAAGGAGCACGGCTACTTCCACATCAACCAGTTCGGAAATCCCGACAACCCGAAGGCGCACGCGACGACGACCGGCCCCGAGATCCTCGAACAGATGGAGGGCAAGCTGGACGCCGTCGTCGTCGGGATTGGCTCGAGCGGCACCATCGCGGGACTCACGCAATACTTCCGCGAGAAGCTTCCCTCGGTCGAGATCATCCTCGCGGATCCCGAGGGCTCCGTTCTTGCCGACCAGGTCAACAAGGGCCGTTACGACAAGGCGGGATCCTGGCTCGTCGAGGGAATCGGCGAGGATTTCATCCCGGAAATCTGCGATTTCTCGATGTGCCGCAAGGCCTACAGCATTTCCGACGGCGAATCCTTCGCCGTCGCGCGCTCGATCCTCCTGAAGGAGGGCCTGCTCGTCGGATCCTCGACCGGCACGCTGGTGGCGGCGGCGCTGCGCTATTGCAAGGAGCAGTCGACGCCGAAGCGTGTCGTGACCTTCGCCTGCGACACCGGCAACAAGTACCTGTCCAAGCTCTTCAACGATTTCTGGATGGAAGACCAGGGGTTCATCCAGCGCGAGCAGCATGGCGACCTGCGCGATCTCGTCGGCCGGCCCCACGGCGAGCGGGCGACGATCACCGTCGGGCCGGGCGACGTGCTGACGACCGCGCACAACCGGCTGCGCAACGCCGGGTTCAGCCAGCTTCCCGTGATGGAAGGCGAGCGGCTCATCGGATTCATCGACGAGGACGCCATCCTCCAGCACGCATTCGGGAAGCCCGAAAGGTTCAACGACCCGGTGCGCGAAGCGATGCACACGAACGTCCCCGTGGTGGAGCCGAAACTCGCGATCAATGACCTGGTCGCGCTGCTGGAAGCGCAGCCCTACGCCGCCGTCATGGACAAGGGCGTCTTCCACGGGCTGATCACGCGCTCCGACGTCCTCAACTACCTGCGCCGCCAGATGACCGCGCAACCAACTCACTGAGGCATCGATGAAGGACACGAAAAAGAAGCTTGGATTCTCGACCCGCGCGATCCACGCGGGACAGTCGCCGGACCCGACCACGGGCGCGGTGATGCCGCCTATTTATGCGGTATCAACTTACGCGCAGGAAAGCCCCGGGGTTCACAAGGGCTACGAGTACTCGCGCACGCAGAACCCGACTCGCATGGCATGGGAGCGCTGCATCGCCGACCTCGAGGGGGGAACGCGCGGCTTCGCCTTCGCTTCCGGCATGGCGACGACGGCGACGCTCCTGGAGCTCATCGACAGCGGCGACCACGTGCTTGCGATGGACGACCTTTACGGCGGCAGCTTCCGGCTGTTCGAGCGCGTGCGGCGCCGCTCGGCTGCGCTCGACTTCACGTTCGCCGACCTGTCGCAACCGGAGGCCGCCGCCGCGGCGATCCGGCCGAACACGAAAATGATCTGGATCGAGACCCCGACGAACCCGCTTCTTCGCCTGGTGGACATCGCCGCGGTCGCCGAGACTGCGCGCAAGCGCGGCATCCTCGTCGTCGTCGACAACACCTTCGCGACCCCCTGGATCCAGCGGCCGCTGGAGCTCGGGGCGGACATCGTCATGCACTCGGCGACGAAATTCCTGAACGGCCACTCCGACATGGTCGGTGGCGTCGCGGTCGTGGAAAATGCCGAGCTCGGCGAGCGCATCGGATTCCTGCAAAACGCGATTGGCGCGGTGGGCGGGCCCTTCGACAGCTTCCTCGCGCTACGCGGCCTCAAGACCCTTCCGCTCAGGATGCGCCAGTCGAGCGAATCGGCGCTCACGATCGCCGCGAAGCTCGAGCGGCATGCGCGCGTCGAGCGCGTGATCTACCCGGGCCTGCCGTCGCATCCGCAACATGCGCTGGCCAGGCGGCAGATGCAAAACGGCGGCAGCGGCGTCGTGACTTTCTTCCTGAAGGGCGGCCTGCGCGGAAGCGCGGCAATTCCTCGAGCGGCTCGAGGTCTTCACGCTTGCCGAGAGCCTCGGGGGCGTCGAGAGCCTCGTCGACCACCCGGCGATCATGACCCATGCTTCAGTGCCGCCCGAGGCGCGCGCGAAGCTCGGCATCAGCGATTCGCTGGTGAGGCTCTCGATCGGGATCGAGGACGTCGGGGACCTGGTCGCAGACCTGGAAGCCGCGCTCGGCTGAGGGCCTATTCCGCGTCGGGGACGATGTCTTCGACGCGGCCGTCCTCGAAGATGATCAGCTCGTCGCCGCTCTCGGCGGTGGTCGTCACGTCGCCCGCGGCAAATTTCACCGTCACCGCGTAGTTCCCGGTCCACGGCGCGCCGATCAGCAGGTCGTACATGTTCTGCGAGCGCCGCCCCGATCCTGACTCCACGACGCGCGTCAAGATGCGGTTGGGCGCGATTGCGGGCACGACGCGGACGATGCGTCCCTGCTGGTTGAAGTCGCCGTCGCCGCCAACGATCCTGAGACGGATCCTGCGGCTCAGGCTCTGGGCCGTGCGCATCAGGCGATACGTAGCGCCCCAGCGCGAGAGTATGTCGACCATGCCGTCATTGTTCTGGTCGGCACAGGCGACCTGGTCGTTGCGGCTCACGGGATTGCCTGGCTGCGTGGATGACAGCAGCAGGTTTCCTTCGACGTTGACCAGGAGCTTGGGAGCACCCACGCCGATCGGGAGGCGATTATTGGCGACGACGACGTCCTCGAAACCATCGCCGTTGAAGTCGCAGGCGTTCAGCCCGAAGCCGAATGTGGCCTCCGAGACTGCGCCGATCTACTTCGCCGCCGTCGAAAACGCCGCCGGCATTGCGGAAAATGCGCGTCACGATGCCTGTGTGGTGAATGAGGTCGAGGTCGCCGTCAAGCTCCGCATCGATCAGCTTGAGGCCATTGTCCGGGAGCACCGGCACGTTGGCGGCAATGCTGCCGTCGCTGAACGTTCCATTGCCGTTGTTGAGCAGGAGACGCGAGCCGAAAAAGAGATCGATGAATCCATCCTCGTTGAAGTCGACGGCCTGGCCACCCCTTCGGGACATAGGCGTCCCGGCGGGATTCGTGGCGACGCCGGCCGCCACCGCGACGTCCGTGAACACGCCGGCGCCGTCGTTCATGAGGAGCCAGTTGCGGGCACCATCTCCGCGCGACTGGTCATTGGGTGCGAACAGGTCGACGTCTCCGTCATTGTCGAAATCGGCGGCGAGTAACGTTGCCACCGAATGCCGCCTATGGAAAGCGACGATACCGAACTGGACGTCTGGAAGTTGCCGTTGCCCTGGTTGACATGCAGGAGCGCGATCGAGCCCGTTTCGGTCGCCAGGGAATTCGTATTGCTGAACAGGTCCTCGAAGCCGTCGCCATTGAAATCGGCGAGACGCGCGTCGCCAAGCACACGCGGGCTGGCAATCAGGTCAGCGAGTCCCACGTCTGCCAGGACCCGCGCCGTATAGGTTCCGCAACCCTGACCGGTCGCTCCGCCAACGGCGGTCGGCAGGTCAAGGCAGTCATCGGCGTTCACCCTGCCAAATGCGGCGCCCGCCACAGGCAGGTTGTGCTGGCTGATGACGTTCGTGGGGGAGATCGCGACCGGCCCGCCCGAGCCAATGCGCGGGCCGTTCATGGCAATGACCCGGTAGTAAACCGCCGAGAGCTGGTTGATCGAGCTGCGGACGTGTGGCGAACCCTGTGCTTCCTCGAAGGATGCAAGTGGCCTGCGACCGGCAAGCTGGGCTTCCGTGGCGCCGAAGTACACGCGATAGTCCGTTGCGCCTTCCGCAGGGGCGAAATAAATCGTGTGACCGGGATTCTGTGTCGTGACTGCCGTCCATTCCACCGACCCGGGTACCGGCCCGGGGATTGCGACTTACCGGGTTGCTTTCGGGGCCGCGTCCGCCACTCGTTTCCGCGGCAATCCGGTAGTGGTAAGGGGTCAGGTTAGTGAGGCCCTCGTGGACATAGCTGGTTCCTTCTATGTCATTGATTACATTGTCAAAAGTCGCCGGCCCAGGGTTGTTGTCCCAAAGGATGACGTAGCGGGTCGCATCGGTAACCGCGCCCCAGGTGAGCTCGACCCTGGCATCGCCTGCCTCGGCAGATCGGATTGGACGGTGCGGCGTGCGGAGGGCTCGTCCCGAGCGCGTCCTCGCAGCCTGCAAGCATTGCGAGGCCCAGAAGGGCGCAGATTCCAGTTGCCGCCCGTGCGGCGGCTCGCGCTGCCAATGCCATTCGATTGAGGCCCCGTCTCAGTTCAAGTATTTGCGACCGATAGACGGTCGCGCCGCAAGACAGTTCCACCGGACCCGCCCGGCGAATGCCGCGGGCATTATAACCCGCTGCCGACCGGGCTCCGCTCAGGCGGCGACGGGACGAAGGTCGAGGCGGGCGGACGATTCCATGCAGTAGATCTCGACCGGGCGCGTGCGGCCGCGCAGGACGAGCGGCGGCAATTCCACGATTCCCGTCGGTACCGGGTCGAGCGCTTGCTTGACCGACAGCGAGAACAACGCCTCCCCCGCGCGCGCGCGCTGCACGAGCCGCGCCGCCACGTTGACCGTGTCGCCGATGAGCGTGTAACTCGGTAGTTCGGGTGCGCCGACGTCGCCGACGATTACGTCGCCGGCATTGATGCCAATGCCGATCCCGGTTTCGATGCCGAGCCGCGCTTTCCACTCCGTGGAAAGCTTCCCGAATCCCGTGATCATGTTGCGGGCAGCGGAGACCGCGCGGCCGCTCGCATCGTCCGCAGGGAGCGGCAGCCCGAATCCGGCCATGAGCCCGTCGCCAGCCATGTGGAAGACGGTGCCACCGTGCTCTCGCGTGACCGCCGAGAGCATCGAAAAATACTCGTTGAGCAGCGGAACGACGTCGGACGGCGAAAGCCTTTCGGCGACCGCCGTGAACCCACGCATGTCGGCGAACAGCACCGTGCCGGAAACGCGGGCCTGGCCAATGCCCTCACGCGCGCGTGCGGTACAACGGCAGGTCCCGAGCTCGTGCAGCTCGATCAGGTTGCCTGCCGGGTCCGCCAGGTACAGGCGGCGGGAATCTGGCCCAAGCCGGCCGTGGACGACCCGGTAAGGCACCGAAAGGCGGTCCAGTTCCGCCTGGGCGTCATCGATCGAAGCGACCGCGCAGGCGAGGTGCGGGGCAGTCATATCGAACTCGCCGGTTCCCAGGGCCGATTTCTGCACGCCCGGAATGAGGTGAATCTGGGCATGGGAGCCCGCATTGACGCGCTGGCCTTCACCAGGGCGGTCCCAGGGCACGTGATCGCATTCGAGCCCAAGGACGTCGTTGTAGAAGCGAAGCGCCGCGCCGGCGGCATCAGGGCCCGGGGAGATTCGCACCGCGAAATGGTGCAGTTCGGCGATCTTGAGCGTCATGTCCCGGGCAGCGGATCGAAAATCTCGACGGTAAGGTCCACCTTGCGCTCTTCCCCGGGCGCGAGGCCCCCCACGCCGATTACCTTGCGGGCAAGCTCGGCTCCCCCCGCATCGCGGATCACGACGACGACGTGATATTCCCCTGGACCCGACGCCGACGCGCGCGCGAATTCGCCCGCCACCTTGAGCACGACCTGGCTCGGCTGTTCCGGCAGCTCGCCGCGCCGGGTTTCGAAGCGCAGGTGATGCCGGCAGGCGGGGCAGACCGCAGCGCTTTCGAGAATCGTCGCCCGGCAGTGCGGGCAGGACCGCGTCTTGCCGACCGCCGCGCGCCGTTCTACCACCCGGACCATGGGCTAGCGGTTTCCGCCGCCCTTACCGCCGTTTTCTGTCCAGCCAAACTCGGAACGCCCGCGCATGCGCGCACCGTCCGCAACGGTCAGCGATCCCGCGCTGATGTCGCCATTGACGACGCCGCTCTGGTGCAGCTCAACGCGCTGCGCACCTTCGATGTTGCCTTCGATTTCGCCTGCAACGACTACGGCACCCGCGCGGATGGCACCGGCGAGGTGAGCGCCGGCCTCGACCGTCAGCGTGCCGTCCACGTGGACGTCGCCCTTGAAACGGCCGGAGATCCGGACATGGCCCGAGCCTTCGATCTTTCCCTCGAAGGTGAGCCCGGTCGCGATGACCGACTCCTTGAGGTCCTTTCGAGCGGCGGCCGCGGGCTGGGGAGATGACGCGCTCTGCACGGCTTCCGGTCGCGGCCGGTTGACGGGCGGCGGCGGCGGCGGCGAGCCAGCCGTCGTCTCGGGCTGGGTCGAATCCTTGGCAACGATGTCCTTCCAGATAGCCATGAGAATCCTCCGTTGGGGGACGACAAGATTAGCCAGTTGGCTGGCCGCGAGCGAGTACGCAGTACCGTTTGGAACGAGACTAAGCCCCTTGCCGCCTTATGGAGTCAGCCAGGCAGGGGGAGATGGGGGGCCCGCGTCAGGCGAGCTGGGCGCCCAGGACCTTCAGGCGACGGTGCTGCATCCGCAACTCGGCCAGGAGGGCCCGTGTTTCGGACCGGAAGCTCGCCTCTTCCCAGCGCTGGACCAGCTGTTCGCGGGTCTTCTGGTACCAGGCGTCGGTCAGCTTCGTCCATTGGGCGAGGGTCGCCACGAACTGTTCGTATTCGTGGGTCATGGTCGCCCGGAGCCGTTCGAGGTCGACGTGGGGCAGGGTCGCGCTCTTGTCCTTCAGGCTCGCCTCGACGCGGCGGAACTGCATTGCGAGGCGTGCGCGCTGGATCGCGACCGCAGGCGTCCGGCGAAGCTTCTTCGTGATGCCAACCCAGGACAGCGAGCAGATGATCCACTTGCTCGGGTCCCACTGCCACCAGCGAATCCCGTTCCGGTAGTCATGGGCGAACTGGTGATGGAAGTTGTGGTAGCCCTCGCCGTATGTCAGGACGGCGAGCCAGCCGTTGTCGCGGGCGCTGTGCTCGTCGCTGTAGGGCTGGCGACCGAAGGCATGCGCGGCCGAATTGATCAGGAAGGTCAGGTGATGGCTCACGACCAGGCGCAGCACGCCGGCGAGCAGGAACACGCCCCAGAGGTCGCCATGCAGCCAGCCGAGCGCGAGCGGCACGAGCACGTTGAGCCCGATGGCGAGCACGTAGTAGTACTTGTGCTGGAATGCGACGATCGGGTCGCGCTGCAGGTCCCGGACATTGCTGAAATCCATGTGGCTGCTCGGGTAGTGGCGCAGCATCCAGCCGATGTGCGAGAACCAGAGGCCACGGCCTGCCGAATAGGGATCGCGATCGTTGTCGTCGACGAACTGGTGATGGTTGCGGTGGCCCGAGGACCAGACGAGGATGCTGTTCTGCAGCGCCATGGCGCCGAAGATCATGCAAACGAGACGCAGCGACCAGTGCGCGTCGTAGGTCTTGTGCGACCACAATCGGTGATAGCCCGTCGTGATCGCAAGACCGTTCGCATAGAGCAGCACGCCGAACCAGACCCAGGCGGCGATGCTGAAGCCGTGCGTGAATCCGTACCACGGCACGACGGTCACGGCGGCCCCGAGCGTGAAAACGAACATCAGAAACGTGGGCCAGACTATCGGAGGCCGTTCCTGGCCGGTGATCGCATTCATCCAGTGATTTCCGCAAGGGAGGGGCGCGCGTATTGTGGACGAAGCGGCACGGCGTGCCTACCCCGAATCGGGAGCCAATTCACTTTTTCGGGCCAAAAAGCGCATCGAGCGCCGTACGGGCCTCGCCTGCGGCCGGGTCTACCGCCCGGAAACGGCCGGACACCGGCTCGAAGTAGCCGCAGAAATTCGCCCGCTCCTTGTTGAGGACCGGGTCGGCGACCGGCTCTGCGCACTGCTTTGCCTTCGACAGGTCGTAGAACCGGCACATCCGGCAAACGTGGACCTCCGCGCGGCAGGCGCGGCAGTAATCGGTGCGGCCGACTGGAAGGACTACTTCGGCGAGTGGCGCGCCGCATTTCCAGCAGTCGAACGCCTCAGCCATAGCCGAGAATCTGCCTGAGTCCCGGGGCTGCAAAATCGACCAGCTTTTTCTGCGTATCAGGCAGTTCGTCGGGAACCTCGGCCGCTACGCCGCGCAGATTCTCGCGCGCCGTACCGCTTTGTTTGCGATCGGATCCCACGCGAACGCGCGCCCGCCAATCGCCCGGCAAGGCTTCGATGCCGCAGCTGGAAAGCACGGAAGTGAAATAGGCTTCGCCCGCCGGCGTGTCGAGCATTCGCGAGACCGTTGACGAGCTCCTCATATCGCAGGAGCGCAACATCGGTCCCGAGCCATGCCACTGCGTTGTGCAGGAAAATCTCCTGCAAGGTCGGCATTTTTTCATGAACGCCGAAAATCATCATGTTGAGGACTTCGTCCGCCGTTACGCGGCCGCCTTTCAGGTGTTCGATCGAGCCCTGAAACGTGTCGGATAGAAAGAAGCGCGCGCGCGCGAGGACCCAGTCGTAGGGGTCGCGAACGAGCAGGACCTTTCGTGTTTCGTGCAGCGACGATCGCGGCGGCGTCGGAGAAGAAGAGATGGCCCCAGCTCAGCATGGGAGTCGCGGGGTTGAAGGCAGCCATGTGCTGACCCAGGACCGCATGCTGGACGTAGGTCTTGTGGTACTGCTGCTCGACCGGCACGAACATGCGGACGATGTTGCGCAGCAGGTGAGTGCCGCATTTCGGCACGCTGTTGAGGAACACGGGGCCCTTCAAAGGCGTCTGCGCGTAGTTCCTGTTGAGCTCATCCAGGTTGTCGGCCTTTGCGACAATTGTCGGCATCCACTTCACTCCTCGGGCTGCCGGGCCTCAGCAGTATAGAAAAGAACGTGCCGCCCGAAGGCGGCACGTTGAACATCACCTCGAATCATCAGCCGGCGTTCTAGAACTTCTTGGTCAGGTTGAAGTAGAAGTTTCGGCCAATCCAGTCGTACTGCGAATAGAAGGCCGAATTCCCCGCTGTCTGGACTTCGCCGCTGACGTCGCCGATGGTTGACAACCTCGGTGGTTCCTCGTCGAAGATGTTGGAGACGCCAAACAGCATTGTCAGGCCCTTGTCCTCGAAGTCGCGGGTAGACCGACACCGTGTGGTAATGAACCATGTCCGTTTCCAGAATGACGTCGTACTCGACCCCGCGATAGGTGCCGGTATCGGTGCCTGTGGTTTCATTGTAATGATCCCGACTCGACGACTCGCCAATGAACTGGACGCCCCAGAAGTACGACCATGGTCCCCGGTCGAAAGTCAGGTTGAGGTGGCCGACCCACTCGGGATCGCCTAACCGGCCGTTCAGGTCGTCAGGCGTCGATTCGAAAAAGGCGAGCACGTCCTCTTCCTGGAACGTGTGCTGGGTTTCGATGGCAAGCTCACCCCAGGGCAGGGTCGTACGCCATAGAGCCGCCACATCGAAGCCGCTGTTTGTCTGGCTTGCGATGTTGATGAAGCTGTCCCTGATGTTGTCCACGCCATCGGTGATCGGATCGCGCTCGAACAGGTCGCACAGCGGATCGGTCGGGAAAAATTCGGACTCATAGCAACTGAACACGATGTTGTCGGGACCGAACTGGTCGACCTCGTCCCGGACCTCGATGTCGAAGTAATCGACAGACACTCTGGAGATCTGCGAATTGCGGCGTCCAGACGAGCCCGATCGTTTTCGATGTCGAAGTCTCCGCCTCGAGGATTCCCGCGCCACCGCCGGCGATGACCGTGGCGGACACGGTTCCGCCTTGAAAGTCCGGTGCGAACCCTTCGGAGGCGCAATTGTTGGCGGTCACTTGCGTGATGGCGCCGGAATGCCAGGGCATCGCCCCAGAAGATGCAAGGATCCACGAAACGCTGCGCGATGAAGCTCGTCTGGTCCGCCAGGTAGAGCTCGAACAGCGCCGGGGCGCGGAAGGAGGTTCCCTGGCTTGCGCGGAGTCGTATGGTCGGCGTGATTCCCCAGTTGACTCCGACCTTGTAGGTGTCGCCGCTGCCATAGGACTCGACGTCCGTGTATCGGCCGGATGCCGTGAAGGTCAGGCTATCGGCCAGGAACTTCTCCTGCAGCAAGGGGACTTCGACCTCGGCAAAAACCGCCTTGGTCTCATCCTTCCCCCAGGTAATTCCGGCCGTTGTCGATCCCCAGACATTGCCGGACGCCGTGATTTCGCCGGGGACGTCCAGGATTTCGTCCTTCTGGAAGTGAACGCCAAAAGCGATGCCGAGCGGACCGGCGGGCAGGTCGAAGACCGAGCCTGACATGTAGGCTTCCGCGGACATCTGGTCGTACTGCGTGTTGCCCGTCTCCTTGCCGAACAGATATGCCTGAAGCTCAGGCGAGATGTCGCCAGCCAGGAATTGCGGGTCAAGCCAGGGAACGTCCACGCAGGGCACGCCACGGATCGGCGTAGTCGTTCCAACGCAGGAACCAGCCACGAAATCGACGGGCGTAATGGCATCGTCGAAGACCTGTTCGTCGGTATAGTCACCATCCGAGGTGCTGTACTGAGCGGACACCTCCCAGTTCCAGCCCGATTTCAGGTCGCCCCGCAATCCGACCACATAGCGCTGGTAGTCGACCTCGACCAGTGTGTCGGAGGTCGTGATGGACAATGGGCTCAGGAACACGGCCCCCGTCCAGCCGGCGCTCAATGGATCGCCACCGGTCCCCGGCGAGAAGTTGGCGAAATCGAAATCCGCCGCGTACTTGTAGGACCAGAACTGGCGATAGCCATTGTTCTTTGTCTTGCGCCGGTTCAGCAGGACCTCGCCATACGCCGAGATGCTGTCCGTCAGGTCAAATTCGCCATCGGCAAAGATCGTCACCAGCTCATTGCGCGGGATGAGCGACTGCTGGTCCTGGAAGGGATGATCCGAATTGACTACGGAATCTGAATTCCGGTCATAGTTGGTCATGTACCAGCCCGCAGGCATCGACAGGTTCCAGGGCTCTGCCGGATCGGCGACCGTGGCCGGGATGTATTGGCCCAGGTCGCCGTCGTAGTCAAATTGCGCCAGCAAGCGTGAGCGCCCCGGCACATTGCCGTTGCCCCCGTCGCCCTCAAAGGCGTATTGGTAGTTGTAGATCCACACGTGACCCCAGGGAAGGTCATCGCAATGCCCCTTGCCGGTGCGCGGATCGATCAGGTCAGCCCGTTCGCCCGTGTTCACATCGAATACGTTCTGCTGGCCGCACTTGAAGTAGTCGCGGTCGCCGCGCGCCAGTTCGTCCTCGACGTGATAGTCCGCGGTGACGCGGAAATTGCCCCGCTCGACGCCCTTGCCCCAGGAGAAGCTGAATCGCGATTCCTCGCCGCCGCTCTGGTTGGGTATGCCGATGAAAGCATCCGCCGTGGCGCCGTCGTCTTTCCTCGTGATGACGTTGACGACGCCGGCCACGGCATCCGAGCCGTAGATCGAAGACGCGCCATCCTTGAGGATCTCGACGCGCTCGATGACCGAGAGCGGCAGGACGTTGAAGTCGAACGAGGACACTTCGCCGCGCACGCCGGCAGGTCCGGCGCGGCGTCCATTCAACAGGACCAGCGTCCGGTTGGGGCCCAGGCCGCGTAATGACAGAGTCTCTGCGCCCACGCCGCCGGCCTGTACGAAGGCTGAAGAGCTGGCTGACGTGACCTGCGGCGAGCCAGACGCCACCGTGGTGGTCTGGAGCATCCCGCTGACGCTTCCGATGCCTTGAACCGTTGCGGTCTCCGGGACGACGACGTCGACCGGCTGCGCACTCGAATACGTGTCGTGGCGAATGCGCGAACCCACCACGACGATGCCCTCGAGACTCTCGGAATTGGCCGCGGCCTGATCCTGCTCCTGGGCCTGAGACTCGATCGCACCGAAGGCGCTTGTTGCCAGAACGCAACCGATCGCACGCGCCAGCATTGAATTCTTGACCATGCTCATCCCCCTCAAACCCGGCCAACTGCGTCGTAAAGATGCAGTTAACGCGCATGGACGGAATTTGTAAAGTTCGGTAAGCGGTGAAAAAACGTCAACTCGCTTTTTACTTCAGTCGCGTCACTCGCGTCGATCTCTTGGATGGTCCAGACAGGATGTATGAACTCATGGCGCCGGGCTGGATGCGCACCGGTCACCGTCCTTGAGCCTGAACTGCGAATCCGGGGCGTTCTGGCGCCAGACCTGGCCATTGGAGAGCGTGATCGTCATGAGCCCGTCCGCGCGGGTCGCGATCGAGGAGACGATTGATTCCAGCGTGCCCAGCGAGCGCACTTCCTCTTTCTTGCGATTCGCCTCTTCGCTCTCGAGCGCACGCTCGCGGCCGAACTTGTCGTCAGCTGCAGCGGCCGTGACGGCCGCAGGCGCGGCGGCCGCTGCGGCAGGCTTGGATGCTTCGGACTTTGGCGCTGGCGCAGCGGCCGCTGGCGCCGTCGGTCGCGCCCCGTCGACTGCCCGGTCGTAGCAGGCGAGGCGGCGCGAGCCGTCGGGCTCGGCCCGGCAGGACTTGATTGCGGCGTCGATATCCTGCGCCGTCGCTGCCTGGCCGAAAGCCAACGCGCATGTGAGCGCGAATACCCGCATCTCAGATCTCCCAGTCAGGCTTCTTTCCACTGTGCGCATCGATGGTCTCGAACAGCGACACGACGAGCTTGCGTTCCTCGTCGGTGAGTTCCGGTCGCCAGACGTCGAACAGGAGTATGACCCGCGTACTGTCGCTGCCGTTCCAGGCCTCGTGCTCGATGGTGTCGTCGAATGCCCAGCCTTTGCCCTCGACCCAGTCGCGGGTCTCGTTGCCGACGCGGAACCGGCACTTGCCGGGCACGATCACGGGCAGGTGGCAGATGAGCCGCGTGTTGATGAGGCCATTGTGCGGCGGATGTGCGCGCCCGGCCGGAGCAGCGAAAACAGGATGGAAGGCGACCGGTTTGGCACGTAGGAGAGCGGCGCGTTCTGAAGCGCATGCATCGTCTTCGGAAATCGCGCCGCGTTTTCCGCGACGACCTCGCCGTTCTTCCAGAGGTAGTGGGCACTCCAGGCGGGATTGTTGAGCATCCCCATCTCTTCCTTCTTCGGACGGTTTGCGTGCCCTTGGACGTAAGGTGCAAAGGCGCCGGGTTCGTCCAATACCGCCTCGAGCTCGGCGCGGATGTCCGCCGTCGCCGCCTCGATGTCGTCGAACCACGGGAAAAGGCTGCGTTCGTAGAACTGGACCTGGGGAAGCCCCGGGAAATAGTAGTACTTGGGTTGCTGAACGAAGATCCGCTTCCGTCCCAGGATGATGTCGAGCGACTCGCCGAAGCGCGGGCTGGACCGGGAAGGATCGAAGCCCTTCGCCGCCAGGTTCCGGGTCAGGAACTCCTGGTATTCGAGCGCGAAGCGCTCGCATGCCTGCTTCGCCCGCGCCAGTTCCGCGGCGATCTCGCGCGAAACGCCGGATGGCGGGGCCGATCGTATCGCCATGAGATAGAAGGAGGACGCCGAGCGCGCATCGCCAGCCGCAGCGAAGAGGTCGGCACGCTGGATCAATGCCGGGATGTTCCGCTGGTCGGTGGCGAGCAGCCGGTCGAGTGCCGCTGCCTGGCCGGCCGAGTCTCCGCGGTCGCGGCAATCGCGCGCGAGCTTCAGGAGGGCGGATGCATTTGCGGTTGCGGCTGGGCTTGCCATGTCGGATCGGAAGTCATTATGGGGACTCGCGCGCGGAGCGGCAAAACCGTAGTCTAGCCGCGCCATGAATGACGAGGCTTTGCGCGCAAACAAGGCCGCCATGCAGGCCATGGCGGCCGGAAACATGAAGGCCGCGCAGGCGATGCTTGTCGATGCGATCGCGCTTGATCGCAGCGACGTACGGCTGTGGCTCAATCTCGCCGTCGTCCGTCGGCAGCTCCAGGATTTCGATGGCGCATTCCAGGCGCCCTGCACGAGGCGCTTGCGCTCGATAACCGCAACTTTCCCGCGCTCCTGATGCAGGCGGCGATGCTCGACCGGCTCGGCACGGCTGGAAGCCGCAAACGCTTACGGCATTGCGCTCGTCCAGGCGCCGCCGGATTCCGAGCTGGATCCGCCGACGCGCCAGGCCGTTGCACGCGCGCGCGAGGTGCATGCGAAGACATGTCAGCGAGCTTGGCGAGTTCATCCGCGAACGCGTCGGCGATGCGCGGACAAACTGGGCGCCGCACAGAAGCGACGCCTCGAGACGTTCATCGACACGACGCTGCGCACTCGCAGGCGCTATCGCCAGGAGCCGATGGAATATTGGTACCCGGGCCTGCCAGACATCGAGTTCTACGAGCGCGAGGAATTTCCGTGGCTCCCGGAGTTCGAGGCAGCGACCGGCGACATCGGGCGCGAGCTCGCCCGCATCCTCGTCGAGGACACGGCGGGCTTCAGTCCCTACATTCAATACGACGACCACCTGCCGCTCGACCAGTGGCGCGAGCTGAACAAGTCGCTGCGCTGGAGCGCGTTCCATTTCTACGAGAAGGGCCGCGCGATCGAGGATCGCTGCGCCCGGGCGCCCGCAACGATCGCGGCCGTCAGCGCCTGCCTCAGGCCATGGTCGACTTGCGCTCGCCGACTGCCATGTTCTCGGTGCTGAAGCCGAAGACGCGGATCCCGCCGCATACGGGCATCGCCAATTTCCGCCTCGTCGTCCACCTGCCGCTCGTGCTCCCTGCCGGATGCGGCTTCCGGGTTGGCGGGGAAACGCGCGAGTGGCGAGTGGGCGAGGCCTGGGTGTTCGATGACACGATCGAGCACGAAGCATGGAACGACAGCGACGAAATCCGGATCATCCTGATCTGCGACATCTGGAGCCCGCGCCTCGCACCCGAGGAGCGCGAAGCGATCCGGTCCGTCATCGCCGCTACCGATGCCTTCAGCGCGGCATCGATCTTCCGCTCAGATATAGTGGGAGGCCGCATGCTGCTCAAGATCAAGAACCTGCTGACCGAAGAGGAATCGCGCGGCTCGTCGCCCTCGCCGGCGATCTCAAGTTCGTCGATGGCCGCGTCTCCAACCCCGCCAACACGAGCAAGCAGAATCTTCAGGCGGATCCTTCCGATCCCAAGTACGCGGAATCGGTGCAGGTCGTGGGCAACGCGCTGACCCGTTCGCGCGAGTTCGGCAGCTTCGCGCTGCCGAAGCGCATCGCGCCGCCGCTCCTGTGCCGCTATGAGCCCGGCATGAAATACGGCTCGCACGCGGACGCGGCGATCATCCAGCTGTCGAACACGAAGATCCGCTCGGATCTCTCCTGCACGGTCTTCATCGGCGATCCAGGATCCTACGAGGGCGGTGAACTCGCGATGGTCCTCGGAAACCAGACGCTGGCCTTCAAGGGCGCGCCGGGCGAAGCCGTCGTCTACCCTTCACCTTGCTGCATGAAGTCGTGCCCGTGCGATCGGGCCAGCGACTCGTCTCGATCACCTTCATTGAAAGTCTAGTCGCCGACCAGCACGAGCGGACGCAGGTCTACGAGCTCAATGAGATCGCCGCGATCGAGGCACTGCGCATGAATCCGGAGAGCCGGGTGCGGCTCGACGTCGTGCGCCAGAACCTGCTCAGGATGTGGTCGGCGAGCTAGTCGGTCCCGAAATCGAGGTTCAATGCGGCGAGCTGCTGCTCGTAATTGCGCCAGCGGCCCGATGACTTCCGGTATAAGGGTTCCCTGACCTGGGTGACGCTTGCTGTCCTGACGCGAGTCTGATTTTCCTGGAAGTCAAGGCAGCCCTCGTGCCACTCGAGCCCGAGGAAGGCGAGGAGGCTTTCAGTCACGCCGCGCGGCTCGCGCACGTACTCGTCGTAGTCCGCGTCGAAGATGCTCGCGCCAAAGAGCGTCCGCCAATGCGCCATCAGGCGTCGGTACTCCCGGTAGTGGAACGCGATCTTCGCGAGGTCGGCGGCATAACCGAGACGCCCGTCGAACTGCTGGAACCAGATCGAAAGGGCGGTGTCGCGCGGATCACGCACGGTGTTTATGAAGCGCGCATTCGGAAACACGCCCTTCAGCATGCCTAACAGGGAGAAGGCATCCGGCCGCTTGTTCGTCACCATGTCGGCTGCGGGGAAGCTGCGGCGCAGGTGATCGACGTAACCCTGTCCGAGCGGCGGCCAGTCCGCCGGATTGAGCGATAGCGGGAAGCGCATGAAATATTCGATTTCCCCGCCGGCGGTGACGCGGGGATGGGTAGCGGGCACCTGCTCGAAGAGCGTCGAGCCGGACCGGAACATGCCGGTGACGAAGACGAGGGGCGCATCGGAGACCGGCTTTGCAGACGCAATCAGTTCCGAAGTGAACGAGTCGATGATCCGCTGACTCCTTCCGTTACCACGGCGGGGTCATAACGCATTAGTCGCGACTCGCTCTGTCGGTTGCCCAGTGCGTATTGCTCGAACGCTTCCTCATAGCGGCCGCAGTCGTCGAGCGCCTTCCCGAGCGCGAAGTGAAGGCTTTCGCGGGCCAACAAATTGACGTTTGAGCGGCGCAGCGCCCTGCGAAGCCGCCGCACGACCTCTCCGTCGGGATCGCGCACGGTCTCGGCATGCGCTATGCGCACCAGCGCGTCGTGCCAGGCGGGATCGATATCGAGGATCTTCCTGAAGAGCTGCATGGCGAAGGCACGGTCGCCATATTCCTCATGGTGCAGCGCGAGGTTGAACATCGCGGGCAGGTAGGTCGGGTTGGTAGCGAGCGCACGCTCGAGCAGCAATTTTGCCGCCGCATCGTGCCGGAGCTCGGCCTGTATCACCGCCATGTTCGAAAAGACTTCTTCCGGATGATCGACTTGCAGGTCGAGGGCCGCTTGGTGTTCTTCGAGCGCCTCGTCGAGGAGGCCGCGCCGGCGGAGGAAGCAGGCAAAGTTGAAGCGTGCCACCGCGTGCCCTGGATTCTCCCCGATCAGCCTGCGGTAAGTGGAATCCGCGTCGACGAGATTGCCCGATTGCTCCAGGCTGGTGCGAGCGCGAGGCCGGCGTCCGTGCCCGCGCTCACGAGGCGCCTCGCGAGAGCAAGGCGGCGATCGCACTGTCCGTGTGCGCCATGCGGTCGAGCCAGGCGAGGCCTTTCGAGATTTCCGCGTGATTGTCGCGCCGCGATTCCGCGAGTCTCGCGCCACGTTCATCTGGCGGAAAGGGAAGCCAGGCGCTTTTGAGTACTGTCGCATCACCGGGCTTTGTGGAATGGTTGCGAGAAAGTCCGCATCCGCCGGCAGGCCAAAGTGTCCGAGGACCCGCCCGACACCTGCAGTGGGATCCGCGAGGAAATCATCGAAGTCGAGCGCCAGCACGCGCGTGCCGTGCGCGCGGCGCGCGTCCTCGCGCGACAGACTCTCCACCAGCCATCCAAGTGCCGCGAGCTCGCCAGACGAAAGCGTGTGCAGCGGCGCGACCGGCAGCGCCCGGCCGGCAAGCAGGCGCCGCATTCTGCCGGGGCCATGGCCGCGCAGGTCTGTGGCCGAATTTGCGCCGCCGAGCAGCGTCGCTAGGTATGGCTCTGCGCGCAGGCTGAGGTATACCGCGCGGGATGCAGGCGATGCTTCGAGGACCTTCACAGCGATCCGCCCCGCGCTGCTTGTCGCCTTGACGACCACGGCGCGGTTCCAGTCGTAGCCGCGGCTCCACAGCCGAAACAGCATGCCGAGCAAGGCGTCGAATTGCGGTGCGCTCAATAGGGACTCCGGTCCGGCCAGCACGTCATGCGCGTCCGCGACGACGCGCAACGGCAGCGGCTCACGCAGCCCGAGGACGGCACCCGTCTCGTCGAGGAGCCGGCTCAGGAGTGTCGAGCCGACATGTCCCGTATGGAAAATGAAGTGAAGTGGGCGCGGAGCTGCGACTTGCCGAGCGGCTGCCGTGACCGCGGAACCGGAGATCCATGCGCCTCGAGTTCCGCGACCGAGAATGCGGTCGTCCAGGAAGCTGGCCGAACGATAAGCGCGCGCATCGAGGCGAATGACGAGCACGGCGCCACGCGCCAGGTCGAGGTTCTGGGGATAGGCGTCCGGCGATGTCGCCAGCATGGCGTTCAGCTCGGATGCTTCGGAGTCTTGAAGCCCTTCGCGCACGGTGCGCTATATTGGCTGGCGTCAAGGGATTAATCGAGTGACCGCGCCCGACATCCATACACTGCGCCACGCGCTCGCGCCGGCGACGTTGAGGCGCTGACGTTGCTCGGCAAGCGCCTTCTCACTGGCGACGGCGTGCCCGCGTCACCGCGAGAGGCATTGGCTTGCATAGGCGTCGCGGCGGCGCAGGGCGGTCCCGAGGCCACAGCGCTCGTGGCGCGCTTCGCAGGATTGGGCGTGCTGCAGCCGCGCAATCTGGCCGCGGCCCTCGATGGGACGCAACGCGCCGCCGAACTCGGCTGGGCACCGGCACAGCTTGAACTGCAGTTCATTTCGGGCGCCGAAGGACGCGACTGGAAAGCTATGCGGCAGGGAATCGACCTCGCATGGCTGACGCGCGCGCTCCCGGCACAAACGCTTTCCGAGTCGCCCCGGATTTGCGCGATCCGGGGCTTCGCCTCCGCAGCCGAATGCGGCTGGCTCGTCGAGCGCGGGCGCCGGGGCATGCGCCGGGCCCGCGTTTACCGGAAGGATGCCCCGGGCCATGTCGAGGCGGAGTCGCGGACCAACAGCGAATCCGACTTCACGATCTGGAATGGGGATCTCGTGCTGTCGCTGATGCAGGATAGGATCGCGTCAAACCTCGGGGTCGAAACACGCTGCTTCGAAGTTCCGAAATTGTTGCACTACGAGCCTGGACAACAGTTCAGCCTGCATGCGGACTTCCAGGAGCCAACGACCCCGGTGCTGGCGCGCGAGATCGAGCATCATGGACAGCGCGTCTTGACTATTCTCGTGTACCTCAACGACGACTACGAGGGCGGCGAGACGGCGTTCCCGCTCGTCGGCCTTCGATACCGCGGCCGGCGCGGCGATGCCCTCTATTTCGTAATGCAGGCGCGGGGGCGAGCCTGATCGCCGAACCGTACACGCAGGCCTGCCGCCCGCAAGCGGCACGAAGTGGCTCCTGTCGCAATGGATTCGCAGCCGCGCCGTGGGCTGAAAAAAAAGCGGCGGTCCCGAAGGACCGCCGCCTGAGTTCGAACGGAACTTTCTGTCGAACCGTTCTTTTTAGAAGTCCACCGTCGCCCGCAGGAAGACGTAACGACCGAGGGCGTCGTAGGTCTGCGGGTAGGTGTTGCCGTTGCCCGTGGTGCCAACCGCGCCGCTGAGCGTCGGATTGTCGTCCAGCACGTTGTTGATGCCGAGCGTGACCGCAGTCTTCTCCGTGATCGCCCAGTTGGCGGCGAGGTCGAAGTAGTTCTCGGCCGACGAGCTCGTAGTCGAGGTTGCTCTCGGGCATCAGGTCATTTGCACCGATCGATACCGTTGACTTCGTGGTAGTAGCGCCAGGTGAGCGACAGGTCCAGATCCCACGGAGTCTGCCAGGCGGTCCGGAACCGGTGACGCCACGCGGGCTTGGAGTACCGCAGGCCGTCGAGTAGAAGCCGGTGCAGTCAAACCAGTCGCGGTCGCGGGCCGTCGGATCGATGTCGAGACCCGGTACCGGCTGAGTGATGAGCTCTTCCAGGTACGTGCCCGTCATGCTGAAGGCGAGGCTCCCGAATCGGCCCATCTCGAGTCCAGAGTACGACACGTTGAAGTCATAGCCCTTCGTCGAAAGCGAGCCGATATTGACGTTGGTGTCAATCACGTTGCCCGAACCGACCAGAGCGAGCCGCTGAGGGATCGCGATCGATCAGGCCGCACGCCGTTGGATTGCCGACGTCGTAGCACGCCGTGAACGTGTTGTTCGCACCGATGGTCGAGATCGTGTTCTCGATTTCGATGTCGAAGTAGTCGACCGTGACCGCAAGTCCCGGAGCAAACCGCGGCTGGAACACGACACCATAGGACATCGTGTCCGATTCCTCAGGCGTCAGGTCCAGGTTTCCGCCCTGCAGGAAGCTGTACTGTCCTGCCGGGCTGTCGAGACCGAACGACCCGAGATTGCCCGCGGGCACTCCGGTGGCAAGGCACAGTGCCTCGAGTGCCGGATCGAGAGTCGCATTGACCGAATCATCGTCATTTGCCGGGTCTGGCGTGTTCAGCTGCCAGCCGCAGGGATCGCCCGGCGCATCGAACAGGTTGAAGCCCTGGGCGGTGAACAACTCCACGATGTTCGCCGCACGGACCGCACGCTGGAAGCTGCCACGCAGGCGGACGTCGGCAATCGGCGCCCACTCCAGACCGAACTTGTACGTGTCGGTCTGGATGCCGTCGCCGTAGTCTGAATACCGGTACGCGGTATCAAACGACAGGCTCTCGGCGAACGCCTGGTCCTGCGCGATCGGGATGCGGGCCTCCATGAAGAGTTCCTCGACCTGGGTCGAGCCCACTTTGCCGATCGTGGCGCCGCCTGAGCCGGCGAGCTGCGCCTGCTCCTGCAACGCATCGACCTTGTGATCCATCGAGTCACGGCGGTACTCGGCACCGAACACCAGCTGGATACCATCGCTCGACCATGGAGACTTGCCCCGTAGTCGCCGAGGTCGCCGGTGATGATGCCGTTGTAGATTTCCTGGTTGATGCGTCCAACCTGGATGCCCTTGACCTGCAGGTAGTCGAGCTGTTCCTGGGTGGCGCCGCCCACGACGAACGGATTCCAGGGTACGCAGTTCGGGTCCGCGCCCGCTGATCGCCGACCTGGCAGGTCGGAACGCCACCGACGTCGATGACGTCGAGCGCCCTGGCCACACGATCGATCTGGAAGTAGTTGAGCGTCGAGTTCGTGCCCGTACCCTGAGAGTACTGGGCCGACACGTCGTAGCCCCAGCCGTCGTTGATCGCGCCACGGACACCGACCACCGTACGGAACGTCTGGTTCGCGAACGACTGCTGGCGACCGCCACCCTCGATGTTACGGCGCAGGATGAAGAACGGAACCGCAGTGTTGGCCGCAATCGCGCCTGCATCGCAGCCCATGGGCCCCAGGATGTTGCTGCGGGATCAATGGGTTGCCGCAGGCGATCGAGCTCGTCTCGCCGAAGGCGCCGCCCGGCGCGATCTGCGCGATCGACTCGTAGTCGTTGAACATCAGCTGGGTGTAGACATCTGCGTGATCATTGAACTCGTAATGTCCCATCGCGCCGAGGTTGTAACGACGCTCCGGACGCTGGTAATGGTTCAGCGGGCCGAAGTTGTACAGGTCGTTGCCGAAGTCGAACGAACGCATGGCGTCCGGGTCATCAGTGGCGGTGAAGTTATACGCGGGCCGCCGATGCCGAAGTTGGTGAAACGACCGGTCGCCGCCGTGGAAGAACCGCCGCAGCTGAACGAGCCGCCCACGGGCGCCGGGTTCAACGAGCAAGCCGAGTAATCGCGGTCGCCTGCAGCACTTGCTTGCTGTCGAATACCGAGGCGTAGGCCGTGATGTTGCCGCGACCGTCGCCGCTGTTGACGCCCATCACGACAGACAATTCGACGCCTTCGCCGTCGGTGACGCTGTCGTCAGGAAGCGCGAACTGCGCCGGGTTACCCGCAGCACGGCCTTCGATGACGTCACGAAGCTTGACTTCACCGGGGCCGCCGTAGTCGTTCTCGTGCCAGTAGAAGTTGTACTGGGACGTGACTTCCACGCCCTCGAAGTCCTTCTTCATGATGAAGTTGACGACGCCTGCGACGGCATCCGAGCCGTAGACGGCGGACGCGCCGCCCGTCAGGATGTCGACGCGCTCGACCATCTGCGTCGGAATCGAGTTGATGTCCGCCGCGGAGTTCGGTCACGCCGCCATAGGGCAGGCGACGACCGTCGACCAGCACGAGGGTGCGGGGCGAGCCGAGACCACGAAGGTTCAGCGTCGCCGTGCCCGTCGCGCCGTTTGCGACCGTCACGTTCTGAGCCGCAAAGGCCTGCGGCAACTGGTTCACGAGGTCTTCGATGCGGGTGACGCCCTGCGTCACGACATCCGCAGCGGTCACCTGCGTGACGGGTGTCGTCGCCTCGAGATTCGCGGATCTGATGCGCGAACCCGTCACGACGATTTCACCCAGGTTTTCCTGCGCGAGCGCAGGTGCCGCACCGGCTGCCGTCAACGCACCCATGACGAGTGCGCGACGTACCGCCGACGCGACCTGGTATTTACGTTCCATTGCTTACGTCCTCCCGAGAACGGCCCGGCCGTTCAATTGGTTGTGAGTTGCCATGTCAACCAAAGTCCCAAATGCCACCGTGGCGAAATAGATACGGTCTTCCCGCCACTTTGGATGGCGGCATCATAGCAACATTGTTTTCAACCGCAACAATCGTTGCGAAATAGCAACTAGATCGAGCGAATGCGCGGGGAAACCGCTCGCCGGGAATGGTGGCCAAGACGCAACTTTTGGGTCCGCGCCACCGGTCAGCGAGCGCGACTGGACGCACTTTCGTCGCATTTGCGCAACAAAGCGGGCCGGGACGGGTGGGGCTACAATCGACGAAAAACGCTTAGCTAGCGCGCACACCGAACCCACCTATGTGGTGTTTTCTCTCAAATATCGCACTTTAACGCCCACTTCCGCGCGCATGCGTGCCGACGCGCGATCGCCGGGATCAATCGGAGGCGCGATGGCCGGAATTGGCATGCGGGACCCCTGGAACGGGGCTCCATGTCGTTCGCAAACTCGGGAGGGTGATCCGGTCGCCTTCAACGAGGCCGATCTCCCGCGCCGTTCCCGCCAGAAGCTCGAGTACGCCAATGACCGGGCCATCGGGATTCGATCGGTTCGAGGGAATGCGGCCTCGCGTCAGATTCAATGTTGAGCACCGTCCCTGCCGGGTCGATAAAGATGAGGTCGAGCGAAAGATAAGTGTCTTTCATCCAGAAGGCCGCGTCGCGCGGGGGGTTGAAGATGAACAGCATGCCGCTGTCGCGAGGCATCTCGCGGACAAACATCAGGCCACGCTGCTGGCTCTGCTCATCCGCGGCGATCCACACCGAAAAACGGTGAGTGCCGCTAGCGGTCGCAATCCGGACCTCGGCCTGCTGCAGGTTGGGGAACAGGTCGGCCGCCGGCGCCGGTGCGCTCGCGCAGGCCGAACCGACGCCGACACAGGCCGCGAGCACGATGAGCAATCTCACTTCGGCCCCTCGTCCTCGCGGTAAGTCACGAGCCCCGCGAAATCGAAGCGCGTCAGCAGCACCGATCCTTCGCCGTCGACCGCGCGCGCCGGAGCGACGCAGAAGCCGCGGGCGCTGACCCGAAAACTGTGGGCGGGCAGGGCATCGCCTTCGAGCGCCAGCTGTTCGACTTCGTCGAAGACGCAGCGGCTGTCGCCCTGCGTTCCGTAAATCCGCTCGCCGGCGCGGTCAAGCACGGTCACGTTGACCGGCACTGCGCGTCCCGACGCACCCATGCCAAGCTCGGGCGCCGCGAAGACGACAGCAAGCTCGCCGCCTGCGAGGGAGCCGGCAAAGCGCAGCCTGAGACCACGACCGTCGGGCCGCGACATACCCGTGCACTCGAGTGAAGGCTCCTGCCAATGCACGTCCTCCTCGATGCTGCCTCGCAGTCGCATCGTGAGGAATCCGTCCTTGCCAGGGAGGCAACGCAACGCAGGCGGCGCTTCCGCCGCCGCAATCGGCTGTTGCCCGAGCAGCAGAAGGAGCGCGATGGCCGTCATTCGAAGCAAGACTCCTCAGTCCGCATCAGCGCGCGCGACCAGGAGGTGCTTCGCAAGCGTCCCATGGCCGCGGCCGATTCCGCGGATGAGGTGCATCACGGCCGTCAACAGCAGGATGCCCCCGATCAGCAGGAATGGCGCTGCGAGCGGTGATGGACCGAAATAGACGGCGTGATCCTCGAGGGAAATGCTTCCTCCGCCGATGCCGGCCGCGAACAGCACGCTCGCGATCGAGCCGCCGACCAGGCCGATGCTGACGCTGATACCGACAGTCGCTATCACGAAGTAAAGGATGCCTAGCGGAAGCATCAGGAGGAAGTAGAACATCGTCGTCCAGGTGCGACGGTCGACCAGCATCTGCTTGATGCGCTCGAGGATCGGCAGGCCCTTCGCGGGATAGAGAGGCCGGCGCGGCATGCGCTGGCCGAGCAGGCCTTCGACCAGGCGGCCCTCGGCAAGCGCGAGCACGCGGGTGAAGCCGACGAACAGCAGGAAGATCGGGATGCCGATGATCAGCACGATGAAGCCGGCGGAGATCGAGAGACCCGTGACGGTCATCGTGAAATAGAAGACGCCCGTGACCAGTGCGAGGAGCATGTAAAAGAGGGCGGTCCATGTCCGGGAGTCGCCGTACACCCCGAAAAAGCGGCCGAACGCGGTGCGCGCGGGCGCCCTTGGCGGTGGCGCCAGCGCCGTTCGCACCTGCTTTTCCGTCGTGAGATAGGCTTCGGCGACTTCCTCGGGTGCGCCGTAGGTGCTCGAGATGAGCTCGAGCGTATCCGCTTCGTTGCGCGAAGGGTTGGCAGCGACTTCGGCGCGAAGATATTCCTCGGCGTCGTAGAGCGCGTCCTGCACGAGCGCGGGATCTTCGCCCGCGAGCGCAGCGCGCAGCGCAGCAAGATATTGCTCGATCGAGCGGGGGGCGGTTCTCTCGTTCATGAGGAGGCTCCGTTCACTTCGGTAAACCCATCGACGAAATCGCGTGTGCTGCGCCAGATCCCGCGCCATTCCGCCAGCGTGCCGCGGCCGGCCTCGGTGATCCGGTAGTAGCGGCGCGGCGGGCCAGCGTAAGACGGCACGATACGGCTCGCCAGCAGGCCATTGGCCGAGAGCTGGCGCAGCACGGGATAAAGAGCACCCTGCTTGACCGGCGGATTGCCGTCGGCAAGGTCCTGGAGGCGCTTGGCGATCTGGTAGCCGTAAAGATCCTCGTCCGCACGTTCGAGGACGGCGAGCAGTACGAGTCCGACGAGGCCGGCATTGAGTTCGCGCTGGAATTTCTGGGACAGCCGTTCCCGCTCGTCGCGGTTTTCGGCGGTTTCAGGGGTGGTATCGGTCTCCACAGAGGATTACCTGTTTACCAGCATTACGAACTGGATAGTACTACTAACTAGATAGTAGTCAACAGATATCTTGAATGAACGCGGCAGTTCGGGCAAGGCTCTAGTCCATGAGGCACGCTCTATTTCTATTTTCGGCGCTTGCCAGTCTGGCCCTCGCGGGCTGCGCCGGGATTCCCAGGGACCTGAAGACCCCGGAAGTCGAGTTCGTCAGCCTGCGTGCGATCGAGGCGTCGTTCTTTGAGCAAAAGCTCGAAGTCCGGATGAAAGTAATGAACCCCAATTCGATCGAACTTCCGGTCAACGGGCTCGATATCGACATCGAACTTGCGGACGAACCATTCGCGCACGGCGTTTCAGCCCGACAGTTCGTGGTGCCGGCCCAGGGCGAAGCCGAGTTCGACATGATCGTCACGGCGAATGCCGCGACAGCGATCCTCAAAATCGCTGGTGGCAACCTGAAGGCCGATGAAATTGGCTACAGGTTGAAGGGAAAGCTCTCGACGAAGATCGGCATGCTTCGAACGATTCCCTTTGAGGAGGCGGGCACGCTTCCTGTCGCGGACCTGCTCGGCAAGCCGCGCAAGGGCGGCTGAATCGCCAGCAAGAATCGGGTTGCCCCTCGGGTGCCGCGGCTTCATTCTCGCGCCATGAACGAATCCGCCAACTACCGCCGCATCGAAAAGGTCATCACCCACATCGACAGGAATCGCGAGCGCCAGCCGGACCTCGGCGAGCTGGCGCGGATCGCCGGCCTCTCGGTGTTTCATTTTTCGCGGGAATTCCGCCGCTGGGCGGGCCTCTCGCCGGCGAGGTACCTGCGCACTCTTTCGCTTTCCGTTGCGAAGCAGGAACTCGACGACCGCGGCTCCGTGCTGGCGGCTGCCTGGGCGGCGGGCCTGTCGGGCGGCGGCCGCTTGCATGATCTCTTCGTGCAGTTCGAGGCGGTGACTCCGGGCGAGTACAAGGCTGGAGGCGCGGGCCTTTCGCTTTCCCATGGCTTTGCGCAATCGCCATTCGGCCGCATACATGCAGCGACATCGGATCGCGGCCTCGCTTACCTCGCCTTCGTGGACGGAAGCGACGAGCGGGCAATCGCTGAACTCAAGCGACGCTGGCCGCGCGCCGCGTTGTCGCGTGACGATGCCCCCGCCGCACGTATCGCACGCCAGGCTTTCGCACAGCGAGAGGGCCGGATCGTGCTTGCACCGGTCGGTACGAACTTCCAGGTCAAGGTCTGGCAGGCGCTGCTGGAGCTCGGTTCGCGCGGGCCGACCAGCTATGGCGAGCTGGCCAAGGCAATCGGCAGTCCGGGCGCAAGCCGGGCGGTCGGGCAGGCAGTAGGCGCGAATCCGGTTGCCTGGCTGATTCCCTGCCACCGCGTTCTGCGACACGATGGCGGCCTCGGCGGATATCACTGGGGCGTCGAACGCAAGCGCGCAATGCTTGCGTGGGAGCATGCTGGACAGTTGAGAGGAGCCAGCTGATCGACGAAGAGGGGACAGTCCCCTTTGTCGCAGAGCCGACAAAGGTGACAGTCCCCGGTGACGGCAGCTAGGGATTGGTGCCGGTCGAATCGGCGGGTTCGTCGGGATCGGCCGGGGCGCGCGGCTTGCGGGCCGGAACCAGCATCTGGAGCATGCCTTCCTGCATCCGGTTCCACATCTCGACATTCTGCCGCGTCAGTTCCGCCATCGCGTTCATGGGGGGAGGCGCGCTCGTCAGCATCTGGGAGATCTGCTGCTGGACGCTTTCCTGCTGCCTCATGAAGGCGGCAACGCTCTGTTCAAGATAACCCGCCATGAAGTCCTGCATCGGGCCGCCGTAGTAGCGGATGATTGATTCCAGGAGATGGGTCGTCAGGATGGGCTTGCCGAACTGTTCCTGTTCGGCAATGACCTGGAGCAGGATCAGGCGTGTGATGTCCTCGCCTGTCTTGTCCTCGACCACGCGGATCTTCTCGCCCTTGACGATCAGGTCGCGAATGTCCTCGAGGGTGACGTGCTTGCTGATGGAGGCGTCATAGAGCCGCCGGTTGGCGTACTTCTTGATCAGCCGTTCCTTGGTCATGGCCAAAGTCTACCGGAACGTGCCGCACTGCGTTACCGCACTGCGGCATGGACATATTCCGGCACTTGGACGAAAAAAAGGACGGCGGCCTGAAGGCACGCCGTCCCGAGGGGGGAGGATTGAATCCGATCAGGCGGCTTTCTTAGCGCCCTTGGCGGACTCGGAAACAGTCTGGGCAGACTCAGTGACGGTCTGGTCGAACCACTTCGACAGCTGGGCCTGGTGCTCCGTGGAGAGCTTGATCAGGTCCTGCGAACGCTGGGTCGCACGCTCGGCGAACTGCGTCGACAGCTCGATCTGACGCGTGGTCAGGTCGTTGATGTCGCGGACAGTGCTGGTGAGCTGAAGCTGCTTCAGCGAGTACTCGAGCATTTCACCGGCAAACGCGTACTGCTGGCGCGCGATGCGCTCGAAGCTCTGCACCGAAAGCTCGTTGAACTTGACGACCGGGGCGAAAGCCTTCTTGCCGGCGTCGAGGAACGAGTTGAAATCGAAAGTCGTGTTGGTCATTTCTGGCATCCTTGAAATCGACAGGGTGATCCGCGATGGCGGCATTATAGCCAGGGTCGTGTTGCAGTGCAACACGGAAATGAAGCGATTTCGGGTTCAGGCAAATCAGTTTAACAAAAGATATATAAAACATATAGTTAGTAAATTATTGGATGGCTGGAATTGCCAAGGAACAGATGCGGTGATTTTGCATCGCACGCGCCAGCGGGACGGCTGGGTGCCATGACCGGGCCCGGGGACGTCTTTCCCTGGATGACCGCCTGGCAGGAGGCGCAGCGCGAATTCGCGCGGTTTGCCGCGCCCGGCGCAAGCTCCGCGTCTTCCGCTACGGCGCAGGCGCAGCAAAAGCTGGCCGAATACGCGGCGGAATATGCAGGCATCGCTTCCGCTTTCTGGAACCAGATGCAATCGCCGCAGCCGAATTTCGATGCATTGCGTGTGCCGCTGACCGAGCGTTATCGGCAGCTATTCATGGCGTCGGCCATCGTTCCGCCAGGGGCGGGCGCCGGGCAAACCGGCGCCGCGTGGATCCGCTACCAGCAAGCGACTGAACGCTACGCGCAGCAGGCGACTGCAATCGCGCTCGACGCCTCCGACCGGCTTCGCGTGGCACTGGCCGCAACCGGGCCTGAGGCGCAGCCGATCACGAGCTTGCGGGAACTGCACGCGCTATGGGTCGAATGCGGCGAAGCCGCTTACTCGCAGGCCGCACATCGCGAGGAATTCGCAGCCGCGCAGGCGGACCTTCTCTCGGCGCTCGTCGAATTGCGCGCCGGTGTTCAGCCGCGATGACCCGGCTCGCGATCGACCCGGCCCGCGCGGCTGCCGAGATGGGCGAATTCAGCCGGCGCATCGCGCTCGCTGCCGGACAACTCGCCGGCATCGAGGCATCGACGCAAGGCAGCTCGCCGCGCGCGGAAGTCTTTCGGCAGGACAAGACGGTGCTCTGGCGTTACGAGCGTACGGCGGAAAGCGCGGGCCTGCCGCCGCTGGTCATCTGTTACGCGCTCGTCAACCGGCCCTACATGATGGACCTGCAGCCGGAACGTTCGCTGATCCGCGGCCTGCTCGCGCGCGGACTCGACGTCTACCTCGTCGATTGGGGTTACCCGGATGCGGACGATCGGCGGCTGTCACTCGATGATTACGTGAACCGGTATCTCGGCGCCTGCATCGATCATGTGCGCCATGCGCACGACATTCCTGCAGTCAATCTGCTCGGCGTCTGCCAGGGCGGCACGATGTCGCTCTGCCACGCGGCGTTGCACCCGGCACGTGTCCGCAACCTCGTCACGATGGTAACGCCTGTCGATTTCCACACCGACGAGAACCTGCTGTCGAAATGGGTCCGGCAAGTCGACGTCGACCGGATGGTCGACGTGCTCGGCAACGTCCCGGGCGAGTTCCTGAACGCGGTGTTCATTGCGCTGATGCCGCTCAAGCTCACCGCGCAGAAGTACGCAGGCCTTGCAGACATCGCGGAAGACCGCGATGCCCTCGAGAATTTCCTGCGCATGGAGCGCTGGATTCACGACAGCCCCGACCAGGCGGGGACCGCGTTCCGGCAATTCATCCGCTGGTTCTTCCAGGAAAACCGGCTGATCCGGGGCGGGCTCGAGATCGGCGGCCGCGCGGTCGCGCTCGGCGACATCGCCTGCCCGATCCTCAATATCTATGCCGCGCAGGATCACCTGGTGCCGCCCTCGGCCTCGCGGGCGCTCGAGGGCCGAACGGCGACCCGCGACTACACGCCGTTCGAATTCGATGGCGGCCACATCGGAATCTACGTCAGCCGCAGCGCGCAGGAACTACTGCCCGGAACCATCGCCCAATGGCTGGCGGGCCGCTGACCCGCGATCGTCACTGGCATCGGGTAGCATGGCGATCGGCATGAAAGAGGCGCGGGAATTGTCGATTTTTCGTGTTTGTATCGCGGCCCTGCCGGTCGCCGCCGCGTGGATCCTGGCCGCCTGCGGGAACGACGGGCCCGAGGCCAGCGAGGCGCCGGCCGCGATCACGGTCGTCACCGCAAAACTGGCACCCGTCGAATGGCGCGACATGATCGAAGCGCTCGGCACGGCGCGCGCGAATGAATCGGTGACGCTGACCGCCAAGGTCAGCGAGACCGTGCGCAAGGTCGGCTTCGACAGCGGCGACGTGGTGCGGGCCGGCGACGTCATCGTGGATCTATCGAGCGGCGCCCAGCTTGCGGGACTCGAGGAGGCGCGCGCCGCCTACCAGGAGGCGGAGCGGCAGCTCGCGCGCAGCCAGGAGCTCGCGCAGACGAAAATCATCTCCGAGAGCCAGCTCGACACGCAGCGCGCGTCGCGCGACGCGGCGAAGGCGCGCATGGACGTCGTGCGAGCGCAGCTCTCCGACCGCGTGATCACGGCGCCATTCGACGGCATCCTGGGACTGCGGCGCGTCAGCCCGGGCTCGCTCGTGACGCCGGGCACGCCGATCGCGACGCTCGACGACATTTCCGTCATCAAGCTCGACTTCTCGGTGCCGGAGCGGTACCTCGCCGTGCTCTCGAAAGGGCAGGACATCGTGGCGCACAGCGAGACTTACCCGGACCGCGACTTCGCCGGGACGGTCGCGAGCGTCGACTCCCGCGTCGACCCGGTGACCCGCTCCGTCACGGTGCGCGCCGAGGTGCCGAACCTCGAGCGGCTGTTGCGCCCCGGCATGCTGCTCTCGGTCCGGCTCTACCAGTCCCCCCGCGAGACCATCGTCGTGCCGGAGATTGCGGTGACCCAGGTCGGCACGGACGCCTTCGTCTACCGCGTCGCAGCAGGACCAGACCGCCGAGCGCGTGAAGGTCGGACTCGGCGCGCGCCGGCGAGGCGAGGTCGAAATCACGGAAGGACTCAAGTCCGGGGACACGATCGTGAGCGAAGGTGCGGTCAAGCTGCGCGAGGGCGCGCGCGTCATCGCGGCGCCGGCGGCCGCCGGGAAGTAGCGTGGTTCTCTCCGACGTTTCGATCCGCCGCCCGGTCCTCGCGACCGTGATGAGCCTGCTGCTCGTCGTGCTCGGCGTGATCGCCTATACGCGCCTCACGCTGCGCGAGCTGCCGGCGATCGATCCGCCCGTCGTCTCGGTATCCGTCGACTACCCCGGCGCCTCCGCAGCCGTCGTCGAGACGCGCATCACCCAGGTGCTCGAAGACGCGCTGTCGGGCATCGAGGGCGTCGAGACCATCGAGTCGCGAGCAGCAGCAACGGCGAAGGCAGCATCAGCATCGAGTTCTCGCATCGACCGCGACATCGAGGCGGCGGCGAACGACGTGCGCGACGCGGTCAGCCGCGTGGTGGACCGCATGCCGGATGAGGCCGACCCGCCCGACATCGAGAAGGCCGAGTCCGACTCCGACGTGATCCTCTGGCTCAACATGAGCTCGACGCGGATGGACACGCTCGAGCTGACCGACTACGCCGACCGCTACGTCGTCGACCGCCTCTCGTCGCTCGACGGCGTCTCGCGCGTGCGCATCGCCGGCGGGCAGCGCTACGCGATGCGCATCTGGCTCGACAGCGCCGCGCTCGCGGCGCGCGGGCTGACGGTCGCGAACGTGGAGGACGCGCTCGAGCGGGAGAACGTCGAGCTGCCCGCGGGCAGCCTCGAATCCACCGACCGCGACTTCACGCTGCGCGTGCAGCGCGGCTACCGGGAGCCGGCGGACTTCGCGAAGCTGACGCTCGCCAAGGGAGAAGACGGCTACCTGGTACGGCTCGGCGACGTCGCCCGGGTCGAGCGCGCCGCCGAGGAGCGGCGGGCCTATTTCCGCAGCAACGGCGTCGAGAACCTCGGCCTCGGCATCGTCAAGACCTCGACGGCGAACAGCCTCGACGTCGCGCGCGCCGCCCGCGCGACGGCCGACGAGATCCAGAAGAGCCTGCCCGAGGGCATGCGCATCTTCGTCGCCTTCGACTCGACGCTCTTCATCGAAGCGGCGGTCGAGCGCGTGTTCGAGACGCTGTTCGAGGCCATCGCGCTCGTGATCGTCGTGATCTACCTGTTCCTCGGCAATGCGCGCTCGGCGCTGATTCCCGCGGTCACCATCCCTGTCTGCCTGGTGACGGCGTTCGCGGCGCTGTGGGCCTTCGGCTTCACGATCAACCTGCTGACGCTGCTCGCGATCGTTCTGTGCATCGGCCTCGTCGTGGACGACGCGATCGTCGTCGTCGAGAACATCCAGCGCCGCGCGGATCTCGGGGAGCCGCCGCTCGTCGCCGCCCGCCGCGGCACGGCGCAGGTTGCGTTCGCGGTGATCGCGACCACGGTCGTGCTCGTCGCCGTGTTCCTGCCGGTCGGTTTCATGGAGGGCAACACGGGCCGGCTCTTCAGGGAGCTGTCCGTCGCGCTTGCGAGCGCGGTCGCGATTTCCTGCTTCGTCGCGCTGTCGCTGACGCCGATGATGTCTTCAAAACTGATCCGCGCGCACCGGGAACCGCGCGGGCTCAACGCCTGGATCCACGGCCGCCTCACGCGGCTGTCTGATGGCTACCGCCGCCAGGTCGCCGCGACCATCGGCAGGCCGGTCATCTTCGGCGCAATCCTCGCCGGCAGCGCCGTCGCGAGCCTCGTCCTGTTCAATGTCGTGCCGAAGGAACTCGCGCCGGGCGAAGACCGCGGCGCGTTTTTCATCACCGTCGAGGGCCCGGAGGGCGCGGGCTACGACTACACCGTAGCGCAGGTGAACAAGGTCGAGCGCCTGCTCGTGCCGCTGACCGGCCCCGACAAGCCGGTCCAGCGCGTCAACACGCGCGTGCCCGGCTTCTTCGGCGCCAGCGAGGACATGAACTCAGGCCAGGCCATCATTTTCCTGCAGGACTGGGACAAGCGTGACGAGACCACGGCGGAAATCGTGGCCTCGCTGCGCAGCGAGCTCGCCGCAATACCCAGCGTGCGCGCCACGCCCTTCGTACGCACGGGCCTGATCCGCAGCAACAGCAGGCCGCTGCAGATCGTGCTCGGCGGCCCGGACTACAAGGAGATCGCCGGCTGGCGCGACGCCATGCTCGCGCGCATGGCGGACAACCCGGGCATCCTCGACGTGGATTCCGACTACAAGGAAACGCGCCCGCAGCTGCGGGTCGAGATCAACTTCGAGCGTGCCGCGGACCTTGGCGTTTCCACCGAAGAGATCGGCACGACGCTCGAGACGATGATGGGCTCGCGACGCGTCACGACCTTCGTCGAGGACGGGGAAGAGTACGACGTCGTGCTTCAGGCCCGGGTCGACGACCGCGCCGCGCCCGCGAACCTCGAGAACCTCTACGTGCGCTCGGAACGCAGCGGAGAGCTCGTGCCGCTGTCCTCCCTCGTGTCCCTCTCCGAGATCGCGGAGCCGGGAACGCTCAACCGCTTCAATCGCCTGCGCGCAATCACGATATCTGCGAGCCTGGCCGAGGGGTACCCGCTCGGCGAGGCGATCCAGTGGATGCAGGAGACGGCCGCCGAAGAGCTGCCGGAGGTGGCGCAGATCGACTACAAGGGGCAGTCGCGCGAATTCATGACCGCGGGCGGCGCGGTGCTGTTCACGTTCGCGATGGCGCTGCTCATCGTCTTCCTGGTTCTCGCCGCGCAGTTCGAAAGCTTCATCCACCCGTTCGTCATCATGCTGACGGTTCCGCTCGCAGTAACGGGGGCGCTGCTCGGCCTCTGGGTCTCAGGCAAGACACTGAACCTCTTCAGCCAGATCGGCATCGTGATGCTGGTCGGCCTCGCGGCCAAGAACGGCATCCTGATCGTGGACTTCGCGAACAAGCTGCGCGACGAAGGTCGCACTAGTCCGCGAGGCGATCGTCGAAGCAGCGGCAGTGCGTCTTCGGCCGATCCTCATGACTTCGATTGCGACGATCGCAGGCGCCGTGCCGCTCGTTGCTTCAGGCGGCCCCGGCTCGGCGAGCCGCTCGGCGATTGGCGTCGTGGTGATCTTCGGCGTGGCGTTCTCGACCTTGCTGTCGCTTTACGTCGTTCCCTCCTTTTATGCGCTGCTCGCGCCCCATACCGACTCCCCGGAGGCGCTCTCGAAGGAAATCGAACGCCTCGAAGTCGAGACGCCGCAGGCTGCCGAAGGCACCTGAAAGACCGCTGCCGGGTGGCCGGGTGTCAAGCCGAGGCCGGCTACCATAAGGCATTGAAAGAGATGTAGTTTTATTCTGTCCGGACGAGCCCTGAAGGCCCGCGCTGGTAGAATCTCGCCTTGAAGAAATGGCCCCGCGGATCCTGCGGGGCTCAACCCATGGGGCTGCAAGCCGGTCCCGGTTCCAACCGGGGTCCGGCCGGCATTGGCCCGCCGTCTCACGGGCGGCCAGAGGAGCAGCGCTTGGCGACGGCGACCCCGTATCAGCAACTCGAGCAGGAGTTCCGCAGGCTCCATGCCTTCCGGGGCGTGCTCGCGTTGCTGCGCTGGGACGCCGCCGTCACGATGCCTCGCGCAAGCGCCGATGTCCGGGGTGACCAGCTCGCGGCGCTCGAGATCGAGACCCACACGCTCCTGGTATCGCCGCGCATTTCGCGGCTGCTTGACCGCGCAGACGCAAATGCCCAGTCGCTCGCCGGATGGCAGGCGGCGAACCTGCGCGAGATGCGCCGGCTCCACGACCACGCGATTGCTACGCCGCAGTCGCTCATCGCACGCATGGCCAAGGCCTTCGCGCGTGCGGAGGCGCGCTGGCGCGAGGCCCGCGAGGCGAACGACTTCAACGTCCTCGCGCCGCAGCTCGAGGAGACGATCAAGCTCGTTCGCAGCAAGGCGGAGCTCCTCGCGCAGCGTTTCTCGCTGGAGCCCTGGGATGCGCTGGCCGACGAATTCACGCCGGGACTGCTCTCGCGCGACATCGAGGCGATCTTCACGCCGCTCGCGCAACGCCTGCCCGGCCTCGTGACGGAGGCGATCGAGTTGCAGGCTGCGGCGCCCGCGCTGCCGATCGAGGGGCGTTTCTCGGTCAGCCGGCAGAGAGGACTCGCGACCGACGTCATGAAGGCGCTCGGATTTCCGTTCGACCGCGGTCGTTTCGACGAGAGCGACCATCCATTCACCGAGGGCGTGCCAGGCGACATCCGCGTCACCACGCGGTTTGTGCTGAAGGACCCGTTCCAGGGGCTGCTTGGCGCGCTCCACGAAACCGGCCAGGCGCTGTACGACCTCGGGCTCCCTTCGGAGTGGGTGGACCAGCCGGTCGGGCAGGACCGCGGGCTGGCGATCGAGGAGAGCCAGTCGCTCCTGCTCGAGATGATGATCGGCAGGAGCCGCGCATTCGTTGCATTCCTGCGGCCGCTCCTTGAAAAGCACTACGGAGCGGCCGGACCCGAGTGGACCGAAGAGAACCTCTATCGATACCTGAACCGCGTTGCGCGCGGAACGAACCGCATGGACGCGGACGAGCTCACCTACCAGACGCACATCTGGATGCGCTACGAGCTCGAGCGCAAGCTGCTGTCGGGCGAGCTTGCGGTGAAGGACCTGCGCGAGGCCTGGAATACGCTTTCCTCCGACCGGCTCGGGCTCGTGCCGGCAACGGACCTCGAGGGCTGTCTCCAGGACATCCATTGGGCGATCGGCTCATTCGGGCACTTCCCTTCGTACGGTGTTGGCGCGGTGATCGCGGGCCAGCTCTGGGAAGCGATCCGCGAGCAGCAGCCGGGCATCGAGGCCGAGATCGCGTCGGGACAGTTCGGGAGCCTCTTCTCGTGGCTTCGCGAGCGCGTGCATTCCATGGGCGCGAGCATGGGCGTTCCGCAGCTCGTGCAGCACGCAACCGGCCGCGCAGTCTCTGCGGCGCCGTTCTCTGCGTTACCTGGAGCGCAAGTACCTCTCTGAAAACTAGAATAGCGGCATGATCCCCGCCCGAAGCGAAACATCCGCGAACTTCCGCCGCCTTTCTGCGCGCATACGCGGCCTGGTCGGCAAGGCGATCGCCGACTTCAGGATGATCGGGGAGGGCGACCGCGTGATGGTCTGCCTTTCCGGCGGCAAGGATTCCTACACCCTGCTCGACATGCTGCTGTCGCTGCAGCGCGCGGCGCCGGTCTCCTTCGAGCTCTTCGCCGTCAACCTCGACCAGAAGCAGCCGGGCTTCCCGTCGAACGTGCTGCCCGAATACCTCGAATCGCTCGGCGTGCCCTATCACGTCATCGAGCAGGACACCTACTCGGTCGTGCGTCGCGTGATTCCCGAGGGCCGTACCCAATGCGGGCTGTGCAGCCGCCTCAGGCGCGGCGCGCTCTATCGCTTCGCGCGCGAGCGCGGATTCACGCGCATTGCGCTCGGCCATCATCGCGACGACATCGTGGAGACGCTGTTCCTGAACCTGTTCCACGGCGGGCGCCTGAAGGCGATGCCGCCGAAGCTTCGATCCGACGACGGAGCAAACGTCGTGATCCGCCCGCTCTGCTACGTTCCCGAGCGGGAAATAGCCCGATACGCGCGCGCGCGAGAATTCCCGATCATCCCCTGTACGCTTTGCGGATCGCAGCCCAACCTGCAGCGCGAGGCGATTTCGCGGATGCTGGCCGATTGGGATCGGACGCAGCCGGGCCGCGTCGAATCCATCTTCAACGCGCTCTGCAATGTCGAAACCTCGCACCTTGCGGATCCCGGCGCCTTCGACTTCGCCGGCCTCGAGCGTGCACCGCCGGGATCCGGCTCCTGAAGTGGCTCGCCCACCGCTGCCGAACAGCTATTGGGTTGAGCCGGATCGCATCCTGGCCGGCGAACATCCATCGGGTACGGACGACCTGACGACGCGCCAGAGATTGAAGCGGCTCGTCGACGCCGGTGTCGACTGCTTCCTCGACCTGACCGAGCCGGGCGAACTCCCGGCGTACGAAAAATTGCTGCCACCGACACCGGCAGGCCGCGACGTCACCTACCTGCGGCGGCCGATACATGATCACGGCGTGCCGGAATCCGACGTGCGCATGCGCGAGATCATCGACACCCTCGACGGAGCGCTCGCCGACGGACGGTGCGTGTACCTGCACTGCCGGGCCGGCATCGGCCGCACCAACCTCGTTGCCGGTTGCTGGATCGCGAACGGAGGCGGCGGCGGCGCGGCGGCGCTCGAGCGCCTGAATCGCCAGTGGAGCAGCAATGCACGCTCCCGCTCCTGGCCGACGATTCCGGAAACGGATGAACAAACCGCGTTCGTCCGCGACTGGCAGCCGCCAAGGGCGAGCCCGGCGGCCGCTGCCCGCCAAGCCGGTCACGACAATTGACTATCGTGATCGCGTGCGCGGGATGATGCTCGGCCTCGCGGCCGGCGACGCGCTCGGCCACGCCGTGCTCGGACTGCCGAGCGGGGCATGGTCTGACAAGACCGCGATGGCGCTCTGCCTCGCGGACAGCCTCGTTTCGCGCGAGGACGCTGACGCGGTGGACCAGGTCGGGCGGTACCGCGAATGGCAGCGCTCGGGGCTCTGGTCAAGCACAGGCAGCTGCGTCGGGATCAGCCCGGCGACCAGCCGGGCGCTCGCGTCGGCGCAGTGGACCGGCAACCCGTATGCGGGATCGCACGACCCGGCAAATGCGGACGCGGAGCCGCTCGCGCGCATCGGCCCCGCCATGGCCTGGTTTCGCGACGAGCCGCGCCTTGGCATCGAAGCCGCCGTCAATGCAGCGCGCGTCACGCACCAGGCGCCGCTCACGCTGGACGCGGTGCGATTCTTCGCCGCGCTCCTCGGCGGCGCACTTGCAGGCGCCGAAAAGGAGGCGTTGCTGGCCCCGGACTTCAGCCCGCAGCCGGATGCATGGAGCGCCGATTCGCTGCGTCCCCCGATCCGCGAGATCGCCGGCGGTTCCTGGCGCGGCAGGCCTCCGCGAAGGATCCTTCGCGGCAAGTTTGCGGCAGTCGCGGCGCTCGAGTCGGCGCTCGCGGCCTTCGAGGGCGGCAACGATCCCGAGGAGTGCCTGCGGGCTGCGGCCTCGCGTCCGGGCGACGCGCAAACAGCCGCCGCATTGGCCGGGCAGCTTGCCGGCGCGCACTACGGCGCGTCGGCGCTGCCGGCTTCGATCCGGTCCGGCATCGCGCGCGCCGCGGAGATCGAGGCGCTCGCGGACCGGCTGGCCGATTCCGCGCCGCGCGCTCGCCGCGGCTGAATCCGCATGCAGAAACTTCGCATCCTCGTCCTCGTACATGAAACCCTCGTGCCGCCGGAGACGCTCGAGGGCGTCGGCGAGCAGGCGGCTGCCGAGTACCGCACGGAATTCGATGTCGTGAGTTGCCTGCGCGACTCGGGCCACGACGTGCGCCCGATCGGGATCGGCGACAGCCTGACGGAGCTTCGCGCGACGATCCAGGACTGGCAGCCTCAGGTCTGCTTCAACCTGCTCGAGGAGTTTGGCGGCATCGTCACCTACGACCAGCATGTCGTCGCCTATCTCGAGCTGCTCCGGCAGTCGTACACCGGCTGCAACCCGCGCGGGATGATGTTGTCCCGCGACAAGGTCCTCTCGAAGCAGATCCTCGCTTACCACCGGATCCCGACGCCGCACTTCGCCGTATTCCGCCGCGGCGGGGCGATCCGCATCCCGAAGGCGCTGCGCTTCCCGCTGTTCGTGAAGTCGGCGACCGAGGACGCCTCGCTCGGCATCTCACAGGCGTCGATCGTCGAGGACGCGCCGAAGCTCCGCGAACGCATCGAGTTCATTCACCAGCACACGGGATCGGACGCGCTGGTCGAGGAATACGTCGAGGGGCGCGAGCTCTATGTCGGCGTCCTCGGCAACGACCGTATCCGCACGCTGACGCCCTGGGAATTCATCTTTGGCGAGCTGAAATCCGGCCGCGCCGCGATTGCGACGCGAAAGGCGAAGTGGGACCGCGCCTACCAGGCGAGGCACGGCATCACCAGCGGCAAGGCGGAGAACCTGCCAGCCGGCCTCGCCGAAAAGCTGGACCGGCTGGCGCGCCGCATCTACAAGGCGCTCCACATGACCGGCTATGCACGCATCGATTTCCGCGTGCGCGCGGACGGCACGCCGTTCGTGCTCGAGGCGAATGCGAATCCGAACCTCGAGCGCGAGGAAGACTTCGCGGACGCTGCCTTGCACGACCGCATTGCGTACCCGGCGCTCCTGCAGCGGCTCATCGCGTACGGTCGGTCTTATCGCGCGGAGTGGAGGGAGGACTAGGTAAGGCGGTAGGGATAGGAAGAGGGGACAGTCCCCTTTGGCGAAAGGTCAGCTGCGCTCTCAGAGGCTGCGGGGCCAAAGGGGACAGTCCCCGGTGACAGTCCCCGTGTCACTGCTACTTCAGATGTTGATTCAACCAGCCGAGCACTTCGGCGTGCCACTGCTGGCTGTTCGCGGGCTTGAGGATCCAGTGGTTTTCGTCGGGGAAATAGACGAAGCGGCTCTCGATGCCGCGGCGCTGCAGCGCCGTGAATGTCGCAAGTCCCTGGGAGTAGGGCACGCGGTAGTCGAGCGCGCCGTGGATCACGAGCATCGGCGACTTCCAGGCCTTCACGAAATTCGCGGGGTTCGACTTCTCATGCGCTGCGGGATTGTCGTGGTACGGCCCGCCGTGGTCCCACTCGGGAAACCAGAGCTCCTCGGTGGTGTAGTACATCGAACGGTGGTCGAAGAGGCCCGCGTGATTCACGAGGCAGCGGAAGCGGTCCGGCCAGTTGCCCGCGATCCAGTTGACCATGTAGCCGCCGTAGGAGCCGCCGAGCGCGCAGGCGCGATCGCCGTCGATCCACGGATATTTCTCGATCGCCGCCGCAAGGCCTTTCTGAAGGTCCTCGAAGGGCTTGCCGCCCCAGTCGCCGCTGATCGAATCGGTGAATGCCTGGCCGTAACCCATCGAGCCGTGGAAGTCGATGAACACGACGCCAAAGCCTGCCCCTGAAAAGACCTGCGGGTTCCAGCGATAGCTCCACGTGTTCGCGTAACTCGATTGCGGCCCGCCGTGCACGATGTAGGCAACGGGGTAGCGGCGCCCGGCTTCCCAGTTCCACGGCTTCATCGCGTAGCCGTAGACTTTCTCGCCTCCAGCCCCGTCGAAGCTGAACTGCTGTGCTTCGCCGAACCTGACCTGGGCGAGCCTTCAGGCGTTTACGTTGGTAACCGGCCGCGGTGGTGCGCGGCCATCGATCAGGAACAGGTCGGCCGGCGCGGACAGGCTCTGCAGGCCGTAGACGATTCGCTCACCTGCCGCGTCGAATTCGGTGACATTGCCGGCCCCGGTCAGCTTGCGGCTGGCACTGCTGCCGAGATCGATCGCGAACAGCGGCCGCTGGCCCAGGTCATCGGCGATCGCGTACACCGTGCCGCTGTCCGCGGAGAATCGGAATGCGGCAATCGAGCGGTCCCACCCGCTCGTCGTGTATCTGATCGCGCCGCTTTCGGCATCGCGCACGACGAGCCTGAACCGGTCAGCCTCGAACCCCGGACGCTCCATCGCGAGATGGGCCATCAACCTGCCGTCCGGCGAGTACGCGGGTTGCGCGTCCCAGGCCGGATTGCCTGCCGTGAGGTTGACGGGCGCTGCGCTGCCGTCGGCCGGCACGCGCCAGATGTCGAAGTTCGTGCCCGTCGGTTCGATGCGGCCGCGAACTCGCGCAGAGAATACGACTTGCGCGCCGTCGGGGCTGAAGGCGAAATCGGCGCGGCCGCCAAGCGGCTTCGACGGGATGTCCGCATCGAGCGCGGCAGTGAGCGGCGCGGGCTCGCCGCGCTGCCTGCGCTCGGAATCGAGTGAAATCGAGAAGAGCTTCGAGACGCGCCCGTCCTCCCACTTGTCCCAGTGCCGCACGAAGAGCCGGTCGTAGGCCTGGCCGCGCTGCTTCTGCGATCGGCGCTCCTCGAGGCGTTTCGTCGTGCAGTCGAGGTCACGGCACTCGGGGAAAACCTCGATGGCGACGACGAGACGATCGCCGCGCGGCGAGGCGCGGAATGCACCCACGTCGAGCGGCAGGCGCGTGACCTGCGTCGCTTCGCCGCCCCCGATCGGCAGGTACCAGACCTGCGGCGAGCCGGTGCGCGACGACAGGAAATAGACGCCGCTTCCGTCGGCGGCCCAGTCCGCGACGCCGTCGTTCTCCTCGCTGGTCGTCAGCCGGCGAGGCGCCGTGCCTGCGTCGAGATCGAGCAGCCACAGATCGGTGCGGCCGCGATCGGCCGCGAGATCGGTCTCACGCAGCGTGTAGACGACCCGACTTCCGTCGGGCGACAAGGCGGGCTCGGAGACGCGCGCGAGTCCAACGAGGTCCGCCGCGGTCAGGCCATGCGGTGCCGCCGTTGCGAGCAACGGAAATGCCGCCAGGCGCGGCGGCCAACATCGATCTCTGCATCGTGATCCCCCGGATAGGCGCGAATTCTATCAGGCGGCCGTGGCTGTCCTCGGGCGAATGAATCCGAAAACGCTCGAGTAGCCATGGACGAATGTCGCGCCCTGGACCGGCGCGATCTCGCCCGCGCTGAACATGCCCGCGACGGGGATGTCGATCATGCGCCGGAGAGTCCCCGAGTCATGGCCGCTCACGCCGAACATGTTGCGGCCACGCCCGGCGCAGGCGAAGAGGAGCGCAGCGGACGGAGGCAGTGTGCCCGTGAGCGAGGCGGCGAGCCGCTCTTCGAGTTCCTCAGAAGCGGAAGCTCCGTCACGCAGGTGGAACTGCACGATGGCATTCGGCGCGATACGCGAGCCGATCCAGAGCGCGCCGCTGTCCGGATCGAGGCCGAGGACATTGCGCATCAGGAAATCGCCGGCGCCGACCGTCTGCCGCGGTCCCGGCAATGCGAGCCCGATGCAGAGCGCGTCACCGAAGCGGGTGCGGTCGGCTTCGTCGAGCGTCGCAAAGAGTGCCGTGAGGAGATCCTTGGGCCGGCGGCCGTCGAGCTCGTTGATCAGGTTGCCGTCGCTCGCCGTCACGAAAAGCGGATCGCCGATCGGCCGGCATCCCTGTGCGAGCACGGAGTCGATGACGACATTGCCCGAGAGCGCGAGCAGCATTCCGCCGGATCGGTGGACTTCGCCGTTCCCAAGCAGCCTGCGCCATGCCCGGCTCCAGCATCCCGCTCGCGAGCCCGCCGACGACGGTGGACCCCGGGAATGCGCGGTCGATGCCGCGCGCGCAGGCTTCGGCATCGAGCGTTGCGGGATCTGCAAGCAGCATGAAACTCGCCCCGGATTCCGGGCTGAGATCGAGCAGTCGCCACCAGCTCTCGCGCGAAGCGGAAAGTGGCGGCAGGGTCGCCTGCTCGAGATGAAGGCAGGCAAGCGAGGCATCGGGGAGCCGGCCACAAAGGAGGGCGATCCCCGGCTCTTCTTCTTCCTCGCTGCCGCCTCCGATCAATCCGCCCGCGTTGCAGCCGAGCAGCAGGCAATTGCCGAGGTGCGGTCGAAGCAATTGCGGCAGCTGCTCGACGGCCGCGCCGTAGCTCGCGGAGACGAACGCGATCGCAAGATCGAATCCGGCGGCGCCTGATTCACTCTCGAGCTCTTCGGCGGCTTCGGCGATCGCCGCTTCGAGCCGGGCGTCCAGGCCGATGGCACTCGCCCAGGACATTGCTGCGCGCAACTCAGGCGCCGGCACCGACTTCCTCGTGGGGGATCACGATCGTTTCCCGGCACGATTCTTCGACCCAGTCGCCGAGGTGCGGGTCGGCGAGCATCGTGTCGAGGTAGCGCGAGGCAAGCTCCGTCAGGGGCAGGCCGTAGCTGCGCACGCGGAGCACGACCGGGGCGAACATCGCATCGGCCGTGCTGAAGTCTCCAAACAGGAAAGGACCGCGATCCCCGTGGTCGCGGCGGCAGCCCGACCAGATCGCGTCGATACGCCGCAGGTCGCGTTCGAGCGGCGCAGTCATCGGCACGCGCCGGCCGGTCGCGCGCGCGTTCATCGGGCATGCGGAACGCAGCGTCTCGAAGCCGGAATGCATCTCGGTAGCGACCGAGCGAGCCATGGCGCGAAGCACCGCGTCGGCGGGCCAGCCGCGACCGCCTGCGAGCTCGGATGCGTATTCACAGATCGCGAGCGATTCCCAGATGCGGAGCTCGCCGTGGATCAGGACCGGAACGCGGCGCGTCGGCGAGAGCTTTGGAATTTCCGCTTCGAATTCGGGCGTGCCGAACTGGAATTGCCTGACCGTGAAGTCGAGCCCGAGATGGCGCAGCAGCAGCCAGGGCCGCAGCGACCAGGAACTGTAGTTGCGGGTGCCGACCACCAGCGTGAGCACGCTCATGCGACCGAGACTGCGCGTCCCGGCGCGGAGGGTCAACAGCTCATTCGTCCTTGGGCTTGCGCGTCTTGATCCAGGCGGAAAGCTTGCGCAGGTCCTTCTTCGCCTTCCATTCCTTCTTGACCAGCAAGCCGCTGTCGTAAGGGTCGTAGCCCTTCTTCACACCCTGCTGGTTCTGCTGAATGCGCTTCTGCGTTCCCTGCGAATAGTCGGCGCTGAATGCGAGCGTCGGATCGTCGAGCAGGCGACGCATCACGTCTTCGCCGCTCGAGCCGGAGAAAGGCACCCAGATCGCATTGCCGAGCTCATCGAATTCGATGCGTCCATGACCGAGGCGCTGCTCCTCGGCGTAGTGAGACATCTCTTTCGCGTCGTCGGAAATCTTGTGTGATTTGTCGTTGTCGCCCATCGAGTTACCGCGCGCGGGGGATTCCCGTTACACCGCAAACGGTAACGGAGAAAGCCCGGCCAATCCGCGAAAACCTTCACATAACGGGGGCGCCCGTAGCCGGGCGGACCACTGGATGAATATACAGGTGGCCGCCAGACACTTAAATGGATGCCGGCGCCATTCGCATCGGCGCCGGCGCAAAGCAGCGCTCGCCCGGGAAGGCCGCTACCCGGGCTTGCGGAACCGGAGCGTGAAGCGATCGCTTTCGCCGATCGCGATGAACTTGTCGCGATCCACGTCGCCGCCGCGAAGCGAAGGTGGCAGCGACCAGACGCCGTTCGGGTGATCCGTCGTGTCCTTCGGATTGGCGTTGATCTCGCTCTCGCCGATCAGCTTGAACCCGGACTTCGTGGCGAGCTCGATCGCGTGGTCCTTGCGCACGTAGCCTGACTCGGCCTTCGGATCCTGCGGCTTGTCGTTCTTCGCGCGGTGCTCGACGACGCCGAGTATGCCGCCCGGCTTCAGCGCGGCGTACATCGCGTCGAACATGGCCTGCGCGCCGTCATTGCCCATCCAGCTGTGGATGTTGCGGAACGTGAGGACCATGTCGACGCTGCCGTCCGGAACGGGCTTCAACTCGTTCGGCGCCTGCAGCGCGACGACTTTCGCGCGGTCGTAAATATCCGCGCGCGCACGCGAGCTTGTCAGCGTATTTCTTTGAGTTGTCCTGGACGTACTTGCTCGTCGACTTCGGGTCCCAGCTCGCCGCGATGTACTTGCCGTGCTCGCGGAGCGTCGGGGCGAGCACCTCGGTGTACCAGCCGCCGCCGCCCGGCCACACTTCCATGACCGTCATGTCCTGCTTCAGCCCGAAGAACTCGAGCGTCTGCCTGGGATGGCGGTAGGCGTCACGCGCGCGATTGGCGTCGCTGCGATGGTCGCCGGCCAGTACCTTGTCGAGAGTCGCGAGCGTTGCCGCGTCGGTGACGGGCGGCTCGGAAGCCATGGCCGTCCCGCAGGCGGCGACCAGGGCGAGTGCGGCGAGGACGCCGCGCGGGAGAAATTGCGTCTTGCTCATCTGATTGCTCCTTGGATGCGCCTTCAGGCGGCGCCATCCGGTTCGAGGTATGTGTAGCCGGCGAGTTCCGATTCGTAGAAGCGCTTGAGCGCCTGTCCTTCGGCGACCGAGAGGCTGCCGTCGCGCATCGCGCGCTCGCAGTCGCGGGCAAAGCGCGGGTAGAGCTCGCCCGGGTCGTACTGCATGTAGCCGAGCACCGTGCTCGCGGAGTCGCCCTTGACGATCTCTTCGATCCACCAGCCATGCTCGTCGTCGAGGCGGATGTGCACGACGTGCGTGTCGCCGAAGAGGTTGTGCAGGTCGCCGAGCGTCTCCTGGTAGGCGCCGACGAGGAAGGCCGCGAGGAAGTAATCCTCGCCGGGCGCAAGCTCGTGCACTTCAAGCGAGCGCTTGATGTCGCGCTGGGAAACGAACCGGTCGATCTTGCCGTCGGAGTCGCAGGTGATGTCGGCGAGCACGCAGCTGCGCGCCGGGCGCTCTTCGAGGCGGTGCAGCGGCATGATCGGGAACAGCTGGTCGATTGCCCAGCTGTCCGGCAATGACTGGAACACCGACATGTTGCAGAAATAGATGTCGGAGAGGATGTTTTCCAGGTCCTCGAGCTCTTCCGGGATGCGCCCGAGCTTGCGGCGTCAGGTCGCGGACTTTCGCGCAGGTCGCCCAGTAGAGCCGCTCGGCGAGGCTCCGCATCTCGATGGTCAGGTAGCCGAGGCTGAACATCTGCTGCGCCTGCTCGCGCGCCTGCTGTGCATCGTGCCAGCACTCGACGAGGCGCCTCTCGGTCACCGTCGCATGGGCGTCGTAGAGGTCGGCGATCGGCTGGGGCAGGCCGCTGTCCTCGGCCGCCGTGTCGCTCCGGCACGCTGAAGAGGTCGAGCCTTGCGGCGCCGAGGACGTTGAAGACGAGCACGCTGTGATGCGCCGCGATCGCGCGGCCGGACTCGCTGATGATCATCGGATGTGGCAGGCCGCGTGCATTGCACACGCTCGCGACGCGGTAGACGACGTCGTTCGCGTATTCGCGAAGCGAGTAGTTCGTGGACGACTCGAAATTTGTCCGGGAACCGTCGTAATCGATGCCGAGCCCGCCGCCGACGTCGATGTACTCGAGCCCGGCTCCGAGCCGCGCGAGCTCGGCGTAGACCTGGGCGAGTTCGTTGACCGCATCCTTGACGCGGCGGATGTCGTGCAGCTGCGAGCCGGGATGGCAGTGGACGAGCTTCAGGCAGTCGAGCATGCCGTGCGAGCGGAGCACCTCGACCAGCTCCAGGATCTCGGTCGTGAACAGTCCGAACTTCGACCGGTCGCCGGCTGACTCGCGCCAGCGGCCCGCGCCTTCGGCGGCGAGCTTTACGCGCACGCCGATCATCGGGCGCACCTGGTACTTCTCGGCATGGCGCAGGATGTAGCCGAGCTCGGAGAAGTTCTCGATCACCGGGATGATCGAGCGGCCGAGCTTGGTCGCGAGGATGACTGCCTCGATGTAGCTGTCGTCCTTGAAGCCGTTGCAGACGATCAGCCGCTTCGGCGCATCGCCGGTCATCGCCATCACGGCGAGAAGCTCGGGCTTCGAACCGCACTCGAGCCCGAATCCGAGGTCGGCGCTGCCGCGATAGACCTCTTCGACGACGAGGCGCTGCTGGTTGACCTTGATCGGAAAGACGGCGGCGTAGCGGTTCTTGTAGTCGTTTTCGGCGATGGCCGCGGCGAAGGCGTCGTGCAGCGATTTCAGGCGGTCGCGCAGGATGTCCGAGAAGCGCAGCACCATCGGCGCCGTGAGGTCGCGTGCGCCGAGTTCCTGCACGACCTCGTAGATGTCGATCTCGCGCGCGCCGTCGCGGCCGGGCCGGCAGACGACGTGGCCCGCGGCATTGATGCCGAAATAGCCGCCGCCCCAGGAGCCCGTCGCGTAGAGCTGCTCGGAGTCTTCGACGCTCCAGGGCGCCCGCGGCGTCACCGATCCGCGCGTCACGCTGTCCAAATCGTGATCCCGTTCGATCCCAGAGGGCGCGGAAGATAGCAGATCATGTGTCGCCTCGCGCAATTCCCCGCGACGGATCGCGGATCCATTCGCTCCACGAGCCTGCGTAGAGCCGGCCGCCGCTGATTCCCGCGGCCTCGAGTGCGAGCAGGCCCTGGCAGGCCGTGACGCCCGAACCGCACATGCAGATCGGCGCCCGGCCCGGCACTGCGCCCGTGCGCGACTGCCACATTCCTGCAATATCCGCCGGCGCACGGAAGCGGCCGTTCGCGCCAAGGTTTTCGAGGAAGGGCAGGTTGACTGCACCGGGCACATGCCCCGCGACGGCGTCAATCGGCTCGACGCTGCCGGAAAAGCGCTCGGCGCCGCGCATGTCGACGAGCGTTTCGCCGCGGGCGAGGGCGCGCGTCACGGCCTCTGCGTCGCAGACCATCTCCGGCCGCGAATGCGGACTGAAGCGCGCGGGTGCGCGCGCGTCGGCGTCGGTCGAGACTGGCCGGCCCTCGGCAGTCCAGGCGGCGAACCCGCCGTCGAGCACCGCGACCGCGTCGTGCCCCATCCATCGCAACATCCACCACAAGCGGGCCGCGTAGGCGCCCGGGCCCGCGTCGTAGCAGACGACGAGCGTCTCGTTTCCGATGCCGAGGCGCGCAAGTGTCCGCGCGAAATCCACAGCCTTCGGCAATGGATGCCGCCCGGTCGTCGGCGTAACCGGAGCGGACAGGTCTCGCTCGAGGTCGACATGGACTGCACCGGGGATGTGGCCCGCGCGCCAGGCGAGGGCGCCTGCCTCCGGCTTGCCAAGGTCGAACCTGCAATCCGCGACGAACCAGTCCGGGTGCGGACAGGTGGGCGGCGAGCTCGGCAGTAGAAATGAGTGGAGTACGCAACCTTTTTTCCGCCCGCCGCATCTTACCTGCGATGGAAGAGTTGCAGTCAGCGACCCGAAAGACGCCGGACGCGCCGGGCTCGCGCCGTCGCGCGCCCTTGCCTTCGGTTTCGACCGCCGAGCGTGAATTCTGGCGCCGGGCAGTCGAAATCGAGCGATCGCGACTGCGCCGCGCCCGTCCAGCGCCATTCCCCTTCCAGCCGGCCTGACCCACCCCGACATCTAAAAGGGGACGCTCCCCTTTAAAGGGGACGCACCCCTCTAAAGGGGAGCGTCCCCTTTGAACCCTGCGCGGCGGATGGGCAGGCGACCAGCGGAAGCGAGCGCCGCGAGCATGATCGTCGTGCCGAATAGGGCGAGTGCCATGTCCTTCTGGGCATCCCAGATGTCGCCCTGCATCCCGAGGTAGGCCTGGCCCAGCTCGCCGCCAAAGAGCAGGGCGGCCGCGAACTCGATCAGTTCATAGACGACCGCGTGGCCGGCCATGAACATCCAGGGCAACAGGATGGCCCAGCTGCGCGCGTAGTTCGCGTAGTGCGCGAAGATCTCGACAGCGGCCGGCGTCACCAGCAAGCCGTAGAGAAAATGCACGATGCGGTCGTAGTGGTTGCGCCCCTCGAGAGCGTCGCCACCGATCGTCTGCCACCAGTCGTCGTATGGCACGAGCGAATACGTGTAGTGCGCGCCGACGGCGTGGAAGACGAAGAACAGGAAGAGACAGGTGTACGCAAAGTTGCTGAAGCGCAGGCGCCGCGCAGTCAGCACGAAGAGCGGGATCGCGACGAACACGATCGCGTTCTCGAGCAGCCAGTCCTTGCGGAATACGGGGTCGATCGCGAGCGCCAGCCAGATCACTCCGTAGGCCGCGAGCAAGGCGAGCGGATAGCGCCACTCCCGCGCCGATTTGCGGTACATTCTTCGCCCTCGATTCCCAAGATAACGGATTTTCCTCAATCATGAGTGAGCACGCGATTCACACGCATTTTCCGGGCCGGCTCATCTTCATCGGCTTCGGCAGCATCGGCCAGGGCGTCCTGCCGCTCATCCTGCGCCACGTCGGCGGCCTGGCAGTTGACCGCATCACGATCGTCACTGCGGATGACGCGGGCAAGGAAGAGGCCGCCAAGTACGGCATCAAGTTCGTCAATCACCCGCTGACGCGGGAGAATTTCCGTCACGTGCTCGATCCACTCATCGGCCGCGGCGATTTCGTGCTGAACCTTTCGGTCGACGTGTCGAGCATCGCGCTCATCAAGCTTTGCCACGAGAAGGGCGCGCTCTATCTCGACACCTGCATCGAGCCCTGGCCGGGTGGCTACACGGACCCGAACATTCCCGCGAGCCGGCGCACGAACTATGCGCTGCGCGAGGAGGTGCTGGAGCTTCGCAAGGGATGGACGAACGGGCCGACGGCGGTGATCACGCACGGCGCGAACCCGGGCCTCGTCTCGCACTTCGTGAAGCAGGCGCTGCTCGACATCGCGAGGGATACCGGCGTCGATGCCGGCGACCCGAAGAGCCGCGAGGACTGGGCGAACCTCGCGAAGGGACTCGGCGTCAAGGTGATCCACATCGCCGAGCGCGACACGCAGGTGTCGAGCAAGCCGAAGATGCCTGGCGAGTTCGTCAATACCTGGTCTGTCGACGGCTTCGTGAGCGAGGGCTGCCAGCCCGCCGAGCTCGGCTGGGGCACGCATGAGCGCCACTTTCCGCGCGACGGGCGCCAGCACGACTTTGGCCGCAAGAGCGCCATCTTCCTGGCGCAGCCGGGCTGCTCGACTCGAGTCCGGACATGGACGCCGGAAGCGCAGCACTTCCACGCATTCCTGATCACGCACGGCGAGTCGATTTCGATTTCCGACTTCCTTACCGTGAAGCAGAACGACCGCGCGGTCTACAGGCCGACGGTCCATTACGCCTATCACCCCTCGGACAATGCGGTGCTGTCGGTGCACGAGTTCTGCGGGAAGAACTTCCAGCTCCAGGAGAGGAAGCGGATCATGATGGGCGACATCACGAGCGGCATCGACGAGCTCGGCGTGCTGCTCGCGGGCCACGCGAAGAACGCCTACTGGTACGGCTCGCAACTGTCGATCGACGAGGCGCGCAAGCTCGCGCCCTACAACAGCGCGACGTCGCTGCAGGTTACGGTCTCCGCGCTCTCGGGAATGATCTGGGCGATCGAGAACCCGGCGTCGGGCATCGTGGAGCCGGACGACATCGACTTCCGCCGCAATCTCGAGATCTGCAAGCCCTACCTCGGGCCGGTCGTCGGCAAGTACACGGAATGGACGCCGCTCTTCGACCGCGGACGTCTCTTCCCGGAGGACCTCGACGAAGGCGACCCCTGGCAGTTCAAGAATATCCGGGTAGTTTGATAACGAAGGGGACGGTCACTTTTAAAGGGGACAGTCACCTTTGCGGCATGGCAATGTCCGCAAAGGTGACTGTCCCCTTTAAAAGTGACCGTCCCCTTCGTTATTCGTACTCGATCAGCGTGATCGTGACAGCGAGCGGCCCTGACGGCAGCCGGACTTCAACCGTGTCGCCGACGCGCTTGCCGAGCAAGGCCCGCGCGAGCGGCGAGTCCATGCTGACGTAGCCCGCCTCGCGGTCGAATTCGTCCGGGCCGACGATGCGATGGCGGCGCGTCACGCCGCTCGCTTCCTCGATCGTCACCCAGGCTCCGAAGAACACGCGCTGCCGGTCGGACGGCGCTTCCGACACTATCTTCAGTCCGTCGAGCCGCTCGCGCAGGAAGCGGACGCGGCGATCGATTTCCCTGAGCCGGCGCTTTCCATAGATGTACTCCGCATTCTCCGAGCGATCGCCCTGCGCGGCGGCCTCTGAAACCGCGCGTGTGACCGCAGGGCGCTCGACGAGCCAGAGCTCGTCGAGCTCGGCGCGCAGCCTTTTCGCACCTTCGGGCGTTGCGTACTTGGAGCCGGAGCGGGGACGGCCTGTAACCATATGAATGGAGGGAATTTTCCAATTTGTCAGAATCTCGTCCGCAAACTGTGGCGCGGTTCACGCTCGGCTGGCAAGGGGAGCGCTAGTCTGAAGGCCGTTATTTCTGCGTACGTCAGTATCCCCTAGCGGACTTCCTTCCCTTCACCGAAAGTCCGCACTTCGGCCCCGGGCCAAAAGCCCGGGGCTTTTTTATGCCCCGCTACAATCGCGACGTGACGGCGCCGCCCGATTTCAAGGATCACTTTTCCGGGCAATCCGGCGAGTACCAGAGGTACCGGCCCGAGTACCCCGCGGCTCTCTTCGAGTGGCTCGCAGCCAATGCGCCGGGCCGGCAGCTCGCGATAGACGTCGCGACGGGCAACGGCCAGGCCGCGATCGGGCTCGCGCAGCACTTCGATGCAGTGATCGCAACCGAGCCTTCCGCCGCGCAGCTTCGCGAAGCCCGTCCACATCCGCGCGTCGAATACCGGCTCGAGCCTGCCGAGTCGATTTCAGTCGAGGCCTCGTCGGCCGACCTCGTCACCGCGGCCCAGGCGGCACACTGGTTCGACTGGCCAGCATTTGCGGCCGAAGCGAGCGCGCGTGCTTCGTCCGGGCGGGATCCTTGCGGTCTGGAGCTACGGCAACTGCGAAGTCACGCCCGGGATCGACCGGCTCGTCGCCGATTTCTCGCGCGATGTCGTCGGGCCCTATTGGCCTCGCGAGCGGCGCCACGTCGATGAGGCTTATCGCGACCTCATGTTGCCGTTTCCGGCAATCGCAGCACCGGCCTTCGAGATGCGGACCCGCTGGTCCGTCGCGCTGATGATGGGTTACCTCGACACCTGGTCGGCAGTTCGCCGATGCCGGGCGCTAACGGGCCGCGACCCGCTTCGCTTGCTGGCCGCACCGCTCGAGGACGCCTGGGGCGAAGGACCGCGGGACATGCGTTGGCCGCTCGCGATGCTGTCTGGTCGCGCGTGACCCACGGTTGGTCGCGGGCCGGAACCTGTTCGACCGAGCCCGCTGCCTTATAATCCGCGCCCTTCCAGACTGGAGAAGCCGGAATGTCCCTGCGCAAGCTGCTGCCCGCCTTGATGTGCATTTCATTTGCCGGCGCCGCGCTGGCCGACAACACGGCCGCGCCGCTGGCGTCCGGCATCGACGGCTCCGCAATGGACCGCAATGTCCGCCCGCAGGATGACCTGTTCCGCTTCGTGAACGGCACCTGGCTCACCAACACGCCGTTTCCGGCGGAGTATGCGAGCGCCGGCATCGGCATCATGCTGTTCGAGAAGGCGCAGGCCGACGTGCATGCGATCCTGCTCGAGGCCGCCGCCGCCGGGGACAAGGCGACGCCGGAAATGCAGCGCCTCGGCGCCATGTACGGCAGTTTCATGGATGAAAAGAAGGTTGAAGAGCGCGGCATCGAGCCCCTGAAGCCGCTGTTCGCAGAAATCGCGGCGATCGACGGCCCGGCGGCGCTCGCTCGCTACTTCGGCCGCGCGCAGAGCCGCGGAATCAGCATGCCTCTCGGCATGTATGTCTATCCGGATGCGCGAAATTCCGGCTTACAACGTCGCGTACCTGGACCAGGACGGCCTCGGCATGCCGAACCGCGACTACTTCCTGAAGACCGAGGCCGAGTACGTCGAATTCCGCCGCAAGTACGTCGAATATCTTGCGAAGCTCCTGACGCTTGCCGGCGAGTCCGACGGTGCGTCGCGCGCGGCGAAGATCCTCGAGCTCGAGACGAAGCTCGCGACCGACCAGTGGACGCCGGTGCGATAACCGCGATCCCGATCAAGACCTACAACAAGCACGGCGTCGATTCCGCCGACAAGCTCGCGCCGGACTTCGACTGGAAGTCCTACCTGACGGAGAGCGGCGCTGCCGGCCGGCGACTTCGTCATTCGCCAGCCGAGCTACGCGACGGCGCTCGGCAAGCACATGCATGAGGCGGATCTCGCGGTCTGGAAGGACTACCTGATGGTGCGCACGATCGGCGCCTACGCGCGCGTGCTGCCCGCCGCCTTCGTCGAGGCCTCGTTCGATTTCAACTCGCGGACGCTCCGCGGCACGGAGGCGCTGCGCCCGCGCTGGAAGCGCGCGGTGCAGGAGACCGACAACGCAATGGGCGAGGCGATCGGCGCCGCCTATGTCGCGCGCCACTTCCCGCCGGAGGCCAAGGCGCGGATGGTGACGCTCGTCGACAACCTGCTCGCGGAATTCGACCGCGGCATCGACCGGCTCGACTGGATGAGCGCGGCGACCAAGACCGAGGCGCACGCGAAGCTCAAGAAGATCAACGTGAAGATCGCCTACCCGGACAAGTGGCGCGATTACTCCGGCCTCGAGATCCGCCCGGACGACCTCGTCGGCAACGTCATGCGAGCGAACCAGTTCGAATGGAACTGGCAGGCCGCGCGCGCCGGCAAGCCGAAGGACCCGACCGAATGGTTCATGACGCCGCAGACGGTCAACGCCTACTACCTGCCGACCAACAACGAGATCGTGTTCCCGGCCGCCTTCCTGCAGCCGCCCTACTTCAACATGCAGGCGGACGACGCGGCGAACTACGGCGCGATCGGCTCGGTGATCGGCCACGAGATCAGCCACGGCTTCGACGACCGGGGCCGCCAGTACGACGGCGACGGCAACCTGCGCGACTGGTGGTCGGCCGGAGGACAACGAAAAATTCAAGTCGAAGGCGAGCCGGGCTCGTCAAGCAGTACTCGGCTCGTTCGAGGCGCTGCCCGGGCCTCAACGTCAATGGCGAGCTGACGCTCGGCGAAAACATCGGCGACCTTTCGGGCGCCGCGGTCGCCTACGGCGCATACATCCATTCGCTGAACGGCGCGCGAAGCGCCGGTCATCGACGGCTACACCGGGCCCGCAGCGCTTCTTCCTGGGCTATGCGCAGGCCTGGCGCACGAAGTGGCGCGAAGGCCTCATGCGCGAGGTCGTGCTGACGGATCCGCATGCGCCGAGCGAGTTCCGCGCGAACGGCGTCGTTGCGAACATGGATGAGTTCTACGCGGCCTTCGAGCGTCAAGGAAGGCGACAAGCTCTGGCGGCCCGCCGTCGGAGCGCGTGAAGATCTGGTGAACCGCAGGCCGCGCCGGGGATAATGCCCGGGCATGATCCGGCCCGCCGTACGCATTGCGATCCCGGTGCTGGCGGCGCTCGTCGCCGCCTGCACGCCGTTCGAATCGCTCTGGAAAAAAGCCCCATGCCGCCGAGAAGAAACCCGCGCCGAGGTGCCGGCAGCCGCCACCGCTTCCGCTCGGCGAGGCGACCCACCGCTTCTTCGTCGCGCCTGACCAGGACGTGGTCGGCCGCCTGCAGGTGACCGTCGCGAAGCACAAGGACACGTTCGCCGACATCGCGCGTCGCTTCAACGTCGGCTACACGGAGCTCGTGCGCGCGAACCCGGGCGTCGATCCCTGGCTGCCGGGCGAGGGCACGCAGATCGTGCTGCCGACCGAGTTCATCCTGCCGGACGCCCCGCGCGAAGGCCTCGTGCTGAATCTCGCGCAGATGCGCCTCTACTACTATCCCGAGCCGAAGAAGGACGGCACCAGTCGAGGTCATCACGCACCCGATCGGCATCGGCAAGGTCGGCTGGGCGACTCCCGAGGGCACGACCAAGGTCGTCTCGCACGTCAAGGATCCGACCTGGACGCCGCCGGTGTCCGTGCGCAAGGAGCACGCGAAGGAGGGCGACATCCTGCCGCCGACCGTGCCGCCCGGACCGGACAATCCCGCTCGGCCGCCACATGATGCGGCTCGGCTGGCCGAGCTACCTGATCCACGGCACCAACAAGCCGCCCGCAGTCGGCATGCGCGCGAGCGCCGGCTGCGTCCGGCTCTATCCCGAGGACATCGCGCTGATCTTCGAGGCCGTGCCGGACGGCACGAAGGTTACGGTCGTCAACCAGCCGGTCCTGCTCGGCTGGCAAGGCGACCGCCTGCTGGTGCAGACCTACGAGCCGCTCGAGGACGACAAGCGCGACTGGACGGACGTGCCGAAGGCGCTGCGGCAGAAGCTGAAGAAGCCGAAGGCGCCGCTCTGGAAGAAGGTCGCGGAGCACGACGAGGCGATCGACTGGGAAGCCGTCAGCGCCGCGGCGGCGAAGCCGCGCGGCATCGCGTTCTCGGTCGGTCCGGGCGCGAGCGGCGATATCACGGCGACTGTCGCCGCGGCGCCGAAGGTGCGCAACGCGATCCCGGTCGGCGCGACCTGGAACGGCGTCGAGGACCAGTATGCCGGCGATCCGCGCTTCGCAAAGCCCGCCGAAGAAGTGGACACGAAGGCAAGCACGGGGAACTGAAGGGGACGTTCACCTTTGCGCTATGCCGTCAAAGGTGAACGTCCCCGTCACTGCGAGCGCGCAGGCCATCGATCCGCGCGACGACCATCAGCGCGCCCGCGATCGACAGCGCATTGAGGCCCTCTGCCGGGCACGAGCCCGAGCCCCGATCCACTCCACGGCCCACATCGCGCCGATCGTGAACAGCGGCGCAGTCGCAAGCACCGCACTGACCCGCGACACGTCCCAGTGATAGAGCGCCTCGCCGAATGCGCCATAGGCGCCGAGCGTATTGGCGCAGCAGAAAACGAGCATGCCGAGCTGCAGGCCGTCGAGCTCGTGCGATCTCCGCCGGGTCGCTCGCGGGCAGCAGCACGACGACCGCGCCGACGTAGATCATCCACAGCACCTGCTGCGCGGAGAAGTGCTCCAGCAGTTGCTTCTGCGCGAGGCCGTAGACCGCCCAGGAAACGCCGGCGGCCACCGTGAGCGCGACGCCGAGGCCGAGCCCTTCCGCCGGCCGCGCAAGTTCCGGCAGCCGCTGCGTTGAAGAACAGGAGCAGCCCCGCGCCAAGCACGGCGAATCCGATCCACTGCACGCGCCCGAATCGCTCGTGGAAGACGACCACGCCGCCGACCAGCAGCATCAGCGGCGCGAGCTGGATCACGACCTGCGTCACCGACGGCGTCGTGTGGTCGAGCGCGACGAGATAGAGGACGTAGTTCCCGATGAGCGTGAGTGTCGCGACGATCAACAAGCGCGATCGCCATCGCGGCCCGCGCCGGCTAGCCGCGGCAAGCCGCCGCGCAACGCGAGGAAAGCGCCGAGTCCCGCCATCGCAGATCGCGAAACGCCACCAGACGATCGTGTACGCGTCCATGCCCTCGAGCACGACCTTGAGCGCGATCGGCAGCAGCCCCCACAACGCGGCGGTCGTGAGGGATAGCGTGAATCCAAGCCGCCAGTTCGTGGAACCGCCTGTCATGCCCATTCATGATAGTCTGCGCGCGTGCTGGGGGAGTCAGGCGTGACGGAACGACTGGCCGGCATCCATGTTCAAGAAGAAGCCGGCTCGGGGCAATCAATCGCGGAAGCGCCGACGGCCGTCACGGCCTTCGTCGGCCGCTGCCTGCGCGGTCCGGTCGAACCGGCCCGTCCGCATCTCCGGATTCAACGAATTCCAGCGCATCTTCGGCGGCCTTTGGCAGCCTTCGACGCTTTCTTACGCGATCGAACAGTACTTCGAGAACGGCGGCCGCACGGCGCTCATCGTGCGCGTCACGAACGGGGCGCGCTGCTGCACGATTCGCCTGCCGGCGGGCGACCAGTCGCTGGTACTCGAGGCGCTCGCGCCCGGGACAAGCGGAGTTCCTGCGCGCCGCCGTCGACTACGACGGAATCGGCGAAAACGAGGAGGACTGCTTCAACCTCGTGATCCAGCGCGTGCGCACCCCGGGCTCGGAGCACATCGAGGACCAGGAAATCTACCGCCGCGTGTCGATCGCCCCGGACGCGCCGCGCTCGATTGCCGCGGTGCTCGCGGAGTCGGAGCTCGCGCGCATCGCGGGCGAACTGCCGCTGCAGCGTCCCGACCCGACGCCGCGCCACGACCCGCGCGGGCATCGCCGGCTATGTCTTCTCGGGCACGGACGCGGACGACGGCGCCCCGCTGACCGACTACGACATCATCGGCTCGGCTGCGCAGGGAACCGGACTCTTCGCGCTCGACGCCGCCGACGGATTCAACCTGCTCTGCATCCCGCCGCTCGCGCGCAATGTGGACCTCGGCGCGAGCACGCTGCTCGTCGCGAATCGCTATTGCCGCGAACGCCGCGCGATCCTGTTCGTCGATCCGCCGCGTCGGCTGGGACAGCGCGGCGAAGGCGCTCGCCGAGATGCGCCACTGGCCGCTGCCGTCCGATCAGCCTGCATGTTCTTTCCGCGCCTTCTCGGCTACGACAAGCTGCGCGGGCGCTTCGAGGCCTTCGCGCCCTCCGGCGCGATTGCGGGCACGCTGTCGCGCGCGTCGGAGCACTGGCCGGTGTGGACGAGCGCCTGCGGCGATGACGCCGTGCTTCGCCCGGGCCTCAAGCCTGTCTGCGCGGTCGATGACGAACAGCGCAGCCGGCTCGCAGCCGCCGGCGTCAATACCGTGCAGACCGTGCGGCGGCCGGGTCGCGAGGGCCCGACGACCTGCACGCTTGCGGGGCCCGGCGCCGGATCGGCCGACTGGCGTTCGCTGTCCGCCCGGCGCCTCGCGCTGCTTGTCGTCAACAGCATCGAGCGCGGCACGCGCTGGATGGTGTTCGAGCCCAACGAGCCCGCCAACCTGGCGGCGCGCCGCGCGACAGCTGCGCGATTTCCTCGGCGACGCTCGAGGAGCGCGGCGCGTTCGCCCACCGCGACAACGGCGACCGCTGGTTCGTGGTTTGCGACGAGCGCGTCAACCTCGACGCGCCATCGCGAGCAGGGCGATCGTGAACCTGATGTTCGGCATCCCGGCGCTGCGGCCCGGCGGCTTCCACGCCTGGCTCGTCAGCCACCGCGCGGGCGGGAGCCGCGTGCAGACCGTGAGCCCGAATCTCGCCGGGCTGCCCGACATCGGCCTCACACAGGTGCTTGCCGAGCTCGAAGTGCCAGCCGTGACGGCCTCTAGCCGTATCCGCCGCCGCCCGGCGTCTCGATCACGATCTCGTCGCCCGCTTCGACACGCTCGGCCGCGCAGGCTGGCGAGCACGATCGTATCGCCGCTGCGCGCACAAGCCGGTTGACTCCGGTCGCGCCCGGCCTTGCCGCCCGCGAGCCCGAATGGCGCGATGCGGCGATGATTCGACAGCACCGCGACGGTCATCGGCGCGCGGAACTCGATGCGCGCGCACGAGTCCGTCGCCGCCGCGGTGACGCCCGTCGCCGCCGGAGCCGCGGCGATAGCGGAACTCGCGCACGCAGCACCGGGTGCCGGCTCTCGAGCACTTCCGGATCCGTGAGGCGCGAATTCGTCATGTGCGTCTGCACGCCGGAGGCGCCATCGAAGCCGGGACCCGCGCCCGATCCGCCCGCGATCGTCTCGTAGTACTGGTGGCCTGCGTCGCCGAAGGTGAGGTTGTTCATCGTTCCCTGCGAGGCCGCGAGCACGCCAAGCGCGCCGAATAGCGCGTCCACGATGCACTGCGAGGTCTCGACGTTGCCGGCGACGACCGCGGCCGGTGGCACCGGGTTCAGCATCGAGCCACGGTCGACGCGGATTGCGAGCGGGCCGCAGGCAGCCCTCGTTCAGCGGAAAGTCGGCGTTGACCAGCGTGCGGAACACGTAAAGCACGGCCGCGGTGCAAACCGCGAGCGGCGCGTTGAAGTTGCCGGGGCGCTGCGGCGACGTGCCGGCAAAATCGACGATTGCGCTGCGGCTTTCATGGTCGACGCTCACCGCGACCTCGATGGCGCTGCCGTCGTCCATCTCGTAGCGGCGGTGGCCGTCGCCGAGGCGGCCGATGACTTCGCGCACGCAGGCCTCGGCGTTGTCCTGCACGTGGCCCATGTAGCGCACGACCGTTCGAGTCCCGCGCGCGCGATCAGCGCCTCGAGTTCGGCGATGCCGCGCGCGTTGGCGGCGAGCTGGGCCTTGAGGTCCGCGACATTCTGCGTCGGCATTGCGCGCAGGCCAGGCGCCGGAGGCGAGGCAGTCGCGCAGCGCCCGCTTCGCGGATCTCGCCGCCGTCCAGCAGCAGGAAATTGTCGAACAGCACGCCTTCCTCGTCGATCGTCCGGGAGCCGGGCGGCATCGAGCCCGGCGTGATGCCGCCGATGTCGGCGTGGTGCGCGCGCGAGGCGACGAAGAACGACGGATTCCGGCCGCTCGCCGACGAAGACCGGGCTCACGACCGTAATGTCCGGCAGGTGCGTCCCGCCGGCGTAGGGCGCGTTCAGCATCCAGGCGCGTCCGCGGCGGAGCTCGCCCGCATTCGCGGCGATGACGGCGCGCACGCTCGCGCCCATCGAGCCGAGGTGGACCGGCATGTGCGGCGCATTCGCGATGAGCGCACCCGCGGCGTCGAACAGCGCGCAGGAGAAATCGAGCCGCTCGCGGATGTTGACCGACACGGCCGTCGCCTGCAGAACGGCGCCCATCTGCTCCGCCACCTGCATGAACCGGTGGTTGAAGAGCTCGAGTTGCGCGGGATCGGCGCGTCCGCGCGTCGATTGCCGCGGACCTGCCGCGGCTTCATGGCGCGCGAGGCGGAGCGTGCCGTCGGCCAGGCGCTCGGCGGACCAGCCGGCCTCGACGACCGTCGTCGAATTCGGCTCGACGATGAGCGCGGGCCCGGCGACGGCTTGCCCGGCGCGAGCGCGGCGCGGTGGCGCAACGGGCACTTCGCGCCAGCCGTCGAACCAGGCCGCGACGCGACGGTCCGCGCGCTGCCTGCTGCGCATCGGCGACCGTGATGGGCGTCGCGCTCGCCTGCGACGACGGCCTCGACCGCAGCGTCGCGACCTGCGGCGGAGCCGCCGGCGGCGCGAATCCGAAGCGTCGCGTGAACACGGCGCGAAATCGCGCAGCACCTCCGCGAGCGGCGCGTGCGCGACCTCGAGCGCCGTTTCCGTGCCGGGCGCACGCATCTCCAGCGTGCGGCGCAGCGCGGACATCGCGCGGTTGCCGCGCCCTGCGCCAGCATCGCCGCGCGAGCGGCGCGGCGATCGCCGCGAACTGCGGCGTCGAGTTGCCGCGTGCGATCCTGAGGTCAGCGGTCGCTCGAGGCTCTGGCGGCGCATCAGCCGGCGGTCGGCGAGGCCGATGCCCCAGGCCGAGAGCACGCCGGCGAGCGGGATGGATCAGGATCTCGCGGATGCCGAGCGAGTCGGCGACGCGGCAGGCGTGCTGCGGCGCCGCGCCGCCGTAGCACAGCAGCGCGAACTCCGCCGGATCGTGGCCTTCGCGGACCGATACGTGGCGGATCGCGCGCGCCATCGACTCGACCGCGACGTCGAGGAATCCCGCGGCAATCCGCTCGACGCCGACCGTGCGCCGCGCCGCCCGATGCGACCGTCGGCGAGCGCCTCGAACCGCTGCCGCACGATGCCGCGTCGAGCGGCTGGTCGCCGCGCGGGCCGAAGATCGCCGGGAAACGCTCCGGGCGGATGCGGCCGAGCAGCACCTGCACGTCGGTGACGGTGAGCGGGCCGCCGTTGCGGTAGCAGGCCGGACCCGGACGCGAGCCCGCGGAGCCCGGGCCCGACGCGTAAGCCGCCCGCCGTCGAACGCGAGCATCGAACCGCCGCCGGCCGCAACCGTGTGGATGTTCATCATCGGCGCCTGCAGCCGGACGCCGGCGACGACTGGTCTCGAATCGCTGGGGCAGGGCGCCGTCGTAGAGCGCGACATCCGTCGAAGTGCCGCCCATGTCGAATGCGATCAGCCGGCGGCCGGCCGCTGCCTTCGGCGATGCGCGCCGTCGGCGACGAGGCCGCCGGCCGGACCCGACAGCACGGCATTGCAGGCGCGAAACGCCTCGGGCGCGGCCAGCCCGCCGTTGCTCTGCATGAACTCGAGGCGCGCGCCGGCGTGGCGCTCGCCGAGCCCGGCGCGGAACGCGCGCACGTAGCGGGCGAGGAGCGGCGAGAGGTAGGCGTCCACGACCGTCGTGTCGCCGCGGCTCACGAGGCGGATGAGCGGCGAGACCTCGTGCGAGGCGATCACCTCGCCGAAACCGGCCGCCGGGCAATCGCCGCCGCGCGGCGCTCGTGCGCGGGATGCCGGTAGCCGTGCATGAAGACGATCGCGATGCTCTCGATGCCGCGCTCGCGCGAGCCGCGCGAGGTCCGCCGCGAGCCGCGCCTCGTCGAGCGGCCGGAGCACGTCGCCCTCGGGCGTCACGCCGCTCGTCGGCCTCGACGACCTCGGCGTAGAGCGGTGCCGGCAGCTCGATGCGAAGATCGAACAGGCGCGGCCGGTTCTGGTAGCCGATCGCGAGCGCGTCGCCGAAGCCCGCGGTCGTGACGAGGGCGGTCGGCACGCCGCGGCGCTCGAGCAGCGCGTTGGTCGCGACCGTCGTGCCGATGCGGATCGACGTCGATGCGCGCCTCGGCACCGCCTTCGCGCGCGAGCAGCGCGAGGATGCCGGCGACGCCCGGGTCCGTCGCGCCGCCGCCTTCCGAGAGGCGCTTGGCGACGTGCAGGCGGCCGTCCGGCGCGCGGCCGATGATGTCCGTGAACGTGCCGCCCCGGTCGATCCAGAACTGCCAGCCGCGCTGTGCCTCGCCATGCGGCTCAGGATAGCGTGCCGGAAGCGTAAACCTTCGCGAGTTGCTCGAGCGCGCCGGCCTCGAGGCGCTCGCAGGCGTCGCGGTAGCCGATCTCGATGGCGCGCTCGAATCCCTTCCAGTCGAGCAGGTCGAGCGATCTCGAGCGCCGGGGTGATGAGCAGGTCGCTCTGCATGCGGCGCTCGAGCTTCGCGGACGTGCTGTTGACCATGCCGGCCCGCCAGAGGATCTGGAGGATGTTCGGGCGCCGGCGGCCGCCGCGCCCGCGCAGCAGGTTCCAGATCGACGGCGTCTCGGTCGCTTCGAGCGTCGGTCGTGAACGCGCGGTCGTTGCTGACGTCGACTCCGATCACCGGGCCGCGGCCCTTCGCGCGCATCACATCGACGGGCAGGATGTTCATTGCGCCGCCGTCGACGTAGACCTCGCCGCCCTGGAATACCGGCGGCAGCACGCCCGGGATCGCGACCGAGGCGCGCAGCCACCGCCACAGCGTGCCCTGCTGGTGCACGGCAATGCGGCCGCGTCGTGAGGTTCGACGACACGCAGAAAAACGGCAGCGGCAGGTCCTCGATGTCGATGTCGCCGAGCTCGCGGCGCAGCAGCATGCTGACCTTGCGCCCGGATACGAGCGACACGAGCGGCAGCGTGTAGTCCGACAGCGGATTGGTGTCGACGAAGCAGCGCTTGAAGCGCTGGACGAGCTCCTCGTGGCCCCATTCCGAAGCGACGCCCGCCGCCAGGATGGCGCCCATGCTGGTGCCGCCGACGAGGTCGATCGGCACGCCGTGCTCGCGCAGCGCGCGCACGACACCGAGGTGGGCGAAGCCGCGCGCGCCGCCGCCCGAGAGCACGAGGCCGACCGCCCGGCCGGTCAGCAGCCGCACGACGCGTTCGTAGTCGGCGGGCGCCCGCAGGTGGTGGTGGGCGATGCCGGGGAGCGCGGCGTGCCAGCGCGTCGGCCGCGCCGTGCGCGATTTCGCCCTCATGCAGGAGCAGGAGCTCCGCGTGGCGCATGCTGCCGTCAGCCATCTGCGCGGCGGTCCAGGCGGCATCGCCGCCGGACGCGCGCGCCGCGAGCAGCACGACGTCGGCCTGGCGCAGGCAAAGCTGCGTCCACGGCGTGTCGCCGGCGTCGGCCGCATACACGACGAAGTCGTTCTTCGATTCGCGCTCGTGGAACCATTGCGGGCTGTGGCTGACCGCTCGCTGCCGGTCGACGAGCGTCGACGCGGCCGAAGCGCGACAGCGCGCCCACGAGCCGGCCGGCTGTTCCTGGCATGTCGATGCCGTCGTCCAGCGGGACCAGCGCGAAAGTGCGCGGCGTGATCTGCCGGCCCTTGCTCCGCCTCGCGGTCCGCGAGGCGGGTCACGGCAATGCGCGCGAGCCGCAGGATCGCTTCCGGGTGCCCGAGCAGCACGCGCTCGAAAGTCGCCGCGGACAGCGTTGCCAGTTCCGAGTCGCGCAGCGCCCGCACGCTCGCCGTTCGCCTGCGCGCGATGATGAGGCCCATCTCGCCGACGGTTTCGCCGGCGGCGATGCGGCGGATCAGCTCGCCGCCCGGTCCGTAGACTCCGAGGCAGCCGCTGACCACGAAGTAGACGGCGTCGGCCGGTGCGCCGGCCTCGAACAGCACGCCGCCGCCCGGCAGGGACATCCACTCGAGCTCGGTGACCGCGGCATCGACGACGCTTTTCGGGAGGCCCGAAAACAATGGGAGCGCCGCGAGCATCGCCCAGGGATTGGCCCGCGGGTCGATCTGGGTCCGGTCGTCCTCGGCGTCCACGGCAGCGGGACGATAGCACGCAGCGTCGCCGCGGCTAGAATCGCCGCGTCATGACTGTGACGGACCGCAAGCTGCTGGAGCGCATCTGGAAGGCGGTGGCGGAGATTCCCCGCGGCGAAGTCGCGAGTTACGGCGGCATCGCGCGGCGCGCGGGCTGCCCCGCGGCGCGCGCGCCTCGTCGGCCATGCGCTCAAGGTCGCGCCCGCAGGGCCTCAAGCTGCCCTGGCATCGCGTGCTGAATGCGCAGGGCCGCATCAGCCTGCCCGCGGGCTCGAAGGCTCACCGCATGCAGCGGCGCCTGCTCGAGGAGGAGGGCGTCGTGTTCAGGAACGGCCGGGTCGATCATGGCGCGCTCCGCGGCGGACTCGACCTCGATGCGCTGCTGTGGAAGCCGCGCCGGGACTGATACCATCGGGCCGTTCTTCAACGGAGCGGTGAATGGCGAGTCGTCACGTCGTGTTCTCGCACGGGCAGGAAAGCGGCCCGTGGGGAACCAAGATCTCCGCGATGTCGGAAGTCGCGAAGAGCGAAGGCTGGAACGTCGACTCGGTCGACTACCGGGGCGTCAACGACGCGCGCGACCGCGTGACGCGCCTGCTCAGTCTTCTGCCGCGACCTGCGCGGCGACCTCGTGCTGGTGGGCTCGAGCATGGGCGGCTACGTCGCGACCTCGGCATCCGCGCTCCTGCATGCGCGCGGGCTGTTCCTGATGGCGCCCGCGTTCTACATGCCGGGCATGGAACAGCTGACCGCGAAGCCAGCGCCCTGCCCGAAGACGATCGTGCACGGCTGGCGCGACGACGTCGTGCCGGTCGAGAACAGCATGAAGTTTGCGCGCGAGCATTCGGCGACGCTGCACATCCTCGACTCGGACCATCGGCTCCACAGCGAGATCTCGCTCGTCAACTACCTGTTCGAATACTTCCTCGTCGCGCTCGACCTCCCGAAACGCCGCTGAACTCGCCTGTCACGTCTACTGCGCTCGCGCTGGCGCGCGCTGTCGGCCGGCCGGGTTCCCTCGCTCGTTCGGAAGATCGGACACTCACTCGCTCGGGACCCGGCCATCCTCCGCGTGCGCCAGCGCGAGTCCGGCACGACGCAGCGGGCGCGCATCAAGGTGACGGGCGGGTGGCGAGCGAGTGACTAAAGTTCCGGCGGAACGAGCGAGCCAACCCGCCCGGCGCCGTAGAAGCGCGCCGGCTGAGCCGCGTATCGGATAAGAGCTAGACTTGCCGGATTGCCGAATGGGAGGTGTCGCAATGCGCGCGATATTTGCGATCGGGATGCTGACGGCCGTAGTCACGCTCGCAGGCTGCGGCGGGTCGGATGAACCGGCGAGAGAAGGAAGAGCCGATGAAGGTCGAGGACACGGCCTTCGGGCCGCTGGTCGGCACGCAGGACAAGGCGCGTGACCGGGCGAACGCGGCCGTCGAGGTCCACCGCGAGAGCATGAACAAGCGCCTCGACGAGGACGAAGGCGCCAACCGGGATGACGAGCCCGCCGGGGACTGAGCGAACCCGCACTTGAACCGCACCCTCATGTGGATGCTGCGCGGGGTCATGCGCGTCTTCGTGCGCCCGACCGTCGTGCCGGAGGACGCCCTCGCTCGACTTCACGGGCGCGCGCGGCCGCTCCTTTACGTGCTGGAGGAGCGCAGCACATCCGACCTGCTCGCGCTCGAGATCGCCTGCATGCAGGGCGGGCTCCGGCGCCCGGGCAAGCGCCTCAAGCTGCGCGGCCTCGACCTGCCGCATTCGGCCGTCGCGCTCGAGCGCCGCGCCGGGCGTCCTGCGCCGCCGCGCGGACCGCCGCACGCCGCGCGGAGCTCGCGCGAACGATGGCGGCGGCCGGTGCCGACCCGGCGCTGGAGCTCGACATCGTGCCCGTCGCCGTCTACTGGGGACGCGCGCCGCAACGCGAGAAATCCTTCCTCGGCCTGCTGTTCTCCGAGAACTGGGCATTCGTCGGCCCGTTCCGCCGCCTGCTGTCCATCGTCTTCAACGGCCGCAGCACGCTGATCCGTTTCGGCGAGCCGCGCTCCGATCCAGGGCTACGCTGCGGCCGGACCCGATGGCGCACGCGGCGGCGCGCAAGCTCCTCAAGGACATGCGCGCGGAATTCCGCCACATGCGCGTGGATACGCTCGGGCCGGACCTGTCGCGGCGGCGCGCGATCATCGCGCAGGTGCTGCGCACGAGGGCGGTGCGGCAGGCCGTACGCCAGGAAATCCGCGACACCAAGCGCACGCGCCGCGACGGGCTGCTCGTCGCCCGCAGGCACGCGCTCGAGATCGCCGCGAACTACTCGCACACTTTCGTGCGCATCGCGGAACGCATCCTCAGCCGCTTCCTGACGCGGGTCTACGACGGCATCGAGGTCAGGAATGCGGAGTACCTCGACCGGCTGCCGCCGGCCTGCGAGATCGTCTACATGCCCTGCCACCGGAGCCACGTCGACTACCTGCTGCTGTCGTACGTCATCTACCAGCGCGGCTACGCCGTGCCTTACGTGGCCGCGGGCGTGAACCTGAACCTGCCGGTGATCGGGCGCCTGCTGCGCAAGGGCGGCGCATTCTTCATCCGCCGCAGCTTCCGCGGCTCGGGCCTGTACCCGATCGTGTTCATGAAGTACGTGGACGTGATGATGAACCGGGGCCACCCGATCGAGTTCTTCATCGAGGGTGGCCGCAGCCGCACGGGCCGGCTCCTGCGTCCGCGCACTGGCATGCTCAGCATGACCGTGCGCAGCTTCCTGCGCGACACGCGCCGCCCGGTCGCCTACGTGCCGGTCTACTTCGGCTACGACAAGCTGCTGGAAGGGGAGTCGTACATCGACGAGCTGATGGGCACGCCCGAAGGAGAAGGAGTCGGTGGGCGGCCTGTTCGGCGTGCTGCCGGAACTGCGCAAGCCAGCTCGGGCGCGTCTACGTGGCATTCGGCGAGCCGCTGCTGCTCGACGGCGAGCTCGACCAGGTGCAACCCGGCTGGCGCGAGGGCCCGCTCGACGAGGACGCGCGGCCGGCCTGGTTCGGCGACGCGGTGGACGCGGTCGCCGCCGAGGTCATGCGCCGCATCAACGCGGCGGCCGCGGTCACGCCGGTGAACCTGCTCGCAGTCGCGCTGCTCGCGGCGCCGCGGCAGGCGATGCTCGAGGCCGACCTCGAGCGCCAGCTGCAGCTCTACATCGACCTGCTGAAGGGCGTTTCCGTATTCACCCGACGTGTCGGTCGCGGCGACGGACGGCGCCTCGATCATCCGCCAGGTCGAGGGCATGGGGATGCTCGAGCGGCGCTCGCACCCGCTCGGCGACGTGCTGCGGATGGACGAGAAGAACGCGGTGCTCGCCACCTACTACCGCAACAACGTCCTGCACCTCTTCGCGATGCCCTCGCTGGTCGCTTGCGCGTTCCTGAACAATGCCGTCATGCGCCACGAGGACATCCAGCGCCTGCTCTGGCGCGTGTATCCCTACATGCGCGCGGAGCTCAACCTGCGCTGGCGCGAGGACGAGCTGCCGGGCGTCGTCGACGGCGTGCTGGCGGCTCTCGAACGGCTGGGACTGCTGCAGCGCGAGCGCCGACGGCGCGACCTGGCGCCGCTCGACGACCGGCAGCGCGGAGGCGGTGCGGCTCTCGGTGCTCGCCCAGGCGACGATCCAGGCGATCGAGCGCTATTACCTTGCGATCGCGCTGCTGCTGCGCGCCGGCAGCGGTCGCAGCTGACGCCCGATGCGCTTGAGCAGCGCTGCGTCGCGATGGCGCAGCGCATGTCCATGCTCTACGGGCTCGCCGCGCCGGAATTCTTCGACAGGGCGATGTTTCGCGACTTCATCGACCTGCTGCGGCAACGCGGCGTCGTCCGCCAGGACGGCGATGGCACGCCTGACCTATGACGACGCACTGCTCGCCGTTGCCGAGGACGCGCGCATCGTCCTGTCCGAGCAGATCCGCAACAGCATCCTGCAGGTCACCCACAGTTGATCGGCGGCCGCGTTTTGCAGTGCAAAGCGGGAACGCTGATATATCCTTGCGCGAAATTCCGACCGGTCCTGGCCCTGGGGAAACACATGACCAAGACGTCTCATCCGTCCGTTGCCCGCGCTCGTCGCAGCGATCCTCGCGCCCAGGCGCCGCACAGGCGATTGATTTCGCCGCCGGCGGCTGGAACGGCAGCTTCGACACGACGGTTTCCTTCGGCCAGACCTGGCGCGACGAAGACGCGCGACCCGCGCCTGATCGGCACCGCCGACGGCGGCACCGGGCGATCGCCGAACATCGACGACGGCGACCTCAATTACAAGAATGGCCGGGTCTCGAGCGCGTACAAGATGGTCGCGGAGCTTTCGCTCGATCGCGGCGATAACTTCGGCCTGTTCGTGCGCGGTTCCCTGCTGTACGACGACCTGGTCGAGGACTCGCGAGACGGCCCGCACGCCGATTTCGGAGCAGGGCAAGGACCTCGCGGGCTCCTACTTGCGCCTGCTCGACGCATTCGTCTATGGACGCTGGGACCTCGGCGGGCACGAGCTCGATCTTGCGCGCTGGCGCCAGGTGGTGAACTGGGGCGAGAGCACCTTCATCCAGGGCGGCATCAACGCCGCGATCAACCATTTCGACGTGGCGGCGCTGCGCGTGCCGGGCTCGGAACTGCGCGAAGCCTACCTGCCGCAGGAAATGCTGAAGGTCGGCTTCGGGCTCACCGACAACCTGACGGTGGAGGCGATCGGCCTCTTCGACTGGGATCCGCACGCAGCCGGAGCCGGTCGGCACCTATTTCTCCAGCAACGACTTCGTGCCGCGCGGCGGCGAAGAGGTCTTCCTGGGCTTCGGCGCGTTCTCGGACCAGGGCACCGACTTCACGCCGCTCGGCGGGCCGTTCATCGAAAATTTCCAGGCCGTGCCGCGCGGGACCGACGACTCGAGCCGTCGGACATGCGGCCAGTATGGCGCTGCGCTGCGCTGGTTCCTGCCGGACTTCGCGCAGGGCACCGAGTTCGGCTTCTACTTCGTCAACTACCACAGCAAGCTGCCGCTCATCAGCGGCGCACCGGCACGCAGGCCGGCATCGGCAATTCGCTCGGCACGCTGACCGCGGTCATCGCGACGGCGCAGGGCCTCGCGTCCGGGCTGCCGCTTCGACGCCGCGGTCGCGATCGCGGCCAATGCGGGCGCCAAGCGCCGCCGCCGCGAATGGCGGCGACCTGTCCGCTCGAAGACGGCCGCGGGCTACGCGACCATTGCGGGCAACACCGTGCTTGCGCGGCGGCAACGTCTCGGCGCAGGCGACGGCGCTTGCCACCCACGAGTATGCGCAGACAGCGAGGTACTTCACCGAGTATCCCGAAGACATCCAGCTCTTCGGCGTCTCATTCAATACGCAGCTCGGCGACGACCGGGATCGCGCTCCAGGGCGAGGTGTCTTACCGGCAGGACGTGCCGCTGCAGTTCGACGACGTCGAACTCCTGTTCGCCGCGCTGACGCCATTCGAGGCGGCAGCGCTCGCCGCGCAGGGCATCGCGATGCCCGCGACCTGCGCCGCCGCCCCTCACGACGCTCTCGCGCTGCGGGCAGCTCGGCGCATTCGGAGTCGACCAGGTCGTCCAGGGCTGGGACTTCTTCGACGTCTGGCAGGGCCAGCTGACCGCGACCAAGGCGTTTCCGCCGATGCTCGGTGCCGTCGCAGCTCGTCGCCGTCATCGAGGCCGGCATGACCAAGGTCGACGGCATGCCGAACAAGACGACCGGCGGCCCGAATGGCCAGGGCCTGCGCCTGAACGGGCCGGGCACCTCGGTATCGGGCAACGTGCCGCTCGCGGGCCGCCATTTCGGCGAGGTCGAGCCGCTCGAACCGGTTCGCCGACGAGAATTCCTGGGGCTATCGCGTCGCGCTCCGGCTCGACTACCTCAGCCTGATCGGTGCCTGGAACTTCTCCCCGCGCTTCGTCTGGTCGCAGGACGTCGACGGAACGACGCCGGGACCCGGCGGCAATTTCGTGGACGGCCGGCGCGGCGCGACGTTCGGCGTGCTCGCGAGTTACCAGTCGAAGCTCGAGGTCGATTTCAGCTACACGGCCTTCGACGGCGCGGGACGCTACAACGAACTGACTGACCGTGACTTCTTTGGTGCGACGATCAAGTACTCGTTCTGAATCGGGGCGGAGACAAGACATGACCAAGCTGAAGCACATCCTCGGTCCCATGCTCCTCGCCGCGGCGGCCGCGGGCACGTTCGCCGTGGCCGGTGTCACGGCCCAGCAGGCAGCGAAGCTCGGTGCGGACCTCACGCCGATGGGCGCGCGAGAAGGCCGCCAACGCGGCGGGCACGATTCCGGCCTGGACCGGCGGGATCACGTCGGCGGCGCAGGCGGGCGCCCCCGGATTCAAGTCCGGCGGCCATCATCCGGATCCGTACGCAAGCGAGAAGCCGCTCTACAAGGTCGATGCCGCGAGCGCATCGAAGTACGCCGCCAACCTCACGGCCGGGCACAAGGCGCTGCTGAACACCTACAAGACCAGCTACTTCATGAACGTCTACCCGTCGCATCGAAGCGCCGCGTTTCCGCAGCGCATCTATGACGCGACCAAGGCGAATGCGACCTCGGCGAAGCTGTCCGACGGCGGCAATGGCGTGACCGGCGCAATCGGCGGCGTCCCGTTCCCGATCCCGCAGTCCGGCGTCGAAGTCATCTGGAACCACATCCTGCGCTACCGGGCCGAGATCGCGGAACGCGTCATCGGCCAGGCGGCGGTGACCCGCGCTGGCGGCTACAACATGGTCAAGTTCCACGACGAGACGTACGTCGGCTACGCACTGCCGGGTGCGACCGAAGCGGCCCTCGACAACGTCGTGCTGTACTTCATCCAGGAAACGGTTGCGCCGGCGCGGCTCGCGGGCGAGATCCTGCTCGTCCACGAGACGCTCGACCAGACGATCGAGCACCGCAAGGCCTGGCTGTACAACCCGGGCCAGCGGCGCGTGCGCCGCGCGCCGAACGTCGCCTTCGACAACCCGGGCACCGGTTCGGACGGCTTGCGCACTTCCGACCAGTTCGACATCTACAACGGCAGCCCCGAGCGCTACGACTGGAAGCTCGTCGGCAAGCAGGAAATCATCGTCCCGTACAACGCCTACCCGTTGCACAGCAACAAGCTGAAGAACGCCGACATCCTGAAGCCGCTGCACATCAACCAGCAGCACGCACGCTATGAGCTGCACCGCGTCTGGGTCGTCGACGCGACGCTGAAGGCCGGCCAGCGCCACATCTACAAGCGCCGCACGTTCTACGTGGACGAGGATTCGTGGCAGATCCTCGTGGTCGACTGCTACGACAACCGCGACCAGCTCTGGCGCGTGCAGGAAGGCCACTCGATCAACTATTACGAGATCCCGACCTTCTGGACCACGCTGGAGACGACCTACGACCTCCAGGCTGGCCGCTACCTGGCGCTCGGCCTCGACAACGAGGAGCCGCAGACCGTGAACTTCAGCGCGAAGCGGACGGCTGCCGACTTCACGCCCGCCGCGATCGCGAACCGCGGCACGCGCTAGGCGCAAACGGGGTACTGCGTGAGACTCGCGCTCGCGGCGTTCGCCCTCGCGGTGGCGCCGCAGGCGCTTCCCCAGGACGCCGCAGCCGATGATTCCGCCGCGCGGCCCGCGGTGATCGCAGAGCTCGCCGCACGCTCGCTGCTTCTCGACCTCGCCTGGGCAGGGCCGCGCGTATTCGCGGTCGGCGAGCGCGGCCACATCCTCCATTCCGCCGACGCGGGACAGACCTGGACGCAGGCGCCCGTGCCCGCGAGCGAAAACCTGACTGCCGTCTACTTTGCCGACGGGAAGAACGGCTGGGCCGTCGGGCATGCCGAGAGCATCGTCCGCACGCAGGATGGCGGCGAGTCCTGGGAGCTCGTGCACTTCGAGCCGGAGAACGCGCAGCCGCTCCTCGACGTGTGCTTCGCGGATGCATCGCGTGGCGTCGCGGTCGGGGCGTATGGCCTCATTTATACGACCACGGACGGCGGCGCGGTCTGGAGCCAGGTGCCCTTCGAGCCGGAACCGCTGCCGGGCGCCGCGAAGGTCGAGGCCGCCGCTGACGACATGGAGGCCGAAGTCGACCTCGGCTTCGAGTTCCACTTGAACGCGATTACGCGCGGCCCGCCGGGGCGAATGTACCTCGGCGCCGAGGCGGGGCGGCTATTCCGTTCCGACGATGACGGCGCGCACTGGCGCGAGCTGCCTTCGCCCTATGACGGATCCTTCCACGGCGTCCTGGCGCTCGATGGCGAGGAAGTGCTGGCGTTCGGCCTGCGAGGCAATCTTTATCGCTCGGAGGACGGCGGCATGAACTGGACGGCGATCCCGACCGGCACGTCGGTGCTGCTCAATTCGGGCGCGCGCATCGACGGGCAAACGGTGGTGGTCGCGGGCATGGCGGGCGTGTTGCTGGTCAGCCGCGATGGCGGCCGGAGCTTTGGCCTCTCCCAGCAGGCCGATCGCAAGGCGTTCTCGGCAGTCGTGCCATCGGGCGACGGCGAGTTGATCGTGGCCGGGGAGGGCGGCGTGAGACGACTCGCCGCTACCCGCTGGCGGGCCGAAATGAAGGAATCCGGCGAAGCCAGCGGATCGCGGCATGGCTCGAGCCTCACGTCTTCGGACACCGCACGATCATCCTCGGCCTCTTCGCGATCGTGACCGTCGCACTCGGCTGGATCGCGGCGACGGGCCTCAAGCTCGATACCAACTTCAACAAGCAGCTGCCCCTCGCAGCATGAGTACATCCGGACCTACCTCGACCACAAGGACGAGTTTGGCGGCGCCAACCGGCTGCTGATCGCCGTCGTCGCCCGCGATGGCAACATGTTCACGCCGGAGTTCTTCCAGGCGCTCAAGATCGCGACGGACGAAGTCTTCTTCATCAAGGGCGTCGACCGCGCGCGCGTGCAGTCGCTCTGGACGCCGAATACGCGCTACACCGAGGTCGTCGAGGGCGGCATCGAGGCCGGCGACGTGATCCCTTCGGATTTCCAGCCCGACGCCGAGGGGCTCGCGCGCGTGCGCGAGAACATCCTGAAGGCAGGCATCGTCGGCCGCCTGGTCGCGAACGACTTCTCCGGCGCGATGGTGAGCGCACAGCTGCTCGACGCAGACCCGGAGACCGGCGCGCCGGTCGACTACATCGCGATCTCGAAGGAACTCGAGGAGAAGGTCCGCGCGCGCATCGAGCGCGACAAGGTGGACGTCGCGTGTCGAGGCGCCCGGTTTCCGTGCACATGATCGGCTTCGCCAAGGTCGTGGGCGACGTCGCCGACGGCGCGCTCTCGGTCGTGACGTTCGCGGTCGTGACCGTGACGCTCACGCTCCTTCTCGTCTGGATCTACATCCAGTCGTTCCGGATCGCACTGGTGCCGGTCATGTCCTCGCTGGTCGCGATGGTCTGGATGCTCGGGCTCCTCGTGCTGCTCGGTTACGGCGTCGACCCGCTCGGCATCCTGGTGCCGTTCATCATCTTCGCGATCGGCACCAGCCACGGCGTGCAGAAGATCAGTGCCGTGAGCGACGCGGCGATGAGCGGCGCCGACAGCAACGAGGCGGCGCGCCGCACGTTCCGGCTGCTGTTCCTGCCGGCGATCGTCGCGCTGCTCGCGAACCTGGTCGGCTTCATCACGATCCTGCTGATCCCCGTGCAGGTTATCCGCGAGATGGCGGTGACCGCGAGCCTCGGCATCGGCGTGATCATCCTGACCGACCTGATCCTGCTGCCGGTGCTGGTGTCGTTCGTGCCGATCACGGGGCCGCTTCCGCGACCGCGTCGAGCGGCGCCAGGAGGCGCTGCAGAACGTCTGGACAGGACTCGCGCGCATCACGCACCGGGGCCCGGCGGCAGTGATCATCGCGATCGCGGTGGTGCTCGGCGTGCTGGGCGCGATCAAGGGCCTCGAGACGCCGATCGGCGACACGCAGGCGGGAGTGCCGGAGCTGCGCGCAGACTCGCGCTACAACCGCGACAGCAACCTGATCAGCAGCCGCTTCTCGATCGGCACCGACATCATCAACGTGATCGTCGAGACCAAGCCCGACGGCTGCATCGACTTCCGCGTCATCGACGCGATCGACCGCTTCGCCTGGCACATGGCGAACGTGCGAGGGCGTGCGCGACGTCATGTCGCTCGCGGGCGTCTCCAAGGTCGTGAGCGCGGGATGGAGCGAGGGCAGCCTCAAGTGGCGGAACCTGCCGCGCGACGAGCGCCAGCTGGTGCAGGCCCAGAACTACATCGAGACGAGCACCGGGCTCCTGAACCGCGACTGCAGCGTGATGCCGGTGATGCTGTTCCTGTCGGACCACCGCGCCGAGACCATCGAGCGCGTGGTCGCGGCGGTCAAGGAGTACCGGGAGAAGCACCCGACTGCCGGACGTCGCGTACCGGCTGGCGACCGGCAATGTCGGCGTCATGGCCGCGCAGAACGAGGAAGTGAAGGCCAAGGAGTTCGTGATCCTCGGCTGGGTGTTCGCGGCCGTGACGATCATGTGCCTCGTGAACTTCCGGTCCGTGACCGGCACGATCATGGTGATCATCCCGCTCGCGCTGGTATCGATCCTCGTCTACGCCGTCATGGCATTCGTCGGCATCGGCCTCAAGGTCAATACGCTGCCGATGGTCGCGCTCGGCGCCGGGCATCGGCGTCGACTACGGCATCTACCTTTTCAGCCGCATGCAGGAATTCCTGAAGCGCGGCCACAACGTGCACTACTCCTACCTGGCGGCGCTGCGCGTCACTGGCGCGGCGATCTTCTTCACCGGCGTCACGCTCGCGATCGGCGTCGCGACCTGGGTGTTCTCGCCGCTCAAGTTCCAGGCCGACGTCGGCCTGATGCTGACCTTCATGTTCCTCGTGAACATGCTGGGCGCGATGCTGTTGCTGCCGGCGCTCGGTGCCTGGCTGCTGCCGAGGCCGAACAGGCCGGCTGAGGCCTAGTCGAACTGCGGGCCGCCCGCGCAGCCGCTTCTTGTCCTTGACGCTGGCGCTTCCCTTCGAGCCGCCGCGCCTTGGCGGCCCGGCCCGGCCTTGTCTTCTTGCGCGGCTTCGGCACGTGGCGCGCGCTGTCCGATCATCTCCTCGAGCCGCGCGAGCGCGTCCCGGCGATTCGCTTCCTGCGACGCGATGCCGATGCGCCTCGAGGACGATCTCGTCGTCCTGCGTGAGCCGGCGGCCCGCGAGCGCGCGCAAGCCGCTGTCCGGGCCGCTTCGTCGAGCAGCGAAGTCGCGGCGACATGGAACCGCAGCTCGCAGGCGCGTCGCGACCTTGTTGACGTTCTGGCCGCCGGGGCCGGGGCTGCGGACATAGGAGAGCGTGTACTCGCCCTCGGGAATCATGCTCAGTCCTGGCCGTCGGATGATGGCGTGATCGGTGCCGTCGAGCGCGGCGCAAGCGCGGACGCGGACTTGCTGCCTTCGAGGATGCGGATCTCGCGCTGCGCGGGCGGGATGGTGAGGCCGTTCTCGCGGAACAGCGCCCAGATCCGCCGGTTGACGTCGGAGCGCACGTTGTTGACGCCCTCGGCCGGGTCGCCGATCCAGAAGCGCAGCTCGATCTCCATGCCGTAGTCGGCGAACTCGAGCAAGCGTGCCACCGCCGGCGGGTCGCGCAGGATGCGCGGATGATCGGCGGCCTGCAGCAGCAGCGCGAGCGCGAGCTCGACGTCGTCGTGGTAGGCGATTCGCACCGGCAGGCGCAGGCGGACGCGCGGATGGCCGTAGCTCCAGTTGATGAGCGGGTTGGTGATGACGTTCTGGTTGGGCACCAGGGTCGCGACGCCGTCGCGGTCGCGAATCACGATGTGCCGGCCGCGCAGTTCCTCGACCCAGCCAAACCCGGTAGTGCTCGTGCCCGTCGCTGCCGGTGAAGCTGATGACGTCGCCCGGCTTGATCGAGCGGTCGATCAGCAGCACGAAGCCGCTGACGAAATTCGCGGCGATCGCCTGCAGGCCGAAGCCGAGCCCGAGGCCGATGGCGCCCGAGAAGACGGTCAGGGCGGTCAGGTCGACCCCGGCGGACTGCAGCCCGAACAGCACGCCGAAGGCGATCAGGAAGGCGTAGGCGAACTTGCCGATGCCGATGCGCGTCGAGGGCGCGAGCTCCTGCATCGCGTTGATCCGCTTGTCGATCCAGCGCGCGACCCAGACGCTGACGACCACGAAGACCGTGACCGTCGCGATCGCCTTCAGCACCGACCAGATGGTGATCGCGTGCCTTGCCCTTCGACGAGCCCGATCGAGTCGAGCTGCTGCGATGACCGGGTCGAGCCAGCCGAGCAGCCTCGGCTGCGATCAGTACCCAGATGATCAGCGTGACGCGCAGCTCCCAGGCCTTGATCGTCCGGCTCTTGCCGAGCGAGAGCGCGGAGCAGGAACATCAGCGAGGCGGATCAGCGCGAGCGAGCGCGAGCAGCGTCGCCGCCGTCTCGAACCACGGGCCGCGGCTCGCCGCCGGCTGCGAACAGCTGCGAGCGCCGACGATCAGCGAGCCCGGCGAGGTAGGGCGCGACGACCGCGAAGGCGTCGGCGAGGACGCCGCCCGCGTGGCCGTTCGTGCGCGCGAGGTACCAGCGCCGACCCCAGAGGACGCCCGCGACGACGAGGATCGCGTGGCAGCGATCACGGGGAACTGCGGATTGCCGACGAACGCCTTGACCGCAGCCAGCAGTGCGGCGGCACGCTCCATCATGCGTTGAGGTCCGGAATCAGCTCGCTCTCGAGCCGCAGGATCTGGTCCTTGAGCAGGAGCTTGCGCTTCTTGAGGCGGCGCAGCTGGAGCTCGTCGACGTAGATGTCGAGCGACAGGCGGCAGATGACGTCGTCGAGGTCGCGATGCTCGATGCGAAGCTCGCGCAGGCGCTGCATGCGCGCGAACAGCTCGGTGTTGACCTTGTCTTCGTCCGTCATGCGGGCTCGAAGTCGGACCAAACGGGCCGGATCGAATCAGGAAGCTTAGCCAAACGACCCGGCGGATTCCACGGCACCGCAGGATCGTGGAAGTCCGAACCCACCGAGCCTTCGAGCCGGCAGCGCACGGCGAGCGAGATCGCGGCCTCGCGGTCGCGCGGGCTGCCGCCGCCGGTCATGACTTCGACGCCGCGGCCGCCGGCCGCCGCGAATTCCGTCGCACATGCTCGCGCCGCGCGCCGGCGGAGAGCGGGTAGCGCATCGGGTGCGCGATCACCGCCTTGCCGCCGGCGGCGACGATCCACGCAGTCGCCTCGGCGAGCTCCGGCCAGTCGCTCGCCGACGTGCCCCGGGCGGCCGCGCCCGAGCCAGCGCTCGAAGGCGGCGCCCATGTCGCGCAGCCGCGCCGAGCGCGACCAGCGCGCGCGCGAAGTGCGTCCGCGTCGGCAGGCTTCCCGCGGCGCGGATCGCCGCAAGCGCCGCGCTTCCCGGCGCGCCGGCCGCATCGAGTCGCTCGGCGATGCGCACGGTCGCGCGTCTCGCGCCGATGCCTGTTGCGCGGCGCAGCGCGCGCGCGAGCGCGGGCTGCGGCGGGGTCGATGGCAAGCCCCAGCACGTGGATGGTCCGTGCCGCGCCAGCTCGCCGAGATTTCGACGCCCGCGACGAAGGCGATGCCGTGCTCGCGCGCAGCGGTGGCGGCCGCCTCGACGCCCGCGACCGTGTCGTGGTCGGTGAGCGCCATGAGCCTGACGCCGCAGGCCGCGACGTGCGCGACAAGCGCGGCCGGATCGAGCATGCCGTCGGAGGCCGTGGAGTGCAGGTGCAGGTCGACCGGCGAGTGCGGGGTCATACCGCGCGCGGGCCGAGCCCGACCGTGTCGACGTGGTCGCCGGTCAGCACGACGAATCCCGCGCTGGCGCGCTGTAGCCGTCGGCGGTGTAGTCGAATACATAGGTCCGGTGCCAGGAGAGCGGTGCGTCGCCGCGCGCGCACGATGCGCAGCCGCTGGATCGCGACCGTGCCGTCCAGCATCTGCACGTTGGCGCCTGCGCAGGTCTCCTGCGCGACGCGGTTGGCCAGCTCGCGCGCCGCGAGGCTCGAATGCCAGAAGATCGACGGCTGCCGCGAGCGCGGCCACCGAGAGCAGGAGCCCCCAGGTCATCGCACCAGCGCGAGCCAGTCGGTGTCGGCGTCGGCGAATGCCAACGAAGTTCGGGTTGAGCGCTTCCTCGCGCGTTGTAGTCGAGCGGCTCGCCGTCGAGCTTCAGCACCTGGCCGCCGGCCTGCTCGAGCACGCACTGGCCGGCGGCCGTGTCCCATTCGCTGGTGGGCCCGAGCCGCGGATAGACGTCCGCCTGGCCTTCGGCGACGAGGCAGAGCTTCAGGGAGCTGCCGACCTCCACGAACTCGTGCGGGCCGACGCGCGCGAGGAAGCCGTCGAGCGAGCTGCCCCGGTGCGAGCGGCTGCCGACCACGCGCACCGGGCCCGTCGCCGCGCTTCGCGACACGGATCGGGCGGCCCGCCGCCTTCGCGTCCGAGCGAAAGGCGCCGACGCCTTCGCAGGCGTAATAGTCGCGCTCCAGCACGGGCGCGTGGACGATGCCGAGCACCGGCCGGTGATTGTCGACGAGCGCGATGTTGACCGTGAACTCGCCGTTGCGCTGGACGAACTCCTTGGTGCCGTCGAGCGGGTCGACCACCCAGAGCCGGCTCCAGTTCCTGCGCGTGGAATAGGGCGCCTGGGCCGCTTCCTCGGACAGCACCGGGATCTCCGGCGCGATGCGCCTGAGGCCGGCGAGGATCAGCTTCTCGGAGCGCAGGTCCGCTTCCGTCAGCGGAGAGCGGTCCTCCTTTTCCTGGACGCTGAAAGACGACGCATAGACCTCGAGGATGGCGCGTCCCGGCCTCGCGCGCGAGCGCGGTCACCTCGAGCAGCAGCTGGTTCGGGTCGGTGGTCATTTCGGCTCCGGAAAGTGGCGCGTTATATCATAGGCGCGTGCAGGGAAGCGCCCATTCGCCCGACTGGTCCGCGATCGACACCGTCCTGCTCGACATGGACGGCACGCTGCTCGACCTCGGCTACGACAAGCATTTCTGGGAGGAGCACCTGCCGCGGCGCTTCGCCGAGAGCCGGGGCATCGCGATCGAGGAGGCGCATCGGCTGATGCGGCCGATCTTCGAGTCGACCGCCGGCACGCTCGACTGGTACTGCATCAATTACTGGAGCCGGGCGCTCTCGCTCGACATCGTCGCGCATAAGCGCGCAACGCGGCACGAGATCGACTGGCTGCCCGATGCGCGCGCCATTCCTCGCGCGCGTGCGGGCCGCGGGGCGCCGCATCGCGCTCGTCACCAATGCCCATCCGGAGATCCTCGCAATCAAGGATGCCCAGCTCGGCATCCGCCACCGCTTCGACGCCGTGTATTCCTCGCACGATTTCGGCGAGCCGAAGGAGAACGCGGGATTCTGGCCGCGCCTCGCTGCGCGCGAGACGCTTCGATCCGGCCCGCACGCTGTTCGCGGACGACAACGCCGCGGTCCTTCGGGCCGCGCGCGGCCACGGCATCCGCTGGCTGTACGCGGTGCGCCGGCCCGTGCGGCGCGCGCCGGCGCGCGCGGCAATACGGATTTGCGGGCGTCGAATCGGTGCTCGAGCTGGCCGAAGGGCTCGCGGCTAGCGCGCCGCGCCGCCGCCGCGCTGCCTGCTTGCCCGCCCCGCGACGCCTGCCGCGGAACGTCTGGGCTGGTCGCGGCGGCCCGTCCTCTTCCTCGTCGCCGAAGGAGCGTGGCGCGAGGTGCGCCGACTTCAGTTACGGCAGCTCGGCCGGGTCGAAGCTGCCGACCGGGATCCGCTGACCGATGAATGCCTCGATTTCCGGCAGGGACTCGACGTACTGCTCGCAACCGAAACTGACGGCATCGCCGGCGGCTCCAGCACGCGCCGTGCGCCCGATCCGGTGGACATAGTCCTCCGGGTCCTGGGGCAGGTCGTAGTTCACGACGTGGCTGACGTCGGGGATGTGCAGGCCGCGCGCGGCGACATCGGTCGCGACGAGCGCAGCGAGCTTGCCGTCGTGGAACTCGCGGAGCATGCGCATGCGCTTTCTTTGCGGCACGTCGCCGGACATCGCCGCCGCCGCCACGCCATTCGCCCGCAACAGTCGCTCGAGCCGCTCGGCCAGGCGCTTGGTATTGACGAACACCATCGTGCGGGTGGCTGCGCCCTTGCGCATCAGGTGGACCAGCAACGACGCCTTTTCCTCCATGGCCGGGTAGTAGATCACCTGCCGCACCAGCTCCGCCGTGATGCGCTCGGGCTCGATGCGTATCAGCTCCGGATCGTTCATGTGCTCGTAGGCGAGCTCCAGCACGCGATGCGAAAGCGTTGCCGAGAACAGCATGTTGAGCCGGAATTCCGGGTCCGGCAGGCGGCGCAGCAGGAAACGGATGTCCTTGATGAATCCGAGGTCGAACATGCGATCGGCCTCGTCGAGCACCATGACCTGCACGTGGCGCAGGTCGAAGACGTGCTGGCGGAAGAAGTCGATGATCCTCCCCGGCGTGCCGATCAGGACGTCGACGCCTGCCGGCGAGCGTGCGGCGCTGCTTGTCGTAGTCGACGCCGCCGAAAGCGAGGCCGAGCGTGAGGCCCGTGTACTGCGACGAGAATCTCGGCGTCGCGATGGATCTGGATCGCGAGCTCGCGCGTCGGCGCGAGAATGAGCGCGCGCGGCGACGTGCCTGGCCGTCCGGCGGACGCCGGGATAGCGCAGCAGGTGGGCGAAGAGGGCGACCAGGAACGCGGCTGTCTTGCCGGTGCCAGTCTGGGCCTGTCCCGCGACGTCGAAGCCCCGCGAGCGCCTTTGGGAGCGTCTGCGGCCTGGATCGGCGTGCATCGCTCGAAGCCCGCGTCGGCGACTCCACGGGCGACGGATTCGGGCAAATGCAGGGCGGTGAAGGAAAGGTCCGAAAATTGCTGTTGTGTCACCGGTTCACTACTTTGACGCCTCATCACTTGAAAATTGCCCTCCGACGCGCTACAAAAGGACCCTAGCGGTGCGGATTCCCCGCACGTATTGCTCCCAAACTGCGCCAAACATTGTGCCGTATCGGGCATTCGCCCGTCACCGATCAACTGAAACCAGGAGAAATGCCCGCGTGAGCGGCAATATCGTCCATACGACCGACGCGACGTTCGAATCCGACGTCCTCAAATCCGAAACGCCCGTTCTGCTCGATTTCTGGGCTGAATGGTGCGGCCCCTGCAAGGCCATCGCTCCCATCCTCGACGACATCGCCAAGGACTACGCAGGGCAGCGTGAAGGTGGCCAAGCTCAACATCGATGACAACCGTCATACGCCCGTGAAATACGGCGTGCGCGGCATTCCGACGCTGATCCTGTTCAAGAACGGCGCCCCCGAGGCGCAACAGGTCGGCCTGGTCGGGAAGTCGAAGCTGGCGGCCCTGCTGGACCAGCACCTGTGAGGGGCTATCTCGGCAACCAGGCGCGCAATCGCCAGAAGGGACACCGCAATCGCGGCGGTGGCGGCCCACGGCACGGCAACGAGGGGCTGCCCGTTGACGACCACATGATGGAAGGCGGCGAAGCCGACATCATCTCCCCGGAAGAGCTGGCCGCATCGCGAAGCGCGATGAGCCTGACGGTGCTCAAGAACAAGCCCGTCCACGAGCTCGTCACCATGGCCGAGTCCATGGGCCTCGAGAACATGGCGAGGCAGCGCAAGCAGGACGTGATTTTCTCGATCCTGAAGGCGCATGCGAGGGGCGGCGAGGACATCTACGGCGACGGCGTCCTCGAGATCCTCCAGGACGGCTTCGGCTTCCTCCGCTCCGCAGACAGCTCCTACCTCGCCGGACCCGACGACATCTACGTCAGCCCGAGCCAGATCCGCAGGTTCAACCTCCGCACCGGCGACTCGATTTCGGGCCTGATCCGCCCGCCGAAGGACGGCGAGCGCTATTTCGCGCTCCTGAAGGTCGGCGAGATCAACTTCGACACGCCGGAAAGCGCGCGCCACAAGCTGCTGTTCGAGAACCTGACGCCGCTGCACCCGACCAAGCGGCTCAAGCTCGAGCGCGGCAACGGCTCGACCGAGGACCTGACGGCGCGAATGATCGACCTGATGGCGCCGCTCGGAAAGGGCCAGCGCGGGCTCATCATCTCGCCGCCGAAAGCCGGCAAGACGATGCTGCTGCAGAACATCGCGACTTCCATCACCTGGAACCACCCGGACGTCTACCTGATCGTGCTGCTCATCGACGAGCGGCCCGAGGAAGTGACCGAGATGTCGCGCACGGTGAAGGGCGAGGTCGTGGCCTCCACCTTCGACGAGCCGGCGAGCCGGCACGTGCAGGTGGCCGAGATGGTGATCGAGAAGGCGAAGCGGCTCGTCGAGCACAAGCGCGACGTCGTCGTGCTGCTCGACTCGATCACGCGCCTCGCGCGCGCCTACAACACCGTCGTGCCGAGCTCCGGCAAGGTGCTGACGGGCGGCGTGGACGCGAACGCGCTGCAGCGGCCCGAAGCGCTTCTTCGGCGCGGCGCGCAACGTCGAGGAGGGCGGCTCGCTCACGATCATCGCGACGGCGCTGATCGACACCGGCTCGCGCATGGACGACGTGATCTACGAGGAGTTCAAGGGCACCGGCAACAGCGAGATCCACCTCGACCGGCGCATCTCCGAGAAGCGCGTCTTCCCGGCCTTCAACATCAACCGCTCGGGCACGCGCCGCGAGGAGCTGATCACGACCCAGGACGAGCTGGCGAAGATCTGGATCCTGCGCAAGCTCCTGCACCCGATGGACGAGCTGGCCGCGGTCGAGTTCCTGCTCGACAAGATGAAGGATACGAAGACCAACGCCGACTTCTTCGATTCGATGAAGCGCGGATGAGCGAAGCGCTGCGCCACCTGCGCCGGGTCGACCCGGTGATGGCGCAGCTCATTCGCCGCGCGGGTCCCTACGCGGTCAAACCGGAACGCGGAGCCGGCGCCTTACGAGGCGCTGGTCGAGGCGGTCGCGCACCAGCAGCTCACGGGCAAGGCGGCGAGGACCATCCTCGGCCGGTTCTACGCGCTCTATGGAATCGACTGCTGCCCTCCGCCAGCGCGGCTCGTCGAGACGCCCGACGAGGCGCTCCGCGGCTGCGGTTTCTCGCGCGCAAAGTCGGCTTCCCTCAAGGACATCGCCGCAAGGACACTCGACGGCACGATCCCGCCGCGCCGCGCCCTCTCGCGAATGAAGAACGAAGCGATCATCGAGCGGCTCATCGAGGCCCGCGGCGTCGGCCGCTGGACCGTCGAGATGTTCCTGATGTTCACGCTCGGCCGGCCGGATGTCCTGCCCGTCGATGACTACGGCATCCGGCTTGGCTACAAGATCGCGTACGGCAAGCGGACGCTGCCGAAGCAGAAGGCGCTCGCGAAAATCGGCGAGCGCTGGGCGCCGTACCGCACGACGGCGTCGTGGTACCTGTGGCGGGCGGTGGACCTGTCTCGTCAGGGAACCAGATAAACCGCTGTCAACAACACCAGGAACGCGACGACGGCGACGAGCCCATGGATCACGATCACCCCATTCGGCAACGGCCGCTGGCGCATGTGGTGACTCACGAGATACAGGCCGCCCAGCGCCGCGACGCCAAATAGCAGCAGCGCCCAGGTATGGGCAGTACCGAAGCCGATTTCCCAGACGCCGAGCAGCAGCACGATCACGCCGGACACCGCCAGCAGGCCATGGACGATCGCGACGCCGACTTTCGGCGGCGTGCGTCCCTTGAAGTGCTGGACGGCCATGTAAAGGCCGAATACCGCGGCGACCGCAATCAGCAATACGGCGAGGTTGAACATCGTCAGTCTCCCTGGTTGTTGTTTGCAGAGCGGCGGTCGGCAGCCGTCTCGCTGACGCGCCAGATCACGTTGCCGACGTCGTCGGCGACGAGCACGCCGCCTTTCTTGTCCACCACGACGCCGACGGGACGGCCCTTCGCATTGCCGTCGTCGTCGACGAATCCCGTGAGAACGTCGATCGGTGGGCCGGACGGCTTGCCGCCGCGGAACGGCACGAAGATCACGCGATAGCCCGAGAGCGGCTCGCGATTCCACGAGCCATGCTGGCCGATGAGCATTCCGCCCTGGAATCTGCGTGGCAGGGCCGCGCCGTCGGAAAGCGCGAGCCCGAGCGATGCGGTGTGCGGGCCGAGCGCGTAGTCCGGCTTGATCGCTTTCTCGACCAGGTCCGGCCTCGGCGGCGTGACGCGCTCGTCGACGATTTGTCCGTAGTAGCTGTACGGCCAGCCATAGAATCCGCCCTCGCGCACCGAGGTCAGGTAGTCGGGGACGAGGTCGCTGCCGAGCTCGTCGCGCTCGTTCACCACGGTCCACAGCATGCCGGTCGCCGGCTCCCACGCGAGTCCATTCGGATTCCGCAGGCCCGGATGCGTACACCTGCGCGCGCCGGTCCGCGCGTCGATCTCGAGGATCGCGGCGCGGTCCACTTCCTTGTCCATGCCATGCTCGGCGACGTTGCTGTTCGAGCCCACCGTGACGTAGAGCTTCGTCCCATCCGCGGCTCGCGATGACGTTCTTGGTCCAGTGGTGATTCAGCGCGCCGCCGGGCAGGTCCGCGACCTTGGTGCCTGCGGACCGCGATCGTCGTGTCGCCGGCGCGGTACGGAAACCGGACGAGCGCGTCGGTGTTCGCGACGTAGAGATGGTCGCCCACGAGTTCCATGCCGAACGGGGAATTGAGATTCGTCAGGAGCGCCGAGCGCTGGTCGGCAATTCCGTCGCCGTCCGTATCGCGCAGCAGCGTGATGCGATTTGCGCTCGGGACCGCGGACCCGGCTCGCTTCATCGCTTTTTTCTGAATGAAGCCGCGTATGCCCTTGCCGTCTTCCGGGCGCTCCGGTGCCGCGCGTCTCGGCGACGAGCACGTCGCCGTTCGGCAGTACGTAGAGCCAGCGCGGGTGATCCAGGCCGTCGGCGAAAGCGACGACCTGCGTGCCTTCCGCCGCGATGGGGCGGTCACCATCAGCCCAGCCGACGGCGGGCGCAATATTGATGGTGGGAATCAGCGATTTCTCGGGAGCCGGCAATTTCGGATCGGGCCCGATGCCGTTCTCGACGAGCAGCTTTGCTTCGCTGCCACAGCCGGTCAGCACGAGCGCAGCAAGCAGGGCCAGCGGGGTCTTATATGTGGACGCATGGCTAAACGCAGCTTTTCGTGTGGCGTCGTGCTCTGTCTGTCAGCCGGCGCCGCATTCGCGGAAAGTACCAGCCCACCCCGGCCGCTCGGTTCCCCGGCCAACGCGACCGACAACTGTTACCGCCTGCACAGCCGTGATGGCGAGGTGGCGGGAGAGGCCCAGGTCACGGTTTCCGTGAGCGCTGCGGGCCGCGTCACGGGTGCAGCGAGCGCTCCGGGAACGCCCGAGCCGCTCGCATCCGCCGCGCAGTGCGTCGCGGTGACGATGCGCTTCGAGCCGGCGCTCAAGGACGGCCAGCCGGTCGCAGGCAAGCTGATGGTCGCGATCGGATTCCCGACACCGCCGCAATTGCGCGTGGACCTCGTGCGGGCTACCACGTACTGCCAGCCCGCCTTGCAGCCTCTCACGACGTTGAACTCCGCCTACGAGGGAAAGCTCGACCTGCTGGTCAGGGTGGGCAAGGACGGGCGCGTTGCGGAGACCGTGCTGCCGGAGGGTGTGCTGCCGTGGATGGAGGAAGCGGCGCTCTGCCTCAAGGATCGCCTCGACTTCTATCCCGCGCGCCTCGATCTCGAGGCGGTGGAGTCCTGGACGATGGTGCCGATCGACTTCAACCTGACGCGCAATCCGCACGAGCGCGTGAGACTGGACGCGCCCACGGTCCGATCGGACGACGAGCAGATTCTCTCCGCCTATCGCGAATGCTATCCGGCGGGCCGAAACGAAGAGGTGAGGGTGAACTACCGCATCACCGTGACGGACGGTGGGCGCGTCAGGAAAGCAGAAATCGTTTCGTCGAGCGGCAACGAGGAACTCGACAAGGCGGGTGTCTGCATCCTGCACAAGCTGGTGTTCGTGCCGGCGCGCCGCAACGGACGTCGACGTCGAGGCCACCCTGAACTGGCCGATACTCGTGCGCCCGCCGGGCTAGGCCTTCGCTTCCGGGAATTCCTTGTCGAGGATGCGCACCAGCTCCTCGTCGATCCGGTCGCGGAACATCGCGAGCAGGAATCCGAGCTTCGCCTCGACGACGACGTCGTTCTTGCCGACGACGACCGTTGCCGTTGACGCTCGGGTGAGTGATCGAGAGCACGTCGCCCTTCCACTCGCATTCCGCTTCGAAGCGCTTGGCGAGCACCTCGGCCACGCGCTCGACTTTCTTGCGGGCTGCCTTGGGCGTGAGGTCGTGCTCGCGCCGCAGGTGGATCTTGCTCATAGCGCCCGCCAGCCTATGTCGCGGCGGTACTGCATGCCATCCCACTCGATGCGATCGACGAGGGCGTAGGCTGCGCGCTGCGCAGCGGCGACGCCATCGCCGAGCCCGACGGCACAGAGCACGCGGCCGCCTGCGGTCACGACGCGGCCCTCCTCCAGGCGCGTTGCGGCGTGGAAGATCTTTCCCGGCAGCGCCGCGGCCGCTTCGAGCCCGGCGATCGCATCGCCTGTGCGCGGATCGTCCGGATAGCCGCCTGCCGCGAGCACGACGCCGAGCGCGGAGCGCGGATCCCAGTCGGCGCGCACCTCGTCCAGGCGTCCCGCCAGCGCGGCCTCGCAAAGCGTCACGAGATCGCTCGTCAATCGGGAAAGCACGGGCTGCGTTTCGGGGTCGCCGAAGCGGCAATTGAATTCGAGCACGTTTGGCGTGCCGTCCGCGGCGATCATGAGCCCCGCATAGAGGAAGCCGGTGTACGGCATGCCTTCCGCCGCGAGGCCGCTGAGCGTCGGCGTCGATCACCTCTCGCATGATCGCGCTCGTGCAGCGCGGGCGTGACGACGGGCGCCGGCGAGTAGGCGCCCATGCCGCCGGTGTTCGGTCCTTCGTCGCCGTCACCCAGGCGCTTGTGGTCCTGCGAGGTCGCGAGCGGCAGCACGTGCTGGCCGTCCGCCATGACGATGAAGCTCGCTTCCTCGCCCTCGAGGAATTCCTCGACGACGACGACGCGTCCCGCGTCGCCGAACGAGCCGGCGAACATGCCCTCGGCCGCGCGGATCGCCTCGTCGGCGCTCCGCGGCAATGATCACGCCCTTGCCCGAGGCGAGTCCGTCTGCCTTGACGACGATCGGCGGGCGCTGTGCCCGGATCGTCGGCCGGATCGAAGGTCGCCGCGGTGAAGGCCGCATAGCGCGCCGTCGGGATGCCGTGGCGCGTCAGGAACTCCTTGGAAAACTGCTTGCTGCCTTCGAGCCGAGCCGCGAGCCGTCGCGGGCCGAAACAGGCGAGGCCCGCGTCCGCAAAGGCGTCGACGACACCGGCTACGAGCGGCCCTTCGGGACCGACGACCGTCAGCGCCACGCCTTCGGCACGCGCGAGTGCGACGAGGCCGGGGATATCCATCGCGGACGACTGCGACGTTCCGGCACCTCGGCTCGGCCGCAGTGCCGGCATTGCCTGGCGCAACGAGAACTTCGGTCACGCGCGGAGACTGCGCGAATTTCCATGCCAGCGCGTGCTCGCGGCCACCGCCGCCGATGACGAGTACTTTCATCGCGCTCAGTGCCGGAAGTGGCGCATGCCGGTGAATACCATCGCGATGTCGCGTTCGTCGGCCGCGGCAATCACTTCCTCGTCCCGCACCGATCCGCCGGGCTGGATCACCGCGCGGATGCCGAGCCCTGCAGCGGCATCGAGGCCGTCGCGGAACGGGAAGAATGCATCGGACGCCATCACGCAGCCTGTCGACCGCGAGGCCCGCGTCCGCCGCCTTCATCGCGGCGATCCGGGTCGACACGACGCGGCTCGTCTGTCCCGCACCGATGCCGACCGTGCGCCCGTCGCTTCGCGAAGACGATTGCGTTCGACTTCACGAACTTGCAGACTCGCCAGGCGAACAGGAGGTCCGCGAGCTCGGACGCGTCCGGCGCGCGGCGCGTGACGCTCTTCAGCTCCGCGGCTTTCGACCGACGCCGTCGTCCCGCGACTGCACGAGCAGGCCGCCGGCCACAGACTTGAGTTCGAACGCGGGGACGGTGCTGCCCGCGGTCAACCCGGTTTCCAGCACGCGGATGTTCTGTTTCGCCGGAGAGCGCCGCAAGGGCGCCAGGCGCGCAAGACGGGGCCACGATGACCTCGACGAACTGGCGCTCGACGATGGCGGCGGCCGTTTCGTGCATCGAGCGGCCGGTTGAAGGCGATGATTCCGCCGAAGGCCGATGTCGTGTCCGGCTCGTAGGCCCGAAGGTAGGCCGCGCGCAGCGTCTGCCGCGACCGCGACGCCGCAGGGATTTGCGTGCTTGACGATCACGCAGGCCGGCGCATCGAACTGGCGCACGCACTCGATGCGCGGTGTCCGCGTCCGCGATGTTGTTGTAAGAAAGCTCCTTGCCCTGCAGCTGCCGGGCCGTCGCGATCGACGCGCCCGCCGCGAGCGGGTCGGCGTAGAACGCCGCCGCCTGGTGCGGGTTCTCGCCATAGCGCAAGTCCTGCTTCTTGCGGAATCCGCAGCGAAGGCATCCGGGAACAGTCGGTGTCGCCCTGCCGCCGCCGCAGCCAGCCGGAAACCGAGCCCGTCGTAACTGCGCGGTGTGCGCCGAAGGCCTTTGCAGCGAGCCGCCGGCGCGTCGCCTCGGCAACGTGCCGCCGTGCGCAGTTCCGCGAGCGCGCGCGGCGTAGTCCGCCGGATCGACGAGCACGGTGACGCGCGCGTGGTTCTTGGCGGCGGCGCGCAACATCGCCGGGCCGCCGACGTCGATGTTCTCGATCGCGTCCTCGTAGCTGCAGTCCGGGTTTCGCGATCGTCTCGGCGAACGGGTAGAGGTTGATGACGACCACGTCGATCGGCGCGATGCCGTGCTCGCGCATGACTGCATCGTCGATGGCGGTCCGGCCGAGCAGCGCGCCGTGCACCTTCGGGTGCAGGGTTTTCACGCGACCGTCCATGATCTCGGGAAAGCCGGTGAGTTCTTCGACCGCGGTCACGGCGAAGCCCTGCGCCGGCGATCGCGCGCGCGGTGCCGCCGGTCGAGACCAGTTCGAAGCCGAGCTGCCGGAGCGCGCGCGCGAGTTCGACGATGCCGGTCTTGTCCGAAACGGAGAGCAACGCCCGCCGGGCGTCTGGCCTCGCCATCTCTGCTCAGGATGCCAGCCCGTATTCGCGCAGTTTCTTGCGCAAGGTGCCGCGATTGATGCCGAGGATCGTCGCGGCGCGGCTCTGGTTGCCATCCGCATAGTTCATCACGGCCTGGAACAGGGGCAGCTCGACCTCGCGCATGACGAGATCGTAGAGGCGGCCCGGGCGATGGCCGTTCAGGCTGTCGAAATAGCGGGAGAGCGCCTGTTCGGTGTGGTCGCGCAGCGGTATTTCGCGGGAATGCCCGTTCACGGGACGGGACAGGTGCGGACGGCGCGACGTCTGCGCCCTGGTCTTCGCGGTCATTGCCAAGTGGTCCCCGATTCTCGCAGTCGTCGTTATCGGTCAGGCTGCCCGCGCCATGCGGCCGATCAGTCCTGACAGGAACTCGTCGGTGAGCGTCAGCTGCTCCCTCGCGCATTCCGTCGTCAACAGCCCGGCTGGCAAGTGTCCGACCTCCGGATGGAGACGGCAATACCAACCGAGATGCTTGCGCGCCACGCGGACACCTTTTGATTCGCCGTAGAACGAGTAAAGGGCCTCGAGGTGCGAAAGCATGATACCACGGACCTCGCCGAGCGAAGCCGGCGGCGCGGCTGTTCCGGCGAGTCCCGCGCGCAGTTCGCGGAAGATCCAGGGCCGTCCCTGCGCCGCGCGACCGATCATGACGCCATCCGCACCGCTTTGTTCCAGCGCCTTCAAGGCCTTGGCCGCACAATCGATGTCGCCATTGACGAACACCGGCACGCGCACGGCGCGCTTGACGGCCGCGACCGTTTCGTATTCCGCGGCGCCCTCGAAGAAATCGGCGCGCGTGCGGCCATGCACGGCGAGCCCGACGATGCCTTCGCTCCTCTGCGATGCGCGCGATCGCGACCGCATTGCGGCTGTCCCGGTCCCAGCCGGTTCGCATCTTGAGCGTGACCGGCACGCCCGCGGCCGCGACGACGGCGGCGAGGATTTCGCCGACGAGCGCCTCGTCGCGCATGAGCGCCGAGCCCGCCGCGCGATTGCAGACCTTTCTTGGCCGGGCAGCCGAAGTTGATGTCGATGACCTGTGCGCCGAGCTCGACGTTCATGCGCGCTGCATCCGCCATCATGGACGCGTCATAGCCCGCGATCTGCACGATGCGCGGCTCGGGCTCGCCGCGTGGTCGAGACGCAGGCGCGACTTGGGCGTATTCCACAGGCGCACGTCGGAGGTAACCATCTCGGACGCTGCGATGCCCGCGCCCATGCCGCCTGCAAAGCCGCCGGAATGGCAGGTCTGTCACGCCCGCCATCGGCGCGAGCGCAAGCGGCGCCGCGAGCTCGAACGGGCCGATTTTCATTGGCTTGCGGTCTTGATCTGGTTGGCGCAACGGACGCCGCCCTTCGCCGGCAGGCAAATGTCGAGCTCGAAACCGACGGCGTCGGCGCCCGGATCGACGATTCGGATGAGCGCGTCCGCACGCTCGCCCGGACCCAGGAGCCCGGAAGCGCCGGCTCCCGGGAGGTAGTCGGCCGGGCCGATGTCGCGCATGCCGAGCGTTCCCGCCGAAGCGGTCCTGCAGGACGAGACGCAGCAAGGGGAACGGCTGGGCGTAGGCCGCGCGGTTCACGATGCTCGCGCGCAGCATGAGGCGATTGGCTTCGTTGGGATCGCTCGCTGCGCCCCATTGGCGCAGCTCATAAGACGCGAGGTCCGTTGGCGCGAGCAGGGACACGCCAAAAAAGGAGTACGCGCCCGCGACGACGGGCCCGAAGGCCGGGCTGCGGACGAGGTCATTGCGCGCGCCATGGATCACTTGCAGGAGAAGGAGCAGGGAGAGCGCCGCGACGCCCGCAACCCAGGGCCAGCGCTGCGTAAGAAATCCCGGCTTCTCCTCGATCTCGATTTCGAACTCGCGGGCGGCCTCGGCGCGAGCGGCGGCTTCCTCGGCGAGGCGCTTTCGCATCTCGTCCGGAATGAGGATGCGCGGCGCCGTGTGGCCGCTCGACTTGGCTTGGGGCGGTGCGGGCGTGGGCGCGGGCAGCGGGCGTCGGCGGGGGCGGCGGCGGGGGCGGGGACGGCGGAGGCGGTGGCTCCTTCGTTTCGAGCACGATCGACTCGCCCGCCTCTTCCAACTCTTCGACGTCCACTTCCGGTGGCGCTGCCCCGGATTGCTTCGGCTCCGGTTCCTCGGCGGGCTCATCCGATTCCTCGAGGACCAGGATCGGATGTTCGTCGGTGCTGTCGAGATCGCGTTGCGGCTCGGCGGAACTCAGGTTCGCGGCGACGCTGGCCGTGTCGAATTGAACGGGCTCTGGACTTTCGAGGACGAACAGCCGATCGAGATCGGAAACGTCGCCGTGGAACTCCATCGCGCTTGCTTCGTCCTCCGGCTCCTGCCCGGCGGCGATCGCGGGCTGCGGGTCGGGAACCGCGGTGAGCTCGGCGGGCGATGAGAGCTCGATGTCTTCGTTGCCCGGGCAACTCCTCGACGGTCATCGAGTCGTCCGGCGAAGGCAGTTCGGCCGCGAGCTCGGCCTTGAATGCCTTTTCGCTCAGGTTCTCGAGCGCGTTGAAGGTCGTCGAGCAGACGCCACAGCGCACGTCGCCTTGCGCGACACGCAGCGCCTCCGCCGTGACGCGAAAGACCGTCGCACAATCAGGGCATTGGGTATACACGCCTACTCCGCGACGGCGACGGCCCGCGAGGAGGGTCCATCCCTCACGCTCCGCCACCGGGCCGATATCAAACCACGGTCGATACGCCTGCGCTACCTCGGCTGCCTGCGGCTCGAGCAGGCCGGCGAGGACCAATCTCGCCGCCCGCCTTGGTCATCCTTGCGAGGCTGGGAGCAAGCTCGGCGAGCGGACCCGCCAGGATGTTCGCGAGCACGATGTCGAAGAGGCCTGCGATCTCACCGGCACTTCCAGGTATCGCGAGAAGCGCCGCGAGCCTGTTTTTCAGCGCGTTCTCGCGCGTAGCCAGCAGATGCCTGCGGATCGATGTCGAATGCGGTGGCTTCGGCCGGCGCCGAGCTTGAGCGCGGCGAGCGCGAGAATGCCGGAGCCGCAGCCATAGTCGAGCACGCGCTCGCCGCCCTTGATGCCGCCATCGAGCCATTCGAGGCAGAGCGCCGTGGTCGCGTGAGTGCCGGTGCCGAACGCGAGGCCCGGATCGAGCTCGAGGACGACTTCGCGCCGGCCCGATCCGGCCGCTGGCCCGCCGGCGACGACCCAGAGCTGCTTGCCGAAGCGCATCGGGCGGAAATCCTTGAGCCATTCGCGTTCCCAGGCGCGGTCCTCGACGTGCTCGATCGCCGATGGCGCCGGCCGGCAGGCAAAGCACAGCCGCGAGTGTGGCCGCAGTGATCTTCGGATTCGATTGAGACTGCGAATAATCGCCCGCAGCCTGCAGCGACTGCCACAGGGGCGTCTCGCCCGGCTTCGGCTCGAGCAAGGGCTCGTCGCCGGCGTCGGCGAGCGACAGCGCGATGGCCCCGAGCCGGTTGCAGGCGTCCTCGGCGCGATGCGACCTCGGCGCCCGGAACCTCGATGACGAGCTGATGGAAGGGCATCGACCGCGCGGGGCGCCTACTTCAAGCCGAGTCGGCGCTCGAGGTAGTGGATGTCGAGCCCGCCCTGGCGGAATGCGGAGTGCCCGAAGATCTCCTGGTGGAGCGGTGCATTCGTCTTGATGCCTTCCACGACCATTTCGGATAGCGCGTTCCGCATCCTGTGCGATCGCCGTGTCGCGGTTTTCGCCATAGGAAATGAGCTTGGCGATCAGGGAGTCGTAGAACGGCGGCACGTGAATAACCGGAGTAGAGGTGACTGTCGACGCGCACCCCCGGCCCGCCCGGCGCATGCCAGAGCCGGACCGGGCCGGGCGAAGGCGCGAAGGTCTTCGGATCCTCGGCGTTGATGCGGCATTCCATCGACCAGCCGCGCAGCACGATGTCTTCCTGCTTGAAGGGCAGCGGCTCGCCCGCCGCGATGCGAAGCTGCATCTTGACGATGTCGATGCCGGTCACGAGTTCGGTCACCGGATGCTCGACCTGCACCCGGGTGTTCATCTCGATGAAGAAGAAGTTGCCATCCTCGAACAGGAATTCGAGCGTGCCAGCGCCGCGGTAACCGACCGCCGCGCAGGCAGCGACCAGCCGCTCGCCCATTTCGGTGCGCTGCTTCGCGGTGATTCCGGGAGCCGGCGACTCCTCGATGATCTTCTGGCGGCGGCGCTGCAGCGAGCAGTCGCGCTCGCCGAGCGAGACGACGCTGCCGTAATTGTCGCCGAGCACCTGGAACTCGATGTGCCGCGGCTTCTCCAGGAATTTCTCCATGTAGACCGTGTCGTTGCCGAAGGCGGCGAGGGCCTCGGTCTTCGCGACGTTGATCGCGTTGACGAGCGTCGCGTCGCTGTGCACGACGCGCATGCCGCGCCCGCCACCGCCGCCGGAGGCCTTGATGATCACGGGATAGCCGATGCCGCGCGCGAGCCGGAAGCATTCGTCCTGGTCATCCGGCAGCGGGCCGTCGGAACCCGGAACGCAGGGCACGCCGTGCTCCTTCATCGACGCGGATGGCGGAGACCTTGTCGCCCATCTGCCGGATGGTCTCGCTCTTCGGCCCGATGAACACGAAGCCGCTGTTCTCGACCCGCTCGGCGAAGTCCGCGTTCTCCGACAGGAAGCCATAGCCCGGATGGATGCCGACGGCGTCCGTCACTTCGGCGGCGCTGATGATCGCCGGCATGTTGAGGTAGCTTTCGCGCGAGGGCGGTGGCCCGATGCAGACGGTCTCGTCGGCGAGCAGCACGTGCTTCAGGTTCTGGTCGGCCGTCGAATGCACGGCGACGGTCTTGATGCCGAGCTCGCGGCAGGCGCGCAGGATGCGAAGCGCGATCTCGCCGCGGTTGGCGATGACGATCTTGTCCAGCATCCCGGTTACTCGATCGCGAAGAGTGGCTGGCCGAACTCGACCGGTTCGCCGTTCTTGGCGAGTACGGCCACCACCTTGCCGGCGCGCTCGCTCTCGATCTGGTTCATCATCTTCATCGCTTCGATGATGCAGAGGACCTGCCCGACGCGGACCTCCTGGCCCACCTCGACGAACGACTTCGCGCCCGGGGCGGGCGACGCGTAGAAAGTGCCCACCATCGGCGCGGTCACCAGGTTCTCGTCGCGCGCGGCAGGGGCGGCGGCGGCTGCCGGGGCCGGTGCTGCCGGAGCAGGAGCCGCGGCCGCCGGGGCAGCGGCGGGCGCAGCTGCAACCTGGTGCACGACCTGCGTACCCTGGGTCACGCGCGCAATGCGGACCGATTCCTCGCCCTCGGTGATCTCGATCTCGGCGAGTCCGGATTCCTCGAGCAGTTCGATGAGTTTCTTGATCTTGCGGATATCCATCACTTCTCCCCGGAAGGACTGTCGAGACGGTCGAGGGCGGCGGTGAGCGCAAGTTCGTAACCCTGCGCCCCGAGTCCCACAATGCTGCCCGCCGCGATGTCCGAAAAATACGAGTGCCGGCGGAATGGCTCCCGCGCATGCACGTTCGAGAGATGCACCTCAATGAACGGCACGGAAACCGCGAGCAGGGCATCCCTGAGCGCGATGCTCGTGTGGGTGAAAGCGCCGGGATTCACGATCGCGAAATCGACCGGCTCGGTGGCCAGGGCCTGGACCCGGTCGACCAGCTCGTGCTCGGCATTGCTCTGGAAGCACAGGACGGTCGCATTGCGCTTCCCGGCGAGCGACGTAAGGCGCTCTTCGATCGCCGCAAGCGTCACGTCGCCGTACCAGCCGGGTTCCCGGCGGCCGAGCAGGTTGAGATTGGGCCCATTGATCAGCAGGATCCGACGCATCGGCGCCGATTCAACCGGACAAACGGCGATTTGTCCAGAAAAAGCGCCAATACTGGTGCCGATCAGCGTCGATCTGACGCCTAACTAGCCAATCTTGGGGATCTCGGTCCGAATCCGGTTCTGGGCGGACTTCAAGTCGATCTCGCCGGCATCGACGGCTCGGACGGCTGACAGGATGACGTCGGCCTGAGACCGGTGCAACTCGCCGACATGGATCGTCACGATGCGCCCGGACTTGTCGACGAAGGCCGTAAAAGGCAGGCCCAGTGATTCCATGCCGAAGGCGCGCGCGGCATCCAGCCCATCCTGCTCGCCGATCAGGACCGTGTAATTGATCGGCGTGCCCTCGAGATACCGGAGCACGTCCTCTCGAAAATCAATGGCGATGCCGATCAGCACGAATTCCGGGTAGGCGCCGTCGCGTGCGAGTGCATTCAGCATCGGGATCTCGCGCCGGCAGGGAGCGCACCAGGTCGCCCAGAAATTGATGACCTGCGGCTTGCCGTCCCATTCCGCCAGCGAGCGCGGCTTGCCGTCGCGGTCGGCGAGCGTGATGTCGGGACGATTCTCGGGAATGACCGCTACGCGGCGTTGCGGCGGCGAGTGGCGGCAAGTCAGGCTTCTCAAGATCGAAGTATGCTCGGCTCGGCGTGGTAGGCGGCGACGCCGCGCCAGAGCGCCAAGACCAGGAAGAGGATCCAGCGCGCCGCGGTTCCCATCGTCAGCATTCTCGCGCGAAGCGCGCGAGATGCGACTGGAAGTCACCTGCCTTGACGTAGCCGACGAGGCGGAACGGGCGGCATTCGCGGCCATGCGTGCCGAAGAATGCCGTGGTCGGCGGGCCATAGACGCCGAACCGGCGGAACAGGGCCTGGTCGGCTTCGTTGTTTGCGGTGACGTCCGCCTTGAGCAGCACGAATCCGGCGAGGTCCTTCTGCACTTCCGGGCACGGAGAATGTGTACTTCTCCATTTCCTTGCAGGACACGCACCAGTCCGCATAGAAGTCGAGCATTGCGGGCTGCCCGGCCGCCTTGGCAGCGGCGAGCTCACGATCGAGTTCCTCGATCGAGGCGACCATCCGGAACGGCAGCGGCTCCGCCTGCGTCGCAGCAGCCTTGCCCGCGAATCCTGGCAGCGCAGCACCGCGCAGAGGCTGCAGTGGGTCGTGCCCGCCCGCCGCGGCGCCCACCATCATGATGACGCCCCAGACGATGGCCGCGAGGCCGAGGCCCTTCGCGACCAACCGCCAGGCTCTCGCTTCCGGTCGCCTGCGCGGCCAAAACCGCCGAAATAGTAGCCGCCGACGATCGACGAGAAGCGCCCACAGCGCCAGCGTGAGCGAGCCCGGCAGCACGCGTTCGAGCATCCAGACCGCAACAGCCGAGGAACAGCACGCCGAAGAGGGCCTTGACCGTCGTCATCCACACGCCGGCATGCGGAAGGAATCGGCCGCCCGCGACTCCGACGAGCAGGAGCGGCGCGCCCATGCCGATCGCCATGGCGAAGAGCGCCAGGGCACCGCGCAGGACGTCGCCCGGTCTGGCCGATCACCGCGAGCGCCGCGACCATCGGCGGTGCGACGCAGGCGGTTACGACGAGCGCGGATAGCGCACCCATGACTGCCGTGCCGACGAAGCTTCCTGATTTCTGGCGTCCCGACAGGCTCGCGAAGCTTCGTCTCCAGCGCGGACGGGACCTTGAGGTCGAAGAGCCCGAACATCGCAAGCGCGAGGACGACGAAAAGAGCCGCGAAAGTAATGATGATCCAGGGTTGCTGGAAGAAAGCCTGCGCCTGTTGGCCGGCGGCCGCGAATGCGGCGCCCGCGATCGTGTAGGTCAGCGCCATGCCGAGGACGTAGACCAGGGACAGCAGGAACGATCGCCGCGGGGTCGCAGCTTCGCCCTGGCCGGCGATGATTCCGGACAGGATCGGGATCATCGGCAGCACGCAGGGCGTAAAGGCAAGCAGCAGGCCAAATCCAAAGAAGCTCGCCATGATGGCGAACAGGCTGCCGCCAGCAATCAGGCTCGAGAGGCGATCCTGTTCCGAGACCATTGGCGCGCGCGTCACTCGCGGACGGCGTGCCGGGCGGCGGCATCTCGATCGAGACCGTCTTGGTGACCGGCGGGTAGCACAGTCCCGCGTCGGCGCAGCCCTGGTAACTGACGGCGAGCTCGAAGGACGACGCATCGCCGGGCCGTACGACCGGCAACTTTGCGCCGAGGACGTCGTAGTACACCTCGACGTCGCCGAAGAATTCATCGGTCTTCTTCTTGCCATCGGGCAATGCGATTTCGCCCAGTGAAAAACCGGGCGTTGCCGTCTTGACGGACATGCGATGGCGGTAGAGGTAGTAGCCCGGAGCGATCTGCCAGTCCAGCAGGACGGTCTCGCCGCCATCCGCGATGGCGGAGAAGACGAAGGCCTGGTCGACCGGCAGGAACTGGTCTTCGTTCGAGGTCGGCCCGAGCAGTCCCTGCGCGGCGGCGGCTCCCGAAATGGCGAGCGAGAGAACGAGAAGCGCAGTCCTGAATTTCGTCATTGCGGCCGAGAGGTTAGCGGCCCAATCGGGCCTTGTCGCGACGGCCTGCGCGTTTTCGCAATGGCGCGCCATGAGGGCATGAGCGGCCGTCCTAGATATGTTTTATATTTCAATGGGTTACGTATGTCTGTCACTCGAAGGCCGACAGTGCTTGAAATTGACTCGCCGATCCCTATCATTGGCACTCGACTGGGGAGAGTGCCAAAGCAAAGCAGGCCCTTCCCGGCATTCACAAGCGAATTTCCAAGGAGTGTTGAACCATGAAGATCCGTCCGCTTCATGATCGTGTGATCGTCAAGCGCGAAGACGAAGAGCGCAAATCACCCGGTGGCATCGTGATCCCTGACACCGCTGCCGAGAAGCCCATCCGCGGCAAGATCGTCGCGGTCGGCAAGGGCAAGATTCTTGAGAACGGGAGCGTTCGTCCGCTTGACCTCAAGGTCGGCGACAAGATCCTGTTCGGCAAATACGGCGGAACCGAAGTCAAGGTCGACGGCGACGAGCTCCTCGTGATGCGCGAGGAAGACGTCATGGCCGTCATCGAAAAGTAATTCAGAGGAATACGCAATCATGGCAGCCAAGGAAGTCAGATTTTCAGACGACGCGCGCACCCGCATGGTCCGCGGCGTCAACCTGCTCGCGAACGCCGTCAAGGCGACGCTGGGCCCCAAGGGGCGGAACGCCGTGCTCGAGAAGAGCTTCGGTGCGCCGACCATCACGAAGGATGGCGTCTCAGTCGCCAAGGAAATCGAGCTGAAGGACAAGTTCGAGAACATGGGCGCGCAGATGGTCAAGGAAGTCGCATCGTCGACCTCCGACGAGGCCGGCGACGGCACGACCACCGCAACCCTGCTCGCGCAGGCGATCATCCGCGAGGGCATGAAGGCCGTCGCCTCGGGCATCAACCCGATGGACGTCAAGCGCGGCGTCGACCTGGCGGTCACTGCGGCGGTCGAGGAGCTCAAGAAGCTCTCCAAGCCCTGCAAGGACTCGAAGGCCATTGCCCAGGTCGGCACGATCTCGGCGAACAGTGACGAGGCGATCGGCAAGAAGATTGCCGAGGCAATGGAGAAGGTCGGCAAGGAAGGCGTGATCACGGTCGAGGAAGGCTCGGGCCTCGAGAACGAGCTCGAAGTGGTCGAGGGCATGCAGTTCGACCGCGGCTACCTGTCGCCGTACTTCATCAACAGCGCACAGAACCAGACGAGCGAGCTCGAGGGCCCGTACGTCCTGCTGTACGACAAGAAGATCTCGAACATCCGCGAGATGCTGCCGCTGCTCGAGAACATCGCCAAGGCCGGCAAGCCGCTCCTGGTGGTCGCCGAGGACGTCGAGGGCGAGGCGCTCGCGACGCTCGTGGTCAACACGATCCGCGGCATCGTCAAGGTCTGCGCCGTCAAGGCGCCGGGCTTCGGCGACCGCCGCAAGGAAATGCTGAAGGACATCGCGATCCTGACGGGCGGCACCGTGATCGCCGAGGAAGTCGGCCTGTCGCTCGAGAAGGCGACGCTGAATGACCTCGGCAAGGCCAAGAAGATCGTCGCCGACAAGGAAAACACGACGATCATCGACGGCGCCGGCAAGCCTGCCGAGATCAAGGCCCGGATCGAGCAGATCCGCCGGCAGATCGAGGAAGCCACCTCCGACTACGACAAGGAAAAGCTGCAGGAGCGCGTCGCAAAGCTCTCCGGCGGCGTTGCCGTGATCAAGGTCGGCGCGGCCACCGAGATCGAGATGAAGGAAAAGAAGGCCCGCCTCGAAGACGCGCTGCACGCGACCCGTGCGGCGGTCGAGGAGGGCGTGGTGCCGGGCGGCGGCGTCGCGTTTATTCGCGTGCAGAAGGTCGCTCGACAAGCTCACCGGCACCAACGAAGACCAGAACGTCGGCATCCGCATCCTGACGCGCTCGATCGAAGAGCCGCTGCGCCAGATCGTGCAGAACGCCGGTGAAGACGGCTCGGTCGTGCTCGCCAAGGTCCGCGAGGGCAAGGGCAGCTTCGGCTACAACGCCGCGACCGGCGAGTACGGCGACATGATCGAGATGGGCATCCTGGATCCGACCAAGGTCACGCGCCTTGCGCTCCAGAACGCCGCATCCGTCGCCGGCCTCCTGCTGACCACTGAAGTGATGGTGGCCGAGGCTCCGAAGGAGGAGCACGACCACCCGCCGATGGGTGGCGGCATGGGCGGCATGGGCGGCATGGACATGTAAGGCCGCAGGGCTTTACGGTTCGAACGAAGGGCCCGGGAGGCGACTCCCGGGCCTTTCTGTTTTGGCGTGCCGAGGGCCGCGTCGCGGGCCTCTACGGGGCGACGCGGCGACGCGCCTTGAGCAGCACGGCCACCGGCTCGGGCCGGCCGTTCCAGTAATCGAGCCGCACGCGTCCGTCGGGGAGCTGGCTCACCGTCGCGGGAATCGAGCTGAACGTGCAGTACCAGCCCGACGGCAGCACGACGGCGTTGCGCGGCCGGCCGAGGCTGCGGTCGAACACCAGCTCGTCGCCGTCCAGCCGGTAGCTGACCGGCGCGGTGTAGGTCTCAGCGATCCGCAGCCGCAACGACTGCCCGGGTTTCACGGGCGCGAACGGAATCACCACGACGCGCGCGTCGGGATCGACTGTTTCGCCGGCGTTGATCTTCATCGCGGCCATCTCGGCGCCGCTCATCTCCTTCGCCTCCAGCTGCTCGCCGGTATCGAGAATGCTCGCCGACGGATGGCTGGCCGTGCTGCCCTTGCGGACGACGTTGGCGTAGCCGTTGATGCCCGGGCGCGACTCGGTGTAGTCGTGATAGAGCGCGAACGCGTGCGACTCGGGCTGCTGCAGGAAGTAGACGATGTCGCGATCCTGATGCGCGCGCTCGGAGAGGCGATCCTCCTCGGTCTCGCCTTCGAACGGCGATTCCCAGCTGCGCTGCTTCGTCGCAGCCTTCGGCGCCGCCGCCGCTCCGGTCCGCGCGCCCTTCGCCGCGCGGAGCACGAGCGGCGCCTGGCCTTCCGTGCCGTTCACGAAGCTGATGCCGATCCGGCCGTCCGCTTCGGTGATGATCTGCGAAGGCACCGTCAGGCCGACGACTTCGTAGCCCGCGGGCAGCACGACCTTGTTGCGGCGTATGCCGAGCGGCCGGTCGAACACGATCGTCTTGCCGTCGACGTAGTAGCTCTTCCTGTCCTCGTAGGTCTTGATGATGATGAGGCGTCCCTGGCCGTTCGTCGGCACGGGGCGAGCGAGCGTCACCTTGATGTAATCGGTGTCGAGGTCGGCGTCGGGCATCAAGGGATCCTTGCGCGCGTCGGCGCCGCTGACGACCTCGAAGTGCAGCGGCTTGCCGGTCATCGCGTCGAGCACGGCCTCGTCGCTCGCGGCGCTGCCCTTTCGAATGGGGTTGTAGAACGTCCTCGCGCCGGCGGTGGTGGCGGTGACTTCGTAGGTGATCTTGAACTTGCCGCTGTCGGGCGCGAGCAGCTCGTAGCGCGTGTACTCGTCCGTTTCGGACTGGGTCGCGGCGGCCGGCGAGGTAGATGCCGTCCGCGGGCGGCTTGGCGGCAGACGCGCCCGTGAGGACGCCGGAGGTGAGCGTGAGGAGGAGTCCGACCGTCGCATTGCGTGCCGAGAGCGAAGTTCACGGCTTGCATCTCCCCGGCCGAAATTGAAGAAAGGCCGCCGGTGCCAGTTACGGCGGACTAGGCGGGGCCTCGGGCAGGAACAGCGCCGGGTCCACCATCGTCCGTTCAGTGTCACGCCGAAGTGCAGGTGCGCGCCGGTGACGCGGCCGGTGGCGCCCACGGCGCCGATCGTCTCGCCGGCGTCACGGCCTGTCCCGCCTTCACGTCGATCCGGCTCAGGTGACAGTACATCGTCACGAGCCCGGAGCCATGGTCGAGGATGACCGTGTTGCCGTTGAAGAAGTAGTCGCCGACGTCGGCGACGGTCCCGGCGGCCGGCCGCCTGGATCGGCGTGCCGGTCGGGGCGGCGATGTCCATGCCGGTGTGCGGGCTGCGCGGCTGGTCGTTGAAGAAGCGGCGCAGGCCGTAGGAGCTCGAGCGCTCGCCCGGCACGGGCTGCACCAGCCGCAGCGTCGCAGGCGGGCGGTCCGTAAACGCGTTGAGCGCCTTGCGTATCTCTGCTTTTCGGCCTCGACGCGCTCGAGGTCTCGCTTCGACAGGTCGACCTGGCCCGGCGCCACCTTGAGCTTCTGGATGTCGTATTTCTTGTCGGCGACGTCGAAACCGAGGCGCTCCGTCTTGCCGCCGTGGCTCACGACCAGTTCCAGGCGCCCGGGCTTCGTGTCCGAGTGGGATGCCGACGACGGCGATCCAGTGCTCGCTCGTCCCGCAGCACCATGGCGCGCGCGCCATCGAGCGTCGCGACCGGCCGTCGCGTCCGGCCGGCGCGTCGATCGGCAGCTGACGACCCGCCCGGCACGGCCTCGCGCGCGGAAGCAGCGCGGGCAAGCAGCACCGCTGCAGCTATCACCGCATCTCGGTCGCGACCATGATGCCGGCGCGTTCGAGCCGCTCGAGGTCGGCGGCCAGGGCGGCGCGGTCGATGCCCGGCTGGCGCGCGAGCGCATCGTCCACCGAGAACATGCGCTGCTTCAGGATCCATTCGAGCGTGGGGTAGGTGGCGCCGACCGGGATCTCGCCGCCCTCGAAGGCGACGGCGAAGCCGCGCGTCGCGGCGCAGCACCTGCGCGCGGCGAGCGACCGAGTACCAGGCGGGCGGGCGCTGCGCGGGCAGTCCGTAATCGAGCGGGCGGGCGCGCGAGGTCGCGCTGGTGGTTCATGACGTCGATCGCGAACGCCGGCGACGTCATGACGGCGCTGATGCGGTCGGCGAGTTTCGCGAGCCGCTCGCCGAGCTGCCGGCTCCGAGCGTGCGTCCGGCAGGTACGCGCGGAACTCGCTTTCCTTCGTCAGCGCGGTCTCGAGCAGCTTGAACACCGAGAGGCCGGTCGCCGGCGCGACGCCGAAAGACACGTGCAACGAGCCTCGGCGCCGGTCAGTGCGTCGTGGTACTGGCCGCGCGGCAGGTAGAGGATGTCGCCCGGCTTCATGTGCGCCTCGAACAGCAGCTTGCCGCGCGATTCGGTCAGCCACTTCTCCCACTCGTCGCCCGGCGGCACCGGGTTCACGGGCGTATCGGCGCGCGACTCATAGACGCGCCAGGTCTTCTCGCCCTCCGCCTGCACGGCGAAGACGTCGTGCAGGTCGAAGTGGGTCTGGAATGCCTGCACGCCCCTGAATGAGCAGTACACGTTCGCAAAGGCGCGCGCGGCGAACTCGCGCTCGAGCATCGCGGCGACCGCGCCGACCTCGGGGCAGACGCGGTGCAGGTGGTTGGCGACGATGCTTGCGCCGAGCGCGGTCAGCGCCTTCAGCTTCGCGGGATTCACCGGCGCGAGCGTTCCGGGCCGGACATCCGCCGTGTCGCAGTAGTTCTCCCGCAGCGCCGCGCGGCTCTTGAAATAGACCTTCAGCGACTCCTCGTTCCAGTACGGCGTGAGCGCGAGCACTTCGTTGAATCGCTGCCACGGCAGGAGGCCGGTCACCGCGCCGTTCCTGCGGACATGCAGCGGCCGCTTGCCGTAGTACTGCGAGCGGAACGTGCCCGCATCGAATGGCGCGAGAAATTCCGCGAAATCCATGCGGCGTCCGGACGTTACCATTGGCCGTCCGTTCCTGTCGAGAAAGGCTCCCGCATGCAGGCGACGCAAGGGGACTGGCTGCCGGCGCGCGCCGCCCTGCACCCGACGGGCCTCTATTTCGCGCTGCGCGACATCCGCACGCGCGGAACTCCAGGATCCCTTCATGCAGGAGACCGATCGCGCGCGTGGCGGCGCGCGAATCGGTCGTGCAGATCGCGCGCGAGGACGTCGGCAAGGGCACCGCGGGCACCGTCGCCGGCCGGGCATCGTCTTCCACGTCTCGCGCTGCGGCTCGACGCTCGTCTCGCAGCTCCTCAAGCAGCATGTCGGCGTCGTCGTCTACGCCGAGCCGCTGCCCGTCAACGAGATCCTGCTGCCGCCGCACAAGTGGCCGCGGCCGAGCTGGTTGCGGCGCTGCGTTCGCTCGGCGCCGCCTTTGCGCGCCACGCGCGCAAGCCCTACGTCCTCAAGCTGACCAGCTGGAACACGCTTTTCTGCGACGTCGTCGCCGAGGCGTTCCCGGATTCGCCCTGGGTCCTGTGCCTGCGCGATCCCGTCGAGGTCGGCGTCTCGCTCCTGCAGCAGCCGGCGGGCTGGATCTGGAATGACGGCGGCGAGCCGGCGGCGCCATTCCGCAAGCACATCGACCCGGAGGCAGCGGCACAGTCGCGAGAGGAATACGTCGCGCGGCTTTACGCCGCGTTCTGCGACGCGGCCGGCCGCCTCGATCCGGGCCACGGCCGGCTGGTCGAATTACGCGTCGTTGCCCGGCGGCGGCCTGGGAGACGGTCGCGCCGCACTTCTCGCAGCGCGGTGGACACGCCGCTGCGCGCGCGCATGCAGGCCGCTGCCGCGATGAACTCCAAGGCGCCCGGTTCGGTCGGCCGGAGAAATTCGCTGCGGACGCCGCGGCCAAGCAGGCGGCCGCGAGCGCGGCGCTCTGCCAGGCGGTCGACGATCTGGCCCGCCCGGCGCTCCTGCGCCTGCACTCCCGTCACGCGGCGGCTGCCGCAATGCGGAAATGACGTGACAGGAGCCCGGCGGCACCGGATCGTTGATCGACCGCTGGCGCGATGCCGGCGGCGATCCCGATGCACTGCCCGCGCCGGCGCGCGAAGCGTTGCCTGCGGTCTTCGCCGCCAGCGAGTTCGTGCGCGATTCCGCGGCGCGCGAGCCGCCCTGATCGCCGGGCTCGCGACATCCGGCGCGCTCGGGCGCGCCCGCGCGCCCGGCGAGGTCGAAGCGCTCGTTTCGGGCCTCGCGACTTCGCACGCCGACGAACCGGGGTTCATGGACGCATTGCGGCGCCTGCGCCGCCACGAGCTCGTGCGCATCGCCTGGCGCGACCTCGCCGGGCTCGCGACGCTCGACGAGACGCTGCGCGAGCTTTCCGCGCTCGCGGACGGCTGCGATCGCGTGCCGCGCTCGCCTTCGCGACCCGCGCCCTCGCGCCGCGCTACGGCACGCCGCGCTCCGCGGCCGGCGAGGCCCAGGAACTCGTCGTCGATCGGCATGGGCAAGCTCGGCGGCGGCGAGCTCAACTTCTCCTCGGACATCGACCTCGTCTTTCTCTACCCGGAGCGCGGCGAGACCGACGGCCCGCGCGGGGTCTCGAACGAGGAGTACTTCACGCGCCTCGGCCAGTCGCTGATCCGGCTGCTCGATGCCCGCACCGCCGGAGGGCTTCGTGTTCCGCGTGGACATGCGCCTGCGGCCGCTCGGCGAGCCGGGACCGCTCGCGATGAACTTCGGCGCGTTCGAGGACTACCTGCAGCAGCACGGCCGCGACTGGGAGCGCTACGCCTGGGTGAAGGCGCGCGCGGTCACCGGCACCGCGCGCTACGGCGCGCTCTACGACGGCGTCGTGCGGCCCTTCGTGTATCGGCGTTACCTCGACTACGGCGTCTACGAGAGCCTGCGCGAGATGAAGGCGATGATCGCCCGCGAAGTCGAGCGGCGCGAGCTGCGGGACAACGTGAAGCTGGGCCCGGGCGGCATCCGCGAGATCGAGTTCATCGTGCAGTCGCAGCAGCTGATCCGCGGCGGGTCGGAGCCGGGCCTGCGGACGCCCTCGCTGCAGGCGGCCCTGCCGCGGCTCGCGGGCGCGAAGCTGCTGCCGCCGGCCGCCGTCGCGGAGCTCGCGGCGGCCTATGCATTCCTGCGGCGGGTCGAGAACCGCCTGCAGATGGCGGACGACGCCCAGACGCACGCGCTGCCGGAGGACGCAGCGGGCCGCGCGCGGCTGGCCGCGTCGATGGGTTTCGCGGACTGGCATGCGTTTTCGTGCGGCGCTGGGCGACGCGGCGCGCGGCGGTCACCGCCCGTTTCGACGCCGTCGTCCTCGGGCGCGGCGGGCCGGGGCAGCCGCCGCCGGCCGCGCTGTTCGAGTCGCTGTGGTCGCCGGAACCATCGCTCGAGCGCATCGCGGAGGACGTCCGGCGCGCCGGCCTCGCGGATCCCGAAGCCGCGGCGCGCGTGCTGCTCGAGCTGCGGCAATCCGCCTACTTCCGCCGGCTCGACGAGTTCGGCCGGCGCCGCCTCGCGACGCTCCTGCCGCGCGTCCTTGCCGCCGTCGCGCGCGTCGAGGCGGGCGCGGCGGGGCCGGGCCTGCCCGTGCTGACGCGCCTCGTGCGCATCGTCGAGGCGATCGGCGGACGCACGGCCTATCTCGCGCTCCTCAACGAGAACGCACAGGCGCTCGAGCGGCTGGTGCAGGCCTGCAGCATGGGCGACTACCTGGCGCGGCAGGTCGCCGCGCATCCGCTCCTGCTCGACGAGCTGCTCGACGCGCGCGTCTTCGAGACGCTGCCCGACCGGGCGCAGTTCGCGGAGGAGCTCGCGGCGCGCCTCGAGCACGCCGGACCGACGAGGAGCTGCGCGTCGACGCGCTGCGCCATTTCCGCCGGGCCGCGATCTTCCGGATCGCGATGCTGGACCTCGCCGGCCGCCTGCCGCTGATGCAGGTCAGCGACCGCCTGACCGACGTCGCCGAGCTGATCCTCGAGCAGGCGCTCGCGCTCGCCTGGCGGCACACGGTGGCGCAGTACGGCGAGCCGCGCTGCGCCGGCACGGAGGGCGCCCGCACCGCGCGCGTCGGGATTGCCGGCTACGGCAAGCTCGGCGGCATGGAGCTCGGCTACGCCTCGGACCTCGACCTCGTGTTCCTGCACGACGCCGCGGGCGCCGGGGCAGACCGTCCGGGCCGAAGGTCGTCGACAACGAAGTCTTCTTCCTGCGGCTCGCGCAGCGCCTCGTGCACCTGCTCACGGTGCACACGCCCGCGGGCCGCCTGTACGAGGTGGACGTGCGCCTGCGGCCCTCCGGCAAGGGCGGCCTCGCATTCACGCAGATCGACGCGTTCGAGGATTACCAGCGGCGCGAGGCCTGGACCTTCGAGCACCAGGCGCTGCTGCACTCGCGCTGGGTCGCGGGCGACGCCGGACCTCGGCGCCGCCTTCACGCGCGTGCGCCGCGACGTGCTCGATCGAGGCGGTGAAGCGCGAGACGGCTGCGCGAGGAAATCTTTGCGATGCGCGAGCGCATGCGCGCCGAGCACGGCCAGCACGCGGGACGGGCAATTCGACCTCAAGCACGACCGCGGCGGCATCGCCGACATCGAGTTCCTGGCCCAGTACTGGGTGCTCCGGCACGTGCGCGAGCACCCGCCGCTCGCCGAGTTTCGCGGACACGATCCGCCACCTCGAGTCGGTCGGCTCGGCCGCCCTCGTCGACCATCGGGTCATCGACCGGCTGGTCGACGCCTACCGCACCTACCGCAATGCCGCGCACCACCTGTCGCTGGAGCAGCGGCCGGCGGTCGTGGACGCCGGCGAGTTCGCGCCGAGCGCGCCGGCGTGGCCGGCGTCTGGGAGCGCGTGATGGTCGCGGGCGAAGACCCGGCGCCGGTATAATCGCCGCATGCACGCACGAGAGCCCCCTGCAGCCGCCGAACGCGCGCGAACGCTACGACGTGACTGCGGCCGACCTGCCGCTCGCCTGCCCGATGCCTTCGATGTCGCTCTGGAACAGCCATCCCCGCGTCTACCTGCCGATCGAGCAGACGGGCTTCGCCAAGTGCCCGTATTGCAGCGCCGAGTACGTGCTCACCCGCTGACCGGCGATGTTTGAGCGGCTTGCAATCGACCGCGGCGCGATCCTTTACGATGCCCAGTCGCGTCGCCACGCCCGGCGCCAGCTCTTCGACCCGGCGCACTGGCGCGCGCGCGATGCGCTGCACGAACTGTCCGGCGGGCGCGGCTCGATCCAGTTCATCGACGCCGACGAGGACGCAGCTGGGTGCTGCGTCGTTACCTGCGTGGCGGTATGGCGGCGCGCTTCGCGCGTGACCGATACCTCTGGCTCGGCGAGGACCGCACGCGCTCGTTCCACGGAGCTCCGCCTGCTCGCGGCGCTGCATGCGCGCGGACCTGCCGGTGCCGCCTCCCGGTCGCCGGCCGCTACGTGAGCGACCGCGTTCACGTACCGCGCGGAACTCATCACGGAGCGCCTCCCGGGCGCGCGATCGATGGAGGCAGTGCTTGCGGCCGGGCGCATGGACGACGCGCGCTGGGCGGCGATCGGCCGCTGCCTGCGCCGTTTCCACGATGCCGGCGTGCAGCACGCCGACCTCAACGCGCACGAACATCATGCTGGGCGAGACACGGGGAGGTCTGGGTGCTCGACTTCGACCGCGGCCGGCTGCGGCAGCCCGGGCGCCTGGCGCGAACGCGCGCTCGACCGCCTCGCGCGCAGCCTCGCGAAGTCCGATGCCGACGCGGCCGACTGGCAGGCCGGATTCGCGCTCCTGCGCCTCGCGCACGATGCGTGAGGCGCGATGTACTACCTCTATAACGTCCTCGTCTACCTTGCGGCGCCCGTCGCGATCCTGGTGCAGTTGTGGCGCGGCCTGCGCGACCCGAGCTACCGCGAGGGGCTCCGCGAGCGCTTCGGCCTCGGGCCCGCCATGCCCGGGGCCGACGATCTGGATCCACGCCGTGTCGGTCGGCGAAGTGCAGGCGGCCCAGCCGCTGATCGCGCAGCTTCAGCAGCGCCACCCGCAGCTACGGCATCCTGCTCACGACCGTCACGCCGACGGGCGCAGCGCGCGCCCGGCTGCTGTTCGGCGACCGCGTGCACCTGCGCTACGTGCCGTTCGACCTGCCGGGCTCCGTGCAAGCGCTTCTTCGACCGCGTGCAGCCGAAGCTCGCGATGATCCTCGAGACCGAGCTGTGGCCGAACCTGTACGGCGAATGCGGGCGCCGCGGCGTGCCGCTCGTGCTCGCGAGCGCGCGCATCTCGCCGCGCTCGGTCGGCAAGTACCGGCGCTGGTGCTCGCTGTTTCGCAAGACGCTCTCGCACGGCATCGTGATCGCGGCCCAGAGCGAGTCGGACGCCGAACGCTTCCGCTCGATCGGCGCGACCTCCGGAACGCACGCACGTCACCGGCAACATCAAGTTCGACTTCCAGCCGCCCGCCGGGATCGAGGCGCAGGGCCGGCGCTGGCGCGAGGAGCAAGCGCCGGGGCGGCCGATCTGGGTCGCGGGCAGCACGCACGAGGGCGAGGAGGCGATCGTGCTCGACGCGCACCGCCGGGTGCTGGAGCGCTTTCCCGATGCGCTGCTGGTGCTGGTGCCGCGCCACCCGCAGCGCTTCGAGTCACGTGCGCGACCTGCTCGCGAAGCGCCACGAGCGCGCTGCCTACCGCTCCTCCGGCATGCCGTATCCCGCCGTCGACCAGCGTGCTGCTCGGCGACACGATGGGCGAGCTGATGACGTTCTACGCGGCCGCGGACGTCGCGTTCGTCGCCGGCAGCCTGGTCCCGATCGGCGGCCACAACCTGCTCGAGCCCGCCTCGGTCGGCCGCCCGGTGCTGACCGGGCCGCACAATTTCAACGGCGAGGAAATCGCGCAGCTCCTGATGGACGCCGGTGCCGCGGTCGTCGTCTCGGACGCCGGGCAGCTCGCCCACGCGGTCAAGGGGCTCCTCGACGACGCCAGCCTGCGCGCGGTCATGGGTGCCGCCGGCCGAGGCCGTGCTCGACGCCAACCGCGGCGCGCTTGATCGCCTGCTCACGCTCGTCGATCCTCTGCTCGAGTGATGGAGAACACGGATTGAAAACCGACCTGCGCCTGCCTTCGCCCTATGATCCCGGACGGCTCGAGGCGCTCGCCGCCCAGTTCGGCTCGCCGCTCTTCGTCATCGACTGCGATGCGCTGCGACGCCAGTACCATGCGCTCGCGCGGGCGCTGCCGGGCGTCGACCTGCACTACGCGCTGAAGCCGCTGCCCGACCGGACCGTCGTTCAGGTGCTCGCGCGCGAAGGGTCCTGGTTCGACCTGGCGACGAATGGCGAAGTGGACCTGGTCCGCGACGCCGGCATCCCTCCGGGCCGCTGCATCCACACGCACCCGATCAAGCGCGGCTCCGACATCCGTCACGCGCTCGACTTCGGCGTCGAGACCTTCGTGGTCGACAACGCGGAGGAGATGGCGAAGTTCGTGGTTTGCCGCGCAAGCGCGTGCGGCTGCTGCTGCGCATCTCGTTCCGGAACCCCGACACGATCATCGACCTGTCGCGCAAGTTCGGCTGCGACGCGGACGCGGCGGTCGGCCTCATCGAGTACGCGACGAGCCTCGGCCTCGCGTCGTGGGACTTTCCTTCCACGCCGGATCGCAGCTGCCGCATCCCGGCAAGTACGTGGAGGCGATCGATACCTGCGGCCGCCTGGTCGCGGAAGCGGCTGCGCGCGGGCTGCCGCCGCTCGAGGATGCTCGACATCGGCGGCGGCTTTCCGATCGACTATCTCGAGCCGGTCGCGCCGATCGAGACTTTCTGCGCGCCGATCCGCGACGCGCTCGCCCGCCTGCCGGCGAGGCCTTCGTGTCATCGCCGAGCCCGGCCGCTTCATCTGCGGGCCGGCGGTCGTCGCCATCTCGACCGTCATGGGCCGCGCCGAAGCGCGAAGGCCGCTGGTGGTATTACCTCGACGACGGCATCTACGGCACATTCAGCGGCCAGCTTTACGACAAGATGCGCTTTCCGCTCGAGCCGCTCGCGGCGCCCGGACCGGCCGCACGAGCCCTGCGTCATTTCGGGCCCGACCTGCGACAGCCTCGACGTGGTCGCCGAGGACCTGCCGATGCCGGTGCTCGAGATCGGCGAGCGCCTCGCTCGCGCGCCAGATCGGCGCCTACACCATGGCTTGCGCGACCGACTTCAATTTTTTCCCGCGGGCGAAGGTCATCGCCGTCAACGTCGAGCGCGGGTCCGGCTGAGGTGCCTTGCGCCTGCGTCTGGCGAGGCGGCACGCCTTGCGCGGCATTGCTGTCAGTCGCAGCTGTCTTGATCTTGCCGGTCCGCGCCGCTGGCGTCGGACGACCGCCTGGTTTTGATCAACACGCACACCGGCGAAGTGATTGACTCGGTCTACCGGACCGATTCGGGTTATCTCCCGGGCGAGCTCGGCCGCCTCGACTGGCTGCTGCGCGATCACCGTTCGGGCGAGGTACTGCCGCTCGACGCCCGGCTGTTCGATCTCCTGCGCGAGCTTGCAGCGTCGGCAGGGCTCGAGCCGCGCTACCAGGTTATTTCCGGCTACCGCTCGCCGGAGACGAACGCGATGCTGGTCGCAAGCTCGGACGGCGTTTCTTCGCGGAGCCTCCACATGGAAGGAAAGGCAGTCGACGTGCGGCTCGAAGGCCTGCCGCTTGAACGGCTGCGCGATCTCGCATTGGCGAAGCGGGCGGGCGGCGTCGGCTATTATCCGGCCTCCGATTTCGTGCACCTCGATGTCGGGCGGGTACGGAGCTGGTCGGGTTAGGTCGGAGGATTCACGGCATGCCGAGCGCTTTCTGGCAAGCGACAGGCCTGCTCGTCCTGTCGAACGTGTTCATGACCTTCGCCTGGTACGCGCACCTCAAGGAGCTGAACCACAAGCCGTGGTACGTGGCGGCGCTGGTGTCGTGGGGCATCGCGCTGGTCGAATACCTGTTCCAGGTGCCCGGGCAATCGCATCGGCTTTACGGTGATGAGCCTCGCCGCAGCTCAAGATCCTGCAGGAGGTCATCACGCTCGTGGTGTTCGTGCCATTTGTCGTCTTCTACATGCGCCAGGGGCTCAAGCTCGACTACCTCTGGGCCGCGCTCTGCATCGTCGGCGCCGTCTACTTCGTGTTCCGCGACCCGTGACGACTTCCATCCATCGCCGGGTCGATGCGCTGCGCGCGGGCGACGACCCGACCTTCATCGCGCGCCTTGCCTCGGGCTGGGCCGTCCTGGGCGAGCGACAGGTGCTGCCGGGCTATTGCCTGCTGCTGCCGGACCCGGTCGTGCCCACGCTGAATGCGCTGCAAGGCGCGGTGCGCCAGGCCTTCCTTGCCGACATGGCCGCGCTCGGCGACGCCGTGCTCACCGTCACCGGCGCCGTGCGCATCAACTACGCGATCTTCGGCAACCTCGATCCGGCGCTGCACGCACACGTGATTCCGCGCTACCACGATGAACCGGCCGAGCTACGGACGGCGCAGCCCTGGGCCTACGACTGGGACGCCGCGCCGGCGTTCGACCCGGACCGCCACCGCGACTTGCGCGACCGCATCCATGCCGCACTCGGCTCGGTTCACGCCAATTGAGAGGCGCGCGGACGACCTGATTTAGACTAGGCGGATGCCCGTCAGCGACGACTTCCGCGACTTCGTGCTCGAGCAGCTCGCCGCTGCAGGCCGCGTCACGCCGCGCGCCGATGTTCGGCGGCGTCGGCCTCTACCTCGACGGGCTGTTTTTCGCGCTGATCGACGACGACACTCTCTACTTCAAGGCCGACGACTCGAGCCGCGCAGCGCTACGAGGCGGCCGGCTCGCGGCCCTTCTGTCCCGATCCTTCCCGACCGGCCGGATCAGTCCGATGGGCTACTGGCAGGTGCCGGCGGAAGTGCTGGAGGATCCCGAGGAGCTCGCCTGTTGGGCGCGCGAGGCCGATCGGCGTCGCGCTGGCGAAGCGCGGCAAGCGCAGCGCGCGGCGCCGCGCGCCGGCCGCGGCGCGGCGGGGCACGGCGATGAGCGCGCGTCGCGGAAGATGCGATGGCGCGCCTGCGCCGCGACTGGGAGCCGCGCTTCCGCCAGTTCGTCGCGGACCAGCCGGATGCGGATCCCGGTCACGGGCCCGATTCACCTCGAACGGGTGGTCGCGACGGCGCTCCGGCTCGCCGCGGAGGAGGGCGCGCGCCTCGACATCGTGCTGCCCGCCGCCTGGCTGCACGACTGCGTCCACGTCGCCAAGGACTCGCCCGAGCGCGCGCGCGCCTCGCGACTCGCGGCGGATCATGCGCTGCGCTTCCTCGAGGACGCCGGCTATCCGCCCGCCTGCCTGCCGGAGATCCGCCATGCCATCGAGGCGCACAGCTATTCCGCGGGCATCGCACCGCGCACGATCGAGGCGAAGGTCGTGCAGGACGCGGACCGGCTCGACGCGCTCGGCGCGATCGGCCTCGCGCGCTGCATCGCGGTCGGCACGGCGCTCGGCCGGCCGCTTTACCAGCCGGACGACCCGTTCTGCCGCGTCCGCGTGCCCGGACGACCGCGGCGCTTCGGTCGACCACTTCTATTCCAAGCTGCTGAAGCTCGCGGGCACGATGCAGACCGCGGCCGGGCGGCGCGAAGCCGGCCGCCGCACGGCGTTCCTCGAGGCCTTCCTCGCCGCAGCTCGAATCGGAGATCGCGCCGTGAGCCGCGGCGTCTCCGCGCGCGACGCGCTTGCGAGGCTGCGCGAGGGCAATGCGCGCTTTGCCGCGCATGCGCGCGGCACCGGCACGCTGCTCACGGCAGCGCGGCGCGCGAAGCTGACTGCGGCGCCAGGAACCCTTTGCGATCATGCTCGGCTGCTCGGATTCGCGCGTGCCGGTCGAGCTCGTGTTCAACCAGGGGCCGGGCGACCTGTTCGTGATCCGCGTCGCCGGCAACATCGTCGCGCCGTCGCTGATCGGCAGCGTCGAGTTCGCGGCCGACCGATTCGGGACGCGCCTCGTCGTGGTGCTCGGGCATTCGTCCTGCGGCGCGATCGCGGCGACGATCGAGGAGCTCCATCGTCCCACGTTGACACCCGTCGCCCAACCAGCGGGCGATCGTCGATCGCATCCGGCCGGGCGTCGAAAGAGCTCGTCGCGCGCCATGAGGCCGAAGGCGCGCTCGCGTCGAGCATGCGGCGATGACGGCGAACGTACGCGCGTCCGTCGACCAGCTGCGGCACGGCTCCGCCATCATCGAGAACCTGATCGCGACCGACGGGCTCGTCGTGACCGGCGCCTGGTACTCGCTGGAGACCGGGAAGGTCGAGTTCCTCGACGAGACGCCTACCGGCTTAGCGCCGCGACGAATGTCGCGGCGTCGACGTTGCCGCCGCGACAGGACGATCGCCGTCGTGCGGCCCGCGAGCGGGACCCTGCCGGCAAGGGCTGCCGCGAGCGCGACGGCGCCGCCCGGCTCGACGACGAGCCTGAGGTCGCGGAAAGCGCGCGCCATCGCGGCCTGCACTTCCGCGTCGCTGACCGTCAGGATGCCGGACGAGCAGCTCGCGGTTGATCGCGAACGTGAGTGTCCCGGGCGGCGAGGACTGCAGCGCGTCGCAGATCGAGCGGGCCTCCGGCGGATTCTTGAGCAGCGTGCCGGCCGCGAGCGAGCGGCGCGTGTCGTCGAACGCCTCGGGCTCGACGCCGTACACCGCGGCGGCCGGCGCGAGCGCGCGGACCGCGATCGCCGTGCCGCCGCGAGCCCGCCGCCGCTGCGTCGGCACCAGCACCTGGTCGGGCGTCAGCCCGAGCTCGGCCGCCTGCTGCATCAACTCGAGGCCGACTGTGCCCTGGCCCGCGACGACGTGCGGGTCGTCGTAGGCCGGCACCAGCGTCGCGCCGCGCTCGGCGCGAGCTTGCGCGCGATCGCTCGCGACTTCCCGGCACGCGGTCGTAGAGGACGACCTCGGCACCGAGCGCGCGCGTGTTCTCGAGCTTGACGCGCCGGCGCGTCCGACGGCATCACGATGGTCGCGGGAATGCCGAGCATCCTCGCCGCGGCAGCGACTCCCTGGGCGTGGTTGCCGGACGAAAAGGCGACGACGCCGGCGTCGGCGCTGCCCGGCGTCGAGCTGCACCAGCCGGTTGTATGCGCCGCGGAACTTGAACGAGCCCGTGCGCTGCAGCGATTCGACCTTGAACAGGAGGCGGCCGCCGAGCGCCTCGTCGAGCGGCGTCGATCGCGAGCAAGGGCGTGCGCCGCGCGACGCCGGCGAGCCGGCCGGCGGCGGCCTGCACGTCGGCAAGGCCGGGCAGGGCGAGGATTCGTGCTGTGCGTTCATCGGATGCTATGTTAGCCGCGCATGGCCGACCCGATCTGGATGCCTTGCGCGGCGATGGTGGGCCTGACGGCGCTCGTCTGGGTCAAGCTCTATGCGGACCGCCTCGGCGAGATGCGGGCGAGGAAATCGACCCGCAGTCGCTCGCGACTGCCGGCGCCCTGGCAGGCAGGCTGGAGCGAACGCAAGCCGCCGACAACTTCCGGAATCTCTTCGAGGTGCCGGTGCTTTTCTACGTGCTCTGCATCGCGCTCGCGCTTGAATGGCGGCTCGACGCCGGGTTTCGTGGCGGCCGCCTGGGCCTATGTCGGCCTGCGCGCGCTGCACAGCCTTATCCATGTCACCTACAACCGCGTGGTGCACCGGTTCCTGGCCTATGTCGCGAGCACGCTCCTGCTCTTCGGCATGTGGATCGCGTTCTTCGCGAGGACGCCGCATGAGCGATTTCGAGGGTCGCTGCCTCTGCGGCGCGGTGCGATTCGCGGTCGACGCCGCCGACGCTGTTCTTCGCCCACTGTCACTGCCGCTGGTGCCGGGAAGCCCACGGCGCGGCCTTCGTGAGCTGGGTGGGCGCGGCCGAGGAGCGCTTCCGCTATCCTGCCGGGTTCGGCGCAGCCGACGTGGTACCAGTCGTCGCCGCAGAGCCGCCGCGGCTTCTGCCCGGACCTGCGGCACGACGCTTCTTTTCGCCTCGACGGTCTGCCCCGGCGAGATCCACGTCGCGCGCCCGGCGATCCAGGGGCGATCGACCGCGAGCCGCAGTGCCACGTCTTCTACGACCAGCATGCCGACTGGATCGAGGTCGGCGACTCGCTGCCCCGCTACACGAGCGACGATGCCGGGCTCGCAAAATTCAAGGCTGTGCGGCGCTGACGCCCAGCGCGTCGAGGCTCGTGACCGGTTCCGAGCACTGCGGCCCGCGGCAGACGTAGGCGACGGTGCGTTCGCGCGCGCGCTTGCTCGCGAGCGCTTCAGGCAGGCCCTCCGCGTCCGCTGGAATCGCAATCACCATGCGCCGCGGCGCATAATTGCGCGCGAGCGCAGGACTGCCAGGTCGCAAGTTCCTGCGCCGCGCCGCGCATGCACGACGATTTCGACCGGGTCGAGGTACTCGTCGAGCGCGATCGAGCATCGCGCGTGCGCTTCCGGGGAGCGCACGAGCGAGGCCGTAGCCTCCGCGGATCGTCCGCCTCCGCCGCCTCGAGGTAGCGCATTTCGCCGGTGAGCCATCCGAGGCGCGCCAGCGCCTGCGCCGCGACGCCGTTGCCGAGGGCATCGCCTCGTCCGCGAAGCCCTTCGGCCGGTGCAGCGGCGGGTCCTCGCCCTCGGCCGTGAACCAGAAGCCGCCGCGCTCGCGGTCGGCGAACGTTCGAGGAGCGCGTCGGCGATCTGGCAGGCGAAGACGCAGGTCCTCCGCGCGAAAGCGCGATTGCAGCGCTTCGAGCAGCGCATCGAGCAGGAAGGCGTAGTCGTCGAGGTAGGCCGCGAAAGCGCGCGGCGCCGTGCTTCCAGGACGCGAGCAGGGAGCCATCGCGCCAGGCGATTCGCGCCGCAGGAAGTCGATGGCGGCAAGCGCCGCGTCGACCTGCGCCGGCGCGGCGAGAAGCCGGCCCGCGATCGCGAGGCCGCGGATCATCAGGGCGTTCCAGGCAGTCAGGATCTTGTCGTCGAGGCCGGGACGGACGCGCTGCGCGCGGGCCGACAGGAGCTTCGCGCGCGCGGAATCGAGAAGGTCCTCGCGCCTGCGATGTCGGCATCGCCAGCTCGTCGGCGACGCGGTCCAATCCGACGAAGGCGTGCAGGTGCCAGTCGCCCTCGAAATTCGGCTCGCGATCGAGGCCGTAAGCGGCGCGCGAGCACGCGATATTCGTCGGGCACGAGGAGCGACTCGACCTCGTCCCGCCGCCAGACGTAAAAGCGGCCCTCGTGACCCTCGGAGTCCGCGTCGAGCGCGGCATAAAAGCCGCCCTCCGGCGAGCGCATCTCGCGAAGCGCCCAGTCCGCGGTCGACGACGCGCGGCGTCGCGGAAGACGGCGTCACCCGTCGCGACCGCCGCCTGCGCGCAGAGTGCGAGCAGCGGCCCGTTGTCGTAGAGCATCTTCTCGAAGTGCGGGATCATCCAGTACGGGTCGACTGAGTAGCGGCAGAAGCCGCCGCCGAGCTGGTCGAAGATGCCGCCTTCCGCCATGCGGCGGAGCGTCAGCGTCGCCATGGCGAGCGCTTCGCGATCGGGTTCGAGTCCCGCCGCGGTCGCCTGCCAGGCGCGCAGCAGCAGCTCGATGGAAGCGGCGTGCGGGAACTTCGGCGCCGGGCTGAAGCCGCCGAAGTCGCGCGTCGAAGCCCGCGGCAAGATTCGCGCCGGGCCCGATCGATGGGTTCTCGACTCAGGGAAATGCGCTTCCTTCGCGACGGGAGGCATGAGGTCATCGAACACGCCGCGCAGCGCGGCATTCTGGCTGCGCACGCTGTCACGCTCGTCGCGATAGAAGGCCGCAACGCGCTCGATCAGGTCCGTGAACGCAGGCATGCCGTAGCGCGCCTGCTTCGGGAAGTAAGTGCCGCCGAAGAACGGTGTGAGGTCATCCGGCGCGAGGAACATCGTGAGCGGCCAGCCGCCGCCGCGCTGCGTCAGCACCTGGTGCGCGAGCTGGTAGACCTTGTCGAGATCGGGCCGCTCCTCGCGATCCACCTTGACGTTGACGAACAGCCGATTCATGACGGCGGCAGTCGCCTCGTCCTCGAAGGACTCGTGCGCCATCACGTGGCACCAGTGACAGGCGGAGTACCCGATCGAGAGCAGGATCGGGCGATCTTCCGCCTTGCGCCCGCGCTATCGCCGCCGCGCCCCACGGATACCAGTCCACGGGATTCGCGGCGTGCTGCAGGAGATAGGGACTCGTTTCGTCCGCGAGGCGATTGCATGGCCCGCGGGAGCTGGCCATGCATGGCGATGCCGTCGCGGTCGGGTAGAATTGCGTTCACTATAGCCACCGCGCTTCCGTCCCGCATGTCGAGCCTTCCTGAATCCGTCGCCGTGGCCGAAAGCGCGCTGCCGCCACTCGTCCTGAAGCCCCAGGAAGAACGGCGTCTGCACGCCGGGCACCTGTGGATCTTCTCGAACGAGAGTCAACGTCGCCGCAACGCCGCTCACCGCATTCGAGCCGGGCGCGCACGTGCAGTGCGCTCGAGCGGTGACCGTTTCCTTGGCTACGCTTACGTCAATCCGCGGACGCTGATCAGCGCGCGCCTGCTAGGCCGCGACCAGGACTATCCGCCGGGCAAGTCGCTGATCGTGCACCGCCTGAAGGTCGCATTGGCGCTCCGGAAGCGCCTTTACCCTTCGCCTTTTTATCGACTCGTCTATCGGTGAGGGCGACCTGCTGCCGGGCCTCGTGGTCGACCGCTACGGCGACGTGCTCGTCGCGCAGGCCGGCACGGCGGGCATGGAGGCCATGAAGGCGGAAATCGAGGAGGCGCTCGTCAAGGTCGTCGCACCGAGGGCGCTCCTCTGGAAGAACGATTCCCCCATGCGCGAGCTCGAAGGCCTTCCGCGATACGTCGAGCCGGCTTTCGGCGAGGTCCCGGATTTCGTCGAGGTACCCGAAGGCGGCGTGGATTTCCGGGTGCCGCTCGCCGCTGGCCAGAAGACCGGCTGGTACTTCGACCAGACCGCAAACCGGGCGCATGCTTCGCGAGGCATGTGCGCGACGCGCGCGTGCTCGACGTCTTCAGCTACGCCGGCGGATTCGGCTTGCAGGCGAAGCGCGCAGGCGCGTCGGAAGTCACCTGCATCGATTCCTCCGAGGCGGCGCTCGCGACGGCTGCCGCGACGGCTGACGCCAACGGGCTTCGGCGCGAGCTGCTCGAGGGCGACGCATTCGAGTCGCTCGAAGCGCTGGTCGCCGAGCGGCGCCGGTTCGACGTCGTCGTCGTCGACCCGCCGGCCTTCATCAAGCGCAAGAAGGACCACCCGAAGGGACTTGCGGCCTACCGCCGCATCAACCAGCTCGCGATGCAGCTGCTCGACCGCGACGGGCTCCTGATGTCCTGTTCCTGTTCCTATCACCTCGCGCCCGGCGAGCTCTCCGACGCGGTCCAGCGCGGCGCGCGCCACCTCGGCCGGTTCGCCCAGCTGATCGCCGTGGGCGGCCAGTCGCCGGACCATCCCGTGCACCCGGCGATCGACGAGACGCGATACCTGCGCGCGTTCCTGTTCCGGGTAACCGATTGATGCTCGCCTATCCCGAAATCGATCCGGTCGCGTTCGCGATCGGACCGGTCAAGGTTCACTGGTACGGGCTCATGTATGTCGTCGGATTCGTCGTCGGCTGGTGGCTTGCCCGCCGGCGAGCGGCAGAGCCGGGCTCCACCTGGAAGGCGGTCGACGTGGACGACGTCATTTTCTTCGCCGCGGTGGGCGTGATCGTCGGCGGGCGCCTCGGGTGGATCCTCGTCTACGGCTTCGAAGCGCTGCGCGAGGACCCGCTCGCGATCATCCGCGTGTGGGAAGGTGGCATGTCCTTCCATGGCGGCCTTGCCGGCGTCATGGCCGCGGTAGCGCTTTTCGCCCTGCGGCGTGGCCGGCGCGTTGCCGACGTCTTCGATTTCATGGCGCCATTGCCAGCGGTCGGGCTGTTCGCCGGCCGCATCGGCAACTTCATCAACGGCGAGCTCTGGGGCAAGCCCACCGACTTGCCCTGGGGCATGCGAGTCGGCGACGAGGTGCTTCATCCGTCGCAGCTCTACGAAGCGGCCTCGAGGGCATCGTCCTGTTCATGATTCTTTGGTGGTTTACGTAGCAAGCCGCGGCCGCGCCTCGCGCCTGCGGGACTCTTCCTGACGCTCTATGCGATATTCCGCATCGCTGGTGGAGTTCGTGCGCGTGCCGGATGCCAGACATCGGCTATCTCGCCTTCGACTGGCTGACGATGGGTCAGCTGCTTTCCCTGCCGATGCTCGCCGTCGGGCCTCGCGATGCTCGCCTACGCTTACGCGCGACGCGAGCCTTCCGGAAACTACGCCTGAAATGCGCGCCTACCTCGACCTGATGCGCCACGTCCGCGAGCACGGCAGCCCACAAGGCGGACCGGACCGGAACGGGCACGCTGTCCGTGTTCGGACAGCAGCTCCGTTTCGACCTCGCCGCGGGCTTTCCGCTCGTCACGACCAAGCGCATACACCTCAAGTCCGTGATCGAAGAGCTGCTCTGGTTCCTGCGCGGCGAGACGAACGTGCGCTCGCTCCAGGAAAAGGGCGTCTCGATCTGGAACGAGTGGGCGGACGAGCAGGGCGAGCTCGGCCCGGTGTACGGCCGGCAGTGGCGCGCCTGGGCGACCGCGGACGGCCGTCACATCGACCAGATCGCGCGCGTGATCCACCAGTTGCGCGAGGATCCGGATTCGCGCCGCATCATCGTGAGCGCCTGGAACGTCGGCGAGCTCGACCGCATGGCGCTCGCACCCTGCCACGCGTTCTTCCAGTTCTACGTGGCGGACGGCCGGCTGTCGTGCCAGGTCTACCAGCGCAGCGCCGATGTCTTCCTCGGCGTGCCTTTCAACATCGCCTCATATGCCTTGCTGACGCACATCCTGGCGCAACAGGCGAATCTCTCGGTTGGAGACCTCGTCTGGACGGGCGGCGACTGCCATCTCTACCTCAATCACCTCGAGCAGGCCGATACCCAGCTCGCACGCACGCCGCAGCCCCTGCCGACGCTCGCGATGTTGCGCCGGCCCGTGGACATCGCGGACTACCGGTACGAGGATTTCCAGGTGCTCGGCTACGAGCCGCATGCCGCGATCCGCGCCCCCGTCGCTGTCTGAGGCCGACGGCATGAGCGCGTCTGCCGGTCGCGATCGTCGCGATGGCCGACAATGGCGTCATCGGGCGCGACAACGGCTTGCCCTGGCACCTGCCCGACGACCTGAAGCGCTTCAAGGCGCTGACGATGGGCCACACGCTCCTGATGGGCCGCAAGACTTTCGATTCGATCGGAAGGGCCTTGCCGGGTCGTCGCAATCTCGTTCTGACCCGCAACAGGGCATGGCGCGCGCCCGGATGCGAAGCCGTCGCGTCCATCGATGACGCGCTTACGGCCGCCGGCGACGTCGACGCTGTTTGTTATTGGCGGTGCCGAGGTGTTCTCGGCCTGCTGGCCGCTGATCGGGCGACTGGAGCTGACCGAAGTCCATGCCGCCGTCGAAGGCGACACGCGGCTCGACGCATTTGATCGTCAAAAGTGGCGCGAAGTATCCCGCGAGCGATCATGCCGCGGATGCGCGGCATGCCTTCCCGTTCAGCTTCGTGACGCTGGTCAGGCGCTGAGCGGCGGGACGTTCAGGGGTCGCTGACCGAAAGCCTGCCTTCGCCGAGCAGGCGTCCGCCGGAGCGCAGCTGCAACTGAATCGGCGCAGCGCCGGAAAACTCCAGCGCGAAGACTTCGCTTCCGGTGTGGCAAGTGGACCGCGACCTGGTCGCTCGCGACGGTCAGCTCTGCGCGCATGGGCGCCGCCGACAAAGGTCGTCGTCGCGGGGTCGATCCTGGCGATGACCTCGCAGGGCATCGCCGTCGACACGTCGAGTTCGAGCCTGAGCATTTCGCCGTCGCGCCTGAGCGAGGCGCTGACTTCGGCACCTTCTGCCCGTATCGACAATTGATCCTGCCCGACGCCGCAGCGCAGCGACCCCTGCAGGTCTGACCGCGGCGAATTGCCATCGAGGAGGACGTAACTGATGCCCACGATCAGCAGTCCGCCCAGGATGGCAGCAGCCATGCGATAGGGCGCCGGGCCGTACTGCTCGATACGCAGGAACAGCCGGGCGCGCCGACACTGCGGGTCGCCGCAAGAATTGCCGCTCGGAGGCCAGGTGGCGGCTCGGCCTGCGGGATGTCACGCAGCAGCTTGTCCGTCTGGCGCAATTCGCCGTGCAGGCGCCGCGCCTCAGGATCTTGCAGCAGCAGGCGCGCCAGCTCGGCCCGCTCCGGCGCCGGATAGCTCACCGTCCAGATCGGCCTGGATCAATTCCTGAAGCTGGTCCCTGCTCCATTGTCACAGGACCCCGCGTGAGGCCAGTTGCTCCTTCAGGAGCTGCCGCGCCGTGTACAGGCGCGACTTGACCGTCTTGGCGTCGATACCGAGGATCTCGCCCATGTCCTCGTAGTTGCGGTCGACGAAGTACCTGAGCACGATCACGGCCCGGTGCTCCGCCTTGAGCCTGTCGACCGCTTCCATCACCACGTCGCGCCTCTGATCGTCGGCCAGCAGTTCGGACGGACCGGCGCCGTCCTCGGGGAGGCGCTCATCGACGGGCCCTGCATTGCGGCCGCGCACCCGCAGGATGTTGAGCGATTCGTTGATCGCCATCCGGTAGATCCAGCTGTAGAACTTGTATTGCGGATCATAGCTCGAGAGGTTCTGGTAGGCCTTCAGGAAGACCGACTGTGCGATGTCGCGGGCGTCCTCTGGATTGCGCAGCATGCGCAATGCAACGTTGTAAACGGGCTTTTCGTACTGCTCGACGAGCGCGGCGAAGGCCTGCGGATCCCCCGCCAGGCAGTCCCGGACCCTCGCTGCGTCGACGTTCTCACTCATAATAATTACAAGTCAGGAACCGGCAAGTTGGCTGGGCAGGGCCGGCCGTTGCTGCTCCGCGGTGCCTCAAATCCCGTACCATCCCCGTGGTCGCATGCGGCGGGCCCCGGCTTCATTGGCCACTCTAGCGTCGGCCCCGAGTGCGCGACAAGCACGGTGAGTCAGGGCGGATACCGGCGGTTGTAGTCAATGGGGCTTCACGACACGTGACAGTGATCACATTCCTGCAGGCTGCCGGGGTCGCCATGATTCCCTCGGTGGTGTGGGGCTGGTTTTTCGTCTCCCGCAATCCCGAGTCGCGGCAGCTGGTCGTCGTGACCTTCCTGCTGGGAACCCTGGCCGTCGTGCCGCTGCTGCTGTTCATGGCGGGGCTGGGCGTCCAGCTGCAAAGCCACGAGGCGGCGGCGGTGCAGCTCGGGCGGCCAGGACCTGCATGCAGCAGGCGCTCAGCATGCTGGCCTTCCTGGCGGGAGTGGCGCTGGTGCTGATCGGCGTCATCAAGCTGTTTCAGCTGATCTCGCGGCGGGTCACGCGGCACTCGCTGCGCTTCGGCGCCCTGCTGCTGGCGGCGCTGCTGCTGCTGGCGGCGACTCTCAGCTATGACCAGCTGCGCGAGAATCTCGGCGCACTGGGCGGGCCAGCTCGCGGACCTGTTCCATTTCCTGGTGATGTTTTCGCTGTTCATGTTCCTGCTGGAGCGGCTCTCCGCCCGAACCGTCGCCAACGCCGCGGTCGCGACGCTCGCCGCCGTGCTCGTCCTGGTGGTGGTCAATCCCGGCGCCGACGTGTCGACCGGCGGATGGCGCGGAGCTGAGCTCGATATCCACGATATTCAGCCTGCCGTTCCTGCTCGAGGTCGTCGAGCAGGACACGCTGACGCTGCGGATCCTGAATTTCATGCAGGTTTACCTGACCTTCGCAGTGATGGCGATCGGCACGCTGCTGGTCGTTGCGCTGGTCCACGTGATCTACCTGCTTCACGAGAACCGCTGGATCAAGTTCGTGCACGGCGCATCGCTGGCGTTCTTCTCGCTGCCATTCCTGGTATGGGCGATGGCGGCCGTCAGTCCCGAGTTGCCGCTGGCCGGACAGATTCGACTCGGCACCCATTTCGGTCGAGATCGCCTGGTACGCCAACATCGCTGCTGCTGGCCGCACTGTCTGTCTGGTCGGTCATCTGGTTCATCCGCCAGTCCGGCGCGGCGGCCCTTGCCCTGTTCAACGGGCTATACGAGGAACCCCTGAACTTTCTCGGCGTCGGGCTGTTCCTGACGATTTTCATCGCGGTATTTCACTGGTTCGGACTCCCGGTGATGGCCTTCAGCCTGATCTTCCTGGCCTTTGCCGAGGAATATTCCAAGCACCTGATCGTTCGCTTCACGGACGACGACAGCATCCGGTCGATCGACGACGCGATCGAGTTCTCCATCATCGTCGGGCTGGCCTTTGCATTTGCCGAAAACGTGCTCCTGTATTTTCCGCGACTGCTCGCCGAGGGGGATACGCCGACGCTGCTGCTGCGCTCGGTGCTGACCGTGCTGATGCATGCGATCGCTTCCGGAATCTTCGGCTATTTCTACGGGCTGGCGCATTTCTCGGTCGAGGAGATTCGACGCCGCCATGGCGGCAGGGGTCCTGTCTATCGCCTGCTGCACCGGGTCTTCCTGTTCCGTCGCGAGCGCCTTTATCACGAGGCCAAGATGTTCGAGGGGCTCGTCCTCGCGGGTACCTACCACGCGACCTTCAACATCGCGGCGAGCCAGGGCCGGATCGGCGTCATGCTGGTGCTGGTCGGTGCCGGCTGCGCCTTCCTGTACTACCTGCTGGGCCTGAAGTCCAACCGGGAGAAATCGGGGCAATCTCGGCGAAGCGAGTCCACGCAGACTTTCGTAGGCAGGCTCAGGAGGCGCTCGACCTAGAGGATCTTGAGCGACAGCATCCACTCGTCGTCGAGCTTGCGGCCGTCCTCGAATCCGGCGGCGTAGCCGAAAGACAGGGTCATGTTCAGGCGGCTGAGCACCGTGAACGTCAGGTCGACCTGCGCGCCGGCATCGTAGACGGTGCGACGCTCGGAGCCGTCCGCAGGCTTTGCGGCGAGCGCTCCGACGAACAAGGCCGGGCGCGCCCAGCCCAGGAAAAACCCCGGCGAGCCGACTTCCTCGAACCGCAGGGGCGGCAGGTTCAGTTCCAGCACCGCCTTGGCGAAGTCCCGTCCGGCCAGCTCGTCGATCTCGAATCCCGGGAAGCTGTCGAACTCCCGATAACGCTTGACCTCGCCGTCATCGACATAGTTGTTGCCGAATCCGCCGAAGTAGAAGCTCGCCAGGACGTTCTCCCGGTTGCCGCTCGCGACGCCGGCGGCGTTATACAGCCACACGGACGAGTTCCCGAACGGAAGCGCGAAGCCGAAATCGAGGCCGCCGCGAAACCTGGACACGGTATCTCCGTCGGCCCTGTCGACGTTCCCGGCGAGATCCCAGCGATAGCCTTTCTCGTGATCCACGGAATTCTGCGAGCTGCGCGTGTTGGTGTAGTCGAGCTCGACCTGGCCCGAAACGATCTCGTCGAAATCGGACGGCACGTTCTGGTTGACCGGCAGCGTGTCGAGGCCCGTGAAGTACGCGCCCAGGATCGACAGGTCGAGCCGGCGCGGGTCGTCGAAGATGAGCGCCTTGTTGTACTCGCCGAGGAACGCGTCGCCCTTGCGGCTGCGTTTGGTGGGGCCGAACAGGTCGTAGAAGTCCGCGCCGTTGTGCCAGTACTCCCAGCGCCACACGGGCGTCTCGTAGCTCACGTTGACGTGCGGCTTCTCGTCCGACGGCAGCTCGTCGTCCCACGAGTAGCTGGCGGAGATATCGAGCCTGTGGAACTGGGCGGGATCTGCGAAGCGAACGTGCCAGCCGAGCGCGGCGGAATCGCGATAGCCCTCGAGGATCGGATAGCCGTCGCCATATTCGAGCTCGCGCATCGGCCGGTACTTGCCGCGGCGCGTGATCATCGGCTCCAGGTCGACGGCCTCGGGCGGGCCAACGGCCCACTCCTTGACGATCGGGTGCTTGCTCGCGATCTGGGCGCCGAGAAAAGTGATGGCGCTGACGTCGTCCAGCGGCTTCGGGTCGATGATCGTCGGGCGCGAAGCCGGTGCCCATGTACTCCTGGACGATCAGCGTTCCGTCCGCCATCGGGATCGGGCGGAAGAAACCGGTCTCGGCGTTGCTGACCGCCTCGAGTTCGCCGGTCGCAGGCTCGAAGCGGAAGATGTTGGAAACGCCGGTGAAGTAGGAGCTGCCGTACAGATACCGGCCATCGCGCGTGAACACGAAGCCCTCGGGTATGGCCTGGCCGAAATCGGACCGGGCCATGGGTTCCACCTTGCCGGCCATGAGGTCTGCCCTGCGGAACACATTCAGGAGCTGCTTGCCGTCGATCGTCCCGATCGACATGGATAGCAGGGAGCCGTCCGCCGACACGTCGAGTTCGAAAGGCACGTCACCGTAGGGCCAGGTATAGACCTGGTTCCATTCGGTGTAGGGGTGCGGGATGCGGACCAGGGTCACATAGCCGTTGAGGGTCCGCAGGCCCCACAGCGAGCGGTCCGACTCGTCGAAGCAGATGTCGCCGATGCGTGCGTCCTCGAGCAGCATGCGCGCCTGGCCCGAGTCGACATCCACCGCCATCAGGTCCCGCCAGGAGTCGTAGTTGTCGGCGGTGTAGAACAGCGTCCGGGTGGCCGGATCGAAGGCAGTCGACGCCACCCGGAATTTCTGCGGTCCCTTGATGTCGACGAGTCTCCGGATGCTGCCGTCCTTCAGCGACACCACGCCGGCATAAGCGACGACGCCGGGATACTGGAAGGCGCCGATCAGCGAATTCGTCGTCGCGTCGTAGTAGGAACGCGACACGGAGCCGAGCGCCTGGGCGCGTGATGCGGCGGCCGCTCGTGAGGGGATGTTCCCGCACCGAGCGCAGGTTGGCCCCCTGGAATTCATGCTCCCAGGCGATCCACTCGTCCCACGCGGTTTCGAGCGGCTTGCCGAATACCTGGGCGAACTGGCGCGCGTAGTACGCCTCGCTTCCTTCGCCGCGCTTCAGCCATTCGATCACGGCCTCCGGCGAATGGACGTAAGCGAGGTAGCTGTAAGAACCGCGTGCCGTAAAGGTAAGCGTTGGTGACGGTCTGGAAATCCGCGGCAACGCCCTTGGATACCAGGCCGAGGTTGCTGTAGAAATGCGCGTCGTCGCGGACCATCGCGCGGAACACCATTTCGTCGAAGGCGCCCTGGGCCCGGCCGACGCCACCCGCCATCCAGGTTTCCATGAAAGTGGCCGCGCCTTCGAAATACCAGCGCGGAGCACTGAGCCGCGGCACCGTGAGGTAGTTGTAGAGGATCGTCTCCGGGTGTTCGTCGGCCGGAGCCGGTTTGCCGCCGAAGAACCGCCGCCAGCGCAGGTCGCGGGAGTTGGCGACGTCCGCGTTGACGACGTGCACGGCTTCGTGGTTCATCAGCGAGTACATGCGCTCGCTGCTCGGCATCGTCTCCAGCGTACGGCTGGGCGGGGCGACGTACAGCATGACGCCGTTGTGGGGCGAGGCGCCGGCACTCGCGTTTCCGTAGTCCCCGAGGTCGGTCATCAGCACCATGGTCTTTTCGGACGGCGTCCAGTCGAAGACCTTCCGCTGGAACTGCAGGGAGTTATAGAAGGTGCTGGCGACGAGGGGCGTCAGATAGGTCTGGAAGGGATCGAGGTAGAGCAGCTGGAAGTCGTCGGTCTCGAGCTGGTCCATCTCGAAGGGAGCAGCGAGGACCGGCTGGGCCGCCAGCAGTGCGGCGACCCCCAGGCTCGCGATGACGGGTGAAGAAGGAAAGGGCCGCCGGCGCGTGCGCAGGCGGCCCTGTGAGCTTCAGCATTCCAACGATAGCTCGGACTATTGTGACTGCGCAGCGGCCTTCATGGCGTCCTGGGCGAGGGCGGCGCGAAACTGATCGCTGGCGAGCGCCGCACGGAACTGGTCGCTGGCCATGGCCTGCTTGAAGTTGTCGCTGGCGAGCGCCTGCTTGAAGCCGTCGCTGGCGAGCGCCTGCACGGAACTGGTCGCTGGCGAGTGCCTGCACGGAACTGGTCGCTGGCGAGTGCCTGCACGGAACTGGTCGCTGGCGAGTGCCGCACGGAACTGGTCGCTGGCGAGTGCTGCACGGAACTGGTCGCTGGCGAGTGCCGCACGGAACTGGTCGCTGGCCATGGCCTGCTTGAAGCCGTCGCTGGCGAGTGCCGGCGCGGAACTGATCGCTGGCAAGCGCCGCACGGAACTGGTCGCTGGCCAGTGCCTGCTTGAAGCCGTCGCTGGCGAGTGCCGCGCGGAACTGGTCGCTGGCGAGTGCCGCGCGGAACTGGTCGCTGGCGAGTGCCTGCGCGGAACTGGTCGCTGGCCATGACCTGCTTGAAGTTGTCGCTGGCGAGCGCCTGCTTGTAGCCGTCGCTGGCGAGTGCCGCACGGAACTGGTCGCTGGCGAGTGCCTGCTTGAAGTTGTCGCTGGCGAGTGCCGCGCGGAACTGGTCGCTGGCAAGTGCCGCGCGGAACTGGTCGCTGGCCATGCGGCGCTGAACTGGTCGCTGGCGAGTGCCGGGCGGAACTGGTCGCTGGCGAGCGCCTGGCGGAACTGGTCGCTGGCCATTGCCTGCTTGAAGTTGTCGCTGGCGAGTGCCTGCGCGGAACTGTCGCTGGCGAGTGCCGGCGCGGAACTGGTCGCTGGCGAGCGCCTGGCGGAACTGGTCGCTGGCCATTGCCTGCTTGAAGTCGTCGCTGGCGAGCGCCTGCTTGAAGTTGTCGCTGGCGAGTGCCTGCGCGGAACTGGTCGCTGGCGAGCGCCTGGCGGAACCCGTCGGAGGCAAACAAGGCGGCCAATTCCCTGTCCGTCACGATCTGCCGATACAGGTCGGTCTGCATGAACTGCGCGATGCTCTGATCACCCAAGACGCTGGCGCTGCCTTTCCGTGGCGCTTTCCGCCCGATAACGATCGGCGGGTACGACGGAACCCGCGAGAGTCTCATCCGAGGGCGGGTAATTATTCGCCACGTAGGCCACGCCGGCCAGCTACGACGATCCCGACGACGCCCAGCCAAATCTTGTTCTTGGGCGAATTTTCTCCGAAATTGCCATCTTGCCTCTCCCCTAACTAGGCCGGAACGGCCGGCAATGGTGATTCAACTTACCAAGTACGGCGCTGGCGCTAATAAGTTGGTGTCCGTTGCGCAAGCAAGCGCCGCGGGTGCCGGCCGCCGTATCCGGTTTTACTGGCTTAGCTTACCCTATCGAACCCGCCGCGCAATCAACTCAACGGCCCGCCAGCAGTCCTCGTAGGAGTTGTAGAGCGGGGCGGGCGCGAGTCGGATCACGTCGGGTTCGCGCCAGTCGCAGGTCAGGCCGCGCGCCAGCATGCGGTCGAACAGGGCGCGCCCGTTGCCTCGGGCCGCGCGCAGCCGGACCGAAAGCTGCGCGCCGCGCGACTCGGGATCGCGCGGCGTCAGGATCTCGATGCGATCCGCCGAGCCGCGCCTCGAGCAGCTGCTCGAGCCAGCCGGTGAGCAGCAGGGAGCGCTCGCGCAGGGCCGGCAGGCCGCAGCCGCGAACTGGGCGAACGACGCCTGCAACGGGCACCATCCCGAGCAGCGGGTGATTGCTGACCTGCCAGCCGGCGGCGCCGCGGTAAGGCCGGAACGGCTCCGCCATCTCGAAGCGCGTGTCGAGGTCGTTGCCCCACCAGCCGGACAGCCGCGGCGCTGCGCTGTCGAAGTGGCGCTCGTGCACGAAGGCGCCGGCTGTCGCGCCGGGCCCTCCGTTCAGGTACTTGTACGAGCACCAGGCCGCGAAATCCGCGTTCCAGTCGTGCAGCGAGAGCGGCAGGTTGCCGATCGCGTGCGCGAGGTCGAAACCGGCGACCGCGCCGACGCGATGCGCGGCCGTCGGCGAGTGCCGCGATGTCGAGGCGCTGGCCGGTCAGGTACTGGACGCCCGGCAGCAGGACGAGCGCGAGCCGCGACGCCCAGGCGCTCGATCTCGGCGACGATGTCCTCGTGCCGCAGCAGCTGCTCGCCGGCGCGCGGCGCCGACCTGGACCAGGACGCATGCAGGATCGCGGCCGTGCCAGCCGATCTGCGACGCGACCGCATAACGGTCCGACGGAAACGCGCCTTGCTCGATCAGGATCACGTGCCGCTCGCGCGTCGGGCGGTAGAAGCTCGCCATCAGGAGGTGCAGGTTGATCGTGAGCGAGTTCATCACGACCGACTTCGAGCGGCCTCGCCCCGGCAAGCGCCGCCGCGGTCGGCGCGAGGCGCTCGTGCAGGTTCAGCCAGTCGGCCCCGGGGTCGTGGTAGCCGAGCACGCCGAGCCGCTGCCACTCGCCCATGAAGGCCGCCGACGTCCTCGGCTGCGCGCCGGGGCTGCAGGCCGAGCGAGTTGCCGCACAGGTAAAGCACTTCGCGGCCATCGCGGCGTGCGCGGAAAATGGAACTCGGTGCGCCGCGCCGGTGGCCGGGTCCGCTGCATCGCGCGCGCGCGCGGCCTCGAGCGAGAATTCGGGCTTCATTCGGCGCGCACCGCGAACAGCAGTGGCCGCGAGGGCGCGGCGTCCGTGAGGAACGGCGGCAATCTGCAGGTCGAGCAGATACAGGCCGTCCGCGATTCCGGGCCCGATCCAGGCGAGTTCGGTGATGCTCGCGTCAGGCGGCCGGGATGCATCGGCGGCACGCCGCGAGCCGGGTGGCAGGCCGAAGAAGATGCTGTGCGCGGTCAGCTGTCCGCCGTCGTCCGCGCGATCGGCCGAAGGCAGGTCGAGCACCAGCGTCTCGATGCCCGCGCTCGACCAGCCAGGCCGCCGCCTCCCGCGAAAGATAGGGCGCGGGCGCGGGTCCCGCGGTAGGCGCGATGCGGTCGCATCGCGGTCGAGGTCCGCACGACGAGCGCCGACGGCGACGCGTGCCGACATGTCGCTCGAGGGCGCCTCGAGTGCGGCGGCCGTGACCAGGCGGTCGCCGGGCGCGGGCGCCGGATCGCTGTCTTCTGCCGATTCGGACAGCCGCGACGGGCGCGACCGTCACGAGCCGGGCAAGGCAGACGCCCCCCGCAACGCGCTCGCTCACCGCGACCCGCTCGTCAGTCACGTGGCCGACGCATTCCGTGTGCGTGCCGTTGCAGTGCGGCGCGAGCGTCAGGATCTCGCAGTTGCAGCTGCCGCCCGCGCGCGTGTCGCCCACGAAGGGCCGGCGCGAAGCGGCCGCGACTCGCGCGCGCGGCGCGTCGAAGCAGGACGGCTGCGGTCCCGCGAAATCCAGCGGTATCGCGATCGAGACGCGGCTGCCGACAGTCGGCCCGGTAAGCCGCCGGCCCTCGGCCTCGAATCGCATGACGGTCATTGTGTCGCTCTTGGCAGTGAACTCAATTATAGTCACCCGATGGAACCGGACAGGCCGCCCCGGGTCTGAAGTTCGGAACCAGGCAGGGTGCTGCTTATGGCGCTTCGCGCCGCTACTCGTGACGTTTGCTCTGCTCGCCTCGATGCCCGCCGTGCGGACGACAGCCTGCCGACCGAGGAACCGGCGGCGTGGACCCGGCACGAAGTGGACTTGCAGTACATGGGGTTCACGACCCGCTATACCTGCAGCGGTCTCAAGAGCAAGGTCAAGCTGCTCCTGAAGTACATGGGCGTGCGCGACGACGTCAAGATCCTCGAGCGCGGTTGCGAGTTCGGCTACCAGAAGGTGGCGGATTTCCCGCGCCTCAAGATCACGTTCTAGGCGCCGACGATCCCGAAGCAGGGCGACAAGGACCCGGGCGAGCCGGTGCTCGGCGTCTGGAAGCCGGTCGCGATCAAGCGCAATTCGCCGAAGGGCCTCGACATGGGCGATTGCGAGCTGGTGGAGATCTTCCGCGACCGCGTCATGCCGAAATTCCTGACGCGATCGACATGGAGGGCGACATCAACTGCATTCCGCACCAGCTGGTCGGCAACCGGATCGACCTGCGATTCGAGGTCCTGACCGGCATCCAGTCGGTGGACGACCGCCGCGGCCCGCGAACGACTAATCAGGCGCTGACGCGCCGGCGCGCGCGCGGCAGGCAGCCGCACGGGCTGCTTCCGGACGATCGAGCCGCTGCGCCGTGAGCGCGCCGCCCCAGACGCAACCCGTGTCGAGGCAGAGCAGCCCCGGTTCGGCGAGATAGCCGAGCGCCGACCAGTGGCCGAAGACGAGGGCGTCGCTCGCGGGTCGCGCGCTCCGGGTGACGGAACCAGGGCATCGCGCCGCGCGGCGCATCCTCGATCGTGCCCTTGTGCGCAAGCACGAGCCGGCCCTTGCGGTCGACGAAGCGCAGGCGTGTCAGGCAATTGACGATGAAGCGCAGGCGCTCCACGCCCGTGAGCGCCGGGCGACCAGCGATCGGGCTCGTCGCCGTACATCTCACCGAGAAACCCCGGCGCGTCCGCGCGCGAGCGCACGTTCGACCTCGCGCGCGCAGCGCTCGGCCTCGGCGAGCGTCCATTCGGGCGGCAGGCCGGCGTGGATGAGCGTCCAGCCGAGCGCCGCGTTCGCGGTGCAGCATCGGCCGCGCCAGCGAGCCAGTCGAGCAGCTCCGCGGCGATCCGGCGCATCGAGCACGGCCTCGAGCTCCTGCTCGCGCCGCGCACGCCCTTCGGCGCGAAGGCCATCGCGAGCAGGTGCAGGTCGTGGTTGCCGAGCACGACGGTGACGGCAGCGCCGAGCGACCTTGACCTCGCGCAGCACGGCGAGCGAGTCCGGGCCGCGATTGACGAGGTCGCCGGTGAGCCAGAGCCGGTCGCGGGCCGGCGTCGAAGCCGATGCGCTCGAGAGCGCCATGAACTCCGCGTGGCAGCCCTGCAGGTCGCCGATCGCGTAGTCGGGCCACGCCGGCTAGTGGATCGTGCCGGGTATCGCCAGCGTGAAGGCCGGGATCGGCGCGTCGAATTGCACGCCGTCGTCGGCGAGCATCTGGTACGAACCCTGCATCGAGCCGACCGGCGTCTCGAGCACGGCGCCGCTCGTGTAGCGGAAGCCCTGGCCCGGCATCAGGTGCGGCTGCTCGCCGACGACGCCTTCGCCGCGCACCTCCTGCACCTTGCCGTTCGCGTCGGTGATGACCCAGTGGCGCCCGAGCAGCTTCGCGGGCACCGTGCCGCGGTTGCGGATCGTGATCGTGTAGGCGAACACGTAGCGCTGCTCGTCGGGGTCCGACTGGTCCTCGAGATAGCGCGTGTCGACCGTTCGACGCTGATCAGGTTTTCGCTCGTCTCGGCCATGTGCAGGCCTAGCGCAGGCGGACGGCCAGCACGTCGCAGGGCGCGGCATGCAGCACGGTGTCTTCGGTGAAATTGACGAGGATCGACGGGCCGCGGCGCTCGCGGCAGCCGAGCACGATGAGGTCCGCCTGCTGGTCCTGGGCCGCGCGCACGATCTCCGCCTTGATGTTGCCGGCCGTGACCTCGCGGCGCGCCGAACCGATGCCGAGCTTGTCCGCGAACTCCGCGAGTCGCGTGGTCGCGCGCTGCACGAGTTCCTCCTCGATCTGGACCGCCGGCAGCAGGGTCTCGCCCATCGGCTCGACCGGCACGTACTCGACCACGTGCAGGATCGAGAGCTCCGCGCCCATCAGCGACGGCGAGGTCGCGCGCGCGCGCGCCGATCCGCTCGCACTGGTCGCCGAGGTCCACGACCAGCAGAATCCTGCGGTAGATGCCCATCGCCGGCCATTATAGCGCCGCCAGTCGCGCGAACTCGGCGGGCGCGAGCGTTTCGGGCCGACGCATCGGCCTCGATGCCCGCCGCGTGCGAATCTGCCCGGCGTCGACGAGGCCGCGCAGCGAATTCCTGAGCGTCTTGCGGCGCATCGAGAACGCGGCCGCGACGAGTCGCGCGAATCGCGCCGGGTCCGGCAGCGGGAACGGGTCCGCGGCATGCGGCACGAGCCGCACGACCGCCGAGTCGACCGCGGGCGGCGGCTGGAACGCGCCGCGGCCGACGCGGAACAGCGATTCGGCGCTGCACGCGGCGGCGAGCATCACCGTCAGGCGGCCGTAGGCCTTGCCGCCGGGCGGCGCGACCATGCGGTCGACGACCTCCTTCTGCAGCATGAAGTGCATGTCCGCGATGACGTCGCGTGACTCGAGCAGGTGGAAGAGGAGCGGCGTCGAGATGTTGTAGGGCAGGTTGCCGCAGACGCGAAGCTTCGGCGCCGCCGCCATGCAGCGCCGCGAAATCCACCTCGAGCACGTCCGCCTCGTGGATCGACGAGCTCGCCCAGGCCCTCGGCCCGCGCGGCGAGCAGCGGCGCCAGGTCGCGGTCGATCTCGATCGCCTCCGATGCGCCCGCAGCGCTCGAGCAGCGGCAGCGTCAGCGCGCCGCGGCCCGGGCCCGATCTCGACGATCCGTTCGCCCGGGCGCGGGTCGATCGCGGCGACGATGCGCCGGAGCACGCCCGGATCGTGCAGGAAATGCTGGCCGAAGCGCTTGCGCGCGCGGATCACCCGGCGCGGCCCAGTCGCCCGCGAGCCGGATCGCCTCGAACAGGCTGCCCGGGATCGGCGCGGCCGGTGCCGGCGAGGTCGAGCGCCGTGCCGTGGTCGACCGACGCGCGGTGAAAGGGCAGGCCGAGCGTCACGTTGACCGCGTGGCCGAAGCCCGCGTGCTTGATCACCGGCAGTCCCTGGTCGTGGTACATGGCGAGCACGGCGTCGGCGCCGCTCGAGGGCGGCGGGCGTGAATGCCGTGTCGGCGGGCACCGGGCCCGTGACGGCGAGGCCGCGCGCCGCAAGCGCAGTCGACGGTCGGGCGCGATCACCTCGATTTCCTCGCGGCCGAGGTGGCCGCCTTCGCCGGCGTGCGGATTGAGGCCGCAGACGAGGATGCGCGGCGCCGCGATGCCGAATGATTCCCGCAGAGCCCGCGGTCGAGCACGCGCGACGGTCCGCTCGAGCGCTTCGCGCGTGATGCGCCGCGGCACTTCGGCGAGCGGCAGGTGCGTCGTCGCGAGCGCGACGCGCAGCTTGCCCGCGACGAGCAGCATGACCGGGTGCGCGCCGCCGGCTCTTCCGGCGAGGTACTCCGTGTGTCCCTGGAACGGGATGCCGGCGTCGTTGATCGAGGATTTCTGCACGGGCGCGGTCACCATCGCCGCGAAGCGGCCGGCGATGCAGCCTTCGGCCGCCGCGTCGAGCAGGGCGAAGCACGTAGCGGGCGTTCGCCGGGTCCGGGCCGGCCCGGCGTCGCCGCGCGCCGAGCGTGCGCAGTCAGCACCGGAAGCGTTCCGGCGCGGTGCGGTACCGGCGCGCGCGTCCGCGCGCCATTCGGACCGGCTTCAGAGCGGCAGGCCGAGCAGAGCGGCGCGGGCGGCGAGCAGTCCCGGGATCGCCGGCGAAGACGAGCTCGCAGGGCCAGTCGGAGAGCGCCGCGGCGAGCGCGAGGTCAGGGCCGATGCCCGACGGCTCGCCGGTCGTGACGACGATGCGCTCGCGCGCTCAGGGATTCCGGATCTCGACGTAGGCCTCGTCGCGCAGTCGCCGCAGCCACAACTCGGTTTCCTCGTCGACCTTGCTTTCGCGCAGCGCCGTCACGCACGCGCTGCCGGCGCAGCTCGTCGCTCTGGTCGTAGGTGCGCCGGCCCAGGAGCTGAACGATATGCCAGCCGAACTGGCGTGCGGAATGGCTCGCTGATCTCGTCCTGCTGCAGCTTCGACGAGCGACTTCCTCGAACGCCGGGTCGAAGGTTCCGGGCGAGGTCCAGCCGAGGTCGCCGCCGCGGCTGGCGGAGCCCGGATCCTCCGAGGTCACGCTGGCAAGCGCGCGCGAAGTCCTCGCCCGCGAGGATGCGGTCGCGGATCGCCGCGACAGGCGCTGTCGCGTGGTCGCGTCGTCCTGCACCTCGTTCGGCCGCATCAGGATGTGCCGCGCGTGCACCTGCTCGACCATCACCGGGCCGCTGTCGCCGCCGCGGGTTCCGTCGAGGCGCACGAGGTGGAAGCCGGTCGGCGTGCGCACCGGCTCGCTGACGTCGCCCGGCTTCATGTTGGCGACGAGGTCGCCGATGAACTGCGGCAGCTGGCCCATGCGCCGCCAGCCGAGCTTGCCGCGCTCGAGCGCGGACTGCGCCTTCGAGTAGGCGAGCGCGAGCTGGCCGAAATCCTCGCCCGTCGACCGCGCGGCGGTGGATGTCGCGCGCCGAGGTCCTCGACCTTCGTCATCTCGTCGGCGGTCGCCGACTCCGGCAGCGAGAGCAGGATGTGGGAGACGTCGTACTCGGTGTTGACGCCCGCCTGGCCTTCGCGTCGCGCTCGAGCGCCTGCTCGAGCTCGCGCGGCGAGACGTAGATGCGCGGGAACACGTCGCGCTGCCGCAGCATCGACAGCATGATCTCGCGTCGCATCTCCTCGCGGTAGGACGCGTAGTCGATGCCCTGCTGCTCGAGCGCAGCCGGCATCTGCTCGAAGTCGATGTTGTTGCGCTTGGCGACGTCGCGCAGCGCCTCGTTCAGCATCTCGTCGGACACCTGGACGCCGAGCCGGGCGGCGCGCTGCACCTGGATCTCCTGCAGGATCAGGCGCTCGAGCACCTGCTGGCGGATGACGTCGGCGGGCGGCAGCTGCGAGCCCTGGCCCTGCAGCCGCTCGGCGATGAGCGCGCTCTGCGTGTCGAGCTGGCTCTGCAGCACGATGCCCTCGTTGACGATGGCGACGACGCGGTCGAGCGCGACTCCGCTCGAGGACAGGTCGCGCGTCTGCGGCGAGGGCGGCGCCCGCGAGCAGGAACAGTGCACAGCAAACCGGTCAGGATTCGGCTCATGATTCGCCCGGTTCAGGGGTGGGTGGAATCGGAGGCGGGGGAGTATCCCCGAATGGCGCTTTCCAGGAAAGTGTCGCTGCGGGTTCCGACCGACGAAAGGCCCGTGAGTTCCACCTGCAGGAGGATCGAATTGTCGCTCTCGCCGGTGCGGTTCGACACGTAGTTGCGGCCCAGCAGGCGCAGGCGCCAGCAGCAGCCCGAGTACTCGAACCCGGCGAACCGGTCGATCGACTTGTCCTCCAGCGTCGAATAGACCTGGCGCGCGTAGAGCTGCCAGGCCGGGCGACACGCGCCAGGCGAAGCCCGCATCCCACTGCTCGAGCAGGCCCTCGCGATAGCGGAAGCCGATGTTGACGACGGTGTCCGGCGCGCGGCCGGTACTGGATGCTGGCCTCGCCGCGCAGCGTGTTCGACTGCTTCGGCGTCCCATTCCATGGCGAATCGCGCGCTCCAGTCTGCGCCAGGCGGTCAGTTCGACCTCGCCGACGAGGTTCGAGGCGCTGCGCGCTCTCCGGCACTTCGCCCGGCAGCACGACGCGCGGGCTCTCGAAGTAGAAGCGCTGGCCGATCGTCGCCTCGAGGTATTGCTTGCCGCTCTCGGCGCGCAGGAGGCGAGTCGTGAGGCCCGCGGCCAGCTCGTTGGCGTCGCCCAGGCGGTCGGCGCCGACATAGCGGTTGGTGCGGAACAGCTGCACGAGGTTCAGGTCGGGCAGCGCCGTGTCGAACACCGGCAGGTCGTCCTGGTCGCGAAACGGTATCCACGTGTAGCGCAGCCGCGGCTCCAGCGTGTGCACGAGATGATCGCGCGAGCCGGCCAGGCGCTCGAACACGAGTCCGCTGTCGAGCGAGAGGATCGGCGCCTAGCGATGGGCGCGTCGTCGGCGTCCGGCGCGGTATCGGAGAGCTCGTACGCAGTGACGCGCCAGGCCGCGCTCGGCTCGAGATGATAGCCAGGTCCGCGCAGCGGCCAGGCGACTCGCGGCATCGCGTCGGCGCGCAGCCCCGTGACGCCTTCATCCCGCTCGAACCAGACGGTCTCGGCATCGAAAGACGCCTCGAAGCCTGCTGGCAGGGGCCAGAGGCCCGTGAATGCGATCTGCGGCAGGCGCGAGTACGGGCGGTCCAGCGGATCGACGCCTGTGTCGATCACCTGGTAGTCCTGCACGCAGCCCGTCGAGCCGCCAGCCCTGCCGAGCCAGGAGAGATGCACATGGCGATCGAGGAATGTGATGCTCGTGCCGTCGGGACCGAGGCCGAAGTCCTCGAAATAATTGCTGTCGCTCGCATCCGCGAGTTCCGCATCGACACGCAGGCGATCGGTGAGATCGGTCCGGTGCGACGAGCGTCGAGAGCCGGCGGTCGCGGCCGGCGAGGTCGTCGCCGGGCAGGTAGTCGGTGTCGAGCTTGCCGCGGCTGCGTTCGGTCAGGTAGCGGTATTCGGCGCCGAGGCCGAAGCCGCGACGCGAGAGCAGGAAGGGCGTCAGCGTCAGGTCGTAGTTCGGCGCGAGGTTGAAGTAGTACGGGAACGCCGACCTCGAAGCCGCTCTTGTCGGAGTTGCCGAACGACGGAAACAGGAATCCGGACTTGCGCGCATCGCCGACCGGAAAGGAGATCACCGGCGTGTAGAGGATCGGCATGCCCTTGAGGTCGACCCGGACATTGCGGCCCGTGCCCTGCTGCGTTTCTGGTCGATCTCGATGGCTGGAGGCGCGCAACTCCCAGTCGGTGTTGCCCGCCGGGCAGGTCGTGAAGCGCACTTCCTGGAGCTTGAGCTCGCCATTCGATGGTCATCTGCAATGACTCCGCCGAGCCGCGCGCGGGGCGCTGCGGCAGCTCGAATTCCGCACCGGTGAACTGGCCGGTGCCCAGCGCGTTCCAGCTGCCCGAGCCGCCTTTCAGGCGCAGGTCCGGGCGAGCGGTACTCGACGTCGCCCTCGACCTCGAAGCGTCTGCTCGGACGCGTCGTAGGTCGCGGCACTCGGCAGACACGCTCGCGATCGCCCTGGACGATCGTGACGCCGCCCGTGAGCTTCGCATCGCCCTCGCGCGTGACCTCGGCGCCGCCGCCGCTCCTGATCGTGACCGGCTGCTCGTCCGGGTCCCTTGGCCTCGACGCCGTCCGCGGCAGGCGCGGCCGCGGCTGGCGGCTACGCGGCGCGCTCCGGCCAGCCAGGCATTCACTCGGCGGCGGCCGCGCGGCAGCACGCCGGTCGTTGCAAGCAAAGCGATGATTCGTCGGGAAATCACTGGAGTCGGGAAGTCTATAATGCGGGCACCCCGGCCGTCGCCTCTGCATGACGACGAACGACAACGCCGATCCGCGGCTGCAAAAACTCGAACGATGGATCGCGGGCCTGCCCGGCCCGCCCGTCGATCGCATCGCGCCCGCGTCCGCCGACGCGAGCTTCCGCCGCTACTTCCGCGTGCATCGCGGCGGCGCCACGCAGATCGCGATGGACGCGCCGCCCGAGCGCGAGAGCCTCGATGCGTGGCTGCGCGTCGCGCGCATCCTCGCCGCGACCGGCGTGCACGTGCCGCCGGTGCTCGCGGTGGACGCCGAGCAGGGATTCGTCCTGATGGGCGACCTCGGCCGCCAGCACTACCTCGAGGCGCATCGGCCAGGGCGCGGATCCGGAGCCGCTCTACGCTGGATGCCGTCGATGCGCTCGTGCGCATGCAGTCGGGCGATTCCGCCGCGGCGGCGGAGCTGCCGCCCTACGACCGCGAGCTGCTGATGCGCGAGCTCGAGCTGTTCCCTGAATGGTTCCTGTCGCGCCACCTCTCGCTTTCGCCGGACGACGGGCGAGCGCGCCGTGATCGCCGGCGGCCTTCGACTGGCTTTGCGACCGAGGCGCTCGCGCAGCCGGTCGTGCTCGTGCATCGCGACTACCATTCGCGCAACCTCCTCGTGCGCCCGGAGGGCAACCCCGGGCATCGTCGACTTCCAGGACGCGGTGCGTGGCCCCGTCAGCTATGACCTCGTCTCGCTGCTCAAGGACTGCTATGTCGTCTGGCCGCGCCAGCAGCTGCTCGCCTGGCTCGACCGCTACCGCGAAAAGGCGCGGAGCCGCGGGCATCAACGGTCGGCGCGAGCCGCGACGAATTCCTTGCGCTGGTTCGACCGCATGGGACTGCAGCGCCATCTCAAGGTGCTCGGCATCTTCGCGCGGCTGTGGCACCGCGACGGCAAGTCCGGCTACCTCGGCGACCTGCCGCGCGTGCTCGACTACACGCTGCAGGTCACCGTCGACGCTGCCGGAGCTCGCCGAATTCGACGCATACCTGCGGCGCCAGGTCGTGCCGGCATTCTCCGCCGCCTCGCGCCGCGCGGGCCATGCGCGTTGAAGTCGATGATCCTGGCCGCAGGACGCGGCGAGCGCATGCGCCCGCTGACCGAGAAGCTGCCGAAGCCGATGCTCGAAGTCGGCGGCCACCGGCTGATCGAGTATCACCTGGCCGCGCTCGTGAATCTCGGCGTGCGCGACGTCGTCATCAACCTTTCCTGGCATGGCGACCGCATCCGCGAGGCGCTCGGCGACGGCAGCGTCGCGCGGCCTCACGATCCGCTACAGCGAGGAGGGGCCCGAGCCGCTCGGCACCGGCGGCGGCATTGTTCGCTGCGCTGCCGCTCCTCGGCGATGCGCCATTCATCGTCGTCGAACGGCGACGTCTGGTCGGACTTCGCGCTGCAGGCGCTCCGGCCGCCGCACGGATTCGCTCGCGCACCTCGTCCTGGTCGAAAACCCGGAGCACCATCCGGGAGGCGACTTCGGCGCTCGACGCCGGGCGGTCGCGCGACTGCAGGCCCGGAGCGGCTCACGTTTTCCGGAATCTCGGTGCTCGATCCACGCCTCTTCGACGGCTGCGAGCACGGCAGTCTTCGCGCTGAAGCCGTTGCTCGAGACGGCGCTTGCCGCGGGCCGGCTCACCGGGCAGCGCCACGCGCGGCGCCTGGCGGGATGTCGGCACGCCGGCAAGGCTCGCGGCGCTCGATGCTGATCTCCGCCTCGGCAAGGCGAGGCATCCCGTCCTCTCGTCGCCGGTCGGCTAAAATGGCTGTCTCGCCGTCGCGGGACGCGACACAAGTGGCTGATCTGAAAGGCATTCCAATCGCAGGTCGAGCGGCGACCCGTGAGCAGCGGCGAAAAATTCGTCACGCCGCAGGGCTTCACGGCGATCCGCGACGGCATCAAGAGAGCCGACCGGCAGCCTGCCCTTCGCGCCGGGCACGAAGCCGCGCTGGCTGCGGGCGCCGCTCGCGACGCGGGCGCGCGCTTACGAGTCGCTGCGGCAGACCGTGCGCGAGCACCGGCTGAGCACGGTCTGCGAGGAGGCGCACTGCCCGAACATCGGCGAATGCTGGAACGCGGGCACGGCGACGCTCCTGCTCGATGGGCTCGGTGTGCACGCGCGCCTGCCGCTTCTGCGCGGTGGACACCGGCAATCCGCGCGGCTGGCTCGATGCCGACGAGCCGGCGAATGCCGCGCGCACCGTTTCGCTGATGGGCCTCGGTTACGTCGTGCTGACTTCGGTGGACCGCGACGACCTGCCGGACGGCGGCGCCGCGCACCTCGCGGCCTGCGTGCGCGCGATCAAGGACGGCGAATCCCGAAGACGGCGGTCGAAGCGCTGACGCCCGGACTTCCAGGGCGTGCTCGCGCGACGTCGAGACGGTCGTCGATTCCGGCATCGAGGTGTTCGCGCAGAACGTCGAGACGGTCGAGCGGCTCACGCACCCGGTGCGCGACCCGCGCGCGGGCTACCGGCAGACGCTCGACGTGCTTGCGCATGCCAAGCGCCACCGGCCCGGCGTGCTCACCAAGACGAGCCTGATGCTCGGCCTCGGCGAGACGACGGACGAGCTGTCTGCAGACCATGGACGACCTGCGCGCGATCGGCTGCGACCTCCTGACGCTCGGCCAGTACCTGCGGCCGACGGCGAACCACCTGCCCGTCGAGCGCTACGTGACGCCGGAAGCAGTTCCTGGAGCTGCGCGGCTGCGGCGCTCGAGCGCGGCTTCCTCGAATGCGTATCCGGGCCCGATGGTGCGATCGAGCTACCGCGCCGAGCGCGCGCTCGCCGGCAACAACTGCGGCATCGGGCCGCCTGATGCACCCGTTCCCGCACCACTACCGCGTCCGCATCGGCTCGAAGCCCGAGGGCGAAGTCAGCCTCGACTCCGAAGGGCTTGCCGCAGCTCCGCTCGCTGCCGCCGCCGGAGTGGGGCGGCCCGGGCGGCTACTGGTCGCCGGAGACGCTGCTGCTCGCCGCGCTCGGCGACTGCACGATGATGACGTTCCGCGCGATCGCGAAGGCCTCGCGCTTCGAGTGGCGCGAGCTATCGGCCGAGGTCGAAGGCAAGCTCGAGCGCATCGACGGCAACAGCCGCTTCACCGAGATCACGATCGCGCGTGCGCCTCGTCGTGCCCGCCGGGCACGCGACGCCGCGCGCGCGCGACAGCTGCTCGAGAAATCCGAGACAGGGCTGCCCGATCTCCAATTCGCTGACGGCCGACGAAGCACGTCGACGGCCGAGATCGTCGAGGCCGCATGAGCGCGGTCGTCCGCCAGCTCGGTCGCGTGGACTATGCGCCGACCTGGCGCGCGATGCAGGCCTTCACCGACCCGCGCGACGAGGACACGCCGGACGAACTCTGGTTCCTCGAGCACGACCCGGTCTTCACCCAGGGCCTGAACGGCAAGCCGGAGCACCTGCTCGCGCCCGGCGACATCCCGGTCGTCGGCATCGACCGCGGCGGCCAGGTGACCTACCACGGGCCGGGCCAGCTCGTGATGTACGCGCTCGTCGACCTGCGTCGTCGGCGCATCGGCGTGCGCGAGCTCGTCGGTCGCGCTCGAGAACGCTGTCATCGCGCTCGCGGCGCGGCCACGGCATCGCGGCGGCGGGCCGGCGCGAGGCGCCGGGCGTGTACGTGCGCGGCCGCAAGCTCGCGAGCATCGGCCTGCGTGTCCGCCGCGGCTGCAGCTACCACGGACTCGCGCTCAACGTCGACATGGACCTCGAGCCGTTCCGCCGCATCAATCCCTGCGGCATGGCCGGCCTCGCGATGACGCAGCTATCGGCGGAGGGCGCGGCGACGGACGTTGCCGGCGCGGCGACTCGCGCTTGCGCCGCTCGCCTGCGAGGCGCTCGGGCTCGACTGGGACGGGAAATGGCTCGGCGCGCGCGGCCGGCCTCGGCGCGCCGCCTCAGAGCGCGACCAGCACGACGCCGCTGTCCGTCAGGTCCTGGTAGATCCGGTCGAGCTGCGCGCGGCTCTCGGCGCGGATCGTGTAAGTGAGCGCGAGGAATCGACCCTTGCTGCTCATGCGCTCGCTGATCTGTTCCGGCGCGAGCGCGCCCGCGTGGCGTTCGACGATCGCGAGCGTGAGCGTGCGGAACGATTCCGAGTCGCGGCCCATCACCTTGATCGGAAAATCGCAGGGAAACTGGAACAGCTCGTCGTTCGCGCTCATGCGGGCAGGGCGGTCGAGAACTCGCGCCTGCGTCGCCTTGAAGCCCGCGTAGATCCTCCGGTAACACCGGGCCGGGCGCGCCGCCGCCCACCGGGCAGCCATCGAGACGTGGAGACCGCGCGGATGCCGCCGCCCGCCGACGCGATGAGCACCTCGTCGGCGGCGCGCAGCTCCGCCTCGGCTGACCGGGCGGCGCTCCGACGCGATTCCCTCGCGCTTCGCGAGCTCGAAGATCACGCCGCGCGTGGTTCCGGGCAGGATCGCGTTCGTCTGCGGCGGCGTGAAGATCCGGCCGCCCTGCACGACGTGCGCGCTGCTCGCGCTGCCTTCCGTCAACATGCCGTCACGCAGCAGCAGCGTCTCCGTGGCGCCTGCGTCCGCCGCGAGCCAGCGCAGCAACACGTTGCCGAGCAGGGACGTCGACTTGATGTCACAGCGCGACCAGCGGATGTCCTCTGCGGTGACCGCCGGGACGCCCTTCGCGATCGCGTCGGCCGGAATCACCGGCAGCTTCTGGACGCAGGCAAAAATCGTCGGCCGGGTCGCGGGCTGCGGCACGTGATTGCGCTCCGGCTCGACTCCGCGCGTCACCTGCACGTAGAGGAGCAGGTCGCCGCCGCCATTGCCGTGCACGAGCTGGCCGAATGCCGCAAGCCAGCCAGCGCGGTCGAGCGGCGGCGCCATGCGGATCTCGGCGAGGCTGCGGTCGAGGCGCGCCATGTGCGCCTCGAAGCGGTAGGCGCGCGCCGCCGTAAACCGGCAGCACCTCGTAGGCGCCGTCGCCGAACAGGAAGCCGCGATCGAGCGGCGAGATCCGCGCCTCGTCGAGCGGCATCAGGCGGCCGTCGAGCCAGACGAGCGGCAGCGGCATCCCGGCAGCTCCTCAGGCGAACCAGGACAGGATCGTGTCCCAGATCCTGCGGAAGATGTTTCCGCGCGGCACGTCCGCAACCGGCTGCAATCGGCGCCTCGGCGACCACCTTGCCGTCCACGAGCGCGCGCAGCACGCCGACGCGGTCCGACTTCGTGAGCGGCGCAAACACGCGCGGCGCGAGCTCCATCGCTGAATTCGACGCGGTCCGCCTGCCCGCGCGGCAGGGTGACCAGCAGGTCCCGGGCGAGCCCGACGGCCGCGCGCCCGCCGCGCGCCCTGTAGATGCGCTGCATGGCAAGCCCTGTTCGCCCTTTCTTGAGCGTGCGCGTCTCGTAGAAATTGAAGCCGTAGTTCAGCAGGGCGAGGCTCGCATCCTCGCGCGCCTTCATGCTCTTCGAGCCGGCGACCACGGCGACGAGGCGCATGCCGTCCCGCTGCGCGGACGATACGAGGCAGTAGCCCGGCCGCGTCGGTCATGCCGGTCTTCACGCCGTCGACGCTCGGGATCGCGCGCCAGCAGGCCGTTGCGGTTTGGCTGCCGGATATTGTTCCAGGTGAATTCCCGCTGCGAGTACCAGCGGTAGTACTCCGGAAACTCGCGGATGATTGCGCGCGCGAGCTTGGCCATGTCGGCGGCGGACATCTTGTGGTTGTCGCCCGGCAATCCCGTCGAGTTCTGGAAGTGGCTCTGCGCCATGCCGAGGCGCTCGGCGTACTGGTTCATGAGCGCGGCGAAAGTGTCCTCGGTCCCGGCGATGGCCTCGGCGAGCGCGATGGTCGCGTCGTTGCCGCTTTGCACGATCATCCCCTGGATCAGCACCTCGACCGGAACCCGGGAGTTCAGGTCGAGGTAGGTGCGCGAGCCCTCCGAGCGCCAGGCGCGCTCGCTGATCGGCACCAGCGTGTCGAGCTTGAGCTTGCCTTCCTTGAGCGCGTGGAACACGGCGTAGGCCGTCATCAGCTTGGTGATGCTCGCCGGCTCGATCGCGTCGTTTGCGCGATGCCCGGCAAGGACCTGGCCGCTTTGCTGGTCGACCAGGACCCAGGCGGTTGCCTCGAGCGAGGGCGCAGGGGGCACTGGCTGGGAGGCTGCATGGGCGATGGCGGATGCAGCGAGCATCCAGAGGGCGGGCAGGGTTCTCAAGGGAGACCTCATGGCGTGGGAGCGATTCATTATTAAAGGGCGAGCCGGGCGTCGGGCGCGCCGGCGGAGCGCATCCGCTCGACCAGCGCAGTCGAACTCGGGGAAGCTCGCGGCGGGACCGGCGCGCACGCGGAACATCGGCCGCCCATCCTGGGTCGATTCCAGGACGGAGACGCCCGCGATGCCCGGCGTCGCGCAGCCGCCTGGCGAGGGCCTCGGCATTCTCGCGGCTGCCGAATGCGCCGGCCTGGGCGTAATAGGCCACGGCTGTCGCGGCGGGCGGCGCCGGGCTGCCGGCCGCGAGGCTCTGCACTTCGACACGCGCGGTTCCAGCACGGATCATGTCGAGCTGCTTCCGCGGCCGCGCGCGACAGGTCGATGATTCGCCCCTTGGCGAATGGACCGCGGTCGTTGAGCCGGACCACGACGCTCCGCCCGTTCTCGAGGTTCGTCACGCGCACCCAGGTCGGCAGCGGCAGCGTCGGATGCGCGCCGGTCATTGCATGCATGTCGTAGGTTTCGCCGGTCGCGGTGCGCCCGCCGTGGAAGTCCGGGCCGTACCAGGACGCAACGCCCTGTTCGACATAGCCCGCCGCCGTCGGCAGCACGACGTAGCGGCGGCCATCCACTTCATAGAAAGGCGGATTGCCGGAGCGGGCGCGCGGCTCGTCGCGGATCTCCGCGGCGCTGCCCGGCGGACGGCGCCGGCGCCGGCGTCGGGCGGCGGCGGGGGGCGCAGCGGCTCGCGCGCGCAGCCTGCGAGCGCAAGCAGGCCAGGGCCGCGGCGGCGATCCGGCTCATGGCGCGGCTGTCGCCGCAGGTGCCGGCGGCGGCAACAATCCCTCGATTTGCCGGCCCAGGTCGTTGACCGCGAGCGCGTAGAGGACGCTGCGGTTGTAGCGCGTGATGACGCCGAAATTGTGGAAGCCCGCGCGCAGCTCCGGCCCGGCGTCGCCGTCGACGCGAATGAAGAGGGCCGGCGCCTTGTCGGCCTGCGTCGTCTCGAAGGCGAGGCCGCGGTCGCGCAGCGCCTTCACGGTCGTATCGGGCGAGAGCTTGCCGGCGACGAGCGCCTCGGACTTCGGAAACCAGAGGCTCGCGGGAGCAACGACCGGCTCACCCTCGCGCCAGCCATGCTTGTCGAGATAATTCGCGATGCTGGCGAGCACATCGTCCCAGCTGCCCCAGAGGTCGCGCTTGTCGTCGCCGTCGCCGTCGACGGCGTAGGCGCGATAGCTGCTCGGCATGAACTGCGCGCGTGCCCATCGCGCCGGCGTAAGAGCCCTGCACGGCCTTGACGTCGAAGCCTTCTTCGCGCGCGAGCAGCAGGAACTGCTCGAGCTCGGAACGGAAAAACTTGCTGCGCGGCGGATAGTCGAAGCCGAGCGTCGAGAGCGCATCCACGACGCGGTCGCTTGCCGGTGATGCGGCCGAAGAAGGTCTCTGCGCCGATGATTCCGACGATCACGTGCGGCTGCGACGCCCGTCGACTCTTCGATCGCGGCAATCGCGTCACGGTGTTCGGTCCAGAAAGCGACGCCGGCCTCGATGCGTTCATCCGTCAGGAAGTGGTCGCGGTACTCGTGCCAGGGCATCACGGCTTCGGCCGGGCTGGGTCATTCGCTCGATGATGCTGCGGCTGGATCGCGGCGTCCGCCAGGATTCCGTCCAGCCAGTCGGCATCGAACTGTGTTTCTTCTGCATTTCCTCGCTGAACGCGCGCACGTCCTCGCGCTCGAGGTCGAGCGGCGAGGCGGGCATCGCCGCCATCGGCGAGGAGCAAGGGCCAGCAATGGCGCCCGCAGCGTCGCTTGTCGCTTCCATCATCCTCATCCCACGAGCTTTCTGCTGGAATGCAGCGACATCAGGATACCGAAGCCAGCCATCAGGGTCACGAACGACGTGCCGCCGTAGCTGACGAGCGGCAGCGGAACGCCGACGACCGGCAGCAGGCCCATGACCATGCCGGCATTCACGCACGCGTAGACGAAGAAAGTGAGCGCGATGCTGCCGGCGAGCAGGCGCGCGAACTCGTCGCGGCACTGCAACGCCATGTACGTGCCGCGGCCGACGATGAAAAGGTAGCCGATGAGCAGCGCAATGAGGCCGAGCAGCCCGAGTTCCTCGCCGATCACCGCGAAGATGAAGTCGGTCGAGCGCTCCGGCAGGAATTCGAGCTGGGCCTGGCTGCCGTTCATCCACCCCTTGCCGAATACGCCGCCCGATCCGATCGCGATCTGCGACTGGATGATGTGGTACCCGGCGCCGAGCGCGTCGCTCTGCGGGTCGAGTAGCGTCAGCACGCGCTGGCGCTGGTAGTCGTGCAGGAAATGCCAGGCGACCGGCACGGCCGCGCCCATGACGGCGATGCCGCCCAGGAGGTAGGCCAGCGACAGCCCGCCCATGACCAGGACGATCATTCCGGCCGCGGCGACCAGGAGCGCCGTGCCGAGGTCCGGCTGCTCGGCGATCAGCCCGACCGGCACGATCACGATGAGCAAGATCGCCGCGACGTCCTTGAACGACGGCGGCAGCGGCCGCTGGTGCATGTACCACGCGCACATCATCGGCACGGCGAGCTTCATGATCTCGGACGGCTGGAAGCGGATGACGCCGAGGTCGAGCCATCGCTGGGCGCCCTTGCCGATGTCGCCGGCGAACGCGACGATCACCAGCAGTATGAGCCCGACCACGTAGGCGGCCGGCGAAAGCATGCGCAGGAAATGGTCCGGGACCTGCGAGAGCACGATCAGCAGCGTGAAGCCGATGCCGATTCGCGCGAGCTGGCTGAACCACAGCGCCGTGTTGTCACCGGCAGCGCTGTACAGCACGAAAAGGCCGAACAGCGCTCACCGCGATCAGGGCCGACAGCAGCATGCCGTCGAGCCGCAGCGCGCGCAGGAGCCGGGCCATGCCGGTGACCGTGCGCCGCGTGCGGGAGTCGCCGAGCTCGCCGTAGATCATTGCGGCGCCTTCACGAGGTAGGCGTCGAAGATCGCGCGCGCGATCGGCGCCGCCGCCGAGGCGCCGAATCCGCCGTTCTCGACCAGCACCGCGACCGCCAGTTTCGGGGCTTCTGCGGGCGCGAAGGCGACGAAGAGCGCGTGGTCGCGCAACCGCTCGGCGACTTCCTTTTCGTTGTACTTCTCGGTCTGCCCGACCGAGAAGACCTGTGCCGTGCCCGTCTTTCCGGCGATCGAGTAGGTGGCGCCGCGGCCGATGCGCTGCGCCGTGCCGCGCGGGCCGCTCGTCACGGCGACCATCGCGTCGACGATGATCTCCCAGTTTTCCACGTGCTTCAGCTCGATCGAAGGCAATGCCACGGGCTTCTGCTCCTCGATCGCGCCCGTTGCCGGGTCGCCCAGCGCCCGTACGAGCCGCGGGCGGAAATGCTTGCCGCGCGTCGCGAGGAGTGCGGTCGCCTTCGCGAGCTGCAAGAGTGTTGCGGTCCAGTAGCCCTGGCCGATGCCGACGATCACGGTCTCGCCCGGGAAACCAGACCTGCTGTTCGCGTGTCGAGAATGCGGTCTTCTTCCAGGCGGGCGAGGGCATGATTCCGCCGCGTTCGCCCGCGATATCGATGCCAGTCGGCTCGCCGAAGCCCATGCGAGCCATCGAATCATGGATGCGATCGATGCCGAGCGTGTTCGCGAGGCGGTAGAAGTAGACGTCGCAGGACTGCATGACCGCATTTTCCATGTCCATCGAGCCATGGCCTTCGCGCTTGAAGTCCCGGAAGCGATGGCGCGAGCCCGGAAGCGAGTAGCTTCCGGGACAGAAAACGTGATCGTCGGGCTTGATCACGTCGTACTCGAGCCCGGCGAGCGCCATCAGCGGCTTGATCGTCGACCCGGGCGGATAGGTGCCGCGCAGGACGCGATTGAAGAGCGGCTGGTCCGGATTTTCCGTGAGCGCGACGTACTCGCTCCGCGATATTCCGCGCGCAAAGCCGTTCGGGTCGAAGGAGGGCAGGCTCGCGAAAACGAGGACGTCGCCGTTCGACGGGTCGATCGCGACCACTCCGCCGCGGCGTCCGGCGAATGCGTCCTCGGCGATGCGCTGCAATTCGATGTCGATGGTGAGGCGGAGGTCCTTTCCCGCCTGCGGCTCGTGGGTCGTGAGCTGCGCGTCCGCGCCCTCGGCGAGCTTCACTGGCCGACCCTCGGCATTCACGAGCACTTCGCGGTAGCCGCCGGTTCCGAGCAGCTCCTGCTCATAGGCGCGCTCGACACCCGTCTTGCCGATCACGCCGGTCCCGAAGTAGCGCTCACGGTCGACGCGGGCGAGGTCGTCGGCGCTGATCGTGCCGACGTAGCCGAGCGCGTGCGCGCCGATCGTGCCGTAGGGGTAGTGGCGCGCCATGCGGGTCTCGAGCATCACGCCCGGCAGCTCGTGGCGATGCACGGCATAGCGCGCGACTTCCTCGTCGTCGAGCTGGAGCAGGAAAGGCACGGCCTCGAACGATCGCCGCGACAGGGCGAGCTGGCGCACGCGCGCGACGTCGGCCGGTTCGAGCAGTCCGAAGCGCACCAGGCGGGAGAGCGCTTCCTCGAGGTCACCCGCCTGTTCGCGCACGAGCTCGAGCTGGTAGGCGGGCGTGTTCTCCGCGATCACGCGCTTGCCGCGGTCGTAGATGACTCCGCGGTTCGGCGGCAGCGGCTCGATGCGGGCGCGGTTGCCCTGCGAGAGCTCGACGTAGTGCTCGTGCTGGACGACCTGGAGCCAGAAAGCGCGACCCATCAGCAGAAGCGCGATCAACGTGACGATGGCGACCGCGAACAGCGAGCGCTGCAGGAACATGCGCTGCTCGAGTGCGTCGTCCTTGATGCGCACGCGCCGCATGGGCCGGTTATCTCCGCGCCGCGAAGCGCGCGTAGAGTGCCGTGAGGAGCGGCCAGAAGGCCGCGCCGACCGGCACCGCAAGCCAGCGGCGCCAGTCGGTGACCGGGTGGCCCGCGACGCCGTCGATCCAGAACAGCAGGAACTCGTTGAGCCAGAGGAGGGCGAGGATCACCGCCGACTGCTGCAGCGGCGGAAAGGCGCGAATCTGGAGCCGGAGCTTCGAGGCGACGTAGGCGATGACCGTCAGCGTCAGCGCGTGCTGTCCGAGCAGCACGCCGCGCAAGCCGTCGAGCGCAAGGCCCGCGCACCAGCCGTAGGAAAGCCCGAGCAGTCGCGGCGACAGCAGGCAGAACCAGAGCACCGTCAGCGCGACGAAATCCGGCCGGTAAGGCTCGAGCCATTCGGGAAGCGGCGCGACTGTCGCGGCGAGCGCAAGGACCGTGAGCCCGATGACGCGGCCCCAGCCGAAGTTGATGCGGGTGCCGCGCATCATGGCGTGTCTTCCGCAGGTGGCGGTTGCTCGCCGGCGCTTGCGCCGGCGTCTCGGTGCGCGTCTCGGTCGGGACCGAGCTGGCGACGGCGCGGGCGGCGGGTCCGTCGTGGCAACCGGCGGCTGCGCGCGGCTGCTGGCTGGCCGGCGGGCCGCGCGGTGCGGCGTCGGCTCGGTTTCGCTTCCGGCTCGGGCTCCGGCTCGACGACGTCGCTCGAACCAGACGAGCAGGATTTCCGGGTCGCGGTCGAGGCCCGCGAGCGGCTCCGCTTCGACCGCAGCAGCGGCTGGCCGGATCGCGCACGACTGCCGTGACCTTGCCGACCGGGTAGCCTGGCGGATAGACGCCGCCGAGGCCGGAGCTGACGAGCAGGTCGCCGACGATCACGTCGGTGTTCTGCGGCAGGTAGGGCAGCGACAGCAGGCCCGAGCGCCCGGTGCCGAGCGCGATGCTGCGCGCGCCGGTGCGATTGACCTGCATCGGGATCGCATGCTCCGGGTCGGAGATCAGGATGATCTCGGCCGAGTACGGGACCGACGCGCGTGACCTGGCCGAAGATGCCGTTCGCGTCGATCGCCGCCTGGCCGCGGAACACGTCCGCGCGCGCGTTCCCTTGTTGATGAGTACGCGCTGGCGGAACGGGTCGAGGTCGACGCGCACGATCTCCGCGACGAGCGAGCGCTGCACGACGCGTGCCGAGCTCTCGCGCACCGCGCGCAGGCCGCTGGTTCTCCTGCTCGAGCGACTCGAAGCGCAGGAGCTTCAGGCGCAGCACGAGGTTGTCGGCGGCGAGCTTGACGTTGCTCGGCCTCGACGCGCGTCTTGGTCGCGAACGATTCGCGCATCGCGCTCCAGGCCTGCGACCGGAGCCTGCACGGCCCACTGGATCGGGTAGGCGAGTGTCGCGACGCCGTCGCGGATCGCAGCGAGATGATGCTGGCGATGGTCGGCGACCATGAGGCCGGCGGCCATGGCGGCGAGGACGATGAGGCGCAGCCCCAGCGCGGGGCCGCCGAGCAGCAGGGGCCGGGGATCCGAATCGTGTGAGGACAAGGCGGCCTCTAGCGGAGGCCGAACAGCCCCGGATGCTCCTCGGACAATTCGAGGATTCGGCCGCCGCCGCGCGCGACGCAGGTCAGCGGATCTTCGGCGATGATCACCGGCAAGCCCGGTTTCTTCCATCAGGAGCTTGTCGATGTCCTTGAGCAGCGCGCCGCCGCCGGTCAGCACGATGCCGCGCTCCGCGACGTCGGCGCCGAGTTCCGGCGGCGTCTGCTCGAGCGCTTTCTTGACCGCCTGCACGATGCCCTGGAGCGGCTCCTGCATGGCTTCGAGGATCTCGTTCGAATTGAGCGTGAAGCTGCGCGGCACGCCCTCGGAGAGGTTGCGGCCCTTGACCGACATCTCGCGCACCTGCTGGCCCGGATAGGCCGAGCCGATCTCGATCTTGATGCGCTCGGCCGTCGCCTCGCCGATCAGGATGCCGTAGTTGCGGCGCACGTAGTTCGTGATCGCCTCGTCGAAGCGGTCGCCGCCGATGCGGACCGACTCCGCATAGACGATTCCGTTCAGCGAGATGACCGCGACTTCGGAGGTGCCGCCGCCGATGTCGAGCACCATCGAGCCGCGCGCCTCGTTGACCGGCAGGCCCGCGCCGACCGCGGCCGCCATCGGTTCCGGGATCACGTCGACGCGGCGCGCGCCCGCGCCTTCGGCCGATTCCTGGATGGCGCGCTTCTCGACCTGGGTCGATCCGAACGGCACGCAGATCAGCACGCGCGGCGACGGACGCAGCCAGCGGTTGCCGTGCACCTTGGTGATGAAGTACTGGAGCATGCGCTCGGTGTAGGTGAAGTCGGCGATGACGCCGTCCTTCATCGGGCGGACCGCCGTGATGTGCCCGGGCGTGCGGCCGAGCATGCTCTTGGCCTCCGACGCCGACCGCGACGATGACCTTGCCGCCGCGTCCCGGCTCGTCCTGCACCGCGACCACCGAGGGCTCGTTCAGGACGATGCCCTGGCCGCGAACGTAGATGAGCGTGTTCGCCGTGCCGAGGTCGATCGAGATGTCGCTGGAGAAGTAACCCCGGAGGCTCTTGAACATGGTTCGGAGAGACCGCGAACGCTCGGCTGAATGGAGCGCCGGGAGTCTAGCCGTGGCCGCGACTTTCCACAAGGCGACGTGTATGATTTCCGTCAAGTTTTTCCCATATTTTCCGCAGTGGAGCGACTCGTGACGCTGACCCGCCGCGACGTCGAAAACATCGCGCATCTCGCCCGCCTCGAGATCACCGAGGCGGAGCTGCCGGTCTACGTCGGCAGCCTGTCCGCGATCCTCGCCTTCGTGGAGCAGCTCTCCGGGGCGGCGACGGAGGACGTCGTGCCGATGGCGCACCCGCTCGAGGGCCAGGTGCAGCCGCTGCGTGAGGACTGCCGTCACGGAATCGGACCGGCGCGACGACTTACCAGGCGAACGCCGCCGCGGTGGAAGCCGGCCTCTATCTCGTGCCGAAGGTGATCGAGTGAGCCTGCACCACTCGACCGCCGCCGAGATCGGCCGCGGGCCTCGCGGTCGCGCGAGTATTCGAGCGTCGAAGTGACGCGGCCACTTCCTCGACCGCATCGGCAGAGTCGAACGCCGCGCTCAACGCATTCGTGACGGTTACGCGCGGAGCGCGCGCTCGAGGACGCGCGGCGCGCCGACGCGCGCATCGCGAGCGGCGAGGGCGGGCCGCTCACCGGCGTGCCGCTCGCGCACAAGGACATCTTCTGCACGACCGGCATCCTGACGAGCTGCGGCTCGCGCATGCTCTCGAACTTCGTCGCGCCCTACGACGCCACCGTCGTCGAGCGGCTCGACGCCGCCGGCATGGTCCTGCTCGGCAAGACGAACATGGACGAGTTCGCGATGGGCTCGTCGAACGAGACGAGCTACTACGGGCCGGTGAAGAATCCCGTGGGACACGGCGAAGGTGCCCGGCGGATCCTCGGGCGGCTCAGCGGCCGCGGTCGCGGCGCGGCATCGCGCCGGTCGCGACCGGCACCGACACCGGCGGCTCGATCCGCCAGCCCGGCGCGCTCACGGGACTCACGGGCTTCAAGCCGACCTACGGGCGCGTCTCGCGCTACGGGATGATCGCCTTCGCCTCGAGCCTCGACCAGGCGGGCGTGCTCGCGCAGTCGGCGGAAGACGCGGCGCTCGTGCTCGGTGCGATGGCGGGCCACGACGCGCGCGACTCGACGAGCGTGGATGCGCCGGTGCCCGACTACGCCGCGGCGCTCGACCGCCCGGTGAAAGGGCTCCGCATCGGCATCATTCAGCGAGTTCTTCGGCGAGGGCCTCGAGGCCAGGCACGGGCGCAGCCGTGCGCGTCCGCGATCGACGCGTTCCGCTCGCGATGGCGCGACGGTCGTGGAACTTCAGCCTGCCGAACCTGCCGCTCTCGGTGCCGACGTACTACGTCGTTGCGCCGGCGGAATGCTCCTCGAACCTGTCGCGCTTCGACGGCGTGCGCTTCGGCCACCGCTGCAAGGACCCGACGCGACCTGATGGACCTCTACAAGCGCACGCGCGGCGAGGGTTTCGGCGCCGAGGTCAAGCGCCGCATCATGACCGGCACCTACGTGCTCTCGGCCGGCTACTACGACGCCTACTACCTGAAGGCGCAGAAAGTACGGAGCCTCATCAACGCCGATTTCAGGCGCGCCTTCGAGCAGGTCGACGTGCTGATGGGGCCGACGGCGCCGACGCCGGCGTTCGCGATCGGCGCCAAGACCGACGACCCGATCACTGATGTACCTGAACGACATCTACACGATCGGCGCGAACCTCGCGGGCCTGCCCGCCGTCTCCGTGCCCTGCGGGCTCGTCGACGGACTGCCGGTGGGCTGCAGGTCATCGGCCCGCATTTCGCGGAAGAGCGCCTGCTCGCCGCCGCGCACGCCTGGCAGCGCGCGACCGACTGGCACCGTCGGCTGCCGCCGGCTTTCGCGTGAGCGCCATGGCCATCGAGTGGGAAACCGTCATCGGCCTCGAGATCCACGCGCAGCTCGCGACGCGCTCGAAGATCTTCTCGGGCTCGTCGACGGCCTATGGCGCGGCGCCGAACACGCAGGCCAACCTGGTGGACCTCGGCTACCCGGGCGTGCTGCCGGTGCTGAATGGCGAGGCCGTGCGCATGGCCGTCAAGTTCGGGCTTGCGATCGGCGCGACGGTCGCGCGGCGATCGATCTTCGCGCGCAAGAACTACTTCTACCCGGACCTGCCGAAGGGCTACCAGATCAGCCAGTACGAGCAGCCCGTCGTCGAGGACGGCACGGTCGAGATCCTGCTCGAGGACGGCACGCGCAAGGTCGATCGGCGTCACGCGCGCGCACCTCGAGGAAGACGCGGGCAAGTCCCTGCACGAGGGGCTCGGCCGCTCGAGCGGCATCGACCTCAATCGCGCGGGCACGCCGCTGCTCGAGATCGTTTCCGAGCCCGACCTGCGCTCGGCCCGCGAGGCGATCGCGTACATGAAGAAGGTCCACACGCTGGTGCGCTACCTCGAGATCTGCGACGGCAACATGCAGGAGGGCTCGTTCCGCTGCGACGCGAACGTCTCCGTGCGCCGCAAGGGCAGGCGCGAGTACGGCACGCGCTGCGAGATCAAGAACCTCAATTCCTTCCGCTTCGTCGAACGCGCGATCAACCACGAGGTCGCGCGCCAGATCGAGCTCATCGAGGGCGGCGGCAGCGTGGTGCAGGAGACGCGCCTTTACGACCCGGACCGCGACGAGACGCGCTCGATGCGCAGCAAGGAGGAAGCGAACGACTATCGCTACTTCCCGGATCCGGACCTGCTGCCGCTCGTAATTGACGAGGACTTCATCGACGGCGTGCGAACGAGCCTGCCCGAGCTGCCCGACGCGAAGGCCGCGCGCTTCGTGCGCGAGCACGGCCTGTCCGAGTACGACGCCGGCGTCCTGACTGCGAGCCGGGAGCTGGCCGACTTATTACGAGCGCGTGGCAGCGTCGACACGGCGAGCCGAAGCTCGCCGCGAACTGGGTCATGGGCGAACTTTCCGGATTCCTGAACAGCGACGGGCTCGAGATCGGCGCAGTCGCCTGTCGGCGCCGATGCGCTTGCCGGACTTGCTCGCACGCATCGTCGACGGGACCATTTCCGGCAAGCTCGCCAAGGACGTGTTCGAGGCGATGTGGATCGGGGCGCGCGGACGGCGGACGCGATCATCGCCGCCAAAGGACTCCGGCAGATCACGGACACCGGCGCGATTGAGCAGCGCGATCGCGGATGTCATGGCGGCGAACCCCGGCCAGCTCGCCGACTACCGCTCGGGCAAGGACAAGCTGTTCGGCTTCTTCGTCGGCCAGGTGATGAAGGCGACCGGCGGGAAGGCGAATCCGGCGCAGGTGAATGAATTGCTGAAGCGCATGCTCGCGGGACCATGACGCCGACCGGCGACCTGCTGCACCGCTTCCTGTTCGAGAGCCTTCCGGTTCGCGGCCACCTGGTGCAGGCTCGACGCAAGCTGGCGCGCCGCGATCGAACACCACGAATATCCGGAGGCGGTCGCCGATGTGCTCGGCGAGGCGATGGCTGCGTCCGTGCTGATGGCGGGCGCGCTGAAATTCGAAGGACGACTCTCGCTCCAGTTCGAGGGGCCCGGGCCGGTCCGGCTCATGCTCGCCCAGTGCACGCACCGGCATGCGATACGCGGCGTCGCGCGCCACGACGAGATTCCGCCGGGTCAGCACCGCGCGGAGAGCCTGTTTGGCTCCGGCCAGCTCGCGGTCACGATCGAGCAGGACGAAGGCAGCGACCGCTACCAGGGCGTCGTGCCGCTGGTGGCAGCGCGGCTGTCGGACTGCCTTGAGCAGTATTTCGAGCGCTCGGAGCAACTGCCCTCGCGGATGATGCTCGCCGCGACGCACGACCGTGCGGCAGGGCTCCTGCTCCAGCGCGTCGCCGTCCACGAAGGATCCGGCCAGCGCACTGGCCGAAGCCGAAGACGCCTGGAGAAGGATCGGTTTGCTTGCAGCAACGGTATCGACGCGCGAGCTGCTCGACACGCCATGCCGGGAGCTGCTGCGGAAGCTGTTTCGGGAGGACGACATCCGGCTCTTCGAGGGAACGCCGGTTTTCTTCCAGTGCAGCTGCTCCCGCGAACGCGTTGCCGGCATCCTCCAGGCGCTCGGCGGCCGGAGAAGTCGGGGAATTGCTGCGAGAGCGCGGCGACGTCGAAGTGCGCTGCGAATTCTGCAATCGCGCCTGGCGATTCGACGCAGTCGACGTCGCGGGATTGTTTTCCCCAGGCGCCGCGCAGCCGGGCCGCCAGGACTGCACTAGGCGCGATCCCGCCGTCCCTGTGAGCACCACAGGTGCATGACGGCGTAGCTACGCCAGGGACGCCACGAAACGGCGCGCGCCGCAAAGTCCCGCGAGCTCAGCTGCGCAGCATCGGTCGATGCCTTGCTTCGGTCCGCCGGCCGCACGAAGGGCAGGGCATCGGGCTCGCCGAGAGCACGCATGGCGACGTATTGTGCGCAGCGCTCGCCGGCTCCAGGAATGACCGAGATGGCCCTCACGACTTCGTCGACCGGAGCCGAGAAATCGATTCCCCGGCCGGTGACGGCGCGGGCCAAAGCGCGAATTGCCGCGGTCTTCTCGCGCACCAATCCGAGTCCCGCAAGGCTTTCCGACGCAAGCACGCCAGGGGTCGGAAAGAGATGCGTGAGCTCGCCGGGCCCGTCACCCCTGGCTTCGCCGAGGCGGGCAACAAGTCGCGCCCCGAGCGCCCGTGCTGCGTGCATGCCGATGGACCTTCCGATGATTTCCCGGATCGCACATTCAAATGGATCCCACGCGCCGGGAATCCGCAGCCCCGGCCGCCGGCGCACGAGCACAGCCAGCAGCGGATCGGCACGGAACTCACGGGCGATCAGCGCGGGATCGGCCGCGAGGTCGAACACGCGCCGCGCTGTCCCCGAGATCTGGAAGAGCGCGGTCGGTGGCGCGCCGCGAACCCGCAGCTCGAGCGAATTCTCGCCCGCGAGCGGTACCACGCGGATCGTGGCGAGGCCATCGCCGGCCGCGATAGTGCGAGAATAGCTCCGGCCATCGACCTGCTCGATGCCGGGAACCGCCCGATGCTCGAGGAATTCGCGGACCTGGTTCCAGTCGTAGGGCGGCCGGTAGGAAAGCCTGAGGACGACTTCGTCGTTCGCCGTCGATGCCTGCCCGCTGCGCCGCTGCTTGCGCAATTCGCGCGGCGCCTTGCCGTAGGTTTCGCGAATCGCATGGTTGAAGCGGCGCAGGCTTCCGTAGCCGGCAGCGTGCGCGATCTGCGTCATGGGAAGCACGGTCTCGTCGAGCAGCCGCTTGGCGAAATGAAGCCTGCGCGTCTGCGCGACTGCGATGGGCGGCGCGCCGACGTGACGCAGGAACAAGCGGTGAAGGTGACGCGGTCCTACGCCGACGCGCGTAGCCAGCTCTCTCGACGACTCCTTCGTCCAGTGCGCCATCGTGAATGAGCCGGAGCGCGCGGCGGACGACCGCGGAGGTGCCGAGCCACGCGGGCGTGCCGGGCGCCGCCTCGGGCCGGCAGCGCAGGCAGGGCCGGAAGCCGGCAGCCGCGGCGGCGGCGGCGGTCGCGTAGTAGCGGACGTTCGAGCTCTTGCAGGTCGGCGATGGGCAGATCGGGCGGCAATAGATGCCGGTCGACGTTACCGCGATGAAAAAGCGGCCGTCGAAACGCGGGTCGCGGCTTGCGCGCACGCGGTCGAGCGCGCGCCGGTCCAGTCCCCGTACCTCCTGCATGGGACCGACGATACTCCGCGGGCCGGCCCGGAACTAGCCGTTTTCGGACGCGGGTGCCGGCTTCCCGAAGTGCGGGGTGATGGCGTCCGAATCCGGCGAGTATTCGCGAAGGCGGGGGCCTATGGTGGGCTTCACTCCAGCCACCGGACCTGATGGATGCAAGCATGCGTATTCCAACTGTCATCGCCGTCGCGCTGCTCGCCATGAGCCTCGCGGTGGCCACGGCCGCGCAAGGATCTCCCGAAGAGGACCGCAAGGCCGTTGCGTCCCTCGACACCGAGTTCCAGGCCGCGGTGAAAAATCACGACGTCGCGACCATCGACCGGATCCTGCACGACGACATGATCCTGATCCTTGGCGACGGCCGGGTCGTGACGCGCGAGGACCACCTCGTCGCCGCGCGGGAAAAGGAGATCCTCTACGAAGTCCAGGACGAGGATCCCGGCACCCAGGTCGTGCGTGTCGCGGGCGACACGGCCGTCGTGACGGCACGGCTCTGGCTGAAAGGCGTGAGGGAAGGAGTGCCATTCGACCGGCGACTCTGGTTCAGCGACACCTACATCCGCACGCCGAAGGGATGGAAATATTTCTTCGGGCAGGCCTCGCTCAGGCTGCCTGACCTGCCGGGAGGTTAGGCGGCGCCGCGATCTTCGAGACGAAATTCTCGTAGCCCGAGAACATCACCATCAGGCTTCCGACCAGCACGAACTACCGGGAAAGTTCGGCAATGTATACTCGATCGAATGTCCTTCAATTCTCCGGTTCAGGTCTCGTTCGAGTTCTTCCCGCCGAATGACGAAGCCATGGAGCAAACGCTCTGGGCTTCCATCGAGCGCCTGGCGCCGCTCGCCCCGCGATTCGTGTCGGTCACTTACGGCGCGGACGGGTCGACGCGCGACCGCACGCACCGCGTCGTCTCCCGGATCCTGCGCGACACTCGACTGACCGGCGCGCCCCACCTGACCTGCATCGGCGCGAGCAGGGGCGAGATAAAGGACATTGCGCAGCGCTACTGGGACGACGGCATTCGGCACATCGTCGCGCTGCGCGGCGACCCGCCCGCCGGCGCCGGACGGTACATTCCGCGCGACGACGGCTTCGCATATGCGTCCGACCTCGTCGCGGGACTCCGGAAGGTTGCCGATTTCGAGATCTCGGTCGCCGCCTATCCGGAAACGCACCCGGAAGCGCCAGGTCCCGAGGCCGACCTCGACAACCTGAAACGAAAGCTCGACGCAGGCGCGAGGCGAGCGATCACGCAGTTCTTCTTCGATCCCGACTGTTACTTGCGGTTTCGCGATGCCTGCGCGCAGCGCGGCATCGGCGCGACGATCGTGCCGGGCATCCTGCCGATCACCCGCTTTCCGCAACTCCTGCGGTTCGCCGCGCGCTGCGGCGCTTCGGTCCCCGACTGGCTCGTCGAACGCTTCGAGGGCCTCGACGACGATCCGGAGACGCGAAAGATGATTTCGGCCTCCGTCGCCATCGAGCAGGTCGCGCGGCTCCGCCGCGAGGGCGTCGGCGGAATTCCACTTCTATACGCTCAACCGCGCGGAGCTGACGTACGCGATCTGCCACGTGCTCGGCCTGCGGGTGGCGGCGTGAGCGGCGGGCGGCAGGCGCGCATCGCGGCGCTTCGCGCCGCCCTCGCCGAGCGCATCCTCGTGATCGACGGGGCGATGGGCACGATGATCCAGCGCGCCAGGCTGGAGACGTCCGACTACCGCGGCCGACCGTTTCGCGAGCTGGCCGCGCCCGCTCAAGGGCACCAACGACCTGCTGACGCTCACGCAGCCGGCGCTGATCGCGTCCATTCACGACGAATACCTCGACGCGGGCGCCGACATCATCGAGACCAACACCTTCAATGCGAACGCGCCCTCGCTCGCCGACTACGGCCTGGAAGAATCATGTGTCGGAGATCAACGCCGAGGCGGCGCGACTCGCGCGTGCTGCGGCCGACCGTGCGGCCGCGAAGGACGGCCGGCCCCGCTTCGTCGCCGGGGCGCTCGGACCGACGAGCCGCACGGCTTCCCTGTCGCCGGATGTCAACGATCCGGGCTTCCGCAACACCAGCTTCGACCGGCTCGCGGGAGACCTACGGGGCCGCGACGCGTGCGCTCATCGAAGGCGGCTCCGACCTGCTCATCGATCGAGACGATCTTCGATACCCTGAATGCGAAGGCCGCGCTCTACGCCATCAGCGAGGTGTTCGAGGAGGCCGGCTTCGAGCTGCCTGTCATCATTTCCGGCACGATCACCGACGCATCCGGGCGCACGCTGTCCGGGCAGACTGTCGAGGCGTTCTGGAACTCGGTGCGACACGCGCGGCCGCTCGCCGTGGGGCTCAATTGCGCGCTCGGCGCGAAGCAGCTGCGTCCGCATGTCGAGGAGCTCGCGCGCGTCGCCGACTGCTACGTGAGCGCCTACCCGAATGCGGGACTGCCGAATGCGTTCGGCGACTACGAGGAACAGGCGGCGGAAACGGCCGCCCAGCTCGGCGAGTTCGCGCGGAGCGGCCTCGTGAACATCGTCGGCGGCTGCTGCGGCACGACGCCCGAGCATATCGCCCACATCGCGCGGGCCGTGGCGGGACTGCCGCCGCGCGAGTTCCCGCGAGAGTGCCGCGGCGCTGCCGCCTCTCGGGCCTCGAGCCGCTCAACATCGAGCCGGAGATGCCTGTTCGTCAACGTCGGCGAACGCACGAACGTCACGGGCTCCGCGAAGTTCCGCAAGCTGATCGAGGCCGACGACTACAACGGCGGCGCTCGCGATCGCGCGTCGAGCAGGTCGCGAACGGCGCGCAGATCATCGACGTCAACATGGACGAGGGCATGCTCGACTCCGAGGCGGCGATGGCGCGGTTCCTGAACCTGATCGCCTCCGAGCCGGACATCGCGCGCGTGCCGGTCATGATCGATTCGTCGAAATGGTCGGTGATCGAGGCGGGGCTGCAAGTGCCTCCAGGGCAAGGGCGATCGTCAACTCGATCAGCCTCAAGGAAGGCGAGGGTCCGTTCCTCGAGCATGCGCGCAAGCGTGCGCGCGCTATGGCGCCGCGGTCGTCGTCATGGCTTTCGACGAGTAGGGCCAGGCGGACACGCGTCGAGCGCAAGGTGGCGATCTGCGAGCGCTCCTACCGGCTGCTGACGGAGAAGGCGGGCTTCGCGCCCGAGGACATCATCTTCGACCCGAACATTTTCGCGGTCGCGACGGGCATCGAAGAGCATGCAGACTACGGCCGTCGCACTTCATCGAGGCCGTGACGCGCGATCAAGCGAACGCTGCCCGCATGCGCTGACGTCAGCGGCGGCGTCAGCAACGTGTCGTTCTCGTTCCGCGGCAACGACGCCGTGCGCGAGGCGATGCATTCGGTGTTCCTGTATCACGCGATCCACGCGGGCATGACATGGGCATCGTCAATGCCGGCCAGCTCGGCGATCTACGAGGCGATCGACGCCCGAGCTGCGCGAGCGCGTCGAGGACGTGATCCTGAACCGCCGGCCGGATGCCACCGAGCGCCTGCTCGAGATCGCCGGGCGGTTTCAAGCGGCGAAGCGGCCGAGAAGCGCGGCGAGGACCTCGCCTGGCGCAGTGGCCCGTAGGCAAGCGGCTCGAGCATGCGCTCGTCAAGGGCATCGACGAGTTCGTCATCGACGATACCGAAGAGGCGCGCCTCGCGGCAGCGCGGCCGCTCGACGTGATCGAAGGTCCGCTGATGGACGGCATGAACGTCGTCGGCGACCTGTTCGGCGCGGGAAAGATGTTCCTTCCGCAGGTCGTCAAGTCGGCGCGCGTGATGAAGAAGGCGGTCGCGCACCTCGTTCCGTTCATCGAGCGGGAGCAGGGCGGAGCGCGCGCGCAGCAACGGCAAGATCGTCATGGCGACGGTCAAAGGCGACGTGCACGACATCGGCAAGAACATCGTCGGCGTCGTCCTCCAGTGCAACAACTTCGAGGTCATCGACCTCGGCGTGATGGTTCCGGCGGAGCGCATCCTCGAGACCGCGCGCGCGCGAAGGCGCGGACATGATCGGGCTGTCGGGACTGATCACGCCGTCGCTGGATGAAATGGTCCATGTCGCGCACGAGATGCAGCGCCAGGGATTCGACGATGCCGCTCCTGATCGGCGGCGCGACGACATCGCCCGCGCACACGTCGGTGCAAGATCGAACCGCAGTACGAACGCGGCCGGTCGTCTATGTGAAGGACGCCTCGCGCGTCGGTCGGCGTCTGCCAGACGCTCATCACGGAAGACGCGCGCGCCGGCTTTTTCGAGCGCGTGCGGGCCGAGCACGCGAACCGGCGCGCGCAGCATGCGGGTCGCAAGCGCCAGGCCCGGAGGGCCTCACGCTCGCGGCGGCGCGCGCGGCCGCGCCGCAATACGACTGGCGCGCGTATGCGCCGCCGGTGCCGCGCTTCCTCGGGACGCAGGACTCGAGGCACGTGCCGCTGCAGGATCTCGTCCGGTACATCGACTGGATGCCGTTCTTCAATGCCTGGGAGTTCTCCGGCAAGTTTCCGGGCATCCTCGAGGACCCGGTCCGTGGCGCGGCGGCGAGCGCGCTCTGGAAGGACGCGCAAAGCATGCTCGAGCTGCTCATCCGCGAGCGATGGCTCACGGCACGCGCGGTACTCGGCTTTTTCCCGGCAGCGCGCCGTCGGCGACGACATCCAGGTCTATTCGAAGACGCGGCACATGGCCGCCCGCTCGCGACGCTGCACCACCTGCGCCAGCAGAAGGTGAAGCCCGCGGGCCAGCCGCAGTTCTGCCTGGCGGACTACGTCGCGCCGCAGGACGCGGGCGTTGCCGACTACATCGGCGCATTCGCGGTGACCGCGGGCCTCGGCATCGAGGCGCACGTCGCACGCTTCGAAGCCGCGCATGACGACTATTCGCGCGATCATCCTCAAGGCGCTTGCCGACCGCCTCGCGGAGGCGCTCGCGGAATCGCTTCATGAGCGCGTGCGGCGCGAGTTCTGGGGCTATGCGCCAGACGAGCGCCTGACGGGCGAGCAGCTTGATCCGCGAGGAATACCGCGGCATCCGCCCGGCGCCGGGTTATCCGGCCTGTCCCGAACACACCGAGAAGGCGGCACTCTGGAGCCTGCTCGATGCCGAGGCCGCGGTCGGGATACGACTGACCGAGTCGTATGCGATGTACCCGACGGCGTCGGTGAGCGGCTGGTACTTTTCGCACCCTGAAGCCCGCTACTTCGCCGTCGGCACGATCGGCGGCGACCAGCTCGAGGATTACGCGCGACGCAAGGGCATCGCCGTGGCCGACGCGCGCCGCTGGCTGGCGCCGATCCTCGGCCGCGATTCAGAGGCGGATGCCGCCTGAGGCGCGCCGGACCGGGCTACATCCGGGATGAAGCGCGAGCGCGGCCTGCCTGCGATTGAGTAAGCTTCGCCCATCGTGAGCATCCGCTTCACCGTCAATGGCGTGGAGCATGATTTCGGGGGCGACGGCAACATGCCGCTCCTGTGGTACCTGCGCGATCACGCCCGCCTCACCGGGACCAAGTTCGGTTGCGGCGGCGGCTTCTGCGGCGCCTGCACCGTGCTCGTCGATGGCGCCGCGATGCGCTCCTGCATGGCTGCCGGTCGCGTCGCTCGCGGGCCGCTCGCGTCACCACGATCGAGGGGCTCGGCAAGGACGGCCTGCACGCCGTGCAAAAGGCCTGGATCGAAGAGGACGTGGCCCAGTGCGGCTACTGCCAGGCCGGCCAGATCCTGGCAGCGGTCGCACTGCTCGAGCGCAATCCCGATCCGGCACCTGCGGACATCGACTCGATCACGAACTTCTGCCGCTGCGGAACCTACGTCCGCATCCGGCGCGCAATCGCGCGCGCCGCAGCGCTGACATCGAAATGAACGCGCTCGCGGCGGTCGTCTCGCGGCGGCACTTCCTGCAAGTGTCGCTCTCTGCGTCGGGCGCGCTCGTCCTCGCGCCGGCCGCGACGCAAGGCGCGTGGGCCGCCGATGCACCGCGCACCTGTTCCCGAGAACCCGCTCGGCGTCCTCATCCGCATCGAGCCGGACAATCGCGTCGTCATCGGCGCGACCGGCGCGGAGATCGGGCAGGGCGTCAAGACCTCGCTGCCGATGATCCTCGCCGATGAACTCGACGCAGACTGGTCGCAAGTGACGGTCGAGCAGATGCCGCTCAGCATCGACTTCAGCGGCGCTCAAGCCGCGCTGGCGTTGGGGCGCGCAGGGCGCGGGCGGCAGCACCAGCATCCCGGACGCCTGGGCGGAGCTGCGCCAGTTCGGTGCGCAAGGCCGCTGGCTCATGCGCGAGGCGGCGGCCGCGCGATGGGGCATCGCAAGCGGCGTACGTGCAGACGCGCGACGGCCACGCATTGCATCCGGATGGCCGCAGGCTTTCGTATGGCGAGCTCGTCTCCGAGGCCGCGAAACTCGCGCTGCCCGCGGAGCCGGTGCCGCTGAAGGCGCCAGCCGAGTACCGGATCATCGGCCGGCCGCAGCGCGTCGTCGACGCCGAGGAAATCGTCACGGGCCGCGCGCGATACGGCATCGACGTCTACGAGCCGGATGCCCGCACCGCCGTCATGCTTCGCTGCCCTTACTTCGACGGCGAGATCGCGAGCCTCGACGACAGCGCCGCGCGCGCGGTGCCGGGCGTGCGCGCCGTGATCGTCGTGCCCGGCCCGAAGCCTGGCGAGCCGATCGCGACCAACCTCGCGACCGGCGTCGCGGTCGTCGCCGACGACACCTGGTCCGCGCTCAAGGGCCGCGAGGCACTGAAGGTCGAGTGGACGCGCGGCCCGTTTGCGGCCGAATCGAGCGCGGCGCTCGATGCGCAGTGCACCGAGCTCCTGAAGAAGACCGGCCTGGTCGTCCGCAACGACGGCAATTTCGACGCGGCGCGGCTCGATGCGGCCCGCAGTCGTCAAGGCCCGCTACCGCCAGCCCGTTCGTGAGCCATGCGCCGCTCGAGGCTCCGTGTGCCTTCGTCCACGTCATGTCGGACCGGGCGCGCGTGGTCGCGCCCTTGCAGCAGCCGGGCGGAGCGCAGCGGCGCCGTCAACACGGTGACGGGCATCCCGCGGTCCGCGATCAGCGTCGAGATGACCCGCGTCGGTGGCGGCTTCGGGCGGCAGGCTCACGAACGACTTCGTGGCCGAGGCCGCGCTCGTCTCGAAGGCGACCGGCTGGCCGATCAAGCTCGTCTGGACCCGCACCGGACGACCTGCAGCACGACTTCTACCGGCCATTCGGTCATCACGAATTGATCGGCGACGCTCGACGCGGACGACCGGGTCAACGGCTGGACCCACCGGCTCGCGAGCGCCTCGAAGTACTACCGGCGCGCGGGCGTGAAGCCGGAAGACATGTGGGGACCCGAACTCTACCCGGATGACTTCCCGGCCTATCTCGTGCCGAACTACCGGCTCGAGTGGCATGCGGTTACGAGCGGCATTCCGCGGGGTTCCTGGCGCGCGCCGGCGCACACGGCGAACGCCTTCGTCGTGCAGAGCTTCCTCGACGAGGTCGCGCACGCGACGAAGCAGGATCCGCTCGCGCTGCGGCTCGCGATGCTACGGGCCGGACCGCGTGTTCGACTACGCGCAGCACGGCGGGCCGAAGTTCAGCACCGGCGCGGCTTCGCACGGTGCTCGAGCGCGTCGCGCGCGAGATCGGCTGGGGCCGGAAGCTGCCGCGCGGCAGCGGCATCGGGCTTGCCGCGCACTTCACCTTTGGCGGCTATGCAGCGCACGCGATCGAAGATCGCCGTGTCGCCGCAGGGCGAGCTCGCGTTCGAGCGCGTCGTCTGCGCGGTCGATGTCGGGCGGCCCGTCAATCCGCTCGGCATCGCGCGCAGATGCAGGGCGGCACGATCGACGGCCTTTCGACCGCGCTCAACCTCGAGATCACGATCAGGGACGGGCGCGTCGAGCAATCGAACTTCGACGGCTATCCGCTCGCGCTGATGGGCCAGATGCCGAAGCGACGTCGAAGTGCACGTCATTGACTCCTCCGAGAGTCCCTCCGGTTGCGGCGAAATGGGGATTCCGACCGCGGCACCCGCACTCGCGAATGCGATATTCGCCGCGACGGGCGTGCGGATCCGGAACCTCCCGATGCGCGACCAGCTCGCGGACGCGCTCAAGCAAGGGGTGAGGGATCCAGAGGGGACAGTCACCTTTGTTCCAGAGCGAACAAAGGTGACAGTCCCCTTACGTCAAGCGTTGCAGCACGCCGGCGCGGATCAGGCGCTGCATCTGGCCGACGATCCAGGCCTGGCGTCCGCGCATGTAGGCGGCCGGGATTCACGACGCGATAGCGGGTGGGGCTTGGCAGGACGGCCGCGAGGAGCGCGGCTTCCTGGTGCTGAGGCGTGCAGCGTCCTTCCTGAAGTACTGGCGGCTCGCCGCCTGGACGCCCCAGATCGCCGCGGCCGAACTGCGCGCTGTTGAGATAGACCTCGAGGATTCGCTCCTTCGGCCACAGCAACTCGATCCAGACGGTAAACCAGACTTCGAGCCCCTTGCGGATCCAGCTCTGGCCTGACCACAGGAAGAGGTTCTTCGCGACTTGCTGGCTGATGGTGCTCGCACCGCGCAGGCGCCGGCCGCTCTGCGCGTCCGTCACCGCCTTCTCGATCGACGCGAAGTCGAAGCCGCCGTGCACGAGGAATTTCTGGTCCTCGGCCGCGATCACGGCGACCGCCGCGTGGCGCGAGATCTGCGTCCAGGGCACCCAGTCATGCTGCTGGTCGAGCGGCGGCCCATCGCCGGGAGCGGCAACGCGCTCCGCCGATCATGAAGGCCGTCGTCGGAACGGGCAGCCAGCGGAAAGCGGCGACCGCCAGGATGCTCGCAATGGCCGCGACCGAGGATCGCGGTCATCACCCACCGGGCAAGCCGCGCCGGCAGGGAGCGGCGCTTCATCGGCTGTCGCGCGTCAGGCGGCGCTCGAGCGCCGTGCCGAATTGATGACGACCGCCTCGGCAGGGACGTCGTCGTGACCGCCGCGTCGGCCCGTCTTCAGCTTCGCGATCTTGTCGATCACGTCGATGCCCTCGACCACGCGGCCGAAGACGGCATAGCCGAAGTTGCCGGTGCGGTTATTGAGGAAGTCGTTATCGACGAGATTGATGAAGAACTGCGAGGTCGCGCTGTGCAGGTCGTTGGTGCGCGCCATGGCGAGCGAGCCGCGCAGGTTCTTGAGACCGTTGTCCGCCTCGTTGCGGATCGGCTCGTGGCCGGCCTTGTGTTCCATGTCGGCCGTGAACCCGCCGCCCTGGATCATGAATCCGGGAATCACGCGGTGGAAGATCGTGCCGTCGAAGTATCCCTCGTCGACATAGCGGAGGAAATTCTTCGAAGAGATCGGCGCCGATTTCTCATCGAGCTCCACCGTAAAGTCGCCATGCGTCGTTTCAAACTTGATCATCAATGTTCCTCCCGTCATCGCGACGATTCTAATGCCTCGGGCGGCATCGCGCCCGCAGTCACGCGCTCGAGCATGGCGAGGTCCCGGTGGGTCTCGACGCCGCCGAGGCCGGCGGCCTTCATGAGGCCGCGCACGGCTGCACCCTGGCCCGCGGCATGCTCGATGAGCAGGCGACCGCCGAGCGCGAGGTGCGCGCCGGCCCCGGCGCAAACGGCCTCGATCGCCTCGAGGCCGCGCGGTCCGGCGACAAGTGCGAGACGCGGCTCGTGCGCGAGCGCCGCCAGCGCGGGGTCGCCTGATTCGACGTAGGGAGGATTCGAGACGATTGCGTCGAAGCGTGCGCCCGCGAGCGGCTCGTACCAGGAACCCTGGACCAAGCGGATGTTCCGGATCCCGTGGCGATCCGCGTTTCGACTGGCGACGGCAAGTGCCGCGGGGCTGATGTCGGTCGCGGTGACCGACGGCATCCTTGCGCTCGCAGGCAATGGCGAGCGCGATCGCGCCGCTGCCGGTGCCAAGGTCGAGCACCGACGGGCGCGCCATGCCGCGAGATTGCCGCGAGCGCGAGATCGACGAGCAGTTCCGTCTCCGGCCGCGGCACGAGGACATCGGGCGTCACTTCGAGCTCGAGCGACCAGAATTCGCGCCGCCCGGCCAGGTAGGCGACCGGTTCGCCGGCGAGCCGGCGGCTCGCGAGCGATTCGAGCGCGGCCGACTGCGCCGCGTCCAGCGTCCGGTCCGGGTCCGCCGCGAGCGCCGCCCGGCCCGTGCCGAGCACCATTGCCAGCAGTACTTCGGCATCGAGCGCGGCGGTCGGGGAGATTGCACGAGCCGCTCGCGCAGTGCGGCGAGCGCGTCGGCGGCGCGCGTCATTCGAGTGCGGCCAGCTCTTCAGCCTGGTGTTCGCGCGCGAGCGTCTCGATCACTTCGTCGAGGTTGCCGTCCACGATGCTGTCGAGCCGGTAGAGCGTGAGCTCGATGCGGTGGTCGGTCAGTCGCCCCTGCGGAAAATTGTAGGTGCGGATGCGCTCGGAGCGGTCGCCGGTGCCGACCTGCAGCCGGCGCTTCTCGGCCTTCTCGGCCGACCTGCGCTCGCGTTCCGCTGCGAGCAGCCGCGCGCGCAGGAGCGACATCGCGCGCGAGCGGTTCTTGTGCTGGGAGCGCTCATCCTGGCATTCGACGACGATGCCCGTCGGAAGGTGCGTGATGCGTACGGCGGAATCCGTCTTGTTGACGTGTTGGCCGCCGGCGCCCGATGAGCGGTAGGTATCGATGCGCAGTTCCGCCGGGTTGATCTCGACGCTTTCGACCTCCGCGATCTCCGGCAGCACGGCGACCGTGCAAGTCGAGGTGTGGATCCGTCCCTGCGACTCGGTTGCCGGCACGCGCTGGACGCGGTGCGTGCCCGACTCGAACTTGAGCTTCGAGTACACGCTGCGCCCCGCGATGCGGCTGATTACTTCGCGGTAGCCGCCGTGCTCGCCGCGGCTCTCCGAAAGCAGCTCGACCGTCCAGCCCTGCCGCTCCGAGAAACGCGAGTACATGCGATGCAGGTCGCCCGCGAAGATCGCGGCCTCGTCGCCGCCCGCGGCCGCCCGGATCTCGAGGAAGACATTATGGTCGTCGAGCGGATCGACCGGCACCAGCATTCGCTGAAGCGCCAGCTCATCGTCCGCAGCCGCGATTTCGAGCGCAGCGACCTCCTGCTCCGCGAGCGCGCGCAAGTCCGGGTCGGCGGCCATCGGCGCGCGCCGCGGCGAGCTCGCGCTCGCGGCCCATCAGGCGCGCGAGGCCGCGCGCGATCGGGTCGATGCGCGCAAATTCCATGGACAGTTCGCGAAACCGGTCGGAGCGCGACCGGACCTCCGGGTCGGAGAGCATGCGCTCGATCTCTGCGCGGCGGTCGGCGACACGCTCGAGACGGCGGCGTATCGCTTCCCTCATTGCGGATCTCGCGCCGCGTGCGGAAGAGACGCGCGGCCGCCTCGGCGAGCGAGGCATCGCCGGATTCGGCGGCCGCGCGCAGCGCCGCCGATGGCGCATGCAGCAGCCTGTTGGTGAGCGACGGAGGCGAGCTGCTCGAGCACCGCGTCTGGCGGATGGCCGGCCGCGAGCAGGCGTCGCGCTTCTTCGAGCAGCTGCGTCGCGCGCCGTCTCGGCCTGGCCGCGAAGCTCCCGGATTGCCGGCACGGCATCCAGGACCTTGAGGCCCGCCATGTATCCGGCGACGTCCTCGTCGATGAGCCGGCGTGCCGCGGCCGCTTCGTCCTGTCGCGCCTTGACGTTCTCGTCGACGACCATGCCGCAGGTCGTCGATCGTGTAGAGGTAGACGTCCTCGAGTTCGCCGACGCGCGGATCGATGTCGCGCGGTACGGCGAGGTCGAGCATGAACATCGGCCGGTGCCGGCGCTCGTCGAGCGCTCGCCTGACCTCGTCGAGGCCAATCACGAGTCCCGGGCGCGCGGTGGAGGAAACGACGAGGTCGGCCTGCGGCAGGTGCGCAGCGAGCGCGTCGAGCCCGATCGCGGAGGCCTTGAGACCCTCTGCGATTCGCTCGGCACGGCCTGCGCTCCGGTTCGCGATGATCATGCGCCCGATTTTCTGGGCATGCAGGTGCCGGGCGCAGAGCTCGATCATTTCGCCGGCGCCGACCAGGAGCGCCGTATGTCGCTCGAATCCCGCGAACACGCGGCGCGCGAGCTGAATGCCGGCGGAGGCGACGGACACCGCACTTGCGCCGATCGCCGTTTCCGTGCGAACGCGCTTGGCGACGGCAAAGCTCGTCTGGAACAGGCGATTGAGCTGCGATCCTGCCGTGCCCGCGCTGCTGCGCCGCCCGGTAGGCGTCCTTGAGCTGCCCGAGAATCTGCGGCTCGCCGAGGATCAGCGAGTCGAGGCCGGCGGCGACGGAGAACAGCGTGGCGCGCGGCGTCCGCTCCCTCGATCCGGTACAGGCAATCGGCCACCGCCCGGTTGCCGCCGGATTCCGCGACGAGCCATGCAGCGACGGGTTCGGCACCGCCGCCTACGCAATAGATCTCGGTCCGGTTGCAGGTGGATACGATCAGCGCCTCGGAAAGTCCGGGCAGAGCGCGCAGGGAAGCGAGCGCGCGCGGCAGCCGCGCCGCGTCGAACACGATGTGTTCGCGCACCTCGATCGGCGCGGTGCGGTGATTCAATCCGAGGACAAGGAGCGACATGATGTGCCGGCTGCGGAAATCCGCCGGATTGTCCGGTAACGATCCCGGCAGCACAAGCGCTGGGCTATAGTGCCGTGATGCACGTTCCATCATTTCTGGGGGCAGCCCTCCTGCTCGCGATTCCGCGCCATTCCGGCGCGCGCGGCCGTCGAGAGCTGCCCTCGCGGCGATGCCTGGTCGCTTTCCGTCGACGCGGAACGTTCGCTCGAGCGCGGCGCCTGGCCCGACGCCGCCCGGCAATACGCCTGCGCCGCGCGCGAGAGCACCGATGCCGCGGTCGCGGAGCGAGCGACGCGCGCGGCCTACGACAACCTGCAGCTCGAGCGCGCCGTGGAGTCGGCAAATCGCTGGCTCGAGCTCGCACCGGCAAGCGAAGTCGCGCGGCGCTACCTCGCGACCGGCCTGCTGCGCCTCTATGACGAGGATGCCGCAGCGGCGCGCTTCGCGGAGCTGCTCAAGACCTCGTATGCGGACCGGGGACGCGGCTACCTCGTGCTGCTCGGAATCCTTTCCGCCGAGAGCAACGAGACCGGCGCCGCGCGCGTGATGGACACGCTCGTCGTGGCCGACGCGGACCTTCCCGAAGCGCAATACGCCGCGAGCATGCTCTGGCAGCGCGCGGAGAACGGGGCAAAGGCGCTTGCTGCCGCCGAACGGGCGCTCGCGCTGCGACCCGATTATCCGCAGGCAGAGTTCGCACGCGTCCGCGCCCTCACGACCGTCGGCCGCAACGAGGAAGCGCTCGCTCACTCCGCACGGCTTGCTGCGAGCCGGCGACCCGTTCATGCGGCTCGGCCATGCCTGGCAGCTGCTCGGCGAGGACAAGCGTGCCGAGGCTGTCGCCCTGTTCGATGAGCTCCGCCGTTCCGGCGGGCCGGCCTCGGCCGACGCCGCCGCGGCGCTTGCGTCGATCGCGATCGACGAGAAGCGCCTCGACGATGCGGCGCGGCTCGTGGACGAGGCGGGGCGCGATCCGCAGCAGGCCGAGGGCTTGCGCTGGCAGCGTGCACGCATTTCGGAGGAGCGCGGAAAAAAGGCGGATGCCGCGCGCCTGTATCAGGGCATCGAGTCGGGCGGTCGCGCGCTCGCTGCGCAACTTCGGGCTTACCGCCTTCTTCGCGAGGAGGGCGCGCCGGAACTCGCGGAGATGATCATCGACGACTTCCTCGAGTCCGCGCCGTCGGGGACTGCGGATGTCGCCTCGGGCGTCGCAGCGATTCTCGCCGAGGAGGGCCACGGCGAGGAGGCAATCGCGCTGATCGACCGCGTGCGCACGGTCCTGCCCGACGACGGCCTGCTGCTTGCGCGCGGTTTCCTGCTCGAGCGCCTCGATCGCGTGCCGGATGCCGTCGAGGACATGCGCCTTGTTGCCGAGCGACGCCCGAACGACCCGATGGCGTTGAACGCACTCGGCTACACGCTCGTCGATCGAACGAAATCGGTCGAAGAGGGCCGGCGCCTGATCGAGCGCGCGATCGCGGCGAAGCCCGACAGCTACGCAATCCAGGACTCGATGGGCTGGGCGCTCGTGCAGGCGGGCAACCTGGAAGAGGGCCGGACCTGGCTCGAGCGTGCCTGGGAAAATTCGGAAGACCCCGAGGTCGCCGCGCACCTTGGCGAAACGCTCTGGCGCATGGGGCGCGAGGGCGAGGCAAGGAAGCTGTGGGACGAGGCGCTCGCCGGCGAATCCTGACAGCCCGCCGCTCAAGCGCGCGATCGAGCGCCGCGCCCAGTGAAGCTCCGGCTGGCGGCCTTGCGCCCTTGCGCTTCTTGCGAGCGGCTGCGCCACGCTTGCCTCCGCCGGGCGCGACTGACGACTGGCCGGCACGACGCGCAGGAGCTGCAGGCGCTCGAAGCCTGGACGCTGCACGGTCGCATCGCCGTCGCAGCCGGGGAAGACGGTTTCTCGGGCGGATTCGACTGGTCGCAGCAGGGCGCCACTGCCGACATCGAGCTCTCCGGTCCCATGGGCGGCAAGCGATGGACATCCGCGTCGAAGGCGACCAGTCCGTCGTCTCCGCGAGCGGCGACGACTACGCGACGAGGACGCAGCAAATCATCGACGAGCACTTCGGGCCCGGGCCAATCGCTGCCGGTGAAAGAGATGCGTTACTGGCTTGTCGGCGCGCCTGCGCCCGGCATTCCGCATGAGGAGATCGCTCGGCGAAGACCGGCGGCTCGCAAGCCTTGCTCAGTCCGGCTGGCAGGTTCGCTACGACCGCTACCAGCCGGTCGGCTCGCTCGCGCTGCCGGCGCGGATGGAAATGACGACCGGGGCCTGCGCCTGCGCGTTGCCGTTTCGGACTGGCGACTCTCGCCATGAACCCGCGCGGCCTGGCCTGCGCCGGCCAAGCTGAACCTGTTCCTGCACGTCACGGGCCGCCGACCGGATGGCTACCACGAGATACAGACTGCCTTTCAACTCGTCGAACTTTCGGATCGCCTGCACTTCACGGCGCGCGCGGATGGCGAAATCCGGCGAATCGCCGGTCCCGCTGGAGGTCCCGGCTGCCGAGGACCTGTGCCTGCGCGCGGCGCAGCGCCTTAGCAAGGAGGCCGCGGTCCGGGCCTTGGTGCCGACATCCGGCTCGAGAAGCGCATTCCCAGTCCAGGGCGGGCTCGGCGGCGGCAGCTCGGATGCGGCGACGACACTCGTAGCCCTCAATGAAATCTGGGGCTTGCGGCTCGATCCTGCCGCGCTCGCAGCGATCGGCCTCGAGCTCGGGGCCGATATGCCCTTGTTCGTCCACGGGAGAAGCGCCTGGGGCGAAGGGGTCGGCGAGCGCCTGACCCCCCTGGAACTGCCCGAAAGGCACTACGCCATCGTCTTTCCGGGGGTCGGGATCAGCACGGCCGAAGTGTTTCAGGCTTCTGAATTGACAAGGAAAACTCCCGAGACGACAATTCGCGGCTTCCTGAAGGCAGGTGGACACAACGATTGCGAGCCGGTGGTGACCGGGCGCAGTCCCGAAGTGCGCCAGGCGTTGGCCTGGCTCTCCGAGCGGGGCGAGGCGCGACTGACGGGCACGGGCAGTTGCGTGTTCGCGGCATTCGCCGATCGCGGAGCAGCAGAAGCGGCTCTCGCCGGCCTGCCGACCGGAGTGGCGCGGTTTCGTGGCCCGTGGGCTCGACCGCTCGCCGCTGCAGGAGCGCCTGGCGGCGGAGCGATCCCGCGGAAGCGGGAAGATTTGAAAATGGGGTGTCGCCAAGTGGTAAGGCAACGGGTTTTGATCCCGTCATACGAAGGTTCGAATCCTTCCACCCCAGCCAGATTGAACGCCTGAGGAGAGGCACGTGGACCAGTCCACGATGGCGGTGTTCACGGGCAACGCGAATCCGGTGCTCGCGCAGGAAATCGCGCGCCACCTGATGCAGCCGCTCGGCCGCGCCATGGTGGGGCGGTTCAGCGACGGCGAGATCCAGGTCGAGATCATGGAGAACGTCCGCGGCAAGGACGTCTACCTGGTGCAGTCGACCTGCCCGCCGGCGAACGAGCACCTGATGGAGCTGCTGGTGATGGCCGACGCCTGCCGGCGCGCCTCGGCCGGGCGGATCACCGCGGTGATCCCGTACCTCGGCTATGCGCGGCAGGACCGCCGCCAGCGCGCGATGCGCGTGCCGATCACGGCGAAGCTGGTCGCGGACATGATCGGCTGCGCCGGCGTCGACCGCGTGCTGACGGTGGACCTGCATGCCGACCAGATCCAGGGATTCTTCGGCGTGCCCGTGGACAACGTGTACGCCTCGCCGGTGCTGCTCGGCGAAGTGTGGAAGCAGAAGTACGACAACATGATCGTGGTGTCGCCGGACGTCGGCGGCGTGGTGCGGGCGAGGGCGCTCGCGCGCCGGCTCGACAACGCGGACCTCGCGATCATCGACAAGCGCCGCCAGCGCGCCAACGAGTCGCAGGTGATGAACATCATCGGCGACGTGCGCGGGCGCTCCTGCATCCTGGTCGACGACCTCGTGGACACCGCGGGGACGCTCTGCCAGGCGGCGCAGGCGTTGAAGGACGAAGGCGCGGAGCGCGTGATCGCCTACATCACGCACCCGGTGCTGTCGGGCAAGGCGGTGGAGAGGATCGGCGCCTCCGCGCTCGACGAGCTCGTCGTGACGGACACGATTCCGCTCGGCGAAGCGGCGAGGAAGTGCAAGCGCATCCGCGTGCTCTCGGTCGCAGAGCTGCTTGCGGAGACGATGCGGCGGATCCGGGACGAGGAATCCGTCAGTTCGCTGTACGTGGATTAACACTGGAGTAATGACATGAAGATTTCCTTCGAACTCGACGCCGAGTTCCGGGAAGACCAGGGCAAGGGTGCGAGCCGCCGCCTGCGTCATCTCGGCAAGGTCCCGGCGATCCTCTACGGGGGCAAGCGCGACGCGCGCGCGCTGCTGCGTCGACCACACCAAGCTCGCGCAGCTGATGGACAACGAGCGCTTCTACTCGACCATCGTCGCGCTCAAGGTCGGCAGCCAGCAGCCAGGCCGCGGTGCTCAAGGACGTGCAGCGCCACCCGTACAAGAACCAGATCATGCACATCGACTTCCAGCGCGTGCTGGAGGACGAGAAGATCAGATGCAGGTGCCGCTGCACTTCAAGGGCGGCGCGGAGTCCAAGGGCGTCAAGGAGCAGGGCGGCGTGCTCTCGCACGTGCGCAACGACGTCGAGGTCACCTGCCTGCCGAAGGACCTGCCGGAGTTCGTCGAAGTCGACGTCTCCGGGCTCGAGATCAACCAGGTCGTCAAGCTCTCCGGCCTCAAGCTGCCGGCGGGCGTCGAGCTCGTCGAACTGCTCGCGGGCCGCGACGGTCCCGTCGCCTCGATCCACATGCCGCGCGTCGAGGAGGAGGAAGCTCCGGTCGTCGACGAGGCCGCCGCTGCTGCCGTTGCCGGTGTGCCGGGCGCGGCTCCTGCAGCCGGGCGCCTGGCGCTCCGGGTGCCGCACCGGCCGCCGGTGCGCCGGCTGCCGCGGCGCTCAGCCTGCCGCCGACGCGAAGGGCGCCGGGGCAAGGGCGGCAAGGATGCCAAGGACGCGAAGAAGGGCGACGGCAAGAAGTAAGGCGTGGCCGGACTCCCGCTGCAACTGGTCGTCGGCCTCGGCAATCCGGGCGTCGAACACGAGGACACGCGCCACAACGCGGGGTTCTGGTTCGTCGACGAGCTGGCGAGCCGGCATGACTGCCGCCTGAAGCCGGAACGCCGCTACAACGCCGACGCCGGCCGCGTCACGATCGCGGGCGTGCCGCTGTGGCTCCTGAAGCCGATGGGCTTCATGAATCGCAGCGGCCAGTCCGTGCGCGCGTTCTGCGAGTACCTTCAGATCCCTTCCGACCAGGTGCTCGTCGTGCACGACGAGCTCGACCTGCCGGTCGGCGTCGCGCGCCTGAAGCGTGGGCGGCGGCGCCGGCGGGCACAACGGCCTCAAGGACGTCATCGCGCATCTCGGCGAGGACTTCTGGCGCATCCGCGTCGGCATCGGCCATCCGGGCCACCGCGACCAGGTCATCGACTACGTGCTCGAGCGTGCGAGCGCGGTGGACGAGCGCCTCATGCGCGAGGCGATCGAGCTCGCGGTCGCGGAATTCCCGCGCCTGCTCGACGAGGGCGCGGAGAAGATGATGAACCGCCTGCACACGGCCGCCGCCCGCGGCGCAGCAGTAGTGGGCATCCGCTGCGGCATCGTCGGGCTGCCGAACGTCGGCAAGTCCACGCTGTTCAACGCGCTGACGCGCGCCGGCATCGCGGCGGAGAACTACCCGTTCTGCACGATCGACCCGAACGTCGGCATCGTGCCCGTGCCGGACCCGCGCCTCGCCGCGCTCGCGGCGCATCGCGAAGCCGGAGAAGATCCTGCCGACCACGGTCGAGTTCGTCGACATCGCCGGCCTCGTCGCCGGCGCCTCGCAGGGCGAGGGGCTCGGCAACAAGTTCCTCGCCCACATCCGCGAGGTCGACGCGATCGCGCACGTGGTGCGCTGCTTCGAGGACCCGGACGTCGTGCACGTCTCCGGGCGCGTCGACCCGGCCGTCGGACGTCGCGATCATCAACACCGAGCTCGCGCTCGCCGACCTCGAGACCGTGGACCGCGCGCGCGCAGCGCGCCGACAAGGCCGCGAAGGCCATGGACAAGGACGCGATCCGCTGGCGCGACTCGCTGAGCGCATGCGCGCGCTGGCTCGACGAGGGCGAGCCGGTGCGCGCGATGGCGCTCGACGAGTTCGAGCGCGAGCGGCTCCGCGAGCTGTCGCTCCTGACCGCGAAGCCGGTGATGTACGTCGCGAACGTGGACGAGGGCGGATTCACCGGCAACCCGCGGCTCGAAGCGCTCGAGAGGCTCGCGGCGGCGGAGGGGTCTGCGGTCGTCGCGGTCTGCGCCGCGATCGAGGCGGAGATCTCCGAGCTCGACGAGGCGGACCGCGCCGCATTCCTCGCCGACCTCGGCCTCGACGAAGCGGGCCTCGACCGCATCATCCGCGCCGGCTACAGGCTGCTTGGGCCTGCTGACATTCTTCACGGCGGGCCCGAAGGAAGTGCGCGCCTGGACCGTGCGCTCGGGCGCGACCGCGCCGCAGGCGGCGGGCGCCATCCACACCGACTTCGAGCGCGGATTCATCCGCGCCGAGACGATCGCCTACGACGACTACGTCGCGTTCAAGGGCGAGGCCGGCGCGCGCGAGGCCGGGCGCCTGCGCCTCGAAGGCAAGGAGTACGTCGTACAGGGAAGGCGACGTCATGCATTTCCGCTTCAATGTAAGCTAATGGCTTTACAACCCAATCCCGTGCCGGCATCCAAGTTGCTAGCCGAAAGCAAAGCGCCAGTCGCCGCAGTCGGAAAGCTTCCGCAGTTTCATGCCGTTGGATTCACCGGCCACCGGCACCTCGACGATCCTGCAGGCGCGGCCAGGGCGATTCGCAGTGCGCTGGACTCGCTGCGAGCTGAAGTACCGGGCGAGTGGATCGCCTTGTCCTCGATCGCGCGTGGAGGCGACCAGTTGTTCGTGCAGCAGGCCCGATCCATCGGGATGTCGTGGCATGCGATCCTTCCGCTATCGCACGCGGAGTTTGCCGCCGACTTTACGCCCGCGGAGTGGTCTGCTGCGGAAAAAATGCTGGCCACGGCCGACCATCTGAAGGTCATCAACCAGAACGGCGACCGCAAGGACGCCTACCTCGATTGCGGCATCGAGACGGTCATTGGCTCGGACGTGCTGATCGCGTTCTGGGACGGCGATGCCGCGCGGGGCAAGGGCGGAACTGCAGACGTCGTCGCAATATGCCATGTCGACCGGCAAGCCCGTGATAATCATCGATGCCGTCACGCACGAGTTGCGGAAGGAGAACTGGAGCAGGCTCGAGCCCAACGATGCCGTCCTTGACGACCTGAACGGACTGCCGGAAGCCACGAGCGCCTGGGCGGTCAATCCCTTCAAGGCACCGGACTCCGTCTTCCTCTTCCAGCAGAAGTGCGACTACCACGCAACGCATGGCGCTCCGCAGTTCCGGCGGCTGATCGTCTCAACGGTCGTAGCGCATGTGCGTCGCGACGGTGATCGGCGCGGCGGTCGTCGGTTATGGGCTGCATCTGCTCGCCTTGCCATGGCTCGAGCTGTCGTGCATCACCTTCGCCCTCAGTGCGGCGATAGTGCTGCGCCGCAAGATGCACTCGCACCACAGCTGGGTGCGCTGCCGGCTTGCCGCGGAATTCTGTCGCTCGGCATTGGCCACGTGGGGCCTGCCGCGAGCGGCTCCGTTGTTGCACAACCTGGACCTCGCAGGCGCTCGCGGCCTGGCGCGCTCGCTGTACATCCTGCACACGCGATCGTCCGCGACCCGGCCGGTGTCGATCGAGGACTTCAAGCGAATCTACCTGGAGAAAAGGATCGACGACCAGCTGGCCTATTACGACCGGCAGGTGAATCGGGCGCAGCCGCTCTACCGCCGGCTTGCTGCTGGATTTACGATCGGGACGGTATCGGCCCTTGTGTTCACGGCGTTCTATGCGATCACCCGAACGCTGCACACCGAATTGCCGCCATGGCTCGAGGGGACGACGAACGTGTTCCTGCCGATCGCCCTGCCGGCCGTGGCGGCCGCGTGCATCTCCATCATTTCGATCAACGACCTGCAGCGCCGTGTGGCGCGTTTCCAGGAAATGCGCACCATCCTGCAAGTCCAGCCGCGCGCAGATCGCCTCCAGCCGGACATGGAACAGCGTCGAGCACGTGGTGCTCAGGACCGAGCGCGCGCTGTTGCGGGAGGTGATCGAATGGCATTCGATCAGGAGCTTCAGCGGTTCGCACTGAAGCGCCGATGAACACCCCGTTCAAGTACGCGCGTTCATCAGCTATGACCAGCGACTGCACGGGCCGGGGTTGCCAAGCTGCCCGAGACATGGATACGCAGGCAGCTGCAAGAATCCTGAACCTTGACAGCGTCGGGTACGGTCCCGACAATCCCGCCCTCCCCGAGGGTACCTTCCCACCGCGTGGCTAGGTAGCTCAGCTGGTTAGAGCACGGGATTCATAACCCCGGGGTCGAGAGTTCGATTCTCTCCCTAGCCACCATTTCTGAGTCAGCCAGTTCGGCAGCATCCGGGAAATCTCCAAGGCTGCCCTCGTGTGCGACGGGCACCGCCGAATCGGAATTGATCAAGCGGCACGACTTGATGCACCGTATCCTTCGCAGTGCCCGCGCCAGGCGCGACATCGCCGAAAGCAACGAGGAGCGGCACCGGTTGCTGAAGATCCTTCGCGAGCGGTCAATCGACCAGAAAGACGCGATTTGACTCGGTTGAGACACGGCATGGATACGCACTTCAAGTACCGAGCCTTCATCAGCTACAGCCATGCCGACGAGCAGTGGGCGACGTGGCTGCACAAGGCGCTCGAGACCTACCGCGTGCCGAAGCACCTCGTCGGTCGGGAGACGGAGTTCGGCCCGGTGCCCGAGCGCTTCGCGCCCGTCTTCCGCGATCGCGACGAACTCGCCACGGCAACGAGCCTCGGCGACACACTGACACGCGCGTTGGAGCAGTCGGCGTTCGAGATCGTGATCTGCTCGCCCAAGGCGGCAAACTCGAAGTGGGTCAACGAGGAAATCCTCGCCTACAAGCGACTCGGCCGCGAGCACCGAATCTTCGCGCTGATCGTCGGCGGCGAGCCCGGTTCCTCAGCCAGCCCCGCGACGGCCGACCAGGAGTGCTTCCCGAACGCGCTGATCTACAAGATGGGCGCAGACGGGCAGCTGACGACGGAGAAGAGCGAACCGATCGCCGCCGACGCGCGCCAGGGCAAGGACAGCAAGCTCGACGTCAAGCTCAAGCTGCTCGCGGGCATGCTCGGCATCGGCCTCGACGAATTGAAGCAGCGCGAGGCGCGCCGGCGGTATCGGCGCATGATGGCGCTGGTCACCACGTCGGTCGTCGGCATGGCGATCACCTCGGGCCTGGCCGCCGCCGCCTGGATCGCGCGCAACCAGGCCGAGCGCGAGCGTGTTCGCGCGGAGACCGAAGCCGAGACGGCTCGGCAGACCACGAACTTCCTGGTCGGCCTGTTCGCGGTCTCCGACCCGAACGAGGCGCGCGGCAACACCATCACCGCGCGCGAGATCCTCGACAAGGGCTCGCAGCGCATCGAGTCGGAACTGGTCACGCAGCCGGCGATCCAGGCCACGCTGATGGAGACCATGGGGACGGTGTACACGAGTCTTGCGCTCTACCCGCCGGCCGCGTCGCTGCTCGACAGCGCACTGCAGAAGCGCCTCGAGCTCTACGGCGCGGACAGCCTGGAGGTGGCGCAATCGGCCGAGAAGCTCGGCGGGGTGCTGACGCTGACCGCCGAGTACGACAAGGCGGAGACGAACTACCGCAAGGCGCTCGACCTGCGACAGAAGCTTCTCGGACCCGAGCACGTCGACATCGCGCGCAGCCAGTACCAACTGGCCGACCTGCTCTTCCGCGAGGGAGAGTACGAAGCCGCCGAGCCATTGTTTCGAGACTCGCTCGCGATGCGGCGCAAGCTGCTCGGCGACAACACCGTCGAAGTGGCCAAGAGCCTGGAAGGCCTGGCGCTGAACTACTATATGCAGGGAAAGTACGACGATGCCCTGCCTCTGATGCGCCAGGCTGTCGAGTTGCAGAGGGGACTGCACAAGGAGCCGCACACGGACCTGGCCGAGGCGCTGAGCAATCTCGGCACGGTGTTGAGCGACATGGGCGAGTATCGGGAGGCCGAAGCGCTGTACCGGGAAGGGTTGAAGATGAAGCGCGTCCTGCTCGGCGATGCGCACCCCGAAATCGCGGCGAGCCTCAACAACATCGCGTATGTCCTCACGGACGAAAAGAAATACGACGAAGCGGCGGCCATGTACCGCGAGGCCATTGCCATGCAGCGCAAGCTGCTCGGCGACGAACACCCGGACATTGCAGCGGCGCTGAACAACCTGGCTTTCGTGTTGCACGACAAGGGCGACGCCGAGGGCGCCCGCAGGATGATGCAGGAGTCGCTCGACATGTACCGGCGCATGGTGGGGCCCGAGCATCCGTCGACGGCACGTGGCATGGCCAATGTGGCGATGTGGGAGATGGAGGCGGGCGACTACGCGGCGGCCGAACCACTGCTGCGCGAGGTGCTGCAGTTGCAGAGGAATCTGCTCGGCAATCAGCACACGGACGTCGCTGGCGCGCTGACCTTGCTGGCCACGCTGCTGGTCGAGACCGGGCGCTTCGAGGAGGCGCGAACCGCCGCAGCGGAGGCACGGGCGATCTGCCTGCCGGCGCTGGGCGCTGCCAACTGGCGTACCGCGGCCGCGAGCAGCACCGAAGGCGCCGCGCTGCTGGGCCTGGGGCAGACCGCGCAGGGTGCCAAGCTGTTGCTCGAAGGGCTGGCGGTGCTGCAGGCCGACGTCGGGGCGCTACCCCTTAACGTCAACAACGCTGCCCGCTGGGCGGCGGAGTACAACCTCAAACGCACCGGCGCGACGTAAGCGCCAAAGCGAGCCAATGTCCGGCAGGGATCAGATGACGCCGACTGACATAATCTGCCGGCCACGCAAGCCGTTGCAGTCATTTCGCAATCGAATTTGTGATAGGGTTCACAAATCGCAGTCGCCTTGGTTCAGGTCGACTCGGCCCAAGAAGACTGCACGGCGAGTGGGTCGGGGGCGATTCCGAGACGCGCCGTAAACAAAACACAGAACAGTGCAACCGCCGTTGGCCTTGCACGCAGAAGGGGACCGAGACATGGATAAGAGAATCACCCTGATTGCAGGTCTCACGGCGCTGTTTGCCGTGGGATCGGTGCACGCTGTCACCTGCCCCAACCCAAATTCCTTCGTGGCTAACAACAGTCAACGGTGAAACCGGCCACACCTTCTTTCTGTACTCGTCCCCGGGAATCACGTGGAGCGATGCCCAAGCCTGCGTCGGCGGGTTCCCGCAGCAATCAGGCGTGCTGGGCGCACCTGGCGACCATCACCTCGTCCAGCGAGAACCAGTGGATCGTTGATGAGTTGCTGCTCGACCGCCGACCCTCCCCTGGCGCAGAGTCAGGTCTGGGTCGGTGGATTCCAGGAAGCTGGCGCCGCAGAACCCGACGAAGGCTGGCGTTGGGAGAACAACGAAGGGCCGATTCCGGTTCCGGGGTCGAGCGTAACTCTCGGCTACAGCAATTGGTCACCCGGCGCCAATCTAGAGCCCAACAATACCGGCGGCAACGAGGAGCACCTGACGACTTGGCCGGTACAGCGCAGACCTCGGCCTCTGGAATGACGAAGGCTCGGCGCCGGCTTCGATCGGCGGCTTCATTGTCGAGTACGACACTCCTCGCACGGTGACTGCTGGTTGCGACCACCGCACTGGCGCACCACCAGCGGTCTGCACGACCGTCGAAGGCCAGACGATGACCTTCCCGCCGGGGACGTTTAACGGCGATAGCAGTTTCACGTTCACGGCGTTTGAATTCACGGACCCGCGAGTCAACGCAAGCGGAAGGTGTGTCGGCATCCGCGGAGTTCGCGGTCCGCTGACCCTGTTTGAGGACGATGCGTTCAATTTCCCGGGCGGCGGGAGCGGCAGCGGCAAGCTGGTGATCCCGACGTACCTGTGCGGTTCGCCCAAATTCGTGGTCGTCAGGGCGGTGGGGACAGGTATCAACATTCCCAAGGGCGTCGTGATCACCGAGAGCGAAACGGCCATTATCCTGCCCGGCAATGTCTTCGACTGTAACGCTCCGATCCCGGCCGGCGGGAGCCCGCAGCAGCAGGACGTCGGCGTGTGGCAGTCCCTGGACGCGAACGAGATGTGGGAAAGCGAACCGACGTTCCCGGTCACGCGCCCTGACTTTGACGGCACGGCGGCCGAACTCACGACCGGTTGCGCCAGCACCTTCATCAAGACCCGCGCCAAGTCCAACTTCGTGGTCCGGCCTGCACATCGACTTTGGACCTGTCGTCCCCATTGGCAGCGCGGCTGGAGTACAACGAGATGGTCGCGTTGACCCAGTACAAGATTTCGCTGGTACGGCAGTCGGTGGAAGATGCCCGCGACAACATCAGGATTTCGGCTTCGGTTGAGCAGGCCATGCTTTCGCAGCTGGACGCCGCGGCCGCCGCCCTCGCCGCAAATAATCCGGTCATTGCTCGAAAGAAAATTCAGGATTTCCTGAATAAGGTGAATTCGTCGACGTACTCGACGAACCCGACGAATCCATTCAACTACAACGGCGATCACCTGGCGCGCGGCGAGAACATCCTGTTTACGCTGAGCCACAAGGTCATTCCGTTCAAGCCGGCCCCCTGACCTGACGCCAAACGAAGCCCGTGGCTCAAAGCACGGGCTTCGTCGTTCCTGGGTCAGCCTTGGCTGACCCCTCAGCGCGCCGCAGCCGCGATCAACCGGGCATGGAAATCCAGCGTCTGACGCGAGTGCGGTAGTTGATCCCCGCGGCCGCATCCTGCGGCAGCACGTCTTGTGGATCAGCCCGTTATCTCGGCTTTGCAATGCTCTTCCCGGCCACCATCCATTTGAGCCAAGATGCCGGAATGCCGCGACCAGAGACAGTGCGCAGGCTCGCGCTTGCCACTAGTTTGGCTGCGGATTCCACCAAGGAGATTTGAATGACCGCGTTCCACGGAAAGCTTGCCGCGTTTGCCTGCGGCCTCGTGATGATGGGCCTCGCCGCAATGCCAGCGATCGCCCAGGAAGCGGCCGCGGCCGCGAAGCCCGCGACCGAAGACGCGCGGCTCGCCGCGTTCTTCGAGGAAGTGTTCCAGCGCAACCTGAAGGACAGCCCGATCTTCCAGGCCCAGCTCGGCATGAAGGGTCCCGACTACGGCAAGTGGGGCGACTTCTCCGACAAGGAGGCCAATCGCCAGAACGAACTGAACAAGAACGACCTCGTCAGGCTCCGTTCCGAGTTCAAGTACGACGCGCTCTCGAGCGGCATGAAGGTCAGCTACCGCATCTTCGAGTTGCAACAGGAGTCCGCGGTCGACGATTTTCCCGTGGCGCTTCCACAACTATGCATTCGCGACCACCTCGAACCCGGCAACCCAGTTCGCGACTTTCATGCAGAACATCCACGCGGTCGCCGACGTTTCGGACGCCGAAGCCTACGTCTCCCGCCTGAATCTGCTCGAGCCGGCAGCCCGGCAGGGCATCGAGACGATGAACATGGCCGCGGAGCGCGGCATCGTCCCGACTTCCTTCTCGTTCGACCCGGTGCTGTCCGACGGCCGCGCCGTGCTGACGGGCGCGCCATTCGACGCCAGCGACAAGGATTCGGCGCTGCTCGCGGACTTCCGCAGCAAGGTCGACAAGCTCGAGATCCCGGACGCGGAGAAGAAGCGCCTGCTCGACGAGGGCATCGCCGCGATGAAGGGCCCCGTGAAAACCGGCATCGAGGCGATGCTCGCGACCATCGAGTCGCTGCGCGGGAAGTCGCCCGGCCCGAATGGCGTCTGGAAGCTCCCGGACGGCGACGGGTTCTACAAGTCGCAGATCGCGTTCTGGACGACCGAGCCGGACCTCACGGCGAGCCAGATCCACGACATCGGCCTCGCCGAAGTCGCGCGCATCCGGGGAGACATGGAAGCGATCATGAAGAAAGTCGGCTTCCAGGGCGACCTGCCGGCCTTCTTCAAGCACCTGCGCACCGATCCGGCGAACTTCTTCCCGAACACCGATGCGGGCAAGCAGGCGTATCTCGACCAGTCGAAGGCATACATCGACTCGATCTACGCCGATGTCGGCAAGTACTTCAACGTGCTGCCGAAGGCACCGCTCGAGGTCCGCCGCGTCGAGGAATGGCGCGAAGAAACCGCGCCGATCGCGTTCTACAACCAGCCGACGCCGGACGGCAGCCGGCCGGGCATCTACTACGTCAACCTGAAGGACATGACGACCCGGCAGAAGCACGAAATGGAAACGGTCGCCTACCACGAGGGCGCGCCGGGACATCATTTCCAGATCGCGATCCAGCAGGAGCTCGAGGGCGTGCCGACCTTCCAGAAGTTCGCGTTCTTCGGCGCCTACGTCGAGGGCTGGGGCCTCTACGCCGAGCGCCTGGCGAAGGAAGAGGGACGCTTCACCGACCCGATGCAGGACTTCGGCCGCCTGCAGAACGAGATGCTGCGCGCCTGCCGTCTCGTGGTCGACACGGGATCGCACTCCAAGCAGTGGACGCGCGAGCAGATGATCGAGTACATGCTGGCCAACAACCCGATGACGGTCGAGGACGCGACGAAGGAAACCGAGCGCTACATCGACAACCCGGGCCAGGCGCTGTCGTACAAGATCGGCATGCTCAAGATCCTCGAGCTGCGCGAGAAGGCGAAGGGCGCACTCGGAGCGCGCTTCGACATCCGCGATTTCCACGACGTCGTGCTGAAGAACGGCGCAGTGCCGCTGCCGATCCTCGAAGAACTGGTGGACGACTACATCGCCGCGAAAAAGGCGGCCTGAGGCGGGAAATCCTCAGCGCGCGGGACGAAGGCGCGGCACGGTCGCGTTGGCGTCGGAGAGAAGCTCCGACGCCGCCTTCGCGATAATCGCGAGTCCCTCGTCCACGACCGAGTCCTCGGCCGTGATCGGCACGAGGATGCGCACGACGTTGCCGTAGACCCCGCAGGACAGCAGGATCAGCCCGAGCTCGCGCGCGCGAGCCGTGAGCTTCTTGGTGAGGTCCGCGGCCGGGCGGTGCGGATCGCCGCCCTCGCCGAGCTCGAATGCGATCATCGCGCCGAGACGGCGCACTTCGACGATTTCCAGGTGGCGCGCCGCCATCGCGTCGAGCGCCTTGCCGACGCGCTCGCCGATCCTGTCCGCGCGCTCGAAGATCCGCTCTTCCGCAAATACCTGCAGCACGGCCAGCGCGGCCGCGCAGGCGACCGGGTTGCCCGCATAAGTGCCACCGAGGCCGCCGGGACCGCAGGCGTCCATCACTTCGGCGCGGCCGACGACGGCAGCGAGCGGGAATCCGCCGCCGAGGGACTTGGCAAGCGTATAGAGGTCGGCGGCGACGCCGTAATGCTCCATCGCAAACATCCTGCCGGTGCGGCCCGCGCCGCTCTGGATCTCGTCCGCGATCAGGATGATGCCGTGCCGGTCGCAGAGCTCGCGCAGCCGCACGATGAATTCCTTCGGCGCGACGTAGAAGCCGCCTTCGCCCTGCACGGGCTCGACGATGATGGCCGCGACGCTGTCGGGCGCCACGTCGCACTTGAATATCGTCGCCAGCGACCGGAATGAATCCTCCACCGAAATCCCGTGCAGCGCGCTCGGGAACGGCGCGTGGTAGACCTCGGCAGGGTAGGGGCCAAAGCCCGCTTTATATGGATCCACCTTGCCCGTCAGCGCAAGCGCCATGTAAGTCCGGCCGTGGAAGCCGCCGGAGAAAGCGATGACGGCGGCGCGCTTGGTCGCCGCGCGCGCGATCTTGATCGCATTCTCGACCGCCTCGGCGCCCGTGGACATCAGGACCGACTTGTTCGGGCCCTTGCCCGGTGCGAGCGCGTTCAGCTTTTCGCAGAGCGCGACGTAGGGCTCGTAGGGCGTGATCTGGAAGCAGGTGTGAGTGACCTTGTCGAGCTGCGCGCGCACGGCTTCGAGCACGCGCCGGTGGCGGTGGCCCGTATTGAGCACGGCGATGCCCCCGGCAAAGTCGACGTAGCGACGCCCGTCCGCGTCCCAAAGCACGGCGTTTTCCGCGCGCTCGATGAAAACCGGGTGGACCATCGATACGCCGCGCGCGACGGCGGCCTGGCGCCGGGCGACCAGCGATTCATTGCTTGCCAAGGATATCTCCCGTCAGTGGATCGGCTCGTCGAAGTCGTCGTCTTCGACGATCTGCTCCCAGGTCGTGGTGGCCGATTCGAGCGCAGACGCGGGGTTGTCACTCTCGCCGCAGGTCGGTGTAGCCGAACTCGTCGGGCTCGACGTCGTCGAGCGGGCCGCCCCAGTCTTCAGGCTGCGCCGCGCTTTCGACCAGGAGCGTGCGCCACTCGTCGAGGTCGAGCTCGTCGAGGCCGCCGTCGAATTCCTGTATTTCGACGGTGCCTGCGACTTCATCGAGCGCAACCACCTGGAACAACGCGCCCTTGTCGCGATGCGAATACCAATTTCCGACAACTGGAGGCAGTCGGTTGGCCATGAATCCATCCTACGCCCGATCGCCGCGGCATGCCAAGGATTACAATCGGGAAAACAGAGACGGTGGAGACGAGCAATGGCGACGCCTGCGATCGTGGACTTTCGGCGCAACATCAAGGGCGAGGAATCGGCGGTTGCGGCCGAGAAAGTGGTCAAGGGAGAGCCCAAGACCCTCGTGAAAAACTACTTCAGCGACCCTTCCGGCCAGTTCTTTGCGGGCACCTGGTCGAGCGGCGTCGGCAAATGGAAGATCGAGTACACGGAAAACGAGTTCTGTCACCTGCTCGAGGGCCGCGTGACTCTGACGTCAGAGGAAGGAAAACGCTGGCAATTCAATGCGGGCGACGCCTGGGTGATCCCGGCGGGCTTCAAGGGCACCTGGGAGTCGGTCGAACCGGCCCGCAAGCGTTACGCGATCTTCGAAGCGGCCAAGCCCCCGGCCTGAGGGCTATTCCCACTCCATCCCGAAGGTGATGCCGACCGTCCGCGGCCGCGACGGCCACACCAGCTCGTTGAAGAGGCCGTACCCGAACTGGTTGTCGGCGTCCGCGTTTTCCCAGCCGCGCTCGAAATACACCTCGTCGAACGCGTTTTCGACCCACAGGCGTGACGTACCAGGTGGAGGCGCTGCGGTAGCCGAGGCGGAAATTGAATTCGTCCCAGGACTCGACGGTGGCATCCGGCAGGTTGTCCGGCCCTCCGAACATCTCCGAGCGGTAGATGTATTCCGTCGTGAAGAATCCCTCGCCTGAGGCGATCGGCATGCGGTAGGTGAGGATCGTCGAGGCGCTGACCTCCGGCGCGAACGGCAGGTTGTTGCCGTCGCAGTCCCCGCAGGCCCCGACTTCGATGATATCGGTCGCGTCCGTGATCTCGGTATCCAGCAGCGAGAGGCCGACGGTCGCATCCCAGTGATCGTTCGGCACCCAGCGCAGGTCGAGCTCGAGTCCCTGGCCGCTCGCCTCGCCGACGTTCGCCACCTGCGAGGAGCCCTGGTCGAAATAGACGAGTTGAAGATCCGTGTAGTCGTAGCGGAACAGCGAGGCGTTCAGCTGCATCGTATTGCCGAGGAGCCGGGTCTTGGCGCCGATCTCGTAGCTGTCGACCTGCTCGGGATCGAACTCGAGTGGCGTCGTGCCGGCGGGGGCAGAACCGTCGTCGTTGATCTCCTGGCCCTGCAGGTCGAAGCCGAAGGTCGCGAAGCCGCCGGACTTGTAGCCGCGCGACGCCGTCGCGTAGAGCGTGACGTCGTCGTTGACGTCGAAGGAGATCGCGAGGCGCGGCGTGAAGTCGTCCCAGTCCGCCGAGTCGCTGACGAGGCCGTTCGTGAAGAACTCGTAGTTGAAGTTGTTGCCCAGCGCGCCGCCGCTGTCGAGAATCCGGCTCGTCATTTCCTTCTTGTCGTAGGTGTAGCGCGCGCCTGCGGTCAGCTCGACGCGGTCGCTGATTGCCCAGGTGAAATCGCCGTAGACCGCCCAGCCCTGGCTCTTCACGTCGACGTAACTGCGCTTCCGCCTTGTTCTCGAGGATGTCCGCCGGGTCGATGTCGTCCTCCCAGTACTCCTCGAAGTTCGGGATCGTCGCAGCCGGCAGCCGGACCGGAGAAATCGGGAGCCTCGGAGATGCTGACCGCCCGGCACAGGGCGTCCTCGTCGTAGATGTATTCGAAATAGCCGTCGATCTGCTCCTCGTAAATGCTCGCGCCGGCGAACCAGGTGACCTTGCCGTCGGCCGGCGAATTGAGGCGGAGCTCCTGGCTCCAGTACTCGACGTCGTTGACCTGGCGGTAGTCATTCACCTGCTCGGGGCCACCGTCGTAGTCCTCGAGGTAGTGGAAGCCGAATTTCTTGTAGCCCGTCAGCGAAGTGACGCTGTAGTCGCTCGCCAGCGACCACTCGAGGATCGCCCGCCCCTCGAACACGTCGGACTCGTCGATGCCGTTGGAGCCGAGATCCGTGTTGACCTCTTCCTCGTCCAGCCCGTCGGCGGGGACCCAATAGATGGAAGGATCCTGCTCGCGGTCCTCGTAGGCCGCGATCAGCGTCGCGTCGAGCACTTCGCCCGTGCGGCGCAGCGACGCGCGGCCCGCGCTCACCTGGTGAAAGCCCAGGTCGTCGCCGCCCGCAAGGTTTTCGAGGAAGCCCTTGTTGTCCAGCGCGTAGCCGGCAACGCGCAGCGCCCACTGCTCGCCGAGCGGCAGGTTGACCATCGCATCCGCTTCGACGTGATCGAAATCCGCCAGCGTCAGCTCGGCGCTCGCGCTCGAATGCATTCTCGGGCTTGTTGGTGATGACGCTGACCGCGCCGGCGATCGAATTGCGGCCGAAGAGCGTTCCCTGCGGCCCCTTCACGACCTCCGCGCGCTCGACGTCGTACATGGCGGTCATCACGCCGCCCGTGCGGCCCGACCAGATGCCGTCCACGAACATCGCGACGGAAGGATCGCCGCCGATGCCGAAGTCATTGGTCGCGATGCCGCGCATTGCCAGCGCATCGGTGAAGCCGTCCTCGGTCTTGCCGCTGAAGCCCGGCGTGAAGTCGACGATGCCGCGGATGTCGGCCATGCGGCCTTCCTTCAGCATGTCGCCGCGTGAAGGCGGAGACGGAAAGCGGCACGTCCTGGAGGGACTGCTGGCGCTTCTGCGCCGTGATCGATGACTTCGTCGAGGCCGACGACCTCCGGGCGCTGGCTTCGGATTCTTCCGGCGCCGGGCGGCGTCTCTTCCTGTGCGAGCAGCGGCGATCGGATAAGCCAGGACGGCAGCGACGGCCAGACGGACCGCCGCCAGATTGGCACTCTTCATTGTCTATCCCCTTCAGCGGCACGCAGGCTACCGCTTTCCCCGCGAACGAGAATACGCGCGGACGCGAAATCAGTCCAAGCGGTCGATTATTGCCGCCAAGCGTCTCGAAGATCCGGTCGACTTCCGGCACGCTCGATGATGAACGGCGGCGACATCGCGATCGTGTCGCCCGTGTTGCGGATCAGGATTCCCGGCATTGAAGGCGGCGACGAACGCATCGTAGCCGCGCGCGCCCGGGGCTGCCCTGGCCGCGGCTCGAGCTCGATGCCGGCGACGAGGCCGTAGGCGCGAAGGTCGACGACGTTGCGCCGGCCTTTCAGGGAATGCACCGCATCGCGACCAGTAGGGCGCCATCGCGCGTGCGCGCTCGAACAGGCCTCGTCGCGATACATCTTCTGCGTCGCGAGTCCCGCCGCGCAGGCGATCGGATGCGCCGAATAGGTGTAGCCGTGGAACAGCTCGATCGCGCCGGGCGGGCCCTGCATGAAGGCGTCGTGGATCTCGCGCTTCACGATGCACCGCGCCCATCGGCACCGCGCCGTTGGTGAGGCCCTTGGCGCAGGTGATCATGTCCGGCACCACGTCGAATTCCTGCGCGGCGAAGGCGGAGCCGGTGCGGCCGAAGCCGGTGATGACTTCGTCGAAGATCAGCAGGATGCCGTGCTTCGTGCAGATCTCGCGCAGCCGCTTGAGGTAGCCCTTCGGCGGCAGCAGCACGCCGGTCGAGCCCGCGATGGGCTCGACGATGACGGCGGCGATGGTCGAGGCGTCGTGCAGCGCGACCAGCCGCTCGAGGTCGTCGGCGAACTCGGCGCCGTGCGCAGGCAGGCCGCGCGAGAACGAGATTCCGCGCGGGATCGTGCGTGTGGCGCAGGTGATCGACGCCGGGCAGCATCGCGCCGAAGATACTTGCGGTTGTTCGACCATGCCGCCGACGCGAGATGCCGCCGAAGCCGACGCCGTGATAGCCGCGCTCGCGGCCGATCAAGCGGCTGCGCGCGCCTTCGCCGCGCACGCGGTGGTAGGCGATCGCGATCTTGAGCGCGGTGTCCACCGACTCCGAGCCCGAGTTCGTGAAGAACACGTGGTCGAGGCCCTTCGGCGCGATCTCGACCAGCGCGTTCGCGAGCTCGAAGGCGACGGGATGGCCCATCTGGAACGGCGGCGCGTAGTCCATCGTCGCGATCTGCTGCGCGACCGCCTCGGTGATCTCCTTGCGGCCGTGGCCGGCGTTGACGCACCAGAGGCCCGACGCGGCGTCGAGCACCTGCCGGCCTTCGGGCGTCCAGTAGTACATGCCCTCGGCGCGCGCAAGCAGGCGCGGCGCTGGCCTTGAACTGCCGGTTCGCCGTGAACGGCATCCAGAAGGCGTCGAGGTCGGCGCGTGGGCTCAGGTTGGCGCTCATGGAATCGATTTCGAATATCAGTGAGTACAATCATAGAGTACCGGGTCCATGGCGAACGACGTCGGTGCGCGGCTGAAGGCCGTGCGCCAGATGCACGGACTGTCGCAGCGCGAACTCGCGAAGCGCGCGGGGTCACGAACGGCATGATCTCGCTGATCGAGCAGAACCGCGTCAGCCCTTCGGTCGGCTCGCTCAAGAAGGTGCTCGACGGCCTGCCGATGGCCCTGGCGGAGTTCTTCACGCATGGACCCCGCCGGCACGGCCCAGGTGTTCTACGGCGAACGACGGAGCTGGTCGAGCTCGGCGAAGGAAGCGTATCGCTGCGCCTGGTCGCGGCCCGCAGGCCCGGGCGGCGCATGGCGATCCTGCGCGAGAGCTACGAGCCGGGCGCCGACACGGGCTAGGACATGCTGCGCCACGCGGGCGAGGAAGGCGGCGTCGTCGTCAGCGGCAAGGTCGAGGTGACGATCGGCGGCCAGACCCGCGTGCTCGGGCCCGGCGACGCCTACTATTTCGCCAGCGCCATGCCGCACCGCTTCCGCAATCGCGGGCGCGAGCGCTGTGAGATCATCAGCGCCTCGAGCCCGCCGACGCTGTGAGGAGCACGTCCGTGACCCGGGAGCCGAAACCCGTCGACTGGCGCGCGCTCGCGAAGACCCTCACGCCGCGCACGCAGGCGTTCATCGACGGCCGGTACGTGCCCGCGGTCTCCGGCGCGACCTTCGACTGCATCAACCCGGCGAACGGCCAGGTGATCGCGAAGGTCGCCTCCTGCGACGCGCGCGGACGTCGACGTCGCGGTCGCGAGCGCGCGCAAGGCCTTCGAGGGCGGCGCCTGGTCGCGGCGGGCGCCCGGCCGCGCGCAAGAAGGTGCTGCTGCGCTTCGCGGAGCTGATCCGCAAGCATCGCGAGGAGCTCGCGCTGACCGAGACGCTGGACATGGGCAAGCCGATCTCGGACTCGATGAAGGTCGACATCCCGGCGGCCGCGAACTGCATCGCCTGGTACGCCGAAGCGGTCGACAAGGTCTACGACGAAGTCGCGCCGACCGTCGCACGATGCGCTCGCCCTGATCACGCGCGAGCCCGTCGGGCGTCGTCGGCGCGATCGTGCCGTGGAATTTTCCGCTGCTGATGGCGTCCTGGAAGCTCGGCCCGGCGCTCGCGACCGGCAATTCGCGTCGTGCTGAAGCCCTCGGAGAAGTCGCCGCTGACGGCGCTGCGCGTCGCGGAGCTCGCGATGGAGGCGGGCCTGCCCGAGGGCGTGCTCAACGTCGTGCCGGGCTTCGGCCACGACGGCGGGCGAGGCGCTCGCGCTGCACATGGACGTCGACTGCGTCGCCTTCACCGGCTCGACCGCGCACCGGCAAGCGCATGCTGCGAGTACGCCGGGCAAGTCGAACATGAAGCGCGTCTGGCTCGAGTGCGGCGGCAAGTCGCCGAACATCGTGCTCGGCGACGTCGCCGACCTCGAGCGCGCGGCGACCGCCGCCGCCTTCGGCATCTTCTTCAACCAGGGCGAGATGTGCTCGGCGGCCTCGCGCCTCGTCGTGCACGAGTCCGTGAAGGACGCGATGCTCGAGAAGATCGTCGAGATCGGCCGGACCATGGCGCCCGGCGACCCGCTCGACCCGAAGACGCGCCTCGGCGCGATCGTCGACGAGGTGCAGCTGAACACGCGTGCATGGGCTACATCGAGTCGGGCAAGCAGGAAGGCGCGAAGGTGCGCGCTCGGCGGCAAGCGCGTGCGCCAGGACAGCGGCGGCTTCTTCGTCGAGCCGACGGTGTTCGCCGGCGTGAAGCCCGCGATGAAGATCGCGCGCGAGGAGATCTTCGGGCCGGTGCTGTCGACGATCACGTTCAAGGACGTCGAGGAGGCGGTGCAGATCGCGAACGACGTGAGCTACGGGCTCACGGCGGCGGTGTGGACCCGCGACATCACGACCGCGCACCGCGTCGCGAAGCGCGCTGCGCGCCGGCACGGTGTACGTGAACTGCTACGACGCCGACGACATCACCGTGCCGTTCGGCGGCTTCAAGCAGTCCGGCAACGGCCGCGACAAGTCGCTGCACGCCTTCGACAAGTACACCGAGCTCAAGACCACCTGGATCGACCTCTCATGAAAGTGACCGTCGCCGCGACGCAGATGGCCTGTTCGCTGGGACCGCGAGGCCAACATCGCCAACGCCGAGCGGCTGATCCGCGAGGCGGCGAAGCAGGGCGCCAACGTCATCCTGATCCAGGAGCTGTTCGAGGCGCCGTACTTCTGCAAGGACCATCTCGCGAAGCACTTCGAGCTCGCGCTTCCGATCGCGGAGAATCACGGCGATCAAGCGCCTCTCGAAGGTCGCGGCGGAGCTGAAGGTCGTGCTGCCGCTCTCCGTCTTCGAGCGCGCGCAGAACGCCTACTTCAACACGCTCGTGATGGTGGATGCCGACGGCGTCGACGCTCGGCATCTACCGCAAGTCGCACATCCCGGAGAGCCCGGGCTACCACGAGAAGTTCTACTTCTCGCCGGGCGACACCGGCTTCAAGGTCTGGCCGACGCGCTACGGCACGCTCGGCGTCGCCGTCTGCTGGGACCAGTGGTTCCCGGAGACCGCGCGGGCGATGGCGCTGATGGGCGCGGAGATCCTGTTCTATCCGACGGCGATCGGCTCAGAGCCGCAGGACCCGACGCTCGACTCGCGCTACCACTGGCAGCGCACGATGCAGGGCCATGCGGCGGCCAACGTCATGCCGCTCGTCGCCTCGAACCGCATCGGCACGGAGAAGGGCGAAAAGCTCGAGATCACCTTCTACGGGCATTCCTTCATCGCCGATCACACCGGCGCGATCGTCGCCCAGGCCGACGACCACAGCGAGCAGATCATCACCGGCGACCTTCGACCTCGAGGAGATCCGCCGCTATCGGCATTCCTGGGGCGTGTTCCGCGACCGGCGGCCGGACCTCTACGGCCCGCTCATGAAGCTGGACGGTGGCCGCGGCTGAGCAGCGCGCTCGCAGGCCGCGTCGCCTGCGTCGACCTCGAGACCACGGGCGGGCATGCGGCGCGCGACCGGGTCATCGAGGCGGGCATCGTCCTGCTCGAGGACGGCGAGGTCGTCGAGGAATACTCGACGCTGGTGAATCCGGGCACGCGCATCCCGTACGCCATCCAGCAGTTCACGGGCATCACGGAAGCGATGGTCGCCGACGCGCCGCCATTCGAGGCGGTCGCCGACGACATCGCCGTCGCGGCTCGACGGCCGGCTCTTCGTCGCCCACAACGCGCGCTTCGACTACGGTTTCCTGCGCGAGCGAGTTCCGGCGCCTCGAGCGGCGCTTCCGCGCGCCGGTGCTCTGCACGGTGCGGCTGTCGCGCGCGCTGACGCCCGATGAGCGCGGCCACAGCCTCGATGCCGTGATGCAGCCGCCACGGCATCGCCTGCGATGCGCGCCACCGCGCGCTCGGCGACGCGCGCGTGCTCGCCGATTTCCTCGGCATCGCGCGCGAGCGATGGCCCGCGGAAGAGCTGGCCGCGATCGTGAATCGGCTGACCGGCACCTCGCGCCTGCCGCCGCAACTCGACCCGGCGCTCGCCGACGAGCTGCCCGAAGGCGCCGGGCGTCTACCTGTTCTACGGCGAGGACGACGCGCTCCTGTACGTCGGCAAGGCGAAGAACCTGGCAAACCGCGTGCCGGCGCATTTCGCCGATGCCGCACGCGAAGCTCGAGCAGCAGCTCACGCGGCTCGTGCGGCGCATCGAGTGGATCGAGACGGCCGGGGAGTTCGGCGCGCTCGTGACCGAGGCGCGGCTGATCAAGGCGACGAAGCCCGCTCCTCAACCGGAAGCTGCGCGACGCCGGCCGAGCTCTGGGCGATCGCGCTGCGCGAGGACGGCGCGATGCCGCTCGCGCCGCATCGCGATGCTCGATGCGCTCGACGATCCCGGCGCGAGCTACGGCATGTTCCGCCGCCGCGCGGACGCCGAGCGGGCGCTCGAGGGGCTGCTGCGCGAGCACCAGCTCTGCGCCAAGTGGCTTGGGCTCGAGAAGGCGACGGCTCCTGCATCGGCTTCCAGCTCGGCCGCTGCCGCGGCGTCTGCGTCGGCCGCGAGCCGCCGGCGCTGCACGCCGTGCGGGCGCGGCTCGCGCTTGCCGGACTCAAGCGCCGCGAATGGCCGTTTGCCGGCCCGATCGGCATCCGCGAACGCGACTGGCGCGGCGTCGAAGAGACCCACGTTTTCGATCGCTGGTGCCACGACGACGAGCCGTTCGACCTCGACATCTACCGCATCCTCACCGGGCTTCCTCGACCGCCCGCTCCGCGGCGCCGAGCTCCTGAAGCCGGGCGAGTCGTGATGCGCTCGCCGTTCTTCGTGACGGCGGCGGCCGGCACGCCGACCTGCTCGCCGCAGAGCTCGCCGCACTCGGCATCGAAGGCGCGCGCGAAGTGCTGGGCGGCGTCGCCTGCGAGGGCGACCTCGCGGCCGCCTACCGCGCCTGCCTCGAGTCGCGCCTGGGCCTTCGCGTGCTGTGGCAGATCGCGCGGTTTCCCGTTGCCGACGCGCAGCGCGCTCTACGCGGGCGTGCGCGAGATCGACTGGGCCACGCACATGGACGCCGACGGACACGCTCGACCGTCGACTTCTCGGGCGCCGTGCCGGGCGTGACGCACACGCAGTTCGGCGCGCAGCGCGTCAAGGACGCGGTCGTGGACCAGTTCCGCGAGCGGACCGGGGACGCGGCCCTCGGTCGACCGCGATGTCGCCCACGCTTCGCATCAATGTGCACGCCGCGCGCGGCGCCGTCACGGTCGCGATCGACCTGTCGGGCGACAGCCTGCACCGGCGCGGCTACCGCGGCGGGCAGGGCGCGGCGCCGCTCAAGGAGAACCTCGCAGCCGCGATCCTGATCCGCGCGGGCTGGCCGGCGATCGCGGCGGCCGGCGGCTCGTTCGTCGACCCGATGTGCGGGTCCGGCACGCTGCCGATCGAGGCCGCGCTGATCGCCGCCGACATCGCGCCCGGGCTGCTCCGCGAGCGGTTCGGCTTCGAGCGCTGGAAGCAGCACGACCCGCATGCCTGGGCCGAGGCTGCGCGCGCGAAGCCGAGGCGCGCCGCCAGCCGGCACTTGCTGACGCCGGGGCGCATCCGCGGCTTCGACCGCGATCCCGTCGCGATCCGCGACGCCGAGGCGAATGCCGCGCGCGCGGGCCTCGACAAGCGGCTCTTCTTCCAGCGCTGCGAGCTGGCGAAGCTTCCGGCCGCGCCGTCGCCGAGCGGGCCTCGTCGCCGTGAATCCGCCGTACGGCGAGCGCATCGGCGAGGCCGAAGAGCTGCGCTCGCTGTACGCGCTCCTCGGCGAGCGCCTGCGCGCGGACTATCGCGGGTGGGAGGCGGCCGTGTTCACCGGCAATCCGGCGCTCGGCCGCGAGCTCGGCATCAATGCGCGCCGCACGCACCGGATGATGAACGGGCCGATCGAATGCCGGCTGCTCCGCCTCGCGATCGAACCCTGCGGAATTCGTGCAGGCGCGCGAGCCCGGCCGCCCGCCGGTCATCGATGCCGAAGCCGCGCGCGCGCGGCCGGGCGCGCAGATGTTCGCGAACCGGCTGCAGAAGAACCTCGACAAGTTCTCGTCCTGGGCCAGGCGGGAGCAGGTGTCCTGCTATCGCATGTACGACGCGGACATGCCCGAGTACGCGTTCGCGATCGACCTGTACCAGTCGGATCCGGCGGGCAGCGCGGGCCGCTGGCTCTACGTGCAGGAATACGCACCGCCCGCGACGGTCGACCGTGAGAAGGCGCGTGCGCGGCGCGAGGAAGCGATCTCCGTCCTGCCCGAAGTCACGGGCCTGCCGCACGACGCGATCTACTGGCGCACGCGCCGGCCGCAGAAGGGCAAGTCCCAGTACGAGGCGATCGCGGACGTGGACGAGCGCGTCATCGTGGAGGAGGGCGGGCTCAAGTTCCTCGTCAACTTCACGGACTACCTCGACACCGGGCTCTTCCTCGACCACCGCAAGACGCGTGCGCGCATCCGCGAGCTCGCGAAGGGCAAGCGCTTCCTCAACCTCTTCTGCTACACGGGCGCGGCGACGGTGTACGCGGCCGCGGGCGGCGCGGCGGCGACGACCAGCGTCGACATGTCGCGCACCTACGTCGAATGGGCGAAGCGCAACCTGGCCGATCAACGGGCTGCGCGGCGAGCACGCGTTTCGTCCAGGAGGACTGCCTCGCCTGGCTCGCGGACGGCAGCGGCGCGGACCTTACGACCTCATCTTCCTCGACCCGCCGACCTTCTCGAACTCGAAGCGCATGGACCGCGAGTTCGACGTGCAGCGCGACCACGTCGACCTCATCCGCGCGACGCTGAAGCGTCTGGCGCCGGGCGGGCTGCTGCTCTTCTCCACGAACTTCCGGAAGTTCAGGCTGGACCCAGATGCGCTTGGCGACCTGATCCGTCAAAGACATCACGAAGGCGACCGTCCCCTTCGATTTCGCGCGCGACTCGAAGGTGCATGCCTGCTTCGAGATCCGCCCCAAGGATTGACCGGTATGGCCGCTTCCTGTACGATCGTTCAACAATGAACGCGCGTATCCATGCCGACAAGACTGCCGCCCCGGACCTCCGCACTGAGGACGATTTCAGCCTGCCCGGCTGGATCTACCGGGATCCCGAATTCTTCGAGCTCGAGAAGCAGGCCATCTTCAAGAAGGCCTGGCAGCTCGTCTGCCACGTGAGCGACGTGCCTGAGAAGGGCGACTACCAGACCTTCGACTTCCTGAACGAGTCGATCCTGACCGTGCGCGGCGACGACGGGCGCGTGCGCAGCTTCCACAATGTCTGCCGTCACCGGGCGTCGCGGCTGGTGGACGGCACGCACGGCAATTGCGGCCGGCGCATCACCTGCCCGTACCACGCCTGGACCTATGCGACGGATGGGCGCCTCGTCGCCGTTCCGATGCGCTCGAACTATCCGGGCCTCGATCCCGATCACTATGGCCTCGCAGAGATCGAACAGGAGATCTGGCGCGGATTCATCTTCGTCCGTTTCGCGCCGGGCCTGCCGAGCGTCGCCGACCAGATGTCGCCGTACGCGGACGAACTCGCGGGCTTTCCGTTCGAGGACGTGAAGCCGCTGGGCAAGGTGCGGCTGCGCACGCGCGCCGTGAACTGGAAGAACGTTTCCGACAACTACTCGGACGGCCTGCATATCCCGGTCGCGCACCCCGGCCTCACGCGCATCTTCGGCAAGAGCTACGGCATCGAAGCGAAGGAGTGGGTCGACAAGATGTATGGCACCTTCGTTGACTCGCCGTCGCCGCGCCTCTCGGAGCGGATGTACCAGAAGCTGATGACGCAACTCGCGCCGATGGCCGACGGCGAAGCGCACATGTGGAACTACTACAAGCTCTGGCCGAACGCCGCGATCGAGATCTATCCCGACCAGATCGACTTCATGCAGTTCGTGCCGGTGTCGGCGACGGAGACTGTGCTCCGCGAGATCGCCTACGCGCTGCCGGACGACCGCCGCGAAATGAAGGCGGCGCGCTACCTGAACTGGCGCATCAACCGCCGAGTCAACCTCGAGGACAAGGTGCTGATCGAGCGCGTACAGGCCGGCATGGGCTCCTCGAGCTATACGGTGGGCCCGCTCGGCGAAGGCGAGGTGTGCCTCAGGAGTTTCGGCCGACGCATGCGCGCGCTCTTCCCCGAGTGCCGCGAGGGCGAGGCGCCCGCGAAAGGCTGGAGCGCAAGGCGCACGAACCGCCCGCAGTGAGCGCGCGAGCTTCGAAACCGCGCTACGAACGGCAGGTCGCAAGCGACCGGCGCGAGGCGCTGGTGGAAGCCGCAATCGAAAGCCTCAAGCGCTACGGGCATGAGGGCCTGTCTGTGCGGCGGATTGCGGCGGAGGCGGGCGTTTCGATCGGCCTCATCAATCATCACTTCCCCACTAAGGATGCACTGGTCGCGGAGAGCTACCGGACGTTCAGCCGCCGGCTGACCAAAAGCTTCGAGGCTGCAGTCGAGGCCGCAGGGCCTTCGCCGCGCGCGCGGCTTCGTGCTTTCTTCACCGCCGTCTTCTCGCGCCCGAATCTCGACCCGCAGGTCCTGACCGCCTGGGTCGTCTACTGGGGCTTGCTGCAGGTGTCGCGCGAGATGCGCGTGGTCCACGACGAGGAGGGCCGCGGCTACGGCGACCTGCTCGGCCGCCTGCTGTCCGACGTTTCGCGAGAGCGGGGTCGGCCTCAGCCCGACCTCCGCCTCGCGGTCATCGGTATCACGGCGCTGCTCGACGGGTTGTGGCTCGAGTGGTGCCTCGATCCGGAAAGTGTTCGCCCGAAACGAAGCAGCGGCACTCTGCGACGACTGGGTCGATCGCGTGATCGGCCCTAGAGCGGCTCCGACAGCTGCCAGGGTTCCCAGTCGGCCCTGAATACCGGCTTGAACTGCAAGCCGATCACCGCCGCAACCGCCACCGCCATCGTTACGGCGAGTGCACGCCTGAAGCTTCGCATCGCAATTCTCCTTTCTAGCCAGCCATGATCGGCGCAAGCGCCTGCTGGATCCGCGTCATCTGCTCCGGCGTCGTCATCGACGTGAGGAGTCGGCCGAAGTGCAGGTGCTGCACGCCCGAGATGATGTACTGCCAGCGGTAAGCCGCGAGCACGCAGGCTCGAGAGTGACTTCTTCTCCGACTCGGTGAAGTCGCCCGCGGCATTCGCGAGGAAGTAGTCGACATCTGCGGCCGACTGGGCCTGGAGGATTCCGTCCACGGCGCCCACGAGGCCGATCAGGTCGTTCACCGCCCTGTCTCGGGCTCCGCCGTGAGCTTTCCATGTTCCGCGGTCCATTCGAGCTCGTCCAGCATCACGTGCTGGCACTCGTCCTTCCAGTGGTAGTAGAAAACGTCCTTGAAGAGCGGGCAGATGTCCGCGCGCGGCGCAATGCTCTGGTCGTAGTGCGACTGCACGAACAGCTCGATGTGACAGGTGAGTGCGAGCACCGACCAGGTGCTCGCGGCGAGCACGGCGCGCGCTACATCGTTCGGATCGGCGACCATGCGGTAGCCGTCCGGCATCTGCGCGGACATCATCTGTTCCATGCGGCGGAACAGCTCCTGGTGCTTGATCTCTTCGGCCGAGAAGCGCACGCAGCCTTCGAGCGCCTGCTGGTCGCCCAGCACGTGCGCGCGGCTCTGCTCGAGCATCTTGGCGCTGATGAAGCGCTCGACGAGGCCGAAGAGGTAGGCATAGGTACGGCCCTGTACCTGCGAGAGCAGGCGCGCATCGTCCTCGCCCAGGAAGGGGAGGCGGTCGATATACGACAGGCCGTCCGGCAGGAACTTGCTCGAAAAGTCGAAATCGCGCCCGCGTATGAGGTCGCGGTCGATCTGCCACTCGACTTTCTTCGACATCTTGACGATGCGGGCATAGCGCGAGGTGCGCGCAGCTTCAGGGGCAATGTCTTTTGCAACAGCGTTCATGACTCGATACTCCGGTTCAGGTGGGCAAAACTGCCCCTTCTGCCGCTACATGCGTAGAATCCCGGCAAACCGGCTCACGGGCGCGCAAGTCTTTGAATCAGGGGGATCTCACGCTCCTGCTGAAGGCCGCCGGCACCGGCGACCGCGCGGCGTATGAGCGCCTGTTCGTGGCGGTCTATGCCGAGCTGCGGCGGGTCGCAGGCGCGAAGCTCAGGCGTGAATCACCGGGCCACACGCTCCAGCCGACCGCGCTGGTCAACGAGGCCTATCTCAGGCTCACGCCGGGCGATCCCGCTTTCGAAAACCGGCGACATTTCTTTGCCGCCGCAGCCGAAGCGATGCGGCGCATCCTCGTGGACCATGCGCGCAAGCGCCGCTCGGACAAGCGCGGCGGCGGCCTGGAGCGCGTGACGCTCTCAGGCGTTGACGTCGCGACAGAAGTCGCAGGCATCGACGTGCTCGAGATCGATGCGGCGCTGACCGACCTTGCAGCCTCGAAGCCACGCCTTGCGCAACTCGTAAGCCTGCGCTGCTTCGCCGGCATGAGCATCGACGAAGCCGCACATGCGCTCGAAGTCTCTCCCGCGACTGCGAAGCGTGACTGGGCATTCGCGCGCGCCTGGCTCGCAGAGCGCCTCGGCGCCGGCGGTGCGAAATGAATCTCGACGTGGAGCAGGCGCTCTTCGACGCCTGCGTCGCGGCCGACGCGGACCAACGCGAGGCGTTGCTGGCCGGTTGCGGCGACGCAGCGCTTGCGAGCCCGTGTGCGACGTTTGCTCTCCATCCACGACGGTGGGCCATCGCCACTCGATGCCAGCCTGGAATCGCTTTCGCCGCTCGCGATGCCGCGGAGCATCGGACCCTACGCGGTCATCGGACGGCTTGGTGAAGGCGCGATGGGCGAAGTGTTCCTCGCCGAGCAGCGCGAGCCCGTGCGCCGGCGTGTCGCGATCAAGGTCATCAAGTTCGGGCTCAGCACCCGCGATGTCATCGCACGCTTCGAGCTCGAGCGCCAGGCGCTCGCGATGCTCGCGCACCCGAACATTGCCCGCATCCTCGACGCCGGCACGACGAATGACGGGCGGCCGTACTTCGCGATGGAGTACGTGGACGGCACGCCGATCGACGCGCTATTGCGACGACCACGGGCTCGAGATCGACCAGCGGCTCGCGCTCTTCGCGCAGGTCTGCGCGGGTGTGCAGCACGCGCACCTGCGCGGCATCATTCACCGCGACCTCAAGCCGTCGAATATCCTCGTCACCGATCGGACGGCCTGCCGGCGCCGACGCATCATCGATTTCGGCATCGCCAAGGCGACGACTTCCCAGGGCACGGACACCCTCGCACAGACGCGCTTCGGTCACTTGCTCGGCACGCCGGAGTACATGAGCCCGGAGCAGGCACAGCTCGCGCCGCTCGACATCGATCTCCGGACCGACGTGTATTCGCTGGGCGTCGTGCTGTACGAATTGCTGACCGGCGAGCGCCCATACAGCGTCACGCGTGACGTGCTTTCGCGCGAGCAACTCGCTCGAGAAATCGGCGAGGGCGAGGCGCGGCGTCCCAGCGACTGCGTCACCGGCACGCGTTCCGGGATGCTGCGGGGCGATCTCGACTGGATCGTCCTCAAGGCGATCGAGAAGGACCGGACCCGGCGCTATTCCTCGGTACAGGAGCTCTCCGCCGACCTCGAACGGCGCGCGCGCAACGAGCCCGTGCTGGCGGGCCCGCCGTCCTGGTCGTACCGGGCGGGCCGGTTCGTGCGGCGGCACCGTCTCGCCGTCGCGCTGACGTCGGGCCTCTTCGTGGCGATACTCGCGTTCGGGTCCGCCATGGCCTGGCTCGCACGCGAGAATGCGCGCGAGAGGGACCGCGCCAATGCAGAGGCGGAGATTGCACGGCGCGTCACGGAGTTCACGGCCGGCCTTTTTTCGCTCGCCAGCCCGGAGGAGGGCGGCGACAGCGAGATTTCTGCGCGCGAGCTGCTCGACGCCGGCGTCGACCGGCTCGAGGGCGAGCTCGCGCGCGAACGGCCGGAGACCCGCGCGGCACTTCTCGAGGCAGCCGGGGACGCGTATCGCGGGATTGGCGAATTCAAGGAAGCCTCACGCCTGCTCGAAGAGGCAGTCGCACTTCGAAAAGCTCGCTCCTCGACCGAACCGGTCGCCTACGCGCGCGCGCTCATGCGTGAGTCACTCCTGCGCCGCGACGAGGGCGACTATCAACAGGCGGGAAACATCGGGCGCCAGGCCATCGGCCTGCTCGAGACTGCGAAAGCAGGGGGAGACGAAGCGGCCGCCGCAGCCCTCACTGATTCGCGCGTCGAAGTCGCCGAGATTCTACGGCGTGATAGCCAGCTCGAAGACGCCGCCAAACTGGCGACAGCGGCGCTCGCCGATCTCGACCTGCATGCGCGCGGAACCGCGAGCCACATTGCGGCGCTGTACGTGCTGGGGCGCGTGCACGAGGCCCAGGGCGACCTGGAATCGGCCGAACCACTCCTTCGTCGCGCGTACGACCTCCAGACGAAGCTATCCGGCGAACTATCGGACGACACCGTTAACGCACGAAACGGCCTTGCAATCCTGCTGACGGTGCGGGGCAAGACTGACGAAGCCGAGTCTCTGCTGCGCCGGAATGTAGCCGCCGTGGAACAGATCTATGGCGAGTCGAGCGCGTCGCTCGGCATCGCATGGAACAATCTCGCCAACGCGCTCTCAGACATCCCGGCGCGCTATGGCGAAGCCGAGAAGGCCTATCTGGAGGCGATTCGCATCTTTGAAGCGTCGCTCGGAACCGCGCACCCGGAGTACTCGAACGCCTACAGCAATCTTGGCGCGCTCTATAACAAGACGGAGCAGTGGCAAAAGGCGGCAGACGCGTACCGGATTGCGCTGACCCAGCGTCTCGTCACCTTTGGGGCCGATCACACGAGCACCACCTCATCCCGCATGGGGCTGGCGGTCGCGATGAACAAGCTGGGGCAGAGCGCCGAAGCGGAAGCGATGCTGAGACAGGCGAAGTCGGACTTTTCCAGGAACCTCGGGCAGGATCACTGGCGGACAGGCAATGCGCAGTACCAGCTCGGGGTCGTGCTGCAGGACCGCGGCAAGCCGGACGAGGCACTTGCCGAGGTGACCGCTGGGCATGCAATCCTGCTCGAATCGCTCGGGCCAGATCACCCGCGCACCGTTGCCGCCGCGCAGGTACTCGCGGGGCTTCAACGCGACTGAGTGGCAATCAGTTGGTCGGTATTGCGCGCCGGCACAATCGTCCCGCGGATAGGCTGGGCCTAGAAAAGCCCGGTTATCTTGCCGTCGTCCGTGACGTCGATGGAGTTTGCCGCCGGCGTCGCGGGCAGGCCCGGCATCGTCATGATGTCGCCACAGATCATCACGACAAATTCGGCACCCGCCGCGAGTCGGACCTCGCGAACGTTTACGGCGTGCCCGTGCGGCGCGCCGCGCAGCTTCGGATCGGTCGAGAACGAGTACTGGGTCTTCGCCACGCAGATCGGGTAATGGCCATAGCCCGATTCCTGCAACTGCTTGATCTGTCCACGCACCTTGCTGTCTGCCGTCACTTCCGACGCGCCGTAGATGCGGGTCGCGACCGCCTTCATCTTGTCCCAGAGGGTTTCCTTCTCGTCGTACACGAACTTGAAGTAGTTCGGCATGCTCGCAGAGCTCGACGACTTCCTTCGCGACTTCGATCGCGCCCTTGCCGCCTTCCGCGTAGTGCTTCGCGACGATCACCTTGACGCCGTGGTGCGTCGCGCGCTCCATCAGCCAGTTCAATTCGGCTTCGCTGTCCTCTGCGCGATGGTTGATCGCAACCAGGCAGGGGAGGCCAAAGACGTCCCGCACGTTGTCGATGTGGCGATCCAGATTTGCGATTCCGGCCTGGAGCGCCTTCAGGTTTTCCTTGGCGAGATCCGGCACTTCGACGCCGCCGTGATACTTGATCGCGCGCACCGTCGCGACGATTACCGCGGCGTCCGGCTTGAAACCGGCCTTGCGGCACTTGATGTCCACGAATTTCTCGGCACCGAGGTCCGCGCCGAAGCCGGCCTCTGTCACGACGTAGTCGGCGAGCTTGAGCGCAGTGCGTGTTGCCATCACGGAGTTGCAGCCGTGCGCGATGTTCGCGAACGGGCCGCCGTGGATGAAAGCCGGATTGTTCTCGAGCGTCTGCACCAGGTTCGGCGCGAGCGCATCCTTGAGGAGCGCCGCCATCGCGCCGTGCGCCTTGATGTCCTGCGCGAGGATTGGCTTGTGCTCGCGTGTGTAGCCGACGACGATCCTGCCGAGCCGCTCCTTGAGGTCCTTGAGGCTCGTCGCCAGGCAGAAGATCGCCATCACCTCGGAGGCGACGACGATATCGAAGCCATCCTGGCGCGGATAACCATTGCCGGGCCCGCCGAGTCCGACCGTGATGTCGCGGAGCGACCGGTCGTTGACGTCGACGACGCGGCGCCAGGTGATGCGGCGCACGTCGAAGCCTGCTGCGTTGCCGTGATAGATGTGGTTGTCGATCATCGCCGCGAGCAGGTTGTTCGCGAGTGCGATGGCGGAGAAGTCGCCCGTGAAGTGGAGATTGATGTCCTCCATCGGCACGACCTGCGCGTAACCCCCGCCCGCGGCGCCGCCCTTCATGCCGAAGACCGGGCCGAGTGCCGGCTCGCGGAGACAAATGATCGACTTCTTGCCGATGCGATTGAGCGCATCGCCAAGGCCGACGGTCATGGTCGTCTTGCCTTCGCCCGCCGGAGTGGGGGAGATGGCCGTGACCAGGATGAGCTTGCCGTTCTTGCGCTTGTCGAGGTGAGTGCAGTAGTCGAGCGAGATCTTCGCCTTGTAGTGGCCGAAGGGCTGCAGCTCTGCTTCAGGAATTCCGAGTCGTTCCACCGCGAGCGGAACGATGGGCTTCATTTTGGCGTGCTGGGCGATCTCGATGTTGCTGAGGGCGCTTCCCTTGGACGGCGGCATGATTCATTGGCTCCGGCATCTACAAAATAGCTGCGTAGGATGCCTGTTAATGTTGCCCCGGCGCCATGTCGAGACTATAGAGGAAGGCGATCGGGTGGTGATATTTTCGCGAGGTGCCAATAACCGGAAGCCAAGGGCGAGTCAGAGGTTCACATCCGTCGTCTTGAAAATGAGTGACTTATTGAACTCTGGGATATTGTGCGGGCGCGTTCCTGACGAGGGCATCAATGAAAACGGTATGGTCGGGGGTTAGTTGCCACTGGATATACGCAGAGTTGATTGTGGATCACACAGTCAAGCAGCGCGGCGTCGTCAATGGAATTATCGTCGGTGTGACGGTAACGCTAGTTGTGGTTTTGGGCGCGATCTTGCGGCGACCGATGGCGCTGTCTCCGGACGCTACGAGCGGCGATCGCATCGCCTTTGCGCTTAGCGCAGATGCCTTTATTGCGCTCTGGCTTGGGATATCCATTGCCCTCCTGGCACGACACCGATTCTTACAGTCCCGAGGATATCGACGGCGGCGGACTGACTCACGGCTCGGAGAAAGCGAACATACTGCAAGCCACGCTGCAAAATACGCTGGAACAGTCGGTTCTGGCGGTGCTGGTGCATTTATCGTGGGCCATTCTGATGCCCGTGTCACTGGATCTCCGCGATACCAGCTGCGGTCGCTCTCTTCTTGTGTGGTCGCGTGCTTTTTTGCGCGGATATCGCGGCGGTGCGCCGACTCGAGCGCTTGGGTTTGCGCTCACCTTATTGCCCGTCGGTACTGATGCTCTCTTTGTGGTTGGTGCGGCGCGTATCGAAGGGATTCTTTAGCGTCATGACATCGGTAACAGTTCGAGCGCTCGCCTCGTTCCCGGACGAGCTCGAAGCTCACTACGCGTTGATTCCCCACAGCCACAAGAATTGGCGCCCACCGTCCTGGGCAGGTATTCCCAGCGAACAGCTGACACCCATCGAGCAGATTTGCCATGTCAGGGATGTCGAAGTCGAGGGATACCAAAAGCGGTTCCGTCGCACCCTGGAGGAACTCAACCCGCACCTCGAGTCGCTGGACACCGAAGAAATGGCGCGAGTGCGTTCATATGGCACGTCGGATGAGAAAGAGGCGCTCGCCTCGTTTCGGATCGCTCGCGCGCAAACCGTCGAGCTCTTGTCTGGCTTGAGCGAGGATCAGCTTCGTCGGCCTGCGGTCTTTGAAGGTTACGGTGCCGTAACACTGCAGAGTCTCGTGCACTACCTGTGCAGCCACGATCAGCAACACTTGGCCGGGTTGCAGTGGCTCCTCGGCCAGATACGGGCATGATCGGCCGGATCGCATCGTACGCCTGGGCCAGTCCCAACACGCTTCTAGGCCTGGTCGCCGGAGGCGTCATGCTGCTATTGGGTGCTCGAATCCGGTTCCTGCGAGGCGTCGTCGAATTCTCCGGCGGCCTGTTCGGGTCGATATTGACCACTCCCGCGGTCGCGTGCCCGTACCACGCACTGACACTGGGGCATGTCATCCTCGCGACCGACCAGGCTGCGCTCGACTGTTCGCGCGAGCATGAACATGTGCACGTGCGGCAATACGAAGCGTGGGGCCCGTTCTTCCTGCCGGCCTATTTCGCCTCAAGCTTTTGGCAACTGCTGCTCGGACGTCGCTGCTATCGCGACAACTACTTCGAGCGGCAGGCCTTTGACCGCTCTTGACCGGCGGCGGTTTCTTCAGCTGCTGGCGGCCGCCGCGGTCAGCCCCAAGGGTCGCGCGGCGGAAGGCCTGCACGTCGTCGTTGCGGGCGCCGGCATTGTTGGCGCATCCATCGCATTTCACCTGGCGAAGTCCGGCGCGAATGTCACCGTGATCGATCGCCAGGGCCCGGCAACAAACGCGAGTCGCGCGTCCTTCGCGTGGATCAATGCCACGTGGTCCAAGCAACCGCGGAGCTATCACGCGCTCAACCAGAAGGGCGTCGCGCGCTGGAAGGAACTTCAGGCGGAGCTGAACTTGTCGGTCCGCTGGGGCGGCTCACTGGAAGGCAATTCGGACCCGGCGCACGAGAAGGAGATCACCGCCCGGGTTGCAGAGCAGGCCGCGTGGGGCGAGATGACTCGGATTGTCGAGGGTTCCGATCTGGCGGAGCTTGAACCGAATGTCGACTTCGCAGGGCTGTCGCAAGTCATCTTCTCCGGATTCGACGGCGCGACCAACCCGGTTGCGGCCACCCGCGCATTTCTCGATGCAGCTGCGACTTCTGGGTGCGGCGGTACGCTATCCCTGCGAGCTCACGGGCGTGTCGTTCAAGGACCGGCGATTGGTTGCCGTGACTACGGATCGCGGGGAGATCCTGGCGGACCGCCTCGTGCTCGCGACCGGCGCGGCAGCTGATGCCCCCAGGCGATTTGCGGATTGGGACATTCCTCAACGCGCTTCGCCTGGAATGACTGCGATCACCAGCGCCGATGCCGCGCCTCATCAATCGCGTCCTGTGGATGCCGAAAGTGCACCTGCACCAGCGCGACGACGGTCGAATCGTCCTGGGGGAGGAGGACGGTCCGCCTGGCAACGAGGCGCATGCGGCGCAACTGCAGGGATTCCCGAACGATTTTCCGTCGCGGGAGATTGCGCTTCAGCATGCGAACCGCATGCTGACCGCAGCGCAACGCTACGTGCCGGATCTGAAAGTCGTGACATTCGAGGACATTGTCATCGGCTGGCGACCGATGCCGATCGATGGCTATCCGGTCCTCGGCGCCTCGCCCGCGCGGCCGGACGTCTATCTTGCCGTGATGCACAGCGGCGTGACGCTAGCTCCCATTGTCGGCCAACTGGCCGCGCACGAGATCACGGAAGGCGCACGCGTCGAGCTGCTGAGTGACTTTCGACCCGACCGCAGGTTCGAGCAGGTCGGGGGCGCCTAGGGCAAGAAATCCCGCATCCGGAACCAGGTCATGGCCATCACGAGCGTCGGCCTGCGGAACAGCTTGCCGCCCGGGAAGTCGTGATGCTTGAGTCGCGCGATAGACGTCGAATCGCTCGGCCTGGCCGGCGATCGCCTCGGCGACGACCTTGCCGCCGAAGCGTCGCCAGCGACCATGCCGTGGCCGGAGATAGCCCTGGAGGAAGTAGACGTTCGGCTCGAGCCGCCCGAAGTTCGGCGCGCGGCTCATGGAGATGTCGATGATCCCGCCCCAGGCGTAGTCGATCTCGGCGTCGGCGAGCTGGGGGAATACGTTCAGCATGCGCTGGCGCGTGGCGCGCGCGGTGCCGAGCGGGTCGAGGCCCGAGTAGCTGACGCGTCCGCCGAACAGCAGGCGATGGTCGGGCGAGCGCCGGTAGTAGTCGATGATCCAGTTGAGGTCGGCGACCGCGATGTTGTCCTCGGAGCAGGGCCTTCGCGCGCTCCTCGCCGAGCGGCTTGGTCGCGACGATGTAGGAAGCGACGCCGATCAGCTTGCGGGCGAGCCTGCGCGGAGAGGTCGACGTGCCCGACGTTGGCGCAAAGCGCGACGAACTTCGCGCGCACGCTGCCCTGCCCGGTGCGCACCGTGACGGTCGGGCCGTATTCGATGGACGTGACGCGGCTGTGCTCGTGCAGTTTCACGCCTGCCGCGATCGCGGCCTTGCCGACGCCGATCGTGTACCGCAATGGATGCAGGTGGCCGGCGCCAGAGTCGTAAAGTCCCGCGATATAGCGCTTGCTCGCGATCCACTCGGCGACTTCGTCGCGCTCCAGGAAGCGCAGCTTGCGGTAACCGAAGTCGTCTTCCTGCTCGCGCTGCCATTCGAGGAGCTCCTCGCGCTGGCGCGGCTTGATGCGCGACGTGCAGGTGGCCCCAGGCGAGGTCGCAGTCGATCCGGTTGCGCTCGATCAGGTCGCGCGTGAGCTCGATGCCCTCGGTGCTGAAGTCCCAGAGCCGCTTCGCGTCGGCCGGGCCGAGCAGGTCGACGAGCTTTGCCATGCTGCTCGCCTAACCCGGGATGATCTGGCCGCCGGAGCGGCCGGATGCGCCGTAGCCGACGCGCTCGGCCTCGAGCAGGACGACCTTGATAGCCGCGCTCGGCGAGGTGAATCGCGGTCGAGCAGCCGGAGATGCCGGCGCCGACGACGCAGACGTCGGCCTCGATGTCGCCCTCGAGCGCAGGCTGGGCCGGGCCGCGTTGCGCGGTCGCCTCGTACCAGCTGTTTGCGGGCCGCAGGCTCATACCTGACTCCAGGTACCAGGTGAAGTCGAGCGCCGTCAGCCGGGAATTGAAATCCTGCATCTCGCCGCGCCGCGTGAGCTCGTAGAGTTTCACGAATCGCTCGCCGAAGTATTCGCGCAGGAACGGGCTGGCGCCGAAGCGCGTGAGCGCAGTCGGCCAGTCGCCGGGAAGCCGCGGCGCCGATGAGCCGCTGCGTGTAGGCATTGCCGTCGAGCGCGGCGGGGGCAGCGAGCTTTCGCTCGATGCCGTGCAGCATTCCGGCGAGCACGACGGCGGCCACGAGGTACGGATTGGCGTCGGCGCCCGCGACGCGATGCTCGAGGCGCCGGTCGGCGGCGCCCGAAACCGGCACGCGACGGCGACGCCGCGGTTGTTGTAGCCCCAGGTCGCGTTCATGGGCACGTAGGCTTCGGGTCGCACGCGGCGGTAGCTGTTTGCGTTCGGCGCGAATATCGCCATGCCGTCGGCCATCGTCTCGAGCAAGCCCGCCGCCGCCTGCTTCAGGAGGTCGTTGCCGAGCGTGTCATCGGAATGCGAAGATGTTCCGGCCCTTCGCGGTCCAGCACGCTCGCATGCAGGTGCATTCCGCTGCCCGGCGCATGTCCGCATAGGGCTTGGCCATGAAGGTCGCCTCGAGTCCGTTGCGGTGCGCGACACCCTTGACGATGCGCTTGAAGCGGATCGCCTGGTCGCAGGCCAGGCGCGCGTCGGCGACGTGCCGGAGATTCACCTCCCACTGGTTCGGGCCGCACTCGGCGAGGGCGGCGCCGGTCGGCACGCCCTGGGCTTCGCAGGTTGCCGCGATCTCCGTGAGGATGTCGGAGACCGACTCGAGGTCCGCCATCGAATTGATCTGCGTGCGCGTCTCGCGCCGGCCCGTGTAGCGGAGAGCGGGGCGGCTGGGCGTGGCCGTCGGCGGTGCGCTCCTGACGTCGACGAAGTAGAACTCGAGCTCGACCGCGATGACCGGCGTCCAGCCGCGCGCGGCGTAGCGGTCGAGCACGGCATCGAGAAGCGTGGCGCGGGTCGCCGTAGAAAGGCCCGCCGTCGTGGTCGAGCATCTGCACCTGGAGCTGCGCGACGCTCGGGCCCATCCACGGGGACGGGGACGAGAGTCTTTGCGAACGGGCACGCAAGCGCGGTCGGCGTCGCCTTCGTCAAAGCCGAGGCCGGTTGTCTGGATGGTGCCGCCGAGCACGTCGAGTGCGAACATCGATCCGGGCAGGAAATGCCCCGCTGATAAATGCCTGGCAAGGTCGGACCGGTCGACCCGCTTGCCGCGCAGCACGCCGCAGAGATCGGGGAGCAAGAGATCGACGACCCGCACCGCGGGACGCGCGGCGAGGAAATGCCTCGGCATTCGCAAACTCGTCCCGGACGAAGGCCATTTCGCACCTGGCGTTTAAGATCTTGTATCGCGAGCCGGATCTGGCCGCGTGGCAGGATACCCAGCCCCCCGGCGCCCGGGCAAGGTTCATGCGGCGCAACATAATAGGGCCAAAATGCCCCTTGCGGCGCTGACAGAACGTGCCGACGCCCTCCGGATCCCCCGGGGCGACCGAGCCCCTGCTTTGTGCGACAATAGGCCCCGTCGAACTGGCCTCCATACCGGGGGCCGTTCAAAATAATTAACAGATGCACATGCGGAAGCCGATCATCGGAATCCCGGCCGATCGCCGCCTTTTGAGCTCGCATTGGTTCCATTGCGTGGGCGAGAAGTACATCAATGCGATCGTCCAGGCGGCCGACGCCGTGCCTGTCCTGGTGCCTGCGCTTGGCGACCGCTACCTGCGCGAGTGGCTCGCACTCCTTCGACGGCATCCTCTTCACCGGGTAGCCCGTCGAACGTGGAGCCGCATCGTTACCTCGGCCCGAAGTCGGCGCCGGGCACGCTGCACGACCCGGAGCGCGACGCGACGACGCTGCCCATGATCACCGGCGCCGTCGAAGCCGGGCCTGCCGATCCTCGGCATCTGCCGCGGCTTCCAGGAGATCAACGTGGCGCTTCGGCGGCTCGCTGACACAGAAGCTGCAAGACGATGCCCGGCAACCTCGACCACCGCGAGGACACGACGCCTGCCCATGGAGGTGCAGTACGAGACCGGCGCACGAGATCGAGCTCGTCGAGGGTGGCCTGCTGCACAAGATCACGGGCAACCGCCGCATCAAGGTCAATTCGCTGCACTCGCAGGGCGTCGAGCGGCTCGCGCCGCGGCTCGTGACCGAGGCCACGGCCGAAGACGGCGTGATCGAGGCCTTCCGCATCGACGGCGCCAAGAGCTTCGCGCTCGCGGTGCAGTGGCACCCGGAATGGAAGGTGATGGAAAACCCGTTCTCGCGCGCGCTGTTCGCGGCATTCGGCCAGGCCGGGCGCGACCACGCGAGCAGGCGGACCCGATGAGCCAGATCCAGCAGTTCCTGAAGGACCACAGCATCACCGAAGTCGAGGCGATCGTCCCGGACATGGCGGGCGTCGCGCGCGGCAAGGTGATGCCGGCGGACAAGTATGCCGAAGACGAGGGCATGCGCCTGCCGGAGTCCATCTTCCTGCAGACCGTCACCGGCGAATACCCGGAGGACGACAGCTCGATCCATCCGTCCGAGATCGACATCGAACTGACGGGCGATCCCAAGACGATTCGCGTCGTGCCCTGGGCGGCCGAGCCGACCGCGCAGGTCATCCACGACTGCTCACTACGGCGACGGCCGGCCGGTGCCGATGGCGCCGCGCTACGTGCTGCGCGCGTGCTCGACCTGTACGCCGCCAAGGGCTGGCGCCCGGTGGTCGCGCCCGAGCTCGAATTCTTCCTGGTCGAGCCCAACACCGATCCGGACTATCCGCTGAAGCCCCCGATCGGCCGCTCGGGCCGGCCCGAGATCGGCCGCCAGGCCTACAGCATCGCGGCGGTGAACGAGTTCGACCCGCTGTTCGACGACATCTACGCCTTCTGCGAGGCGCAGGACCTCGACATCGACACGCTGATCCACGAGGCCGGCGCGGCGCAGATGGAGATCAACCTGAACCACGGCGACGCGCTCGACCTCGCCGACCAGGCGTTCCTGTTCAAGCGCACGGCGCGCGAGGCGGCGCTGCGGCACAAGATGTACGCGACGTTCATGGCGAAGCCGCTCGCGGGCGAGCCGGGCAGCGCGATGCACATCCACCAGAGCATCGTGGACGCGAAGACCGGCGAGAACATATTCAGCGACGCCGAGGGCAAGCCCTCGGCGCTGTTCGAGTCGCTTCATCGCCGGCCTGCAGAAATACCTGCCGCCCGCGATGTCGCTGTTCGCGCCGAACGTGAACAGCTACCGGCGCATCCGGCGCGGCGACTCGGCGCCGATCAACGTGCAGTGGGGCTTCGACAACCGCACGGCGGGGCTGCGCGTGCCGCTGTCCGACGCCCGAGAGCCGGCGCATCGAGAACCGCCTCGGCGGCGCCGATGCGAACCCGTACCTCGCGATCGCGGCGTCGCTCGGCCTGCGGCTACCTCGGCATGATCGAGGGGCTGAAGCCCACCAGCGCCGATCACCGGTTCCGCCTATGACCTGCCGTTCGCGCTGCCGCTGACGCTCGCGGATGCGCTGACGCTGCTGCGCGGCAGCAAGCCGCTGGTCGAGATGTTCGGCGAGCGCTTCGTTGCGGCATACTGTGCCGTCAAGGAAAACGAGTACGACACGTTCTCGCGGGTGATCAGCTCGTGGGAACGGGAACACCTGCTGCTGAACGTCTGATTGGCGAGGGGACACCATGAGCGCGAAGCCGAAGATCACGGGACGAGCGACGCGCGACTGGCAGGAACTCGACGCCCGCCACTACCTGCATCCGTTCACCGACTTCCGCGCGCTCGCCGCGGAGGGCTCGCGCGTCATCACGCGCGGCGAGGGCGTGCACCTCTCGATTCCGAGGGCCACGAAGATCCTCGACGCGATGTCGGGCCTCTGGTGCGTCAACATCGGCTACGGCCGCAACGAGCTCGCGGACGCCGCCGCGAAGCAGATGCGCGAGCTGCCGTACTACAACAGCTTCTTCAAGAGCGCCAACCCGCCCGCGATCGAGCTGGCGCAGCTCCTCGACGAGCTGACGCCGCCAGCAGTTCCACCGCGTGTTCTTCACGCAGTCGGGCTCGGAGGCGAACGACACGATCCTGCGCATGACGCGCCGCTACTGGGACCTGATGGGCCAGCCGAAGCGCTCGGTCGTCATCAGCCGCATCAATGCCTATCACGGCAGCACGATGGCGGCGGCGAGCCTCGGCGGCATGGCCGCCATGCATGCGCAGGGCGGGCTGCCGATCCCGGACATCGTCGCACATCGAGCAGCCGTACTGGTACGAGAACGGCGTCGACCTGTCGCCCGGAGGAATACGGGCTGCGCGCCGCGCGCCGCCTTGCGGAGAAGATCGAGGAAGTCGGCCCTGAGCGCGTCGCCGCCTTCATCGGCGAGCCGGTGCAGGGCGCGGGCGGCGTGATCATCCCGCCGTCGACCTACTGGCCGGAAATCCAGCGCATCTGCCGCGAGTACGGGATCCTGCTGATCGCCGACGAAGTGATCTGCGGCTTCGGCCGCACGGGCCAGCTGGTTCGGTCAGCGAGTATTTCGGCATCGAGCCGGACTTCATGACGATCGCCAAGGGCATCACCTCCGGCTACCAGCCGCTCGGCGGCGCGATGGTGTCCGACCGCGTCGCCGACGTGCTGATCGAGAAGGGCGGCGAGTTCGCGCACGGCTTCACCTGGTCCGGCCATCCGGTCTGCTGCGCGGTTGCGATCGAGAACCTCAACATCATGCGCCGCGAGAAGATCGTCGAGCGCGTGCGCGACGAGATCGCGCCGTACTTCCAGAAGCGCATCCGCGAGCTGGCGGACCACCGGCTGGTCGGCGAGGTGCGCGGCGTCGGCATGCTGGGCGCGATCGAGCTCGTCGCCCACAAGGGCAGCCGCACTTTCTTCCGCGACCGCGGCGCGGTCGGGCTCGTCTGCCGCGACCATTGCTTCAAGAACGGCCTGATCATGCGCGCGGTGCGCGACACGATGATCACTGGCGCCGCCGCTCGTCATGACGAAGGAAGACGTGGACGAGCTGGTCGAGAAAGCCAGGCGCTGCCTCGACCTGACGGCGCACGACATCGGCGTCGGCTGAAGAGGGAGGGGAACATGCCGCGCGCGATTCGAATCTGGCCCGTCGTGGCCGCTGATCATGGCGCTCTGCTGCCTGCGGCGGCAAGCAAGAGGCCGGAACCGCGGCCGAGGCCGCCGGCGCCGGAAGAAAAAGCCGTCAACGTCCTCAACTGGTCCGACTACATCGCCGAAACGACGGTCGCGGACTTCCAGGAGGCGACCGGGCATCAAGGTCACCTACGACGTCTTCGATTCGAACGAGGTGCTGGAGACGAAGCTGCTCGCCGGCCGCTCGGGCTACGACATCGTCGTGCCGACCGCGCCCTTCCTCGAGCGGCAGATCAAGGCCGGCGTGTTCCTGCCGCTCGACAAGTCGAAGCTGCCGAACCTTTCAAGAACATGGACCCGGAGATCATGCAGCGCGTCGCCGCGCACGATCCGGGCAACCAGTATTCGATGACCTACCTCTGGGGCACGATCGGCCTCGGCTACAACCCGGACATGGTGAAGAAGGCGCTCGGCACCGACACGATCGACAGCTGGAGCGCCTGCTCGATCCCGGCGAACGCGACAAAGCTCGCGAAGTGCGGCATCGCGATGCTCGACGCGCCGACCGACGTATTCGGCTCGGTCGCCATCTACCTGGGTCTCGATCCGAACAGCGAGAAGCCCGAGGACCTGAAGGCCGTCGAAGACGCGCTGATGAAGGTCAGGCCGCACATCCGCTACTTTCACTCGTCGTCCTACATCAACGATCTCGCCGCCGGCGAGATCTGCCTCGCGCTCGGCTGGAGCGGCGACGTCCTGCAGGCGCGCGACCGCGGCGCGGCCGCGGCGAAGCCGGTTCGCGTCAAGTACGCGATCCCGAAGGAAGGCGCGATCAACTACTTCGACATGCTGGCGATTCCGGCGGATGCGCCGCATCCGGACAACGCGCACGCCTTCCTGAACTACCTGATGGAGCCCGCAGGTCATCGCGAAGGTCACGAACAAGGTGCGCTTCGCGAACGGGAATTCCGCGGCGCTGCCAGTTCGTCGACGAGTCGCATCAGGAACGACCCGAACATCTACCCGAGCGCCGAGGTCCGCGCGCGACTGCACCCGGACCTGTCGAGATCGCAGGCCTTCAGCCGCGAGCTCAACCGCGCCTGGACGCGCATCCGCAGCGGCCAGTAGCGGGTGGCAGCGCGCGCCCCTAGCGGGTTCGCGCTGGCGGCGGCTCGGCGCTCGCCGCCTGCGGCGACGGCGAGAAAACGGCGCCGACGACGCCGCCGGCGGCGAAGAGAAGGTCCTCCACGTCTACAACTGGACCGACTACATCGGCCCGACCACGATCGCCGATTTCGAGGCGAAGACCGGCATCCGGGTCGTCTACGACACCTACGACTCGAACGAGCTCCTCGAAACCAAGTTGCTGACGGGCCGCATCCGGCTACGACGTCGTCGTTCCCGACGGCGACGTTCCTCGCGCGGCATGATCAAGGCGGGCGTGTTCCTGCAAGCTCGACAAGTCGAAGCTTGCCGAACCTTGCGCAACATGGACCCGGACGTCATGCGAGCAGCGTCGCGCCAACGATCCCGGGCAATGCGCACGCAATTCCCTACATGTGGGGCACGGCGGGGCTCGGCTACAACCCGGCGATGGTCGAGAAAAGCGCTCGGCACGGACACGCATCGACAGCTGGGGCGCGCTCTTCGACCCGGCGATCGCATCGAAGCTCGCGAAGTGCGGAATCGCGATGATCGACGCGCCCGAAGACGCGTTGATGGCCGCGCGGATCTACCTGGGCCATCGACCCGAACAGCGAGGAAGCCGAGGATCTCGCCGCCGCGGAAGCGCTGCTGCAGCATGTACGTCCGTACTTCCGGTACTTCAACACCTCGCAGCACCCCAATGACCTCGCGAGCGGCGAGGTCTGCGTCGCGCTTCAGCTGGAACGGCTACATGCATCCAGGCGCGGGACCGCGGGGCCGCCGCGGCCACGCCGGTCGAAATCAGTTACGCGATCCCGAAGGAAGGCTCGTTCATCTGGTTCGACACGGTCGCCATCCCGGCGGACGCGCCGCATCCGGGAAACGCGCATGCCTTCCTGAACTACCTGATGGAGCCCGAGGTCATCGCGGAGGTCAGCAACGAGATCGGCTATGCCAACGGCAACCGCGCGTCCCGGCTGTTTCTCGAGCCGGCGCATCCGGGACGACCCCGCCGTCTATCCGCCGGAAGACGTCGTGCGCGCGCTGCCTCCCGATCACGGCCGATCACAGGACTACATCCGCGAGGCGAGCCGCGCGTGGACTCGCATCAAGACGGGCCAGTAGACTGCGGCGGAGCAAGGGGGACTCATGGCCAACCCGCGACCCGACCAGAAGAACGAGCCCTGGAAAGACCCGGGCGCGCAGCCCTATGTCCGGCTCGAGAAGCTGACCAAGAAGTTCGGCGACTTCGTCGCCGTCGACGACGTCTCGCTCAACATCTACCGCGACGAGATCTTCTGCCTGCTCGGCGGCTCCGGCTCCGGCAAGACGACGCTGCTGCGCATGATGGCGGGATTCGAGACGCCGACCGAGGGCGCGATCTGGATCGACGGCGTGGACGTCACGGCGACGCCGCCCTACGAGCGGCCGGTCAACATGATGTTCCAGTCCTATGCGCTCTTCCCGCACATGAGCGTGCAGAAGAACGTCGCGTTCGGCCTCAGGCAGGACAGGGTCTCGAAAAGCGAGATCGACGACCGCGTCGCGGAGATCCTGAAGCTCGTCCGCATGGAACAGTTCGGCGAAGCGCATGCCGCACCAGCTTTCGGGCGGGCAGCGCCAGCGCGTCGCGCTCGCGCGCGCGCTGGTCAAGCGGCCGAAGCTGCTGCTGCTCGACGAGCCGCTCGCCGCGCTCGACAAGAAGCTTGCGCGAGCACACGCAGTTCGAGCTGCTGAACATCCAGGAGACGCTCGGCGTCACCTTCGTGGTCGTGACCCACGACCAGGAGGAGGCGATGACGCTCGCGACGCGCATCGGCGTCATGAACCACGGCGAGATCGTGCAGATCGGCACGGCCTACGGACATCTACGAGTACCCGGGCTCGCGCTTCGTCGCGGACTTCATCGGCTCGGTGAACATGTTCGAGGGCCGGCTGGTCGAGGACGAGCCGGACTACGTGCGCGTCGCCTCGGACGAGCTCGGCGGCACGCTTCTACGTCGGCCACGGCGTGAGCGCGCGCGCCCGACGCGACGGTCTGGGTTGCGCTCCGGCCGGAGAAGATCCTGCTGTCGCGCGAGCGTCCGGAGGGCGACGGCGACAACCGCGTCGAGGGCGTGGTGGCGGAGGTCGCGTACCGCGGCGACCAGTCGATTTACCTCGTCAAGCTCGCGAGCGGACGGCAGATGCGCGTGACGCAGCCGAACATGCTGCGGCAGGGCAGCGGGGACCGCATCCGCTGGGACGACCAGGTCTGGCTCTCCTGGGATTCCTCGAGCCCGGTGGTGGTTACGCAGTGAGCCGACTGCGGTTCGCGGAAACCCTTCCTGCTGGGCGAGCTGCTGGATCCGCGCGCCGGGCCGTGGCACGGGCTCGCGGTGCGGTTACGGGGCGCACGCTGTCACGGCGGTGCCGTACCTGTGGCTGCTGCTCTTCTTCCTCGTGCCCTTCCTGATCGTGCTCAAGATCTCGGTGTCCGAGATCCGGCTCGCGATGCCGCCCTATGAGCCGCTCGTCACCTGGATCTCGGCACAAGTGGTCGGCCTCCGGATCAACTTCGAGAACTACGCGTTCCTGCTCGAGGACTCGCTCTACTGGAAGTCGTTCCTGAACTCGATCTCGACGGCCGGCATCTCGACCGTCATCTGCCTGCTGATCGGCTATCCGATGGCCTATGGCATCGCGCGCAGCAAGCCGGCTGGCGGAACCTCCTGCTGCTGCTCGTGATGCTGCCGTTCTGGACCTCGTTCCTGCTGCGCGTCTACGCCTGGATCGGCATCCTCAAGAACAACGGCGTGATCAACAACCTGCTGATGGCGCTCGGCATCATCGACGAGCCGATCGTGATGCTGCAGACGAATTTCGCCATGTACATCGGCATCGTGTATTCCTACCTGCCGTTCATGGTGCTGCCGCTCTACACGTCGATCGAGAAGCTCGACAACTCGCTGCTCGAGGCGGCGGCCGACCTCGGCTGCCGGCCGGTCAAGGCATTCTTCCGCATCACGGTGCCGCTCACGAGGGCCGGGATCATCGCCGGCTGCATGCTGGTTTTCATCCCGGCGGTCGGCGAGTTCGTGATCCCGGCGCTGCTCGGCGGGCCGGACGCGCTCATGATCGGCCGCGTGCTGTGGGAGGAGTTCTTCAACAACCGCGACTGGCCGGTGGCGAGCGCGGTCGCGATCGTGATGCTGTTCGTGCTGGTGATCCCGATCATGATCTACCAGCGCTCGCAGGGTCAGCAGCTCGGAGGCGCACCGGTGAACGCGGCCGCTCGCGGTTCGTCACGGCGATGATGGTCGCGGGTTTCCTGTTCCTGTACCTGCCGATCGTCCTGATGATCGTGTTCTCGTTCAACGAGTCGCGGCTCGTGACGGTGTGGGGCGGATTCTCGACCAAGTGGTACGGCGAGCTGTTCCGCAACGAGCAGGTGCTCGGTGCCGCCTGGCTCTCGTTCAAGATCGCGGCGATGAACGCGACCGGCGCGACCGATCCTCGGCACGATCACGGGCCTCGCGCTCGCGCGCTTCGGGCAGCTTCCGCGGCCGGCCACTGCTGACCGGGCTTGCGACCGCGCCGCTCGTGATGCCGGAAGTGATCACGGGCCTGTCGCTGCTGCTGCTCTTCGTCGCGATGGAACAGCTCATCGGCTGGCCCGCAGGGCCGCGGCATCACGACGATCACCATCGCGCACATGACGTTCTCGATGGCCTACGTCACGGTCGTCGTGCAGTCGCGGCTCGCGACGCTCGACGAATCGCTCGAGGAGGCCGCGATGGACCTCGGCGCGCGGCCGGCCAAGGTGTTCTTCCTGATCACGATGCCGATCATCCTGCCCGCCATCTGCGCCGGGCTGGCTGCTCGCCTTCACGCTGTCCTGGGACGATCTCGTGATCACGAGCTTCGTCACCGGGCCCGGGTTCGAGCACGCTGCCCGATCGTCATCTTCTCGAAGGTGCGCCTCGGCGTCAGCCCGGACATCAACGCGCTCGCGACGATCCTGGTCCTGCTCGTCGCGATCGTTCACGGCGGCATTCGGAATCTATATGCAGCGCCAGCAGAAGCGGCGCGACCTGGACGTCCAGCGCGCCATCGCGGCCAACGAGTGATGCCGGCCTCGAAGCTGCCCGGCGTCGGAACCACGATCTTCACGGTGATGTCGCGGCTCGCCGCCGAGACCGGCGCGATCAATCTCGGCCAGGGCTTCCCGGATTTCGATCCGCCGGAGCGGCTGCGCGAGCTCGTCGCCCATCATCTCGGCGCGGGCCACAACCAGTACGCGCCGATGGCGGGACTGCCGGCACTCTGCGAGGCGATCGCCGGAGTCGGCGCTGCGCCGGCACGGCTGGCGCATCGATCCGGGCGCCGAGATCACGGTCACGGCCGGCGGGACCGAGGCGATCTTCGCGGCGATCCATGCCATCGTGCGCGCCGGCGAGGAAGTGATCCTGCTCGATCCGAGCTACGACTCCTACGGTCCGGCCGCGGAGCTTGCCGGCGCGCGCGTCGTGCACGTGCCGCTTGCGGTCGCGGACTTCGGCATCGACTAGGAGCGCCTCGCGGCGGCCATCGGGCCGCGCACGCGGCTGCTGGTCGTCAACACGCCGCTGAACCCGGCCGGGGCGGTGCTGACGGCTGGCGACTGGGACCGCATCGCCGACCTGCTCGAGGGCACGGACGCCTATGTGCTGTCCGACGAGGTCTACGAGGCGCTCGTCTTCGACGGCCTCCGGCACGCGGGCGTGCTCGGCAACGCGCGGCTGCGCGAGCGCGCCTTCGCGGTGTTCTCCTTCGGAAAGACCTACAACGCGACGGGCTGGAAGGTCGGCTACTGCGTTGCGGCGCCGCCGCTCACGGCCGAATTCCGCAAGGTGCACCAGTTCCTGACCTTCGCCGTCTCGACGCCCGTGCAGCACGCGATCGCGGACTTCATGCGCGAAGCACCGGAGTTCGCCGACGAGCAGGGCGCCTTTCTACCAGGCGCGCCGCGACCGGTTCGCGTCGCTTGCTCGAAGGCTCGCGATTCGTGCTCCGTCCCGTGCATGGGACATATTTCCAGCTGGCCGACTATTCGGCGATCTCCGACCTGCCCGACGCCGCTTCTGCGAGGAGCTGACGCGCAGGCACGGCGTCGCGGCCATTCCGTTGTCGCCCTTCTGCGACCAGCCGCCGGCGGCACGGCTCGTGCGCTTCTGCTTTGCTAAGCACGACGCGACCCTGGAGGCCGCGGCGGAGAAACTTCGCGCCGTCTGAGCGGTCCTCATTGCAATGAACCAGGGAAGGAACACAGCCATGAAGCGCCGCATCCTCTGGCCTGCCGGGTTCTCGACCGCGCTGCTTGCCTGCGGCGGCAGCGACGGCGGCGGCAATCCGCCGCCGAATCCGCAGCCGCCCACGTGCTCGCACGCGGCATCGAGACGCCACGCGCTTTCCCGAACCTGGCCTTTGCCTCGCCCGGTTGCGATGAAGCAGGCGCCGAACGACGCCGTCGCGCTGGTTCGTCGCCGAGCAGGACGGCCGCATCCTGCGTGTTCGAGAACGACCCGGACGGCGTCGGACGCCGAGGTATTCGTCGACCTGCGCAACCGCGTGCACCGGGAAGGCGAGGCGGGCCTGCTCGGCATGGCCTTTCATCCGGACTTTGCGACGAACGGACGCGTCTACCTCAATTTCAGCGAGCTGGTCGGCGCGCAACTGCGCTCGGTGACGGCCGAATTCACGAGCCCTGACGGCGGCCAGACACTCGACCCGGCTTCGGAGCGCGTCCTGCTGACCGTCGACAAGGCTGCCACGAACCACAACGGCGGCAATCTCGCCTTCGGACCGGACGGCTTCCTGTACATCGGCCTCGGCGACGGCGGCGGCTCCGGCGACCCGCAAGGGAACGCCCAGAACCCGCAGCGGCTGCTCGGCAAGATGCTGCGCATCGACGTCAACACGCAGCCCGGCGGCGCGCCGTACGGCATCCCGCTCGGCGCCGCGGGCAATCCGTTCGCCGGCAACCCGCTCTGCAACGTCGACGGCACCGGGAGCGCAGGCCTGTCCCGAAGATCTACGCGCTCGGATTTCGCAATCCCTGGCGCTGGAGCTTCGACAGCCAGTCCGGCGACCTCTGGGTCGGCGACGTGGGCCAGGGAGACTGGGAGGAGATCGACCTGGTCGTGCGCGGCGGCAACTACGGCTGGGATATTCCGCGAGGGTGCGCACTGCTTCGAGCCGGCGACCGGCTGCCAGACGCAGGACCTCATCGATCCCGTCGCGGAGTACGGCACGTGACCTCGGGTTCTCGGTCACCGGCGGCTACGTTTACCGCGGGCTGCAGACGACACAGGTCGCGGGCAACTACGTGTTCGGAGACTTCGGCGGCATGATCGCCTGGCTCGAGCCGGACGGCGCCGGCGGCTTCAACGTCGCAGCAGCTCGCGGAGCAGGGCTGCGCGCCGCCGGGCGCGGCAGGATCGCTGCAGATCTCGTCGTTTGCGGAGGACCTCGACGGCGAGCTCTACCTGCTGGACTACGGCCGGGGCCAGATCCTGCAGCTCGAGTTCACGGAATAGGGCAGGTCAGGCTGCCTGCGTCTTCTTCGGGGCCTCGCCCGGCACGGCGGGCTGGCATTCCGCCGACGCGCGCATCACGCGCCGGTACACGCCGCGGCCCGAATTCCGCCGCGTCATCACGAGCTGCCAGAGGTGCAGCTGCTCGACTTCGAAGGCGGCCTTGCAGGACATCAGGTAGTAGTTCCACATGCGCCGGAAGCGCTCGTCGAACGGGCGGGCAGTCGGCAGTGCCCGGATCCGGTCCCAGTTCGCGTTGAATCGGTCATGCCAGGCCTGGAGCGTCGGCACGTAGTAGTGCCCGTAATTCTCCCAGTCCTCGACCACGAACTTGCCCTCGGCGGCGTCCGTGAGCTGGCTCATCGCCGGCACCATCGAATTGCGGAAGATGTATTTCTCGATCCAGGGTCTGCGACTGTCGTCTTCTCGCAGTTGCCGATGGTATGCAGCAGGAATAGCCCGTCCGGCTTCAACATCTGGTGCACGACGCCGAACATGACCTTCGTAGTTCTTGTAGCCGACGTGCTCGATCATGCCGACGATCGAAATCTTGTCGAATGGGGCGAGGCCGGAATCGGGCAGGTCCCGGTAATCCAGCCGCTTGATCTTGACCGGCAGCCCGCGCGTGTACTCGGTGGCGTAGCTGATCTGCTGGTCGGAGAGGCTGATGCCGGTCACCTCGCAGCCGCGCGTTGCCGCGGCGTATTTTGCGAAGCCACCCCAGCCGCAGCCGATGTCCAGCAGCCGGTCGCCGGACTTCAGCTCGAGCTTGTCGCAGAGCATCTCGAGCTTGATGACTTCCGCGCGCTCGAGGTCGTCCGTGCCGTCGAAAAAGCAGCAGGTGTACTGGTTCCAGGGCCCGAGGAAGAGCGCATACATGCGATGGTCGATGTCGTAGTGCTCTTCGGCCACGGCGCGCGAGCGGCGCGGCGTCTGGAGATTCGTCAATCGGGACTGCAACGCCTTAAGCGCGCGTCGCCGCGCGGATCAATCGGCCGATCCTGGGCATCTGAAGTCAGGACGCGCCGGAACATCTCGTCGAGCGCATCGCAATCCCAGTCGCCGTCGATATAGGATTCGCCGATTCCGAGCGAGCCGCGCAGCGCCCGGCGATACAGCCGCTCGCTGTTTACGCGAATATCCCAGGGACGGTCTGCCACCGATCCTGACGCCAGTGCCCTCGAGCAGACTCTCGAACAGTGGCTTGAAGATTCGGTTCATCATGGGCGGAGCCGGCGGCATTCTAAGCCGTGGCGGCGTAGAATCATGGCCCGGATCGACGCCGCTCCAAGGGAACCGGACATGACGTCAGCATTTTCCCTGGCATTCTGGCAGCTCGCCGTTTCTGCTGCCGGCCGTCGCGGGCCGCAAGCCAGGCTGCCCGATGCCGATGCGCGCGAAGTGTCGGCATATCACGCTCACGGAGCCGGGACTCGGCAAATTCGTCGCAGGCGACGCGCAGGCTGAGGGGCTGCAGGTCGACGACTGCGAGTCACGATGCGGACGTAAAGACAATCAGCGAGGCGGCGGCCAGGCTCGATGCCATGCCCGGAGCGACGGCCGCGATCCAGTCGGCAGGCCTGTCGACGCGCGAGTACGTTGTCTGTTTGCGTTCTCGCTGATGCGAGAAAGCGGGCTCGCGCCTTGCGGTCTCGACCAGCCGGGCGGCAAGCTGCCGCCGGGAGTGTCGGTGGCGAACGTCGAGTTCTACCGCAAGCACTCAGGCGTGACTCCAGAAGCTCGCCGAGGAGACCGAAGTTCGCAATGCGGCGCGGAAGTATCCGAAGACGGCGAGCGAGCTGCAGGACGTCTACTCCGGTGGCGAGCGGAAGCACGGTCGATTCCTTGATCACCGTGACGACGATCGAGGAGTTCACCGACTGCACGTTCGGGATTTTCGACAGGTGATCGAGGAAGAAAGCCTCGTACTCCTTCATGTCGTGCGTGACGATGCGCAGGCGGAAATCCCACTCGCCAGTCAGCGTGCAGCAGTCGAGCACTTCCGGCCGGTCGCGAATTGCGCGCTCGAACTGCGCGAGCGCATCGCGGCCCTGGCTCGAGAGCCTGACGTGCACGTAGACCATGACGTCGAGACCGAGCGCCTTGCGGTCGAGCAGGGCGACTCGCTTGCGGATCACGCCGTCCTGCTCGAGCTGCTGGATGCGCCGCCAGCAGGTCGTATTCGACAGCCCGAGTTTGGCCGCGACGTCCGCCGCGGACAGCGCGCCGTCGCGCTGCAGCTCGTCCAGGATGCGCCGGTCCGTCGGTATCCATCGACCATTGAAAGATTCATTTCATATTTATAACAAATACGCAATGATTATTTCACTATTTTGCAGGACAGTACAAGAAATCTCCGCAATTCGCGGCTGCGGCGGGTTACGATGCGCGGCTGGAATTCCTGGCCCGCCCGCCGCGAGGGACCCGATGGCCGCCGAGTCACGCCTGCACGTGCCCGAAGACGCCCGCGCGCCCGGGCGATGCGCCCGGATTTCAGCTACCTCAAGCTCTCGCCGGCGGGCAAGGTCGCGCGCCCCGATGCGGCGGCGCCGGCCGCGGAGATCCGCTTACTCTCGGAGGGCCTCGTGCGCGTGCTCGACGAAGAGCACCGCGCGGTCGGTCCCTGGAATCCGCACCTCGACGCCGCAGGAACTGCAGGTGGCGCTCCGGCACATGCTGCTGACGCGCATTTTCGACGACCGCATGCAGCGCATCCAGCGCTCGGGAAAGATTTCCTTCTACATGCGCTCCTACGGCGAGGAGGCCGTGTCGGTCGCGATGGCGATGGCGCTGCGGCCCACCGACATGCTGTTTCCCTCGTACCGCAACCAGGGCCTCTACTTCGTGCGCGGCCGGCCGATGCTCGACCTGATGTGCCAGCTGCTTTCGAACACGCGCGACATGTGCAAGGGCCGGCAGCTTCCGGTCATGTATCACTGGCGCGACGGCAATATCTTCTCGATCTCCGGCAACCTCGCAACGCAGTTCCCGCAGGCGGTCGGCTGGGCGATGGCGGCGGCGATCAAGGGCCAGGACGACGATCGCGGTGAGCTGGATCGGCGAGGGCTCGAGCGCCGAGGCGGATTTCCACCACGCGCTGCTGTTCGCCTCCGTGTACAAGGCGCCTGTGATCCTGTGCGTCGTCAACAACCAGTGGGCGATCTCGACTTTCCAGGGCCACGCGGGCGGCGAGCGCCAGACCTTCGCGGCGCGCGGCCCCGGTTACGGGATTGCCGGTGTGCGTGTGGACGGCAACGATTTCCTCGCAGTGCACGCGGTCACGCAATGGGCGGCCGAGCGCGCGCGGACGGGACGCGGCCCGACGCTGATCGAGCACGTGACCTATCGTGCCGCCGCGCATTCGACGAGCGACGACCCGGCGCGCTACCGGCCGAAAGACGACTACCAGAGCTTCCCGCTCGGCGATCCGGTCGAGCGGCTCAAGAACCACCTGATCGGGCTCGGCGAATGGTCGGAAGAGCGTCACCAGGCGCTGACCGCGGAGCTCGAGGAACACGTCGCAGCCTCGTGGAAGGAAGCGGTCCGCTACGGCACGCTCACCGACGCCGCCGCGCCTCGATCCCGGGCCTCATGTTCGAGGACGTGTTCAAGCGAAATGCCCGAGCACCTGCGCCGGCAGGAAGCCGAAATGCGCGAAGAAACGGCGCGGGAAATAACGCCATGGCGCAGATGAACATGATCCAGGCGCTGAACTCGGCCATGGACATCAAGCTCGGCCAGGACCCTTCGGTCGTCGTCCTCGGCGAGGACATCGGCTACTTTGGCGGCGTTTTCCGCGTCACCGACGGGCCTGCAGCGCAAGTACGGCGAGTAGCCGCGTGATGGACACGCCGATCTCGGAGGGCGGAATCATTGCTGCCGCGATCGGCATGGCGGTCAACGGCCTCCGGCCCGTCGCCGAGATCCAGTTCGCCGACTACATCTATCCGGCCTACGACCAGATCGTGAGCGAGCTCGCGCGCATCCGGTACCGGAGCGCGGGCGAGTTCTCGGCGCCCGTCACCGTGCGCACGCCCTGCGGCGGCGGCATTCGCGGCGGCCAGACACATTCGCAAAGTCCCGAGGCGCTCTTTGCACATGTCGCCGGCCTCAAGGTCGTGATGCCGTCGAATCCCTACGATGCCAAGGGCCTCCTGATCGCCGCGATCGAGGACGACGACCCGGTCATCTATTTCGAGCCGAAGCGCATCTACAACGGCCCATTCGACGGCGATCCGCACAAGCCGGCCGTGCCCTGGAGCACGCATCCGAAGGGCGAGGTGCCAGATGGGCACTTCGCCGTGCCGATCGGCAAGGCTGAAATCGTGCGCGCGGGCAAGCGACCTGACGATCGTCACCTATGGCACCATGGTGCACGTCAGCGAAGCCGCGGCCCGCGGCCTCGGCCTGGACGCGGAGATCATCGACGTGAGAACGATGGTGCCGCTCGACACCGACACGATCTGCAACTCGGTTGCGCGGACCGGCCGCTGCGTCGTCGTCCACGAGGCGACGCGCTTCGCCGGCTTCGGCGCGGAGCTGTCCGCCACGATCCAGGAACAATGCTTCTGGAACCTCGAGGCCCCGATCCTCCGCGTCGCGGGCTGGGACACGCCGTATCCGCACGCCTTCGAATGGGAATACTTTCCGGGGCAGGTGCGCGTCGCAAAAGCGTTGAAGGCCGTCATGGAGGCTTCATGAGCCGCTACGTCTTCAAGATGCCGGATCTCGGCGAAGGCACGGTGACTGCCGAAGTCGTCGAGTGGAAGGTCAAGGTCGGCGACATGGTCAAGGAAGACCAGGTCATTGCCGAGGTGATGACTGACAAGGCGGCAGTCGAAATTCCGGCGCCCGTCAGCGGCAAGCGTCGTCTCGATCACCGGGCCAGCCAGGCGAAATGGTCGCTGTCGGTTCCGAGCTGATCGCGTTCGAGACTTCAGCTTCGGCGGACGATGCGCCAGCGGCGCCGCCGCGGCTGCCGCCGACTGCCAGCTGCGGCAGCGACCGCGCCAGCGCCGGCGGCTGCCGCCGCCGCGCACGGCCGCGACTGCGCGCGTCATGGCGTCCCCGGCGACGCGTCGCAAGGCCCACGTCGCGGGCGTCGACCTCACGACGGTCAACGGCACTGGGCCGGGCGGGCGCATTTCTGCGCAGGACCTCGAGTCCGTCATTTCGGGGAAGGGCGGCGGCGCCGCGAAACCGGTGACGCACGCGCGCGCGCAAGGGTGTCGAGGAGATCAAGATCATCGGCGTGCGCCGCGTCATCGCGGAGCGAATGAGCGCGGCCAAGCGCAACATCCCGCACTTCGCCTATGTCGAGGAAGTGGACGTCACGGAGCTGGAGTCGCTGCGGCAGTACCTGAATTCGCGACTCAGCCGAAGGGCGCGCCATCCCTGACCTACCTGCCGTTCCTGGTCGCGGCGCTGGTGCGCGTGCTCGAGAGCTTTCCGCAGTGCAATGCGCTCCATGACGCCGAACGCAATCTGATCCTGCGCCACGCTGCCGTGCACGTCGGCGTCGCGACGCAGACGCCGGACGGGCTGAAGGTTCCGGTCGTGAAGCATGCCGAGGCGCGCTCGCTCGCACGACCTCGCCGCGGAGATCCGGCGCGTTTCCGAGGCGGCGCGCAGCAACAAGGCGACGCGCGAGGAGCTCATGGGCTCGACGATCACCGTCACGAGCCTCGGCCGGCTCGGCGGCATCGCCTCGACGCCGGTCATCAACGCCCCGGAAGTCGCGATCGTCGGCGTCAACAAGGCCGTCGAGCGGCCAGTCGTCGTCGACGGCGCGATCACGATCCGCCGCATCATGAATCTCTCATCTTCGTTCGATCATCGCTTCGTTGACGGATTCGACGCCGCCGCGATGATCCAGGCGCTCAAGGAACGTCTCGAGCATCCCGCCACCATCTTCATACAGGACTGACACATGAACGCACAGGCCATGCCGCACAAGACTCACCGCCGTGGAATCCGCCGCTCGGCCCGGCCTTCGGCACCGTGCTCGCGAGCCAGATGGCGGTTACGAACTGGCAGGACGGCAAGTGGTCGTCGCACGAATTCTGCAAGTACGGGCCGATCGAGATGTCGCCCGCGATCCATGGCCTGCACTACGGCAGCACCTGCTTCGAGGGCTTCAAGGCCTATCGCTGGGCAGACGGCAGCGTCAATATCTTCCGCATGGACAAGCACATCGCGCGCATGCGCAGAGCGCGACCTGCCTCGTGCTGCCGCAGCCTGACGCCGCGCAGCTCGCGTCGATGGTCACGGGTGTCGTCGACCGGGTGCGCGCGCGAGGTTCCCGAGGCGCCGGGCGCCCTGTACCTGCGCCCGACGCTGTTCGGTACCGGCGCGAGCGATCGGCGGCGCCACTGCGCCGGCGACCGAGGCGATGCTGGTCGTGCTCGCGAGCCCGGTCTGGGATTACTTCGCGAAGGGCGAGAAGCCGCTTCGCATCTATGTCGAGGAGAAGGCTGACGCGCACCGCCGACGCTCATGGGCATGGTCAAGGCCGGCGGCAACTACGCGGCGGCGCTCGGCCTCACGCTCGCAGCGCGCCAGCAGCACCACGCCGACCAGGTCGTGTTCTGCCCGGGCGGCTCGGTGCAGGAGACCGGCGCGGCGAATTTCCTGCTGATCCGCGACGGCAAGATCCTGACGCGCAGCCTCGATTCGCAGTTCCTGCACGGCGTCACGCGCGACTCGATCCTGACGATCGCGCCGCAGCTCGGTTACGCAGTCGAGGAGCGCGAGTTCACGGTGGACGAAATGCTCGACTGGGTGAAGGACGGCGAGGCTGCGCTTTGCGGCACCGCGGCCGTGCTCTCGGGCGTCGGCACGCTGGTGCGCGACGGCGGCCGCGAGTACCAGGTCGGCAGCGGCGAGATCGGCCCGAACACGAAGCGGCTGCGCAAGGCGCTCGTGTCCATGCAGCGCGGCGAGATCCCGACGCCCGCGGGCTGGATCACGCGGGTCTGACGTGCCCGCGCGGCCGCGCCTGCGATGAAGGGCCGCACGCGCGTCAACCATCCGCCGGAGGCTCCGCTTCCGGCGGACAACCGTCCGCTCGTCGCGCCGATCCACCAGACCGTCAAGTTCGCCTTCGAAAGCCTCGAGGAGACGCTGCGCTTCAACCGCGGCGAGCGCGAGGGCTATTTCTACACGCGGCCGCGCGAACCCGACTGACGCGCCAGCTCGAGAAACTCCTGCTTGCCGAGCTGCAGCAGCGCGATGACTGCATCGCGACCGGGCTCCGGCGTCGGCCGCCGTCGCTGACCTGCCTGTTCTCGCAGCTCGCGCCGGCGACCACATGCTCTGCTTCGTCGAGACGTACGGGCCGAGCTCGCCAGCTGATCCGGGGACGCTCACGCGGCTTCGGCGTCGACGCACACGATGCTCTCGATCGAGGACGACGCGGGCATCGAGCGGGTGCTCGCCGAGCCGCAAGACCCGAGCTCGTTTACTTCGAGTCGCCGACCAACCCCGTCACGCGAATCGCGGACATCGCGCGCATCACCCAGTGCGGCGCACGCGGCCGGCGCGCTCACGGTGATGGACAACACCTTCGCAGGCTTCCACAACCACGGCCAGTACGGCATCGACGTCTTCGTCCACAGCCTGACGAAGTACGCCTCGGGTCACGGCGACGTCATGGGCGGCGCGATCATCGCGCGCAGCGGAGCTCGCCAAGGCGATGCGGCGCGATTCGATCCTGCTCGGCATGCTGCTCGACCCGCATGCAGCCTTCCTGTCATGCGCGGCATGAAGACCTATTACCTGCGTTACGAAGCGCAGGCGGCGAGCGCCGTGCAGATTGCGCGAGTTCCTCGCAGGACCACCCGGCGGTCGAGCGAGTGCACTATCCGGGGCTGTCCGCGACCACCCGCGTCACGCGCTCGCCCGCGAGCAGATGCAGGACTTCGGATCGATCGTCGCCTTCGACCTGGCGGGCGGCGCGGAGGCAGTGCGGGAATTCACCGACTCGCTCGAATTCTTCGCGCTCACGCCGAGCCTCGGATCGGTCGAATCGCTCGTCATGCCGCCGCAGCTCCTGCGCTCGCGCGGGCTCACTGCCGAGCAGGCAGCTATCGGCGGGATCGGCGAAGGAACGATCCGGCTCGCGATCGGGATCGAGGACACCGAGGACCTGATCCAGGACCTCGATGCGGCGCTTAATGCGGTGAAGTAGGCAAGAGGGGACAGTCCCCTTTGTTCCAGAGCGAACAAAGGTGACAGTCCCCGTGACAGTCCCCTAGACGCTGCTTGCGACCCTGACCCGGTGCGGGTGGTAGGGCAGGACCTCGACCAGGTCACCCGCTGCCAGCCGCTCCTGGAGCGCGCGCCACCAGCCTGCCTCCAGGATCTCGCCGTGCTTTTCGAGGAAAACGTCGCGCAGCCTGTCCTCGAATCCGAGGAACTTCAGGAAAGTCTCCGGGAACACGTCGTTTTCGCCAATGTAGAACCAGCTCTCGGCCCGCATTTCGTCCTCGTCGTTCGTCGCCTGCGGCACGTCGCGGAAGCGGCAGTCGGTGACGCGGCAGAGTTCGTCGTAGTCGTAGAAGATCACGCGGTTGTGCCGCGTGACGCCGAAATTCTTGAGCAGCAGGTCGCCCGCGAAAATGTTGGTGTAAGCGAGGTCGCGGATGCACTGGCCGTACTCGATTACGGCGAGTTCGGCTTGCTCCCCGGAAGCCGCGCTACGAAGATAGAGATTGAGCGGAGTCATCTGCCGCTCGATGTACACGTGGCCGACGATGACGTCGTCGCCGTCCAGCCGCACGTTCTCGGCGCATTCCGTCAGCAGTTCCTCCAGCATGTCCGGCGCGAACCGCCCGCGCGGCAGGCGGATGTCGCGGAATTCCTGCGCGTCCACGAGGCGTCCCGCTCGGTCGTGGCGGAAGACCATGTCGTATTTCGCCATCACTTCCTCGCGGCGGACATTCTTGACGGCGGGGAAGCGGTCGCGGATGACCTTGAAGATGACGTCGGCGTTCTCGAGCGCGAAGCAGGCCATGACCATCCCGCGCTCGCCGGGCGCGCGCACGAAGCGGTCGTCGGTGTGCTCGAGGTGGCGGAATATCTCGCGGAAGCGTTCCGTCTTGCCCTGCTTGGCGCGGCCGAGGACGGTGAACAGCTCGGATACGGGCTTCAGCGGGATGATCGAGTGCAGGAAAAGGACGGCTTCGCTGACGCGCTCGAGATCCACGTGGAAGTACGAGCGGGTGAAGCTGAAGAGGATCGAGACGTCGGCAACCGAGAGCATGACCGCATCCACCAGCACGCCGAGCGGCGAGTTGCGGAAGGCGATCGCGAGCGGCATCGTCCAGCCGTCGCCGTGCAGGCAGCCGACGACGTAGGCCCGGCTCATCTGGTAGAAAACCGGCCGGATCACCTCGATCTCGCGCAGCGGGCGCGTTTCGCCGATGCTCTTGAGCCGTGAGCTCGACGTCCGCAGTGACGTGCCCGACGCTGCCTTCGAAGTCGCGCCACGGCGTGCGGAAGCGGTAGTCGGAAAGCAGCTCCTCGAACAGCAGGTCGAGCGACCCGCGGTTGGCGTAGCGCTCGGTCACCGCCGCCGTGTCCGCGCCGCGCAGCGGGTCGAGCTCCAGGGCGAAGAACTCGATGTCTGCGTTGACGCCGACCGTGCCGAACAGCCGCCGGGTGATCGAGCTGAAGAAGGTCTTCAGGAACTCCGGGTCGGCCATGGCCTCGATATGCGGCGCGCGTAGTCCGACTTGATCGCGGCCCAGAGCGCGGTGTCGTGCGCCGACTCGCCGAGCCGCCGCCTGACTTCCGCGACGGTCTCGTTGACCGATCGTCGAATAGAGCTCGAGGCGCTCCACGACGTCGGCCTGGCTAGCCTGACCAGTCGCGGTTCTCGAAGCGCTCGGGCGCACGGCGGGTGATCGCCCGGAACTGCGGCGTTGTAGCGGGCGAAGGCCGCGACGATCGCGGCGGCGCAGTCGGCGGCGCGCGGGTCGCTCAACGCATGTTGCGGATCAAGGCGTCGCCGAACTCGCTGCACTTCACTTCGGTCGCGCCGTCCATGAGCCGTGCGAAGTCGTAAGTGACGGTCTTGTCGGCGATCGTGCGGTCCATCGCGGTCGAGCACCAGTTCGGCGGCCTCGGTCCAGCCCATGTAGCGCAGCATCATCTCGCCCGACAGGATCACCGAGCTCGGGTTGACCTTGTCGAGGTTGGCGTACTTCGGCGCAGTGCCGTGGGTCGCCTCGAACACGGCGTGACCCGGTCATGTAGTTGATGTTGCCGCCCGGCGCGATGCCGATGCCGCCGACCTGGGCGGCGAGTGCGTCGGACAGGTAGTCGCCGTTCAGGTTCATCGTCGCGATGACGTCGAAGTCCTCGGGCCGCGTCAGCACCTGCTGCAGCGTGATGTCGGCGATCGCGTCCTTGACCAGCACGCGGCCGGACGCGAGCGCCTTCTTCTGCTCGTCATTCGCTGCGGCGTCGCCCTTGGCGGCGCGCGTGCGCTCCCACTGGTCCCACGTGTAGGTCTGGCTCGCGAATTCCTTCTCCGCGAGGGCATAGCCCCAGTTCCGGAAGGCGCCTTCCGTGAACTTCATGATGTTGCCCTTGTGGACGAAGGTCAGGCTCTTGCGCTTGTTGGCGACGGCGTACTCGATCGCCGCGCGCACGAGCCGCTCCGTGCCCTCGCGCGAAACCGGCTTGATGCCGATGCCGGCTCGGTCGGGGAAGCGGATCTTGCCGTAGAACTTCGGGAACTGCTCCTTCATGAACGCGAGGAACTTCGCGTTGTCCGCGGAACCCGCCTCGAACTCGATGCCGGCGTAGATGTCCTCCGTGTTCTCGCGGAAGATCACCATGTCGACCTTTTCGGGCGAGCGCACCGGGCGAGGGCACGCCCTTGAACCAGCGCACGGGCCGCAGGCAGACGTAGAGGTCCAGCATCTGGCGCAGCGCGACGTTCAGCGAGCGGATGCCGCCGCCGATCGGAGTCGTGAGCGGGCCCTTGATCGATACGAGGTATTCGCGGCAGGCCGCGACGGTCTCGTCGGGCAGCCAGGTGTTCAGCAGCTTGTTCGCCTTCTCGCCGGCGTAGACCTCCTTCCACTCGATCTGGCGCTTGCCGCCGTAGGCCTTCTTCACGGCGGCGTCGAGCACGCGCACGCTCGCGCGCCAGATGTCGGGACCGGTGCCGTCGCCCTCGATGAAGGGAATGACCGGATGATCCGGAACCTGCAGCTTGCCGTTTGCGATGCGGATTTTCTCGCTCATGCGCGAATGATATCACCCCATCGCGTAGAATCGCCGCCATGCCGACGCCCGCAAAAGATGGATTCCGGATGCCCGCCGAGTGGGAGCCGCACGCCGGCACCTGGATGCTCTGGCCGGAGCGCGCCGGACAACTGGCGCGACAACGCAGCGCCCGCGCAGCGCGCGTACGCAGCAGTCGCCGCTGCCATCGCGAAGAGCGAGCCGGTGACGATGGGCGTGTCGGCCGGGCAATTCGACGCAGCGCGGCGCGATGCTGCCGCGCGGCGTTCGCGTCGTCGAGCTTTCCTCCAACGACGCCTGGATGCGGGACGTCGGGCCGACGTTCGTCGTCGACCGGCGTCGGCCGCGTGCGCGGCGATCGACTGGATGTTCAACGCCTGGGGCGGCAAGGCGGGCGGCGCCTATGCGGACTGGGAGCTCGACGACCAGGTCGCCGCCAAGGTGCTCGAGATCGAGTCGCTGCCAGCGCTATCGCGCGCCCTTCATCCTCGAGGGAGGTTCGGTCCACGTGGACGGGCAGGGCACGCTGCTGACGACCGAGGAGTGCCTGCTCGACCCGAACCGCAACCCGACGCTGCGGCGCGGGCAGATCGAGAGCCTGCTCGAGCGCTATCTCGGCGTGAGGGAGATCATCTGGCTGGCGCGCGGCGTCTTCAACGACGAGACCGATGGCCATGTGGACAATCTTTGCTGCTTCGTGCGTCCGGGCGAAGTCGTGCTCACCTGGAGCGACGATCCCGACGACCCGCAGTACGACATTTCGCGAGCGGCGTTACGAGGTCCTGAGCAAGGCGAAGGACAGCCGCGGCCGGCAGCCTCAAGATCCACAAGCTGTTGCAGCCGGGGCCGCTCTACATGAGCGAGTCGGAGGCGGCGGGCATCGAACGTTCGCACGATTGCAAGCGCCGGCGCGCAGGCGACCGGCTCGCCGGCGTCCTACGTGAATTTCTATGTCGCGAACCGGCACATCGTGATGCCGCTGCTCGATCCGCAGACCGACCGCGCGGCGAAGGCGGCGCTCGCGCGGCTGTTCCCGCGCCGCAAGGTCATCGGCGTTCCTGCGCGCGAGATCCTGCTCGGCGGCGGCAACATCCACTGCATCACCCAGCAGCAGCCCGCGGGGCAAAGTAGTCGAAGGGGACGCGTCCCCTTTAGTTGCCGTCGGCGAGAAGGAACATGCCGCCGATGACGAGCAGGGCGCCGGCGATTCGCCAGGCGTCGAGCGGGCGGACGGGGAAGCCGAGCAGCGCCATAGTGGTCGAGCGCGAGCGCCGCGACCATCTGGCCGGCGACGATCAGGGCGAGGAATGTCGCACCGCCGAGCGACGGCCCGAAAGCCGCCGATGCGGTGATGTAGAAACCGCCCAGTATTCCCGCGCCCCAGGCCCACCAGGGCGCCGCCCCGACCTGGGCGAGTCCTGCGAGCGAGCCGCGCCCGAGCGCGACGGCGAAAAACAGGAACATCGTGCCGACCGCGAAGTTGACGAGCGCCGCCGCCATCGGCGAGCCCGCGTGATTCCTCATCGTCGCGGCCATGCCGACCTGCAGCGCAAGCGTCGCGCCCACGAGGGCCGTGGCCGCCATGGGACCGTATTGCATGGTCAATCCTTCCGCCAGCCGAGTTCGACGAAGTATGCGCGACCGCGACCCGGAAAATAACGATAGTCGCCGAAGGCGAAGTCCGCGCGGTCCGCGTAGGCCTCGTCGAACGAGGTTGGTGACGCGCAGCGTCAGCATCCAGTTCCTGGCGGGCTCGGCAGTGAGACGCGCAGGTTCCCGACGTCGTGGCCGCCGTAGCGCGCGGTGTTCGCGGCATTCGCCCAGTAGCCGCCGACCCAGAGCCATTCCAGTTCGGCCTGAGCCAGGCCGCGTCGTAGCGCAGGCGCATCGCATGGATGTCACGCGGCGCGGTGTCGATGTCGTTGCCCGAAGTGATCTGCTCACCTTGCTCGACGGCCGCCGTGAACCGGTATTCGTGGCGTGCGAACGTGCCCGCCGCGGACAGCGACCAGTCGCCGGCGAACGCCCAGTCGGCCTCGTACTCGAGGCCTCGATGGCGCGTGCGCCCGCCGCTCACGTTGAAGCCCGCCGAATCGCGCAGGATCACGTCGCTCTTGTCCATGTGAAAGAGCGCGAGGTCGAGCGAGACCGCTTCCGCGCGCCAGCGGAGCCCGAGCTCCGCGGCATCGACCGTCCTCGGAATCGAGGTCGGCGACGGACTGCTGGCGTTGCAGCCGATAGAGCTCGGTCGCCTCCGGCGCGCGGAAACCCGCGCGCGAAGCGAGAGATAGCGCCGTCGCCGACTCGCTCATGCTCCACACGAGACCGAGCCGCGGCGCGAGGTTCGTGAAGTCGTCCGTACGATCCGCCGGCCGTGAATAGAGGCAACCGCCGGGGCAGGGCACGCCGTTCTCGTCCGTGTTGCCGTCGATCATGCGGTTGTCGTAGTCGTAGCGCGCATGCTCGAGGCGAAGTCCCGCCTCGAGCGACCAGCGCGGCGCGAGCGGCACGGCGCCAGTTCGCATACGCCGCGACGACGCTCGAGTCCACGTCGTAGTCGTAGTGGCGGCCGGCCGGCCGGATCGCGTTTGCCGCAGGCGGGCCGTCGGTCGTCGGGCCGCTCTGGTACTGCAGCAGGCTGCTCCGCGCAAGCTCGGTATCGAAGCCGGCGATCAGCTCGCCGCCGGCGAAGCCGCGCCCGTCGTCGTGAACATGAAGCCGCCGCTGTCCTGGCCGTTCTCCTCGATCGGCTGGCCGAGCAGGAAGTGCTGCAGGAAATCCATGCGCGAACTGCGAAGGTAGAGCGCGCAGCTCGTCGCCCGACGCGCCGCTGGTACTGCGCCGCGAATCGCAGGCGACGTCGCGTCGCGATAAGCCTCGGGATCCGGATTCGAGCGGGCGAGGTCGCGGATCGCGGTAGGCGTCCTCGCCCGATGGATGAATCCCGCCGTCTCCTGGTCGAGGTTCGAGCCGGAGAGCGCGAAGCTTCAGCGCGCCGTCCCCGAACGGCCGCGCCCACACGGCATTCAGCTTCTGCTTCCTCGAAGCCGGACGCGTCCCGCCAGCCGCCGTCGTCGGTCGCGTGCATGACGAGGCCGATGCCGCCTGCATCGGTGTCGCTGGATGCGGCGAGCCGAGACGCCGGCGCCAGGCGTCGCTGCCGCCCTCGAGCGCGGCGCCGAATACCGGTATCTCGTCCGGCATCGGCGGAATCACGTTGATGATCCCGTGCACGGCGCTCGAGCCGTACAGCACGCTGCCCGGCCCGCGCAGGATCTCGACAGCGGCCGCCTGCTCGATGTTTACCTCGAACAGCTCGTTGACGTTGCAGCTGCCGACGGGACGGATCGGGATGCCGTCCTCGAGGACGAGCACTGCGCCGCAGGCGCCGGCGCCAGTCAGTACGGGCGAGCGCAGGGCGGTCAGCGATTCCTGCCCGCTGCCGCGCTGGATCATCGCGCCCGCTGCGCGGTTGACGAGCTCCGAGGAGTGCGTCGCGCCGACCAGCGCGACTGACGTCCGCTGCGATGCGCGTCGCGCTGCCCGGGTAGGACTCGCGAGCGCGACGGGCTGCGCGTCGCGGTGACGATCACTTCCTCGAGCGTCGCGACGCGGGTGCCGGCAAGCGCGAGAACGAGGGCGGCCAGCCGCGAAATTCCGGCGCGTTGCGGGAGTCGGCGTTCATTCGGCTCATTATAGGGCCGCGCGAGCGGTCGCCTCTCGCGCCCGTGCTACCATCTCCTCGACCCGATGAGTGCCCCGATGTTCCGTCTTTCTCGCGCCGTTCCTTGCCTGTTGTCTTGCGGCGCTGCCGGCCGCGTCCGGTCGCGACTGGCCGACGAACCGGCGCCTGCGGCGCGGCCGCGCATCGGGCTCGTGCTGTCCGGCGGCGGCGCGCGCGGGCTCGCGCACGTCGGCGTCCTGAAGGCGCTCGAGGAGCTGCGCATCCCGGTCGACGCCATCGCCGGCACCAGCATGGGCGCCGTGGTCGGCGGGCTCTATGCCTCCGGCATGACGGCGGACGAGATCGACGCGCTGATGCGCGGCATCGACTGGAGCGCCGCGTTCCGCGACCGTCCCGCGCGCAACACCCTCAACTTCCGCCGCAAGCAGGACGACCGCGAATTCCTGGTGCGCTTCCCGCTCGGCATCCAGGGCGGCAGCTTCCGCGTGCCGCGCGGCCTGATCCAGGGCCAGCGGCTCACGCAGACGCTCCGGCTGCAGACGCTGCCGGTCGCCGCGATCGAGAACTTCGATGAGCTGCCGACGCCGTTTCGCGCGGTCGCGGCCGACCTCGAGACCGGCGCGCGCGTCGTGCTGGGAGCGGCGACCTGACGTCCGCAATGCGCGCCAGCATGTCGGCGCCGGGCGTGTTCGCGCCGGTCGAAGTGGACGGCCGCCTGCTGGTGGACGGCGGCGTCGTCGAGAACCTGCCGGTCGACGTCGCGAAGGAGCATGGGCGTCGACATCGTGATCGCGGTGGACGTCGGGTTCCAGCCGGTCGGGCGCAAGGAGCTGACCTCGGCGCTCGCGGTCTCGAACCAGGCGATCACGATCATGATGCAGCGCGAAACGGTCCGGCAGCGCGCGCTGCTGTCCGCCGGACGACGTCCTGATCGAGCCCGAGCTCGGCAACCTGCAGTCGACGGACTTCGCTGCCGTCGACCGCACTCATCGGCCTCGGGCTTGCCGCGAGCCCAGCGCGAGCGCCGATCGGCTGGCTCGTCTCTCGCTCGCGGACGCACGAGTGGCAGGACTACGTCGCGGCGCACAAGCGGCGCTGAGCCGGAGCAGCCGGTCGTGCACTTCGTGCGCACCGGCATCGCCGCTCCGAACGCTACAGCGAGCGCATCCAGGCCGAGCTCGGCCCGGTCATCGGCCAGCCGCTCGACCCCGAGGAGATGGACGAGCGCCTCTCGCATTTCTATGGCAGCGACAACTTCGAGGCGCTCGACTACCGCCTGGTCCGCGAGGGCGTGCTGACCGGCATCGAGGTCAGCGCGCGACGCAAGAGCTGGGGACCCGAACTTCCTGCGCTTCGGGCTCGAATTGCAGGAGGACTTCGAGGGCAGCAACAGTTTCAACGCCGGCGTGCGCGCCCAGGTGACCGAGGTGAACCGCTACGGCGCGGAATGGCAGACCGACCTGCAGGTCGGCGCCAACCCGCGCTTCCGCACCGAGTTCTACCAGCCGATCGGCTACACCTCGAACTGGTTCGTCGTCCCGCGACTGCTCATCGAGCGGCAGAACTTCGACATCTTCGAGGGCGATCGAGCAGCTCGCGACATACCGCGTGCAACAACCGCGAGGCGGAGTTCGACTTCGGCCGCGAGTTCGGCAGCTGGGGCGAGTTGCGCGGCGGCATCATCTTACGGAAACGGCAGCCGGGACCTGCTGGTCGGCGACCCGGACGACCCGGACCTGCCGCCGCGCACGCGACTTCGACCGCGGCGAGTTCATGGCGCGCTTCAGCGTGGACCTGCTCGACGACGCCTATTTTCCGCGCGATGGCGAGCTCTTCACGCTGCAGTGGAACGGGCCGCGCGAGAGCCTCGGTGCGGAGGCGAACGCGGACCGTATCTCGTTCGACTGGACGCACGCGCGTTCCTGCGGGCCGGAACACGCTGATCCTCTCGGCCGCGGGCGGCGCGCACGTCTCCGGGCCGACGGACCAGGTGCAGGATTTCTATACGCTCGGCGGCCTCTTCGACCTCTCGGGCCTCGTCGCCGGACGCAATCAGCGGGCCGCAATTCGGGATCGCGCGCGCGATCTACTACCGGCGCATCGGCAGCGGCCAGGACGGCCTGTTCGACGTGCCGACTTACCTCGGCTTTTCGCTCGAGCTCGGCAATGTGTGGCTGCGGCGCAGCGACGTGAGCGTCGACTCCGCGCTGTTCAACGGCTCCGCATTCCTGGGATTCGACACCGTTCCTCGGGCCGGTGTACTTCGCCGCGGGCTTCGGCGAGGGCGGCGACAAGACGCTTTACCTGCTGCTCGGCCGCATCCGCTGACGCCGACTCAGCGCGCGGCGTCCTGCTGGATTTTCTCGTAGACGACCGAAGGCTCGTCGCCGCGCCGCGAATAAAGATGGCGGCCCGACATGTCGGCGAACGCCTCGTCGCGCTCGTGCTCGGTCGCGAACCAGTGCTCCTTGCGCCAGTCGGCGCCGACGAGTCGCGTGAAGGGATCGCGGCCGCGCAGGCTCACGCGGATGCCGAAGGGCCGCGCGGCGGGCGGGCGGAAATTGAGGTTGTGCTCGTGTGCGAGTGCCATCGCGCAACGATAGCGAATCGGGCGGCCGGGTCCAAGCAGCGCTCAAAAGCGGCGGTCGCCCGCGCCCTCGCGGTCGGCCCACCCGAATATCCGCCGCGTGACGAAGGTGTAAACAGGCTTTCCCGTCGCCATCCAGATGCGGGAGACGGCAGCGGGCGATTCGAGGATCCGGCGCTCGCGCGCGGTCAGCCGGCCGGGGCAGTAACGACGCTTGTGCTTCAAAAGGTGTCTCAGGTCCTCCCGTGCGAGAGTCCGGAAGAGCCTGCCGCGACGGGGCGACACGAAGGCGAGCTGGAAATCCACGAGGGCAGGCAGTCCCGTCGGCGTCACCAGCCAGTTCGGTTCCTTGGCGAGGTCGTTGTGCGCGATGCCGCGGCGGTGCAGCCGGCAGAGGAGGGTGTGCGCCGCGCGGAAGTACTCCGCATTCCCGGGTCGCGCGAGCTGCATCGGCCTGCCCTCGATCCATTCGCGCCGAAGCGTCCTGCGGTCCGCGTCGAGAAGGCGCGGCGTGCCATGCAGGCCGTCGAGGCGCGCAAGCGCCCGGGCCTCGCGCCGGCAAAGCCGCCGCGCGAGCCAGGCCGTCCACCAGCGCGCGCTGCTCGTGTCCCGACGCACGAATTCGCGCCCGCGATCCTCGCCTCGCCAGACCGTGCCGAAGAGATCCGACTTGAGCTTGCGCATCGCGGCCGCATTGTAAGATACAGCCATGGCCAGCAAGCTCCGCAGGACCACGATGCCGACCGCCGCCGAGGCCCTTCCTGGCCGGCCGCAGTCATTGCCCGTGGCCGATAAGCATTTCGTCAACGGAAACCGGCTCGCGCCGCCGTTTCCCGAGGGTCTCGAGCTCGCACTGTTCGGGATGGGCTGCTTCTGGGGCGCGGAGCGGCTCTTCTGGGAGTTGCCGGGCGTATGGTCGACATCGGTCGGCTACGCGGGCGGCATCACGCTGAACCCGACCTACCAGGAAGTCTGTTCCGGCAGCACGGGCCATACGGAAGTCGTTCGCGTCGTGTTCGACCCGAAGCGGATCAGCTATGCGGATCTCCTGAAGGCGTTCTGGGAATCGCACGATCCGACCCAGGGCATGCGCCAGGGCGGCGACGTCGGCACGCAGTATCGCTCTGCAATCTACGCGCTCGGCGAGCGGCAGCTCGAGGAAGCGACGGCGTCGAAAGCGGCGTATCAGCGCGCACTCGCGTCAGCAGGCCACCGTGGCGCGATCACGACCGAAATCCAGCCGGCTCCGCAGTACTTCTACGCCGAGGACTATCACCAGCAATACCTGGCGAAGAATCCCGACGGCTATTGTGGCATTGGCGGAACGGGCGTCTCCTGCCCCGCCGGACTCGGCACCGTATTCGCAGGCCGCAGGCTAACCCGGCTCAGCTCCCGCCGGGCTCAGCTCCTGGCTCGGGATCCGGCAGCGGATAGGTCTTGGCTTCGGTTGCCGGCGCGGAGGCGTTCCGCGGCCTTCTTTGCGGTGTCGTCCGCAACGCTCGCGGTCGCACCACCCGTGATCTTGTCCACTTCCGCCACCAGCGCCGGCGCCGGCGCAGGCGGGGTCGCCTTGCTCGCCAGGATCTCGGAAGCGCTGTCCCCTTCCTTGTAGAACTGCTTGTTCGCCTTCTTGTCGATGAGGATTCCGTTCCCTTCGAGTGAAACGCCCGCGAACAGTCCCTGTGTCTTCGAATAGGCGTAGATTTCGGCATCCAGGTTCAAGCTGGTAGCCGCGGATGCGCTGCGGCCGACCGGGCCCGCGGCAACGGAAGCATCGGCCCCCATTGTCATCTTGCCGTCTGTGATTCCTTCGATGCTCTCGCGGGTCGTCAGGACCAGCACGATGTCGGACACCTGGCCGCCCGCCTGGAAGCCCCAGCTTCCACCGCCAGTCTTGACGAAGACGGGATTGCTCCAGCTGCGATCCTGGTTGCGCACCAGCATCACGCCCTTGCCGAAGCTGGCACCGAACATCAGGCCGACCTTCACGTTGGCCGGCAGGATGATGATGCCCTCCGCCTTGGACAGCAGCAGGTCCGGGATACGGGTGTCGGAAATCGCCTGCAAGTTCGCGCAGCACGGTCAGCGACTGGTCGAGCGTCGCTTCCTCGCGCGTCGCAGCCGCGGCGGGCGGGGAGAGCAGGCTGGTCGCAAGCAGCGCGCCCAGGATCATCGAAAACAGCTTCATGGCGTCATTCCTGTTCAATGCCCATCCGGACAGACCGCGCGCAGACTGACAGGTTCCGGGCAACGGGGGCGTTGGGTTGGTGTATCCGTTGTGCGACGGTGCGCTTATCGTCCACACTGCGGCCGCAATGATGCGCCGTTTTTTCCTCGCGGTCACCCTGCTTCTCTCGATCACTGCGCACTGCGCGCGCCGACTGGCACGAGCGGGAAGAGGCGATCATGGGCACGCGGATCGCCGTCGAGGTCTGGCATGACGATCCGGCCGCGGCCGAATCGGCGATCGATGCCGTCATCGCCGAAATGCATCGCATCGATGCGTTGATGTCGACCTACAAGCCGGAGAGCCAGCTCTCGCAGGTCAACCGCGACGCGGCTGCCGCGCCCGTCAAGGTGGATGCGGAGCTCGCGCAGGCTCATCGCCCGGTCGCTCGAATTCTCGGAGATGTCCGGCGGCGCCTTCGACATCACCTATGCGAGCGTCGGCTATCTCTACGACTATCGCGCCGGCAAGCACCCGACCGAGGCCGAGATCGAGGCGGCGCTCCCGGCCATCAATTGGCGGCACGTGGTCGTGGACCTCGCCGCTTCCACCGTACGCTTTCTCCGGCCGGGCGTGCGCATCGACCTGGGCGGGATCGCCAAGGGCCATGCCGTCGACTCCAGCATCGCGATCCTGCAAGAACGCGGCATTCGGAACGGCACGGTGACCGCGGGCGGCGACAGCCGGATCCTCGGCGACCGCCGGGGTCGACCCTGGGTCGTCGGGATCCGGCATCCCGACGACCGCGAGCGCGTGATCGCGAGGCATTCCGCTCGAGGATGCGGCCATCTCGACTTCGGGCGACTATGAGCGCTATTTCGACGAGGACGGCGTCCGCTATCACCACATCATCGACCCGAAGACCGGCAAGAGCCCGCACGGCGTGCGCAGCGTCACCGTCATCGCGCCAACCTCGACCCTCGCCGAGGGACTCACGAAGAGCGTCTTCATCATGGGGCCGGAGCGCGGGCTCGCGCTGGTCGAGTCACAGCCCGACGTGGATGCGGTCGTCGTGACCGCGGAGGGCCGCGTGCTCTATTCGAAGGGCTGGCGCCGTAGAGGGACGTCCTTTGGCGCAGGCGTCCGCTCGTCCAGAACCAGGCCGAGAAGAAGAAGCGGATGACGTCCGCGTCGAACGGTAGAGCGGCTCCTCGCCCGGCGCGGAAACCCGGTCGTGGTCAGGTCGCGGAAATCGTCGTAGTCGAACTTGATGCGGTCGTAGCGCAGGTTGAGCGCGGCCTTGTTCAGGAACGACAGGCCCGCCGGCGGCTTGAACTCGTAGGCGACGCCGAAGCCGAGCGTGTGGCTCTGCATCGAGGCGAGCTCCTTGTCGCGTGCGAGGAAATTCTGGAAATCCTCGCGCGGAAACAGGTCCGAGTAGAACTCGGCGGCATTCTGCGTGTAGAAGCGATAGTGGACGTCGAAAGTCCATTCCTCGTCGAGCGGGTGCGTGTACGAGACCTCGGCCGTGTGCCCGAGGATGTCCCAGGTGTCCGTGTAGAAGCGGTAGTCGGCCTGCATCGCGGCGCGGTACGGCAGGTACCAGCGGCCACGCAGCGCTACGGCATTGCCGGTCCGCGTGCGCGGATAGACTTCCGCCTGGTAGGAGTAGCCGAGCGCAGCGTCGGGGTCGACGAAGCGCACCTGGCGATAGGGATTGTTGAGGAATCCCTCCTCGGTGATCGTCTCGTAGGAGAGTCCGAGTATCAGGTTCTTGGTCGCGACCTGCGAAATGTTGACGCCATAGATGCGCCGGTCGACGGTATCCGCGAAGGTCGCGTCGCCGCGGCGCGTGACGTCGTCCCAGCCGCGCGTGAACGAGAGCGAGACCGTCGTCAGGTCGCCGAACATGTCCTGGCTGATCGAAAGGCTCGCCGTGTCGGCGTCGTAATCGTTCTCGCTCGAGTTGCTGAACGAGGCCGCATAAGTCACCTTGCCGCGCAGGTACTCGAAGCCGACGCCGTACTGTGTCCGCTCTTCCTTGTAGGGGCTGGCCGTCGTCATGACGTCGATCGAGGCGGAAGAAACCATGTCGACGTAGTAACTCGCATTGACCGCGTACTTCTCGGCGAACTTCTTTCGCACGAGCAGCGAGGGGCCGTCGATCGTGATGCCGCCGCCGTCGTAATAGTGATACAGGAGGTCCGCGCGATCGTCCGGCAGCACGCCGGCGAGCCGCCGCCGGCGCAAGCAGGAAGAGCACGCGGCAATGCGCGGATCAATTGCATCCGCAACCGCCGCCTGTCGCCGCCGAGGCGCCGCGCGAGCCCTCGCGCGAGTCGTAGACGTGACGCATGTAGGACGAAGAGACCGGGTCGCGGTCCCAGGCCATGATCGGGTCGGCGATGTTCTCGCGCTCATAGGGCTTGACCCACGGCTCGAGATGCGAGCATCCGCCCGCTGCAAGCAGCATGAGCGCGGCTGCCGCAAGGCGAGCCGGCTTCATGCCTTCTCCCGGAGCATCAGCGCGGATCTGCTCGATGTACTTGGCCTCGTCGCCCGGCTTGTAGGCGCGGTGCTGCCAGCGCACGCCGGCCCTGGCGGTCGACCAGCAAGGTGGTCGGCATCGCGCTCACGCCATAGCTCCCGCTCACCTTGTTGTCAGGATCGAACAGGATCGGGAAGCTGACGGGCGTCTTGCCCAGGAAGCTGCTCGGCATCCGACTTCTCGGTCTCGACGTTGATCGCCGACCAGCGTGAAGCCCATCGGCTTGTACTTCTTGTACATCTGGTCGAGCGCCGGGAACTCCTGGCGGCAGGGCCCGCACCAGCTGGCCCAGAAGTTGATCATCACGACCTGGCCCTTGAGGTCCGCAAGCGACGTCTGGCCGCCCGCCCGATTGGCAAGCGAGAACTGCGGCGCCGGCCGGCGAGCCGTCGGTCGCGGCCGCGGGCCACGCGAGCGCGAGCGAGCGCGGCGAGCGAGCGCGGCGAGCGGAAGTCTCAGCATCGTCTTCAAGCGACCTCCTCAGAAGAACGCCGTCAGCGACAGCGTCGCTTCGTAGTTGTGGCTCGTCTTGTTCGCACCGAGGACGTCGATCTCCATGATGTGATCGCGGATGTCGAGGTGAACCGCGAGCCAGTCCTTGAGCAGTACGCGGGCCCCGGCCCCCGCGGTGAGCGTGAAGCGGTCGGCACCGGCAAACCGCGTCGCGCCCGCGCCGAGCGTGAGGTAAACGGCGCTGTTGTAGGCGCGCTTACCGCCGAGGAATATCTCGCCCGGTAGCGCATTCCAGCCGAATCCGAGGCTGTAATAAGTGAATTGCCTCTCACTGTCGGTCAATAAGGGGCGCGCCGCCCGAAAGCCGCTCGAAGCTGGAAAGGCCGGCGTCGCTGGTTCCCGCGATCGCCTCGGCGAAGAAGTCCTCGCTGAGGTGGTAGGCGATGCGGCGCCATAGACCACGTTGACCTCGAAGTCCTCGACCGAAAGGGAGCCGACATAGAGCGCCGGCTTCCCAGTTTTCGGTGTCGATCTTCGCGGGCTTGACGTCGCGCCGCTCGACCTGCGGATCGATCACGACCGGCGTCTCGCCCGCTCTCCGGCGGGGGCGGGGGCTCCACCTCGGCCGCATCCTTGCGCCAGGGCATGTACGAACAGCCCGACGCCAGCATCACGGCGCTCAAAAGAAGAATGCGAATCCGATTTTCCATTCGATGTCTTCCTCGTTTTCGTCGCGGTCGGTGAAGACCACGTATTCCTTGTACTTCGCCGCGGACGATGAAGCGCCGCGCCATGTAGGCGCGGACGCCGAGTCCCGCATAGGCGACCTGGTCGGTCCGGACTTCCGTTGCCGACCAGCGTGCCCTTCGGCTCGATGCGGATCACGCCCGTTCCGATCGACAGGAACGGCTGGATGCGCCATTCCGGGCCGGGGCACGTGCGTCACGCCGATCGTCAGCGTACTGGCCGTCCGAAAAATTTCCGAGCAATTGCGCTAACGCGACCTCGGCCGACGAGGTGCTCGTTGAAGGCGTAGGCGCCATACGCAGTCAACGACGTTCGCTCCGCCGTAGTCGCCGAGCAGCAACCCGACCTCGCGGCGGTGCGCGCCGAAGTCCTCGCGCGCCGGGATCGTCGATCTCCATCTTCACGCCCGCGGGGAGCAGCGTCTCCGCCATCTGTCCCTTGTTGACCCAGCCTTCGCGGCCATTCGTCGTCAATCACCTGGAACCAATCGGTGCGGCGCTTCTCGACCCGCACCTTTTCGCCGCGCTCGACGACGTGCACGACCGGGAAGGCGCGGCCGGGGCCGGTGCGCATTTCGAGGAACGGATCGGCAACGGTCACCTCGAGGCCCTCCGCCCAGGCCGTCGCCGTCGCCGCCAGAAAGATCAGCAGCCCGCAGGCCGCGAGCCGCGCCATCACTTCAGTTAACCGGTGCCATGAAGGGGTCGTTGTAATACTGCCCACCGATGTCCAGCCACTCGGCGATCAGCCGCAACTCCGCCGGCGTCAGCCAACCCACGTGCGTGCCGCCCGCATCGAAGCGGCTGAAGAACGTCGTCGACGCCTGCGCGCCGGCGGCGCTCATCGAAGCGTCGACCGGCACGGGCACCAGCGTCGGCTGTCCGGTCACCGGATCCGGAGGACCCGGCACCAGGATGTCCTGCAGCGCGCCCATGTTAACTTCCTGCGCGTTGTCCGTGAACAGGAGTTCGCGATACGAGACCAGGTGATCGGCTTCGTCGGGCGACGCGCCGCCCGACAGGTCGAGCTGCGCCGCGGGCACGCTGCACCGCGCCCGCCGCGTCGACCGGGCTGTGGCAGGTGATGCAGGTGTTGTCCTGCGACGACGTTGCCCATCGCTGTCGAGCACCTGGCGCGGCACCGACCAGATCGGGTGGATGTGGTCCGGGTAATGGATCGTGATGCGGCAGAGCGCTGTCCAGTCGGACTGGCAGGTTGCCGACGTCGGCGCCGGCGTCGCGAGCTGCGCGTAGCGATACGTGAATGGCGCATCGGGCGCGCGGCCCGCCGCGATCGGGATCAGTCCATACGTCCTCGTACAGGACATCGACCGAAGGCTTCAGCGCCGCGCAGTCCGTCTGGCAGGAGACGCGCGCGCGCGCTTCCGCCATCGATCTCGCCCTGGTTCGGCGAATATCGCGGGATTCGAGTTCGGGAATGGCTGTCCGGTCGTTGCAGCGCCCGCATTCACCGCGACGAAAAGCTCGTGCCGGCCGTGCGATACGGCAGGCAAGCCGCCCGGCTGCGCGCCCGCGGGAATGTGGCAGCCGTTGCAGGTGAGCACTTCGCCCGCGCGCAGCTGCAGCCAGTTGAGATGGCGCGGCGAGATGCGCCGGCCGATTCACGTCAAGCACGCCGATGCCGAACGGCACGCCCGCGGGCACCTTGATGCTGCACCGAGCCGTCCGGCTCGACCGGCGCGTAGCCGAGGATCTCGCGCATGCCGAGGTCGCCGGCGGCGCCGAAAGCGGTGCCGCGGAAGTCGCGGACTTCGTCGTCCGGGAGCCCGACCGCCTTCTCGATGCGCACGAAGCGGGCGGGCCGCTCGTCGGCCGTCGTCTGCACCGGGTCGATGAGCGAGGCATAGCCGCCCGGCGCGACGTCGGCGCCGTCGAGGTCGTAGACGCTGCGGATGTTCAGGATGCCGACGTTCTCCGCGGCGAGGATCGGGTCGTAGTCGACGCCCGCGACCGCGTCGATGATCACGGCCGGCAGCGGCGACGCGCGGCGCCAGCGAGATCACCTCGGTGTAGCGGATGCCCTCGACCGGCTGGAGCACCGGGCGCTGCGTCCGGTCGCGCGGGTCGTAGAGCCACACACCATATAAAGGAGGCGCGGGCTCGAGCGTCGCGTCCGCCAGGTTCTCCGGGGTGCAGGGCAGGGTGCGGCCTTCGTCGTCGTTCAGGCGGCACATGGTCCAGGTCGTCAGCATGCGGCCCGTGCCGTCGCGCAGCGGGAAGACCGACGAGTAGCGCCCGCCCGGCGAGAGGCCGGGATCGGTGCGCACGTCGTTGACGGACAAGCGCGCCTGCGCGGGACCCGGGAGCCCCTGCGTTGTCGAGGTTCGCCTGGCCGATCTCGACGAAGGCCGCGGTGTCGATCGATGACCGGGTCGCCGCCCTGTTCGGTGCCCTGGAACGGCTTCAGCAGCGAGACCACGCGGCCGTCTCATCGGCCGCGGCTGCAGGAACTGCACGCGACGTGCACTGGATCGCGGCGCGGTCGTGCGCCGCCGGTGCCGGTCGCGTGGCTGTTCGCGCCGTAGAGCAGCTGGAGGCCGCTGCCGTCCGGGTTCACCGTATACAAATGTATCGAGCTGCCGCTCGCGTTCTCCCAGCGGCTGAAGACGATGCGCCCGTCGTCGAGCACCGTCGGGATCGAGGTCGTGGCTCTGGTTGAACGAGATCTGGCGGATGCCGGAGCCGTCCTCGTTCATCACGTGCAGCACGAACGCGTGCTCGTTGCGGTCCTCGTCCTGGGCCGCGAACTGCGGCTTGCCCTCGTCGATCAGCACGGCCTTCGACTGGCGCTGGCGCGTCGAGGAGAAGACGATCCGGCCGTCCGGCAGGTAGTGCGGCGCGATGTCGTGGCCTTCCTCGGCGACGATGTCGGAGGCGATGACGCGGCGCAGCACGTCGGTGGTGCGGTCGTACTCCCAGATGTTCCAGGTCGGCTGCTCGCTGTCCATCGCGCCCGGGATGAGCGGCATGCGCATCGAGAACATGATGCTGCGTGCCGTCGAACGAGGCGTCGATGTCGCGCACGTCCCAGAGTCCGCCTGTCAGGCGCTCCGTGATGTTGACCTCCGGCACGTCGGGCGCGGCGCGGTCGCGCAGCCACACGTCCGCGCCTGCTTGAACGTCTCGAGCTCGCGCACGTCGAGGTCGTCCAGGTCTTCGAGATCCTCGGGCAGCGGGCCGCGCACGTAGGCAACCGGGATGTCCAGCGTGACCGGATCCGGCGACTGGCCGCTGCCGATATTGACGTCGCCGTCGTGCCCGGTGGCACAGCCGGCGAGCAGCAACCGCCGCAAGCGACAGACATCCATGATCTCGTATTCGTGACAGGCATCTCAATTCACTCCGGTGCCGGCGAGGGTTTCTTCACGACAGAATGCAGGCTGACACGACTGCGTCACGGACGTACGAAACCCTTCTGGTCGTTCCATGAATACAAGCATTTGCGCGAGATAACGACAGGTCATGGATTCGAGCCTACCTTGACCTGCGTCTCGGGTGAATGTCGCGGTTCAGAGACATTACTCGCCCGAAATCACGCCGATATATTCGCTCGCAGTTTCGGATAACCGCGAGCGAGTGGAGCACGGAAATGCCCTGGTCGCCAGATTGTGTAAGTTCGTTCGTGAAGCGCGTCACCGCTCTCGTGGTGCTCGCTGCATTCGCGTCACATGCGAGCGCGGGACCGCGCGAGCAGGCGAAGCGCATGCACGACCGCATCGCGGGCGTGCCGCCGTCGGCCGCCGTGCTCGACGCAGATGGCAGCGGAGATCACCGCGGGCCGCGACGCACGATGCGCCGCGCTCATCGCGATGGACAATCCCGCGTTCTACTCGGTCACGCTCAAGAACCTGGTGACGCCGTGGACGAACCGCGAGCAGACGGTGTTCGCGCCGCTCAACGACTACACGGCGACCGTGATCGGCATGGTGCGCGACGACCTGCCGTTCAACGAGGTGCTGTCGGCCGACATGCTCTACGTCGGCAATGCGGGGCTCGGCCTCCCGGCCGTCTCGCCGCGAACAACGACGCACTACGAGGAGCTGGAGACGCGCGGCGTCAACCTGCTCACGGGCCTGCAGCGCACGACGCAGTCCGGCGTCTACGGCACGCCGCCCGCGGCGACCGCCGGCGTCATGACCTCGCGCGCCGCCGCGCAGTCGTTCTTCATCGCCGGCACGAACCGCGCGATGTTCCGCTTCACGCTGCTGAACCACATGTGCCGCGACCTCGAGGAGGTCCAGGACACCTCGCGCCCGCCGGACCGCATCCGCCAGGACGTGAGCCGCAGCCCGGGCGGCGACGCGCGCCTGTTCCTCAACAACTGCGTCGGCTGCCACTCGGGCATGGACCCGATGGCGCAGGCCTTCGCGTACTACACCTTCGACGATGCGCAGGGCCGCCTGGTCTACACCGGCGGCAGCGTGCAGCCGAAGTACTTCAACAACGACACGACTTCGCATTCGGCTTCCGCACGCCCGACGACCACTGGGAGAACCGCTGGCGCAACGGGACAGAACGCGCTGCTCGGCTGGGACGCAGTCGCTGCCGGGCATCGGGCACGGGCGCGAAGTCGCTCGGCCAGGAATTCGGCGCAAGCGACGCGTTCGCCACCTGCCAGGTCGAGAAAGTATTCCGCACCGTCTGCCTGCGCGCTCCGCAGGACGCGGCGGACCGCAACCAGGATCAGCATCGATGACGAGTTCGTTCCGCTCGAGCGGCTACCGGCTGAAGCAGGCCTTTGCCGACGCCGCCACCTACTGCATGGGCGACTGAGGGACAGCCGATGAATCGCAGCGTCAACATTCCGTATGCGCGTCCTCGCGGCCCTGTCGCCGGTGCTCGCCATGCTCGCGCTCGCGGGCTGCGGCGGCGGCGCCTCGACCACGGAGAATCCGGCCACGACTCCGCCGCCGCCCGCCGGCGTATGCCGGCCCGCCGCCGGCGAGCCAGGACGTGCAGTCCTTCAAGCTCAACGTCTGGGACAACCTGCAGGCGGCGAACCGCTGCGGCCAGTGCCATGGCACGGGCGGCCAGGCGCCGAGTTTCGTGCGCAGCGACGACATCAACCTCGCCTACGAGGCGGCGAACGGCGTCGTCGACCTCGGCGAATCCCGTCGGCCTCGACGATGGTCACGAAGGTCGGCGGCGGCCACAACTGCTGGCTCGCCGCCGATTCCGCCTGCGCCGACCAGCTGACCGTCTGGATCCGCAACTGGGCCGGCCAGACGCTCGGCGGCACGCGCGGCGCGCCGCTGCAGCCGCCGCCGATCAAGGACGTCGGCGCCAGCAAGTCTTTCCCGACCGATTCGGCGCTCTTCGGCTCGACGGTCTACCCGGTGCTCGACGCAGTACTGCTCGCGCTGCCATTCCTCGGGCGCGACCACGCCGCAGTCGCCGTTCTTCGCGGAAGCCGACGTCGACGTCGCCTACGCCGCGGTGCGCGCCAAGATCAACCTCGACTCGCCCGACCAGTCGCGCCTCGTCGTGCGCCTGCGCCACGAGTTCCACAACTGCTGGACCGACTGCGCGCACGGCGGCCAACGCCATGCAGGCGCGCGATCGAGGACTTCGCCGACGGCGTGCCGCTCACGCAGGTCGACCCGGACCTCGTGATCTCGCAAGGCGCTGACGCTCTATGACGGCACCGTCGCGAGCGGCGGCAACCGCTTCGACAACGCGGCGATCGCGCTCTACGAGTTCAAGACCGGCACCGGCACGGTCGCCTACGACACCTCGGGCGTCGAGCCCGCGCTGAACCTGACGCTGTCCGGCGCCGCGACCTGGGTCGGCGGCTGGGGCATCGACCTGCGCGGCGGCAAGGCGCAGGGCACCACCGCGTCGAGCCGCAAGCTCCACGACCTGATCAAGCGCGACGGGCGAGTACTCGATCGAGGCCTGGGTCGCGCCCGCCAACGTGGTGCAGGAGGATGGCGCACATCGTCAGCTACTCCGGCGGCACGACGGCGCGCAACTTCACGCTCGGCCAGACGATGTACAACTACGACTTCTTCAACCGCGCGACGACGACCGACGGGAACGGCGACCCGGCGCTGTCGACGCCGACCGCCGACGAGGTGCTGCAGGCGACGCTGCAGCACGTGGTCGCGACTTACAGCCCGGTCGACGGCCGCCGCATCTACGTGAACGGCGAGCTGCGCACGACAGCCGGACCCGGTGCCGGCCGGCCTGTTCACCGACTGGAACGACACCTTCGCGCTCGTGCTCGGCAACGAGGTCAGCAACGACCGCACCTGGCAGGGCGTCGTGCGCATGGTCGTGATCCACAACCGCGCGCTGACCGCAGGCGCAGATCCACGCAGAACTTCGACGCCGGCGTCGGCGAGCGCTTCTACCTGCTGTTCTCGGTCTCGCACCTCGTCAACGTGCCGCAGAGCTACGTCATGTTCGAGGCGAGCCAGTTCGACAGCTACTCGTACCTGTTCAACAAGCCGGCGTTCATCAGCCTCGACGGCAGCGCAGGACCCGGACCAGATCCGCATCCAGGGCATGCGCATCGGCGTCAACGGCGCCGAGGCCAGGGTCGGCCAGGCCTACGCGCCGCTCGACCGCACGGTCACCGCGGCGGCCTACGAGCCGGCGACCGGCTTCGAGCCTCGCGAGCTCGGCACGGTGGTCGCGCTCGACAAGGGCCCGTCCGCGGACGAGTTCTTCCTGACCTTCGAGCAGATCGGCACGCAACACGCCATGCGTTCGACGAGCCGGCGCCGACGCCGCTGCCGCCGCCGCCCGATGGCGACCCGGCCTCGGAGATCGGCCTCCGGACCTTCGAGGAGATCTCGGCCTCGATGTCCAGCATGACCGGCGTCGCCGACGACGAACGCGAACGTCGCCGAGACCTACATGCCGGGTGCGCGAGCAGCTGCCGACGGTCGAGAACATCGAGGGCTTCCTGTCCTCGCACCAGGTGGGAGCCGCGCAGCTCGCGATCGAGTACTGCAACGAGCTCGTCGAACGACAGCGGGCCTGCGCGCCGCGTACTTCCCGGGCTTCAACTTCGGCGCCGCGCGGCGACGGCCTTCGACACGCCGGCCGAGCGCGCCCAGATCACCGGCCCGCTGGTCGCGCGCGCGGTCGGCACGGCGCATCGCGTCGCAGCCGACTGCCGCCGAAATCACGGCGGAAGTCGACGCGCTGATCGGCAGGCTCACGACCTGCGGCGGCAGCTGCGCCGCCGATCGCACGGAAGTAGTGGTCAAGGCGGCCTGTTCGGCGGTCGTCGGCAGCGCCAGCACGCTGCTGCAATGAGGTGCTTGCAACGATGAAGAGAAAATCGCGCCGCGGCGCCCTCCATCCCGACGCTCCGCTTTACCAGCCGGACCATCCGCGCCCGGTCACGCGCCGGCAGTTCGTCGCGCAGGGCTTCGTCGCGGGCGCCGCCACCGTCATCGCGCCGACGCTGTTCGGCCTGTTCGCCAATCCGCGCGCCGCGCAGGCGGCGCTGTCTCCGCGACCTCGAGACGCTGAAGGCGAGCTGCGGCTTCGCCGTGCAGGGCGCGGGCAAGATCCCGTTCATCTGCATCGACCTCGCGGGCGGCGCCAACATGGCCGGCTCCAACGTGCTCGACGGGCGGGCAGGGCGGCCAGCGCGACTTCCTCTCGGTCGCCGGCTACGGCCGCCTCGGCCTGCCGGGCGACATGGTGCCGAACGCGCCGAACGCCGGCCAGCGCGACCAACGACTTCATCGAGAGCCGCCTCGGGCTCCTGTTCCACCTCGACAGCGCGTTTGCGCGCGGCATCCTCGAGCGCGTCAGCGTGACGACTGCCGCCGACATCAACGGCGCGGTGATCCCCGCGCGCTCCGAGAACGACACGGGCAACAACCCGCACAACCCGATGTACGGCATCTTCCGAGCCGGCGCCGACGGCGAGCTGCTGACGCTGATCGGCTCGGAGAGCTCGGAGTCGGGCGGCAACTCGATGGCGCCGTCCTACCTGATCAACCCGTCGGTGCGCCCGACCAAGATCGACCGCACGAGCGACGTCACGGGCCTCGTCGACACCGGCAAGCTCGTCGGCCTGCTCGACCAGGACGACGCGGTGCGCGTGATGGAATCCATCCAGCGCCTGTCGGACGACAAGCTCGCGCGCGTCAGCACCGGCATCACGCGCGACGCCGTCATCAAGGACCTGGTGCGCTGCAACTACGTGAAGGCCGCCGACCTCACCGACCGCTACGGCGATCCGTCGGCGCTCAACCCGGAGCTCGACCCGGACATCGTCGGGCCCGACCGGCATCTTCACGCGGGCCGAGTTCGACAACGACGACGAGTTCCGCAAGACCGCCGCGGTCATGAAGCTCGTGATCAACGGCTACGCCGGCGCGGGCACCATCACGATGGGCGGCTACGACTACCACGGCCAGGGCCGCGCGACCGGCGAGCTGCGCGACCTGCGCGCGGGCCGCTGCATGGGCGCCTGCCTCGAATACGCGGCGCGCCGCGGCGTGCCGCTCATGCTCTACGTGTTCAGCGACGGCTCGCTCTCGGCGGACGGCGTCGTCGACAACACCGCAGACGGCCGCGGCAAGTTCGACTGGTCGAGCGACAACCAGCAGACGGCCGCCTCGTTCTTCCTCGTCTACAACCCGGGCGGCCGCGCCGCAGCTGTACACGGGCGACAGCCGGCCGCCCGAGCAGCACCAGCAGATCGGCTGGTTCCGGAACGACGGATCGGTCGAGACCGCGGGCACGCCGGCCGCGAACAACGTCAACCTGCTGGTCGAAACGGTGATCCTGAACTACATGGCGCTGCACGGCGAGCAGGGACAGTTCGCGGCACGCGATTCCCCGGCCACGGCCTCGGGATCGGCGACGCTCCAGGACAGCCTCATCGCGTTCAATCCGATCGTCAACGGCACCATTGTGTGACGTGCGCCGAGATCGCCGGCGCGCCTTAAGTAAACATATCCCGTGCCGGGTTGGCCGGCGTTATGTCACGCGGGGTTGACGTCATGGATGACTCGCCACTCATCGCCGCGGCGCGGCAACGCGCCTCGTACTCGCCGCATTCCTCGCCGCGATCGGGCTCGCCGCCACGGCCGCCGAGGGGCCCGCCGCGCCCGATTTCGCGCTCGCCTCGACGGCCGGCACCAACTACCGCCTCTCGGAATACCGCGGCGAGGTCGTCGCGCTCGTGTTCTGGGCGAGCTGGTGCGGCGACTGCCGCCGCGAGCTCGAGCGCTTCGAGCGCCTGCGCCGCACCTACGGCAGCGTCGGCCTCAACGTGCTCGGCGTGAACCTCGACCCGGAGCCCGAGCGCGCTGCGGCGCTCGCGGGCGCCGCAGGCATCGGCTACCCGGTGCTGATCGACGCGGGCAAGGACGTCAGCCGGACCTATCGCGCGGACGACCTGCCATTGATCGTGCTCATCGACCGCAACGGCGCGATCCGCGCCCGCCACCAGGCGCTCGACGAGCGCGAGGAGCGGGGGCTGCTCGTGAACCTGCGCGACCTGATCGACGAATAGCCGGGAGCGACCATGAGAATCGGCACTCATCACCTTCCTGGCGGCCGTCGCAGTCTCGATGCCCGTGCTCGCAGACGATGCCGCCGGCAGCGCGGCCGAGCCTCCCGTCGAGCGCTCCGCGCTCGACTCCGAGGTCCAGTCGCTGCGGCGCGAGGTCGTCGACCTCAACCGCGACCTCTTCATGCTGGAGGAGGACCTGCTGTTCCCGGCGAGCACGCAGGTCGCCGTGTTCGTGTCGATGGACATCGGCACGTTCTTCGCGCTCGACTCGGTGCAGCTCAAGGTGGACGACAAGGAAGTCGCGAACTACCTCTACACCGAGCGCGAGCAGGAAGCCCTGAAGCGCGGCGGCGTGCAGCGCCTGTGGCTCGGCAACCTGAAGGCCGGCGAGCACGAGGTCACCGCCTTCTTCACCGGCCAGGGCACGCACGAGCGCGACTACAAGCGCGGCACGACGCTCAAGGTGGAGAAGGGCGTCGGCGCCAAGTACCTGGAGCTCAGGATCAGCGACAAGGTCGTCGCAGCTCCAGCCCGAATTCGTGGTCAAGGTCTGGGAGTGAGCGCGGCGTGCTGCGCACACTCCTCATCCTCGCGGCGCTGCGCCGCCGGCGCTCGCCGCGCCGTCGTCGAGCAGGAGCGCCATTCCGGGCCTGCCGGCCGTGAAGGTGCAGGACCTGCACTACGGCGACGTGCTGTTCCATTTCTACCAGCACGACCATTTCGACTCGCTGGTGCGGCTCGCCGCCTACCGCGACCAGGGCCGCCTCGCCGCGCACGCGCGCGACGCGGAGCTGCTGCGCGGCGGGCTCTACCTGTCGCTCGGCCAGCATCGCGAGGCGCGCGAGATCTTCGAGCGCCTGCTGGCGGACCCGTCGACGCCCGCGGACGTGCGGAACCGTGCCTGGTTCTACCTCGGCAAGGTCCTGTATGCGTCCGGGCGAGTACGAGGAATCCGACCGGGCGCTGCGCCAGTCGGCCGGCACGCTTCCCGAGGAACAGGAGGCCGAGCGACGGCTCCTGATCGCGCAGGGACTGCTGTACCGGCAGCGCTACGACCAGGCGATCGCCGAGCTCTCGAATTGGCAGGGGCCGCGGTACTGGCTCGCTGTACGGGCAATTCAACCTCGGCGTCGCGCTGGTGCGTGCGGGCGAACCGGAGCGCGGGCTCGCGCTCCTCGACAGCGTCGGGCAGCTCGACACGAAGTGGCCGGAGCTGATGGCGCTGCGCGACAAGGCCAACCTCGCGATCGGCTATGCGCACCTGCAGGCGGGCGAGCCCGCGGCCGCGCGCGCTCGCGCTCGAGCGCGTGCGACTCTCCGGGTCCGCAGTCCAGCAAGGCGCTGCTCGGTGCCGGCTGGGCCGATGCGGCGGCGCAGCAGTACGAAGCCGCGCTTGCTGCCGTGGCAGGAGCTGCAGGGCCGCAACCTGCTCGACGCGGCGGTGCAGGAATCCTACCTCGCCGTGCCCTATGCCTACGCCGAGCTCGGCGCGATGGCGCAGGCCGTCGAGTACTACGAGCGCGCAATCGCGGCCTACGACGCCGAGCGCGCGCGCATCGGCGAATCGATCGGCGCGATCCGTTCGGGCCACCTGCTCGCCGCGGCCATGAAGGCCGGCGGCGACGGCCGCGAGGGCTGGTTCGCGCCAGCTCGCGACGCTGCCGGACTCGCCGGAATCGCGCTACCTCTATCACCTGCTCGCGGGCACACGAATTCCAGGAAGGCCTCAAGAACTACCGCGCGCTCGACGCGATGGCCAGGAACCTGTCCGCCTGGTCCGGACAGCCTTGGCGCCTTCTCGGACATGGTCGAGACGCGCCAGCAGGCGTTCGAGCAGAAGCTGCCCGCAGCCGACGCCCGCCTTGCGACCGTGGACGTCGCGACCATCAACGGCCGGCGCGATGCGCTGCAGGCAGAGTTCGAGGCGGCCGTCGCCGCGCGCGACGTCGCAGCGCTCGCGACCGCGAAAGAGCGCGAGCAGCTCGCGATGCTGGACGCGGTCGACGCGGAGCTCGCCCGCCCGGCAGCCGACGCGAGCTACGACCTGTCACACGCAAATGGGATGGGGGGCGGTGGCGGGCCGCGGCTGCGGACCAGCGAGGTGACGCGCGCGAAAAGGCGCGCCTCGCGCGCGGCGTGCTGCTGTGGAAGCTCGACGCCGCCTGGAAAGTGCGCACCTGGCAGACGAGCCGCGCGCTCCGCGACCTGAATGCCTCCGTCTACGACGCGCGCACGCGCGAGACCGCGTCGGGTCGCGCGCGCGCGAGGGTGCGCCCGAACGCAACTGCCGCGCTCGGCGACGCGCGTCAGGCACGCTGGCGCCGCGCGTCGATGACGCTCGCGCTTGCGCGTCGAAGACGCCAAGGCCGCGCAGGCCCGGCGCCTCGCGGACATCGCGGTGCGCGAGCTCGAGGACCAGCGCAAGCGCCTCGACGAATACTCGGTCCAGGCGCGCTATGCGCTCGCGACGATCTACGACCGCGCCGACGGCCGGCACCGCGCCCGCGAAGCCGCAGGAGGCGCAGCCATGAGCCGCGCGCTCGTTGCCGCCATCGCGCTCGCGCTCGCTGCCGCTCACCGCGGGCGCGGCAAGACGCCGCCGCCGCCTCCGACGCTCAAGGACCTGAAGCGCGCCGCGCCGGAGATCCGCGCCGGCGAGACGGTCGCGCCCGATCCCGAGCGCGCCAAGGAACTCTACCGCCGCTTCCTCGAGCTCGAGGGCGGTGACCCGGCGCTCCGCACCGAGGCCATGCGCCGCCTCGGCGACCTGCAGATCGAGGCGGGCGACACGCGCGCGCGGCGAGACCGCGGGCCTGGGCGAGGCCGAGACACGCGAGGCGATCGAGATCTACACCCGGCTGCTCGAGCAGCAGCCGGACTACGCGCGCGCCGACGTCGTGCTCTACCAGCTCTCGCGCGGCTGGGAATCGCTCGGCGAGGCGGACAAGGCGCTCGGTTACCTCGATCCGCTGGTCGCCGAGCTATCCCGCGAGCCCGCGCATCGACGAGGCCCAGTTCCGCCGCGGCGAGATCCTGTTCAGTCGCCAAGCGCTATCCCGAGGCGCAGAAGGCCTACGAGGCCGCGAGCGCTTTCGGCGCGAAGAGCGAGTTCTACGAGCAGAGCCTCTACAAGCTCGGCTGGTCGCTGTTCAAGCAGTCGGAGAACGAGGCGTCGTTCGATCCCGTTCGTGCGCGTGCTCGACCTGAAGCTGATCGATCCCGCGCAAGCCGGGCGGCGTGGTGGATCCGGCCGACCTCGCCGCGCGCCGACCGCGAGCTCGTGCAGGACACCTTCCGCGTGCTGTCGATCGGCTTCTCCTACGTGGACGGGCCAGGAGACGCTCGACGACTTCGTGGCCGGCGCGCGGCGAGATCCCGTACGCCTACATGCTCTACTCGGAGCTCGGCGACCTCTACGTCGGCAAGCAGCGCTTCACCGACGCGGCGGACAGCTACCGTGCGTTCGTCGACCGCTACCCGAACCACGAGCGCGCGCCGCTGCTGCAGATGCAGGCGATCGAGGCCTACAAGAAGGGCGGCTTCGCGCAGCTCGTGCTCGACGGCAAGAAGGAATTCGTCGAGCGTTACCGGCTCGGCAGCCCGTTCTGGGCCGGCCGCACGCCGGAGCAGTTCCCGCTGGTCGCGCGCGAGCTGAAGACCAACCTGACCGACCTCGCGCAGTACTACCACGCCGAGGCGCAGCGCACGAAGAAGAAACCGGACTACCACGAGGCGGCGCGCTGGTACCGCGAGTTCCTGCAGTCCTTCCCGGACGACCCGGAGTCGGCGCGGACGAACTACCTGCTCGCCGAGACGCTGTTCGAGAGCGAGGACTTCCGCGCCGCCGCCGACCGAGTACGAGCGCACGGCGTACGCCTACCCGTTCCACGACAAGTCGGCGGAGGCGGGCTATGCCGCGCTCGTGTGCTACGAGCGCGAAGCGAAGTCGCTGGACGCCGCTTCGCGCTCGCCGCCTGGAACCGCCAGCGCCTCGAAAGCCAGCAGCGCTTCGCCGTCACCTTCCCGGCGCACGCGGAGAGCGCGACGCTCCTGACGCGCACCGCGCGCGAGTACTACGACCTCAAGGACCTGCCGAAGGCGCTCGAGGTCGCGGGCCTCGTGCTCGCGCGCCAGCCGCCAGTCGATGTCGCCATGCAGCGCACGGCCTGGACGGTCACCGGCAATGCGCAGTTCGACACCGGCCGCTTCGCCGACGCCGAGGGCGCCTACCTGCAGGTGCAGTCGCTGCTCGCGCCCGCAGGACGCCGAAGCCGACCGCGATCGACGAGCGGCTCGCGGCCTCGATCTACAAGCAGGGCGAGGCGAAGCAGGCGGCGGGCGACGCCGCGGGCGCGGTCGACGACTACCTGCGCGTCGGCAAGCTTGCGCCGGGCGCCACGATCCGCGAGACCGCGGAATTCGATGCGGGCGCGCTGCTCCTCGTGTCGCTCAAGGACTGGCCGCGCGCGATTCCGGTGCTCGAGTCCTTCCGCGCAGGCTACCCGGCGAGCGCGCGCCAGGCCGACGTGACGCGGAACCTCGCGCTCGCCTACCTCGAGGGCGGGCGCACCGGGCGAGGCGGCCGGCGAGTTCGAGCGCATCGCCGCCTCGAGCGCGGAAACGCCCGAGGTGCAGCGCAACGCGCTGTGGCAGGCCGCGGAGCTGTACGAAAAGTCCGCGCAGCCGGCTCGCGCCATGGCGACCTACGAGAACTACGTCGCGCGCTTCCCGGCGCCGCTGCCCGAGGCGATCGAGGCGCGGCACAAGCTTGCCGACCACGCGGGAGAGTCGGGCGACTACCTCGGCCGGCGCCAGTGGCTCGACGGCATCGTCGCGGCCGATCGCGACGCCGGCGGCGCCCGCACCGACCGCAGCCGCTACCTTGCGGCGCTCGCGACGCTCGAGCTCACCACGGCGCGCGCCGCGACGCGTTCCAGTCGATCCCGCTCGTCGCGCCGCTCAAGGCTCGCTCGCGAGCAAGAAGTCGGCGATGGAACGCGCGCTGGCGGGCTACCAGCAGGCCGTCGGCTATGCCGTCGCTGAAGTGACGACCGCGGCCACCTACGAGATGGGCGAGCTGTACCGCCGGCTCGCCGCGGACCTGATGAAGTCCGAGCGGCCGGCGGACCTCGACGCGGAGTCGCTCGAGCAGTACGACCTGCTGCTCGAGGAGCAGGCCTTCCCGTTCGAGGAGAAGTCGGTCGAGGTGCACGAGCTCAACGCGCGCCGCGTGGCCGACGGCCTCTACGACGAGTGGGTGCGGAAGAGCTACGCCGTCCTGGCCGAAGTCGAGCCCGCGCGTTTCGGCAAGCAGGCTGAACCCGAGCCCTTCGTAGCTCAACTGGAGCTGCCCGCGCTCGCCGTTGCGCCGGTGCCGCCGGCGCCGGTCGTCGAGATGCCGAAGAAAGCGCCGCAAGGCGGAAGAGGCTCCCGTCGGCCGCGCCGCCGCCGGCGATCGCGCCGGCGACCGAGCAGCAGTTCGCGAAGGCCGTGCGCTTCTCGAGGCGGGCGACTTCGCGGCGCGCGGCCGCTTCTCGAGCAGCTCGTCGCCAGCGAGCCCACGCTCGCCGCGCCGGCGGTCAACCTCGGCATGCTGCATGCGCGCGAGCGCCGCTGGAGCGACGCCGAGGCGGCGCTTGCCGAGGGCCATCGGCGCGATCCGGCCGACGCCGTCGCGCTCAACGAGCTCGCCGCCGTGCAGCGCGAGAACGGGCCGCTTCAAGGACGCGGAAGCGACGTACCGCCAGGCGCTCGACGGCGGACCCGGCCGCACGTGCGCACGCACCGCAACTTCGCCGTCCTGCTCGACCTCTACCTGTGGCGCCCGGCCGAGGCGCTGCAGCACTTCGAGACCTACGTGTCGATGTCGGGAACCGCGGACCGCCAGGTCTCCGGCTGGATCGCCGAACTGAAGCGGCGCGTCGGCGACGTCGCGCAGACCGCCGGAGTGCAGCCATGAAGCTCGATCCTGCCGATCGCTGCCTGATCCTCCTCGCGCCGATGGCGCGTCGCGGAGGAGGCGGCGCCGTCGCCGGCGACGCCTGCGGAGGAACCGGCGGTGAGCGTCGCCGATCCGGCGCCGCCCGCCGACCATGGATCACCTCGAGCTCGATCCCACCGTCGATTACGGGCAACCGGGAGTTGCCCAAGGTCATGGTGATCGTGCCCTGGAAGAAAGCGGATCTCGGCGACCTGACCGGCCGGCCGGCCAACAGCCTCCTGAACGAGGTGCTGGAACCGGTCGATCGTGAGGTTTTCCGCCGGGAACTGCGCTATTTCGAGGCCCTGGAGGCCAAACCCGAGACGTAGTCCCGGTTTTCATAACGCGCCAAACGGCAACCTAATCCCCTTAAAGACCCCACCTGGAGCAGCCCATGCACGCCCTGGACATGATCCTCAACTTCTTCCGCGAGGGCGGGATCTTCCTGTACCCGCTCGCCCTCATCTGGGTGATCGGACTCGTTATCGCCCTCGAGCGGTTCGGCTTCGTCATGCGCGTCGGCGCGGGCAACCGGCGCATGTGGTCGCAGGTGCAGCCGCTGCTCGAGGGCGGCAAGTTCCGCGAGGCGCTGAACGCCGTGTCGAACTCCGAGACCGCGCTCGCGCACATCATGCGTTACGGCATCACGCGCATCCAGACCGCGCGCAGCCGCGACGACATCGAGAAGGCCCTCGAGGAGAGCCTCGTCGAGGTGATCCCGCGCCTCGAGAAGCGCACGCACTACCTCGCGTCGCTCGCCAACATCGGCATGCTGATGGGCCTGCTTGGCACCATCGTCGGCCTGATCGGCGCGTTCGCCGCGGTCGCGCAGGCCAACCCGGCCGAGAAGGCGAGCCTGCTCGCAGCCTCGATCTCGGTCGCGATGAACAACACGGCGCTCGGCCTCGTCACCGCGATCACGCTGCTGCTCGCGCACCTGTACCTCGAGACCAAGACCACGGAAATCGTGGACAGCCTCGAGGTCGCGTCGGTCAAGTTCCTGAACGCGCTGCACGAGCGGAAGATGGATCCCGAGTCGCAGCAGGAAGCGGCGCGCAGCCCGGCCCGGCCGATCGAGCCGGGCATGCGAGGCGCCCGCGCATGAGCGGATCGCGCATCGCCAGGCGGCAGTCGCGCAACCACGCGCGCTACCGCGGCAGGAATGACATCAACATCGTCCCGATGCTGGACGTGATGGTCATCCTGATCTTCTTCCTGATCTTCACGGCGGTCTTCTCGAAGATGAACATCCTCGAGCTGAACCTCCCGGTGGACGGCGGGCCGCCGCCCGAGCTGCCGGCCGTGCTGGAGCTGGAAGTGATCGTGCGCGGAAACGCCATCGAGGTCGCAGACCGCAACACGGGGCTGCTGCAGCGACTGCCGAACCTCGAGGGCGGCGCGGACTACGTGGGCCTCTCGAACTACCTGCGCCGCGTGAAGATCCGCTTCCCCGAGAAGAAGGACGCGACGGTGCTGCTCGAGGCCGACATCCCGTACGACACGATGGTCCAGACCATGGACACGATGAAGTCGTTCGACACCGAGATCGACGGCCAGCCGGTGCGCGGCGAGCTGTTCCCGCAGATCGCCGTCGGCGACGCGCCGGTCGCGGCGCCGGCAGCCGGGTGGCCCAGCGATGATCTCCGCGCGGCTCAGGCGTAACCGCAAGCCCGGGCGGCGCAGTCGCCGCAGGCGCGACGGCATCGCACGGCATGTCCTCGCTCATCCCGATGATCGACATGCTGACGATCCTCGTCGTCTACCTGCTGGTGCACGCGGCGGACTACGAGATCCTGCCGAACTACCAAGAGCATCCAGATTCCCGCAGTCGATGTCGGAGACCAAGCCGCGCGAGACCGTGACGGTGCTGATCACCAAGGATGCCGCTGTTCGTGAACGGAGCCGAGATCGCAAGCGTCGCCGAACTGCGCGCGCCGGCCGGAGCCCGTGATCGAGCCGCTGCAAGCGCGTGCTGCGTCACCGAGGCCGGCAAGCGCATGCTGAAGGACAAGGACGACCCGACCTCGCACGAGGTCACGGTGCTCGCGGACAAGGACCTCCCGTACAGCTTCGTGAAGAAGATCCTGTCCACCTGCACGGCGGCGGAATACGGCAAGGTCTCGCTCGCGGTGCATCGAGCGCGAGCGCGCGTATCGCGGCCCGGACGCGGTCTGAGGAAGCCGCCGTGACCGCGCTCGCCGCCAACTATCGGATTTTCGACCTGCCGTGGACGCCCGACGAGGACGAGGAGCAGCGCCTCAAGAAAACCGCGCGTACGCTGCTGCTGGTGTTCGCGGCGATCGGCATCGTGATCCCGCTCATCCCGATGTCCGAGCGGCCGCCGCCGCCGGCGCTGCCGGAGGAAGTGGTGAGGCTCGTGCTCGAGCCGCCGCCGCCACCGCCGCCCAAGCCGGAGGCGAAGAAGCCCGAGCCGCCGAAGCCCGAGGCCAAGCCCGAGCCGAAGCCGGTGACGCCGCCGAAGCCGGTGGACCGCCAGGCCGAGGCGCGCAAGAAGGCCGAGAACGTCAGGCCTGCTCGCGATGAAGGACCAGCTCGAGGACCTGCGCGAGGCGCTCGAGCCGACCGCAGATGAGCTCGGCGCCGATGATCGGCACGCGTCGAGGGCGAGAGCCGCGCGGAGCGGGCGCTCGTCACCTCGCGTACCGGCGTCGGCAGCGGCGGCATCAATACCGGCAAGCTCTCGTCGGGCTTCGGCAGCGGGCCCGGCAACCTCAAGGGCCATGCGGCGGGCACCGCCTCGCCGTCATTCGCGGACAAGATCGGCGACGACCCAGCAGCGGCGAGCCGCAGCGGCTCGGGCGGCAAGGCCTCGCGCAGCCGCGAGGAGATCGAGATCGTCTTCGACCGCAACAAGTCCGCGATCTATGCGCTCTACAGCCGGGCGCTGCGCGAGCAGCCGGAACTGCAGGGCAAGGTGGTCGTGCAGCTCACGATCGCCGACGTCCGGCGAAGTCACCGACTGCCGCATCGTGTCGACCGAGCTGAACGATGCGGAGCTCGAGCGCAAGCTGGTCGCGCGCATCCGCATGTTCCGCTTCGAGGCCAAGGACGTCGAAGCGATGACCACCACCAAGCCGATCGAATTCTTCCCGGCCTGACGCCAAACGGCTACCATTCGCCTCCTGCCAGCCGCAGGGATCGATCTCGCGATCCCAGGGGCCGCCTGAACTCGAAAAGAACCGCGTCGTAACGTTCAACTACACCCTGCGTGACGAGCAGGGCACGGTCATCGATTCCTCCGAGCGGCCGCGGGCCGCTCAGCTTACCTGCACGGCAAGGGCAACATCATCCCGGGCCTCGAGCAGGCGCTCGCAGGCAAGACCGCGGGCGACAAGCTGGACGTGACCGTGGCGCCGGAGCAGGGCTACGGCGGCGCGACGAGCGGCTGGTGCAGATCTGCCGCGGAGCCAAGTTCGGCGAGGATCGGCGAACTTGCGCCAGGCATGCAGGTTCGCGCGAACGGCCCGCAGGGCCCGCGCATCGTCACCGTGGTTAGCGTCGATCGCGACTTCGTGACCGTGGACGGCAATCATCCCGCTTGCGGGTCGGACGCTTCATTTCTCGCTCGAGGTCGGCCGAGGTCCGCAAGGCAACGCACGAGGAGTTCTCCCACGGCCACGTGCACGGACCCGGCGGCCACCACCACTAGACCGGCGCCCCGCGGAGCGCCGCGTGATCCACCGGCAAGACCTGCAGTTTCCCGAGAAGGACACGGCGCTCCGCGAGGACGTGCACGCGCTCGGCGGGCTCGTCGGCGACGTGCTGCGCGACCAGGGCGGCGAGCGGCTGTTCAGCGCTGGTCGAGGGCGACCGCGTCGCCGCCATCGGGCGCCGCGAGGGCCGGGCCGAGAGTGCGGTCGAGCTCGTCGCCCGCACCGCCGGGCGCGACGCGGGCGAGTCGCGCGACCTGCATCCGCGCGTTCAGCACCTGGTTCGAGGTGGTCAACCTCGCCGAGCGCGTGCATCGCGTAGGCGCCGGCGCCGGGAGTACCTCGCTCACAGCGACCGGCCGCAGCCCGGCGGCATCGGCGACTGCATGTACCGGCTGAAGCGACGCCGGCTACGACGCGCAGAGGGTGCATCGAGCTGCTGTCAGGCGTCACGATCTATCCGGTATTCACGGCGCATCCGACCGAGTCGATGCGACGCACGATGCTGCGCAAGCACCAGCAGATCGCCGACATGATGATCGAGCGCCTCGATCCGACGCTGACGCCTTTCGAGCGGCGCTCGGTGTGGGAGCGCATCCGCATGGAGGTCACCTCGGGCATGGCAGACCGAGTCACATCCGCGCGAGCGGCTGACCGTCGCGGACGAGCGCGAGCACACGCTTTTCTACCTCGCCGAGGTCATCTACCGCGTGGTGCCCGCGCTCTACGAGGAAATCGCGCTCTGGATGCAGACCGTCTTCGGCCTGCCCGCCGGAGCTCGGGCGCATGCCCCTCATCCTGCGCTTCGGCAGCTGGGTCGGCGGCGACATGGACGGCAACAGCGACGTGCATGCCAAGGCGATCCGCGAGACCGCTGCAGCGCCAGCACCAGCGCATCATCTCCGCCTACTTCCAGGAATGCCGCACGCTCGCGGACAAGCTCTCGCAGAGCGCGGGGCGCGTGCAGGCACGAGCCGCGATCTCGAGGCACGCATCGCCGAGTACGACATCCTGGTGCCGAAGGCGCGCGAGGCGGCATCGACGCGGCACGACCGCATGCCGTACCGCATCTTCCTCGCGCAGGTGGCCGAGCGCCTGCGGACTGACCTACGACGGCCGGCCGAACCACTACGAGTCGGCGGACCAGTTCGTGCGCGACATCCAGCTCGTCGCCTCGAGCCTGCGCGACAACCACGGCCGGCACGCGGGCCTGTTCCCGGTCGAGCGGCTGCTGTGCCGCGCGCTGACCTTCGGCTTCCATCTCGCGACGCTCGACGTGCGCCAGCACGCCTGCCGTGCATCGCGAGGTCGTCGCCGCAGGGGCTCGGCCGCGAGGACTGGGCGGCCCTCACGGCTCGCGGACCGCAGCGCTGCGCTGTGCGAGTCGATCTCGCGCGACCGCGGTCCGGCCGCCGGCTTCGACGCGGTCGGCCGGCGCACGCTCGCGGTCTTCGAGGCGATGCATGCAGGCGCGCAACAGTTACGGCGAGCGCGCAATCGGCGACTACATCGTGAGCGGCACGGAATCCGCGGACGACGTGCAGTCGGTGCTGCTGCTCGCGCGCTGGGCCAACATCACGGACCGTGCATCGGCGAGGTGCCGCTCGACGTCGTGCCGCTCATCGAGATCGGTCAGCGCGCTCGAAGGCGCCGGCGCCGCTGCTGCGAGTCGCTGCTCGCCGAGCCCGAGCTACCGCCGCCACCTCGCGGCGCGCGGGCGGGCGCCAGACCGTGCTGCTCGGATATTCGGAGAGCAACCAGGCGATCGGCATCGCGGCCTCGCGCCACGCGATCTACCAGGCGCAGGTCGAGCTGATCGCGGCGGCCGCGAAGGCCGGGCGTCGACCTTACGCTGTTCTATGGCCGCGGCGGGCCCTCGAGCCGCGGCGGCGGGCCGATCGAGCGCCTGGTCGAGAACGCGCCCGACGGCGCGACCCGCGGGCGGCTGCGCGCGACCGAGCAGGGCGAGGGCATCAGCAACAGCTATGGCCTGCGGCGCATTGCGCTGCGGAGCTTCGAGAAGGCCGTGTTCGCGGTCGGCGATGGACCGCATCGAGATTCCGCAGGCGCGCCGGCGCGCGAGCGCGAGCTCCAGCGCGCTCATGGCCAGCATCGCCGCGGCGAGCCGCGCACGCTACCGCGCGCTGGTGCACGAACAGCCGGAGTTCCTGCCGTTTCTTCCGGGATGTCGACGCCCATCGACGTGATCGAACGGATGCAGATCGGCGGGCGCGTCGCCGCGACCGCGACGGCGAGGGCGTCGACGGCCGTGCGGTCCGTGCCCTGGGTCTTCGCCTGGATGCAGAGCCGGCACGTCGCTGCCCGGCTGGTTCGGAATCGGTACCGGGCTCGAGGCGGCTGCGCGGGAACACGGCGCCGACGCGCTCGCCAAGGCGCGGGACGACTGGATCTTCCTCGCGAACCTGCTCGACGACGTCGAGCTCGACCTGGTGCGCGCAGACCTCGAGATCGCGGCGCTCTACGAGGGCTAGCGGGCGGCGACGTCGGCCGCGATCGCGCCGAGATCCGCCGCGAGCACGCACTCGCAACGCGCTGGGTCACGGCGATCCAGGGCGAGACGAACCTGCTCGACGGCCGGCCGCAGCTGCAGCGCGCGGTGGTCCTGCGCGCGCCCTACGGCGACCCGATGCACCTGATGCAGGTCGACCTGCTTCGGCGCTGGCGCGCGAGCGGGCGCAAGGAGCCGGCCTCTTCGATGCGCTTGCTCGCGAGCGTCTCCGGCATCGCGCTCGCGTTGCAGGCGACCGGCTGATGGCCGCGCGGAGCGAAGCGTCCTGCGTCTACTGCGCCTCGAGCCGCGCCTGCGAGCCGTTTATCACGAGGTCGCACAGCGGCTCGGCGAGCTGCTTGCGCGCGCCGGCTGCACGATCGTCTATGGCGGCGGGCGTGCGGGCTCGATGGGAGCGCTCGCGGATGGCGCGCTGGCCGCAGGCGGGCACATCGTCGGCGTGATCCCGAGGTTCATGGTGGATCTCGAGTGGGGACATGACGACCTGACCGAGCTGCACGTCGTCGAGGACATGCGCACGCGCAAGCACGAGATGCTGACCCGCGCCACGGCGGTGGTCGCGCTGCCGGGCGGCACCGGCACGCTCGAGGAGCTGTTCGAGGCGATCACGCTGAAGCGGCTTGGCCTCTACCTCGGGCCGATCGTCATCGTGAACACGCGCGGCTACTACGACGCGCTTCTCGCCCAGCTCGAGGCGGCGATCGACGAGCGCTTCATGGACGCGCGCCACGAGTCGATGTGGACGGTCGTCGACGGGCCGGAGGACGTGCTCGCCGCGATCGAGTCCGCGGCCTGCTGGGGCGCGGACAGCCGCGATTTCGCAGTGGTGCGCTGATTCGGATAAAATCGCGCGCATGAGCAACGAAAGACCCCTTGAAGCGCAGATGAGCGCCGATGCGCTCTATCGCGAGGACATCTTCACCGACCAGCGCGTCGGCACCGTCCGGCGCATGACGCCGGTCAAGTCCGACGGAAGCGACGATCCGTCGCGCCCGCTGATCTTCGTCGGCCAGGCGACGGTGATGACGCCGATGGGATCGTTGCCGCTGTCGTTCGAGCTGACCGCGACGATCGCTCGCCGAGGCCGTGAAGCAGTTCGGTCCGGCCGCCCAGCATGCGATCGAGGATGCCGCGCGCGAACTGCAGGAGATGCGCCGCCAGGCGTCGTCGTCCATCGTGATCCCGGAGGCGGGTCGCCGCCTCGCTGAAAGGGATGGGCGGGAAGGGCGGCATCCAGATGCCGTGACGCAAGGGGACGTTCACCTTGAAGCAAGGTGAACGTCCCCTTGGTTCGCTTATGTAGTGCCTGGCGAGCCAGTCCTGCACTTCCTTGTAGAAGTAGCGGCTGTTCTCGCCCTTCAGGATCCAGTGGTTCTCGTCCGGGAAGATCACCAGCCGGCTCTCGACCTGCTGGCGCTGCAGCACGGTCCAGAATTCGAGGCCGTTGTTGTAAGGAACGCGGAAGTCGCGCTCGCCGAAAGTCAGCGAGGATCGGCGTCTTCAGCTTCTTCGAGTGCCAGAACGGGCTCTGGTCCTTCCAGACTGCGTTGCCCTCCCAGGGCGGGCCGCCGAGGTTGCGCTCGCGCGAATAGGCGATGTCGCTCGTTGTCCACTGCGTCTTGAGGTCGTAGAGCCCCGCATGGCTCACGAGCGCGCGATAGCGGTCGGTCGAAACCGCAAGCCAGTTCGTCAGGTGGCCGCCGTAACTCGCGCCGCCCGCGGCCTGGCGGCTCGCGTCGATGAACGGATAGCGCCGGATCGCCTCGTCGGCAGCCTGGTTGATCTCGTCGGCGGGACCCTTCGAGCGGGTCGCCCTGGATCGCCTGCGCGAATGACTTCGCCGAAGCCGGTCGAGCCCGTGTAGTTCGTCATCAGCACGACGTAGCCCGGTGCGGCGAGCAGGTGGTAGTTCCAGCGGATGAAGAACTCGTCCTTGTACATCGTGTGCGGGCCGCCGTGGATCAGCACGAAGAGCGGGTACTTCTTCGCCGGGATCGAAGCCGGGCGGCAGCGCGATCATGTTGTGGATGCGACGGCCGCGCTTCGACTCGAACCAGAATTCCTGGATCGGCTGCCAGTCGATCGCGGCGACGCGTTCGGCGTTGAATGCAGTAATCGGCGCGTGCGCGCGCCGCTCCGCGGGTCGATGCGCTGCCACCTCCGGCGGGCTCACGGCGCTTGCCCCAGTTGGCGACGATCGACCGGCGCGTCTTCCGGCCCCTCGACCTGCAAGCCTGACAGGCTTCCCGATTCGAGCCGGCCGAGCTCGCGCGGCTCGCCGCCGGTCGACGGCACGGAAAAGATGCGGTCGTGACCTTCGTCCTCGGCGACGAGGTACACGGTTTCGCCGTCGGGGCTCACCTGGAAAGCTGCCGACCGAGCGCTTGAAGCCGAATGAAACCGGCCGCGGCGATGGGATCGGCCCAGTCGAACCGCACCAGCCGGTCGTCGTTGTAGACGAACTTCGTGTGCGGAGTTCGAGCGCGCGTAGAGCGCGGAGCCGTCGGCCGCGAACTGCGGCTGCGAATAGCTCGCCTCGTCGCCGGTCAGGCGCCGTGGCTCGCCGCCGTCCGCCGGCATCGCGTACAGCGACTGCTGCACGTCGGCCCGCGCCGCCTGGTCGCGCGCCGTCGTCGCGGTGAAGACGATCGTGCTGCCGTCCGGCGACCAGGCCGCCTCGAGCTGCTCGCCGTCGTTGTCGAGGTCGCCGCCGAATCCGCGGCGCATTACGCAGCGCGCTGCCGGCGAGAAGGTCGCGGCGCCACCGACTCGCCGTCGAGCTCCTGCAGCATCAGCGTCGGCCGCCGCTCGTCGAGCCAGCGGTCCCAGTGCCGGATCGGGAACGTGTCGAAGACGCGGGCGTTGTACTTGCGCGCCTTCGTCTCGTCGATCTTCGCGCGGTTGTCGGCTTCGTTCATCGCGCCGGGATAGGTCATGCTCGAGAACAGGATGGCCCCGCCGTCCGGCCGCCACAGCGGCCGCGAGGCGCCGGTCGCCGACGTCCGTCACGCGCTCGGCCTCGCCGCCGCCCGCGATGTCGAGCACGAAGACCTGCGGTTCCTCCTGGCCGTCGCGCTTCGCCGAGAATGCGATGCGCCGCGAGTCCGGGCTCCAGGCGATTCGCCCGATTCCGGGCTCGCGGAGAACGTGATCTGCCGCGGCGGCGCGCTGCCGTCCGCCGGCACGAGCCACAGGTCGCTCGCCTTGTCCTTGTCGTCGTAGGCCGGCTCCGCGACCGGCAACGACGACGAGCCGGCCGTCGGGGGAAAGCGCGGGCGCGCCGACGCGCTTCATGAGCCAGACATCCTCGTGCGTGACCGGGCGCTTCGCGGCGTCCTGCGGCGGCAGCCGACGGACGCGGCAAGTGCAAGGGCGGCGAGCAGGCAATGCGCTTTCATGCGTCTCCTCAGTTCATGAACGCCACTGGCGCGCGCAGACGTTCTGCAGCAGCCAGGGCTGGTCGGGAACCAGTTCCTCGCTGAACAGCTCGCCGCGGCCCTGCAGCGGCGTCCAGTCGGTGTAGGCGCCGACCAGGGAACCGAGGTAGGGCCGCGCGATCTCGAGCACTGCGCGGAAGTCGAGCTGGTCGGCCTCGCGCAGGCCCTCGCGCGGATTGCGGATCGCCCAGATCGTCGCGCCGAGCGCGCCGGCGGCGACCTGCAGGCAGGTTGCATTCGTGTACGGCACGTGGCGGCGCGCCTCGGCGATCGAAAGCTGCGAGCCGAACCAGTAGGCATTCTTCGCATGGCCGGCGATCAGCACGCCGAGCTCGTCCATGCCGGTCACGATCTCGGCGCGGATGATCCGTCGCGTCGGCTGCAGCGTCCAGCCGCGGCCCTCGAGCTCGAGCGTCGAGAGCATCGCGTCGTCGCAGGGGTGGTAGACGAACATCACGGTCGGCCGGTACTCGAACTTCGATGCCCTGGCGCAGCGACAGGTAGTCCGCGATCGAGAACACCTCGTCGTGCGTCATCAGCAGGCCCTGGAAGCCGCCGGAAGAGGGCAGCCAGCTGCGCGCGTAGGTCGCGCCGCCGGGCCGGTGCAGGTAGACCGAGCCGCAGCGCGGCCGGTGCCAGTGCGAGCCGGTCGGCTTCTTCGGCTCGGACGTGCCGATCGAGAGCTCCGAGGGCTGCATCAGCTCGTCCACGAAGCCGTCGATGGACCAGGTGTTGACGAACTCGTTCGGGCCGCTTCGGCCGGTCGGTCGCCTGCGTGTCGCGCTCGGAAACCTGGATCAGCGTGACGCCGAGCGTCCCGCGACGAGCGTCGCCCAGCCGGGCTGGTCCGCCGGCGTCTCGGCGCTCTTGCCGAGCCCGCTCGCGAGGTCGAGCAACGCCTGCTTCACGAAGTGCGAGACGAGGCCCGGATTCGCGCCGTGATCGACGACCGCCGTCGGCGCGCCGGGCTTCAGCCGCCGGCCGAGCTTCAGCATGTCCTCGCGCGTGCGGTAGTTGGTGCGCTCGCGCATCGTCAGCATCGGGTTGTCGAAGACGCCTGGCCAGGGCTCGATCGACGTGTCGACGTAAAGCACGCCGTGCGAGGAGCACCACTCGACGAGGTCGAGGCTCGAGACGTCCACCGACAGGTTGAGCAGCAGGTCGCCCGACTTCAGGCGCCGCCGCAGCTCGCGCTGGTAGGTGGATGGCTTCAGGTGGCAGTGGACGAACCTTCGCCTTGTTCGCGCGCGGCAAGCGCGCGCCCCTGTTCGCTGGCCTCGAGCACCGTGAGCCCGTCCTCCGGCAACGTCAGGTGCCGGCGCAGCAGCGGCAGCATGGCCTGGCCGATGCTGCCGCAGCCGACCATCAGCACGCGGCCGGAAAACTCGGCGGTTTCGATGCGTTGTCCCCCCACGCCGCGACCCTAGCAAAGTGACGGCCGCCGGCACGTTGGTGCATAATCGCCGGCCATGAACACGAAGCATTTCGCGAGCCTGTGTCGCGCTCGCTGCCCTGTCTCGCGTTCGGCGCTGCGGCTGCGGCGGACCTGCCGCGCAGCTCCCGCGCCGAAGGACGCCGAGCTCTACATCATCTCGCCGAAGGATGGCGAGACCGTCACGAGTCCGGTGACCGTGCGCTTCGGCCTGCGCGGCATGGGCATTGCGCCCGCCGGCATCGCGATGGAGAACACGGGCCACCATCACCTCCTGATCGACGCCGACCCGCCGCCCTTCAACCTGCCGATTCCCGCGGACGCGAATCACGTGCATTTCGGCAAGGGCCAGACCGAGGCGACGGTGACGCTCGCGCCGGGCCGCCACACGCCTGCAGCTCCTGCTCGCGGATCACCTGCACATCCCGCACGACCCGCCGGTCGTGTCGAAGCCGATCACGATCACCGTCCAATAGTCCAAGCGTCCAGGAACTTCGCGATGCGACTCCGTCGCACTGCTGCTCGCCCTGCTGCCGCTGCTCGGCGTCCTGCGAGCGCGAGCCCGAATACGACCTGCTCGTGCGCGGCGGCACCGTCTACGACGGATACCGGCAGCGCGGGCATACGTCGGGCGAAGTCGCGATCCAGGGCGACCGCATCGCCTATGTCGGGCCGAAGGCGCCGGGCAAGGCGCGGCGCGAGATCGACGCGACCGGCCAGGCCGTCGCGCCCGGCTTCATCAACATGCTGTCCTGGTCGACCGAGTCGCTCCTGGTCGATGGCCGCGGCCAGGGCGAGCTGCGCCAGGGCGTGACGCTTGCAGGTCATGGGCGAGGGCGAGTCCATGGGCCCGCTGACGCCGCAGATGAAGCAGGACCTCGTCGCGCAGCAGGTCGACCTCAAGTACCCGGTCGAGTGGACGACGCTCGGCGAGTACCTTGCGCTGCTCGAGAAGCAAGGGCGTGTCGATGAACGTCGCCTCGCACGTCGGCACGGCGACCGTGCGCATCAACGTGCTCGGCGTCGGAAGACGTGGACCCGACGCCCGAACAGCTCGCGGCGATGCAGGACGTCGTGTCAGCCAGGCGATGGAGGAAGGCGCGCTCGGCGTCGGCTCCTCGCTGATCTACGTGCCCGGCACCTTCGCCGAAACCGACGAGCTGGTCGCGCTCGCATCGACCGCGGCGCGCTGCGGCGGCATCTAATGCCACGCACATGCGCAGCGAAGGCCGCGGCTTCATCGAGGCCGTGGACGAGACGATCGAGATCTCGCGCCGCTCGGGCGCGCCCGCCGAGATCTATCACCTGAAGGCGGGCGGGCAGGCGCATACTGGCCGAAGATGGACGAGGCGATCTCGGCACATCGAGGCCGCGCGGCGCGAGGGGCTTCGCATCACCGACGGACATGTACGCCTATCCGGCCGGCGCCACGGGGCTCGACGCCGCGATGCCGCCCTGGGTCCAGGCGGGCGGCAACGCCGCGTGGTTCGCGCGCCTGCGCGACCCGGCGATCCGCAAGCGCGTCGCGGCCGAGATGCGCGCCGAGACGGAACCGACTGGGAAAACCTGATGCTCGCCGCCGGCGGCGCCGAGAACATGCTGATCGTCGTGCTGCGCAAGCCCGAGCTCAAGCAGTACATCGGCAAGACGCTGGCCGAGATCGCCGCAGCTGCGCGGCACGAGCCCGGAAGAGGCGGCGATGGACCTCGTCGCCGAGGACGAGACCCGGGTCGGCACCGTGTATTTCCTGATGTCCGAGGACGAGGTGCGGCGCAAGGTCGCGCTGCCGTACATGAGCTTCGGCTCCGACGGCGCGGCGCTGTCGGCGGAGGGCGTCTTCCTGAAGAGCAGCCTGCACCCGCGCGCCTACGGCAACTTCGCGCGCGTGCTCGGGCGCTACGTGCGCGACGAGAAGCGCGCCACGCTCGAGGACGCGATCCATCGCATGACGGGACACCCGGCCTCGGTCCTGAACCTGCAGCGACCGCGGGCTGCCTCGAAGGAAGGCCACTTCGCCGACGTCGTCGTCTTCGATCCCGCGAAGATCCAGGACCACGCCACCTACGCCGAGCCGCACCAGTACGCGACGGGCGTATCGCAGGTGATCGTGAACGGCGTGCTTGCACTCGAGAACGGCGAGCCGACCGACGGCGCGGCCGGGCCGCTTCGTGCGCGGCCGCGCCTGGACCGGCCATGAAAACGGCGGCTGCCGCGCGGCTGCCGCCGACTGGGACTGGCCGCAAGTCCGTTGAGCTTCCTCCGGTCGAGTTCCTGATCTTCGGCGTCGACGCTCGTGGGCGTCGCGCTGTTCCATCGGCGCGCGCTGCCGATTGCGGCGGCCGGCCTCTTCGCCGTCATCGCGTTCAAGTGGCTGGTCACCGGATTCGCGGCCGGGCCCGGCCTCGCAGGGCTCGCGGCGCACTTCGCGCACGAGTGGGTGATCCTCGTCAACCTGTTCCTGCTGCTGGTCGGCTTCGCGCTGCTCGCCGCGCACTTCGAGGAGAGCGGCCTGCCGCAGGAGTTGCCGGCACTGGCTTGCCGGACGACTGGACCGGCGCGTTCGCGTTGCTCGCGATCGTGTTCGTGCTTTCGGCGTTCCTCGACAACATCGCGGCCGCGCTGATCGGCGGCGCGATGGCGCACACGCTGTTCCGGGGCGCGTGTCCGCGTCGGTTACCTCGCGGCCATCGTCGCAGCCTCCAACGCGGGCGGCGTCGGGCAGCGTCATCGGCGACACGACGACGACGATGATGTGGATCAGCGGCGTCGCCGCCCATCGAAGTCCTGCACGCCTACGTCGCCGCCGCCGTCGCGCTCCTCGTGTTCGGCTTCCCGGCGGCGCGGGCGCAGCAGCGCTTCGCGCCGATCATCAAGGACGCCGAGACCGCGCTCGCGATCGACTGGCCGCGCGTCGCGATCGTCGGCATCATCCTGGCGAGCGCCGTCGCCGTGAACGTGGGCGTGAACGCGACGCACCCGGAGTCTCGGTCGCGCTTTCCGTTCATCGGCGCCGCGGTCGCGCTCGCCATCGCGCTGACGGCGCCGGCTGGCGGCGGCCCGACTGGAGCGTCCTGCCGGGCGCGGTCAAGGGATCGATTTTCCTGCTGTGCCTCGTCGCGTCGGCCTCGCTGATGCCGGTCGAGTCGCTGCCGGCGCCGTCCTGGCAGAGCGCGCTCGCACTCGGATTCGTGTCGGCGTTCTTCGACAACATCCCGCTGACGGCGCTGGCGCTCAAGCAGGGCGGCTACGACTGGGGCGTGCTCGCCTATGCCGTCGGCTTCGGCGGCTCGATGCTCTGGTTCGGGTCCTCGGCCGGCGTCGCGATCTGCAACATGTTTCCCGAGGCGCGCTCGACGGGGCGCTGGCTGCGCGAGGGCTGGCCGGTCGTGGTCGCGTACGTCGCGGGGTTTGCCGCGCTTCTCGCGATGCTCGGCTGGAAGCCGGGCGGCTAGGAAGACAACGCGGTCGCGAAACGATGGAACTCAGGTGGTGACTGAGTGCCGCGCACGAGCCACGCAGGCGATCCAGAATGGCGAGCCGGTAAGCAGGATTGCCGCAGCCGTGATAATCGCGATTTGGCTCGGGCTGCTGGCGCAGGCTATCGTCTGGGGCTACAGAGCTTATTCAAACTGAGACACTACCCTTCATCGCGCTGTGGCGAGCACGAGCCACTCGTCGGAGCTGATGGTCCAGGAATGGGTCACGTGCACCTGCTGTATCGCGGCAACGTGCGCCGGCGAGCTCAGAACCAATCGCGTCGGATCGCTGACCAGCCATGCCTGCACTTCGTCTGGCGTGCCCAGGAAATGTAATCGCCGACCGTCCAGGTGGCACAGCCACGCCGCTCGTTTGCTCTGCTCACGCCCGGGCGAGAAGAAACCGACCAGGCCGTCCGCCGGAACTCGTTCGGCCAGCCAGCGCGCCGCCGGACGATAGGAACGCACTTGATCGACCACCGGCAGCACCAACCACATGATCAGGACATACGCCAGCGTCGTACTGCCAGCGAGCGACCACCACGTGCGCAGCGTACCCGCGAGCGCGTCGCGCAGCGTCCATCCGCCGGCCACCGTGAGCCACAAGCCGGTCGCAAGCGCCGCCGGGCGCAATGAAGTCCACGCCTCGGGCGGCAAACGCGCGGGCAGCGGCAGCCATCCCCAGACCATGCCAGTCACGACTAGAAATACCCCGACAAGCAGCAGGACGACGGCGAATGCGCGACCACTCCAGACTCTGAGCCACACCTCCCATGTGACACCGTCACGTGCCAGCCAATCGGCCACCAGCAAGGCGAGCGCGGGAAAGACGGGCAGGAGGTAGACGTTGCGCTTGGTCGACGCGAGGGTGAAGAACACCAGCGGTGCGAGCAGCCACACCGCCAGCAGGCGCCACGATCGCTCATGCCGTCGGGTGCGGAATCCCTGCCACAACGCCGGGATAATGAATGCTGTCCACACGCCGAGATCAACCGGCAGCCTCGTCAGGTAGTAGAACATCCCCTTGCCGCCATGCCCGCGTTTCGCTGCGCCGAAACGATCAAAGTTCTGCTGCACGATCTCACTCCAAACCACTTCGGTGCCCAGCCGGTCGCACAGCAGCAGATACCACGGCAGGGCGACCACGAGTGACACGAGGGCGAGCGGAGCGAGCAGCAGCAGACGTCGCCAATCGCGATTCCACGCATGCCAGAGGGTGAGGATCAGCCCAGGAAGCAGAACACCGAGCGGCCCTTTCCCGAGGATGGCGACGCCGAAACACGCGAAGGCCAGGATCCGCCAACCGATACCGCTTGCTAGCTCGCCGTGATGATAGACGGCCAAGCCGAGGGCGATGAAAGCGGCATAACCCAGATCGACCTGGAGATTGCTCGCATGGAACCACAGTGTCGGCGTGGCGATCAGCACCGCACCGGCCAGCAGACCCCACTGCCCCTGGCCGAGCTGCCGGCCCAACCAGACGGTAGCCGCCACAATGAGCGCGGCGAATAGCACCATGGGCACGCGTGTCGCCGACGGCGTGATGCCGCCCGCCAACGTCCCGGCCACAAGTGCGCCCCAGTAGGCGAGCGGCGGATAATCGAGCCACGGAACACCGTTGTGCGTCGGGATCACCCAGTCGCCGCGTGCCTGCATCTCGATCGCCGGCAACGCCACATCCGGTTCGTCGGGGTACCACCAGTCACGCAGACCAGCTGGAGGAAGGAACAACAACAGCACCAGCGTCGCGAGAGCAAATGGAGCGATGCGTTCACTCCGGCCGGGCATGTCCGTGCCAGGTCAGATCGAGGTTGAGGAAGTAATTCCATACCGTCGCGACCACGATGCCTGCCGCCATCGTGAGGACCAGATCGAGCGCACGCAGTACGTGCAGATACCAGGTCACCGCCTGGTTGATCAAGGCACCGGTGCCGGAGATCAGAAGGAACAGCACGAGGCCGCGTATGATCTCGGCGCTCCCGTGATGTCGACGGTCACGGAAGGTCCACCAGTTGTTGATCAGGTAGTTCGAGCAGGCCGCGCTGGCGATGGCCGCGGCGGTGGCCGGTTCATCGCTGACCACCTGACGCCATACAAGAAAGAACATGGCATATTGCATCACCACACCGGTAAGGCCAACCGTCGCGTATTTGACGAAACGCGCACTGACCAGGCGCCGGCTGAGCAGTTCGAGCAGTGACAGGAGAAAATCCCATGCCACTTGCGGCGACAACTTGCTGTCGCCCGCACGGCGGGGCGAGAACACGTACGGCACTTCACCGATTGTTACCGGGCGCAAGGCATACAGTAATTCCATCAGCACTTTGTACCCGCGCGGATTCAGTCTGGGAGCCAGTTCCTGGAATGCCGAGCGGCGGATGGCGAAGAACCCGCTCATGGGGTCGCTGCAACGGATGCCGAGCGCCACCTGGCATGCTACGGTGGCGACGCGCGAGAAGATCAGACGAGTCTTCGACCAGCCGGCGGCACCGCCACCAGCTGCGTAACGTGTGCCAACCGCGAGCGGATGGCAGTCAAGGGCTTTCACCAGATTGGGGATCTGACTCAGATCGTGCTGCAGATCAGCGTCGGCTACCACCAGGCGTTCGCCCTGACCGAGACTGAGTCCATCGACGATGGCGGATGACAGTCCCTTGCGATCCAGGCGACGATAGCAACGGATGCGACGATCGCCCAGACGTTCGACTACCTCCCACGTGCGATCCGGCGAGTCGTCGTCGACCACCAGGACCTCCCATGGACGGTCATGCGATGTGAATGCCGCGTCGATGGCCTCCACCGCGGCGATGATATTTTCGCGCTCGTTGTAAGCCGGCAGGATGATGGTGACCTGCGGAACCACGGAGTCGTCTAGCACGGCCTGAGCATGTCGCCGTCGCTCGTCCGAGCGGGCCGCTACGGCATTCACCGGCCGGTGCCATCCTTGAGAAGCAGCGCATAGCGGTGACCGGACACGATGCGCGAAATCGGCGGCGCCGCGACCAGCCGGGCCCTGCCCGCGCGCGCGAGCTCTGCGACCCGCCCGGTCGTCATCGTGAGCTTCGGCGTCTTGCGTTTGAACGGGTGGCGCAGGCGGCGCGTCAGGTTCTTGAGCGAGTAGTGATCGAAGAAAGTGACGATTACGAAGCGCTTCGAGACGCGCAGCAATTCCTGGAACAGCCGGTCGCGCTCGGCGGCGGTCGGGAGGTGATGTGCGAGGCGGATGCAGATCGTGCCGTCCACGCTGTTATCGCGTAGTGGAATGTGAAACGCGGAGGCCGTCATCCACGCGCGAGGCGTCTTGACCTTCGACGTCGCGCGGCCGTAACGTAATTGGCCGATTGCGATGTCCGACTCGATGACGAAGTCGGCGGCATCGGCAAATGCGGGGGTGATCCGGCAGCCGCCGCAGGGCAGTTCGAGAATGACGCGTGAATGGCCGACTTTGTCGAGATGGCGCCGTATCAGCCGCCACTCATGTCGCGTGCCAAAGCGCTTGTGGGCGTGGCGTTGATAGCCATGGTTGTAGGCCGCGGCGCGCTCGATGGTCTGGTATTCGGCCTGGTAATCGTCGCTCTGGGCCGACGGCTGCGGCGCCCCCCAAGTGCCGGACGTGCCGCGCACCGCCAGCATCGCGACGCCGTCATCGATTCCGAAACGGGTGTCGCAGCCGGCGCAGCGTATCGAGTTGCCTTCGAGCAAGAGGGCAGAGCCGCATGCGGGGCAGGCGAGAATGTCAGCAATGGCCGCGATGCCGTTCGGGCTGGCAGCGGTTTCCGCGGCGGCCAGTTCAGTTTGAATCATTGTTCCCGCGTCCGTTCGCCACCACGATGCGGCCTTCTTCGAGCGAACCGCGCACGCTGGTCGTCGCGAGCACGGCGTCCAGCGCCTGCGTCGGCGTCAATCCGTCGATCGAACCGTGAACGACGATCGCGGCCGTTTCCTCTGCGACTTCCGGCGTCGCGAATACGACTTCGCGGCCCAGTTCGCGCCCCGCCCAGGACAGGAACTCCGCAAGCGGCCGGCCTTCGATGTCGATAGCCGGCGTCGTCGATGCGATCCAGTCCCATGACGCGTCATAGCGCGACGCCTGTTCGCGCCGGACGGCCCCGTCGGCAGCGATCATCAACTGCTCGCCCGCCTGCCCGCGCTCGACGGTGCCGGAGTTGGAGCGCCATTCGATGCGACCCTCGCGGACCCGAAGGCGTACGTCGGACCCGTCGAGCCGGACTTCGTATTGCGTGCCGACATGGCGCACCAGGCCCGACGGCGTCTCGACCGCGAGCCGGGAGTCACCCGGCAACTCGATGCCGGCGTCTACATAGAGGGCGCCGCGTTCGATGATGAGCAGGTCGGCAGACGCGAGGCGGATGCGGGTGTCATGGTCAAGTCGCGCCGAGGCAATGCCCGGCAGGGCGATGGCGGCGCGCCCATGGGTACCCGTTTCCAACGATTCACCTGCGGCCAGCGTCTGGCCAGCAATGGCCGGTTGCCAGCCCTGCAGCCAGCCGCTCTTGACGCGCACGTCGTTCACCGCCACGGCCATGGTCGCCACAAGACCTGCGGGCGCCCGAGGCTGCAATGCCGCCAACCAAAGACCGAGGGCGGCGACCAGGATGCTCGCGGCGATTGCGAAACGGGACCAGCGACGCCGCGCGCCGCGGCGCTCGGCGACGATCTCGCGCCATTCCTGGCGGAGGTGCTCGCGGACCTCGCGCTCGACGTCCGCCGGCGCGCGCTCCCGCATGCCCGCAGCCTTCAGCACCCTTTCGATATCGTCGTCATTCATGGCACTTCCTCATGCGCCGAGTCCCGCCGCGATGTCCGCGGCCTCGGCGCCGAAAACCTGTTCAAGGGCCTCGCGAAACGCGGTCCGAGCGCGCGCAAGCAACGACTGCGCGGCGATCGTGCCGATTCCGAGCCGCTCGCCGATTTCCTCGACCGAGCTGCCCTCCATGTACTTCCATTCGAGTGCGTCGCCGTAGTTCGACGGCAACCGGTCGAGAACTACCCGCACCAGCCGGCCCACTTCTTCCCGCCCGTAAGCCTTGACCAGGTCGTATTCCTCGGGCGCTTCGAGCGCGTCGATCGCAGATCGCAAGTCGGGCCTGTCATCGATCAATACCACGTGCTTCAGGTGGCGACGCCGCGAACGGATGTGATCCACGGCCTCGCGGCGGCAGATCTGGCACAGCCACGTGAAGAGCGCGGATTCTCCCCGGAAGTCGGCGATCCGGCGCATGGCCTTGGCCAGCGTCGCCTGGACGACCTCGCGCGTCGCCTCCACGTCCCCGTTCAGGCGCGGCAGCGCGAAACGGTAGATGCGAGCGAAATAGGCGTTGAAAAACGCCTCGAAGGCCTGCTCGTCGCCTCCGAGCATGCGGCGGATCAGTAATTGCTCTTCTTTCATGTCCCGGAACGCGCTGGGCGCTTGTATCCAGAGGTTGGACGGCCGGACCAGGCCGAATCAATCGCGACCTGGCGGCGTGTGATCTTAGCAGCAGCCACCAGAGGCCCAGCAGCTCGAACCAGGCCAGCGCAGCGCTCGTGAGGTCGTGGGACAGGAAATGGGAACCCCGCGCTTGCTGGCCGATGGAGAAGATCGTTCCCAGCGCGACAGCGGAGGTGAGAAGGACGCGAGCCAGCCGTCTTCTGGTGTCAAAAAGCACGAAATAGAAGGCCATCAGCGCGAAACCCGTCGAGGCATGTGAGCCCGGGAAGCATCGCCCCCGCGGAAGGCCATCCGGCCGGTCCTCGAACAGTTGCACGTAAGGATGGGTGCCGCCGAATCCCTCGAGGTCCCGTGGACAGTCGACGTTAGTTGCAAGCTTGAGAGCGCCGACGACCGTTGCGCACAGCGCCATGGCAACGACGAGATAGGCGGCTTTTCGCCGGTACGGGCGGAGCCTTTCTATCCAGCCACCGGCAAGCAGGGTGGCGATCACCGCGAGCCCGATCGTCCATACCAGGGCGCTCCCTCCGCGGTGGATCAGGTTGATCGCCCACCATTGGCCAGCACCGATCCAGGCCTGCGCGTCCGCGTCGAAAAACCAGGTGCTGGAGATCCGGCGATCGAGATCCAGGCCGTGTACGACTGTGGTCACAAGGAGGAAGACCGCCGCCGGCAACCAGAAATGCCGAAACCAGAATCGCCTCGTGCCGATCGGCGCCGGCGTCGCCTGCACGGGACCCATGATCAGAAACTGCGCTTCGTCTGGATCAGGAACTGGACGCGATCGATCGTATCCGGCCCGTCCAGAGGAAAGGCGACGTCGAAGTGCAGAACGTTGCCAAGTGCGGATCGCGTGTTGCCGAACCTGAGCCCGAAGCCGATGTCCTTGAGCAATCCCTGGTTTTCAGTCGGGCCGAAGGCGGATTCGCCCCAGGCGCGGCCCGCGTCGAAGAACACCGCGGCGCCGACGTCCGCGACTTTCCACAGCGAATGCTTCGTGTAGTAGCGCTCCTCGATCGTGAGCAGAGCCGTTCCGCTCCCGGTCTGGAATCGCAACGGATAGCCGCGAAGTCCCGTGTCGCCGCCGAGCGTCAACTCGTGATCAGCGTCGAGCTCGTGACCTGCCGTAGCCGATACGCCTGCGAAGAACAGGCCACTCGACCCGGTTGGACGGTAGTAGCGAACGCCTGCCGACAGCAGGCTGTCGGTCGCGGATCGGTTCTCGACGCGGCTCGTGAGAGCGCCTTCCGCGAACAGCGAGGCTTCCGACCCGAGCCGCCAGCCGCGGCTCGCCTGCGCATGGAGAAGCGCGGCATTGCGATCCGCGCCGAGCGCGGGCGTCGACCAGCCGAGCTCGAGCGCGTAGTACATGCCGAACCGCTGGTCCTCGGTGCGCGCGATCTGGTTACGGTTGCGCGTCGTCTCGAAATCATCCTGCATGCCCTCGATGCGAAAGAACGGGTAGTCAAGGCGCCGGTCTTGCGGGAGGGCAGCGGGGGCGGTTTCATCCGGCGAAACCGCGAAGGCCGCGTGCTCGCGGCGCAGCCCAAAGACCATCCGCCTTACCCAGCCTTCGCGCAGGCCGTCGGAACGGCCGAACCAGACCTCGCCGAAGTCGGACTGCTGCTCGTAGCCCGCGACCCGCTCCCCGAGCCGGTAAACCGGCTGGATGGTTTCTTCCTGCTGGAGGGCGAGGCCTGTGCTCCAGCGGCTGTCGAGCGAATAGAACGGCCTTTCGAACCGGGCGCTCCAGCCCTGTCCGTCATCGCTGTCGCGCAGCGTGATGTCGTGAAGCCAGCGGCTGCCGCGGACGTTGGGATCGCGCCAATGCAGCGTATAGGAGCTGCGGTCCGCATCTTTCGAAAGCTCGACGGTCAGGAGCTTGCCGCGACCGAGCAGGTTCAACTCTTCCAGCTTGATCCCGCCGGAATTCTCGCCGCCGCTTCGGCCGAAAGCGATGCCGGGATTGGTCGTCCAGACCTCGTGCACGGCCACTTCGAGATCGACCGTCCCGTCATGGCAGTTGACGGCGCGCACCGACGGTTCGCGGATGTAGCGAAGGTCGCGGAGATTGCGCTCGGTCTCGGCGATTTTCCGCAGCGAGACCGGATCGCCGGTCCGGAACAGGAGTTGCGATTCGATCACTGAGTCGCGCGTGTCGACGTGGAGCTGATCGGCGAAACGATAGAGTGACTGGTGCTTGGCTCCGGGCTCGACATCAAAGATCGGAAGCTGTCGCACGTCGATCGAGCCGATCCGATAACCCTGCGATTCGAGGTCCGCCATACCCGGGCAATCGCCATTCGCGCCTGCATCCGGTCCGACCGTCGCCGCCCCAGCCGGCATGCCGAAGATTCCGATAGATGACACAAGAGCCGGCAGCGAAGCCGCGCGAACCGCTCGAAGGGTGCGTCCACTCATGGCTTCGGGCCGTTCTGGGCCATGCGCCTGTCCCGCGCCGATGGAAGGTAGTTGCCGCCCTCGAATAGCTCGTAAGCGGTCTGGAAATAGGCGATGCCAAGCCGCTCGAGCTCTGGATCCCGGGCCGCGGGCCTGTAACGATCCGCGACAGGATCGTAGTCGAGCGTGTTCACCGATTTTCCGAGCCCGAACACGACGAGCCGGCCGTCCCGGTAGATAGCGACGTCATGGTTGTGATTGAAGAGCGCGACGCGACCCTCGGACGGCGTGTTGAGTGAGTCCTGGCCAAAGAATGGCGCCTCGTAGGGCAGTCCCAGCAGGCCGAGCACGGTCGGCGCAATGTCGATCTGTGTCGTGAGCGCGTCGACCCGCCGCGGTGCGAGGTGCTTCGGCGCGTAAATCATCAGCGGTATCTCATAGGTGCGAAGTGGAATCTGCTCCGCCCCGTAGACACGCGCGCCGTGATCCGCCGCGACCACGAACACGGTGTCGTCGAACCAGGGGTGCTCGCGTGCATCGCGCAGAAACTGGCCAAGCGCGAAGTCGGCATAACGCACGCCGGCCGCACGGCCGCCGCCCTCGGGAGGAATACCTTGCGCCTCGAGGCCTGCGCGGAAGGTGAATGGCTTGTGGTTCGACGTCGTCATGATGATCGAGAAGAACGGATCACCGGCCGCGTGCAGGCGATCGAAGTAGGCAAGCGAGTGATCGAAGAGGTCTTCGTCGCTGACGCCCCAGATGTTCTCGAAGCGCACGGAACTGATGGAGCGTCGATCGACGACGTCGAAGCCGTTCTCGCCGAAATACGCGTTCATGTTGTCGAAATAGCCGTAGCCGCCGTAGAGAAAGCTCGTGCGGTAGCCGAGTGAACGCATCACGGCGCCCCAGGTTGCGACGTTTCCGAAGCCGGGGCGTCGCAGGATCGAGACCGTGGGAATCGGCGGAATCGAGGCCGAAAATGCCTCGAGGCCGCGAACGGTGCGGGTTCCGGACGCGTAGGCGTTCGAGAACCAGATCCCCTGTTGCGCGAACCCATCAAAGTTCGGAGTGAGGTTGCGGTCCGATCCGTAGAGGCGGCTGAACTCGGCGCCGAAGGACTCGCTCGAGACCAGCACGACATTCAAGCGCCCGAGCCCCGGGCGCGCAGGAAACGAGCGGTCGAGCCGCTCCTCCGATAAGCCGCGTGAACACGCCGCCGCCGCGTTCCAGCTCGCGCGCGACGAGCGTGAAATTCTCCCTTGATTCCTCGCTCTTGTAGTTTGCCCGGTAGTCGATCTCGTTCGTGAGCGCTGCGCGAACGAAGCTGCTGAGCCCGTTCTGCGCCAACTCGTTTTCCACGCGATTGCGGTCGTGCGACAGCAGGTCCGTCGACCAGTAAAGCGCCGCCAGGACGACCGCCGTCAGGTAGGCGGCCAGGAAAAACCAGCGTCTCACGCGCGCAATCCGCTCCTGCCCAGGACCCATCGACGGAGCAGGTGGAGACCGACGCTGGCGAATAGCGTGGCGGCAAGGACCGTGCGTACGACGGGGTATTCGGCCCAGAGCGTCGCCAACCACTTCGGTCGGGTAGACGAGGTAGTCGAACGCCACGAGATTGAATCGCGAGTCGAATTCCTGGAAGAAGTAGGTTTCGGCCACGGCGAGAAAGATCATGGTGAATAGCGCGATCCAGCACCCCACCGCGATCAGCGCACTGTTGACGCGCGAGCGGTACCAGCGATTGGGAAGGAGACCGAGGTAGACCGCGAATGGAGTGAATGCATAGAGCGACACGACCATGTCGTTCAGAAGTCCGCGGGCGAGGATCGACGGCAATTCAGCGGCGGCGACACCGTCCGCGATGCCGAATTTCCACCACAGTGTCACCCGAAGGAGCGCGCTGACGATGAGAGCTGTCGCGCCGAGCGCGACCAATGGTCGAAATCGATGTGTCATGCCCGTGAGACGGCACGATCAGGCGCGATCAACCTCTCGCGCGAGCTGCGTCAGAATTCCCAGAGTACGCCGACCGAAGGCACGACGGGCAGCCAGTCTGTTTCCTTTGTCGTGAAAATGGTGCCGCCGTTGCCGTCGTCCTCTGGGATAAGGCGCTGGCAGCAGGCATTGCCCACATTAACTGCGTTCGTGATCTCGAAAGTGACCGCAAGGCTCCCGATCGCAAGCGGCTTGCGGTATTCCGCCCGCAGGTCGAGTGTCGCGCGAATCGGGAAGCGGTCGGAATTGCGAGCACTGAGTTCCGTGCCATCGACGCGGGTGGTCGGCCAGCCGCGATGGCTGCCCGCCACTGCGCCGAAACGCCAGTTCCCGCGTATCCAGTCGACGCCGACGTTTGCCGCCCAGGTCTGGTCCCAGCTCCTCGGCACCTGGGTTCCGCCGAGGCTGTCGAGCGCCTCCGACCAGGCCAGGCCAAGCCACCAATTCATGTCGTGTCCCTCGGAAACGAGCGAGATCTCGGCGCCGCGCACGTCGGCGGCGAGCGGAGCGACCTCCACGCGGTCCGGCGCTATCTCCGGCACGAGCGACATCGGATCGAGGAGATTCTCGAAATGCGGTCGCGGATCGGACTGCAGTTTGCGGAACGCTTCGAAGCGAAGCCCGAGTCCGTTGCCCAACCGGTGATCGACTCCGACGATGAACTGATCGGAGCGCTGCGGTTCGGGGAATTCGGTGAGCCCGTCTTCCACCTTCAGCTCGTGTACTTCGTCGGTCTGGTGGAAGCGCCCCCAATGAGCGCGAAAGCTGGTTGCCGGCCGGAACTGCCAGCGGAGATTGATGCGCGGATCGAAGCGCCAGTCCTCGGCGGTGCGCCCGTCGTAATCGTCTTTTGCGCGCGCATGCCAATCTCGGATACGAGCGCTTCCAGGATCTGCCAACGGTGCGCGGCGTAGAGCGCAAAGCGTTCGCGGCTTGGAGTGAGGAACGTCGCCCGGGAGAACCCGGTATCGCGCGCGAAAAGATCGGCGACCGAATCCGTGAAACTCGCCTCCGAGGTGTAGCGATAGACGGCGTCTTCTTCGGTCCACTCGAACCCGCCTTCGAGCCAGTTTCGCGGATTCACCTCCCATGCGACTCGCCCGCGCAAATCCCAGTACTCGGAAGAACGGCGGTCATTCACCATTCCGGTCGATATCTCCGGATTGTCGATCGTGCCGTCTCGAAAACCGTCGATGGTGCTGTGGCCGACGATGAACTGAGGCTTCGATGCCGTTCTGCCAATCGTGGTCGGCGCGGAGCCACAGGTAACGGCTCCGGCTCTCGAGGTTCGCCCGCTCGCCCTCGGGTTCACGTGAAATCGCGAGCTCGTCCCGGCTCCAGAGCAGGTTCGCCGTGATCCGGATTCGTTCCGGTTCGCCGTAGCCGCCGCGTGCATAGACGTCGCTGTAGCTTGGATCGCCGGCATCCTCCGCAAAAATCTTGACAAAGGGCTTGAGGGTGCCGACCCGCGCCATCGCGAGCCAGTCCAACCCCGCGCTTTCGAGTACGCCGCCGTTTCGCGCCATCGCATTGAAGACGGAGAGGCCGAGCGCGGAGTGCGGTGCGTCCCGCGCGTCGATCGTATTGAGGTCAAAGACGCCTGCCATGCGATTGCCGTAGCGCACCGGGAAGCCGCCGGTGTAGATCTCGGCTTCGCCGAGCAGCTCGGGATCCAGCACGCCGAATACGTCGTGGTAAGCGGGCAGGTGAAAGGCTTCCCTTAGAGGAAAGCCGTCGAGAAGTGTCAGCAGCTCGCCGCCTTCACCACCGCGGATGTTCGCCTGTGCAGTGAGCCCGCCTTGTGCCATCCCCGGCAGTCGGCCGAGCGCGCGGATCGCGTCCTCTCCCAGCGCGGGCTGGGCGGCCAGCGTGTCGCCCGCGACCTGCACCGCGCCGGAGCTGCCGAAGCGATCGAGGGCGTAGCGGCTCGTGGCAACAACGATCTCGCCGAGCTCGGCGGTTGCCGGTGCAAGACGCACCTCCGTATCCGCGGATGTCTCGCCTGCCGCGACTCCGGAAATCTCGGCAGTCTGATAGCCGTCCGCCTCGACCCGCAGCTTGTAGCTGCCTTCCGGGACCGGCCCGATCGCGAATCGACCTTCGCGATTGGTCCAGTCGACGGCCTGGATTGGCGACAGGCGGACGCTTGCGTTCGCGACGGCGCGGCCGTCCGCTGCGCTCACGACCGTATCCACGAATGAGGCGATCGGGCGCCGCATTGGTGCGGGACGTCACTGCAAATAGCCCGGGGCGCACGACGGTCAAGCGTCAGCCCTCGCGCGGCGAGGATCTCGCGCGCAATCAGCAGCCGGTTGCTCGATTCCGGTTCGACGGAAACGGTCAGGCTGCGCGGCAGGAGTTCCGAGCTGTAGATGAAGTCGAGTCCAGGCCCGCGCAGCTCCGCGAGCACGTCGACGATCGGGCGTCCGGCATAACTCGCCGCCGCAGCAGAGGCCGCACAGAGAAGCAGGTTGATAGCAAGGAACGCGCCGACGATGTAGCGCTGGCGAATGCCGCTCATTCGCCCATTAGAATCTCAGTCGAGGCCGACCGCCACTGCCGGCTGCGCAAACGGTTTTCGCGACTCGAGCCAGGCCCAGAGCGAATCCCACTGCTGCAGTTCCGGATGCACGCGTGCGGGATTCATGTCGTGCAGGCCGAGCCCCTGCTCGCCGGCATACACGTAGTATTGCGAGTCGCGAAGCGTCGTCACGACCGGGATCTGCATCTGGTCGAGGAATCGCATTAACGTGCGGAAGATGATCGTGTTCGGCTTGACGCGGTTCGCGATGACGGCGAGGCGATTCTCGCGGCGCTTGATCTTGCCGGAAATGAGCAGGTGGCCGATGCAGCGCGAGCAGGCGTGGATGTCGGCGTCGGACGGCATCACCGGCACGAGCACTGCGTCCGCGTCGCGCACGTGCTCGTTGAATTCGTGCGGCTGGAGCGCCGCGGGCGTGTCGACGATGACGCGGTCGGTGCCGTGCGGTACGCGCAGCTGGAAGCTCCGTGTGACGCCGAGTGCGCGCGCATAGGCGGCGATTCCATGAATGGGGGACTGGAGGGGAGAACGCTTTTCGAGCCATCGCGAGCTCGAGCCCTGCGGATCGAAATCCATCAACACGGGCCGGTAGCCGCGGGCCGCATACATGGCGGCGATGCCAGTGGCGATCGTGGACTTGCCCGATCCGCCTTTCGGGTTGAGCAGCACAATGCGAAGCATGGCACCCCCCAGAGCCGTCGAAGCAGATTACCCTCTCCGGCTTGCCGCGCATATACTAGACAAAAATACTTTCAATGCCAATGACTTACATGGCAAAAGCTAGAATCGTCATCGTTGGCGCGGGTTTCGGCGGCCTCGCCGCCGCCCACGGCCTGCGCCGTGTCGACGCCGATGTCACGCTGATTGACCGCCAGAATCACCACCTTTTCCAGCCGCTCCTGTACCAGGTTGCGAGTGCCGGGCTTTCGCCGGCCGACATCGCCTGGCCCGTGCGCCGCCTCATGCGGAGCCAGAACAATACGCGCGTGCTGATGGGCGAAGTCACTGCCGTTGATTGCGCGCGGAAGGTCGTCACGCTCGGATCGGCGCCCATCGCATACGACTGGCTCGTGCTTGCAACCGGCGCGACCCACGGCTATTTCGGGCACGACGAATGGGCCGAGCACGCGCCAGGACTCAAGACGCTCGATGACGCGGTCGCGATCCGGCGGCGGCTCCTGCTGGCATTCGAACGCGCAGAGATGGCTTCGAATCCCGCTGAGTCCGCGCGGCTGCTGACGGTCGCCATCGTCGGAGGCGGGCCGACGGGTGTCGAGCTCGCCGGCGCCATTGCCGAGCTCTCGCGCCGGGCGCTGGCGCGCGATTTTCGCGTGATCGACCCGCGGCGGACGCGCGTCCTCCTGATCGAAGCGGGGCAACGCCTGCTCGCAAACTTTCCCGAAGAGCTCTCGCACTACACCGCGGACGCCCTGCGAAGGCTCGGCGTTGAAGTTCGCTTCGGGAAGCCGGTGACGCATTGCGACGGGGATGGAGTGCGGCTCGGCGACGAATTCATTCGCGCCAGCACGGTCGTCTGGGCAGCGGGCGTGCGCGCCTCGCCCGCCGCGCGCTGGATTGGGCTCGAGCAGGACCGCGCAGGCCGCGTTCCCGTTGAACCTGACCTTCGCGCGCCGGGCCATGAAGACATCTACGTCATCGGGGACACGGCCGCCGCGCGGAATCCCGACGGGACGCCGCAGCCAGGAATCGCGCCGGTCGCCAAGCAGCAGGGCGCCTATGTCGCGCGTGCGATCGCGGCGCGAATCGAGGGGCGCGATCCGCTGCCGCCATTCGCATATCGAGACCGCGGCCTGCTGGCGACGATCGGGCGCAAGTCGGCCGTGATTGCCTACCGGAGATTGCGGCTCTCGGGCTGGCTCGCGTGGTGGATCTGGGGCGCGGCTCACGTGTACTTTCTCGTGAGCTTGAGGAACCGCCTCATCGTCGTGACGCAGTGGCTGTGGTCCTATGTGCTGTTCGAACGCGGCGCCCGACTGATCACGGGCTCCGACAAGAACTTTCACGACTGACGGCGCTCGGCCGCTTGCGAATTGACGGTTTCCGGCACCGGTCCTAGCATGTGCGGGCGCCGCGCGGCGCGTCGGTAAGGGAGAGAACCATGCATCGCTGGATCCGGCTCGCGGGCGTCGTGACATTGGCGATCTCGGCCCAGGCATTCGGCCAGGCGCTCGCGCCGAACGACGCGGTCACCGTCGATCCCGACGTTCACAGGGTAATTCTCGAAAACGAATACATACGCGTCTTCGATGCGCGCGCCTCGAAGGGGACCAAGAGCCCGATGCATTCGCATCCGCCGTTCGTGCTCGTCAGCCTCGATTCCACCCGATTCCGCATGACCTTGCCGGACGGCAAGACGAGTCTTCTCGACCTCAATCCGGGCTCAGTCCGCCTGGGTCGAAGGCGCGCAACACTCCTGGGAACTGCTGGCCGGTGAGCTGCGCGTCATCGGCGTCGAGATCAAGTCTGCGCAAAAGCAAGGCGCGCCGCCGGCGGCGCCGGTGCGCCCGGCCAACGACGCGGGCGCGGCCGACCCGGATGCCCACCATGTGCTGTTCGAGAATCCGCACGTCCGCGTCTTCGAAGGGCGAACGTCAATCGGCCGGAAGAGCCCGATGCACAATCACCCGCCGACCGTTCTCGTGAGCCTCGATTGGATCCGGCTCAAGCTGACGCAGCCGGATGGCAAGACGGCGATCCACGATTTCAGCCCGAACCAGGTGTTGTGGCTCGGCGAAGGTGCGACGCACTCCTGGGAGGCAATCGCCGGCGGCGGACGCGTGATCGCGATCGAAGTGAAGGCGGCGGCGCAGGCGGCCGGCAGCTAGCGCGCGAGGCAGTCGGCGCTCTTGCCACCGTTCTCGCGGAGCATGCCGACGTAGTACTCCGCATAGCCGCGCGCCATCTTGCGCGCAGGCTCGTCGGTTCCATTGAGCGAGGCGATTCCATCCGCCCAGGCGGCTGCGCATTGGCCGGCTTCTGAATCGCCTTCGACGCAATCCATGTAGGAATTGAACGCCCCGCGCCAGGTGTCGAATTGTTCGCGATTCATGGGTTCGCCATGGCCAGGAATCGCGGTCTTGAATGGCAGCGCCCAGACTTCGTCGAGCGCCTTGCGCCACGCGGCCGGGCAGGCGGTCTCGAAGAATGGTGCCGGCAGCGTCACGAGATCGCCGATGACGGCGACGCCGCTCGCGCCGTCGTAAAGCCAGATATCCGCGTCAGTTACCGCGCCGTCGGTGATCCTGACATCGAACGTCCGGCCGGCGATGCTCGTCTCGCCGCTCCCCTGGACGACGACATCGGGACGCAGGAATTCGCGTTCGGCCATGGTCGCGATGAAGATCCCGACTTCGTCCTTCTGGGTCTCGCTCATCTTCGGGTCGTCGAGCATCTTTCGCGAGGACTCGAGATTACGGGCGAGGAATCCGCCTTCCGCGAGGACGCGATCGACCGCATTCGTCGCGTACACCGGTGCAGTCGGGTAAGCGGACTTGATGCGGCCATTGCCGCTTGTGTGGTCCAGGTGCCAGTGCGTGTTCACGATCGCGGCGATCGGGCGGTCTTTCGCCCTGGCAAGCGCGAGGATGGCGTCGCTGTGCCAGGCGTGCCTGCCGGTGTCGATGACGACGAGCCCCTGCGGCGCGTCGAAGACGATCGTGTTTCCATCCGGTCCGCGCTCGGGAAGCATGGCGCCGCGCAAGAGCTCGACACCGGGAGCGATCTTCTCAGGCGAGGAAACTGCGACATCTGGTGCCGCCGCGGCCGCCAGCCAAACGATCGAGGCCACGAGCACTGCAACTCCGGTCGCCATGTGGCAGATCTTAGGCGGGCAACCAAGGCCGCCCAAAATGGCTTGCGACCGGACGTGCGAAACCCGAGCCCGACGGGGCCCGCCCGGCTCAGAACTCCTTTGCCGTTGAATCGCTGATGCGCGGCTTGTCGACCTGCCGGAATTTCGCCCAGGCATTGGACAGCGAAAAGAGGATGGGCTTGCCGATCACCTTGCCGAGGCTGATCGGCAGGGGAAAATGGCGCTGGTTCGAGAAGTAGTTGACGAATTTCCGGTAATCATCGTCCGCTTCGCCGAGCACCATCCGCGCCGCGAAACTCCCGCAGAAAGTCGCCCACGGGATGCCCACGCAGCCGAGGATGAACCGCACGTGCGGCAGCTCCCGAGGCTTCGCAATGACCGGCAGCAGGTCCCGCGACATGTCGATCTGCCCGGGCCAGAACTGGATGAATGAAAGTTCGGCCAGCTCCGGGAAGTGGCTCCTGAAGTCCTCGATGATCTTCCGGATGACGCGCGGATTGTTGTAAGCATCCTTGAGATACGTCGTGACGGGAGTGCCGCCGCCGAGAAGCAGGCGATTGTCTCCGGTCAACCTGAAGTACGAATACACGAGCTTCGAGTCCCAGCACTGCATCTGTTCGCCGGAAGGAAACAGGATTCGCAGTTCCCGGTCGGTCAAGGGCTCGGTCACGCTCAGGAATGTCTGCGCATGGAAGGCCTCGTGGGCCAGCGGGCTGATCGATCGGAGTCATCTTGTCGATTGCGATGATGATGCTGTCCGCGGTCACGCTGCCGGCATGCGTGTAAGCCGTGTGACCCTCGAGCCGCTCCATCTCGGTGCTTTCGTAGACCTGCATCCCGTTCTCGATCAGCAGGTTCTTGAAACCCTGGAGTGTCGCCAGCGGATTGATGCCGTAGGTTCCGCCGTAGCGGATGCCGGCGGTGTAATCCTGCGCGCCGAGGATTTCCTTCAACTGGCCTTCATCGTAGACCCGCTGGTCGGTGAACCCGACGCTCTCGCGGCATTCGCGTTCCTCCTCGACGGCATGACCGCCGTCCTTGCCGAGCCCGAGGAACAGCGAATCCTGGTGCAGCAACCCGGCCTGGATGTCGTATTTCTGGATGGTCTGCACGACGCGCTCGATGCCGCGGACGGGCGCCTCCCAGATTTCTCCGGCGGCCTTGACGCCGTAACGGCGGACCAGCTGATGGAGTTCGAGCTCGCTGTCGGGAGTCAGCATGCCGGCGCTGCGACCGGATGAGCTGCCGCCGATGATGTTCTTGTCGATCAGTACGACGCTCAATCCTTTCTTCAGGAATTCCGCCGCCGCGCTGACGCCGCTGAACCCTCCGCCGACGATGAGGACGTCGCACTTGATGTCCTTGGTCAACGGCGGGCAATACTTGTACGCCTGCACCATCAGGGTGGTGAACCACCAGTTCTGGTTGACGATCCTTGCCTTGGCGCTCAAGCCGCACCGCGACCGTTTTCGTTGATCCAGGACTGCAGGAGCGTGTAGGTCACCGCGAGAATGACGGGTCCGATGAAGAGGCCGATGACCCCGAAGGCGATCAGGCCGCCGATGACTCCGGCGATGATCAGCAGCAGCGGCAAGTCCACGCCGCGCCGGATCAGGATTGGCCGCAGGATGTTATCGAGCGCGCCCACGATGATCATCCAGACGAACAGTGCCACCGCCCAACCGACGCTTCCGGACCAGTAAAGCCAGATCACGGCCGGCAGGAGCACCGGGAGCGGCCCAAGCTGGGCCACGCCGAGCACGAACATCACCGCGATCAAGAGGCCCGGGCGCGGCACGCCGGCGACCCAGAGGCCGAGTCCCGCAATCAAGGACTGCACGATCGCCGTCACGATGACGCCAAGCGCGACTCCGCGAATGGCCTGGCCGGCGAGGATGCACGACTTCTTCGCCGCGCTTATGGCCAAAGCGCCGCGCGAACTTCAGCACGCCGCCGGCGGCAACCTCGCCCTTTGAATAGAGAATTGCAGCAATGATCACCGTGAGAGTGAAGTGCACGAAGACCATTCCGAATCCACCGGTGATCGACAGCAAGTAGGCCGCTATCGTGTCGACATGCGGCCGGATGGTTGCAACCAGCAATTCGGGGCCGCCCGCGGCCAGATCCCGCCATTCGTCTGCAATCTTCGCGCCGATCCAGGGAACCTTGTTCAGCCAGGCCGGCGGAGGCCCGAGTCCCGTCGTGAGGTAGGTGCGAGCCAGGTCGGCGCCCTGAGAAGCGGCGTCGATCAGCCCGCCGATGGCGAACCAGAACGGCACGATGAAAATTGCCAGCGCCACGACAGTCATGACCACCGTGGCGATGGTCCTGCTGCCGCCAACGAGGCGCTGGACCTGGAGCATCAATGTCCAGGTCGCGACGACGATCGTCGTTGCCCAGATCAACGCGCCCAGGAAGGGGAGCATCGTCCACAGGCTTCCCACGATCAGCACGCCGATGAACAGCACGATCAGGGTCGTACGCGTCAGATCGTTCTGGACTTGGGGATTCATGAACTGCACCTCGTGCCGCGTCGAACTGATCTCACCGTGACACCAGCCGGTTTGGCAGTGGGAGTTGTCGTTGTGGGGCCAAGGATAGCGCGCTTGTCGGCGAGTTGAGTGCAGGAGCCTCTGAGACTAATCGAAGCCGATGCCCGCGAGCAACCGGTCAAAGCGCGGGTCCTCGCGGATGGGGTCCAGCAGCGGATCGTTGCGGAGGTAAATGAGCCCGGAATCGCCGATCCGGCGCGCCTCCTCGAGCCGCTCGATCGCCTCATCGCGCTCGCCCCATTGCGCATGCAGCTGGGCCTGCTGGTACAGGACGCGATCTCCAAGCTCGGCTACCAGCTTCGACCTCGCCGCATTCGCCGCCGCAGCGTTCCCGAGCTTGTGCTCGACAATCGCAATGCCCGTCAGTCGAAAATCGTCCACCGGCTCCGCGGCATAGGCCGCACGCGCTTCCTCGCTGCGGCCGAGCATGAACAGCGCATCACCGATGGCGGCATTCGCGCGCGACATGTGCGGGTTCAGCTTGAGCGCCTTTCTGGCATGCGGGATCGACTCGGCATAGCGGCGTGCGGCGTACTCGATCGAGGCGGCCGCCCGGTGGATGAGCGGGTTCAGGGGGTCGAGGATCAATGCCCGCTCGATCGCGTCCGCAGCCGCGCGGTCACGGCCGATGCGCGCGCTGTACTGCGCGTAGCGCGCCATGACTGTCGCCTCGCCGGCTCCGAGCCGGCGTGAGCGCTCGAACGGTTCGCGCGCTGCGCGGCGCGTCCAGTCGCCCCTGGAAAAGTGTGAAGCCAAGTGTCGAATGCGCCTCCGCGAAGTCGGGAGCAGATCGCCATGGCGCGCTTCGCCGAGGTAACGGCGGCGTCGTAAAGTCCGGTGAGTTGCCCGACTTCGCCGTACTGGTTCGCGATGGCCGTCAGGGAGCGGGCCCGCGCCGCATGGGCAGCGGCGTATTTCGGATCGGCCTCGATGGCTGCGTCGAATTGTGCGAGCGCGGCACGTTCCGATGTTTCGTCGACGCTGAGGTCGTACAAGGCCCGGCCGCGCAAATAGGCGTCATAGGCCGCAAGGCTTGTCGTCGCGCCTGGTATCGCCTCCGGCGGGTCGCGTCCCGGCATTGGATCCGTCGTCTGAGCCGACCTTTGCGTCGATCTTGCTGGCAACGGCGTTTGCGATCTCGATCTGGACCGCAAAGATGTCCTGCATGACGCGATCGAAGGTTTCTGACCAGCGGCTGAATCCTGTCCTGCCGTCGACCAGGTCGGACGTAATTCGCAGGATCTCGCCGGATCGCCGCACGCTGCCCTCGAGCAGGTAGGCCACGCCGAGCTTGGAAGCGATGGTGATGGCATCGTCATTGCTATCGCGGAATGTCGCCGATGAAGCCTGGGCGATGACCTGCAGTTTCTGATTGCGCGCGAGCGTGGCGCGAAGTTCTTCCGACAATCCGTCGGAAAAATAGGCCTGGTCCTGGTCGCCGCCCACGTTCTTGAAGGGCAGCACCGCGACACTGTTTCTCGAGCCGCGCGTGCCGCCAAACACGCCTTGTCGCCATGCGAAAATACCGGCCGCTCCCGCGATCGTCGCGCCGCCGGCCGCAATCAGGATGCCGCGACGGGACGCGAGCGGGTGGCTGCGTTGTCGCGACACGGGTGGTTGGCGCACTGCCTGCCCGGTCGCGACGCGGATCGCGCGGACGATAATGCTCACGATTGCCGGGGCGCGCGGGTCGCCTCGCCAATGCGACAGGTCAATCGCCTGGTATTGGCGAAATCCCAGCGGCGCCTCAATGCCGTCGAATGTGACCGGAACCAGTTTCCTGAGATCGCGGCCTTTTGCCGCTTCGTCCAGCACCCAGTCGGATCCGACGGACGCGGCAGACCACACGACGATGACAGCATTGGAGTTCTCGAGCGCCGCTTCGATCGACTTGGCGAAAGCCGCGCCGCCCTCGATCATCGTGTCCCACCATAAGTCGACGCCGGCGACTTCCAGCGCCCGGGCGAGCTTGGCGGCGCGTTCCTGGTCGGCCCGTGCATAGCTGAGGAACGCCGTCGGGCGCGCTGCATCCCCGTTTGGTTCCCCCTCCACGCGTGCAGTTTACCGTGCCGGCGATCATTCGGCCCTGTTACGCTAATCGGCATGACTATCACCAGACGAGACATGCTGAGTGCCGGCGCTATTCGCGGCGTCATTGGTTGCGATGGGCCGGTTTCAGGTGAGCGAGGCGGCGACGTCGGCGCCACAGATCGGTACGCAGGCATCTATCCCGCACTCTCCGACCGGTTCGTCGAACAGTTCATGCGCGACATGAACTCCCCCGGCATGACGCTGGTGCTGGCCGACCGCGACGCGGTCCAGCGAGTCGTCACCTACGGTTTTGGCGACCTCGAGGCGCGGCGGCCGGTGGCGGAGCAGGAACTCTTCCAGATCGGGTCGATCTCGAAATCATTCGTCGCACTCGCGCTGTTGCAATTGCGAGACGAAGGCAAGCTTGATCTCGACCGCCCCGTCACGGAGTACCTGCCGTGGCTGCGCATCAAGTCCACGTTCGCGCCGATCACCACCCATCACCTGCTGACGCATTCCGCGGGCGTGTCGGCGGGCTGGGACACATTTCCGTCCGATCCGGACGTGGGCCACCTGGCGGCTTATGCACCCGGCGAGCACTTCCACTACAACAACATGCTCTACGAGGTTCTCGGACTCCTGGCCTGGACGCTCGATGGCCGCGAGCTGCCGGAAGTCCTGCGAGAACGCATTCTCCGGCCGCTCGGAATGTCGCAAAGCGAACCCGTGATCACCCTCGACGTGCGCGAAAAGACGGTGAAGAACTACGCGTCGTTTCTCAACGATCGCCCGTATCCGCGCAATGGCCGCCTGTCTGAAGCGCCTGCCCTGATCCTGACTTCGGGAGCGGGGTGCGTCGCCTCGACTGCGCGCGACATGGGGGCGTACGTGCGCATGATCGCCAACCACGGGAAATCCGACGGTGGTCGGTTCATTTCCGAAGATGCCTTCGGACTGTTCTCGAAGCCGCACGTCCTGGCCGAAGACTTCGGCCCGGGCGCGCACTACGGCTATGGAATTGCGGTCGATACCCTCGACGGCAACAGGCTGCTCCGGCACACGGGCGGGATGGTGTCGTTCATGTCGTCGATGATGGTCGACATCGACGAGGGTGTCGGCGGGTTTGCCTCCGTGAATGCACAGCAGAATTACCGGCCGAATGCGGTCGTGAAGTATGCGATCCAGCTGATGCGCGCGCAGCGCAAGGGCATCTCATTGCCGTCGATGCCCGGAGCGGACGTTCCGGCTCGCGTGACGAATGCATCCGATTACGCGGGCACCTACACCGGCGGTGATCGCAGCCTCGCAGATCCAGGCCGACGGCGAAAGCCTTTTTGTCGTGCACGAGGGCGCGCGCGTCCCACTGGAACGGCTGAGCGAGCAGGATCGATTCATTGCGCGGCATCACGCACTCGACCGCTTTGCCTTTGTCTTCGGCCGCAAGGACGCCAAAGTTGCGGACAGTGCCGTGCTGGAAGTCAGCTGGGGAGGCGACTGGTACCGGAACGCAAAATACGATGGTCCTGTCGAGTTCAACCATCCGAAGGAATGGGAAAGTTACGTCGGGCATTACCGCAACGAAAACCCATGGTTCGGGAGCCTGCGCATCGTCCTGCTCAAGGGCAGGCTGATGATCGATGGCACGATGCCGCTGGAGGCGGACGGCGAGTTGTTCCGCCTTCGCGACAGCCCTCGCAACACCGACTGGATCCGCTTCGGAGCGGTCGTCAACGGGAAGTGCATGCAATTGAAGCTGTCAGGCAGCGATCTCTGGCGCGTCGCGGCCGCGTGAGCAGGGCTTCCAGGGTGAAATAGATGCCGCAGAAGAAAGATCCTGAAAAGCGCGTGTTCACCGGCGTCTATTTCGATCGTCCGCAACACGATGCCTTGCGCCAGTTGAGCAAGGAAACGCGCGTGCCGTTGGCTGAATACCTTCGGGAAGCCGTGAACGACCTCCTCAAGAAATACCGGGTCAAGGTGCCGAAGCCGCGAATCGGGAGGTGAGTGCTGCTGCGCTCCCTCAGGGTCGAGTCCGCGGCGCCGCGAAGACCTGCGCCCAGTAGATTCCGCCGGCGCTCGTCGAGTTCGCGGCGAAGCCAACTGCCCATTTCCGTGAAGTCCGAGCTCATGAGATTGGCGCAATGGTGCGCGCTCCCGAGCCACTCCTCGACCACCTGCTCCGGCGTCGCCTGGCCGGACGCGATGTTCTCGCCGACGACCCGCCAGGCGTATCCGGCGCGCGTTGCGCGCTCCGCGGAAGAGCTGCCATCGCCGCCGGTGTGGTCAAGCCTGCTTCGGTCCGCCATGTCGCGGGCGTGCGCGGCCGCCGCACGGTTCAGCGTATTCTGACAGCGACAGGGCGCGGCGCGGCGTCGTAGCGCTTCCAGCCGCAACGGCGCGATCGCGACCTTGCCTCGTTGACGAGACCGAGAACCCTTCGGCTGACATCCCGATTGTCCTCGGCGGCCGGTGGAACGAGGGGTGAGGCCAGGATGATCCAGGCCGTGCCGTCATTGCAGGGCGACGCCGACGTCGCGATAGACCGGATTGGTGACGTCCTTGCAACCGTCATCGGCAAGCGCGCGGCCCATTGCAGCTTCGCTGCCGGACACTTCCAGTACTGCGGCCTGTACCGCCCGGTAGCCCGCGTCCTTCATGGCTTCCTTCAGGTTGCGGCCCGATGCCAGCGCTTCGGCGACCTGATCGAGGAGGGCGGCGTGATGCAACGCCTGATCCGCGCCATCGCGGCCGTCGCAGCCTTGCGCGCGAATCTCGTCAATGACCGTGACGAGACGCGATGGCACCGACGCGACCGAGGCTGCAATAGGCGCCAGGAGCGCCAGCAGCAAGAGCGGTCGGGACGTCACGGGCGAGTCATCCGTTGCCACCAGTCCTGGAACCGGTCGAGCAGCGAATCGATCTTCGGCACCCCACAATCGCTTGCGTGCTCCAGTAACACATTCCGCGGCACGGCTACGAGAATGGTTGTCACCTCGCAATCCGGGTGGGGGACGAAGCCTGTCGAGTAATCGATCTGCACTTCATCGAGTGTCGGCGGCATCGGCGCATGGTAGGGGACGCGGCTTGTCGCGCTCATGACGTCTGTCCAGACGGGCAGCGCCCCCTGCGAGCCCGTGAGGCCGGTTGGCTCATTGCCGTCATGGCCGAGCCACGCTACCACCGCATGACTGCCGGAGAAACCCGCGAACCAGCTGTCACGCAGGTCCGAGGAGGTGCCGCTCTTCCCGGCCGTCACAAGCCCGGCCGGAAGACGCGCCGCGCCCGATTGCCCGGTACCGCGAACCATCACTTCGACGAGCATCCGATTCAATTGGTAGACCGCAACCGGGTTCGCTGCAACTCGCGCCTTGCGTGGTGGCCCGTCGCGCAGACGGCCATCCGCCGTTACCACGGCGCGGATGGCGCCCAGCGGGCGATGGATGCCGCCCGATGCAAACGTTCCGTAGACCTGCGCGACTTCGAAGGGTGTCATCTCGACCGCGCCAAGCAGCAGCGATGGGACTTGCGCCGGTTCGCGATCGAGCCCGAGGGCGCGGAATTTGCGCGCGACCGGCGCCAGGCCGACCTCGAGTCCGAGCTGCACCGTCGGCAGATTGCGCGACTCTGCAATCGCCCGTACCAACGGCAAGGGCCCAAGCGTCTCGCGATCGAAGTTCTGCGGCCGCCAGTTCTTGCCGTCGCCAAAACGGACTTCGACCGGCCCGTCATTCAGGATGGTCGCCGCGTGATACTTGCCTGTCTCGAGTGCGGCGAGATAGACGATGCGGCTTGACCAGCGAGCCGATCGGGCGACGCGCGTCGAGTGCGCGGTTGAACCCGGCCGCCTGCTCATTGCGCCCGCCGACGATCGCGACGACTTCTCCGCTGGCTGGCAGAGTTACGACGAGTGCCGCCTCGAGCGCGCCCTTGCGAGTCTTGTCCTTCACATCGAGGCGAGTCACCCTGTCCCTGACCGCCCGTTCCGCTGCGGCCTGCGTCCGCGGATCGAGGTGCGTATAAACCTGCAGGCCCGGCGCCTTCAGGGTCTCTTCTCCGTAATCGCGCCTGAGCTCGCGCCTCACGAGGTCGAGATAGGCGTAATGAGACGCTCGCGAAACTCGCGGCACGACGCCGAGTGGTTGCTTAGCGGCCGCCGCCGCGTCCGCTTCCGTGACCACGGCCAGCTCCGCCAACTTTACGAGGACGAGGTTCCGTCGCAGCGTGGCTCGCTCCGGTTGCGTGCGCGGGTTGTAATACGAAGGGCCGCGGACGATTCCGACGAGCAGGGCAGTCTCGGCAAGGTCCAGTTCATCGAGTGGCTTGCCGAAGTAGAACCGGCTCGCAAGCCCGAATCCATGGATGGCGCGGTCGCCGTCCTGGCCAAGATAGATCTCGTTGATGTAGCCGGTGAGTAGCTGCTTCTTGCTGTAGCGCAGCTCGAGCAGCATGGCCATGACGGCCTCGCGTCCCTTACGCCAGAACGTGCGCGGCTCACCGACGAAGTAGCTCTTGACGAGTTGCTGCGTCAGCGTGCTGCCGCCTTGCTCGACCTGCCCGGCGCGAAGGTTGACCCAGGCAGCGCGCAGGATGCCCTTGAGGTCGACGCCTGCATGCGAATCAAAGTTGCGGTCCTCGATGACCTTGAGCGCGGCCGGCAGGAGCTCGGGCAGCTCGTCGGGGGGGACAATGATGCGGTCCTCGCCGCGCACCGGCTGCAGGCTCCCGATGAGGAGCGGTTCGAGTTGCACGACAGGCAGGTTCCTGCCGCCGGCGTCCTGCACCGCGTCGATGCCGAGCGAACTCGCGACAATGCGCACGCGTACCGGCTCGCGCATTCGCTTCGCGATTCGTACGCGTCGCAGGTGCAGGTCGAAGCGCGCGCCGCGACGATCATAGGTGCCCGGCCGGGCGGAAGCGCTCTTGCGGTAGCCGAGGCGCTCGAGTTCCTGCTCCAGTGCACGCGCGGGCAGCGGGATGCCAGCGCGAAGGTCGAGAGGCCGCGCATACACCTGCGCTGGAACCTGCCAGCTGTCATCCGTGAAGCGACGCGTGATGACGAAGTCGAGCCAGGCGACATAGATCAGTGCCGCGATCGCGGCGACGAGTGCCGCGTTGAGCAGCAGGCGGCGGGCTTTGGGGCGACGCATCCTTGTCACGCGATGTCTATCGAAACAGCGCCAGCGACTTGCTCACCGTGATCCACACGCCCCAGGCAAGAGGAATCCCGATTGCAGTCCATGCGGCGACCAGGAGCGCTTTGCTGCTGGCCGCCGCCTGCGTGGCAGCAGATAGCGGTGCCGCCGCCTGCTCGTTCACCTTGACGCGTTCGGCGGCGAGCTCATCGGCGGTCATGTGATGGTGCGGCCTGACCGGCCGGATGAAGGCATTGCAGATCAAGCCGCCGAGCAACATTGCGGCGAGCACGTACATGGTGATGTTGTATGCCTGGTCCGGCGGCACGCCACGGGCAAGCTGGAACTCGCGGATGTAGTTCACCGCGACCGGTCCGATGATGCCGGCCACCGACCAGGCGGTGAGCAGTCGTCCGTGGATTGCGCCGACGTGCTGCGTGCCGAAGAGATCCGCGAGATACGCCGGGATCGTGGCAAAGCCGCCGCCGTACATGGTGAGGATCACGCAGAAGATCGTCACGAACAGCGGCGATGCGACCGGCTTCACCGGCCAGCGGCGCGCTGACATAGAGCGCGATTCCCAGCAGGAAGAAGATCATGTACGTGATCTTGCGGCCGATCATGTCGGACAGCGACGCCCAGAAAATGCGCCCTGCGATATTGAACAGCGACAGCAGTCCGGCAAATGCCGCGGCGATCGTCGCCACCTGGGCGCGCTGGTCCTCCGCGAGTTCGGCAAGGCGCAGCCGGCACCGCAATCAAGCTGCCGCCGAAAACTTCCTGCAACATCGGCGAAGCCATGCCGATCACGCCGATGCCCGCACTCACGTTCAGGCACAACACGCCCCAGAGCAGCCAGAACTGCGGCGTGCGCACGGCTTCGTTCACGTGCACGTGATTGACGAGTAACGAGCTTCTGATTGTTCCTGGCGGGCACGTAGCCGGCCGGTTGCCATCCCGGCGGCGGCAGCCGATACCCGAACGCACCCAGCATCATCGAGATGAAGTAGAGCGCGCCCATCACGACGAAGGTCTGCCAGACGCCGACGGTCGAAGGTCCTGCAAACAGCGTTCATCAGGCGATCGGCGAGCGGCGCGCCGATCATCGCACCGCCCCCGAATCCCATGATCGCAAGACCGGTCGCCATGCCGCGGCGATCCGGAAACCACTTGATGAGCGTCGAGACGGGCGAGATGTAACCGAGGCCGAGGCCGATTCCGCCGATGACGCCTGAGCCGAGCCAGATCAGCCAGATCTGATGGGTGTAGACGCCGAGCGCAGAAATGAACAGGCCGCCGCTCCAGCAAAGCGCCGCGACGAACCCGGCCTTGCGCGGCCCGGCGCGCTCCAGCCAGTGGCCGAACAAGGCTGCGGACGAGCCGAGCAGGACGAAGAACAAGGTGTACGTCCAGCCGAGCATCGAGACCGGCCAGTCGCAGTTCGTGGACGTGACGAGCTGCAGGAAACCCGCATCGGAGCACGTCGCCGGCTGGTGGATGCCGACCGCACGCGCACAGCGGCAGCCAGAAAACGCTGAAGCCGTAGGCCATGCCGATGGAAAGATGAATGGCCAAGGCCGCGGGCGGCACGAGCCAGCGATTGAAGCCGGGGGCCGCGATCGTTCTCCCTTTCGAGAGGAAATCCGGCGCGAGGCGAGCCGCGGAAGGCATGGGCGGCAATGATAGACTGCGAAGCCACCGTCGGTGTGACCGGAGATGACCCGCGCAATGCTTGACGTCATCGTCATCGGCGGCGGCCACAATGGGCTGACCTGCGGCGCCTACCTCGCCAAGGTCAGGCAAGAAAGTGCTGGTGCTCGAACGCCGGCCGATGATTGGCGGCGCTGCCGTGACCGAGGAATTCGCACCCGGGTTCAGGACATCGACTTTTTCCTACGTCATGAGCCTGCTGCACCCGAAGGTCATACGCGGACCTTGGACTGCGCGATCTCGGATTGACGGTCCTGCCGGCGACCGACCTCTTTTGCCCGATCGGTACCGATGACCACATCGTGTTCAGCGGCGACGTCGCGGAAAACTGCGGCGCAGTTCGCGCGCTTCTCGCGGCATGATGGCGAGATCTATCCGGAGTTCGACAAGTGGCTCAACGAAGCCGCGAACATCGTGCGCATGCTCCTGCTCGACACGCCGGTCGATCCGTCGAGAAGCGACTTCAAGGAGACGGCGCGAGCTCTTCAAGCTCGCGTGGAAGTATCGCAGGATCGGCAAGAAGTTCTATCGGCTCATGGACCTCCTGACGATGAGCGCCGATGATTTCCTCGCGCGCTGGTTCGAACACAGCGTGACGCGGGCGGTGCTCGGCTACTACTGCTCGATCGGCACTTTTGCGGGTCCAAAAACCCCCGGCTCGGCCTACGTCGTCCTGCATCACATCATGGGCGAGCACGAAGGCGCCGGCGGCTGGGGTTTCATTCGCGGCGGCATGGGCGCGATCAGCGACGCGATCGCGGAAAGCGGCCGGCGCCACGGCATGGAGATTCGCACCGATGCCGAAGTCGTGCGGATTGAGGTTGCGGCCGGTCGCGCGAGCAAGGTGGTCACTGCCGGTGGCGAGGAATTCACCGCCCGCGCCGTCGTCGGCAACGCGAGCTGCAAGTCCTGTTCGACCGCCTGGTCGCGCCAGAGCACCTGCCGGCCGATTTCCTCAAGCACATTCGCGACTATCGGACCTTCTCGACGGCATTCAAGATCAATGTGGCTGCGGAGGCGCCTGCCGCGATTCCCTGCCTTCGATGCGGCCCGATGTGGCTTCGACGCTACCCAACTACATTCACATCGGCCCGACGGTCGAATACCTTCAGGCGGCCTACGAAGACGCCTGCCAGGGACGCTATTCAAGCCGACCCTTTCATCACGGCCGTCGTGCCGACGACCGTCGATGACACGCTGGCGCCGCCGGGGAAGCATGTCGTGAATCTGTTCGGCGGCCATGCGCCGTATGCCCTCAAAGGCCGCGACTGGAACGACGCGCGGCCGGCATTCGTGAAAAATGTACTTCGACACGATCGACGAGCTGGCGCCGGGCTTTCAGCGACGGCATCATCGACAGTGCAGGTCCTGCTGCCGCCGGACATCGAGCGAATCATCAACTACGCCGCAGGGACACATCTTCCACGGCGAGCTGGCGCTCGAGCAGCTCTTCTTCCAGCGGCCCGCTCCTCACTACTCCGATTACCGGTCGCCGATTCGGGGCCTGTACCAATGCGGCTCCTCCACGCATCCCGGTGGCGGCGTATCCGGCATTCCGGGTCACAATGCGGCACGCGAGATCCTGCGGGACTGGCGTTCCCTGTCGCGGTAAGGCACCGATGAATTTCAGCGAGAACGAAAGCCTGGACAAGCTGATCGAAACTCAGCGGCCAGGCCATTCGCTCGACCGCGCCTTCTATTCCGACGCCGCGATATTCGAGCGCGACCGCGAGCGTGTATTCCGCAATCACTGGATTCTCGCGGCGCATGTATCGCAGTTCGAGAAGCCGGGCGATTACCGGCTTTTCGACGTCGCCGGGGAGAGCATCATCCTGGTACGTGACCGGGAGGAGAGCATTCGCGCGCACTACAACGTGTGCCGCCATCGCGGGAGCCGTGTCGTACTCGAGCCCAGCGGCAACGTCCCTTCGCTGACTTGCAGGTATCACGGCTGGACCTATGCGCTCGATGGCATCGCTCCGGGCCGCGACGCACATGCCGGAAAACTTCGACCGATCCTGCTTCGGCCTGAAGCCCTGCCACGTGCGGATCCTCGAAGGCCTGGTCTTCGTCAGCCTCGCCGAAGCGATACCGCCGGACTTCGACGCGATTTCGAACCGCCTGACGCCTTTCCTGGTTCTGCACGGCCTTGCAGAGGCGCGCGTCGCCGTGCAGCGGACATTCTCGGTGCAGGCCAACTGGAAGCTGGTCGTCGAGAACTACCTCGAGTGCTACCACTGCAAGCCCGCACATCGCGAGTATTGCGCGATCGAGATCAAGGCGGACAGCATCGGCGACGGGACGCCTGCGGCGCGACAACGCTATGAGGAGCGCGAACGTGAATGGCTCGCAGGCGCCAGGCGGCTGGATACGCTGCTCGCCGAAGCCGGCACGAGCCTGCCGCTCGATGAAAGGCTGTCGAGGACACCGATCGCCGTCGCGTACCGCGCTCCGCTGCGTGCCTCGTACGTCACGGCTACCGAAGATGGCCGTCCTGCTGCGCCGCTGATGGGCCAGTTCCGAGACTATGACGGAGGCGAGACCGCGCTCGCAGCCGACCCTTTCACCTACATGCTCGCGTACAACGATTACGCGGTCTTCTTCGCGTTCGTGCCGCGCGATGCGGATCACAGCGACATCGTCTGCACCTGGTTCGTGCACGGTGAAGCTCGGGAAGGCAAGGACTACGACCTGGAGCGCCTGGCGTGGCTGTGGACGATCACGACGGAGCAGGACAAGGCAATCATCGAGGCGAATGCGTCGGGCATCCGCTCCCCGAGCTACCAGCCGGGTCCGGCATCGCTGCTGGAGACCGACCTGGAAGGATTTCGCGAGTGGTACCTGTCGTCCATCGGCGCCGCGGACCGGCCCTCGCGCCTGGCCGAAATCCGGGGTGGCCGCTATTTCACAGCCTGAACTCCGCACCGACTGGACGATTTTCCTGACGACCGTCGCGACGATCGCGCTCGCCTGCGTTCCGATCGTTGCATTTCACGACAGCGCAGCCGCGGCCATCACGCGGGTCTTCGACGTCGTGACGCGGAATTTCGGTGTCGTCTATCTCTGGTATGGGATGGGCGTCGTGGTCTTCCTGGCCTGGCTCGCCGCGAGCCGGTTCGGCCGGGTCCGGCTCGGGGCTTCGCACGAGCGGCCGGAATTCTCCACGTTCAGCTGGCTCGCGATGATCTTCTGCGCCGGCGTCGGCGCAACCTTGCTGTACTGGTCGATCATCGAGTGGGGCTACTACGTGGCGAATCCGCCATTTGGCCTCGCACCGCGCAGCCCCGAGGCGATCGAGTGGGCGGCAACCTATGGCATGTTCCATTGGGGAGTCACGGGCTGGGCGATCTTCTGCCTGCCGGCCATCGCCATTGCGTACCCGTACTACGTACGCAAGATTCCATACCTCCGGCTCAGCACCGCCTGCAGCGCGTTCCTGCCGGACGGCGTGACCAGCCGCCGCGCCCGCATGCTCGACTTCCTTTACATGATCAACCTCATCGGCGGCACCGGCACGTCGCTCGGCCTTTCGACGCCGATGATCTCGGCCGCGGTGGCCGAGCTCTTCGGGTTCGATCGGCGCTTCATGCTGGATGTGGCCGTCGTCATTGGCTGCATTGCCGTCTATGGCACGAGTGCATTCCTCGGCCTGCAACGCGGCTTCAAGCGCATGTCCGACGCGACGATGATGCTCGCACTGTTGCTGTTGCTCTTCATTCTCGTCGTCGGTCCCACCCTTTTCATCCTGAAGATGGGGACCAACAGCATCGGCCTCATCCTGCAGAACTTTTTCCACATGAATACCTGGACCGATCCGGTCCGCAACAGCGGATTCGTGGAGAGCTGGACGGTCTTTTACTGGGCGTGGTGGATGGCCTATGCGCCATTCGTCGGGATATTCGTGGCCCGCATTTCCCGTGGCAGGACGCTGCGCGAGGTCATCGGCGGGATGCTCACGTTTGGCAGCCTGGGTGCGGCGTCGTTCTACATCGTGCTCGGGAATTACGCCCTGCACCTCGACTTGCAGGGCCTGCTCGACGTGACGGGCATGATGGCGAATGGCGGCGAGGCATCAGCGATCGCAGCCGTGATCCAGAGCCTTCCATTCGGGCAGATTGCGCTTGCGGCCTTCGTGCTGGTCGCGATCGTCCTGCTGGCGACGACTTATGACTCGGCCTCGCACACGCTCGCATCCGTTTCCACGCAGCGACTCGAGGCAGGCCGCGACCCGGCCAGATGGAACCGCGTGTTCTGGGCCTGCGCGCTCGGATTCCTGCCGATCACCCTGCTGTTCGCCGAGGGCGGCCTCAAGGTCATCCAATCGGCGACGATCGTGGTGTCTTTGCCGCTCATTGTCGTGGGCGTGCTGATGGCGCTGTCGCTGATGCGCATGCTGCGGGAAGACGCAGGCGATCAAGCGTAGAGATCCGGTTCTGATTCCGGATCAGTCTTTCAAGACCCGCGCGAAGACCTCGCAGGCCCAGTCGACTTCGTCAGCAGTGACGATCAGCGGCGGCGCGATCCGGATGGTGTGCTCATGCGTGTCCTTGGCAAGCAGGCCCGCGTCGCGCAGCCGCTCGCAGTAGCGCCGCGCGCCGCCGGCCTCGGGCATGCAGTTCGACCGCAAGCATCAAGCCGCGGCCGCGGACCTCGCGCACTGCGGAGCTGCGGATGCTCCTGAGCTGCGCCAGGAAACGGGCGCCCTGCCGCTCGGCATTGGCGATCATGCCTTCCTCGACGAGCACCTTGAGCGCCGCGCGCGCGATGGCGCAGGCGAGCGGATTGCCGCCGAACGTGCTGCCGTGCTGGCCGGGCTTCAGCACGCCCAGCACTTCGGTGTTCGACAGCACGGCCGAGACCGGGTAGTAGCCGCCGGACAGCGCCTTGCCGATCAGCGTGACGTCGGCCTCGATGCCCTCGTGCTCCTCGGCCAGCAGCTTGCCGGTGCGGCCGAGGCCGGTCTGGATCTCGTCGAGGATCAGCGTGACGTTCCGTTCGCTGCAAAGCGCGCGTACCCGCGGGAAATAGCCCGGCGGCGGGATGATGACGCCGGCTTCGCCCTGGATCGGCTCGACCAGGAAAGCCACGGTGTTCTCGTTGATGGCCGCCGCGAAAGCGTCGAAGTCGCCGAACGGGACGACGCGGAAGCCCGGCGCGAACGGGCCGAAGCCGCCGCGCGCGTCCGGGTCGGTGCTGAAACCGACGATGGCGAGCGTGCGGCCGTGGAAGTTATTTGCGCAGACGATGATTTCGGCACGGTCCGCCGGCACGCCCTTGACCTCGTAGCCCCACTTGCGCACCGCCTTGAGCGCGGATTCAACCGCTTCGGCGCCGCTGTTCATCGGCAGGATCTTGTGCGAGCCCGTGAGCTGCGCCAGGTCCTCGTAGAGGAGGGCGAGCTGGTCGTTGCGGAACGCGCGCGAGGTGAGCGTCAGCTTCTTCGCCTGCTCGACCATCGCGGCGAGGATCTTCGGGTGGCAGTGGCCCTGGTTCAGCGCCGAGTACGCCGACAGGCAATCGAGGTAGCGCTTGCCCGTCGTTGTCCCAGACCCAGACGCCCTGGCCGCGCACCAGGACGACGTCGAGCGGCTTGTAATTGTGGGCGCCGAGGCTCGCCTCGATTGCGATCAGGTCCTGCGTCGCAGTATTCGATGGGTACTTCGGGATTAAGCATTGTCGGCTGCGCCTCATGAGGGTGCTCTTGCCGAACAGCGAGCCGACGAGATCGACGGTGACCTCCGCCGAGCGGTTGTGGACGTCGAGCGCCGGATTGAGCTCCATGATGTCGAGCGAGGCGAGCAGTCCCGTATCGGCCACCATCTCCATGCACAGCTGCGCCTCGCGATAGGACGGCCCGCCCGGTACCGTGGTGCCGACGCCCGGCGCGATGTCCGGGTCGAGGAAATCGACGTCGAAGCTGACGTGCAGGTGCGTGTCGCGGTCGAGGCCGGCGAGCGCTGCATGCATGGTCTGCCGCATGCCGGTCTCGTCGATGTAGCGCATGTCGAAGACTTCGAAGCCGAGCTCGTGCACGAAGCGCTTCTCGCCCAGATCGACGCTGCGGATGCCGATCTGGCGGATCTCGGACGGACTGCATCGACGGGCGCCTGCCCGCCGATCTCGACCAGTTCCGCGCGGCCCGTGGCCAAGCAGGATCGCGACCGGCATGCCGTGAATGTTGCCGCTCGGCGTGAGCACGTTCGTATTGGTGTCCGCGTGCGCGTCGAACCAGAGCACGCGAAACTTCCGGCCGTTCTGCGCTGGCGTGCTGCGCCGCAGCGGCGATCGAACCGATCGCGAGCGAATGGTCGCCGCCGACGAGGATCGGCAGCCGCGCGGCCGCAAACTCGGCGCGGCAGGCCTCGTGCACTGCCCGATTCCACGCAGACGACCTCGGAAAGATGCCGGTAGCCGTCAACGGGCGGAAGTCCGGGGTTGCCGGGCCCTTGCAGGTTGCCGCGGTCGGTGACTTCGATGCCTTGCGACTCGAGCATGGTCTGGAGGTGCGCGACGCGTAACGCTTCCGGGCCCATCGACGCGCCGCGCGTGCCGGCACCGATGTCCGTGGGTGCGCCGATGATCGAGATCTTTTTCATGCTTGCGCAATGCAGCTGGTCGAGGTGAGGGGACTACGGCTGTCCTGGTCAAGGCTATCAGGGTCCGGGTGAAGTAGGCCATCGGCTGAGAAAATCGTGGACCGGAGCACCCGGATATTCCGTAGAGGAACAGTAGGTCGGGGCAAAGCGTTACCCGGAGTCCCTGCCATGCGTTAGCGGGTCCCGGTGAAGCAGGGGACTACGCTGCCGCACGCCTGCGTGCAGAACCGAGCAATCTGTCGAACTCCCTGGCGATGAGTTTGTAGCACTCGCACGCCGCAGCTTCGAGTCCTCTACGATTCTGCACGGTAACCACGCCGCGGTGATACCGAATGAGTCCGCGCTCCTGGAGCGCATTGGCAGTTTCCGTCACACTGGCGCGCCTGACGCCCAACATCAGTCCGAGAAATTCCTGGGTGAGCGGAAACTCGTCGCCCTTCACGCGATCCTGCGTCTGCAACATCCACCGCGCGCAACGTGCTTCCACCAGGTGGTAGCAGTTGCATGCTGAGCATTGCGCGATTTGCGTAAGCAACGCTTGCGTGTACAACAGCAGTATCCGTAAGAGTGACGGCTCCCGTTTCATATGTACCTGGAACGCTGCGGCCGACAGCTGCAGTCCTTCGCCCGGCACCTGCATGAAGACTTCGACGGCAGCCCGTTCCCCGCCCAGGAAAAGCGACAGTCCCACCATCCCCTCGTAACCGATGGTCGCGACTTCGACAGACTCTCCGGATTCTCCCATCGAGATCATCGAGGCCACGCCATGAAGCGGGAACACAACCTGGTCCAGCGCCTCGCCACGCGCCTGCAGCACTTGCCTCATCTTGAGGGGCTGCAGATCCAGGTCGGGAATAATTTTTTCGAGGATCGCCCGCGGCAGGCTCGCCAGAAGACGGTTCGATCTTGCTTCGCGCAGGCTGGGGGTCGTCATGGCGGCTCCTGTGAAGGATCCGCCGTGCACTTCCACGGCTACGGACCGGTCGGGTTGCGGTGAGTCGACGGTAACAGGTTAGCCTCGCCATAAGTAAACGGTCGGTACGCTACCGTGCCGACTCGCGGCGAGTGCCGGTATAGCGTCCTGCAGTCAAGCGTCACTCGAAAGGGGATGATGCGATGCGTTCGCGCGACTTCATGTCAAATAATCGCGAATCAGAGATGAATTCGGTTCCGCGCGCCCACTCTCAGGGCGCACAGCGCGGCGAGCCAAGCCATCGAACCCTGGCCGATCAGAGCCTCATCGGTGTGTATTCCTGCGACGCCTCAGGAGTGATCCAGTATTACAACAACCGTGCCGCGGCACTCTGGGGTCGTCGTCCGCCAATCGGAGACACCGACGAGCGTTTCTGCGGTTCGTTCATGCTGTACCGCTCGGACGGCAGCTTCATGCCGCATGAACAATGCCCGATGGCCGACGTGCTGAGCGGCAAAGTCTCGGGCGTATATAACGCCGAAGTCCATATCAAACGGCCCGATGGTTCGCGCGTCATCGTCATCGTGAATATTGCCCCGATGGTTGACGCTGGCGGAGGCATTGTCGGGGCCGTCAACAGCTTCTACGACGTAAACGACCGCAAGTAGAAAAAGACGTAGCGGTCGATCCTTGGCGCGCAGCCATTGGCTGTTGCCGCGCCCAGAGCGTTTCTTGCTGTCCTGCGGAAACGGGCCGATACTCAATCAATCCTTCAGAAGCATTGCCGATTTTCCAGTTCGTCGTAGAGGGGAAGCGACATGGGCAGAAAAGGACTTTTTACCGCCATTCTAATCGCTGCGGCGAGCACAAGCTTTCCGAGTCACGCACAGCAAGCTATTCCCGAGACTTGGGGTAGCGATGGGTGCTTGTACGTTGCAAATGGGCCTGTCTGGTCGAATACCATGTGGTGCCGAAAATTCCCAGACGATGAAAATGCAAATGTCTGGGATCTCTACAACGCGCAGAGAATCCTCGTCTATCGATTTACTTACGATGATTCGGACTGGATTCAGATGTACGAGCACCAGTCAGAGCTCACGTATTCGGTGCCAAATCGCAATTCCGTATTGAGCGCGATGGCTGCGGTCAGCGACTTCAGTAAAGTGCGCGTGCTGTGGCCCGACGATCGATGGCTCAGCCCATTGGTAATGACTGCGGTGGAGCAACTGCAACTCCACGCAGCAATCAGGAACGGAATTGCTCAATTACGAGATTTGGGTCCCGAGTGTTTGCGTGGCACTTACCCATCTACTGTTCGGTACTCAATTCCGACCAGTGTGGAATGCCAAACGGAGGCTGAAAGGAAGCGAATGTTTGAGATGGCCTCAAATCAGGCTGGGATACTTTTGTCGCAACAGCAACGGGACGCGAGTCGCCAGGCTTGCCAATCCGAGCTCAACAGCGGAGCGTACGACGCGACTGGCGAACGTCGTCCTGGCGCTTACGATGCGAGCGGAACTTCCATCCTTCCACCTGAGACTTGTCAATAGCTCGTTAGTGGAGAGCGACTTCTGGGCAGCTGCCGCGCTCGTGAAAAGCGCTGGAACGTTGGTCGGGGTGACAGGATTTGAACCTGCGACTCCTACGTCCCGAACGTAGTGCTCTACCAGGCTGAGCTACACCCCGAATTGCGAGCGGGGCAGTGTAAACAAGGCCCCCCGCGCTTTCAACGACGGCGCAATTCCGCGTATCTTGCGTGCTCGATCCGTCGGGGAAGCTCACGCATGACTCGTTCTTTCGGCATCGCCGGCTGCCTCACCGCGCTGGTGTTCTCGACGCTGCCGCTCCTCGCAATCGCGCAGGACATCGACCTGGTCGACGTGACGCTCGTCGACGGCACCGGCGCCAGCGCCGCGTCCCGCATGTCTCCATCAGCATCCGCGGCGGCAAGATCTCTGCGATCGCCGATCGCGCGCCGGCGGCGAGCGACGGCGTCCGTCGAATCGAGCTGAACGGCCGCTACCTGCTTCCCGGCCTGATCGACGCGCATGCGCACATCGAGTCTCCTGCAGCTGCGCTCCGCGCGTTGCAGTCGGGCGTCACGACGGCGCGGGTGCTCGGCGACAACTACCTGCAGGCGATCGGCACGCGGGACCTCGTTCGCGCAGGTCATGTGCCCGGGCCCGAGCTCCTGGTGTCACCCGGCCACATCCGCCCGAAGCCGGGCCTCGCGTTCTTCATGGTGTACCCGCAGTTCGGCGACGCGATCGATGGCGAGCTGCGCGGCCCGGATCGCATTGCCGAGGCGACGCGCGCCCTGATCGCCAGGGGCGCCGACGTCATCAAGGTTGGCGCCAGCGAACGTGCGGGGCTCGTGAATGCCGATCCGCGCAAGCCGGAGCTCACGGAAGAAGAAATGCGCGCCGCAGTCAATGAGGCGGCGAAGAAGGGCCTCTTCGTGGCGGCTCACGCCCACGCGCGCGAAGGCGCCGCCAATGCAGTCCGCGCGGGCGTGCGCAGCATCGAGCACGGAACCTGGGTGGACGACGAAACGCTCGCCGAGATGAAGCGGCGCGGCACGTTTTTCGTTCCGACGCTCGCGGTCATGAGCCCGCTCGGCGATCCGCGTGGCAATTCCGCCGATGACGTGGCGCTCCAGCTGCGGACCCAGTCCATGATGGGGCCGCTGCGAGCCGCGGTGCGCAAGGCGCATGGACTCGGCGTCAGCATCGCGGCCGCGACCGACGGCAGCTATGCCGACCAGGATGACACCGGCCGCATCCGGGTCGCGCACGAAATCGCGATGCTGCGCGAGCACGCCGGGTTCACGCCGATCGAGTCCATCACCGCCGCGACGCTGAATGGGGCGCGCGTGCTCGGCATCGAATCCCGCACGGGCGCCGTGCGCGCCGGCCTCGAGGCCGATCTCGTCGTCTACGACGGCGATCCGCTCGCCGACGCGAATACGCTTTTCGAGCCGCGCCTCGTCATCAGCGATGGAAATGTCGTGGTGGAAGGCGCCGGCTTGTAGCTTCAGGACCTGCGGCTGACGGCAAAACGGGCCAGGGCCTCCAGCCCGTCGCGATAGCGGGACCGCGGCACGCCGACGAGCGCCTTGAGTGCCCGTTCGACCTCGTGCTCGGCGAGTTGCGCGGTGTAGTCGAGGCCGCCGGTGCTTTCGACGACGGCCCGGATCGGTCCCTGTTCCTCGGTTCCGCCCTGCTCGATGGCGTTCCGGATCAGCGAGGCAGAATCGGCGTCGCTGTGCGCGAGCGCGTGGATCAAGCGGCAGCGTCGGCTTGCCCTCGGCGAGGTCGTCGCCGATGTTCTTGCCGAGCTCCTCGGCATCGCCGCGATAGTCGAGGGCGTCGTCGATCAGCTGGAAGGCGATGCCGAGATGCTTGCCGTAGTGCGTGAGGGCCGCCTCGACCTCGGCGGGGGCGCGCGCGACGATTGCCGCGATCTGCGCGCCGGCTTCGAACAGCCGCGCGGTCTTGCGGTAGATGACTTCCATGTACCGGATCTCGGTCGTGTCCGGGTCGCCGGAGTTCATGAGCTGCATGACTTCGCCGGCAGCGATCGTGTTGGTCGCGTCGGCCATGACGCGGATGACGCGCGCCGAGTCGAGCGCGGCCATCATCTGGAAAGCGCGCGAGTAGAGGAAGTCGCCGACCAGAACCGAGGCGGGATTCCCGAACGCATCGTTCGCCGTCTCGCGGCCCCGCCGGCGGGCCGACTCGTCGACGACGTCGTCGTGCAGCAGGGTCGCCGTATGGATGAACTCGATGAGCGCGGCGGCCTGGACGTGGGCCGAATCCCGGTCGCGCCAGCGGCCCTGGACGGCCAGCACGACGAGCAGGGGACGCAGGCGCTTGCCGCCGCCGCGCGACGATGTAGTCCCCGACCTGGTTGACGAGCGCGACGTCGCTCGCCGAGCTGGCGGCGGATTTCGGCGTCGACCGCGGTCAGGTCGCTGGCGACGAGGGCTCGTATGTCGTTGAGTTGCATGGAATCCCGGCATCCCCGCAGGGCAGGGGCATCCTAGCGGCATTCGGCCTGCCGGGAAATGCGGGACTGGCCGATCCGGTTTGACCCCGGGGGGTCGCGTCACTACAATTGCCGGCTCTTTTCGGAGTCCAGTCAATCATGTACGCCGTCATTGCCACCGGGGGCAAACAGTACCGGGTGAGCGAGGGCACCGTCGTGCGGGTCGAGAAACTCGACGCCGACGCGGGCGCCACCGTCGAGTTCAACCAGGTCCTCCTGATCGGCGAGGGCGCGGATGTCGCCATCGGCGCGCCCTATGTCACGGGCGCGCGCGTCACCGCGACCGTGCAGGCGCACGGCAAGGCCGACAAGGTCCAGATCACGAAATTCCGGCGCCGCAAGCACTACCTGCGCCAGAAGGGGCATCGCCAGCCGTACACCGAAGTGAAGGTGACGGGCATCACGGCGGCCTGAGGAGTCGAACATGGCACACAAGAAAGCAGGCGGCAGTACCAAGAACGGGCGCGAGTCCCAGTCGAAGCGGCTCGGCGTCAAGAAGTTCGGCGGCGAGCAGGTGCTCGCCGGCAACATCCTCGTGCGCCAGCGCGGCACGCCGTATCGCGCGGGCGACAATGTCGGCGTCGGCACGGACCACACGCTGTTCGCGCTCAAGACCGGCCGCGTCCAGTTCAAGAAGAAGGGCGCCGACAGGCGCACCTTCGTCAGCGTCCTGCCGGAGTAAGGAAGGGCCGCGACGTTTCGATGAAAAACCCCGGCCCGGCCGGGGTTTTTCGTTACGGCGGCAATCAACGATGAAATTCGTCGATGAAGCAATCGTCAAGGTGAAGGCCGGCAACGGCGGCCGCGGCGCCATCGGCTTTCGCCGCGAGAAATTCGTGCCGTTCGGCGGGCCGGATGGCGGCGACGGCGGCGACGGGCGGCAGCGTCTGGCTGCGCGCGCAGCAAGGCATCAACACGCTCGTCGACTACCGCGTCCAGCGCACGTTCCGTGCGCAGAACGGCGAGCCGGGCGGCGGCCAGGACTGCACGGGACGGGGCGGCGACGACCTGTTCGTGCCGATGCCCATCGGCACGATGGTGCTCGACGACGAAACGGGCGAGACGCTCGGCGACCTGTCCAAAGCCGGGCAGACGCTGCTCGTCGCGAAGGGCGGGAAGGGCGGCTGGGGCAACCAGCGCTTCAAGAGCTCGACCAACCGCACGCCGCGGCAAAGCGGGCCCGGACTGCCGGGCGAGGCGCGAAGCCTTCGCGTCGAACTGCGGCTGCTCGCCGACGTCGGCCTGCTCGGCCTGCCGAATGCCGGCAAGTCGACGCTGATTCGCGCCGTCTCGGCGGCGCGGCCGAAAGTCGCCGACTATCCGTTCACGACCCTGCACCCGCAGCTCGGCGTCGTGGCCGTCGGGCCGCTCAAGAGCTTCGTGATGGCGGACATCCCGGGACTCATCGAGGGCGCCGCGGAAGGTGCCGGCCTCGGCATCCGGTTCCTGAAGCACCTGCAGCGCACGCGGGTCCTGCTGCACCTCGTCGACATCGCGCCGCTCGATCCGGATGCTGACCCGGTCGAGGGCGCGCGCGCCATCGTGAAGGAGCTGAAGAAATTCAGTCCCGAGCTTGCGAAGAAGAAACGCTGGCTGGTCCTCAACAAGATCGACCTGTTGAGCCGGCGAGGAGCTGGAGAACCGGTGTGCCGAAATCGTCCGCAGGCTGCGTTACAAGGGTCCGGTGTTCCGGATCTCCGGTGCGACCGGCGACGGGCACACGCGAGCTGTGCCAGGCGGTCATGAACGAACTCGAACGATAGAAGGGGACGACCCCGTTCACTTCAGTCCTTCGGGAAAAGGGGAACGTCCCCTTTATCGATTACTTGGCCGACATCGCCTTGACTTGCGCTCGCGAGGCGGCTCTTGTGCCGGGCGGCCTTGTTGCGGATGGATGATTCCCTTGCGGGCCATCGAGTCGATGACGGGCGAGGCGGCCTTCAGCGCAGCCGCGGCCTCGTCCTTCTTGCCGGCGCGAATCGCCTCGAGGACCTTGCGCACGGCGCTGCGCACTTTCGAGCGCTGAGCGACATTCCGCGCGCGGCGTTCGACCGCTTCGCGGGCCCGTTTTTCGGCTGACTTGGTGTTGGCCATAAGGGCGCGCATTGTCCGGATGCGGGCCCGGAATGTCAACGCGCGGTATAGTGCCGCCCGCATGTCGCACGGATTCCTGCGCAATACCACGATCGTCGGCCTGCTGACCCTCCTTTCCCGCATCACGGGCGTGATCCGGGACATGGTTTACGCCGATCTCCTTCGGCGCCGGGCCGCTCATGGACGCCTTCCTGGTGGCGTTCAAGATCCCGAACTTCCTGCGCCGGCTGACCGCCGAAGGCGCGTTCTCCCAGGCCTTCGTGCCGGTGATCTCCGAGTACAAGGTGCAGAAGTCGCACGCGGAGGTGCGCGAGCTGGTCGCGGGCGTCTCCGGCGTCTTCGGCCTCGTTGCTGTTCGTCATCACGCTGATCGGGCGTCATCGCGGCGCCGGTGCTCACCTTCCTGTTCGCGCCGGGCTGGCATGACGGACGACGGCCGCTTCGACCTGACCGTCGCGATGCTGCGCTTCACGTTTCCCTACATGTTCTTCATCTCGCTGGTCGCGCTCGGCAGCGGCGTGCTGAACAGCTACGGCCGCTTCGCGGTGCCCGCGCTCAACCAGACGCTGCTGAACGTCGTCATGATCGTCGCGGCGGCGTCGTCGCGCCGTACTTCCCGAACCCGGGCCTCGTGCTCGCGATCGGCGTGTTCGTCGCGGGCGTCGTCCAGCTCGTCGCCCAGTTCCCGGCGCTGCGGGCACTCGGCCTGTTGCCGCGGCCGCGCTTCGATCGTGCGCACGAGGGCGTGCGGCGGATCGGACGGCTGATGCTGCCCGGAATCTTCGGCTCCTCGGTCGCGCAGGTTTCGCTCCTGCTCGACACGATCATCGCGTCCTTCCTGGTGGTCGGCAGCGTCACCTGGCTGTATTACGCCGACCGGCTGGTCGAGTTCCCGATGGGCGTGTTCTCGATCGCGCTCGCGACCGTGATCCTGCCGGGCCTGTCATCGCACCATTCGGAGAAATCGCCGGAGAAGTTCAACGCGACGCTCGACTGGGCGCTGCGCTCACGCTCACGATCGTGGTACCGGCCGCCGGTCGGGCTGCTGATGCTCTCGGGCCCGCTGATGGCGACGTTCTTCGGCTACGGCGCATTCACCGACCACCACGTGCTCATGTCCAGCTACGCGCTGATGGCCTATTCGTTCGGCCTGGTCGGGTTCTCGCTGGTGAAGGTGCTCGCGCCCGGCTATTTCGCGCGCCAGGACACGAAGACGCCGGTCAGGATCGGCGTGATCGCGCTCACGTTCAACATGGCCTTCAACGTCTGCGTCGTGGTGCCCGCGTTCCTGTACGGCTTTCCCGGCTCCGCACGTGCTGCTCGCGGTTTCGACGGGCCTTTCGGCACTCATCAACGCGACGCTGCTCTATCGTGGGCTGCGCCGCGACGGGATCTACCAACCGACGCCGGCATGGCGAAAGCTGCTGCCCCAGATCGCGCTCGCGAGTCTCGCCATGGCGGCTTTCCTCTGGTGGATCTCGGGCGACTGGGCGGACTGGGCCGACTGGTCCGCGACGCGCAGGCGCGACGCTGGCTCGGGCCTCTGCGTCGTCGGCGGGGCGGTGGTCTATTTCGGCGTGCTGGCCCTCGCTGGAATGCGCCCGCGAGACCTGAAGCATCTATAATTGCCAAGCACGATTCCCGATCCGGCAGGGCCATGCTGATTCGACGTGGTTTCAAACCCTGCCGGGACGCGGACCCCGGGCGCGCCGTCGCGATCGGCAACTTCGACGGCGTGCACCTCGGGCACCAGGCGATCCTGGCGGTATTGCGGCAAGGCGGCCGCGAATTGCGGCTGCCGACGGCCGTGGTCTGCTTCGAGCCCCTGCCGAAGGAGTTTTTCGCGCAGGCGTCGCCGCCGGCGCGGCTGATGCGGCTCTCGCGACAAGGCGGCGCGCATCGCGGAGGCGGGCGTCGACGAGCTGCGCGTGCTGCGCTTCGACGCGAAGCTCGCGGGACTCGAAGCCGACGATTTCGTTGAACATGTCCTGGTCGGGGCGCTGAGGGCGAAGCGCGTGGTGATCGGCGAGGGATTCCGGTTCGGGCGAGGCGCGCGGCGGCGACGTGCGACTGCTGCGCCGCGCCGGCGCGGCATGCGGCTTTGCCGTCGACGCCGTGCCGCCGCGCATGGCCGACGGACAGCCCGTGAGCTCGACGCGCGTGCGCGAGGCGCTCGCGCACGGTCGGATGGAGGAGGCGAGGACGTTGCTGGGACGCGACTACAGGATCAGCGGGCGCGTCATTGCGGGCGAGAAGCTCGGCCGCAGCTCGGCTTTCGCACCGCCAACATGCGCCTGCACCGGCGCGTGTCGCCGGTGGCCGGCATCTTCGCGGTGCGCGTCTCGGGCGCGGGCTCGATCGCCATCGCCGGTGTCGCCTCGGTCGGGACGCGGCCGACGGTCGGCGGCACCGAGTGGCTGCTCGAAGTCGCACGTGTTCGATTTCGAGGGCGACCTGTACGGCACGCGGCTCGACGTCGACTTCGTCGCGCGGATGCGCGACGAGATCCGGTTTCGACAGACGTGGAGGCGATGACCGCACAGATGCATGAAGACGCGCGGCTCGCGCGCGCAAGCTGCTCGCCGCACTGAGGATCACGCGTGGACTACAAGCAGACGATCAACCTGCCGGAAACCGCCTTCCCGATGAAGGCGGACCTCGCGCGCCGCGAGCCGGAGATGCGTGGCGCGCTGGCTGGCGGACGACTGTACTACGGAGCTGCGGCGTCGCGCCGCCGGCCGGCCGAAGTTCGTGCTGGTCGACGGCCCGCCCGTATGCGAACGGCGTGATCCACCTCGGGCACGCCATCAACAAGGTCCTGAAGGACATCATCGTCAAGTCGCGGACACTCGATGGCTACGACTCGCCGTACGTGCCGGGCTGGGACTGCCACGGCCTGCCGATCGAGCAGCAGGTCGAGAAGAAGCACGGCCGCGTCGGCCAGAAGCTCGACGCCGACGCATTCCGCAAGGCCTGCCGCGAGTTCGCCGCAAGCCAGGTCGACGCCCAGCGCGTCGATTTCCAGCGCCTCGGCGTGATGGGCGACTGGGACGATCCCTACCTCACCATGGCCTCGCGCTTCGAGGCGGAGCAGCTTCGTGCCTTCGCCGCGATCATCCGCCGCGGCCACCTGGTGCGCGGCTTCAAGCCGGTGCACTGGTGCCTCGACTGCCGCTCGTCGCTCGCCGAGGCGGAAGTCGAATACGAGGACCGGACTTCGCCCGCGATCGACGTGCGCTTTCGAGTCGTCGATCGCGCACGACGCCGCACGGCGCTTCGGGTCTGACGAGCGACGAGCTGGCTGATGCGCCGCGAGTCGCGATCTGGACCACGACGCCCTGGACGCTGCCCGCGAACCAGGCGGTGTGCCTGCACCCGCTGTACGACTACGTGCTCGCTGAGTTCGAACGCGATGGCGGCACGGAGCGCCTGGTCGTCGCCGAGGCGCTGCTCGAGTCGTTTGCGAAGCGCATCGGCGCGACGGCTCGCATCGCGTGCTCGGCAAGGCGAAGGGCCAGGCGCTCGAGGGCCTGCGCCTCGAGCACCCGTTCTACGAGCGCGAGGTGCCGGTGGTTCTCGGCGAGCACGTGACGCTCGATGCCGGCACCGGCGCCGTGCACACGGCGCCCGGCCACGGCGCCGACGACTACGAGATGGGCCGGCGCTACAGCCTGCCGATCGACAACCCGGTCGGGAACGACGGGCGCTTCGTCGCCGGCACGCCGCTCTTCGAGGGCCTGTCCGTCTGCGACGCAAACCCGAAGATCATCGAGACGTCTGAGCGAGGCCGGGCGCCTGATCCACTCACGAGTCAGATCCGCCACAGCTACCCGCATTGCTGGCGCCACAAGTCGCCGGTGATCTTCCGCGCGACGCCGCAGTGGTTCCTCAGCATGGAGAAGGCGGGCCTGCGCCGCGACGCGCTCGCCGCCATCCGCGGCGTGCAGTGGATTCCCGGACTGGGGCGAGCAGCGCATCACCAGCATGATCGAGACGCGGCCCGACTGGTGCATCTCGCGCCAGCGCGCCTGGGGCGTGCCGCTCGCGATGTTCGTGCACAAGGAAACCGGCGAGCCGCATCCGCAGACGCCGGAGCTGCTCGAGCAGGTGGCCGACCTCGTCGCCGAGGGCGGCATCGAGGCCTGGTTCGCGCTGAATCCGCGACACCTGCTCGGGCGACGAAGCGCTCGTCTACGAGAAATGCCACGACGTCATGGACGTCTGGCTCGACTCGGGCGTCGTGCATCACTGCCTGCCGGCGCTGCGGCCCGGCCTCATCCCGTTCCCGGCCGACATCTACCTCGAAGGCTCGGACCAGCATCGCGGCTGGTTCCACTCGTTCGCTGCTCACGTCCGATGCGCGGGACGCGGCGTCGCGCCGTACCGCCAGGTGCTCACGCACGGATTCTCCGTGGACGAGAAGGGCCGGAAGATGTCGAAGTCGCTCGGCAACGTGATCGCGCCGCAGAAGGTCATGCAGACGCTCGGCGCCGACGTGCTGCGGCTCTGGGTCGCGGCGACCGACTACAGCGGCGAGATGAGCGTCTCCGACGAGATCCTGAAGCGCATGTCGGACAGCTACCGGCGCATGCGCAACACCGTGCGCTTCCTGCTCGGCAACCTCGCGGGCTTCGATCCGGCGCGCGATGCGCTGCCGGTCGAGCGAGCTGGTCGACCTCGACCGCTGGGCGCTCGCGCGCGCGGCGCGCCTGCAGGAAGAGGTCGATCGAGGCCTACCGCAAGTACGAGTTCCACCTGATCTACCAGAAGGTGCACAACTTCTGCGTCGTGGAGCTCGGCGCGTTCTGTCTCGACATCCTCAAGGACCGGCTGTACACGACGCCGGCGAAGAGCGACGCGCGCCGCTCGGCGCAGACCGCGATGTTCCACATCGCCGAGGCGATGGTGCGCTGGCTCGCGCCGATCCTCTCGTTCACCGCCGAGGAGATCTGGAGGTACCTGCCGGGCGAGCGCGACGCGTCGGTGTTCTTCTCGACGTGGTGGAAGCTGCCCGCCGTCGCGAACGGAGAGTACCATCGACTGGAATGCGGTCATCGCGCTCAAGGCCGACGTCGCGCGCGAGCTCGAGCGGCTGCGCGCCGCGGGCGAGCTCGGCGCGCCGCTCGAGGCGGAGGTGGACGTCTATCTCGACGAGGCGCAGCATCGACGCATGGCTGGCGCTCGGCGACGAGCTGCGCTTCCTGCTGATCACCTCGCAGGCGAGGATCCGGCCGGCCGCGGAACGCCCGGCGGCTGCCGTTGCCGCGGCAGTCGGTGGCGAAGGAGGGCGCGTGGATCTCGGTGTCCGTGCTGGATCCGGCGCCCAAGTGCGCGCGCTGCTGGCACCGCCGCGCGGACGTCGGCGCAGACCCGAAGCATCCGGAGATCTGCGGGCGCTGCGTGACCAACCTCGACGGCGCCGGCGAAACGAGGCGCTTCGCATGATGCGACCCGCTCATCCAGGGAAAGACCGCGCTCATCTGGGTGTGGCTCTCGGCGATCGTGGTCGCGCTCGACCAGTTCACCAAGTGGTACGTCGTCGGCAACTTCCAGCTGTACGAGATCCTGGCCGGTCGGTCCTTGGCTCGACCTCACGCGCCTGCACAACGAGGGCGCCGCCTTCGGGTTGCTGGCCGAGGCGGGCGGCTGGCAGCGCTGGTTCTTCCTCGGGCTCGCGGGCGCGATCGCGATCGCGATCGTGTGCTGGCTGCGCTCGCTGCCGGCTCGCGGCCAGTACTGGCTGGCGATCGGGCTCGCGCTGATCCTCGGCGGCGCCGTCGGCAACGCCTACGACCGCTTCGCGGACGGCTACGTCGTCGACTACCTGCACTTCCACTGGGGCGATGCATTCTTCCCGGCGTTCAACGTCGCCGACATCGGCATCACGACCGGCGCGATCATGCTGATCATCGACGCGCTGTTCGTCGAGCGGGCGGAGAAAGGCGACGGCGCCGATGAAGATCCTGCTCGCCAATCCGCGGGGGTTCTGCGCCGGCGTCGATCGCGCGATCGACATCGTCGAGCGCGCGATCGAGCTGTTCGGCGCGCCGATCTACGTGCGCCACGAGGTCGTGCACAACAAGTTCGTGGTCGACCGCCTGCGCGGCCTCGGCGCCGTGTTCGTGGACGAGCTCGATGCCGTGCCGGACGGCGCGACGGTCATCTTCAGCGCGCACGGCGTGCCGAGCGCCGTCGAGGACGAGGCCGCGCGGCGCGGGCTCACGGTGTTCGACGCCACCTGTCCGCTCGTCACCAAGGTGCACATGGAAGTCGGCAAGTACGCGCGCGACGGGCGCGACGTGATCCTGATCGGCCACGCCGGGCATCCCGGAGGTCGAGGGCACCATGGGGCGCTTCGACACGCGCGCATGGCGGGCACATCCACCTGGTCGAGACCGTGGCCGACGCCGCGAAGCTCGCGGTGCGCGACCCGGCGAAGCTCGCCGTCGTGACGCAGACGACGCTCTCGGTGGACGACACCGCGAAGGTCATGACCGCGCTGCGCGAGCGTTTTCCGACGCTCGCGACGCCGCGCAAGGAAGACATCTGCTACGCGACGCAGAACCGCCAGGATGCGGTGAAGCAGCTGGTCGCGCAGTGCGACGTGATCGTCGTCGTCGGCTCGCAGTCGAGCTCGAATTCCAATCGCCTGCGCGAGATCGCGACGACGCGCGGGCATTCCGGGCTACCTCGTCGACGGGGCGGAGGACCTCAAGCCCGAGTGGTTCGAGGGCAAGCAGCGCGGTCGGCGTGACGGCCGGCGCTTCGGCGCCGGAGTCGCTGGTCAAAGACGTCGTCGAGACGCTTGCGCGAGTGGGGCGGGCGCGAGGCGGTCGAAGTGGTCGGCCGCGAAGAGCACGTCGTGTTCGGACTGCCGCAGGCCCTTCGCCAGGTCGCGAAATCCGAGTCAGCCGGGCGCTAGATCGCTACCAGCAGCGCCGTGAACTGTCGGCGCCGCGCGAATCCATCGCCAGGCGTCGGCCGCTTTGGTCGATGGAAAGGATCCGGCACAGCGGATCCGCGCGATCACTGGCGGCTGTCGCTACGACGCGGAACTCCGCCGCCGTAGCCGTCGCGATTGCGAGTGCGTAATGCCCGCCAGTCGTTTGGGACGACACGGGAAGACCCGGAGGGTCCTCGCCCGCCGATGGCATCGAGTCGGTCGCCATATCTACCATTGCGCCAGGTGAAACTTTTCCTGTTCCACCGCCGCGACGAGCAGTGCCTGGACCGCCTGCACGCGGTGGCTGCTTACGAACGTGGCTTCGGTATGATAGACGCCGCGATCATCGTCGTGATTGCGACGACCGCGAGCGCGATCACGACTTCGATCAGGGTGAAACCGGCGGCGGCGTCAGCTTTCGCCATGACGTCCTCACGGGATCTCCGGCGTAGCCGGGATCGAAGGTTTCGCCGCCAATGATCCCAAAGGGGCGAGGGCGGCAACCCTCGCAGGGTTCCTGCCAACGCCCGGGAAATCCAAATCGGGCGCCGACCGGAGGCCGGAAGCGGGAATTTCCTCGGGCTCCTCGTCCTCCGACTCCACGGCGATCGCGTGCGGCAGCGCGGTCCGAACGTCCAGCGCATACAGTCGCGACACGGATCGCGGCGGGCCGCATGGCGCCGCCTCGTCGATCGCAAGCGGCTGGTAGGTCTGGAATCGAAGTACATGGTCGAATGTGACGGTGGAGCCGATGACTTTCTCTCCCGGTCCGTGCGCATCGAGCCGTACGAACCAGCCGGGCGCATCGGGCGGCATGGCGTCCGCCGCGTCAGTGGCATCGTAAAGATCGGCCTCCGAGATTTCGCGGGGACTGCCTGTGGCTTCCAGGTCGAATATCACATACACGCGGTCCTCTGTGATTGCTTCGCGCGGCTTCGAGATCTGGCCGGAACCCACTGCGATCGAGATACGGTTGTCGTTGCCGATACGTGCGATGGAAACGTCGGGCGATGCGTAGAAACGATGGGGGCCGGTTCCGAGCCTCGCAAGCTTGTGGGCCGTCGCAAGTTCGCTTCCCCTGCGGCCGGTCGTGAAGTCGAATCGCCACAGCCCGCCGGTCACGTCGATGACGTAGCTCCGATCGAGGTATCCGTCTCCGTCGAGATCCAGCGCCCGCGGCGCGCTCGACAGGCTCGCGAATTCCGCGACCGCAAGTTCAGGACCGTTGGTGCCTGCCGACCACAGGATTTCGCCAGTCCGTGGCGTCGGCAACATGCAGTGAATTCCCAACCGCCAGCAGAGCCACCCAGTCGCCCATGCTCTGCCCTGAGTCATCGATCGCAAGCCGCGTCACGACGGGTTCGGCCCGGTTTTTGTCGGCCGAATCGGGAAGCGCAATCGACCACAACAGGCGAGGGTCCATGGGCGCGGAAATGTCGAGCGCGTAATAGCGATCACCGCCGCGGCCGAGACCGAAGGCTAGCCAGAGATGTTCGCCGTCTTCGACAGAAATATGGCCATTTCCGTCAGCGTCGTGGCGGTGCATGACGATTGGACCGTCGATGCCGTGGCTGCGTGCGGTCGTCGCTTCATTTCGCATGAGGGTCGGAATACGCGGCAGCATTTCCTTCGGCATCCATGCCCAGAGTTCGACGCCGCTTGCCGCATCGAACGCCTGAAGCATGCCGTCGTGTGTCGCGGTGTACGCAACCTGAAGGCTGGATTCCGGATACTCGACGATGATTGGTCCTTGCGGACCGGGATCACCGAGAGTGCGTTGAGAGGCGGCCCAGGACAGTACGTCGTCCAGCGGCTCCGGGTCGGTGGCACTCAATCCGAAGGTCCCTCGATTGAAATGGGGATTACCGGGCTCCAGCCGGTTGGCCGCATCCAACAGCCGGTCACTCGCAATGTCGGTGTGCATTTGCCTTTCCTCGGCGCGCGGCAGCCTGCCCGCGGCGCCGCCGACGAGCAGGTTCGAGTCCGGCGCGTCGCTCCACAGGCTTCGTGTCGTCGGCAACGGCAGGCCACTCGCATGATCGATTGCGGCCTGGCCGTCGCGATCGACGAGGACGGGTGGTTCAAGCGGACCTGCCGGCGCCCGGAATGCATATCGCAGCAGATTGCCAGGCCATCGTTGCCTGGCGACCGGAGCGGTGAGGCCAAGGATGACTCCAGGTTCGCTAGTGCCGGAATCCATTGGGGTCAGGCTGGCAGCTGAAAGCTGGGGATCAGCGGCAATCGCCGCGTCGTGTTGAAATGCGCGCGCGACCAGGTTGATGTACGCAAGTGGATCGTCGAACGACGCAATCTCCGCATCGATTGCGGCAGGCTGCGGCAACGGCGTGATCCAGCTGATCGGTGCCGACTGGGTTCCGGGCAAGTCTTCGCGCAGGTCCGCCGCCGCAAGCCAATGGCTCAGTGCCCCGAGACAGCTCGTTCCACAGCCGCTCGTCAGCTCTTCGAATCCTGGGAATTCAGTCATTGCAGCCGCGGCAAGCTCGTCGTCGGAGGCTTCGCCGGCCGTGAGGAAAGCGAGCGAGACGGGCCGGCAAGCATGAGTGAACGGGGAAAGGTACCGGTCAGGTGCAAGCGGGTTTGCAGCCGCGGGATCGGCGCGATGATCGACACCGAACCTCTTCGGTCCCCCTTGCAGCCAGCTTGTGGCTTCCACGAGAGTTTCCGCGAGCGGCGCGCCTCCTGCGGGAGCCGCGCCCGAGAGCAATTTCACGGTGGCTGCGACGAGGCCATTCGCAGACGGCGCACTGGCGACGTATCCGCCTTCGGGGCCATCGTCATCGACGAGAATCAGCGCGACCTCGAGGTCGCGGGTTGCAGCCAGGGCCTGGGACAGCTGGCTCGACATCGTCTCAGCCATGCTGCGCTCAACTGTCGCACGGGCTCCCCGCAGGTAATTCAGGATGTTCCCGGTATAGAAGATGTAGGGATCGGCAAGCGGCGATCGATCCCACGCGATCTCGCGCGTGGCTGCGTCGGCCCAGGGCGTTTCCGTTCCGTCGCTCGCAAACCAGCTGCCAGCGCGTCGCGCCATGTAGTCCGCGGTCTGCGCGGCATTCGACGGCGGCCTCGCTTTCGGGTCGCAGCGCAGTCCAGTTGCCACTGCCCGCAGCCGTATTCCATTGGGCCGCGCGAGAGGCAATGAAATAGCCCTGTGCCATGAGTGCGTTGCGTGCCATTTCACATTGCAGGCCGGATGCAGGACTCTGTGGTGCGATGTCGAGTCCCGCCTGTTGGCTGCAGTCCGGAGCATGACCTGGGCCTCGTCTCCAGTACGCTTTCGCAGGGTCGCAGCGCGAGTCAGCAGGCAGTCCGGCTCCGTAATCGCGAAGCGGATCGTAAGGTTCGTTGATTGACATCGGCCTGGACGTAGCGGTCGAGCGATCCAGGATGATCCCGAGCAGCGGACTCACTCCTTCCGGAAGTTGCGCGCGGTGTAACCAGGCTTCATCCAGGTCCGCGCGACTGATAGGTGCCAGCATCATGCCCACAACGAGCGCTATTGAGAGCACGTAGGCAACGCGACTTTGCATGTTCACGAGGCAGGCACCACGAAGTAGAAGCCTTGCTCGAGTCGCGCCGTGGCGCCGCGGCCGGACTCCGCGTCGGCCGTGATGAAAAAATGCTTCGCAGTGAATGTTCCGGCGTTCTCGCCGATGCTGAATCCAGCCGGAAGCGTGCCCGGCCCTTCGGCTTCGCGAGTCTCGGTGCGGTATTCCGCCCGTGCCGTAGCGACATCGGGAAGAATCGTCGCCGCTCGGCGTGCCGCCCTCGCGCGCTTCCGCAGCCGCCAGCAGCGCATTGACGATGCCGGCTTCGGCGGCTTCAAACGCGTTCTGCGCCATCTGCTGGTGGCCGGCGAGGGCGAGCGCGGTCATGGCGGCCGCTGCCGCGGCGAGCGCGAGCGCGCCGAGGCCGGACATCAGCACCAGGACGACGACGAGCGCCGATCCCCGCTCACCGGCACTTCAAGGCTGCAACCCCTGCGTTGCGCAATTCGACGACGCGCGAGGCGCGCTTGCGTCGGCTTCATGTCCGGCTGGTCGCGTTCGGGAACGTCGCTCTGTGCTTCGAGCTCGATGCGCATTGCCCGCGGCATGCCGTCGCAGGCCGGATCGTCCGGGTTGACCCACCGGTCGACCGAGGTGTCCGGATCCGCCGCATCGTCGAGGCCGACCTTGACTTGCAGGTCCGCAATGCCGCTGACGAGTTCCTCGTCCTGGAACGCCGGCCGCGTTCCACCGACCAGCCGCTTGCGCCGCAACGATGGCCAGTCGCGACTGTCCGGTCGAATCGCGGCTGACGTAATACACGCTCGACTTCGAGGTCATGCCGCCGCGCGTCGGGCCGAAGCCGCTCTCCGCCGTTTGCGGCCAGACGCGGCAGCGCGAAGATTGGTCTCGAGCTGCAGGCGTCCCGCCTGGGCGCTTGTCGACTCGGCGGCCGCGTGGCGGATGACGAGAGTATCCGCGCGTCGGCACGGCGCGGCCATTGCGGCGATGCGTCGGCAGCCGAGCGGCACGCCGGCCGCTGCGGCATAGGCGGCATTGACGGCCACGATTGGCGATTCGAGATCGTGGGCGAGTGAATTGCCGCAGTTTCCGGCGACGGCGAGATCAGGTCGTTCGGCGCCGCCGAGAGGCGTCGACCCCGTGACCGCCGTCGCCGGCGGCGCAAGACCGAGATATCCGGCGAGCCGGATCTCATCGACCAGCAGGCTGAACGCCGCATCAAGCGATTCCTCGAGTTGGGCGAGAGCTTCTCCCGTTCGGTGTGCCGCGCGACCGCGGACGACGAAGGTTGTCGAAGCGGCGATCACGGCCAACATGAGCAGCATCGCAACCAGGATTTCGACTAGCGTGAGCCCGACCTCGCGATTCATGTCGTCACCGGCAGCACGAGCCGTTGGAGGCCGAGGCCGGCAACCGGCCATTCGATCGTGATTCGTATATCCCGCCGGCATTCCGCCATCGACTACGACGCGTGCAACTGCGCCGGCCGGCAGCACCGCTTCGACCTCAGCCGACCAATCGAGGATTTCCGGTGCATCGAGTGGGAGCGAAGCGGCGGCATCGCGATCCACTGCACGCAATTCTTCGGCAAGCGAGCCCGCCAGGCGAATGGCAGTGCGACGGTGGGAGATTCACGTTCGTACTGGATGCTCTGGCCGAGCACGATGCCCGCGCCGGCGAGTCCCGCGAGCATGAGCGCGAGCGCAACCAGCGTCTCGACCAGCGTGAAGCCGCCGACGGTTCGCTCTATCAACATGTCAGCACGCGATCCGAAGCGTCCCGATGCTCGTGCGCGGTCGCCCGCTGCGACTGACGATGACCGCGCGCGCGGCGCGGGCACCGCGCCGGTCGCAAACCGTCAGCGTCGCTGGTGTTGCGAATCCGGTGCCAGCCTCGAAGTCCAGGATCGCGCGATTCGAACGAATGCGCGGTGCGCCAGCGCCTTCGGGCAGGGCGACGCCCTGGCGAAAGCGATCGCCGTCGTCGGTGAGCAGAAGCCCTGCCGTCCAGTCCGGCCGGCCAGAGCAGTCCTGCATGTCGTCGCTGCCGCACAGCTGGATCGCTTCACTCCGAGTCGCCGAGAACTGCCGCGCGAGATTGACCGCATGAATTGCCGTCGCTACGGCCGCATTCATGCGGCTCTCAAGCAGGAGATTGGAGAAGACCGGAACCGCCGAGCCGGCGATGACTGCCGCGATGCCCAGCATCGTGAGGAGTTCGGGCAGCGTGTGCCCGCGTGGCGCCGAGGTTCTGTCAATCATGCGGCGAGGCTAGCGATTGCCCCGCTTGACCTCCCTCGCGAAAATTCGCGGCGTTTGAGAGGATTTCCGCCAGAGCGTATATTGCCGCCCAATGAACCACGCCAAGGCCCAGACCAGCCCCCAGAGCCGAGCTCGAGCAGCGGGGCATCCAGGCAACCGCCCAGCGCATGCGGATCGCCGAGCTCCTGTTCGCGCGCGACCAGCACCTGACGGCCGAGCAGATCATCCAGACGCTGGCCGAGGCGGGGACCCAGGTCTCCAAGGCGACGGTCTACAACACGCTGAACCTCTTCGCCGGGAAGGGGCTGCTCAAGGCCCATGCAGGTCGACCCGGATCGCGGGGTGTTCGACTCGAACATGCAGCCCGCACTACCACATCCACGTGGAGGACACGGGCGAGCTGATCGACGTGCCGCCGGGCGCCGTGGAGTTCGCGCGCCTGCCGCCGCTGCCGCCCGGCACGGAGTCGGTGGCCGTCGATGTCGTGATCCGGGTCCGCCAGCCAGGGTTCCTGACGCGTTGCCCGGGCCCCGGGCCTTGCCTATACTGCGCGCCCCGCTGCCGGTGTAGCTCAGTTGGTAGAGCAGTCGCTTCGTAAGCGAGAGGTCGGGGGTTCAAGTCCCTCCACCGGCACCACGAAATTTTCGCGCGGTCAGCGTCCGCGATCAGCGGCGGCGACGCAGTCGGCGTGCCGCTTGCTGATCGAAACCTCTGAATGCCGTTTGCAGCTCTTGCAAGCGGCGTGACGACAAGCGCCGAACGCTGCATCGCAAAGTTAGGCCGCATTCCACTTATCGAATCAGCAAATCTAACTCGCTCGCATCTAGACCGGCTTTGCGGTAATAGGTGCGACATAAGCTCGAGAATGCTAAATCCATCTTCATATGCAGCAAAGCCACCGTTGACCGGTTTGTCCAGATAGATCAGGCCGCCCTCGACGATGAATACAATCAGAGCTGGCTCAGGCGAGTCGTCGGTGATGACCAAAGTGTGAGCTTCACCGGCGGGCTCGTAGATGAACGTCCCTGGTTTTGCAACCCAGTCATGCTCCAGGTATCGCCAATGCCCAGCCAGGGTATAGCCGCGCACGGTCCCGACGTGGTAGTGAACACCGAGCTTGGCGCCCGGCAATCCCTTCAGAACGACGCTGAATCCCCCAGACGTGACGTTGAAGCAGCAAGGCTGGAACCAGACACCATCCGCATACGGAACCCATCGGCCTTCGTCTTGGACGTCGATGTCGGCAGTGAAATGCTCGCGATTTCGTCGATTCGCATCGAGGCCGTCGCTGACGCTGCTGAATGCTGTGATCGGCATAGCGTTTTCCCTTCCTGATGCGCCAATGGTCTGAGGTGTCAGTCACCGAGCGAAGACTTCAGGCGCGAGCACTAATTGGCGTTCTAACGACCGCCGCTCAGCTGCGAGCGGCGAACCCGATGATCACTCTACCGTGACCTCCCCGCCGCTCGTCGGCTGCAGCGGCTTGTTAGGCCGCTCCCGGAGCACGGCCTCGCCCTCGCGCTCACCCTCGACGTACCGCAACCTCTGCCAGAACCGCATGATTCCTATTGCGTGGTCATCAGCGAATAGTGATTCGCCACCAGCTGCCACCTCCCGTCCGTCATGACCCAGACGCGCGTGAAACGATTTTCGCGCGGGACGTCCTTGCCCTTGTCCTGTCCGACCATCGTGGAGCGACCGGTTTCCACCGCGGTATTTCCATACACGCGCACGCGAACCTCGGCGGTGGTGATGGATTGGTACGTCAGCGCATGCGTTGTGAAGTCAGCGATGACCTCTGCCTTGTTACGCACGACGCCGGTCGGTCCGATGCCGAGAAAGTCATCGGCATAGATCCGGCGAAGCGCGATGGTGTCGGCGGTGATCTGCGCGTGAATCCGCTCCTGATCCTGCTGCTGCACGGCCTGCTCGGTGCTCGCCGCATCTCGTGTGTGTGCGCTCTGCTGCTGCGCGATGGCGCTCGAGACAGCCGACAGCACGAGCGCAGCGATGATCGACGTTCGTTTCATTGAGACCCTCCATAGGAGCCTGATCCTAAGCTACTGCGGGTAGAGATGGCTGCGTCCTCGTGTCGCATGGTCGAGTCGTCGGAATTCGGGTGCGGCCTAACTACAATTGAACGTCATCAATGACGGGATGTTTTACGTCATTTCGGCCAACTAATCACCGACGGCGACGTAAGTACTTGTTCAGCTTCGGCGTGGGGATGGAATTGCCCTACATAAAGGGGTAGAAAGGCCCGGCACCTTGCGGGACCGGGCCTTGGCCGCAGTGATGAGATTAGGCGGTTTCTCAGCGGTATCCGTAGGCGTCTACGTCGATGAGCCGCTCCACCGGCACCAGTTACTCTCGGACCCCGACTTCGTTGGTTCTCAGGATCGCACTCGCCCTGGCTTCCATCGTCGGCTATGCCCTCCTCGCGCTGCTTGCGGAGAAGCTCGAAACGATAGAGGGAATTCCTGAAACGGGCCTCTGGTTCCATTACGTCGTAGGCGCGGTATTCGGCGCGCTGGTCTTGGCGCCCTTTATCGGACCACGGCAAAGTGTCATCCGGTTCCTGGCGATGTGCGTTGCAAGCGCTGCGATCTACTATCTCGCCGTCCGATTCGTCATCGACGGGCCGATCGGCTACGACATGATCACGTCGTTCATCCTGGCCGGCAGCGCGGCCGCGCTACTGTCAGGTATTGCAGTGGTCGCGATCGCTCCGCGTGCATTCACCTGGAAGCTGTTGCCGCTCGCTCTCGCCGCGGGAGCGCTCGGAGGCGCGGCCTTTGACCTGAAATTCTCGTTCGATCCGAACCTGCTCATCGGACACGCCGTGTGGCAGTTGCTGGTCTGCCTCGCGCTGAATTTCAGTTTCCGGGAGGCGCCGGCATGACCGGCCGAAGCTGGCAGGCATGTGAAGGCGATGATTCGAGAATGTCGGCATCGACGTCGCCATCGGGTATGGAGTCTTCTTGTTCGTCGCCGTGTTCGTCAGCGTCATTTCCACGAACGGCTTCATCGACATCAAGGTGACGCTCGCCGACCTGCTGGGCGGCGACATGGCGCGCGCGGCGGTCGGCAGACGGCAGCGGCAAGGGCGTCCTCCTCGTGCTTCTCGCCACCGCGACGATTGCGGTTCCGTACTTCTGGAAGCACAGGCTCGCGCCGCTCGCATTCGCGGTCCCGCTCCTGGTCACCGCCATGGCGTTCTGGCCGCTCTACAAGCAGCACAACGCCAACAGCAGGAAGCGATAGAGGCCCTCGGCGAATTCGGCCGATGGCGATGTCGGAGTCGGCGGAGCAGATGGGTGCAACAGACCGGCGGGCCGTTCGACGCCTCGGGATCGGCGCCTGGCTGCTGGTCGCGATCGGTGCTCTTCCTTGCGTTCAGGGGCGTCACGCGCGTTCGTCGGACGCGCCAGGCCCGCATTACTTCATCGTCGGCATCGTGAACTCGGCGCCGCGCGAACCCTCGGGCCAGCGCGCCGTCACGGTCTTGAGCCGCGTGTAGAAGCGCACGCCGTCGGGCCCGTGCATGTGCAGCGGCCCGAACAGCGATCGCTTCCAGCCGCCGAACGAGTGGAATGCCATCGGCACCGGAATCGGCACGTTGACTGCCGACCATGCCGGCAGCCACGCGCCGGCTGAATTCGCGCGCGGCGCCGCCGTCGCGCGTGAAGATGGAAGTCCCGTTGCCGAACTCGTGGCGCTCGATCAGGCCGAGCGCCTCGTCGAGGTCCGGCACGCGCAGCACGACGAGCACCGGCCCGAAGATCTCCTCGCGATAGATGCGCATCGACTCGGTCACGCCGTCGAACAGCACCGGCCCCATGAAGAAGCCGCGCTCGTGGCCCGCGACCGCGAGCTTGCGCCCATCGACGACGAGCTCGGCGCCTTCCTTGACGCCGGTCTCGACATAGCCGAGCACGCGCTCGAGATGCTCGCGCGTGACGAGCGGGCCCATGTCCGCGCCCTCGGACGTGCCGGGCAGGACCTTGATGGCCGCGAGCTCGGGCTTCAGCGCCGCGATCAGCCGGTCGCCCGCATCGCCGACCGCGACGGCGACGGAGATCGCCATGCAGCGCTCGCCGGCGGAGCCGTAGGCCGCGCCTGCGAGCGCGTGCGCGACGCCGGCGGGATCGGCGTCCGGCATCACGACCATGTGGTTCTTTGCGCCGCCGAGCGCCTGCACGCGCTTGCCGGCATCCGATCCTGTGCGGTACACGTGCTCGGCGACCGGCGTCGAGCCGACGAAGCTCACGGCGTCGACGCCGGGATCGGTCAGGATCGTGTCGACCGCTTCGCGGTCGCCGTTGACGACGTTCAGCACGCCCGCGGGCGCGCCGGCTTCGGTCAGAAGCTCGGCGAGCCGCATCGGGCAGCCGGGATCCTTCTCGGACGGCTTCAGGACGAAGGTATTCCCGCAGGCGATCGCGATCGGGAACATCCACATCGGCACCATCGCCGGGAAGTTGAATGGCGTGATGCCGGCGCAGACGCCGACGGGCTGGCGCAGCGACCAGCTGTCGATGCCGCGCCCGACCGCATCGCTGTACTCGCCCTTCAGCAGCTGCGGAATGCCGCAGGCGAACTCCACGATCTCGAGCCCGCGCGTGACTTCGCCGCGCGCATCGGGAGCACCTTGCCGTGCTCGCGCGTGATGATCGTCGGCAAGCTCGTCCGCGTGCTTCTCGATCAGGTCGCGGAAGCGGAACAGCACGCGTGCGCGCCGGAGCGCAGGCGTGTCCGACCATTCGGCAAGGCGGCGCGCGCCGAGGCGATCGCCGAGCGCGTTTCGTCGGCGGAGGCGAGGGCGACTTCCGTCGCAGCGACGCCGAGCGCGGGGTTGTAGACGGGCGCCGAGCGGCCGGAGCGTCCCGGCGACGCGGCGTCCGCCGATGTAGTGACCGAGTTGCTCGAGTTTGGCCGTCATGGATTACCGTCCGCTTCGCCGGTCGAACCGGCGTTCATAGGCGACCTCGGGCTCGCCGCTGCCGTCGTCCGGTGTCGAGATCATCTGGATTGTGGCCTCATCGGCCGCGAGTGTCACATGCGCAAAGCCCCACAGCAGGCCGCGGGTCCAGACGCTCGTCAGCTCCGGGTTGGCCTTGACCTGGTGACGGGCAAAAGCCGTATTCAGTGGCCTCTGCTTGCCGGCGGCGCCGGAGACGACTTCCAGCAGCGGCGGCCGACCCCGTGCTTCAGGCACATCCTTGCAGGCATCGGTGTGCAGCTCGAGCGTGTGCTCGTGGCCTGCGAGGTACATGTCGGCGTGACGGCAGAGCGCGGGCAGGATGAGCGCGCGCAGGGCGCGTGCCTGCTGGAACTTGCTGCCCGCGGAAGACCAGATCGGGTGGTGACCGATCACGATCTTCCAGCGTGCCGGGTGAATTCGCAAGGCTCTGTTCGAGCCAGTCAGCCATGCCGCGCTCGACGTCGTCCTGGGGCAGAGACCAGGCGGGCGGGGGATCGATTTCTTCCGTGTGCAGTTCGCTGCCGTCGTCGGCGAGCTCGTCTTCGAGCACGGTGACGCCCGACAGCATGCACGTGGGTGTCGAGGACGAAGATCTCGACTTCGCGCGGATCGCCGGTCGGCGCGACGCGATAGCGGATGCCATCCATGTAGAAGGGCCGCGTCTGCTCGTGGTAGCGGACCTGCGCCATCGCGCCTTCGCGCGAGGTGCGCCAGTCGTGATTGCCGAGCGCGACGTAGATCCGGAAATCATCGGCAAACTTTGCGAGCGGCGCGTAGGGCTCGTACAGGATCTTGCGAAAGCGCTCGGCGTCGTCGCGCCCGTCCGCGCCCGCCGTCGCGCCGTCCGGATAGATGTTGTCGCCGAGCATGACGGCGAACTCGCACTCGGGCGGTCCCTCGCAGTAGAGCCGCATGGCGTTTGCGACGGCAGCCTGGCCGCTCGCCATGATCCAGGTGCCGGTCTCCGGCACGCGGTAGGCGGGTGTCGGCTCGAATTCGGCGGGCGGCCGCTTGTCATCGAGCCAGTCGAGCCGTTCCTCCTCGACGAATGCCTCGTGCGTCCTGGGGCCGGGCTCGTCGGACGTATCGACGATATTCGTAGTTATAGCCGCCGTCGCCGAACGCGAGGAATTCGGCGATCGGGCCGCTGGCTCGCGCAACCGCCGAGCAGCAGCAGGCAACCGATCGCGACGAGGCGATGCATCAGTAGCGTTCTTTGAGCAGGCGCTCGACGTCGGCGCGGCTGCGGTGGATCGGCCCCTCGGCTTCGAGCTTCAGGCTCGTAAGCGCCGCGGCCCAGCGCGTCGACTCGGCCGGGTCGGCGTCGAGCCGGCGCGACGCGTACGAGCCGACGCAGGTATCGCCGCGACCGCTGCGCCCGCGGAGTTCTACCGGATGGAATCCAGCGGCGTGGTACTTGCCGTCCGCCAGCACCAGGAGCCCGTCCTTGTGCGTCAAGCACGATTTCGCGCGGGCCGAGAGCGGCGAGGATGCGCGCGGCTTCCCGGATGTCCGCCGTGCCCGTGAGGAATTCCGCCTCGACCGCGTCGGTCTTGAGGATGTCGGTCATGCCGAGCACGAGATCGCGCTCCGGCCAGGTTTCGTAGCGCAGGCGCCCTTCGGGCGAGACGATCCGGACGAATCCCTGGACGTCGAGCGCGAGCCGCTTCGAGCGCTCTTTCATCGCACGGACCGACGCAGGGCTCACTTCGCCGCGGATCGAGGCCGTGACGAGGAAGGTGTGGGCGGTCGAGCCCGTCGAAATGCTCCGGGCCGATCGGGTCGGCGACGCCCTTCACGGAGAGGATTCGCTCGTCGACGTTGGCCGTCGGGTACTCGAGCCGCATCAGCGTCGAGCTCGGTGAGTCGAATGCGAAGACGTCGATGCCGGCAGCCGTGAGCGGCGCCGTGACGCCGGCGTCATCCGCAGCGCGGCGCGTCACTGCCGCCACGCGAAGCCCGGCGAGTTGCGCGGCGTGCGCGGCGTAGTTGTAGCCGCCGCCATCCACGTAGCGCGTGCCCGCGGCTGAGACGATGGTGTCCTTGGTGTAGTTGCCGACGGTGATGAAGTCGTAATGGCTCATTCGCGGAGTTTCACTTTCCAGAGGGTGGCGGCGAGGAACATGGAAATGACGGACGAGCCGATCCAGAACGAGATCGCCGGGCCGAAGTCGTAGATGCGCACGTCGCCGACCATGCGCATGTCGGCCTCGATCAGCGAGCCGCTGATGTTCTCCTGGACCGCGGCGCCGATGTAGCTGAAGACACCGACGAGTCCCATCGCGGCGCCGGCGACTTTCTTGGGCGCGATGTCGACAGCGAACAGGCCGCCCAGCGAGGTGATGAGCCCATTCAGCCCGATGCCGAACAGGATGAAGGCGAACGTGAGCATGTAGGCGTTCGGCGGGCCGAAGAAGATCAGGACCAGGCCGACCAGCTCGGCGACCGCGAACAGCAGGTTGGCCGGCGGGCGCCGCGCCGAGAAGAGCGTGTCCGAGAGAAAGCCGAACAGCAGGCACCCGGCGACGCCTGCGATCGTGTAGATCGCCATGAAGAGGCTGGCCTCGGCGAGTTCGTAGCCGCGCGCTTCCTGGAGGTAGAGGATTCCCCAGCTCGCGATTGCGTAGCGCGAGACGTACATGGTTGCGCTCGAGAGCGCGAGCATCCAGATCGCAGGTATTTTCAGTATCGAGAGCTGGATCGTCAGCACGCGCGTTTCCGGCGGCGCCGAGCGGGGCGAGGTGATCGTTCTTCCAGTCCGCCACCGTCGGCAGCCCGAGCGTCGGCGGCCGGTCCTGCATCAGCAGGTAGATTCCGATGCCCGCGAGGATGCAGAAGAGGCCCGGCACCCAGAAGCCGGCGCGCCAGCCAATCCAGGCGACGAAGAGCGCGACGACGTAGTAGGTGAGTCCCTCGCCGAAGGAATGCGCGGTGCTCCAGATGCCGTAGAAGCGCCCGCGCTCGCGGTTGCTGAACCAGGCCGTGAGCGTCACGATCGCCGGACGGCGCGCCGAAGCCCTGGAACCATCCGTTCAGCGCCCAGAGCGCGACCGACAGCCACAGGATGGTCGAGAAGCCCATGCCGATGTTGATGAGCGCCGAGGCAATCACGCCGGTCGCAAAGAAGATCTTCATGTTGGCGTGATCGGCGAGGAAGCCGTTGACCAGCTTGCCGAATGCGTACGTGTAGAAGAGCGCCGAGCCGATCAGGCCCAGCTCCTCGGGCGAAAATATTCCCTCGTCGATGAGCGGCTTCTTGACGACGGAGAGGGCGAGCCGGCAGGTATACGCAATCGCATAACCGACCGTGATCGCGATGAGCACGCGCATCCGGTTGCGGCGGTACAGTGCGTCGACCTGGCCCCTGTCGGTCACCGCCGGTCGGGCAGGTCCCGTTGCGAAGGCAGCCAGCAGGGAATTCACGCGGATGCCCGTCGGATGCGGGCAAACTGGTTGAAACAGAATTTCCATTTTGTGTAAACTTAGAACATTCATTTCATTCCGTCCAGACCGCAAGGAAAATCGATGCCCATTCGCGCCTGGCTCGCTCGTCCTGATTGCGGTCCTGGCGGGCTGTTCGCGGACATCCGCCCAGCCCGGCTGCCGAACCGTCGACTGCAACGGTTGCCGCCGCCGCGGAGACCGCACCGACGGCCGAGGACGGCGCCAACGGCGTCGCGATCTGGGTCCACCCGCAGGACGGCGCCAAGAGCTTGATCCTCGGTGCGGGCGGCACCGGCGGACTCGAAGTGTACGGTCTGGACGGCGCGCTGCGGCAGCGAATTGGCGACCTCGAGGCCTCGCACGTGACCGTTCGCTACGACTTCGACCTCGGCGGCGCGGAAGGTCCCGCTCGTGCATTGCCTATGAACCGATGCGTTCGGCCCTCATCGGCTACACGATCGACGAATCGGCGCAGCTCATCCGCCTGCCGGGCGAGCCGATCATTGCGGACGACGAGCTCACGGGACTGTGCAGCTTCCAGAGCCCGATCACCGGGCCGCGTCTATGCGCTCGGCATGACGGATGGCGGCGCAGATGCTGCAATGGCAACTCGTTGCGACGGGCGGCGCACTCGACGGCGCGGCTCGTGCGAAGCGTCCCGCTGGGCAAAGGCGTCGAATACTGTGTCGTCGATGACGCGAGCGGCGACGATGTATTACGGAGACGAAGTGCTCGGCGTCGTGTCGCTGCCGGTCGAGCCCGAAACGGACCCGACGCGCAAGATCGTGGACCTGCCGGCGCCGCGCGGCGGAATTTCGGAGGAGGTCAAGGGCTTCGCGCTCGCGCAGGGCGCGGACGGCAAGTCGCTGCTCATCGTCTCCGACGTCTCGGCGGAGCGTTTTTCGGTCTACGACTTCGACGGCAAACTGCAGCGGCCGCTTCCAGGTCGGCGCGGGCGGCAAGGTGGATGCCGTCGGCGAGAATCGAGGGACTCGCGCTCGCGACGGCCCCGATGGGCAGCGCATTCCCCGAAGGCCTGCTCGTCGTCGCCGACCAGGACAACGACGGCGAGCACAGCAACTTCAAGCTCGTCGGCTGGCGCGAGGTGCGAGCCGCGCTTGCGGTCGAGGCAGGGGCTTCGCCGACCCGCGCGCGCAGGCGGCGACCAGCGCGCATACCGTGACACCCGCGCTCGAGACGCCGGCCGCTGCAGACCTGGGGCGATGCAGCGGACGACCCGGCGATCTGGGTCAATCCGCGGGATCCCGTCGAAGAGCGTGGTCGATCGCGACCGACAAGAACCTCGGCCTCTACGTCTACGACCTCGAGGGCCGGCTGCTGCAGACCCTGCCCGACGGGCGCATGAACAACGTCGACGTGCGCGATGGCTTCATGGTCGACGGCAAGGCGCGCACGCATCGTCGCGGCCAGCAACCGCACCGACAAGTCGATTGCGCTCTATTGGCTCGATCCGGCGACCCGCAAGCTCTCGCGCGCGGGCGACCCGGTGCCGACCGGTATCGCCGATCCCTATGGGCTTTGCATGTACGCGGATGCGAGCGGCGTACTACGTCTTCGTCAACAACGATGACGACGGCCTCTATCGCCAATGGCAGCATCACGGCGGAGGGCGGTCGCGCGGTTGCGGCGACCGGTGCGCGAGTTCAAGGTCGGCTCGCATGCCGGAAGGCTGCGCGGCGGACGACGAGACGGGAGCGCTTTACGTCAATGAAGAGAATGTCGGCCTCTGGCGGTATTCGGCCAAGCCGGACGGCGGTGCGGAACGGCGCGAAGATCGACCGCGTGGACGGCCCGAACGGCCTCAAGGACGACATCGAGGGCATCTCGGTCTGGAGCGGCAAGGACGGCAAGGGATTCATCGTCCTATCGAACCAGGGCTCGGACAACTACGCGGTCTACCGCCGCGAGGGCGACAACGCTTTCGTGGGCAGCTTCCATATCGTCGCGGACCCGGAGCGCGGCATCGACGGCGTATCGGAGACCGATGGCCTCGACGTGGCCAGCGCGCAATCTCGGCGCACGCTTCCCGGACGGACTGCTCGTGGTGCAGGACGGGCGGAACCTCTCGCCGCGCGAGCGCCAGAACTACAAGTTCGTGTCCTGGCGCGACATCGCGGAATCGCTCGGGATCAGGTAGCGGGGCGCGGCCGCGAGCGTCGCGGCGCTCGAGCTCCTTCGGGTCCATCTTCGACGCGCCAGGTCGAGGCGCCGTTCTTCAGTTCGGCCGGCGTCAGCGAGAGCGCCTCGTAGACGCGATCGCCGCGCACGTCGCGCAGCGTGAACGTGACCTTCGGCTCAGGCTCCCAGGCGAAGTCGAGCAGCCCGAAATTGACCGTGCGGAACCAGGGCAGCCGGATCCGCATCTCCGGGTCGCCATCGAGGAACGATCCGCCCGTCGCCTGCGCAAGCGGCGAACTCACGAGGTCGTAGAGGTCGTAGCCGCCCTGTTCCGACCGCGGAATGCAGTTCACCTCGCCGAAATGCGTGTCGCCCGAAATGCAGAACACGCCCTCGATGGCGTTGTCGCGGATGAAATCGAAGAGCGCATTGCGCTCGGTCAGGAATGCGCCCCAGGTGTCGCCCGTCGGCCCGTCCGCGGATGACCAGCCGCTGCCGCAGGCGAGCACCTTGAACGGCGCGCGGCTCGCGAGCAGCTGCTCGCGCAGCCACTCGCCCTGGCGCTTGCCGAGCAGCGTCTTTGTCCGCGCCGTCCGGCTCCGCGTTGGGCGTGCGGTAGTAGCGGCCGTCGAGCATGAAAAAATCCACGCCGCCGTAGGCGTACTTGAAGAAGACGCCGGGGCAGTCCGGCAAGCCGAAGGACGGATTCGCCCAGTAGTTCTGGAACGCCGCGAGCGAGGCCGCGCGTGCCGGATTCGTTCCAGTCGGAATTGTTGAGCCCGAAGTCGTGGTCATCCCAGATGGCGAGTTGCGGGACGGAGCGCAGGAGCGGCAGCGACGAGGCGATCGAGCGCTGCCGGCGATAGTCCTCGGCGAACACCCATTCCGAAGCCGAGTCGGCATAGATGTTGTCGCCGAGCCAGAAGAAGACGTCGGGTTCCGCGGCGGTGATCGCGTGGAAGATGGGCTGCTCGGCATCGAGCTGGTGGCGGGCACAGGAGCCGAATGCGAGGCGGAACGGCGGCCGCGCCCGCCGGCGCCGTGTGGGTCGCAGAACGGCGTCAGGCGGTAGCGGTCCGGGATGCCGTCGACCCAGCAGCCGGTAGTAGTAGCGCGTCGACGGCGCGAGGCCCGTCGACCGTGATGCGCACCGTGTAATCGGTCGCAGCGATCGCGCGCACCGGGCGCGCTCTTCCGCGTTGAGCGCAAACGACGATCGGTCGAGTACTCGACTTCCACGTCGAACTCGCCGCTCGCGCGGCCCCAGAACGTGATCGAATCGGCCGTGACGGCGCCGACCATCGGGCCTTCCATCAGCCGCGAATAGCCGGGCGCGGCCGCGAAGCTCGCGGAACGGGCGCAGCAGGGCAGTGGCGATCGCGGAGCCCAGGAATCCGCGGCGGCCGAACCCCGAGCTCATTGCCAGGCCTGCGCGTCCGCGAAGCGGCGCAGATTGCGGTAGCCGAGGTTCGCGTATTGCGCGGACGGCGCGACGCTCGGGTCCTGCTCCGCCTCGACCACGAGCCAGCCGCGATAACTTCGCGCGCGCAATGGGAGCAAGTGCCGCCGGGTAATCGACGCAGCCGTCGCCGGGCACGGTGAAGACGCCGTCGAGCACGGCGTCGAGGAAGCTGAATCGCGATTGAGGCTGCGATCGAGCACGGCCCGGCGCACGTCCTTGCAGTGCACGTGCGCGATGCGCGACGGCATGGCGCGCCGCCACCCGCGCGGGATCGCCGCCGGCGAAGGTCAGGTGGCCGGTATCGAGCAGCAGTGCGACCGCGTCGTCGCAGGAGTCCATCAGGCGGTCCACCTCGTCCTCGGTCTGCACGACCGTGCCCATGTGGTGATGGTAGGCGAGCGTGAGCCCGAGTCCTGCGAGCCGGGCTCCCAGCTCGTCGAGTCGCTCGGCGAATCGCGGCCAGTCGGCCGGTGCGAGCACCGGACGCTGCGAGAGCCGCGTGCGGCGGTCGCCGTGGATGCAGCGGGTCGTCTCGGCGACCACGACCACGTTCGCAGCCGAGTGCGCCAGGAGCTCGCGATGCGGCCGCATTGCCTCGAATTCCGCCGTCGGCGTCCCGCAAGAGGAGGCCGGCGCTGTACCAGCCGGAGACGAGCGCGAGTCCGTGCGGCGCGAGCGCAGCCTTGAGCTCGGGCGCGGTGCGCGGGAACTTGCAGCCGAGCTCGACGCCCTCGAAGCCGGCAGCGCGCGCCTCGGTCAGGCAGGTCTCGAGGCTCGTTTCGCCGCCGACTTCGGGCAGGTCGTCGATCGTCCAGGTGAGCGGGTTGATGCCGATGCGCACGCTCATGCGTCACCGTCTCTTCTCGACTGCGCGGCGCCAGGCCTCGCGCGCGGCGCGCACGCGCGGATCGCCGGACACTTCGGCGACCGGCACGTTCCACCAGGCGCCGCCCGCGGCGGTGCCGCTCTGCGGGTCGGTCTCGATCACGATCACGGTCGTGCGCGTGGCGATTCCGTGCTTTCGCGACTGCAGCCTCGAGCGCCGCGACGTCAGCAACCCTGTCACGCCTCGGCGCCGAGCGCGCGGGCATGCGCCACGAAGTCGACCGGCGCCTCGGCCGCGGAACGAGTCCTTCAGCAGGTTGTTGTGCGGCTCGCCCGCCGTCGCGCGCTGCAGGCGGTGGATGCAGCCGAAGCCGCGGTTGTCGCAGAGCACGACGAGGAGCGGATGGCCGCCCGCGACCGAGGTCGCGATCTCCGAGTTCATCATGAGGTAGCTGCCGTCGCCGACCAGCACGGCGACCGTGCGCGCCGGGTCCTGCCATCTTCACGCCGAGGCCGCCCGCAATCTCGTAGCCCATGCAGGAGTAGCCGTACTCGACGTGATAGCCGCCCGGCTTCGGGGCAGCGCCAGAGCTTGTGCAGCTCGCCGGGCAGCCCGCCGGCGGCGCAGACGACGGTCGCGCCCGTGCCAAGCGCGCGATTGACGGCGCCGAGCACCTGCGCGTCGGTCGGCAGGCCCGTGCGCCGCGCGCGTCGCGGCGTCGACGGCCTGGTTCCACTCGGCGACGAGCGCGCGCGTGCGCTCGCGCCAGGCGGCGATCGGCGGCCCAGCCCGCGAGCCCGGGCGCGAGCTCCTGCGAGCGTCGCGAGCAGGTCGCCGCGCACGGCGAGGCGCGCCGCGCTTGATCGCGTCATGGCGCGCGACGTTGACCGCGACGAGGCGGTCGTCGAAGTCGTGAACCAGCTTGCCCGAGCCGGTCGTGAAATCCTGCAGGCGCGTGCCGAGCGCGAGCACGAGGTCGGATTCCGCAAGCAGCGCGTTCGCGGCGCTCGAGCCGGTGACGCCGAGGCCGCCGGCGTTGCAGGCGTGATCCCAGGCGAGCGCGCCCTTGCCGGCCTGCGTCTCCGCGACCGGGATGCCGTGGCGCGCGGCGAACTCCGCGAGCTGCCGGCTGCGCGCCCGAGTAATGCACGCCGCCGCCCGCGACGATGAGCGGCCGGCGCGAGGACTTGATCCGCCGCAGCGCCTCGGTCGAGCCGCGCGCGATCCGGGCGCGGCCGCTCGATGTCGTGCACGCGCTCGGCGAAGAACGCTTCGCGGGTAGTCGAATGCCTCGGCCTGCACGTCCTGCGGCAGCGCGAGCGTCGCCGGCCCGCAGTCGGCCGGATCGAGCAGCACCGAGATCGCCTGCGGCAGCGACGCGAGCAGTTGCTCGGGCCGCGTGATGCGATCCCAGAACCGCGACACCGGTCGCAGGCAGTCGTTGGCCGTGACAGTCGGGTCGCCGAAGTCCTCGAGCTGCTGCAGTACCGGGATCGGGCTGGCGGCCCGCGAAGGTGTCGCCCGGCAGCAGCAGCACCGGCAGGCGGTTCGCGTGCGCGAGCGCGGCGGCCGTCACGAGGTTGGTCGCGCCGGGGCCGACCGAGGTCGTGCAGGCCATCATGCGGCGGCGCCGGTTGGCTTTTGCGAAGGCGATTGCCGCGTGCGCCATCGCCTGCTCGTTGTGCGCGCGGAAAGTCGGCAGCGTCTTGTCGCTGGCCGCGAGCGCCTCGCCGATGCCGGCGACGTTGCCGTGGCCGAAGATCGCGAAGACGCCGTGAAAGAGCGGGTCGCTGCCCGCGGCCGTGCGGATGCGCTGCGCGGCGAGGTGCCGCACCAGCGCCTGGGCCATCGTCAGGCGGATCGTCTTCATGCGCCCCTCACGCCGCGGCCGCCGCCGGGCGTCGACGCCGCCACAGCGTCGATCATGCGCGCGTAGCCCGCGCGCGACGCGCGCGACGGCGGTCGCGTCGTCGATCGCGCCCGCGAACCAGTCGCGCGCAGGCTGCCCGAAGATCGTGCGGCCGATCGCAAAGCCGCGGCACACCGGGATGGCGCGCGGCGACTTCGAAAGACTGCGCCGACCTGTTCCTCGCTGGCATCGAGCCCGAGCAGCAGCGACGCCGTGGCAGAGCGGGTCGTTCGCCGCGATGACCGTCGCCGATCTCGCGCCAGGCATCGGCGGGCTGCGCCTCGAGCTTCCACCAGGCGGGCCGGAGGCCGAGGTGGTAGAGGCGGCGCATGCACGGTCGGCGTCGTGCGCGGCATCGTGCGATGCGCCCGGGACCGGAGCTGATCACCTCGACGAGGAGTTCGCGCTCGAGCGTCGCGCGTCGCGTCGGCAAGCTCGGCGAGCCGCGCTTCCTGCGCGAGCCGGAGCTCGACGGGATCGGCCGGATGGTAGTTCACGAGGCACTTGACGACGTGGTGCCGCGGCCATGAAAGCAGCTCGAGCCCGATGCCGCCCGTTGACTCGAATTCGAGCGGCCGCGACGCCGGGCAGTTCGACGGGACGCCCGATCCAGGCGCCGCTCGCGTTGAGGCGCGCGAGCGCCTTGCCGCCGTGGCGGCCGTCGACGATGGCGCCGAGGCTGCGCGCCGTGATGCGGCGCAGCGGCGACCGAGAGCACGGCTTCGGCGACCAGCGCCTTGAAATCCGCGATGCGCGCGTAGTCGGCTGCCTGCTGGCGGCCGCGATCTGCTCGACCTGGCGCGCGATGGTCGAAGGCGAGGATGCAGAGGTCGCCCGCGAACGGCGTTGCACGTCGATCGCGCGATGCAGTGCGCGCGATGCGCGCGTCCTCGTCCGGCCGCGCCGGCGGTCGCGGCGCGGCCCATGAATTCGTCGAGCTCGGCGCGCGTCGGCATGGCTGGCGTGCAGCCGTGGCGTGTGACGACGATCGCGCCGGCGGCGTTGCCGCGCCGGCCGCAGTGCGCGGCGGGCAGGCCCTCGATCCAGCCGCTCAGGTAGCCGGACAGGAAGGCATCGCCGGCGCCGAGGACGTTCAGCACCTCGACCGGAAATCCGCCGACGACGAGACCCTGGTCGACGCTCGCCGGGATCGGCCCTTCGAACACCACGCAGCCGGCGACGCCGCGCTTCATGACGATCGTCGCGCGGTGCGCGCGCGGATCGCCTGCAGCGCCTCGAGTGCGCTCGCGCCGCCGCCGGCGACGCGGATCTCCTCCTCGGTGCCGACCACGAGGTCGCAGTCGGGCAGGAATGCCTGCATCTGCCGCGTCACTTCGGCGGAGCCCTTGTCGCGATCGGCGCCGCCGCCGTGGCCGGCAAGGCCCCAGAGCACCGGACGGTAGTCGATGTCGAGCACGACTCGCAGGCCGTGCTGCTTCGCGAGCGCGATGGCGCGACGCGAGGCCGCGCGCACGCCGTCGGTCGACAGGTGCGTGCCGGTGATCGCGAGCGCCTTTGCGGCTGCGAACGGCGCCGCGTCGACGTCGGCGGGCTCGAGGCCCATGTCGGCGCAGTTCTCGCGATAGAAGATGTGCGGGAAGCTTTCGGCGCTCTCGATGCCGAGCAGCACGAGGCCGGTGAGGCGCGCGCGGGTCGGTGCGCACGGCGGTGACGTCGACGCCCTCGCGTGCGAGCGCCTCGCGCACGAAGCGGCCCATGTGCTCGTCGCCGACGCGCGTCAGCATCGCGACCTTGAGGCCGAGGCGCGACAGGCCGACTGCGACGTTGCCCGACGAGCCGCCGAGGTACTTGGCGAAATGCTGCGCATCCTCGAGGCGCGTGCCGCGCTCGAGGCCGTAGAGGTCGACGGCGGCGCGGCCGAGGCAGATGAAGTCGATCGTTGCCGTCACTCGGCTCACGCGCGTGGCTTGCCGCCCGCGGCGGGACGCGGCGGCGGCTCCCAGATCTTCGCGTCCGGGCTCCATGGTCCACGCGTGCTCGGCCGTGAACTCGGGAACGTCGTAGGGCTTGCCGGGCAGGTGGCGGATCACCCAGGCGTAGTACATGCCGTAGCCGGGCGCGGCGACCTGCGCATGATCGTTGCCGGCCAGGATCGGATCGTGTCGTACTGGCGCACCTTGAAGACGTCGTCGCCGTGCTCCGCGTGGCCGAAACCCTGCGGATGCGTGAAGCGGTAGTGGTAGATCTCCGGCTGCGGATGGTGATGCGGCGGGTAGCTCGACCAGCCGCCGGGCAGCGTCACGACCTCGCCGAGCACGAGCCGGACTTCGGGCGGCGAATTGCGCGCGTCGAAGATCGTGCGCACGAGACGCAGGCACCGTCCGCCGACCTGGCCTTCGCCGCGGCGCTCGTCGGCGACGTCGCCCGGCCGGAACACGCGCGGCATGAAAGTCGCCGGGTTGTCGCAGGCGTAGACCGTCAGCTCGGCAGTCCGTCGTCGCGCGGATCTCGACCGGCGTGCCGGCCGCCGCGTGCAGGCAGGCAGGCGAGTCGTCGAACAGCGAGCGCGCGCGCCAGCTCGAAGCGCGAGTCCGCCGACCTGTCCCGCTGACGCGGCCCTCCATCAGCAGGAACGCCGTCTCGCCGCGCGAGCGTCGCGACGTGCGACTCGCCCGGCCGCGAGCCGCAGCACGCCCATCGAGATGCCGGTGTCGTCGTCCGGGTTCGCCGGCCCGCGTGATCGCCGTGTAGCCGGGACCGAATCCCTCGCGATGCTTCGTGATCAGCGTGTCCATCGCCAAGCTCTCCGTCAGACGTTCGTCCAGGCGCCGCTCCGCGTGCGAACGTTCCATCGCATCCATCACGCGCTGCACGCGCAGGCCCACGTCGAAGCCCGGGCGCGCCGGCGTGCCGTCGGCAATCGCGCGCAGCAGGTTCCGCGCCTCGATCACCTTGAGGTCGTTGATGCCGAGGCCGTGGCCCGGCGCCGGGCAGAAATGCGCGTAGTCCGGGTGCTCGGGCCCGGCGAGGATCGTGCGGAAGCCGCGGCGGCCCGGCCGGGTCGGCCGAGCTGTAATGCCTGAGCTCGTTCATGCGCTCCTGGTCGAAGGCGAGGCTGCCGTGCGCTGCCGAATACCGTGAACGCGAGGCCGCACTTGTAGCCCGTCGCCACGCGGCTGATCTCGAAGCTGCCGCCGACGCCGCGCGCGAAGCGCACCAGGCCGCGCGCGATGTCCTCGTTCTCGACTGGCAGCATCGCGCCGGTCGCCGGCACGCGGCGCTGCGCGTGGACGGTCTCGAGGCCCGCGAACACCGATTCGATCGGGCCGAGCAGCACTTCCGCCATGTCGATGAGGTGCGAGCCGAGGTCGGCGAGCGCGCCGGCGCCGGCAAGGCGCCGCTCGCAACGCCAGCTGTGCGGCACGGCGGGGTCCGCCATGTAGTCCTCGAAGTAGCGGCCGCTGAAGCCCATGACCGTGCCGAGTCGCCGGACGCGATCATCGACTGCGCGAGGCGGATCAGCGGGTTGCACGAGTAATTGAACCCGATCAGGTGCACGACGCCGGCTCGCGCCGCGGCATCGGCGACTTCCGCGCGCCTCGGCGGCATCGAGCGCGAGCGGCTTCTCGCACCAGACGTGCTTGCCGGCGGCGATGGCGGCGAGCGCCATCTCGCGGTGCAGGTAATTCGGCGAGCAGATGTCGACGACGTCGACGGCGGGATCGGCGACGAGCTCGCGCCAGTCGCCGGTCGAGCGCGCGAAGCCCATGCGCCGCGGCGGACTTCGCGCGCTGCGCCGAGTCGCGGTCCGCGAGCATCTCGCACACCGGTGTCGCCGACGTCCGGGAACACCGCGCCGACTTCCTGCAGCGCGATCGCATGCGCGCGGCCGATGTAGCCGCTGCCGATCAGGCCGACGCGATAGCTTCTTCATGCACGGGTCTCCAGCAGGACGGTGGCGCGGGTGCGCAGCGAGCTGGTCGCAGGCGTCGGCGATCTCGAGCGCGCGCACGCCGTCGCCGCCCGAGACGATGTCGGCAGCCTCGCCGTGCAGGCGGCGCACGAATGCGTCGAGCTCGAGGCGGTAGGCCTCGGCGTAGCGCTCGAGGAAGAAGGGCAGGGCGGGTCGGTCGCGTAGCCGGCCGGCAGTCGCGCGCTCGACCGAGGTCGACTTGCGGTTGCCCGCGGCCAGCATGCCGCGCGCGCCGCAGACCTCGATGCGCTGGTCGTAGCCGAACACAGCGCGGCGCGTGTTCGCGACCTGCGCAATGCGCCCGCTCGCCGTGCGCAGCGTCACCGCCGCGGTGTCGATGTCGCCCGCGGCGCCGATTGCCGGGTCGACCAGGCAGCTGCCGTGGGCCGTGACCTCGACCGGCTCCTCGCCGAGCAGCCAGCGCGCCATGTCGAGATCGTGGATCGTCATGTCGCGGAACATGCCGCCCGAGCGCCTGACGTAGGCGACCGGCGGCGGCGACGGGTCGCGGCTCACGATCAGCACCGATTCGACGGCGCCGATCTCGCCGTCGTCGATGCCCTGGCGGATGCGGCGGAACGAGGGGTCGTAGCGGCGATTGAAGCCGATCGCGAGCAGGATGCCGGCGCGCTCCGCGGCGGCGACGGCGGCGCGGGCGCGCGCGACGTCGAGGTCGACCGGCTTTTCGCAGAGGATGGCCTTGCCTGCGGCGGCGCCGGCCTCGATCAGGTCCGCATGCGTGTCGGTCGGGCTCGCGACCAGCAGCGCATCGACGCCGGCGTCGGCGAGCACGGTCTTCGTGTCGGCGACGGCGGCGCCCGCTGGCGGCTGCGATGCCGGCCGGCGGCCGCGGCGTCGACGTCGACGACGTACTTGAGGCGGGCGCCGGCGTGCGCGGCGATGTTCGCCGCATGGATCCGGCCGATGCGGCCGGCGCCGAAGAGCGCGAAGGTCTTCTTCATGCCTGCGGCGTGCCTCCGTCGCGGGCGGTCAACTGGTACGCATAGCTGATGACGAGCGTCTGCGCGAGGCACAGCGAGGCCGTCAGCGAGCGGAACTTGCGGAACTCCGCGTCCTTGACCTCGAAGCAGAGGTCGGCGCGGCGCGCGATGGGCGACAGCCGGCTGTCGCTGATCGCGATCACCTTGGCCTTCCGGTCGGCCGCCTCGTTGACGATGTCGGCCGTCTGCTGCGCGTACGGCCGGAAGCTGGTCGCGATCAGCAGGTCGCCGGGTCCCATCATCGAGCTCTGCTCGGCGATCATGCCCGCGAGCCCGTCGACGAGGTAGGTGCGCTTGTCGGTGTGGCGGAGCGCGTAGGCGAGGTACGCGGCGACCGGGAAGGAGCGGCGCAGGCCCACGAGGTAGACGGCCTCGGCTTCGGCGATCAGGCGCGACGCCGCGCTCGAGGTCGGTCGTGGCGGGTGGTCTCGTCGAGGTGCTGCAGCGCCGCGATGTTGCCCTGCACGAACTCCTGCATGAGGTCGGACGGCGAGTGCGTCGGCGACGTCGCCGGCGCGCTCGTTGAACTGGCGGATGCGCTCGGCATAGCTCGGGCTCGGCGCGAGCGAGAGCAATTCGTCGCGGAACAGCTTCTGCATGTCGCTCGCGCCGTCGTAGCCGAAGGTCTTGGCGAAGCGGACGATGGTCGAGGGCTGCACCTTGCAGCGCTTGGCGATGACCGCGAGCGTCTCGAGCCCGATGTCGTTCGGGTGCTCGAGCGCGTAGGCCGCGACCTGCTTGAGGCGCGGGGAGAGCGTTTCGTAGCGCTGGACGATGCGCGCGCGCAGCGCCTCGACGTTGTTGCGGGCCGTCATGGCGATTTCTGCCTGCCGGGTCTGGGCCTCGGTCATGGGTGGGATCCCGATCGTTTCAAGTTTCGAACAGATATTCCACGGCCGCGGAACATCGGCGAGTATAGAACAAAATTTTCATCGTATTGAAGAGAACAAAAATTTCGTTCTATACTGTCTTTGGATCGTCACGATCGATCCGCAGAATTCACCCCGGACCGGCGCTGCCGGCCATAGACGCGCGCATCGAGAGGGTCTATTACCGATGAAAAAGCTTGCGGCACTTCCGCGAATCACGGTGGCCATGAGCCTTGCGTGCACTGCCCGACGGTCGGTGCTCGCCCAGGCGGCGCCCGTGCGCCGCAGACGTCCGAGCTGTCCGAGATCGAGGTGCTGGCGAAGCGCGTGAACGCGCGCAACCGCGTGGACACGGCGGCGCCGGTGCTCTCCTACGACGAGGAATACTTCCAGCGCTTCGAGCCGCTCTCGGTCGGCGACATGATGAAGCGCGTGCCCGGCGTCAGTCTTCCAGAGCGACATCGGCGAGTACGCCGAGCCTTCGCTGCGCGGCATCGGCAGCGAGTACACGCAGGTCCTGATCAACGGCCGCCGCATCACCGGCGGACCAACGACAACACCGTCATCGTGGACCGCATCCCGGCGGAGCTGGTGGAGCGCGTCGAGATCATCCGCAGCCCCTCGAGCGACATCGACAGCCAGGGCATCGGCGGGACGCTCAACATCATCCTGAAGGAAGGCGCAGACCTTTCCGGCGGCATCTATCGCGTAGGCGTCTATTACAATCGACGGCGAGACGAACCCGAGCGCGTTCCTGTCCTTCGGCGACAGCGACGAGCGCAGTTCGACTGGAACACGTCCGTCAACTACCAGGAGCGCTTCAACCGCAAGGTCGAGACCTGAGCATTGAAGCGCGCGCTGGACGGCGAGGGCGGCGCGGAGCCCGCATTCGCCGCGGTGGTCGAGGACCCGGACGAGCGCGAGAGCGACCGACATCGCCTGGACCGGCGACTGGCGACTGAAGCTCGGGCGAGGGCCATGAATGGCGCGTCGGCGCCTTCTACATGGACACCGACCGGGCCGAGACCGAGATCGGCCGCGAATTCGAGGCCGAGGACGACGACGGCGAGTTCGAGGCGGAGGCCCGGGCAGGCCAACCAGCTCGACGCATTCCACGAGCGGAACTACGGCGTATTTACCGGCTACGAGAGCGCCGTTCGGCGACGGCCATTCCTGGGGCATCGAGCTCTCCTACGACCAGACGGAATTCGAATCGCAGTCGAGACGAACTGGGTAGACGACCTCGATTTCGACTTCGACGCAGCATCGGCATCGACGACGTGGATGACAGCCTGCTCGATTTCCTCGACCAGTCCGACCAGCGAGATCATTCGATCTGTTCGCGTCGGTTCCGCACCAGGCCGAGGACCTGCGCGAGGACGAATTCCTCGACGGCCGCGAAGATCACCGACGCCGACGACGTCGGAGCTCGATCCTCAAGTCGTCCGTCGACCTCCAGCTCGGCGGATCCCGCCTGAAGCTCGGCGTCGAGGGCTACGACCGGCAGCGCGACTTCTCCTTCCACGTCTTCGAGATCGACGACGGCGTGCTTGAAGAGGACGAGACGTGCTGTCGCTGTTCGACGCCAAGGACCAGCGCGCCAACGGCTTCGTCAAGTGGACCATGGACTTCAGCAATTCGACGCTCGAGCTCGGCGGCCGCGGCGAGTTCACGAGCCTCGACATCGACTCGACGGTCTCCGAGCCGCTCGCCGAGGCGGCCGACGAGCTCGCGACCATCGGCATCATCATCGTGACGGCAACCAGATCAAGGTCACCGAGGACATCTTCGAGTTCAACCCGAGCGCGCACTTTCGCTGGGACGTCGACGGACCGCACGCAGGTGCGCCTGTCGGTCGCCCGCACCGTGCGCCGGCCGAGCTTCGACCAGCTGAACCCGACGCTCATCATCGACGACGAGGAGAGCATCCTCGGCAACCCGACGCTCGACCAGGAAACGGCGCTCGGCGCTCGACGCCGGCGTCGATTTCGAGCTGGGCGGCCGCGATGCGATCGTGGGCTTCAACGCCTTCTATCGCGACGTCACCGACAAGATCGAGCTGGACGGCGTGCCGGACGGCGTCAACGAGATCTTCCAGGAGTTCGTCGACGAGGACATCGAGGCGACGGTCTGGGTCAACAACCCGAACGACGGCAAGATCTGGGGCGCTCGAGTTCGACTTCAGCTCGCCGGTGTCCTTCATCAGCCGAGAACCTCCACGTGTTCGCGAACTACACCTGGATCGACTCGGAGATCCGCGACGCGAACGCGAACTTCCCGATCGACCGGCCGTTCTCGCTGCAGCCGGACTACATCTACAACGTCGGGCTTCGACCACCTGATCGAGCGATCGGGCCTTCACCTGGGGCGCGAGCTACCAGAAGCTCGGCCCGGCCGCAGGAGTGGGTGAACGTGAGCGCCGAGGCGAAGGAAGTCACCGACGTCGAGTACGACGGCAACCTCGAGTTCTTCGTCGAGAAGACGCTCGCCGACAGCTTCGTCGTCCGCCTGGCGGCCCAGAACCTGCTCGACGCGCGACAAGGACGAGATCGCAGCGCGTGTACGAGTCGGTCGACCAGTCCGAGGCGGACACGCCGGTCACGACCGTCCACCAGAACGAGGAATCGGACCCGGTCTACATCCTGACCTTCCGCGGCACGTTCTAGCGCCGCGTCCGGTCACGGCCTGCCGCGGAACCGCGGTGCCGCCGGCACCGCGGTTCCGGTAAGCTGCCGCGCGCATGCGCCCACCGGCCCAGATCCACAAGGCCCGTCATCCAGCGCTTCCGCAAGCCGCGCGGCCGACCTCGAGGACCGCAAGCCGTTCGAGCGCTTTCCGCTGGTGGCTGCGCACTCCTGTCGTCGCTGCCGCTGCCTGTCTGGTACGGCATCGCGACGCTTCCTCGCCTTCCTCCTGACATCGCGTCATCCGAAGTCAGCGCCACGAGATCATCGACATGCAGCTCGCGGCCTGCTTCCCGGATCGCGACGCGGCCTGGATCACGCGACACGCGGACGCGCCTTCTACCGGAACTTCGCCGACGTCTCGGTCGAGATCATCAAGGCCGTGACGATGAAGCCGGAGGACATCGACCGCCGCGTGACGCTTCGATCATGACGAACCCGGCGCGCGCGGCCCTCGACGCAGGGCAGTCGATCATCATCGTGACCTCTCACAACTGCAATTGGGAGTGGGCGCTGCTCAAGCTGTCATTCGCGATGGGTCATCCGGTCCACGCGACCTACAAGCCGCTGAAGGGGCGCTGGGGCGACGAGCTGATGCTGACCATCCGCTCGCGCTTCGGCGCCGAGATGATCTCCGCCGCGGCGGCTGCTGATGCGCGTGATGCGCTACCGCGGCCCCGCGCGCGTCATCGCGCATGGTCGACCGACCAGGCGCCGACCTCGTCGGGAGTGCGGTACTTCACCCAGTTCATGGGACTCGACACCGCGTTCTTCGTCGGCCCGGAGGCGATCGCGCGAGGCCGGCAAGCTGCCGGTGTTCTACATCGCGATGCGGCGCGAGTCGCGCGGCCACTATCGCATCAGCTTCGTCCCGATCGCCGCGGCCGGCGAGGAGCTCGCGCCCGGCGCGCTGATCGAGCGTTACGCGGCCGAAGTCGAGTCGCTGACGCGCGAGCGCCCGCCCGACTGGCTGTGGAATTACCGGCGCTGGAAGGTGCAGCGCGACGCCGAAGGCAACCCGCACGTCGTGAAGTCGGGACAGTCATCCGCCGAGCCGCCCGATTGACATAAGTAACGCAGGAAATACATATGGTTACCTTGCATTCCTAAACGGTTCTGACACAATGCGGCGCAAGTAGCGGAAGCCGCTAGCGGCCGGATTCGTTAACTGGTTCCTGTGGCTGATCACCGGTCGCGCTGAGAGACTGCCTCGAAAACAGGGGGAGCCCATCGGGGTGCCGCAGGTGCAAGGCGAATCGCTTCCTGAGTTCACGGCTTCGGACGTCCTGTCCTCGAAGCTGTGGCAGCCGCGGCCTGACCGGCCGCCGCTCGGCATCGACCTCGCGTGCACCGAAGATCGCCGTCGACTTCCAGAACATCACCGCCGGCAACGCCGATGCGGTGATCCGCCAGAGCCTCGATATCCTGCGCGAGGCGACCGGCACCGACGCCGTCTTCCTCGCGCTGCTCGACGGCCACGGCGAGCGCATCGATTCGATCGCGACCGCCAAGGGCCCCTTCGCGCAGTGCCGTCCCGAGGTGCTGAAGGGCGAGCCGCTCGAGGCGCTGCCCTGGATCCGCTCGCGGCTCGAGCACGTGCGCATCCTCGAGATCCGCGACACCGTGAGTGCGCGCGCAGAGCAGGCGGGCGACGCCGAGCGCCTCGCGGGCCTCGACATCCGCTCGCTGCTCCTGATCGCCTTCGCCGTGCAGGGCACGGTTCGCGGCTTCCTCGCCTTCGTCTCGTCCACGCCGCGCGACGGCTGGGACGTGAACCTGCACCTGCTGCTGAAGCTCGTCGGCACGAGCCTTGCCTGCGGTCTCGAGAAGGTCGCGCTCGCCGACCGGCTCGCCGACATGCAGGAGCGCCAGGAGATGGCGCTGCCCTGCGCCAACGACGGGCTCTGGGACTACGACGCGCAGACGCAACCGCACCTGGTTCTCGCCGCGCTGGAAGAGCGATGCTCGGGTTCGCCGAGGGCGACGTCATCACCTCGCCGGACTGGCACCGCATGGTGCACCCGGAGGACCTCGCGCGCGTGTCGGCCGCGATGCGCGACCACATCGCCGGCAAGACGCCGATGTTCGAGAGCGTGCACCGCCTGAAGCACACCGATGGGGAATGGCGCTGGGTCATCGGCCGCGCCTGCGCGCGCGTCGATGACCAGGGCCGGCTGCGCCGCCTGATCGGCGTCGAGCTCGACATCACCGAGCGCAAGCTCTACGAGGAGGCGCTGTTCCGCGAGAAGGAAAGCGCCCAGATCACGCTGCAGTCGATCGGCGACGGCGTGATCACCTGCGATGCGCACGGGCGCGTCGAGTACCTGAACCCGGTGGCGGAGGAGCTGACGGGCTGGCGGCTCGAGGACAGCCTCGGCCGCACCATCGACGAGATCTTCCGCGCCTTCCACGAGGAGACCTGCGAGCCGCTCGAGAACCCGCTCGCGGTCGCGGTGCGGCGCATCCGCTCGATCAAGTCGGTGCGGCCGATGCTGCTGATCCGCAAGGACGGCAACGAGCTCTACATCGAGAGCACGGCCTCGCCGATCCGCGACGGCACCGGCACGGTGACCGGCGGCGTGCTCGTGTTCCACGACGTGTCGGAGTCGCGCGAGCTGAACCGGCGCCTGTCGTACCACGCGAGCCACGACGTGCTGACCGGGCCTCGTCAACCGGCGCGAGTTCGAGACGCGCCTCGAGCGCGCGCTGAAGAGCGCGAAGGCGCGCGAGACGTCCTATGCGCTCTGCTACATCGACCTCGACCAGTTCAAGATCGTCAACGACACCTGCGGCCACAGCGCGGGCGACGCGCTGCTCGGCCAGGTCGGCGCGCTCCTGAAGTCGAAGGTGCGCTGGCGCGACACGCTCGCGCGCCTCGGCGGCGACGAGTTCGGCGTGCTGCTGGAGAGCTGCTCGCTCGAGGAGGCGCTGCGCACGGCAGAGTCGCTGCGCGAGGCGATCCGGAACTTCCGCTACACCTGGGAGGACCGCACCTTCCGGCTCGGCTGCTCGATCGGCGTGGTGCCGATCAACGCCGAGAACGAGGACGTGGCCTCGGTGCTGTCCGCGGCGGACTCCGCCTGCGGCGCCGCCAAGGAATCGGGCCGCAACCGCGTCCACTGCTTCGAGGAAAACGACATCGACCTGATGCGCCGCCGCCGCGAGATGCAGTGGGCGGCCCGCATCAACAACGCCCTCGAGGAGTCGCGCTTCGAGCTGTTCCGCATGACCATCCTGCCGCTGCAGCAGGAGGACGCGGGCGAGCACTTCGAGCTCCTGCTGCGCATGCGCGACGAGAGCGGCAAGATCGTCGCACCGGACCAGTTCATCGCCGCGGCCGAGCGCTACGGCATCACGCCGTCCATCGACCGCTGGGTGATCGACAGCGCGTTCCGCTGGCTGGTCTCCGAGGCCGACGAGCGCAAGCGCCTGACGATGTGCTCGATCAACCTGTCCGGCCAGAGCCTCGGCGACGACAAGTTCCTGCCGTACGTGATCGAGCAGTTCCACCGGAGCGGCATCGACGGCAGCAAGATCTGCTTCGAGATCACCGAGACCGCGGCCATCGCGAACTTCTCGCAGGCGAGCCGCTTCATCCAGGCGCTCAAGGAGCTCGGCTGCAAGTTCGCGCTCGACGACTTCGGCACCGGCCTGTCGTCGTTCGGCTACCTGAAGCACTTCCCGGTGGACTTCCTGAAGATCGACGGCAGCTTCGTCAAGGGCGTGCTGCACGACCCGATCGACCGCGAGATGGTGCGCTCGATCAACGAGATCGGGCACCTGACCGGCAAGCAGACGATCGCGGAGTGGGCGGAGAACGCCGAGATCATCGAGGTGCTGCGCGGGCTCGGCGTCGACTACGCGCAGGGCTACGGCGTTTCCCAGCCGCAAAGCGTCCAGCGCGCGGCGATCGCCTAGAACGGCAGACCCCGCTGCTGCGCACCTGTTCCGCCCGGCACCGCGGCACGACAGGGCTGAGCTTTCTGTTCCCAAGCTCCTGGTCCATCCGGTCAGCCGAGCGCAACAGCTCCATCTTGATTCAGCTCTCGGATTACCTAGGCCGACTTCCCGAGTGCAGTGTACGGACAGCCAAGTCGCTGATTCCGATGAATTCAAGTCCGCCATTTTTGGAGCCGAGTAGTCGGTCGCCCGGTCGCGAAATGCGGCAGGTATCTAACCTGCATTCGTCATCTTTGGCCTGCTTTGTAGGAAAGTCCTACAGCGGTCAGGATTCTCGATCGCGCACCAAATTGTTTATCCGACAGCCTGACTTAGGGGTTTCAACCAATAATCCGCGTGACATAATTCGTTGTCCGGCGCGGCTTCCGGGCCACTGCCGAGGATTTGCGTAGTGGTCCCCGAGGCTTGCGCGAGACGCAGCGAACAAGGCTCGCAGGGATGCTCGAGATGCTGCTACTCGCAATCATCGGCGAACGCCTAGTCGCGCGTTCATGAAGAACTCTGCTTGTCATCCTGCTTTCTTGCGCCGTGAGCGGCGACCGCCGAGGCGCAGTATTTCCCCCCACCTGAGGCGTCAGGCGGTTGGCGTCGCCTGGTGGATGCGAACTCGACGCCGAGCGAATCGCAGAAGGCGAATATTCGTACGACGGCTGGCCTCGACTGGGACGTGCTCAAGCAAGCCTGGGACGCGACTTCGCAATATGGTGGAACGTTTCTCGTGATCCGCAACGGCTGGATTGCGGGAGAGTGGGGCACCGTGACGACGTCGAAGGCAATCGCCTCCTGCACCAAGACACTGACCGGGCTCGCGATGCAGCGCATGTTTGAAATGAGCGCAAACGGCAGCTTTTCGAACTCGATTGGCCCGGACGATCTCGCGTATCTCTACCTTCCGCCGAGCTGGGGTGAAGACGCCACGCGCCGTACGATCTCGATCCGGCATCTTCTCACGATGTCGTCCGGACTCATTCCGAACGATAACCCTCCAGCGCCAAATTCCGACACTGTGGCATACCAGCAATCGTTACTTGCGCCGGCCGTACGGTTTGCTCCCGGGATCGAGTGGATTTACTCCTCGCTGCCGGTCGACGTATTGAGCCTGGTGATCGAACAGGTCACTGGAACGACGCTGGCCAACTTCTTCCAGACCGAAATCGCCTCCAAGATAGGTGTCACGAGCCTCAAATGGGGCGCACTTGGCAGTCATACATACGCGTCCGCATACAGCAGCATGACGTCCCGGGATCTTGCGCGTGTCGCGTACCTCCTATTGCGTCGCGGCAACTGGAATGGAAACAATATTATCAGTCCGCAGCGGATCGATGCGCTGGCGCAATGGGATCCAATTCTCGCCAATACCATCTTTGGACCGCAGGTCCAGTTTCCCAGTGATCCAGAGTCGCATCTTCGTTATGGCGATCTCGCCTGGACTAACCGGACGCAGAGCCCTTTCGTAGGGGCCGGGGTTCCACCGGACGCCTACTACTGTGCGGGATTCAAGACCATCTTTGCGATGGTGATCCCCAGTCTCGACCTGATCATCGTGCGCAATCAGAATGGCCCGACGCCGTGGAGCGATTCGGTATTCACGGGTATCACGACCAGGGTCATGCAGGCCCTGCGGGATGAACCGCTCGAATGAGCCGCCGACGGTGGCCGTAATAAATCCAGCGAATGGTGCGAACTTCGTCGCGCCAGCAACGATTGCATTGGAGGCCGACGCGACCGATTCGGATGGAGTCGTGACGCAAGTGGAGTTCTTTGCCGGAAGTACGCTGATCGGCACGAGTCTTGCGGCCCCGTATTCCGTTTCATGGCCGGACGTCACGGCTGGAAATTACACGATCACCGCGCGCGCTACCGATGATCTCGACGCCACTTCAACGTCGGTTCCAGTCAATATCAGCGTTACCAGCTCGGCGGTGGCGGTGCGAGCTTGCTTCTGAATGCAGGTGGCCCCTTCTATTTGGATAGTCTGGGTCGGCAATGGCAGTCGGACGCCGGCTATTTCACGGCAGGAGTTGCGAAAGTCACCTCGGCAGCTGTCAACGGCACAATTGACGATGCCCTGTATCAGAGTCGGCGTGAAGGCTCGGGCTCTAGCGCGCGTGTCATCTACGACATTCCGTTGCCCAATGGCGACTACCAAATCTCCTTGCATTTCGCCGAGATGGTTACACAGAATTTCAAGAATGGTGGCCGTGTGTTCGACGTGAAGATAGAGAGCGCGACACGTACTTAGTGGGCTAGATGTATATAAAACTGTCGGCCGACGTACGGCGCTGGTTCGCACTGTCAATGCTCGCGTGGAAGACGGGGACTTGACCATTCGATTCTTGCGCAAGGTCGGTCAACCGATGGTTAGCGCAATCGAGATTGTCGGCCTCTAGTCGACAGAGTGCCTAGACCCGAAACCACCCTAACGTGCAGCGGACTTCGCCGACTGACGCTTCAGCTCTTCGAGCTGCGATCGGGAATGCGTCCTTCCGCGCGCATGCGAAGGAATAGTTGGCGTTCCCGAGCCTCGATGGCCTGCATTCCGCCATCAGAGCCTGAAACTCTTTCCGCGCCTCAACGCGATCGAAGATCGGCTCGTCTTCGAGCCAGACGCGCCAGGCGTGACTGAGGAAGCCGAGTTGGGACTGCCGCTGCAGCATCTTGATCGCATCGTCCGGCCGGTCGAGCATGGCATAGGCGAGTGCCCGGCCGCTATTGAGCCACAGCGCTCCCCACGCCCGAAGCGCTTCGACCTGCAGGTCGGCATTGGCGAGCAGCTCTTTCAGGAGAGTACGCGCCTTCTCTTGTTGGCCCGTTCGCCATCAACATGTCGGCGAGCCCGGCGACGCCGCTCCTCCATGTCGAGCTGTCCTTCCAAGATCGGCTCGTCGCCATCCCAAGACGAACGCCCAGCTTTCGAGCGCCTTGATGGCGCGCCGATAGTCGCCGGTCTCGCGCGCGTGCCGGCGTATTGCGAGCGAAACCTGCGACTTCGATCTGGAAATACGTAGGCCCGGCTGCCATCAGCGCGTACGCCGCCTCGCCTGCCTGCGCCATTCGTTCCGGAACAAGTGAATGTTCATCGGTCCGAGCGCCGGGTGATCCGAGGCGGGGCCAATCGCGGCCATCTGACGCCGCGATTTCGCCGACCGAGATGTAGCTCAGCACCAGATGCCGCCAGGCGGTCTCGTTGCCGGGATCGAGTGCGACCGCCTGCTCGAGGAGTGCCACGGATTCCGCGTGCCGGCCCTGTCCGCCCCAGCGAATGTCGGCGAGGCGCACCAGGGCCGGTACGAACAGCGGGTCGCGCTCGAGCACGGCTTGCAGCGTGCGATCCGCCTCGGCGTAGTCGCCAGGACCCCATTCCAGGTAGGTGGCCTTGAGCACGTCGAGGCGCAGCTCCAGCGGATCGAGCCTGCGCGCCTTCTCCAGCATCTCGAGCGCTTCGCGCCGCCGGGCGACGCTCTGGAACAAGACCGCGGCAAGTCCTTCGTAGCCGCGCGCGAAGTTGGGCGCGAGTTCGAGTCCCCGCCTGAAAGTCCGCGTCGGCTGCCGCGACGTCGAAATAGAGGTTCAGGTAGCCTCGCTCGACATAGGCCTCGCCGCTGTCGGGGTCCAGCTCGAGCGCCTCGTTGAGCAAGCCCATCGCGCTTGCAACCGTCTTCGTAAATTTTTCCGTCTGCTTCCCGGCCTCGTCCTGTTCGGCCTTCAGGACCCTTGCACGCGCGAGGAGCACATAGGGCGATGGGAATGTCGGGTCGTGCCGTATCGCGGCGGACAGTGCCTCGATCGCCGCCGGAAGATCGGTCACGCGCACGCTCGCGAGCAGGGCACGCCCGCGAAGGAACTCGAAGTACGCGTCGTAATTCTTGGTGGCACTGGCCCGGGCGCCTGTGGCCGGATCGTTCGCCGCATCGAGTGTGAGGCTCATTGCGCGCGCCACCGCAAGGGCGATTTCGTCCTGGACGGCGAACAAGTCCTGCAGATCCGGATTGAACTGCTCGGACCAGACACTGACGCCGGTCTGCGCGTCCACGAGCCTCGAAGTCACCCGAAGCCGGTTGCCCGCCGCCTGTACGCTGCCCTCGAGCAGGTATCGCACGTTGAGTTTCCGGCCGATGACCCGCAAGTCCTCGCCGCGGTCCCGAAACGCAAATGAAGATCCGCGCGCTATGACTGTCAGCCCCGGCAGGAGGCCGAGCTGATGCAACACTGTCTCCGGAATTCCCTCGGCGAGGGTGCCGGAGCCCTCCGAACCGCCGCGATTCTCGAAGGCGAGCACGGCGACACTGCGCGCCGGCAATTCGACCGGGGCAAGCGGAAGATCGTCCGACGGCCTCGGGTCGTCGCGCGCTCCCCATTCGCGAACGGCCCATCCGAAAGCGAGCACCACCGCGACTGCCGCCATCGCGAATGCAGCGACGCGCACCGGCTGTTTCCTGACCTTGTCGTACACGCGAGCCCGCGACCAGGTTGCCGCCCGGCCTGGCGAGAGAGTGCGTGCTGCCCACGGCGGTGCCATCCGCGTCCAGCAGTTCGCGTACCCGATGTGCAAACGCGGGCGGCGTCTCGCCGCCGGGCAGTCGGGTCCAATGCGCGCGCAGGAATTCCTCGGGGACGCGCGCATCAGCTTCGCGTGTCTCGTCGATTACCACTGGCACCAGGAAAGCGGTGTCCTGCGCCATGTCCAGGAGTCGCCGTGCGGCGAGGTTCCATTCGCGGCGGAAGTAACCCTCGGTTCGGGCATTGGTGTGCGCTGAAATCACTGGAATAAACAAGGCGCACTCGTGGATCTGCTTCTTGATTTGCGTATCCCACGCGTCACCTCCGCGCAGGTCGCTCTGGTCGAGCCACACGCCCACGCCTACCGCCCGCAGAGCCTCGCAGATGCGCGCAGCTGCCTCCGCATCCTGGGAGGCGTAGGAAAGGAAGACGGCAGAGGTGGAACTTGAGGGTACCGGCATCGATTGGCGCTATTACATGGCCCTTGAACAGCGGCCCTATCGCAACGCCGGCTTGAGTATAGGGCGGCTCGGCTGGCTGCATGGGACCTTGCTTGACTCTGTTCCCGGGCTTAGCGCAGGCTACTGCAAGGCAGGGGGGAATCAGCAATGAACATCAGGCAACTCGGCACCGCGGCAGTCGCTGCGGTGGCATTTGCCGCTTCGCTTGCAGGCAGCGCATGGGCCTGCGGCGACAAGCTCGTGGCCTTGGGTGGCGGCGTCGGCTTCCAGCGCGTCGTCGTCAGCCGGAATCCAGGCCACATCATCCTGATGCTCGAGCCGGCATCCGGTCTCGAAGCGGCGAACAAGAGGTTCAATCTCATTGCGTCACTGTCGCTCGCCGGCCATGAAGTTTTTGTTGCCAAGAACGATGATGAACTCCGCGAACTGCGCGCGACGGGGAAGCCCGACCTGATCCTGGTCGACGCGGCAAGCACCAAGCAGTACGACGTGGTCGGCGCTGCCAGCGGTACCGGGCCGGCGATCATTCCGGTCACTTACTTGGCAGAGGGTGCTCAGCTCCCGGTGTCGATGCAGCAGTCTGGCTGCGGGTCAGTCGACGTCGGCAGCAAAGGCTCGCAGCTCCTGAAGGCCGTGGAGGGTGCGATGAAGCTTCGCAGCCGCGGCCAGCCAATGCCCTGCAATAAGAGCACTTCCAGCCAGCAGGTATGATTCGAATGGTCAAGGATTTCGCCCGCGTTCAGCTGGCGGGCAGCATGGCACTGGTTTGCCTGTCGCTCGCGCCGGTCGTGGCCGTCGCGCAGGCCTGGTTGCCCGACAAGGGCAGCGCCAGTTTCTCGCTCGCGTACTCCAACACCCTGCACAAAAAGCATTACACCGCCGACGGCACCGAAATCGACGTCGGCCACACATCGAGCGAGATCGTGAACATCTCGGGTAGCTACAGCCCCGACCGATCGGCTGATGATCCAGGCCTCGATCCCCTACGTGAACTCGCGCTACAAGGGGTCGTTCGCACACCCGGGTGACATCGATGACGGCAGCTGGAACGCGACCCTGACGGACTTGCTGGTGACCGGGCATTTCCAGGTAACCGACGGCGCGATTGCGTTCGCTCCCTATGTCGGGGTGAACCTTCCGACGCATGACTACGTGACGCTCGGCCATGCGGCGCCAGGCCGCGGGCTCGAGGAGTACTGGCTCGGCTTTTACACGGCCACCAGCCTTCACCAGTGGATTCCCCGCACGTATGTGGACTTCCGCGCCAACTACGCCTTCGTCGAGGAGGTCGCGAGCGTCGCCCATGACCGCACCAACCTGGGCCTCGAGGTCGGGCACTACTTCAACGAGTCCGTGAGCGCCCGGTTCTTCATCGCGAGGCAGTGGACCCACGGCGGCATCGACATTCCCGTTGCCGCCCACCGATCCCCTGTTTCCCTTACCACGACCAGCTCGCCGACGACGAATTCCTCAATGTCGGAGCCGGCTTTTCCTGGACATTGAACAACCGCATGGAGATCTTCGGGCTTTATACGGAATCGCTCGAAGGCACGAACTCCCACAAGGTCGATCATCGCGTTACCTTCGGCATGAGTTACGGCACCGGCCACGGGCAATACTAGAGCCGGTAACGAGCGGCTTCACGATCTGCATTCGCGCAAGCTGGCCGCTTGCTTTTGGCCTTCCTATTCCCGCTCCCTGACTCCGCTGATACGCTGAAACTCCAGTTTCAAAGTGGTTTTGACCGAGAAGTCACGCGGGCGAGGAGTCACTTCATGGGAGACGATCTAGCCGCAGCCAACGTCAATCGTTCGTATTCGCTCGCCGCGTCGAGCATCGCGATCTTCACGTTCATGCTGTTCTTTCTGTATCCGAGGTTCGCGGGCGGCGAAATCAACGGCTGGCTATATCAAGCAACGCTGGTCGTGATGGGCGTGGCGACCTTCTCATTCGTATTTGCGTCTTTCTACTACTACTGCACATCGCTCGGCACCCGGTTCACTGAGACTGAGCGGGCTACGTTCTCCCGGCGAGGCGATCGCTTCTGGCTGGTCGGTTATATCCTGCTGTTCCTGGCTCCGAGCCTGGTCCTGTTCGCAATCAGGCTTCTTGGCGTCGGGTCTGTCTGGTTCGCACTCTGGCTGGTGTTCCTGCTCTTCGTGGTCCGCTCCTTCCCGAAGATTCAGGCGAGTCCGAACAGGTAGTCGACGTAGGAACGGACCGCGCCGTCGAATCCCGCGACCTTCGGGTTGGTGGACTCGACCAGGAAGTACTCGTCGGGCGCATGCGCGCCCTGGCCGTGACCGAGCCCGAAGTGGCCAGCGGGCAGCTTCAGCGGCTCGCCGGTGAAGACGAAGCCCGGCCAGGACCCGCCGCGCCGCGGCCACAGGACCGGGTCGACGCCGGCAGCGCTTGTAAACTTGAGCTGGCAACGCGGATCAAGGCGGGCATCCGGCGAAGTCGTGGTCGGGTCGTAGCCGCCGCTCGACGTTCACCTCGATGTCGCCGAAGCCGCGCTTGGCAAGATGCGCTTCGAGCTTCGCAACGGCGTCCGTCGCGCGTCATGTCCGGCACCAGCCGAAGGTCGAGCTTCGCGGCCGCACGGTGCGGGAGGATCGTCTTGCCGCCGGGCCCGGTGTAGCCACCGACCAGGCCCTCGATGTTCACGGTCGGGCGGTTCGCGAGGTCCTCGAGCGCCTGCCGCCAGCTCGCATCGCGCGCCCACTTGTTCACGCCGAGGCTCTGCTTTGCGGTCTGCTCGCTGATGCCGCCCAGCGGCGACGTCGAGCATTGCCTGCTCGGCTTGCGCCGAGCGGCCGCACGGCATCCAGGTAGCCGTCGATCGCCGGATCACCTTGCGCGTCGACCAGCGTGTGCAGCGCCTGGACGAGGTGCCAGGCGGGGCTGTCGATGCCGCGCGCGGTTGCTCGAATGCACGTCCTTCGAAGGCCCGCGGCCCCATTTCTCGCCGCTCGAGACCAGCTCGAGCTCGACCACGCCCTTGGCGCCGAGCGAGATCGGTGACGGTGCCGTCGCGGCCCTGCGCAGCCTCCGGCATGAAGACGCCCTCGCACTTCGCGAGCGCCTCGCGCACCGGCGACGCGTGCACCACCTGCGCGAAATGCGGCGAGCCGATCTCCTCTTCGCCCTCGGCCACCAGCACGAGGTTGACGGGCAGCTTCCGGCCGGCGCCGTGAATCGCGTGCAGCGCCGCCAGGAATGCGGCCTGCGGACCCTTCTGGTTGACCGCGCCGCGGCCCATGACCGCGCGCCCGAGGTTGGGCAGGTCGACGATCTTCGCGTCCCAGGGCGGCGAGGCCCATTCCGCGGGGTCGGCCTGCTTCACGTCGTACATGAAGTACATGCCGATCGTGCGGCGCGCACCGGCATCGAGCGTCGCGAACACGCCGGGCTGGCCGTCGGTGGCGCGGCGCTCGACGTGCTGGAATCCCGCATCGGAGAGCATCCGCATTGTGAGCTTGCAGCCTTCCTCGACGCCGCGGTTCTCCGCGGCGATCGACGGCTGGCGGATCCATTCCTGCAGGCGTGCGACGGACTCGTCGTGGCGGCGCTCGATTTCCTCGTAAACGGATCGCAAGCTGCGCGCCGTCGGCGCGGCCCGCCACGATCCAGGCGGCCCCGGCGCCCATGGCGCCCACGAACTCGCGGCGGGTGAAGCGGTTCAGAACGGCAGGCCGTGCGTGGCGCCCGCCATGCAAAGCAACATCGGTATCGACAGGATGTAATTGATGCGCGACGCGTAAAGCGCGGTCTTGCGCGCGGCGGCCTTCTGCTCGTCGGTCGCAGGCGCGAGGCCGAGAATCTTCTTCTGGTTCGGCCAGATGAACACCCAGACGTTGAACAGCATGATCGTGCCGAGCCAGGCGCCGACGCCGATCACGAACTGGTAGGTATTGACCTCGTCGCCGCCGAGTCCAAGCGCCAAAGCGCCGAGTGCGCCTGCGCGTGCGAGATACCAGAATCCGGTCAGCCAGGTGACGACGGCCGACCAGCGGAACCAGAGCAGCGCCCGCGGCGCGACGTACTTCGTGATGCCCGCGCCGCCCGGCCCGCCCTTGTCGGCGGCAGCTTCCGCGAGGGCCGGCACCTGCACGGCGTTGAAGTAGTAGAGCAGGCCGATCCAGGTGATGCCGGCGATGATGTGCAGCCAGCGCGCGAGCCCGAGCTCGTTCCAGCCGCCGTCAACCGCCAACACCGCGAACAGGATCGCGAGACAAAACCGGTGATGAGCGAACCCTTGACGCTGGTGAGCGGATTCATGGCATGTCTCCCCTGGATTCATTGAAGAATAGGCCAGCCACCCCCATAATTCAACGCGTTAGCGCAATCCCGCCATGGACGAACGCGGCCCCAGTTCCCCTTGTCTTAACATCTGCTCGCTGGACGATCGGAGCGTCTGCCGCGGCTGCTTCCGGACACTGGATGAAATCGCCGCATGGACGCGGATGACTGCCGCCGAGCGCTGGGAGACGGTCGCGCGGGCAGATGCGCGTCGCATTGCGGATGAAAAGGAGCGTGAAGTTCGATGATCGACGAAACGACGACCCGGACGCATCCGGGAGCAACTCGATTCCGCGCCGGTCGTGCTGTTCATGAAGGGCACGCCGGACTTCCCGCAGTGCGGATTCTCGGCGCAGACCGCGGGCGCCCTGCGCGCGCTCAAGGCGAGCTACCGCCACGTCAACATCTTCGAGGAGCCGGAGTTGCGCGAGGCGCTCAAGGCGTACTCGAACTGGCCCACCTACCCGCAGCTCTACGTCAAGGGCGAGCTCGTCGGCGGCTGCGACATCGTGACCGAGATGTATCGCTCCGGCGAACTCAAGACGCTGCTGCAGCAGGCGGGCGCGACTCGCCTGAACGCGAACGGTCGCGCTACTCCGGCGCCGGCTCGAGCAGCGGATTCGGCGGCTCCGGGGCGCGCGTCGCCGGCGAGCCGCTCGGCAGCCGCCTCGTAGATCGGCCTGGAACTGGTTGCAGACGACGCAGAAGAGGTCGGCCGTCCGCTCGGCGTCGTAGGCGGCGGAGTGCGCCTCCCCCGAATTCCACTCGAGCCCCGCGGCCTGGATCGCGCGCGACAGCACGGTCTGCCCGTAGGCGACTCCGGCGAGCGTCGCGGTGTCGAAGCACGAGAACGGGTGGAAGGGATTGCGCCGGATTCCGGCGCGCGCGACCGCCGCGTTCACGAAGCCGAGGTCGAATGAGGCGTTGTGACCGACGAGGATCGCGCGCGTGCACTGCTGCTCGCGGACGGCGCGACGCACCTCGCCGAAAATGGTGCCGAGCGCGTCGCTCTCGGTCGATGCGATGCGAAGCGGATGGTAGGGATCGATTCCGTTGACTGCGAGCGAGGCGGGATCGAGCCGGCCGCCCTCGAAGGGCCGCACGTGCTCGCGATACGTCGGGCCGCGCACCAGCCGGCCTTCGGCGTCGATCACGACCAGTACGGCGGCGATCTCGAGCAGCGCGTCGGTCGCGGCATTGAAGCCGCCGGTCTCGACGTCCACGACCACCGGCAGGAAGCCGCGGAACCGGTCGCGCATCGGAGGAACGGCGCCGTTCATGTTGCGGGCGCCGGATCGCGGAGTTTCCAGTCGAGCGTCTCGCCCGCGCACATCGGCACGACTTCGCCGGCGCCGAACGGCAAGCGCTGCCGGGACCGTCCACGGCTCGTCGCTCGAGCATGACCGAACCGCGTGTTTCGCGGCAGGCCGTAGAAATCCGCGCCGTGAAAGCTCGCGAAGGCCTCGAGGCGATCGAGCCGCCCGGCCTGCTCGAAGGCGCTGCGCGTAGAGCTCGATGGCGGCCGGCGCCGAGAAAATGCCGGCGCAGCCGCAGGATGATTCCTTCGCGCCGCGCGCGTGCGGTGCGCTGTCGGTGCCAAGGAAGAAGCGCGGGTCGCCGCAGGTCGCGGCCTCGAGCAAGTGCCTCGCGATCGCGCTCCCGCTTCAGGACCGGCAGGCAGTAGAGATGCGGCCGCAGCCCGCCGCGGAACATCGCGCCGCGATTGAAGAGCAGGTGCTGCGGCGTGATCGTCGCGGCGACGCGCGCGCCGGTCGACGCGCACGAACTCGACGCCGGCCCGGGTCGTCACGTGCTCGAGCACGACGCGCAGCCGCGGGTGGCGCGCCTGACGAGCGGAGCGAGTTCGCCGCTCGATGAAAACGCTCTCGCGGTCGTAGGGATCGACGTCGTCGCCGGTCGCCTCGCCGTGAAGCTGCAGCACGACGTCTCGCTCCTCCATGCGCGCTATGGCTGCCTCGCAGCGGGCGAGCGAAGTGACGCCCGCGTCCGAATGCGTCGTCGCGCCGGCCGGGTAGCACTTCACGCCGGCGACGAAACCGCTTTCGCGCGACGCGGTCGATCTCCGCGGGCGTCTGTCGCCGTCGGTCAGGTAAAGGGTCATGAGCGGCTGGAACGCCGCGCCCGACGGGCAGCGCAGCACGGATGCGGTCGCGATATGCGGCCGCCGCGGCGACGGTCGTGACCGGCGGCTGGAGGTTCGGCATGACGACGGCGCGCGCGAAAGGCGCGGGCCGTCGCAGGCGACGACGGAGGCGAGTTCCGGGCCGTCCCGCAGGTGCAGGTGCCAGTCGTCCGGCCGTGCGATCGTCAGTGTTGGAATCGGGCTCGACAAAGGGGATTTAATCTTGACCCGCGGGCGCCGCAGACAGGATCATATCGGGCCGGCCGCCGGCATGGGTATGAATCCGAGGACTCCGAATGGCTGACGGCCCCGAAAGCCGACGACGTCGATCCGCTCGAAACCCGGGAATGGCTCGAGTCGATCGATTCGGTGCTGAAAGTCCACGGCCCCGACCGCGCACATTTCCTGCTCGACCGGCTCATCGATCACGCGCGTCGCTCCGGCGCCTGGCTGCCGTTCAAGGCAAACACCGCCTACGTCAACACGATCCACGTCTCGCGCGAGAAGCCCTATCCGGGCGATCGCGCGCTCGAGCGGCGCATCGAGTCGCTGATCCGCTGGAATGCGGTCGCGATGGTCGTCCACGCGAACCGCGTCAGCACCGAGTACGGCGGACACATCGCGACGTACGCCTCGTCCGCGACGCTTTACGAAGTCGGCTTCAACCATTTCTGGCGCGCGCCTTCCGACCATCACCGCGGCGACATGATCTTCGCGCAGGGACATTCGAGCCCCGGCATTTACGCGCGCGCTTACCTCGAAGGACGACTGACCGAGGAACAGCTGCGGCACTTCCGCCAGGAAGTCGGCGGCAAGGGCCTTTCGTCCTATCCGCATCCCTGGCTGATGCCGGACTTCTGGCAGTTTCCGACGGTTTCGATGGGCCTCGGCCCATTGCAGGCGATCATGCAGGCGCGCTTCGTGCGCTATCTCGAGCACCGCGGCCTCGTCGAGCCCTCCGACCAGAAGATCTGGTGCTTCCTCGGCGACGGCGAGATGGACGAGCCGGAATCGATGGGCGCGCTTACGATGCCGGTGCGCGAGAAGCTCGACAACCTCGTCTTCGTCATCAACTGCAACCTGCAGCGCCTCGACGGGCCGGTGCGCGGCAACGGCAAGATCATCCAGGAGCTCGAGGCCGCTTTCCTCGGCGCCGGCTGGAACGTGGTCAAGGTGATCTGGGGCGGCCGCTGGGATCCGCTGCTCGCGCGCGACGCGTCCGGCCTGCTGCGCCAGCGCATGGAGGAGGCGGTCGACGGCGAGTACCAGAACTTCAAGGCGAAGGGCGGCGCGTACACGCGCGAGCATTTCTTCGGCAAGTATCCGGAGTGCCTCGAGCTCGTCGCGAACCTGTCGGACGACGAGATCGCGCTCCTCAACCGCGGCGGCCACGACTCCGCTCAAGGTCTGGAACGCCTACGCCGCGGCGGTCGCTCACAAGGGACGGCCGACCGTGATCCTCGCGAAGACCGTCAAGGGCTACGGCATGGGCAAGGCCGGCGAGGCGCTGAACGTCACGCACCAGCAGAAGAAGATGGACGACGAGGCGCTGAAGGCCTTCCGCGACCGCTTCAACATCCCGGTCACCGACGACGAGATCGCCCGCGTGCCGTTCTTCCGGCCTGCCGAGGACAGCGCGGAGATGCAGTACCTCAAGGGGCATCGCAAGTCGCTCGGCGGGTCGCTGCCCGTGCGCCGGACGAACGCGCCAGCCCTTGTCGTGCCCGCGCTCGAGGCCTTCAAGAACCTGCTCGACGGCAGCGAGGGGCGCGAGATCTCGACCACGATGGTCTTCGTGCGGATCCTGACGCAGCTCCTGAAGGACAAGCACATCGGCGCGCACGTCGTGCCGATCGTGCCGGACGAGGCGCGCACCTTCGGCATGGAGGGCCTGTTCCGCCAGGTCGGCATCTATTCGTCCGTCGGCCAGCTCTACACGCCGCAGGATGCCGACCAGCTCATGTACTACCGCGAGGACCAGCAAGGGCCAGATGCTGGAGGAGGGCATCAACGAGGCGGGCGCGTTCTGCTCGTGGATGGCGGCAGGGACGGCCTACGCGAACCACGGAATCAACATGATTCCGATGTACATCTTCTATTCGATGTTCGGCTTCCAGCGCATCGGCGACTTCGCCTGGGCGGCGGGCGACATGCAGGCGCGCGGCTTCCTGCTGGGCGCGACGGCGGGACGCACGACGCTCGCGGGCGAGGGCCTGCAGCACCAGGACGGCCACAGCCACCTGCTCGCGTCCACGATCCCGAACTGCGTCGCCTACGACCCGTGCTTCGCCTATGAGCTCGCCGTCATCATGCAGGACGGCCTGCGCCGCATGTACGCGGAGCAGGAGAAGCGTCTTCTACTACATCACCTGCATGAACGAGAACTACGCGCATCCCGCGATGCCGAAGGGCGTCGAGCAGGGAATCCTGCGCGGCATGTACCTCCTGCACATCGGCGGCCGCGGCGCCGTGCGCGCGACGCTGCTCGGCTCCGGCACCATCCTGCGCGAGGCGCTCGCGGCGGCCGAGCTGCTCGAGTCCGAGTTCGGCATCCCGGCGGACGTCATGAGCGTCACGAGCTTCTCGGAACTGCGGCGCGACGCGCTCGCCGCCGAGCGCGAGGCGATGCTGCAGCCCGGGCGACAAGCCGCGCCAGCCCTGGGTGCGCGAATGCCTCGCCGGCCGGCAGGGGCCGTTCATCGCCGCGACCGACTACATGAAGACGGTCGCCGACCAGATCCGGCAGTGGGTTCCCGGCCGCTACGTCGCGCTCGGCACCGACGGCTTCGGCCGCAGCGATTCGCGCGCAGGCGTTGCGCGGGCATTTCGAGGTGGACCGGCACTGGATCGTGGTCGCCGCGCTCAAGGCGCTCGCCGACGACGGCCGCATCGACCGCTCGAGCGTCACGCTTGCGATGAAGAAGTTCGGCATCGATCCCGGCCAAGCCCGATCCGCTGGTGAGCTGAGCGTGGCCGCGCCGAACCACGGTCGTCGTCCCGGACCTTGGCGACTTCCACGACGTCGAAGTCATCGAGGTGCTGGTCAAGGCGGGCGACGCGGTCGCAGTCGACACGCCGCTCATTACGCTCGAGACCGACAAGGCGACGATGGACGTGCCGTCGACGGTGGCGGGCCGGGTCGCGGAAGTTTCGGTGAAGAAGGGCGACCGCGTCTCGAAGGGTTCCGCCGTCGTCGTCCTTGAATCGGCAGATGCCGATGCGCCCGCGAAGACCTGCCGCGCCGCCCGCGGCGCAGCCCGCGAAGGCAGCTGCATCGGCCACAGCAGCAAAATCCGTTGGTGAATCCGCAACGCTCGAAGTCCGCGTGCCGGACCTCGGCGACTTCAAGGACGTCGAGGTCATCGAAGTGCTTGTCGAAGGAGGGCGACACCGTCGCGCTCGAGTCGCCGCTCATCACGCTGGAAACCGAGAAGGCGACGATGGACGTGCCGTCGTCGGCCGCGGGCAGCATTGCAAAGCTCCACGTGTCCAAGGGCTCGCGCGTCAATGCGGGCGACCTCGTCGCAACGGTGCGCGGCAGGCAGCCGGCAGCGGCCGAGCCCGCGGCAAAGGCGGCCGCGCAGGCCGCAGCCCCGAATCCGGAGGCGACCGTCCGAATGACGGTTGCCGCCGCACCGGCCGCGAGCGCGGCAACGCTGCCCGACATGCGCGGCGCCCATGCGAGCCCGTCGGTGCGGCGCTTCGCGCGCGAGCTCGGCGTCGACCTTGCGCGGGTGACGGGCACCGGGTTCAAGGGCCGCATCAGCGAGGACGACGTCAAGGCCTTCGTCAAGAAGGCGCTTGCCGGCCCGCCGCGCGGCGAATCTGCGGGCGGAGCGCTTCCGCGCGTCCCCGAGGTCGACTTCGCCGCCTTCGGCGCCGTCGAAGTCAAGCCGCTCGGACGCATTCAGAAAATTTCCGGGGCGCGGCTCCAGGCGAGCTGGGTCAACATCCCGCACGTCACGCAGCATGACGAGGCGGACATCACGGAGCTGGAGAAGCTTCGCGCTTCGCTCAAGGAGCGCGCGTCGCAGCCGCGGCATCAAGCTGACGCCGCTCGCGTTCATTGCCAGGGCCTGCGCCAAGGTCATCGCGCAGTTCCCGAACTTCGACGAGCTCGCTCGACGCTAGCGGGCCAGAACCTGGTGTTCAAGAAATACCTGCACCTCGGCTTCGCCGCCGACACGCCGAACGGCCTCGTCGTGCCCGTGATCCGCGATGCCGGGCGCAAGGACGTCTACGAGCTCGCGCGCGACCTCGGCGAGCTCGCCGGCAAGGCGCGCGCCGGAAAACTCGACGGCGGCCGAGATGCAGGGCGGCTGCTTCACGATCTCGAGCCTCGGCGGCATCGGCGGCACCGCTTTCACGCCCATCATCAACGCGCCCGAGGTCGCGATCCTCGGCGTTTCGCGCTCGCAGCAGCGTCCGGTCTGGAAGGACGGCAAGTTCGAGCCGCGACTCATGCTGCCGCTGTCGCTTTCCTACGACCATCGCGTCATCGACGGCGCCGAGGCCGTGCGCTTCGTCGTCGCGCTGGCCGAAGCGCTGGCCGCGCCGCAGAGCCTCACCGAGGCGGTGCCTTGAGCCAGCCGGTCGAGCAGCGGGTCCCGGATCTCGGCGAGTTTCACGACGTCGAAGTCATCGAGGTGCTGGTCAAGCCGGGCGACCGCATCGAGCCCGAGTCGCCGCTCATCACGCTCGAAACCGACAAGGCGACGATGGACGTGCCGGCGACCGTCGCCGGCGTGGTGAAGGAGGTCAAGGTCAAGAAGGGCGACCGCGTCTCGAAGGATTCGCTGATCGCGCTCGTATCGGTGGGCGCGGACGACACTGTCAAGATCCCGGGCCTTCGCAAGACGGCGATGCTGGGGTCGCCATCTTCATCGGCTTCGCCACCGCCCACGGCTGGATCAGCGGCGAAGTCCGATCCTTCAGCCGGCGAACCCGCCGCGGACATTTCGACGCAGCTCCTGGTCATCGGCGCGGGACCCGGCGGGTACACCGCGGCGTTTCGCGCGGCCGACCTCGGGCTTTCCGTGACGCTCGTGGATCACTGGCCGCAGCTCGGAGGCGTCTGCCTCAATGTCGGCTGCATTCCGTCCAAGGCGCTCCTGCACGCCGCGCGTGTGATCGAAGAAGCCGAGTCGATGTCGGCGCACGGCATCCGCTTCGCGAAGCCCGAGATCGATCCCGCAGGCACTGAAGCAATGGAAGAACCGCATCGTCGGCAAGCTGACCGCCGGCCTCGCGATCCTCGCCAAGCAGCGCAAGGTGACCGTCGTGCGCGGCCACGGCCCGTTTCGCGTCGCCGCACCGCGCGGAGGTGCGCGGCGAGGATGGCAAGAAGCAACTGATCGGCTTCGAGCAGTGCATCGTCGCCGCGGGCTCCGAGCCCGCGCGCATCCCGGGCCTGCCGGACGATCCGCGCGTCATCGATTCGACCGGCGCGCTCGAGCTTCGCGGACATCCCGAAGCAGCTTCCTCGTCATCGGCGGCGGCATCATCGGGCTCGAGATGGCCTGCGTGTACGACGCGCTCGGCTCCGAGGTGAGCGTCGTCGAGCTGACCGACACGCTGATGCCGGGCTGCGACCGCGACCTCGTGCGCCCGCTCGAGAAGCGGTTGCGCGCGCGTTACGCCGCGAATCCTGCCGGGAACACGCGTGACGGGCGTCGAAGCATTGACAGAGGGACTGCAGCGTCACGCTTCGACGGCAAGGACGCCGGCGGGCCGCAGGTCTACGACCGCGTGCTCTGCTCGGTCGGCCGCGTTCCGAACGGCAAGACAATCCGCGCCGAGGCCGCTGGCGTCACGGTCGACGAGCGCGGTTACCTGCCCGTCGACCGGCAGATGCGCACCAACGTGGCGCACATTTTCGCGATCGGCGACATCGTCGGCCAGCCGATGCTGGCGCACAAGGCGACGCACGAGGGCAAGGTGGCGGCTGAAGTCGCGGCCGGCCAGAAGAGCGCGTTCGATGCGCGCGTGATCCCGTCGGTCGCCTACACGGATCCCGAGATCGCCTGGGTCGGCGTCGACCGAGACCGAGGCGCAGGCAGTCGGGGCGCAAGCTCGAGAAAGGCCTGTTTCCGTGGATGGCGAGCGGCCGCTCGCTGTCGCTCAATCGCGACGAGGGATTCACGAAGCTGCTGTTCGATCCGGACACCCATCGAGTCGTCGGTGGCGGCATCGTTGGCACCAACGCCGGCGACCTGATCTCCGAAGTTGCGCTCGCGATCGAGATGGGCGCGACGGCGGCAGACGTCGGGCTCACCGTCCATCCGCACCCGACGCTGTCCGAAACCATTGCCTTCGCGGCGGAAGCCTTTGAGGGCACGCTGACGGACCTCTTCATCCCGAAGAAGAAATAGCGAGCGCCTCCGCGGCGGGTCTTGTCGGCCACAGGCAGATGTCCTGGATGGGACACAGCGGGCAGCGGGGCTTGCGCGCCATGCAGACGTAGCGACCGTGCAGGATCAGCCAGTGATGCGCGTCCTGCGCGGAATTCCTCCGGCGTCGACCTCGACGAGACGGTCCTCGACTTCGCGCACGTTGCTGCCCGGGCGCGAGTCCGGTGCGGTTCGACACGCGGAAGATGTGCGTGTCCACGGCGATCGTCGGCTCGCCGAAAGCCGTGTTCATCACGACGTTCGCGGTCTTGCGGCCGACGCCGGGCAGCGCCTCGAGCGCCGCGCGTTCACGCGGGACTTCGCCGCCGTGCCGCTCGAGGATCATCCGCGTCGCGGCGATGACGTTCCTCGCCTTCATGCGCCATAGGCCGATCGTGCGGATGTAATCCGGCGAGTCCCTGCTCGCCGAGCGCGACCATCGCCTGCGGAGTGCCCGCGATCTCGAATAGCGGCTGCGGTCGCGAGGTTGACGCTCTTGTCGGTTGCCTGGGCCGAGAGGATCACGGAGACGAGGAGCTGGTACGGCGAGCGGTAGGCGAGCTCGCGTGCGCGGGCTCGGGATTCGCGGCACGCAGGCGCTCGAAGAGCAGGCGGATCTCGGCCGGGCGGAGTGACCGCGGCGTGCGCCGCCGCGCGCGCTCGGCTTTTCGGCTTGCGCGCGGCGCGCTAGCCGCCATGACCGGCTCGCGAGCCGCGCGACCCGGCGCTCGTAGAGCCGTGCGGAAGTGCGACGCGCGCTTCGCGACCGCATCGGGCGGCAGCGGCTCGGCCGGCAGGCCCGGCGCCGGACCATGTGGATGCAGTCGACCGGGCAGGCCGGCACGCAGAGTTCGCAGCCGCTGCAGTCCGCCGCGATGACCGTGTGCATGCGCTTGCGCGCGCCGATGATCGCGTCGGTCGGGCAGGGGTCGAGGCAGCGCGCGCAGCCGATGCAGGCCGGCTCGTCGATCCATGCGACGAGCGGCGCCGCTTCCTTGCCGCAAGCCGGGTCGAGCGGCTCGCGCCGGCCGGCCGAGCAGGGCCGCGAGTTCCGTCGATCAGTTGCCGCACCGCCCGGCGGGCAGCGATTGAGCCCCGTTTCCCCGCGCGCGAGCGCCTCGGCGTAAGGCCGGCAGGCGTCGAAGCCGCAGCGTCGGCACTGGGTCTGCGGCAGCGAGCGCGAGTCGATGCGCGGACGTGCTCAGACGGTGGTCGGTCACGCATCTCGTAGCGGACATCCGCCATCGCGGCCTCAGCTCACCTTCATGCCGGCCTTGGCGCCGGAGTCCGGCGCGAGGAGGAAAAGCCCCGCTCGCCGGAAGCGGCGAGCGCCATTCCTTCGGACGTCCCGAAGCGCATCTTCTTCGGCTTCAGGTTGGCGACGATCACGACGTGGCGGCCGACGAGCTGCAGCCGGCTCGTAGGAGCCGCGGATGCCGGCGAACACGGTGCGGCGTTCGCCGCCGAGATCGACGCCGAGCCGCAGCAGCCGGTCCGCGCCTTCGACGAACTCGGCGGTTTCGACGCGCGCGACACGCAGGTCGATGCGCGCGAATTCCTCGGGCGTGATCTGTGACCGGTTCCGGCCGCGGCGGCGGGCGTTCAGTCGGGGGCATGGGCATCTCCACGAGTTTCTGCACGCTCGCCGCGTCCACGCGGGTCGCGAGCGGCTGGTATTCGTTGATCTGCGGTGCCGAGAAGCGGCTTGTCGACGTCGCGCCAGTGCGCGATGCGGGAGCCGAGGAAGGCCTCGGCGCGTTCCGCGATCACCGGCAGGACGGGCTTCAGGTACGCCATCAGGACGCGGAACAGGTTGATGCCCTGCGTGCAGACGGCCTGCACCTCCGCGGCGCGCGCCGGGTCCTTGGCCGCGAGCCAGGGCTTCTGGCGGTCGATGTATAGGTTGGCGCGGTCGGCGAGCGCCATGATCTCGCGCACCGCGGCCGCGTACTCGAGCGACTCCCAGGCCTCCATGATGCCCGCTGCCGGCTTCCGCGAATTCGCGGTAGAGGCCGGGCTCCGGCAACGCGGTCGCCAGGCGGCCCGCCGTACCCGCGATGGATGAAGCTCGCGCAGCGGCTCGCGATATTGACGAGCTTGCCGACGAGGTCCGCATTGATGCGCGTCGCGAACTCCTCGAGGTTCATGTCGATGTCCTCGAGGCCGGGCCCGAGCTTTGCCGCGAGGAAGTAGCGGAAGTAATCGGGCGGCAAGGCGCGTCGAGGTAGCGCCGCGCCGTGACGAAGGTGCCGCGCGACTTCGACATCTTCTCGCCGTTGACGGTCAGGAAGCCGTGGGCGTGCACCGCCGTCGGCTTGCGGAATCCCGCGCCCTCGAGCGTCGCCGGCCAGAACAGCGAGTGGAAATACAGGATGTCCTTGCCGATGAAGTGGTGCAGCTCGGCCGCGCTGTCCGGCTTCCACCAGTCCTCGAAGTCGAGGCCCTGCCGGCTTGCAGTAGTTCTCGAAGCTCGCCATGTAGCCGACCGGCGCATCGAGCCATACGTAGAAGTACTTGCCCGGCGCGTCGGGAATCTCGAAGCCGAAGTACGGCGCGTCGCGCGAGACGTCCCAGTCGCGCAGCCCCGCGTCGAACCACTCGTCGAGCTTGTTGGCGACGGCGGACTGCAGCGCGCCGGATCGCGTCCACTGCCGCAGCATCGGCTCGAAGTTGCCGAGCCGGAAGAAGATGTGCTCCGACTCGCGCTCCACCGGCCGCGTGCCGGACACGACGGACACCGGGTCGATGAGGTCCGAAGGCGAGTAGGTGCGCGCCGCAGTTCTCGCAGCTGTCGCCGTACTGGTCCGGGGTGCGCGCAGCGCGGGCAGGTTCCCTTGACGTAGCGGTCGGGCAGGAACATGCCGGCCTTCTCGTCGAAGGCCTGGCGCACGCTGCGTCGCGTGATGTGGCCCGCCTTCGACGAGCGCCTCGTACATGCGCACCGTAAGCCGGCGGTTCTCCTCGGAATGCGTCGTGTAGTAGTTGTCGAAGCCGATGTCGAATGCCGCGAAGTCGCTCGCGGCGCTCGGCGCCGACGCGCTCGATCAGCGCCTCGGGCGTGATGCCCTCGGCCTGCGGCCTTCAGCATGATCGGCGTGCCGTGCGTGTCATCGGCGCAGACGTAGATGACACTCGTGGCCCGCGAGCCTCATCGCCCGCACCCAGATGTCCGCCTGGACCGTCTCGGTCATGTGCCCGAGGTGGGTCGGCCCGTTCGCGTAGGGCAGGGCGCTGGTGACCAGGATGCGGCGCGCCATGCCTTCGTCAGTCCTGCTCGCGCAGCGGCTCGAACTTGGCCTTGTTGATGGCTTTCTCGAACGCCGAGCGGCCGCTGATCACGCCCTGGTCGAGAAGCTGCTCGATCGCCGAGTCCATCGTGCGCATGCCGGCGGCCGCGCCGGACTGCATGGTCGTCTCGAGCTGGTCGATCTTGCCCTGGCGGATGAGGTTCGCGGCCGCCGGCGTATTGATCAGGACCTCGAGCGCCGCAACGCCGCCCGGCAGAGCCCTTGCGCGAGATCAGCTGCTGCGACACGACCCCGCGCAGCGAAGTGGACAGCATCGTGCGCACGTGGTTCTGCTTGTCGGCGGGGAAGGCATTCACGATGCGGTCGACCGTCGCCGCCGCGCCGTTCGTGTGCAGCGTCGCCATCACGAGAATTCCCATCTCGGCAGCAGTGATCGCGGTCGAGATGGTCTCGAGGTCACGGAGCTCGCCGACCAGGATCACGTCCGGATCCTCGCGCAGGGCCGACAGCAGGGCCGTCGCGAAGGACTCGGCGTGCACGCCGACCTCGCGCTGGCTGATCAGGCAGTTCTTGCGCGGGTGGACGAACTCGATCGGGTCCTCGATCGTCAGGATGTGGCCCTTGAGGCGCGCATTGATGTCGTCGATCATCGCCGCGAGCGTCGTCGACTTGCCCGAGCCGGTCTTGCCGGTCACGAGGATCAGCCGTTCGACACCTTGGCAGAGGTTCCGCACCGCCTCGGGCATCTTGAGCTGCTCGAGGGTCTGCGCCTTCGACGGGATCGCGCGGAACACGCCGCCCATGCCGTTCAGCTGCCGCAGGACGTTGACGCGGAAGCGCGCAATCGTTGCCCAGCGTGTAGGCGAAATCGGTGCCGTCGCGTGTCTCGAGGCGGTCGAGCGCCTTGCGCGGCATGATCTCGTAGATCGCCTCGCGCACGAAGTCCGCGCCGAGGCGCTCGGCCCGCAGGTTGGAGCGAGCTTTCCGTACTGGCGGATGCGCGGCGGGTCGCCCGCCATGAAATGCAGGTCGGAGCCGTCGCGCTTCAGGATCTCCTCGAGGTACTCGTCGATCTTCGCCAAGGCAGCCCCTCACTCCAGGGTTTCGAACTTGCGGCAGCAGGCTGCGGTCCACGACGTACTTCGAGAAGAGCCTCTTGTCGCGTCGCGTAGGTGTAGGCGTCGTCCGGATCGACTTCCTTCGCCTTGATGGCGCGCATCAGCGCCTGGTCCATCAGCTCCATGCCCACGTCCTTGCCGGTCTGGAGCTGGGCCGGAATCTGGTGTGACTGGTCGGTCTGGATCAGCTTCGCGATCGCGCGATTCATGAGCATGACCTCGCAGACTGCGCGACGCCCGCGGCCCTCCGGGCGCTTGACCAGCACCTGCGTGATGACCGCGATCAGGCCCTGCGCGAGGAAGCTCTTGGTCTGCTCGCGCTCGTCGGCCGGCAGCGCGTCGATCATGCGGTCGATCGTCTTGACCGCGCTCGTCGTGTGGAGCGTGCCGAGCACGAGGTGACCGGTCTCGGCAGCCGTCATCGCCATCGAGATCGTCTCGGCGTCGCGCAGCTCGCCGACCAGGATCACGTCCGGGTCCTCGCGCATCGCGGCGCGCACGCCCTCGGCAAAGGTGGGCAGGTGCGTGCCGAGCTCGCGCTGCACGACCTGGCTCTGCTTGCTGCGGTGGACGAACTCGATCGGGTCCTCGAGGCTGATGATGTTGAGTTTCTTGTCGGTGTTCAGCAGGTCGATCATCGCGGCGAGCGTCGTCGACTTGCCGGTCCCGGTCGAGCCGGTCACCAGGATCATGCCCTGGTGGTAGTCGCATAGCTTCCTGACGATGCGGCGGCAGCGCGAGCGAATCCAGCGTCGGCACCTCGGCCGGGATCGTCCGGAACACCGCGCCGACGCCGGAGTCCTTGCGGAACACGTTGACGCGGAAGCGGCCGCCTTCCTCCGACACGTACGAGAAATCGACGTCGTGGCCGGCGCGGAACCTCTCTGACGAGGTTGCGCGACAGGATCTCGGTGACGTAGGCCTCGAGCTCCGGCGCGGCGAGCTCGCGGAACCGGATCGGCACCAGGTCGCCGTTCATGCGCAGCATCGGCGGCACGCCGACGGCCAGGTGGACGTCAGAGCAGCCCTGGGCGGAACCGAGCTTCAGGAATGCGTCGATGCGCGGCATTGCGCCGCGAGTGAATCACAAGAATCGTTCCAGCGCCACATCGACCTCGTTCCATCGAGCGCGAAGCGCTTTTCCTTGTCCACCGACATGCATTTCATGATGACGTCGGAAACGCCCTTGGGGCAGCGCCGGGTTGAGCTCGATTGGCGGCTTGGCGCGGCCCTGGACGTGCTGGTACATGACGGACATGTGGTCGCCGCGGTGGTAGGGCGGCGTGCCGGTCAGCATCTCGTACATGATCACGCCGAGCGAATAGATGTCGGCGCGCTCGTCGACCTTCTTGCCGAGGATCTGCTCGGGCGCCATGTACTTCGGCGAGCCGATCACGTAGCCGGTCTTGGTGAGCTGCGTGTCGCCCTGGTGCTGGGCCGCGGCGACGCCGAAGTCGACGATCTTGACGACGCCCTCGTCGTTGATCAGCACGTTCGCCGGCTTCAGGTCGCGGTGCACGATGCCGACCGCGTGCGCGACCGTCATGCCCTTGGCGACGTCCATGCCGAGCCGCACGGCGCGGCGGAGCGCAAGCGGCTTGCCGTCCGACACCTCGCCGCCGAGCGTGTGCGAAGGGAAGTACTCCATCGAGATCGCGTAGTTGCCGCGGATGTGCAGGAAGTCGTAGATGCGGATCACGTTCGGGTGCGTGATCTTGCGGCTGTAGCGCAGCTCGTGCACGAACCGCTGCATCATCTCCTCGTCCTGCGCAGATGCTCGGGATTCAGGAACTTGAGCACCAGGCGCTCGTCGACGACGGTGTCCTCCATCAGCAGCACCGTGCCGAAGGCGCCGCGGCCGATGCGCTCGATGTACTTGTAGCGGCCCTCGAGCACGTCGCCCGGCTTCAGCGTCGCGATGTCCAGCCGCTGCAGCGACTCGGCCTGTCTTCATGATCGCGGAAACGTCGGCGGATCTCGATCAGCATCGTGCGCTGCTGGTCGGCGCGCGCGGCCGCGGCCGCCTGCGTCAGCGTGCCCGGCGCCGCCAGACGATCGAAGTCGCCGCCGAAGCGCGTGTCGAGCTCGGTAGAGCGCTCGCTGCGCGGCACCCGCGAGCGACTGGTCGGTCAGCGTCGCTGAACGGCAGGATCTTTGCGCGCACTGCGTCGACGGAGCTGGTCGTCGGCGAGGCGGGCGAGCGCCGACATGCCTTCGATCGCGGATGTCGGTCTCGGAGCGGTCGAGCGCCTGCAGGACGCCCTCGGTCGCGGCGGCGTCGCCGATCTTTCCGAGCGCGCGCACGACGGTCGGCACCGACTTGGGATTGGTCGTCAGCATCTCGATCAGCCGCGGCACGGCCTTCTTGTTGCCCATGTCCCCGAGCGCGTCGACCGCGCGCTCGCTGACCCACCAGTCCTTGTCCCTGGTCGCCTCGATCAGGTAGCGAGACCGCGCGCTCGTCGCTTGGTCTGGTTCAGGATCTCGATCGCGGTGCGGCGCACCTCCTCGTCCTTGTCGGAGACGAGCTCGAGCGCCGCGGTGATGACGCTGCGGGCCGCCGATCTTGCCGAGCGCGTCCGCGGCCCGGCTGCGGACCCACCAGTCGGCGTCGCGGATCGCCTTCGAAGCAGGTACTTGATCGAGCTGTCGTCGCCGACGACGTTCAGCACCTCGACCGCGGCGCGGCGCGCGTCCTCCGACTCGTCCTTCAGCACTTCCACGAGGTGGCGGACCGTGTCCGGGATGCTTGCTGCGGCACAGGAGCTCGATCGCCGGATTCTGGACGTCGAGTCGGGGTCGCGCAGCAGCGGCGCGACCAGCGCCGGGATCGACCTGGCCGCTGCCGTTCGCGATCGCGCGCAGGGCCGCCGACGCTGAACCAGCTTGTTCGGGATCCTTCAGCGTCCGCTGCAGCGCGGCACGCACCTTGGGCGTGTCGAAACGCGCCAGCAGGGAAATGATGTGCGTGCGCGCGATGGTGTCCTTGCCGTCGACCCGGGCGACCAGTTCGTCGACGCGAGTCCGCGTCCACCAGCTCGCCTGCGATGCGGAACAGGGCGGCCTTCTCGTTCGGGTCCTGCATGGTAGGCGGAGTTCAGGAGCTCGCGCAGGTTGAAGCGGTTCTTCTGCGCCGCGATGACGTCGAGAACCGCCGGCTTCGAAATCGCCGGGTGCCTGCAGCAGCTCGAGCAGCAGCGATGGAGAATAGTTGCGGGACGAGGCGAGCGCCCAGGCGACGCCGGCGACCGCGCGCGGGTTTTCCTCCGCCAGCGCCTTGGCGAGCAGCGGGAAGGACTTGTTGTCGATGAGCGGCGTCAGGGCCTCGACGAACGCGATCGTCTCGCGCTTGTCCGAGGTCGAGAGCGCATCCACGATCGGCTTGATCGCGTTCTGGCCGAGGCCCTGGAGCCTGGTCAGTGCCGTCTTCGCCTTTGCGCTGGTCGGGTCGCCACTTTCCCGTACCTCGGCGATGAGGCGATCCGCCCGGTAGCCTCCGAAAATTCCCATCCGACCCCGGCTGTTCTTGCGGGATAACCCAGAAAACATGCCGAACAATCAGTATGCCATAGCGCCCCGGTGGCCCGACCCGGCGGGCGGCTTCGGCTACAATGCCGCCCCCCGACCGGAATGAATCCATGGCCACCGGTCCGCAGGATCGGCTGACGAGCGCGCTCGGACACTATGTCGAACCGAATCTCGGCATGCGCCTCGCCGACGCCGGTGCGATCGAATCCGTGACCGACGGCCCGCAATGGGCCGATCGTCCGGATCGTGCTTGGTTTTCCGGTCGGGGGCTACGCCGAAACGCTGCAGCGGGCGCTCGATGCACATGCTTGCGGCCGCACGGCATTTCGAGCGCGTCCATCCGTATGAAATCAGCGCACGCATACCGGCCTTCGTCGCCGACCCGCGGCAACGGCCGCTGCCCGAGGTCGCAAACGTCATCGCCGTGGCCTCCGGCAAGGGCGGCGTCGGCAAGTCGACGGTAGCCGCCAATCTCGCGCTCGCCCTCGCAGCGCAGGGCGCCCGGACGGGCCTGCTCGACGCCGACATCTACGGTCCGAGCATGCCGCGGATGATGGGACTGTCGGGGCAGCGCCCGACGACGACCGACGGCAAGACGCTCGACCCGCCGCGCGGCCATGGGCTCCCGGTCATGTCGATCGGCTTCCTGGTCGACTCCGACCAGCCGATGGCCTGGCGCGGGCCGATGGTCACGCAGGCACTCACGCAGATGCTCGCGGACACGCGCTGGGGCACGCTCGACTACCTGGTCGTCGACATGCCGCCGGGCACCGGCGACATCCAGCTCACGCTGACGCAGCGCGTGCCGGTGTCGGGCGCCGTCATCGTCACGACGCCGCAGGAGATCGCGCTGCTCGATGCCCGCAAGGGCCTGCAGATGTTCCGCAAGGTCGGCGTGCCGGTGCTCGGCATCGTCGAGAACATGGGCCTGCATCGCTGCCCGGCCTGCGGACACGAGTCGCACATCTTCGACTCAGGCGGCGGCAAGCGCGCTCGCCGAGCGCTACCAGACGACTGCTGCTCGGCGAGCTGCCGCTCGACGGCACGATCCGCGAGCAGGCGGATTCGGGGCGGCCGACCGTCGTCGCGGAGCCGGATTCGACGGTCGCCGCGGCGTTTCACGCGATTGCGCGCCGCGCCGCCGGCGCGCTCGCCGCCAGCGCGATCCAGGGCGCGGTCAAGTTGCCGGAAATCCGGATCGAGGGCGAGTGATGACGATCAAGTCGGACAAGTGGATCCGCCGCATGGCGGCGCAGGGAATGATCGAGCCATTCGAGACGGGCCAGGTGCGCATCGGCCGACGGCCGCAGAAGATCGTCTCCTACGGGACGTCGAGCTACGGCTACGACGTGCGCTGCGCGCCGCGAATTCAAGATCTTCACGAACATCAACTCGACGATCGTCGATCCCAAGCACTTCGACCCGAAGAACTTCGTCGACTTCGAGGGCGAGGTCTGCATCATCCCGCCGAACTCGTTCGCGCTCGCGCGCACGGTCGAGTACTTCCGCATCCCGCGCAACGTACTACTGTTCTGCCTCGGCAAGAGCACGTACGCGCGCTGCGGACTCATCGTAAACGTGACTCCGCTCGAGCCCGAGTGGGAAGGCCACGTGACGCTCGAGTTCTCGAACACGACGCCGTTGCCCGCGCGCATTTACGCAAACGAGGGCGTCGCGCAGTTCCTGTTCTTCGAGTCGGACGAGGTCTGCGAGACCTCGTACAAGGATCGCGGCGGCAAGTACCAGGGCCAGAAGGGCGTGACGCTGCCGAGGACGTGAGGGGCATCCGCCTTGAGAGGGCGGACGGTCACCTCTCAAGGTGAACGTCCGCCCGGCTGGTAGCTGCGGATGTAGGTCTGGAATCCGCGCTTGCCGCCGATGCGCTGCTCCGCCTGCACCGCGGCGAAGCCGAGCTTCGGCGCGTACCAGGTAATCGTCTCGCGATCCGAGCCGTCGCGCGCGCTGCGGTAGACGACGGTCTCGACGTCCCCGATCGCGGTCTTGAGCGTCTCGCGGCGCAGCAGCGTGTAGCGGTACTACTTGACCTTGTCCTTCTCGATCATCGCGATCGTGCCGGGCTCGCGGCCGGCGCGCAGCCGCGCGAGCACGAGCGCCTGCATCGAGGCCGCATCCTGAAGGCCGGCGACCGTCGCGACATCCACCGGCGCGTCCTCCGCCGTGCCGCGCACGCGGCCGGCACTGCCAGTCGAACTCGAGCGACGACGTCGCGGCTCGGTGCGCTTCGTGCCGTCGTCGAAGCGGTAGCGCCGCGGGCGCGGGCCATCCGGCGAGGAGCTCGAACTCCGAGCGCTGCCTGAGCGTGCCGCGGCGATCACCCGGGCGAAGCCGCTCGCGGTCGAAGTCGACTCCAGCGCCCAGCCCGCACCATTTGCCGGCGAGTTCGGTGCGGCTCGTGCCGACCGCCATGCGACCGTAGCGGACGTCGTACTCCGCGACGAAAGGCTCGAGCGCGTCTGCCGCAGCGGCCGCAGAGGGGCGCTCGCTGCCAGGAGCGCGAACAATCCGATTGCCATGGCCTTCAAGCTCCTCCTCGACGATCTCCGGGCCCGCCGGGCTCCCGTCCATGCAGGGCGCCACCGTCGCGGCACGTCGAGCCGGCCGGCGGCGAACCAGCCGACGGCGCGCGGATAAATAATGTGCTCGAGTCGCTGAACGCGCGCTGAAAGCCCCGCTTCGTCCTCGCCTCGCCGACCGCGAGCCTGCCCTGGATGACTGCGGGACCCGGCGTCGAGTTCCTCGACGACGAAATGGACGGTGCAGCCGTGCCGGCCTTCGCCCGCCTCGAGCACGCGCCGGTGCGTGTGCAGGCCGCGGTACGCCGGCAGCAGGGACGGGTGGATGTTCAGGAGGCGTCCCTGCCACTGCCTGACGAAACCGCCGTCCAGGATCCGCATGTAAGCCCGCGAGCGCGACGAGTCCGGCGCCGCTCGTTCGAGGACCGCCGGCAAGCCGGCGACCGTGGACTCGGCGACGCTCGCATGCCGGACAGCGGTCTCGAGGGCCGCGGTTTCCAGCCCGAGTCTTCGCGCCGCCTCGAGGCCCGCGGCGTCCGCGCGGTCGCTGATGACCGCGACGATCCGGCCGTCGATGCGCCCGTCCCGGGTAGCGCGCTCGAGCGCCAGCATGTTGCTGCCGCGTCCCGGAGATCAGCACGGCGAAGGGCAGCGGCCCATCAGCCGATCTGCACGCCCGCGCCCGCAACGACTTCGCCGATCGACGCTGGCCTGTTCGCCGGCGGCACCGCAGGAGCGTCGAGCGCGGCTTCTGCATCCGTGCGCGGCGACGCACGACGACCATGCCGATCCCGCAATTGAACGTGCGGTGCATTTCCGCATCGCTGATGCGGCCGCTCGCACTGGATCCAGTCCCAGACCGGCTCCCGCCGCCAGGCGCGCGGATCGAGGCGCACGCCGAGGCCGTCCGGCAGCACGCGCGGCATGTTGTCGGTGAGCCCGCCGCCCGTGATGTGCGCGTAGCCGTGCACGTCCATCGCAGCCGCGAGCCGCAGCAGCGACTTCACGTAGATGCGGGTCGGCTGCCATCAGCAGCATCGATGAGTCGCGCGCCATCGAGGCGCGTCCGGACGTGTCCGCGCCGGTTTCCGCGAGCAGGCGCCGGATCAGCGAGTAGCCATTGGAGTGCGGGCCCGGACGAGGCGAGCCCGATGACGGCATCCCCGGCGCGCGTGCGGCTGCCGTCGATGATCCGGTCGCGCTCGACGACGCCGACGCAGAAACCAGCGAGGTCGTAGTCGCCTTCCGGGTACATGCCGGGCATTTCCGCGGTCTCGCCGCCGACCAGCGCGCAGCCCGCCTGCACGCAGCCTTCGGCGATGCCGGCGATGACGCGCTCGGCCACGTCGACCGAGAGCCGGCCGGTCGCGTAGTAGTCGAGGAAGAAGAGAGGCTCGGCGCCCTGGACTACGACGTCATTCGCGCACATCGCGACGAGATCCTGGCCGACGCCGTCGTGGCAGTCCGGTATCGATTGCGAGGCGGAGCTTGGTGCCGACGCCGTCCGTGCCCGGCGACCAGGACCGGTCGCCGCCAGCGGCCCTCGGGGATCTCGATCATGGCGCCGAAGCCGCCGATGCCGGCGAGCACTTCGGGCCGATGCGTGCGCGCGACGCGCGGCTTGATGCGATTGACGAGTTCCTCGCCGGCATCGATGTCGACGCCGGCATCCCGGTAGGTCAGCGAGGTGCGTTCAGTCATCGCGGGAATCCGGGCCTGGGTCCGACAGGCCCGTCCGGCGGGCGGTGTACTATTGTAGCGTGAGCGCACGACCCGACTCCGTCCCCGCAACGATTCCGCGTCCTGGCTGGCCGTGCTTGCCCTCGTGGCGCTCGCCCTGCCGGCACAGGCGGAATCGGTCGGCGATCTCTATACCGGTGACCGTTCCTTATGCGGGCGACAATGACGCGGCCTTCCGCACGGCCATGCGCGACGTCCTGGTCCGCGTCACGGCCGAAGGCCCGATGCGCCGGACCTGGAGAATCTTGCGCCGCTGGTCGGGCAGGCCTCGCGCTACGTCACGAGCTTCCGGCGCGCCGCCGGCAACCAGCTCACCGTCAGCTTCAACGGGACGGCGATCGAGAATGCCGTCGATGCCTCGGGCCTCGCATTCTGGGGCAGCGACCGGCCGGTCACGCTGGTCTGGCTCGCGCTCGATCGCGGCGGCGGCCGGCGCGGCCTGGTGTCTTCGAGCGACACGAGCGCGGAAAAGGCGCGCGTCGACTCGAAGGCCGCGCGCAGCGGCCTGCCGATCGTCTGGCCCGACGCAGGCGACGACCTCGTGCGCGCGACGCAGCAGGCCTGGTCCGGGAACCACGACGCGCTGGTCGATGCGGCGCGCCGCTACGGCGCGGACGGCGTGCTGGTCGGGCGCGCGCGCCAGACGGCGGCGGGCACTTACGAGGTGGACTGGAATTTCTCGGGCGCAGGCGCCGCCGGCAGCGCCGCGGGCGAGCTCGAAGCGGGCCCGGACGCTCGCCGCCGAGCGCTACGCAGGCGTCTACGCTTCGCAGGGCGCGCCCAGCGCAGCGAGCACACCGTAACGGTCACGGGTATCGCGCTCGCTCGAATCCTATGTCGCGGCGATGCGCACGCTGGCGAAGCTCGCGCCAGTGCGCGGCGTCGCGGTCGATGAAGTGAACGCCGGATGCGGTGTCGTTCCGCGTCAACGTGCGCGGCGATCCGGACGCGCTCAACCAGGCGATCCTGCGCGACGGGCGCCTGCAGGCCGGTCGACGCCGGACGCCTGATCTACGCGCATGTCGCCATGAAGCTGGCGACCGTCCCCAACTCTCATCTGCCTGCTGCGGATTGCGCTGACCGTGCCGATCGTGCTGCTCCTCGCGGAAGGGCGCTATGGGCAGACGCTCGTGCTGTTCGCGATCGCGGCGGCCTCCGACATGCTGGATGGATATCTCGCCAAGACCTTCGGCTGGACATGCGAAGCTCGGCAAGGTGCTCGATCCGCTCGCGGACAAGCTGCTGCTCGTCAGCGTCTTCATCACGCTCGCCGTCATCGGGCTGGTGCCGGTCTGGCTTGCGACGATCGCCGTGCTGCGCGACGTCGTCATCGGCGCCGGCGCCGTGGTCTACAAGTGGCTCTTCGGGCCGCTGGAGGGCCGTCCGACCGTGCCCTCGAAGCTCAATACGCTCGTGCAGCTCGTGTTCGTGATCGCGGTCGTCTGGCAGCGCGGCATTCCACGACCTTCCGGAGTGGGTCGTACTGGGTCTTGGTGCGTGCGTATTCGTGACGACGGTCGTGAGCGGCATCGATTACGTGCTCACGTACATCCGCAAGGCGATCGCCGTGAGCCGCGGGCGCCGCGGCACCGCGTGACGATTCCAGTGCGGGCGCAAGCCAGGAGCAACTAAGTGCGCCAGCTGCCGCTCGGCGTCCAGCTCGCCGTCTCGCTGCGATTCGATACCTTCACCGCGGGCGCGAATAGCGCGGCCGTGGATGCCCTCCGGCGCCTCGCGGACGGCGCTTCGCGAGTCGCCGGTCTGGATTTACGGCGCAGCCGGGTCCGGCAAGAGCCACCTCTTGCAGGCCGCCTGTGCGCAGGCGGGCCGCAGGGAACGCGACCGCTTACCTGCCGCTCGACGTCAGCTGCGGCGCGATGGACCTGCGCTCCTCGACGGCTTCGAACACCTCGACCTCGTCGCGCTCGACGACCTCGACGCGATCGCGGGCGATGACGCGCTGGGAATTCGGCGCTCTTCACGCTCTTCAACGGGCTCGCGGAGCACGGCGGGCGGCCTGCGATCGCGGCCGCTGGCAGCGCCGGCATCGCGCGGATTCGCCTGCCGGACCTCGCCTCGCGCCTTGCAGCATCGGAGGTGCATCGCACTCGAGCCGCTCGCGGAACCGGAGCAGGCCGCACGCGCTGCGGCCCGGGCCGAGCGTCGCGGCCTCGAGCTGCCCGACGAGACGCTTGGCTTCCTGACGCGGCGCGCACCGCGGGATTTCGCGACGCTGTGCCGCATGCTCGATGCGCTCGACACCGAATCGCTGGCGGCTCAGCGCCGGCTCACCGTGCCGTTCGTGCGCGACTGGCTTGCGCGCAACGGCGGCTGAGTCAGTCCCGCGGAGCCGGGCGAAGCGCCGCCAGGACCGTCGCAAATGGCGAATAGCGCGAGCGCAAGCGTCGCGGCGGCCCAGGGGCGTGCCGGCGGGATTTGCGACGACTTCAGTGAGCGCGAGCGCGAGCGCAGGCGCGAGCGCCATCGGCGCGGCGCGCAGCGCTCGTGTCGAGCGCGTGCAGATCCCGGGCAGTGGCAGCAGGAGAGCGGCAGGCCGGCGAGGAGCGTCAGTGCATCCAGCCGATGCCGGCGCCGGCGAATGGCCAGCAGGCGACGGAAGCGGCGAGCAGCGAGCCATGCCGCGAGCGCCGCGCGGCGCGCGATTCCCGGCGCGCTCGCTCATTCGCCGTCGGCAAGCCGCGACGCGACTTGCGACAACGCGTGCCCCGAGTGCCTGCGCGAGCGAGCGCTCCGACATCCGTGAGCGCGCGGCGCTCGCCCTCCCGCACGACGCGGCTTGCACCGTAAGGCGTCCCGCCGCCCGTTGTCTCGGAGAGTCGCCGCTTCCGTGAAGGGCAAGCCCGACGATCAGCATTCCGTGGTGCAGGAGCGGCAGCAGCATGCCGAGCGGCGTCGTCTCCTGGCCGCCGTGCATCGTGCTGCCCGACGTGAAAGCCCCGACCGGCTTGCCGGCCAGCACGCCCGTGAGCCAGAGACTCGACGTGCCGTCGAAGAACGCCATCAGAGGCGCCGCCATGTTGCCGAAGCGGACGGGGCTTCCCAGCACGAGGCCCGCGCACTCGCGCAGGTCGTCGTGCGTCGCGTAGGCCGCGCCTTCCGCAGGAGCCGCGGAGTCCGGCCTGCTGCGCCAGCGGCGGAACGGTGCGCAGTCGCGCGCGGCAACCCGATGACGCCGTCGACGCCGCGCGCCACCTGGCGCGCGAGCTCGGCGGTCGCGCCATGGCGGCTGTAATAGAGGACCAGGATTTCCGGCATCGCGCCTTGCCTTCGTTTGGGTCTGCTCACAGACTGAATGCGCCGTGGATTCTAGGCCATCACCCGAAGCGGCGCGCCGTGTTCGCGTCCGCGGACGCGTCCAGGGCGTCTGGTTTCGCGCCAGCACCGCAGAGCGTGCCAACGCGCTCGGCCTTCGCGGCCGCGCTGAGAACAGGCCGGATGGATCGGTGCTCGTGCACGCGGCCGGCACGGCCGCTGCGCTCGAGAAGCTCGTCGGCTGGCTGCACCGCGGGCCGCCGATGGCCCGCGTCGACGCCGTCGAAGTCGAAGTCGATCGAACCGGCGTCGCGGCGAATGGCCTGAAGGGATTCCTCGAACGCTAGCATAAAGAAGTGACGTCCCCTTTAGCGCTGCGCCAGCGCGAGTTGAGCCGCCCGAGCACGAGGTCCGGGTACTCGCGCCGCCCGAGGCTGCCGTTGTAACGGCCGAGGGCGCGACGAGTAGTCGCCGCGCTCGCGCTCGAAGTAGTAGGCGAGGATGCTCGTGCCCATGCGGATGTTGAGCTCGACGTCGATCAGGTCCTTTCTGCGACAGCCCGAGCTCCGTCGGCCAGAAAGGCATGACCTGCATGAGGCCGACGGCGCCGGCAGAGGACACGGCGAACGGATCGAAAGCGCTCTCGACGTCGATCACGGCGAGCACGAGCTGTGGCCGGTCGCGCAGCATCGCGTGCTTGCTCGACTCGCAATGCACCGCGCGCAGGATGCGTTCGGACGCGGCCTTGAGGTCTTCGCCGAGCCTGAGGTCCGCGGGCTGCTGTCGCGCAGACGCATCTCGACCCGCGGCTGCATCAGTGCGAACCACACGACGTCGTCGTACTTGCCCTCGAAGCAGGTCGTCGACTTGATGGCCGCCGCGATGACCTCGCGCAGGCCCGGGTCCTTCTGGCGCGTCGGCGCGCGCGACGCCGGCGGCTGCAAGCGACGACGAGTGCAGGGCTGCAAGCCAGCGAGGCGCGCATGCATGCGGTCTCGCCGCGCCCGGCATCATCCGGCCGCGAGCGCGGCCGCGCAGGAACTCGGCAGCTTCTCGCCTGCGGGAATTCCTCGTTCGCTTCGGCGCGCCGGTGGCGGTACTCGAGACGTCCGGCGGCGAGGCCGCGCTCCGACACGACGATGCGGTGCGGGATGCCGAAGAGCTCGGCGTCCGCGAACTTGACGCCGGGGCGCGCGTCGCGGTCGTCGAGGAGAACCTCGACGCCGGCGTCGCCGAGCTCGCGGTACAGGGCGAGGGCGGCCTTCGCGCACGGCCTCGGACTTCTCCCAGTTGAGGCCCGACGATCACGACGTCGAACGGAGCGAGCGGCGCGGGCCAGGCGATGCCGCGCTCGTCGTGGTTCTGCTCGATTGCCGCGGCGACGATGCGCGTGACGCCGATGCCGTAGCAGCCCATGTGCATGAGCGACGTCGCGGCCCTGCTCGTCCTGCACGGCCGCGCGTTCATGGCCTCGCTGTACTTGCTGGCCGAGCTGGAAGATGTGGCCGACCTCGATGCCGCGCGCGATCGACGAGCGTGCCCGCGCCCACTCGGGGCTCGGGTCGCCGTCGACGACGTTGCGCAGGTCGGCGGTCGGCGGGCTCCGGCAGGTCGCGGCCCCAGTTGACGCCCGCGAGGTGGCATCCGGCTTGTTCGCGCCGCAGACGAAGTCCGCCATGCGCGGCCGCCGCGTGGTCGGCGACCACGGTCATGCGCGAGCCCGACCGGCCCGAGGAACCCGGCTCGCTGCCGAAGGCAGCGGCGATGCGCCCGGCCTCCGCCATGCGCAGCGGCTTTGCCACGGCCGCGAGCTTGCTGCGCCTTCAGCGCGTTCAATTCGTGGTCGCCGCGCAGGAGCAGCGCGACGAGGCCGCCGTCCGCGCCTTCGACGACGAGCGTCTTGAGCAGGCGCGACGCGGCGGCAGCGTGAGAAGCTTCGCGACGTCCGCGATGGTGCGTGCATTGCGGGTGTCGCGACCTCGCGCATCGTCTTCCGCCGCCGCGGCGCGCGGTTCGCGCGGCGGCAGCGCCTCGGCAAGCTCGAGGTTCGCGGCGTAGTCGTCGCCGTCCGAGAACACGATCGCGTCCTCGCCGGAATCCGCGAGCACGTGGAATTCCTGCGAGGCGCTGCCGCCGATCGCGCCGGTGTCGGCGTGCACGGCGCGGAAGCGCAGGCCAAGGCGCGTGAAGATCGCGCTGTAGGCGTCGTACATCTTGCGGTAGCCCTCGGCGAGCGACGCCTCGTCGGCGTGGAAGCTGTAGGCGTCCTTCATCACGAACTCGCGCGCGCGCATCACGCCGAAGCGCGGCCGGATCTCGTCGCGGAACTTGGTCTGGATCTGGTAGAAGTTGACCGGCAGCTGGCGGTAGCTCTTGAGCTCGCGGCGCGCGAGGTCGGTGACGACCTCCTCGTGGGTCGGGCCCGAGCACCATGTCGCGGTCGTGGCGATCCTTGAAGCGCAGCAGCTCGGGCCCGAACTGGTCCCAGCGGCCGGACTCGACCCAGAGTTCCGCGGGCTGCGCGACCGGCATCGAGATCTCGAGGGCGCCGGCGCGATTCATCTCTTCGCGGATCACGCGCTCGACCTTGCGCAGCACGCGCAGGCCCATCGGCAGCCAGGTGTAGAGCCCGCCCGCCAGCGCGCCGGATGAGGCCCGGCACGCAGCATCAGCCGGTGGCTCACGATCTCGGCGTCGGCCGGGACTTCCTTGAGGCTCTGGATCGGATATGCGGACAGGCGCATGGCTCACCACGAGGGCGGCGCGTGTCGCCGGTCCCAAAGCGCGGTATCTTAGGCGCTGCCTACCGGCCTTGCCACGCCATCCGCATGAAAGTCGACCTCAACGAGATACGCATGCGCCGCGGCATCTTCCTGCTGCCGAACCTGCTGACGACCTGCTGCCTGTTCGGCGGCTTCTACGCGATCGTCGCCTCGATCGACGGCAACTTCGAGCGCGCCTCCGATCGCCGTGTTCGTGGCCATGATCTTCGACGGCCTCGATGGGCGCGTGGCGCGCCTGATGGGCACCGAGACCGCCTTCGGCAAGGAATTCGACAGCCTCGCGGACATGGTCGCGTTCGGGCTCGCCCCGGCGGTCGTCTGCTACCAGTGGGGCGTCGAGCGCATCGCCGAATACGGCCTCGCCTGGTGGCGCTTCGGCTGGATCGCGGCCTTTTTCTACGCGGCCGCCGTCGCGCTGCGCCTCGCCCGCTTCAACGCGCGCTCGGCGACCCAGGACAAGCGCTATTTCGAGGGCCTGCCGAGCCCGTCGGGCGCGGCGATCGTCGCCGCATTCGTCGCGCTCGCGCACGAGTACGACGTCACGGGCCTGCCGGGCCTCATGCTCGCCTTCGCGATCACGCTGCTGGCCGCGCTCCTGATGGTGAGCAAGTTTCCCTACCGCAGCTTCAAGGACCGCGCCACCGGCGAGCGCGTGCGCTACTCGAAGCTGCTGCTCGTGCCGCTCGCGATCGCGCTGATCGCGATCAGACCCGCCGGTCGTGCTGTTCGCGATGTTCGGCATCTACGCCCTGTCGGGCCCGATCGGCTGGAGCTGGATGAAGCTGCGCCGCAAGCCGCGCGACAGTGCGGCGGGCGGGGCCGGCTGAGTCTGATGCAGGCGCGCCAGCTAGCAGGTCCTCGAGGCCCTGGGCATCATGGCGCTACGTGCCGCGTGCCGCGGCGCGCCGGCACTCGGCAGCCGCGCCGCGAACACGCCGGACGCTCTCGATTGGGAGCGACCTTGCCGCCACCGTGCGCGAGTGCCGCCTGTGCGGCCTGTGCGAGACGCGCACGCAGACGGTGTTCGGGACCGGGGACCGCGGCGCGCGGCTCATGGTCGTCGGGCGAGGCGCCGGGTGCCGAAGAAGATCGGCAGGGCGAGCCGTTCGTCGGGCCGCGCGGGATGCTGCTGAACTCGATGCTGCGCGCCGCGGGCTTCGAGCGCGGCGAGGTTTACATCGCGAACGTCCTGAAGTGCCGGCCGCCGCATAACCGCGATCCGAGCGACGAGGAAGCGGAGCGCTGCCTGCCGTACCTGCGGCGCCAGATCGAGCTGGTCGCGCCCGCAGCCATCCTCTGCGTCGGCCGCATCGCCGCGCAGCGGCTGCTCGGCACCGACCTTGCGCTCGGCGCGCTTGCGCGGCCGCGTGCACGACCTCGATGGCGTCCCGGTCGATCGTGACCTACCACCCGGCCTACCTGCTGCGCTCGCCCGGCGAGAAGCGCAAGTCCTGGGACGACCTCAAGATCGCGCTCAAGGTGCTGGAGGGCGCCCGTGGCGACGGCGCGTGACGACCTCGCGGTCGCCGAGCTGGCGCCTGCGGCCGATGGCGCAGGCCGACCTGCCGCACGTCGCCGCGCTCGAGCGCGCGTCCTACGTGTTCCCGTGGAACGACCAGATCTTTGCCGACTGCCTGCGGGTCGGCTACCACTGCGTCGTCGTCGAGACGGCCGAGGGCGTCTCGGGCTACGGCGTGCTGTCGATGGGCGCGGGCGAGGCGCACGTGCTGAACCTCTGCATCGCGCGAGGCCCTGCGCCGGCGCGGGACCGGCCGCGGGCTGCTCGTCGCGCTGCTCGCGCATGCGCGCGACCGCGGCGTGCGCGACGCGTTCCTCGAAGTGCGCCGCAGCAACCGCGCGCGCGATCGCGCTGTACCACGGCCTCGGATTCGAGTGCGTCGGCACGCGGCGCGGCTATTACCAGGCCGGGAGCGGCCGCGAGGACGCGCTGGTCTATCGCCTCGAGCTCGGCACGCTGCCCTGAAGCGCCCTGATTCCGCTACAATCGCGCGCCCCGCGCGACGCCAGCCTGCCATGACCCGAACGACGAAATCACCCGCCGCCGCAGCTTTGCGATCATCTCGCACCCGGACGCCGGCAAGACCACGCTGACCGAGAAGCTGCTGCTGTTCGGCGGCGCGATCCAGATGGCGGGCACGGTCAAGGGACGCAAGGCGGCGCGCCACGCGACCTCGGACTGGATGCGCCTCGAGCAGCAGCGCGGCATCTCGGTCACGTCCTCGGTCATGCAGTTCCCGTACCGCGGGCGCGATCATCAACCTGCTCGACACGCCGGGCCACGAAGACTTCTCCGAGGACACCTACCGGACGCTGACCGCCGTCGATTCGGCGCTCATGGTCATCGACTGCGCGAAGGGCGTCGAGGAGCGCACGATCAAGCTGATGGAGGTCTGCCGGCTGCGCGACACGCCGATCATGACCTTCATCAACAAGCTCGACCGCGACGGGCGTCCGCCGGTCGAGCTGCTCGACGAGATCGAGCGCGTGCTCGGCATCCAGTGCGCGCCGGTCACCTGGCCGATCGGCATGGGGCGCGAACTGTCCGGCATCTATCACCTCGGCGAGGACCGCATCTACGCCTACGAGGGCGCCCGCAGCGGCCGCGTCGGCACCAACCGGGCGATCGACGGGCTCGCGAGCGATGCAGCGGACGGAGTTCCTCGGCGAGCAATGCCGCCGCGATCCGCGAGGAGATCGAGCTGATCCGCGGCGCGATGCCCGGCATTCGATGCCGGCGCCTACCTCGCCGGCCGCCAGACGCCGGTGCACTTCGGCTCGGCGATCTCGAACTTCGGCGTCGAGGAACTGCTGCGGCTCGTTCGTGACGCATGCGCCGCCGCCCCGGCCGCGGCTCGCGACGACGCGCGTGGTCGCGCCGGACGAGCCGGCCCTGGCCGGCTTCGTGTTCAAGATCCAGGCCAACATGGACCCGGGCCACCGCGACCGCATCGCGTTCCTGCGCATCTGCTCGGGCGGCTACCGCCGCGGCATGCGCCTGCATCACGTCCGGCTCGGCAAGGAAGTCCGCATCGCGGATGCGCTGACGTTCATGGCCGCGGACCGCCAGCAGGCGGACGAAGCCTGGGCGGGCGACATCATCGGCCTGCACAACCACGGCACGATCAACATCGGCGACACCTTCACCGAGGGCGAGCCGCTGACCTTCACGGGCATCCCCAACTTCGCGCCGGAGCTGTTCCGCCGCGCCGTGCTCAAGGACCCGCTGCGCATGAAGGCGCTGCAGAAGGGCCTCGACCAGCTGTGCGAGGAAGGCGCGACGCAGCTGTTCCGCCCGCTGCAGGAACAACGACCTGATCCTCGGCGCCGTCGGGCCCGCTGCAGTTCGACGTCGTCGCCTTCCGGCTCGCCGACGAGTACGGCGTGACCTGCGCCTTCGAGCCGGTCAATGTCGTCACCGCGCGCTGGATCGCGGGCGGCGACGAGGCAAAGCTCGGGCAGTTCCGCGAGCGCGCCCACGAGAACCTCGCGCTCGACCATGCCGGCGAGCTCGTTTACCTCGCGCCGACGCGCATCAACCTCGGGCTCACCCTCGAGCGCTGGCCGGACCTCGTGTTCCGCGAGACGCGCGAGCACCTGGCGGTCGCGGCGTGAGAGGCGCGCTGCTCCGCCGGCCCGTGATCGCCTGGGCGCTCTGCGACTGGGCCAATTCGGCGTTCGCGACCACGGTCATGGCCGGGTTTCTTCCCGGTCTTCTTCAAGCAGTACTGGAGCGCCGGCACGGAGGCTGCGGTCAGCACCGTTCCGGCTCGGCATCGCTGAGCAGGCTCGGGAGCCTCGTGATCGCGCTGGCGGCGCCGCTGCTCGGCGCCATGGCCGACCGCGGCGGCGCGCGCGTCCGCCTGCTCGCATTCTTCACGCTGATCGGCGCGGCGATGACGGCGGCGCTGTACTTCGTCGACGCAGGGCGACTGGGTTGCGGCGGCCGTCGTCTATTCGCTGGCCGGCGTCGGCTTCTGGGGCGGCATCATCTTCAATGACGCGCTGCTGGTCGACGTCGCGGAGCCCGCCGCAGTACGACCTCGTCTCCGCGTTCGGCTATTCGCTCGGCTACGCCGGCGGCGGGCTGCTGCTGCTCGCTCAACGTCGCAATGGTCACGAACCCGGCGCGTTCGGCCTCGCCGAGCGCCGCCGAGGCCGTCCGCGATCGCATTCCCGATGGTTGGCGGTCTGGTGGGTCCTGTTCACGGTGCCGTGCCTGCTGTGGGTGCGCGAAGACAAGCCGGCGCGCCCGCTCGCGCCGCTGCAGCCGCGCGCGCCGGCTGGCGGGAGCTGCGCGCGACGATTCGCGGAGGTGCGCAAGCTACCGCCCGCTTGTCTGGTTCCTGCTCGCCTACTGGCTCTACATCGACGGCGTCAACACGATCATCAAGATGGCCGTGGACTTCGGGCTGTCGCTCGGCTTCCCGCAGCAGAGCCTGATCGCGGCGCTGCTGATCACGCAGTTCGTCGGCTTCCCGGCGGCGCTCGCATTCGGCTGGCTCGGCAAGCGCATCGGCGCGCGCAACGGCATCTTCATCGCAATCGCGATCTATGCCGTCGACGACGGTTGCGGCGTACTGGATGAGCGACGTCACGCACTTCTACCTGCTCGCGGGCGTCATCGGCCTGGTGCAGGGCGGCATCCAGTCGCTGTCGCGCTCGTACTACGCGTCGCTGGTGCCGGAAGGGAAGCAGGGCGAGTTCTTCGGCTTCTACAACATGATGGGCAAGTTCGCCGCGGTGCTCGGGCCGACGATGGTCGGGATCACGGCGCTCGCTGACCGGCGATACGCGCGCCGGCATGCTGTCCATCATCGTGCTGTTCGTCGGCGGCGCGATCCTGCTCGCGCGCTGTGCGCAGCGGAATGACCCCTTTCCATCATCTCCTGGCAAACAACCTCGTCGCGAGCATCACCAATTTCACGGTGTGGTTCGCGATGACCTTCTGGGTCTTCCTGGAGACGCGGTCGGTGTTCGCGACCGGCATGATCGCCGGCATCTACCTCGTCGCTCACCGCGGCGCTCGGCATCTGGTTCGGCAGCCTCGTCGATCATCATCGCAAGAAGTCCGTGATGATGGGCTCGAGTGCGGCGTTGCTTGGCGCTCTATGCGGCGTCGCCTCGCCGCGTGCCATGCTGGTCCCGGAGCGACGCTTTGCCGACGTCGCGAGCGTTGAGCTTGTGGTTGTTCATCCTGTCGTCATGTTCGGCGTGATCGCGGGCAATGTCCGCAACATCGCGCTGCCGACGCTGGTGACGCTGCTCGTGCCCGAGGACCGGCGCGACAAGGCGAACGGGCTGGTCGGCATGGTGACCGGCATCGGCTTCCTGACCACTCGGTGATCAGCGGCTTCCTCGTCGCGTGGGGCGGCATGGTCGCGACGCTGGTCTTCGCCCTCGCTTTCACGCTCCTCGCCTTGCGTGCACCTCGCTATTCGTGCAGTTCGACGAGCCTGCGTCCGGCCGACGCGACGGACGCGCCGAAGCGCGTCGATATCGCCGGCACGATTCGCGTGGTCGCCGGCGTGTCGGGCCTGTTCGCGCTGATCCTTTTCGCCAGCTTCAACAATTTCCTCGGCGGCATCTTCATGGCGCTGATGGACGCCTACGGCCTGTCGCTGATGGCTGTGCGAGGCCTGGGGCCTGCTCTGGGCTCTCGTGTCGTGCGCCTTCATCCTGAGCGGTATCGTCATCGCGCAGGACGGGCCTCGGCAAGAATCCGCTGCGCACGCTGCTGCTGGTCAATCTCATCATGTGGGCCGGTCGCCGCCGTCTTCACGATCCAGTCCTCGATTCCGCTGCTGGCGGCAGGCTGCGTCATCTGGATGTTCCTCGGCCCCTATGCCGAGGCGGCCGAGCAGACGACGCTGCAGAAGGTGGTGCCGTACGAGCGGCAGGGCCGCGTATTCGGCTTCGCCCAGTCGGTCGAGCAGGCCGCCTCGCCGCTGACCGCCTTCCTGATCGCGCCGCTGGCGCAGTTCGTCTTCATCCCGTTCATGACGACCGGCGCCGGCGCCGGGCAATCGGCGACTGGTTCGGCACGCGGGCCGGAGCGCGGCATCGCCCTGGTCTTCGTCGTCGCCGGCCTGCTCGGCGTGCTGGTGACGATCGCCGCTTTCAACTCGCGCTACTACCGCGAGCTCAGCGCCGCCTATGCAGGGCACGCTGATGCGAGTTCGATCCACGCTTGAAGCGCGTGGCCAGCCCGCGCGCCCTTGCCACTTCCGCCTCCGCCGCGAGATAGCCGAACGAGGGCCAGTCGGGACCTTCCAGGATGGACGCCCACAGTGCCGCGGCTTCCCGGCTCCGGCCGTTGACGAGGAGCCACGCGCCGACGCCGTAGCGCACGGCTGAGCCGCCGGAATCGGCGCCTGCGGCGGCCAGGACCGCTTCCGGCGTCCGCTCGCCCTTGTACATCAGCAGGAGCTGGTGATACTCGCCGTTCTCGATGATGTCCAGATCCGGCGTGATCGGCAGCAGGGCGGCCGCCGCGTCGGCGGGCCGTCCCGCCCGTCGCAGGGAGAGATAGAGCCAGTGGCTGGCGGCCACGAGGTTGTCGGCGTTCCGTACCGAGTCGCGCGCTTTGGTCCAGGTCTCGGCGGCGCGGTTGAAATCGCCCGTTGAGGTAGTAGCCGAGCGCGAGGTGGTAATAGATATTCGAGTGAAGCGTGCTGGTCGGAATGTTGCGCGCGTTGGGCAGGCCGTCAGGCTCGACCTGATCCGGCTGCCCCGCTATCAGCGTGACCGCCTTCTCGAAATCAGCGATCGCCCTGTCGATCTCGCGGATGGTCAGGTACCGGTGTCCGCGATGGCGATACATGCGCGCGTCAGCGGGATGTCGCGCGATGCCTTCCGAGAAGACTTCGATGGCCTCGCGATACCGGCCGAGGTATGCCGTGCGCCGACCCACCCAGATCAGGGCTTCCGCGTCGTTGCGGTCCTTCTCCCACGCGGCAATGGCGTCCGCGAGCTGTGACTCCATCTCCGCCTCGGCCTCAGGCGCCAGCGCCCGCGCAGCCAGCGGCCGTCCAAGCAACGACGTAATGCCGGGCCGCGTTTCCGCGGCCGCAGGCGCGGCCACGATGGCGCAAGCGACGATGACAGCGAACCTCGCGATCATGGCCTGAAGCGTGCCACGAGGGCGCGCAGGACCTGAAGGTCCGCGGCCGCGGGCGCCGGCCCGTAGCGCAGGCGCAGATAGGTTTCCGTGATCGCGAGCGCGGGCGTGCCGAGGTCGGGGCGCAGCCTTCGCACCCGCTTCGCAAAGTCGCGCGGCGCCTCGCCGACCGTTCGTTCGATGCCGCGGCGAGAGAGCCGGCCGACGAAGCGCCGGTAGGCCATCGCCGCGGGATCGGAACGGCGCGGCCGGAATTCGAAGGCGAGCCAGAGCGGCGAGCAATCCGACGGCGACCGCGAGCCCGATTCCCAGCGCCGTGGCGAAGGCGCGCCAGTCCGGGTCGTCGAAGCCGAGGCCGAGCAGGAGCTCGTCCTGGGCCGCGCGATCGAACTGCACGATCAGGTCATTCCATTGCGCGTTCAGGTTGTCCCAGAGCATGTGGGCCTGCCAGAGCAGGGGCGAATCGCGCATCAGTCCGCCGGGAAGCAGGTCCGATTCCGCAAACGAGGCTTCGATGCCCGCGCTCGATGCGTTCCGGCGCGACTGCGCCGCGTCGGGTCGACGCGCCGCCATCCGGCGCCCGGCAAGCCAGACTTCCGACCAGGCGTGGGCATGCGACTGGCGCACGATCATGTACCCGCCCATCGGGTTCCAGTCGCCGCCCTGGTAGCCGCCGACGACGCGCGCCGGGATTCCGGCCGCGCGCATCAGCGTCGTGAATGCCGACGCGATAGTGCCCGCAGAATCCCTGGCGCGTGTTGAACATGAAATCGTCGACCGAATCGCGCGCGAGGCCCGGCGGCGTCAGCGTGTAGTAGAACTCCTGCTCGCGGAAGAGATCGAGCACCGCCTGCACGTAAGCGGCGTCGCTCGCCGGCCGCGCCGCGCATGCGGCGCGCGAGCTCGACCGTGCGCGGATTGCGGCCCGGCGGCAGCTGAAGGCTCAGGTTCCTGAGCGCGAGCCGACAAGTCGTTCGCCGGCACGGTAGCGCGGATAGGAGCGCGCGTCGTAGCGGATGCACGGCATTCACCGGGTTGCGCGTGCGCAGGCTGAAGTCCCAGGACTGGGCGGCGAAGCCGCTGCGTCGACCCTTCGACCATGTCGAGGGCGAACAGCATCTGCTGCCCGGTTGGCTCCAGGGTCACCGTGTAGTCGACCGGCGCACCGTCATGGACGACCGTCGGGCGGCGAATCGACTGCGCGCTCGCCCCGATACCAGGTGTAGCCGTCGAACTCGGAGAGCACGAGCCCGCGCCAGTAGCGCTGCGAAGGCGGCGGCGGGTTCCCTGAGAAGCGGACGCGGAAGGCGACGACGTCGTTCAGCGTCAGGTCCGAGATGTCGCCGGGCGACATCTCCTCGGTGAGCCCCGAGAGCGCGCGTTCGGCGGAAGGAGCGCCCCAGAAGCTGCCCGCGATGCGCGGAAAGAAGAACGAACAGGCACGAGCGCGACCGGGGCTGCCTTGAGGATCATGGCGCCGGTCGTGCGAAATGGCCGCAGCGCGGGCCCGTCGCTCGCCGCGCCGCGAAACCACGCAGGAGTGCGGCGGCGAGCAGCCAGACGGTCGGCAGCACCCATGCCGCGGTCGCGATGTCCTGCGCGTACAGGAACGAGGCGAGGCACAGGAACCAGCCGATGAAGATCAGCACCGTGTGGTCGCGCGGCGTTCCTGGTTTCGAGCAGCTTGAGCGCCGACATCGAGTGCGAGCAGGGCGGTGCCGCCATCGAGGCCGGTGATCGTCGAGTAGCCGAGCACGACGCCGGCCGTGACGCCGGCGGCGATCAGGCCGCGCACGAACGCGGCCGGCATCGGCCAGCCGCGCCGCTCGGCGATGAGCCGCCAGACGCAGACTGCCGAGCACGAATGCCGACACCCAGACTTGCAGGCGCATGAGGTGCGGGCCGAGGGCGGCGACGAGCCCGGCCATTGTCCAGGCGAGCCGCCGGAAACCTGCTGTCGCGCTCAGGCGACATCGGGGGCAGGCGCATCGAAGCGCGCGATCGCGGACAGGCAGCGGCGGCGCTGCGCGTCGCCGGGCTCGGGCGGAATCTCCTCGCCCGGAAGGCGCAGGCCGAAAGTCATGCCGCGGCCGTGCGCATCGACGATCCAGCGCGCGAGCACGGAAAGACGCGCCTCGAGATCGGTCGCCCGGCGCGTCATCGAGGTCGAAGACCGGGAGTCGCCTCCGCGTCGCCGCTGAATTCCTTGACCAGCAGCTCGTCCGTCGCGCGCAAACGCCTTCCACGCGATGTGACGCGGCGGATCGCCGGCGTGGTAGTCCTTGAGTCCCGCGAAATCGTCTTCGCCGCGGCGCGCGCTGCCACCGCCCGCAAGGCCGGCGCCTGCGGCGGCAGCGGCGCGTCCGCGGCCGGCCGCGGATAGACGAGGCACGGCATGGCGGGGTGCAGCACCGCCCAGGCGCGGAACAGGCCGTAGGGAAATCGCGTCGCGATCTCGATGCGGTCGAGCACGACGCTGCCGCGGCGACGCGTCGGCACGCGGAGCTAAAAAATCGATTCACCGCCGGCCGCGACCGACAGGGGCGCATGTGCGGCGCCTTTCGCGACGGCTTCGAGGTCGCAGCGCGGCGCGCGCCCGGGATTCGAGACCGCGATCCGGAACACCGCGTCGTTGCCCGCGAACGGCGGCTCGGCGCCGGCGGCGCGGGCCACGAGCGACTCGAGGTTGCGGTGGCAGGCGTGCATCGCGACGACGCCGAGCGCGGCGAGCAGGAACGTCAGCGCGAGGCCCATGTTATTGGCGTAATTGAGCGAACCCAGGAGCATCGCAGAGCAGCATCAGCCCGAAAGCGAAGCCGAGTCCGGTTGGAAGGATGTAGATGCGGCCGCGCCGGAGCGTCACCGCGCCACGATCCGGTCCCTGGCGCCTGCGGATCCAGTTGCTCGCGAAACGATCGCATGCGGGCGCGAATGCGCATGTGGACGCCGGCTCCTAGGGGATCGGCACCGATTTCAGGAGTGCTGCCGCGACCTCGCCGGGGCCTTCGCAGTCGGCGGACATCGCGCGGGCGCAGGCGATGGCCGACGACAGCAGGAAGCACGGCCTGCAGGTCCTCGGGAAGCACGCCTGCGTGGCCATGCAGGAAAGCCCAGGCCTGCGCCGAACGCAGAAGCGCGATCACGGCGCGCGGCGACAGGCCGGCCTGGTGCCTGCTCGCCGTCGCGCGACGCGCGCGCGATCGCCTGCACGTAGTCGAGCAGCGCGTCGCTCGCGTGGATCTCGGCGACGCGCTTCTGCAGCGCGGGAATCGACGCCGGGTCGAGCACGGCCGGCAGGTCCACGAGCAGGTCGCGGCGGTCACGGCCGCGCAGCAACTGCCGTTCGTGTCCCGGCGCCGGGTAGCCGAGCTCGATCCGCATCAGGAAACGGTCGATCTGCGACTCCGGCAGCGGAAACGTCCCGATCTGGAACGAAGGATTCTGCGTCGCGACGATGAAGAAGGGCTCAGGCAGCGGATGAGTCTCGCCGTCGATCGTGACCTGGCGCTCTTCCATCGCCTCGAGCAGCGCGCTCTGGGCCTTCGGCGTCGCGCGATTCACCTCGTCCGCCATCACGAGCTGGGCGAAGACCGGGCCGCGGTGGAACTTGAAGCGGCCGCTCGCGCGGTCGTAGACCGAAATGCCGATGACGTCCGCGGGCAGCAGGTCGCTGGTGAACTGGATGCGCTGGTAGGAGAGGCCGAGCACGCGCGCGAGCGCGTGCGCGAGCGTCGTCTTGCCGACGCCGGGAATGTCCTCGATCAGCAGGTGACCGCGCGCCAGCAGGCAGGCGAGCGCGAGCCGGACTTCGCGGTCCTTGCCGAGCAGGACCTGGTTCAGGCTCGCGAGCGCCGCGAGCAGCTGGAGGCGCTCGGGATCGGACGCTTGCGTCTGCGCGTTCATCGCAGCGAGGCTACCCGCTCATGCTGTTCGGCAAGTTGCGCCAGTTCACGCTTGAACCCCTCGAGCCGTTCCCGCTCCTGCGCGACGACCTCGGCAGGCGCATTCTGCACGAAGCTGTCGTTGCCGAGCTTCGTCGTCGCGCGCGCGAGCTCCTGTTCGACCTTGCTCCGACGCTTGCCCAGGCGGGCGAGTTCCGCATCGACGTCGATGAGCCCGGCCATCGGCACGTGAATCTTCATGTCGCCAAGCACGTGCGGTCGCGGACTGCGGCGGCTGCTTCGCCCTGCGGCAGCCAGCTCGACTTCGCTGATGCCGGCGAGCCTGCAGATTGCCGAAGCGCTGGCCTCGAATCGCCGTCGGTCCTCGGCCGAGGCATTCTCAATGTACACGATCGTCTGACGCGAAGGCGCGATGTCGAACTCGCCGCGAATACCACGCACGCCGAGAATGAAGTCCATTGACCATCGCGCCTCGGCTTCGACTTCGGCGTCGACCTGCGGCAGCGTCCAGCGCTGGATATGGCTGGATCATGATCGAACGTGCCGGTCGTTGCCCGCACGCGGCGCGACGCGCTGCCAGATTTCCTCCGTGATGAAGGGCATCAGCGGATGCAGCAGGCGCAGCAGCGTCTCCAGCGTCTCGAGCAGCGTCCGTCGCGTTCCGCGTCGTGCGGCGGCGTCAGCTGTCGGTCGACTGCAGCACTGGCTTGCTGAACTCCAGGTACCAGTCGCAGAACTCGTACCAGGTGAACTCGTACACGGCCTGGGCGGCGAGGTCGAAGCGGAACTTCGCGAAACCTTCGCGCACCGCGGCGGTCGTCGCCGCCAGCCGCGAGCGGATCCAGCGGTCGTGGACGGAAAGCGTCTCTGGCCCGGCGGGCAGCTCGACTCGGTCGACATCAGCACGAATCGCGCGGCGTTCCAGAGCTTGTTGCAGAAGTTCCGGTAGCCTTCGACGCGCCCGAGGTCGAAGCGCAGGTCGCGCGAAAGCGTCGCGAGCGAGGCGAACGTGAAGCGCAGCGCGTCGGTGCCGCTCGCCGGAATGCCCTGCGGAAACTGCTTGCGCGTCGCGCGCTCGATCGCCGGGCGCGAGCTGCGGCTGCATCAGGCCGGTCGTGCGCTTCGCGACGAGCGCCTCGAGCCCGATGCCGTCGACGATGTCGAGCGGGTCGAGGACGTTGCCCTTCGACTTCGACATCTTCTGGCCTTCGTGGTCGCGGATCAGGCCGTGGATGTAGACCTCGCGGAACGGCACCTCGCCGGTGAAGTGCATTCCGAGCATCACCATGCGCGCGACCCAGAAGAAGATGATGTCGAACCCGGTCACCAGCACGCTCGTCGGGTAGTAGGTCTCGAGCTCCTTCGTCTGGTCCGGCCAGCCGAGCGTGGAGATCGGCCACAGGCCCGACGAGAACCAGGTGTCGAGCACGTCTTCGTCCTGCCGGAGCGGCAGGCGAGGGCGCGAGCGCCGTGGCGCCTGCGGACGTCGTCCTCGCTCTGCGCCGACGTAGATCGTGCCGTCCGGTGCGTACCAGGCGGGAATCCGGTGGCCCCACCAGAGCTGGCGGCTGATGCACCAGTCCTTGATGTTCCGCATCCACTCGAAGTAGGTGCGGTCCCAGTTCTCCGGAACGAAACGGATGCGGCCGTCCTCGACGGCGCGGATCGCGGGCTCGGCGAGCGGGGCGATCCGCACGTACCACTGGTCGGTCAGCCAGGGCTCGATCACCGCGCCGCTGCGGTCGCCGCGCGGCATCGTGAGCCGATGCGGCTCGACTTTCTCGAGCAGGCCTGCGGCCTCGAGGTCATGCGACGATGCGCTTGCGCGCCTCGAATCGGTCGAGCCCGCGATAGGCGGCAGGCGCCTCGTCGCCGATCCTGGCGTCCGCCGTCAGGATGTTGATCAGCGGCAGTCCGCAGCCGCTGGCCGACTTCGTAGTCGTTGAAGTCGTGCGCCGGCGTCAGCTTGACGCAGCCCGTGCCGAAGGCCGGGTCCGACGAACTCGTCCGCGATCAGCGGGATCTCGCGGCCGGTCAGCGGCAGCGTGAGCGCCTTGCCCGTCGAGGCCCGTGTAGCGCTCGTCGTCCGGATGAAAGGCGACCGCGACGTCGCCGAGCATCGTTTCGGGCCGCGTCGTGGCGACCGTCACGTGGCCCTTGCCGTCAGCGAACGGGTAGCGGATGTGCCAGAGCGAGCCGTTTTCCTCGACGGCCTGGACCTCGAGGTCGGACACCGCCGTCTTGAGCACGGGGTCCCAGTTGACCAGCCGCTTGCCGCGATAGATGAGGCCCTCTGCGTGGAGCCGGATGAACGCCTCCTGCACGGCGCGCGACATGCCCGGATCCATCGTGAACCGGTCGCGGCTCCAGTCCACCGAGCAGCCGAGCCGGCGCATCTGGCGCGCGATCGTGCCGCCGGATTCCTCCTTCCAGCGCCAGACGCGCTCGTTGAACGCCTCGCGCCCGAGCTGGTGGCGCGTCTGGCCCTCGGCGATCAGCTGCCGCTCGACCACCATCTGGGTCGCGATGCCCGCGTGATCCGTGCCGGGCTGCCAAAGCGTGCGGTCGCCCTGACATCCGGTGAAAACGGGTGAGGGCGTCCATGATCGTGTCCTGGAACGCGTGGCCCATGTGCAGCGTTCCGGTCACGTTCGGAGGAGGTATCACGATGCAGAAGGGCGATCCGTCGCCCGCCGGCGCAAAGAGGCCCGCGGCCTCCCAGCGGCCGATAGATGCGTTCTTCGATGTCGCGGGGAGAGTAGGTCTTGTCCATGCGCCAGGCTGAGGCGGCGTCGTTACTCGCCGGGCGCGAGCTGCTCGCGAAGGGCGGCGGCGACGAGTTCCGGCAACGCGGCGCGCAGGCGATCGATCACGCGCTCGAACATGACAGCCTCGATGTCCCGGGCGGCGGCATGCAGCAACTCGTCCGTGAGATTCAGCGTGCGGCTCACGAGCAGCGACTGCAGCGCCGCCACGTCTTCTTCCGAGAGCAGGCCCGGAGGCGTAGTGCCGTCTCGGGTTCGGGCGGACGCTCCGGCTTCGGGAAGCTGCCGGTCGCGTGCAGCTCGACGACGTCGGTCAGTATCGGCAGTTCGCGCGCGGGGTCCCGGCTCATGATTCGCTCCTTCATCTCGTGCGTCGCGGGTTCCGAGTCCATGGTCGCGATATGCGCGGAATCGTTCGCGCCCGCGCTGCCTGCGGCCCGGCTCGGAATCGACGACCTCCGCGATGCGCTCCCAGCGCCCGAGTCGGGCGGTACCGCCGCCGCCAGGTTGACGATGCAGATCGCCGTCGGCGGCATCGGCATCCGCCGTGTCCGCGATCACGACCGGCGGCGGGGCAGGCGGCGGCGCGTCGTCCGCCGCACCTGCGCGCCGGTGCGGCACGAAACTGCGGTCGGAAAATGTCCAGAGCAACTGGTCGAAAGCCTCGAGTTCGCCGCCCGGGTCGAATTGCACGCGCACGCGGTGCCGCTTCAGCCAGGCCTTTTCGACGAGGCGGCAGGCAAAGCGCAGGCGCGCCTCGGTGTCGCTGCCCGGCCAGCACGTAGAAGTCGACGCTGCGGCGCGCTCACCGTCTCAGGCACCGTGCAGCAGCCATTCGACGAGCAGCGGCACCGGCCGTCCGGTGCTGCCCTTGTGGGCTGCCGGTGAGGTAGGCGCTGCCCGCGATGTCGAGGTGGGCCCAGCGCAGCCCGTCCGTGAAGCTTCCACAGGAAGCAGGCCGCGGTGATCGCGCCGGCTTCGCGGCCGGCGACGTTCGCCATGTCGGCGAAATTGCTCTTCAGGAGCTCCGCGTATTCCTCCGCGACCGGCATTCGCCATGCGCGGTCGTCGGCGCGCTCGCCGGCTGCGGCGATCGCCGCGGCGAGCTTGTCGTCCGGCGAGAACAGCCCGCAGTAGTGCGCGCCGAGCGCGATCACGCAGGCGCCGGTGAGCGTCGCGATGTCGACGACGGCGCGCGGCTTGAAGCGGCGCGAGTAGGTGATGCCGTCGCAGAGGATGAGGCGGCCCTCGGCGTCGGTATTCAGCACCTCGATCGTCTTGCCGGCCATCGACGTGACGATGTCGCCCGGCTTCGTCGCGCGGCCGCCCGGCATGTTCTCGCAGGTCGGGATGATGCCGACGACGTTGACCGCCGCGCCGATCGTCGCGATCGCCTTGAACGCGCCGAACACGCTCGCGGCGCCCGACATGTCGAACTTCATTTCGTCCATGCCGGGCGGCTGCTTGAGCGAGATGCCGCCGGTGTCGAAGGTGATGCCCTTGCCGACGAGCGCGACCGGCGCTTCGCCCTTCTTGCCGCCGCTGTACTCCAGCACGATGAGCCGCGGCGGTTCGTCCGACCCGCGCGTAACCGAAAGGAACGAGCCCATGCCGAGGCGCCTGATCTCCCGCGCATCGAGCACGCGGGCGCGCACCGACTTGTGCGTCCTTCGCGAGCGCCCGGGCGGCGTCGGCGAGGTAGGTGGGCGTGCAGACGTTTGCCGGCAGGTTGGCGAGGTCCTTCGTGAAGCGCGCATGCCCGCAGCGATTCCGGCTCCGTCACGCACGCCGCGCGCGGCCGCGGCGACGTCGGCGTCCGGCACGGCGATGCCGAGGCGCGCGAACTTCGGCCGCGGTGCCTTTTTCGCGGTCTTGAGGTCCGGAATGCGGTAGAGCGCATTGTTCACGCTCTCGACGGCGTGGCGAGCCGCGTAATACGAATCGAGCCCGGGTATCGGGTCGCGGGCGAGATAGGACACCGCATTCGCCGCGCCGCTCTTCGCGAGCCACTGCGTCGCAGCGAAGATCGCGCGCCGGTAGGCCTTGCGTCCGAAAGCCGGAACGCGGGCCGAGACCCACGAGCAGGAGCCGCTCGGCCGGGCCGCGCCGCGCGGCGACGATCGGCAGGGTCTCGCCGTTCCTTGCCCGCGAAATCGCCGCGCCGGAGCAGGCGCGCGATGGCGCCGCCGCTCGCGCGGTCGAGCTGCCGCGTGGAGTCCGTCATCGTCGCATTCTCGTGGATTCCGACGATCGCACAGGCGGTCCGCTGGCGTGCGCTGCCTGCCTTGATCACATGAAACTGCATGATCCTCGATCCCCCGAATGCCGCGCCGACTCGGCGATGGCCCGTTGAGCGCGCTGTCGCGCTGGTTTACCGTGTCCCTGGCAGTTTAATCGAAAACGCTCTCCGGAACCGCGCAGAATCGGCCTTGTTTGCCACCATCGACCGCTACGTCCTGCGAGAAGTCGCGATCGTCCCTCGCGGGCGTCACCGTCGTACTGCTCGCAATCCTCGTGAGCTACCAGCTCGCCCGCATCCTCGGGATCGCGGCGGAGCGCGGGTTCCCGCACGACATCGTGCTCGCGCTGATCGGACTGACGACGCTCGAGAACCTCATGGTGCTGGTGCCCATCAGCATGCTGCTCGCGGCGATGCTCGCTCTCGGGCGGCTCTACCACGAGAGTGAAATGGCCGCCGTCCGGGCCTGCGGCATCGGCCCGGAACGGCTTTACCTGCCGGTATATGCGCTCGCGCTGCCCGTCGCGATCGTCCTCGCCTGGCTCACTTTCTATGTCGGACCGGAGGCGCGCAACGGCGCCGAGGCGCTGCGCGGCCGGGGCATGCGCGACGCCGAATTCGGCCAGCTCAAGCCCGGCACGTTCCGCACCTATGCGGATGGCAAGGCGGTCTTCTACGCGGAACAGAACGGCGCCGACGGCAGGCTGATCCACGTGTTCATGCAGCACAACGCCGGCGAACGCATCGAGGTCGCGACCGCAGCCTGGGCGGAGCAGCGCGTGCTGCAGGGCGGGCGCACGCAGATCGTCGTCCTGCACGACGGCGAGCGCATCGAGGGCGTACCGGGGCAGGCGTGGCTTCCGCCGCATTCGCTTTGCCGAGCACGGCATTCCGGTGGTGGTGCCGGAGGCCGGGCGCGGGACGCACGGTGCCGGAGCGCAAGCCGAGCCGCGAGCTATTCGGCTCGACCTCGCTCGTGGACATCGCCGAGCTGCAGCGGCGCATGTCGCTGCCGATCATGGTGCTCGTGCTCGCGTTCATCGCCGTGCCACTGTCCGCGCTGCGACCGCGCGAGGGCCGCTACGCGCGGGTCGCGATCGCGATCCTGCTTTACTTCATCTATGCCAACCTGCATCTCGGCCGCCCAGGTGTGGATCGAGAAGGGCAGCCTTCCGCCTGAAGTCGGCACCTGGTGGGTGCATGCGCTCTTCCTGATCGGCGGGCCTCGTGCTGCTGCACCGGCAGAGCCCGATGTCGCGCTGGGGCCATCGCGCCGCAGGCGTAGCCACGTGACGATCCTCGACCGCTATTTCGCGAAGACGGTGCTGCTGCACACGCTGATGGTCATGGCGGTGCTGCTCGCGCTCATGACGCTCGTGACCTTCATCAGCCAGCAGGACGACATCGGCCAGGGCAGCTACGACGTGTCGGGAGCCTTCCTCGTCACGCTCGCTGCAATTGCCGCAGCAGGCCTACCAGCTCCTGCCGATCGGCGCGCTGATCGGCGCGATCATCGGGCTCGGCGGGCTCGCGCGCGACAGCGAGCTCACGGTCGTGCGCGCCGCGGGCGTTTCGGTCGGCCGCATCGCAGTGTCGGCAGCGCTCGCAGGACTCGTCGTCGCCGCGCTGCTCTGGGTGATCGGCGAGTACTTCGCGCCGCCGGCCGACCAGTACGCGCGCCAGTACAAGATCTTCAGCCGCTACTCGCAGCTCGAGTTCACCGGCAGCCGCAGCGCCTGGATTCGCGAGGGACCCTGGTACATCAACGTGCGCCGCCAGGCGGCGGAGAACCTGTACGGCGGCGTCTACATCTACGAGCTCGACGAGGAGCGGCGGCTGCGGATCGTCGGCCGCGCCGAGACGGCGACGCAGGATGCGAGCGGCCGCTGGGTGCTCACGAACTACTCGGAGTCGCGCCTGGGCGAGGAGCGCGTCGACGGCGCGAAATCGTTCCAGCGGCTGGTGACTGACCAGAAGCTTCAATGCGGATTTCCTCGGCGTCGCGGTCACGCAGCCGGGCTCGATGCCGCTTGCCGACCTCTACGCCTACAAGGAACACCTCAAGTCGAACGACCTCGATGCGTCCGTCCTGGGAGATCGCGTTCTGGTCGCGCATCTCGCGGCTCGTCGCTGCCGTCGTCGTCTGCGTGTTCGCCGTTCCGTTCGCCTTCGGGCCGTTGCGCTCGGCCGGCGCCGGCGCGCGCACGGTGCTCGGCATCATGGCGGGCGTGCTGTTCGTGCTGCTGACCCAGACGCTCGAGAACAGCGGCCAGGTCTACGGCCTCAATCCGCTGATGGTCGCCTGGGGGCCGACGCTGCTTCTGTCCCTGGTCTCCGCTGGTCGCGATCTGGCGGACGCGCTAGCGGCGACGCAGCAACTCGCGACGCGGCTGGCGAGGTCCAGGAGGCTCCGGCCCGCGCGCATCGAATGGAATCCACGCGAAATTGAGCGACGAGCGGCGCAATCATTGCGGCAGCACCTGCGCCGGCCGATGCAGTCCCGTCTCCGGCCGTCGCAAGGTACCAGGCGCCCAGATCGCCGCGATCCACACGCGAGCGCCGGCGCCGAGCAGCGAACCGGACGAGCGCTCCGGCCCAGCTGAGCGCGCCGGCCGTCCGGTGCTTCCAGCCTGATTCGCCAGGCCCTCATGCCGAGCGTCTGGCCGCTCCGCGTCCAGCACCAGCCGAAGTAAGCGAAGACGACGAGCAGAAGCACCGCGTGATAGGCGTGGCCGACCGGGCCCTGGGTCGATGTCAGGATCGCCTCGCCGCGCGTAAGCGGCAGCATCGCGAAAGTCGCGACGAAAGCGAGCGCGATGACGAGCAGAACGTCGTAGACGAGTGCCGCGAGTCGGCGGAGGAGTCCGGCTGTCGTGCCCGTCGTGGATTCTTCATCCATGCGGGCGCTGATCTTAATGTGTCAGGTGCTTGTCCTGCTGCACCGACGCGCTGCTCGATCGCATCCTTGTTGCTGCGCAGGATCTGGCGCACCTGCTGGATGCGCTCGGCCGGCCGGCGATGCGCGCGATCGCTTCCGGCAATTCGTGCCAGTCGCGGCCCCAGGAGAGGAGTCGCGCGGCGTCCTTGACGACGGAAGTGACGGTCGTGTCGTTGATGGGTTTCGGCGCCTTGTCGGCGGCCTTCTGCCTGCCGCCCGCACGGGTTCGCCGGTTTCGGCGGCGGCGCAGGCTTCAGCGACCGTCGACGTGGACGTCGCGCCGGTCGTCTTCGGCGCGCGCGCCTTCTCGAGCTGGCGCTCGCGCTCGGGCTCGGCAATCGGGACGAATCGCTCGACGTGCTGCGAGCCGACGAGGTTGGTCAGGAAGGACATGAGTTCGAGCGCCTCGGAGAGCGACGGGTCTCCGGTGGCGAGGCGGGTCTTGACGATGTTCTGGAGGTCGGCGAGCCGCTGGCGCGCAAGGTCCACGACCCACTTGGTCGGCCGCTGGTGATTGGGCCAGGGCTGCACGAGCCAGTACTGGTCCTCCGGCAGGTCCGCGTAGCGGGCGTGCAGGTCGAGGCTCTTCTGCCACTTCTGCAGCAGTTGCAGTACGCGGTCGTCGGCGGGCGTCATGACGAGTCAACATAAATCACGGCTGCGGCCGGCGCTCCTAGATTCGCCGCACTCCTTGACGCCCGTCACACTGGAAAGGGCTCAGGGGCCGGGCAGTCCTGCTTGACCCGGGGTTCGGCGGCGAGCGCGGAATCGAAGTCCGGCCCGAGCGCCACGAGCCAGGAGCCGTACATCGGGTTCGGCAGCAGAAACCAGTCGCGGCCCCAGCGCGAGTCGGCGCGCGCATCGCGCCTGCTCGCGCGTCGAGCGAGCGTGGCGCGCCGCACATCCGGCAGGAAATCCGCGAGGTCGTCGCCGACGTTGAGGACGATGCGATGCGTCCGCTGCGACTGCCTCGGCGGCGCGCGAGTTTCTCGCCCGTCCCATTCCGCGCGCTCGCCCTTCAGCATCAGGTCGTCAGCGAGCGTCGGCGCTGCCGAGGCCCAATGAGCCTCGAGGTTGGCCAGCGTGTCGTCTTGCTGCGGGCAGGCGGACATCGTTGCCTGCGCGCGGCGCGCATTCGCGGTTGGTGATGAAGAAAACGCGGACGGCGCGCCCTGCGGGATCCTTCATCGCACGCGCCGCGCGAATGAACTCCGCGGCGCCCGGGACGGCCGGGCGCGCTCCGCTTCGCGACCCAGGCGTCCCAGGCCGCCGGGAACTCGTCGAAGCAGATTCCTTCGAGAAGCATCTCGGCCTGCGGCTCGGAGTTGTCGAGCACGGTTTCGTCGATGTCCATGACGACCGCCGGCGGCAGCGCGGACAGGTCACCGGCCTGCGACGGTCTCCGCGGTCCAGGCCGCGTCGGCGAGGCCGCGCCGCGAGTGCGTCGCGCGCCGCGCGGTAGATCGTCTCGCTCGCGGCGCGGAACTCCGAGGATTGCGAACCCACAGCGTCGCGCGGTCGCCGCCCGCTGCGAACTTCGGCTCGCCGTTCCGCAACGCTCCTTCGCGGCCGCTGGCGCCGGCGGAGACGCTGGCGGCTGCGGCTGCGTCGCGCAGCCGGCGGCGAGGACTGCGCGAAGCGGCCAGCGCGCGCAGGAACCGGTCGCAGCGCATTCAGTCCACGACGCGTCGTGCCGCCCGCTCGCCGTTCGCTTCGAGTAGAGCGCAGACAGGCGCTCGGTCATCGGCCCGATACTGCCGTTGCCGATCGTGCGGCCGTCAACCTGCGTGACGCCCGCGAGCTCGCCCATCGTGCCCGTGCAGAAGGCTTCGTCGGCCCGATAGAGCTCTGTGAGCGAAAGATCGGCGACCTCGTGCGGGATCTTCTCAGCGCGGCAGATGTCGAGCACGGTCGAGCGCGTGATGCCCTCCGGACAGGCGGCCAGCGTCGGCGTGCGCACGACCCCGGCATGCACCATGAAGAGATGCGTCGCATTCGTCTCCGCGATGAAGCCCGCGCAGATCCAGCATGATCGCGTCGTCCGCGCCTGCCGCGTTCGCCTGGATCTTTGCGAGGATCGAGGAGAGCAGGTTGGCATGATGAATCTTCGGGTCGAGGCAAGTCCGGCGGCGAGCGGCGCTGGCTGCTCGTGACCAGGTTGAGGCCCTTCTTCGAGTACACCGGAGGCTTGTGCTCGGCGAGGACGATCAGCGTCGGGCCCGACTGGTTCAGGCGCGGGATCCATGCCGGAAGTGACCTTCACGCCGCGCGTCAGCGTGAGCCGGATGTGCACGCCGTCCGTCATCTGGTTCGCCTCGAGCGTGCGCCGGATCTCCTTCGACGATCGTCGTCATTGGAAGGGATGCTCTTCGAAGGCAAGGGCCATGGCAGAGGAGCGCAGGCGCGCGAGATGCTCCTCGAGCGCGAAGATCCGGCCCTGGTAGAGCCGCAGGCCTTCCCAGACGGCGTCGCCGCCCTGGACCGCGCTGTCGAACGGGCTGACGCCGGCCTCGTCGCGGTGCGCGAGCTTGCCGTTCACGTTGACGATCAGGTCGCGATTGCGCTCGTCGAATTTCTGCTGCATCGGCAATCCTCAGGCGCGAAGGCGCAGGGCGTAAAGCTTCTCATACCATGGCCGGCATTCGTCCACGAGCCGCTCCTGCGCAGCATTGAGATCGACCTGCCGTCTCCGATACGGCTCGAAGCCGGTCGACGCCTCGACCGCGGCGTACCAGTGCGGGGCCCAGGCGCCGTCCGTGTCGCGCGGTCCGGCCGTCCACGCGAGCATCGCCGGCAGGAACTGAATTCCGAGCGCGTCGCAAAGCGCTTCCAGCTGCGCGTCGCGGATCCTTGAGAACGTCGCTCGCGAGCACGACGGGTGGCGCGCGGCCAGTCCGGCCGGCGACGCGATCGAATATCTCGCATTGCTGCGGCAGCCCGGTGTCCGCGAGGCCCGCGCCGGGAAAGGTCTTCAGGAGAGAGGCGACCATCTCGTCCGGCTCGCGGATCAGGAATGCGTGCGTGAGCTGATCGAGCCATGCACGCTCGATCATGGGCAGGAGATGATGGGCCATGTGCTTCTGGTACCAGATCGCGCGCCCGCCAGGCACGGGTCCGGTCAGGGTCGCCGCCACCTTGCGCCAGTCGGAATCGTGCGCAGCGAGGACGTCCTCGCGGCCGGGATGTGCGACGCCCGTGACTTTCAGGTAGTGGGCGTAGAGGGGCTCGTCGGTGACGGCGGTGTCGGGCCGGCTGCCGAAAGAACGCATCATCGCGGTCGAGATGTTGCGCGGGCCGGACCACATGGCGATTCGGGTCATGCGAAATCATATACTCGGCGGCGCAATGATTACGGCTTTCGCGCACGTGCCTGCTTGCTGGCATCCGTTCTCACTTTCGCCGGTCACGCACAAACGCCGGAGCGGGAACTCGCGGCCTATGGACAAGAACTGGCCGTCTACCAGCAACGACTTCTCCGTGCGGCCAGGAACCTGCGCAAGCGCAGCGATGCCGATTCCCTCGCGGCGGCCGCGCTCTTTTCGGTCAGAAGCGATCCTGCCGACGCGCTGCGGCTCATTGGCCAGGCGAGGTCGGCCGTCCCGGGACAGGCCGGAACTCACCTTGCTCCATGTCCAGATCTGCACGCGGTCGGTCGGCTGTGATCCAAAGCCGCTCGAGTCCGAAATGCGGAAGCAGGATCCACAGAACGGCGTCGGCTGGTCCGGCGATATCTCCCGCGCTGACGATGCGAAAGACGATGAGGCGCTGGATGCCGCGATCGGGGCAGCGGGTCGCGCAAGGCAATTCAACAGCTATTTCATGACACTCGCGGCGCGCCTCAGCGAGGCAACCGCGAAATCGAAGTCGATGCCTCTGAACGACGCGATCATCGCAGTCTCCGGCGAGCTTGCGGGATTCGGCCTGCCGGACTATCCGTCGATTTCCAAGGGCTGTGCGGCTGACCGAATGAAGCGACCGGGCCTCCTGGAATTCTGCAGGCAGCTCGCGGCCTCGCTGATGGCCGGGGACACATTGGTGGCTGAAGGGATCGGCGTGGCCCTCGCGGAGCGCGCCTGGCCGGTCGACTCGCCACAGTGGCAAGCCGCGATGGAGGCCCGACGCGTGCTGAAATACCGGAGCACGACACTCAGCAACCTTGACTCCACCGGAAACTGGGATGAGGCCAACGCGGCGAATTACCTGCGCCTGATCAAGGCCCATCCTCGCGAGCAGGATGCGATCGTTGCCCAGCTCGTGGCCCACGGCGTCGACCCGACGCCGCCCGACAACTGGCGCGAACCGGAGATTCCGTAGGCGACTCGACGGGGTGGCGCTCCCAGAGGGATTCGAACCCTCGTACCAGCCTCAGGAGGCGACCCCAGCCTGACGGTCCTCAAGAGGGGAGATCGTCGCGCCTCGAATCGAGCGGTGACCTTCGGCGAGGTGCTAGGCCGCATGCCTCGACCGCTACTTGACGGCGAGAACAGGTTCGGAGCAGCGTAGTGTCAAACAGGCGCACTATTTTCCTGGGGTCATGCCGAAGTTCGGCTGAGAGTCAGTGGTTTCAAGACGTTTTCTGTTTGGCCTCTTCCTGACGCTGATCAGCGCGGAATCCGCGTGGTCCGCTCCACGTCCTAACATTCTTTTCATACTGGCAGACGACGTCGGCTGGGGCGACATACGAACCAACAATCCGAATGGCCAGGTCTCGTTGCCCACGATCGAGCGCCTCGCAAACGAGGGGATCAGTTTCACGGATGCGCATACTTCAGCCGCCAAGTGTGCGCCGTCGCGCTACAGCATGATCACCGGCAACTATCAGTGGCGTGGACAGACGACTGGGGCACTTGGGACTACAAGGGCGGCTCTCAGATTCTTTCGGGTCAGGAAACGATGGCGGATCTCCTGAAGCACGCCGGGTACGCGACCGCGTTCATCGGAAAGTATCACCTGGGCGCGGATTTCTATAAGAAGGGCTCGAGCAATTTCGCTTCTGAATCAGACCCCGATACGTCGGTGGATTTTGGTCGAGCGATGGTCAACGGGCCTGGCGACAAGGGATTCGATTACTCGTTCGTGGCGATGAGGGGCATTCAGGCGGGCCGTACGCTTACTTTGAGAACGATCATGCTCCACGGAGACCCGTCGGCACCTGATCACTTGGCAGGCGGTGACTATGGCGATACCAGGATCCTTGAAGAAGGGATCGGGCTCCCCACCTGGAATACGCGGCAGGTAGGGCCGACACTGTTGTCCAAGGCAGTTAATTTCATCGAGTCGCAGCAATCTGCATCTGAGGTCAGTCCATTTTTCATGTTTTTAAGCACGGAGGCGGTTCATAGCCCGCACAAGCCACCGGCGAAGATTGGCGATCGTTTCATTGGGGGCACGACCGGTCTTGGCGGACGAGCCGACATGCTCGTCGAGATCGACGCGGTTGTTGAGTCGCTGCTTCAGAAACTCGAGCAGCTGGGCATCCTGCAGGACACCCTGATCATATTTACGAGCGACAACGGCGGTGTGAGCGAGCGCGTTGAACGGGTGCCGGGCACCAGACATCGGGCGGTTTTCGAGGAGACAAGGGCAGCATCTATGAAGGAGGGCATCGCGTTCCGCTGATCATGAAGTGGGGCCCACAGGCTTTCGGCACGTCGTCACTTCCGCGAGGCACCCGGATCAATACTCTGGTCGGTGTTCAGGATCTTTTCGCGACCCTCGCGGAACTTACGGGAACGCCCGTGGCAGGCGACCAAGGACGCGATAGTTTCAGCATGCTGCGCGTGTTGATGGGGGAGGCAACGGCAATTCGTGGGCACATGGTGCACGAGGCCGACTTCGACGCGCCGGGTGAAACAACCGTCGGTGGCGAATCGCGTATCGCAGTGGCGACTGGAAACTGGTTTTCAACGGCAACCGGGTGCCCTTGGGTCTTTATGACCTCGCGAATGATCCGTTTGAAACCACCAACCTCCTGTCACAGCCGGAACAAAATAGCCGGGCAGCCGGAATGCGGGCTGGCCTCGAGAAGCCTTGGCCAGCGCCAGAACCGCGCCCCGGTCGGCACGGCTCTCGTCACCGTGCCCGACGTAACAGACTTGTCCCAGGCCGCTCGCCGAAAGCGCTATCCGAGATGCCGATCTGGTTATAGGCACCGTGACCCAGCAAGGCAGCTCGACCGTGCCCGTAGGGAGCGTCATTAGCCAGGATCCGGTCGGTGGAACTGTGGCGCCCGTCGGCTCGCCGGTAAACCTCGTTATATCTGCGCCTGCCCCAGGATATTCGCTGTCGCCCACGTCCGTCGCATTTGGCAGTCAGGCCCTGAACCTTGCTTCGGATGCCCGAGTTGTGACGCTCAGCAGCACAGGCGAGTCAACGCTCTCGATCAGTTCCATCGCCCTTACTGGTTCGAAGCCCGGTCAGTTCTCCCAGAGCCACAATTGTTCCGCGACACAGCCTTCCGGCAGCACCTGCATGATTTCCTTGAAATTTAGGCCGACTAGCACGGGAACAAAGACAGCTTTCTTGACAGTCATTCAGCCGACGGCGCGGGCACCGAGCAGGTGGCACTGTCCGGCACGGGATCAAATCCGTCATGTTTGTTTCGCCTACCTCGCTTTCGTTCGGCAATCAGGCCCGCGGGACCATCAGCGCAGCCAAAGTCGTAACGATTAGCAATACGGGCGCGGTCGTCCTGCCCATCAGTTTGATCAAGTTCAGAAGGTACGAATCCGAATCAATTCAAGCAGACCAATAACTGCCCGCGCAGATCCTCGTGGGAGATAGCTGCATCGCAAATGTCACGTTCAATCCCACCTCGCTAGGAGCTACATCCACGGCCTTAAAGATTACCGCCGGAGGTGTGCCGGCGCGAAATCCGTCACGCTTACCAAACGGCACTTGACGGACTATTGTTTTCTGGCCCTGAACTCAAAATGTTATTGACTGCCGGAAACGAGGGATTCATCTAGGCGTCATGCCCTATCCGAGTTTGGCGCTCCCTGAGCGATTCCCGAAATTTTGTGCTCTCCAGCCAGCGCAGTGCCCGGAACGTTTACATGGGCGGGATTAGGGAATCCCTGGGAAGCTAGCCGTATTCCTGCGGCAAATAGGAGACGACCCGCCGCGTGAAATCGGTCGGACACGCCCGTAAAGACTTTGATCCGTGGCCTTCAGCGATGGCTGGTCTAAAAGTTCGCGGCTCTTTGAGATCACTGCCCGCAGGAATTAACGATCCGAGGCCTCAGCGCCTTCGCCCAGCGCTGCGCCATGAAGGCCTCGCCCGAATCGTTCGGGTGGATCCCGTCGTAGGTCTGGCTGGAGGCGTCGAAGCCTCGTAGTGATTCACGGCGATCACCGGCAGGCCGCCGTGTCTTTTGGACCGCGAGCGATGCGATCCCGTCATTCAAGTCCACGACCGCGGCTTCGTTCTCCGCACGGTTCGGGATAATCTGTGCGAGCAGGATTCCCACGTGCGGGTTCGCGTCGCGCAGCTCGTCGACGATCCCCGAGATGTTCGCGCGCGGGCGGTGATACTGGTGCCCTGGAGCACGTCGTTCGTGCCGACATGGACCAGGACCCAGTCGGGCGCGTTGTTGCGCAACCAGTTCACGAGGCCGGCAAGGATCTCGTCCGTCCTGAGGCCCGAGTGTCCCTCGTGGTCCCGGTCAACGAGGGGCGCGCCCGGACCGGAGTTGGGGCCGTTCTGCTTGCCTATTAAGTTGAACGAACATCGGAGCGACCAACGCCGCTTCCAGATCCTGCCGGTACGTCCAATGACCGGTCTTGCCCCGGTCATGGAGTCCCCGAGTGGGAGGATGCGCACGGAGCGGCCGGCAGGATTCGCCCAGCGCCCATTGGACTGCAGTCCTGAACAGCTTCTGGCCATTGGCGTTCCAGACGTTCATCGCGCCGGTGTTGGGGTGGATGGCGACCCGGCGAGCCGGCGCGGACAGGCCATTCGCGAGCTGAGCACCGGCCTCGTAGGCAAATATCGTGGCCCGCGACGAGCTCCCCTTGAGTGTCGCGGCGACCACGGCGGCGGCGCCCGGCTTGCCCCAGGAAAAACGGGCTACCTCGGTGCCGACCGTGACGACGCCCGACAATCCGGCGGTCAACGGATGCCAGCCGGTCATCCGCAGCTGCGTTGAGTCTCTCGTTCCGCCGAAATCGGTCCCTGAAACGGGCCCGGTCAATCCCAGTTCGTCGTAGACAGCGTTCTCGTACGCAATCACCGGAATGGAGACCAGGCTGAATTTGCTGCCGACCTTGTCCGGAGCGACGGAGTCCGAGATGACCACCAGGTCCTTGCCGTTGGCGGATGCCGCGCTGCTTGCCGAATCCTTGACGACTGTCACCGGTTGGCCGAGCGCCTCGAGCTCGCTGACAGCCCGCGCGTCCGCGCTCGAGACCGGCACCGCGCCGACGACGAGCAGCGTGTCCGCGCCCGCCGAGAAGGCGAGTGCGGCGGCAGCGACCGTGACGAGGATCCGGGAGCGCGGGCTCATTTCAGTCAATTATTAACTATTCGGGAGCCGCTCTGCACGCCTGCTTGGGGAATATGTCTGGTAGGAAACCTTCGGCCCGGTTGATTGCATGAGGGGCAAGCCCTGCGCCAGCTCGTGCGCGAGCCGCTTTGCGTAGATCGGCATGCCGCCCTCATTCAAATGAATGGCGTCCTCGTACATCTCGCTCGAAAGTTCAACCATGTGGCGAAGGTCGAGGTGCAGCATGCCCGCGTTGGCGACATGCCGAGGACTTTCGGATCAAGCGCGTAAGCCGGCGAGTCCGCGGTGTCAGGCCTCGGGGAATGCCACGAAGCAGACCTTGACGCCCTCCTGCCGCGCCCGCGCGAGGAAACGCCGCAGCGCGTCATACTTCGGAGTGGCGTCGACGGCGATCGGAGCGTGTTCCTGCCTGTACTGGAAATTGAACGCGTTGGTCGTCTTGGCAAACTGGTTGTACCGTGGAATGAGGTTCATCGTGCGATCGCGAATCCGGGTCCGCATCGCGTAGGCCAGCGACACGGATGACAGCATGTAGTCGGCTCGCTGCCGGAATGTCCTGAGGTCGTACTCGAACAGCGACGGGCGATCATCAGCCGTCGGTGAAAAATTGCGGCGACATTGCCGACGTCCATGTCTTGGAGTCGGCGAGGCCCATTGCCGTCGTAATAGTTACGACGATCAGGTCCGGTTTCAGGTCGCTGCTTCCAGAAGTCCTAATACGGACATCCAGTACCAGGTCGCCAGCTGGAGCCGTCGGTCGACGAACTTGTCCGCGGTCAGCGCTGTCGCCCGCTGCTTCGTCCCCCATTCGCTGACTTGAATCCGTTCGAGCTCGCAACGCGGTCCGTGGTCGAGTCGCCGACGACGCGATGCGCGGCGGCGGCGCGGCGGCGAGGGCTGCGCGCGAGAAGGGTAAGGCATGCGGAAGCGGAACCAAATCCTTGGACGCGGGCACCACCGTCCGCGTGCCCGACCTCGAGCACGACCAGCGCAACGACGAACACCAAGCGTAGGCGCAGCGCGCGACCGCGAAGCGTCATCGCCAGAACTGGAAATAGATGAACTCATGGGTCTTGCGTTGAGCAGAAGATGGCGATCATCAACGTCGAGGTAGACGTACCAGGCCCCCTGCACGAACCAGGGCGCGCGAAAAGGCACTGGAGGCCCTTTTCCGCAGTCGGTCAACCACTCGACCAGAAGAGGATGCCCGCATAGAACGCGATGAGGAGAGAGGCCTGTGCGTCGCGGCCGGCGACGCTCCAGCTGGTTGCACCGAATATGTTTGCAGCGCCAGCCGCGACCGCGCCGAAGTTGTCGGCGCGGAAGAGCAGCCAGCCGAGGCAGGTCAGGTGGAACATGAGCGATGCGGCCCCAGCGCCGGAGCGCGCCGCGCGGCTCGGGCGGCACGACGTCGCGGACGCCGAGGAGCGCGGAAGACGCACAGGAGCAGCGCCGTGGTAGAGGCCCCAGACCACGAAGGTCCAGCTCGCGCCGTGCCAGAGCCCGCCCAGCAGCATCGTGAGCATCAGGTTGCGGTACTCGGCGAGCCGCGCCGCCGCCGGTTGCCGCCGAGCGGGATGTACAGGTAGTCGCGCAGCCAGCGTCGACAGGCTGATGTGCCAGCGCTTCCAGAAGTCGCTCGGGCTGCGCGCGAGGTAGGGCAGGTTGAAGTTCATCACCAGCTCGAAGCCGAGCCACTTCGAGATGCCGCGCGCGATGTCGAGTAGCCGGAGAAGTCGCCGTAGATCTGGAACGCGAAGGCGTAGACGCCGACCAGCACCTCCGGCCCGACAGGCCCGCGCCGGTTGCCGTCCGCGAAGCCGGAAGAAGACCGGCGTTGGCGATCGGCGCCATGTTGTCGGCGATCACGAGCTTCTTGAAGAGGCCGAGCAGCGACGAGCACGAGCCCTCGCGCGACTCGCGCCGGCGCGCGCGCGCGCGGACGCGATCACCTGCGGCAGCAGCGTGTGCGGCGCGCATGATCGGACCGGCCACGAGGTGCGGGAAGAAGCAGACGAAGAGCGCGAAGTCGCCGAAGTGCTGGTCGGCTCGCATCTCGCCGCGGTAGATGTCGATCGTGTAGCTCATCGCCTGGAACGTGTAGAAGCTGATGCCCGCAGGCAGCACGATGCCGAGCGTGGGCCGGGACGCGTGGAAGCCGAGGAGGCTCGAGCAGCGTCCGCAAGCTCGTCGACGAAGAAGTCGAAGTACTTGAAGAAGCCGAGGATGCGCGAGGTTCGCCACCATGCTGATGACGAGGAATGTCTTGCGCCGCGCGCTTCGGGGAGGCGTAGAGGCGCGGCAGGACGACGCCGTACCGCCACACCGACGGCGGTCGCCGAGCGGCACCGCAGACTTCGCCGAGGCGTGGGGCAGGCGCCGCGCACCGCGCGGGTCGTCCCCGCCATCAGGCCGGCGGCGAGCTGGCCGTAGCGCACGCTGCCGAGCAGGAACGCGGCCACCGATGCAGGAGCCGCCGAGCGCGTCGCAGGCGTGAGCGCGGCAGCCGGACGCCCGGCGACGCCCAGCCCGCCGATGAAGTCGACCACCGTCGACAGGAGGATGAGGAAGAGGAAGCGGTAGTCCCAGAAGCCGTAGAACACGTAGCTCGCCACGAGCAGCAGCCTGTTCTGCCTACGGTGTGAGAGTCACCAGTACAGCACGAGCACGGCGAGAAACAGACCAGAACTCGAATGGTTGTAGTTCAATCAGCGGATCACATTGGGCTGTTACGCATCACTCCTTTCACTCATTGCGCAGCTCGGTACGGGTTCTGCGCGCTCGAGTCCGTTTGGCTATTTGCTCCGGCCTGAATGGCGGCCGCGTGGTGGCTCGCTTCTTTCGCCCCTGACCGCGCGATTCTTCGGCGCCGTCGTACCGGCTACGGCGATGCGCAGCGCTCTCTCCACGTGGCCTGCCGTGTCGGGGCTCAGCTCCTTCTCGAATACTTCCTTGAACAGCTCCCACAGCCTGACCTTGCTGAGGATTAGCACGCGCTGGCCGGGTTCGGTGAGCTCGTAAATCACGCGCCTGCGATTGCCCGCGATCTCGTCGCGGGAGCTAGGAAGCCGTCCCGCTCGAGCCCGTGGAGAATCGGGTAAAGGGTTCCGGGACTCAGAACGTAGCCGTGGAAAGCAAGGCGTTCGATGATGCCGATGCCGAAGATCGGCCCGGTTTTCGCGTGGTTGAGGACGTGGAGCCGCACGAAGCCGGCCATCAGGTCGCGACTGCTCAAGATCATCCCCTTTGTTGGTCGCGAGGCTCGCAGGGGCCATTTTGCACCCGGTCGATATTGAATTTCGATATCGAATATCGTCTATTGATTCGATATGACATAACATAACGTGCGGAGTATTTTGTGAATCCGTCGCAGCGCACGCTTTGACGTCGGATTCGCGGGTCTTCGCGTGTAGGTACCGTCCTTCGCAGCATAGGGTGGGAGAGACGGTTGATCTGGGGGCGGAGATGTAAAGCTCCCCATCCTGGGACCCGGCCTCGTTGACCGGAACCAACTCCCACAGAAAGGCACAACCACGTCCCCAGTCGGAGATGTTTGTCGTTAATAGCTACGCATCCTTCACTAGCTACCAGGTATCGAGATTGATTCCCGAATGTCGGTAAGAAATGCCCCGCCCGTAGTCACTGAAGTTCTTTTGGTCCCACCCCGAGCTTGCGCCAGTCGCCAGCAAGGCTTGATACCGAACGTCGGAACAAATCGAGCGCCGACTATGCTCTTTTGGTGTGTGTTGACTTTGCTACCGGCCTTAAACGTAGAGACTGACGACTAAGCGCGCATTCGTATCGCAACCTTCTGGTTAATGACGCGCCTAGTCCCGCGTTCTTATTCGTTCTTATTGGCGGGTATTCCAATCATCCGGCAATCACATAGATGTGCTGCTCGCTTGCGGATGATCAATCTTCAATTGAAGAGTATCCGTCGCCAGCCGGCTTCAGCGTCGATACGCGACATTTGGCGCCACTGCATTCCATGGGCGTTGAGCAGTAGGCGCGGCGGCGCCTGTCTAATTCGGGGCTATCGCTGTAGGAAAGTTCTTACGCACACCGTGCCCGTACTGATGGCGCAGGTTATTGGGCTCGCTTCGCCTAATCTATTCGACAGTGCTAACTCTTATCCGGGCTATCGGAGGCGGGTGGGCCTTCTATTATGTCTGGCGGAAAATCCTGCCGCGTACCCGAAGCCGGGTGTTTTGGCAGGCCGTGCCAGTGCACACGTCCGGGATGCTGCATTTCGCAGACCCGGACGACGTCGTGTGTCACTATGGCGCACTTATCAAACACGCCGCGAACTTCGCGACGCGCAACACCCTCGCTATTATCGCACGACTTCTTCCCGCAATAGGCTTGTTCCTATTATCCGGTGAACTGTACGTGCACGAACGCCGTGCTTCGGTTGTAGAGGTGTGGCCGGCCATCGCAGTTGCCGGCATTCCCGAGTCTATGTTGGTGGGGCGGACCGAGGAGGGCGGACTCCTGATTGACCGCCGCGAGATCGGGATGCGAACTGCGTCTCCTTGGAGAGACACTCGATAGCGATGCTCTTGCGGAAAAGCGGGCATTCTGTACCGGAACGCTCGCTTGCCTGGCTACGCGGTGATGCTTTTCGAGACACATCGGTTGCAGGTTGAACTACGGGGAAAGAACGCCAAATCGGTTGTGGTGCGACCGCGAGCTTTCCCGACCAATCCGTTCTGGCCGTATGTCGACGACTTGGAACTGGTTTTTTTTGGAGGCCTCATCGCCGGCGGAATTGCGGCGGGTTGGCGATCGTACCGAAAGAAAAGACACTCCTTCTTCACTAATCTCGATTCTGCAGACTACCTTCTCACTCGCTTTGCGTACTCGCTGCCGCGCGCGATGAAGCTACTTGGCGATTTCGAAGAGCAGACATGCTTGGCGATCGCCTCGAAGCGATCCCGATTGACCGGCCGGTGTTCATCACTGGACTTGCCCGCTCGGGTACAACGCTTCTGCTCACCTCGTTTGCACAGCTGCCCCAGCTCCGGAACTCACCGGTACAGCGATTTTCCCTTCCTGTTCATTCCAATTGCCTGGAACCGGCTACAGGATCGAGCGGGCCAGAGCGGCACCGCCTGTGGAACGCCCGCATCAGGACCGCATCAAGATCACGCGGGACAGTCCCGAAGCTTTCGAAGAGCCGCTACTGGGCGCACTTTTTCCCCTGCATTCACGATCCTCGCGGGTTACACCGACTAACTGCCGTCAATCGCCAGCCGCGATTCGATGCATTTTTTCCGTCAGCACCTCCGCAAGGTGCTCCTGCTGCGCGGCGGCGAACCGCTATCGTCTCCAAGGGAAACTACAACGTCACGCGCATCGAATATCTCGCAGATTTGTTCCCGGATGCTCGTTTCGTGATTCCCAGTCCGGCATCCCGTTACCCACGTCGAATCGCTGACTGATGACAGCACCAGCTCTTCTCGGACGTACAACGATCGCGATGCTCGCGTGGCGCTCTACTTGCAAGACGCAGGTCACTTTGAATTCGGACCGCAACGTGTCCCCGTCAATATGGATCTAGCGGATACGCGGCATCATCGCCGACGGCCTGGTCGCGCTGGCGAGGACCACCTCGGCTATGCCCGTGATGTGGCGATCCATCTACTCGCACGTCGCGCGCTCTCAAGCGACAAGAATGACCGCCTCAGCCGGCGAATTGAATTCATTCGTTATGAAGAACTCTGCCGCGATACCGAGACTACGCCTTCAACGTCTTGCCGAAGTTTGTGAATATCAAAGCAGGCATCGATGAGCCGTTCTCACCTCCCTGCCGGAGGTGTTGGCGCGAAAACCGCGATTTCTTCCAGCTCTCAGTCGCAACATCGCGACGCGTGTCTGGCACGTTACGGCAGTGGCAGCGGCAATCCTTCGGCTACCACTCCAGCAAGCTCGCGACGTGAGCATCTCTGCGAGAGTCCCTGCTTCGCATATACTGGATCGTGAGCTTGTGTGCGCTTGCTTTCGCTTTCGGTCTCGCTGTCGGACTGTTCAAGGTTTTTCCCTATTGGCTGCTCCAGTCCCTCGCTTATCACCGGCCGTGAGCTTACCCGATAGCCCCAGCACACTCTAAGACTCGATCCCCAGAAATTCCTCGCGATCTCGCCGCCGGATGGTCAAGGTGTTCGCATCCATACGTCGCCGGCAAGTCGTTCCCGGCATAACGCTGATTACCGGCATTTTTCGAAGGTCGTCCACGGTATCCGGCTCATCGATATACGACGGCAAACGTGCTGAACGAGTGGCTTTTCTCCTACAACGAGATCTGGCCCGACTCCCCGCATCTCTCCCGCTCAGCCGCACGACTGGGACACGGAGCTGCACGGCTCGATGCTTCTGCCTAACGGCGACGTGCATCTTCACGTTCTCAGTATGGCGGACTTGTCCGGATGTGACCGCTGCGGACGATTCAAGTGGAAGTTACCGCGGCACACCCACCATCATGTTCTCCGCCGATGCAGATGGCAACCTCTGGGTCCCGTCCAGAAAGCTGCGTGAACGAGCCAGCTGCGAAAAGTATCCCGCGATCCCGCCGCCGTTCCAAGAAGAGTATGTCCTGAAAATCTCGCCAGACGGCATTGTCCTCCCGGAGTTCTCCATTCTCGATGCGATTTTTTATTCACGATTTGAGGGGCTTCTGTTTCGCCAATGGCGCGCACGACTCCAAGCTTGATGTTCCGTTGAGTGGTGATTTCACGCATCTAAACGATGTCGAGCGTACTTTTCACCGGATTTTGCACCCGCATTTCCCATGTTCGAAGAAGGCGACCTCCTCGTGATCCCTGCGTAATCTCAATTTGCTGATGGTATTAAGCCCGCGACATCGGGACAGATCAAGTGGACCCAAATCTGCCGATTTCTCCGTCAACATGACCCTGATTTCCTGCCGACAGGACAAATTGCAGTATTCGATAACCGGCGCGATGGCAGCGGCACAAATCTATTCGGGCGGGAGCAGAATTCTTTGGATCGATCCCAGCACCGAACGCACCTCGACGCTTTATGGCGCTCGAAGGAAGCTACCCTCCTACGACACCAAGGGGAAACAACAGCCGTTGATCAATGGAAATCTCCTGATATCGGAATCTAGACAAGGGACATGCGTTCGAAATACGACCCGAATGGGAAAATCGTGTGGTCGTATGTAAACCGCTGGACGAATAACTCGGTCGGAAAGATTTCCCAGGCAACGCGTTACCCGGATGATTACCTGAGCCAGTTCCCAAAGGAGGCCTGTCATGGCTAGAAAAACCGTTCAAGAAACAATCTCGGCCGAGCTGAAATTCGTCTGCCGGTTGCGTTCGCAGGGATGCTCGCCGTGTATGCGCCGACTGCTTTGTGTTACGTCGGCCCAGGGCGGGGCTCGGCATGCTTGGTCGCTGTTTGCGATGCTGCTTGTCGTGATCGCGACGATTGTCGGCCTCGTACTTTGGCCGATCCGCATGTTATCGCGGCGCAAGCGGCCGAGCGCAGATGCAAAGGGGGCTTCGACACCCGATGGCAGCGCATAGACGATGTGCTGCCACGGCAAAGAGTGCTGTCCATCCGTTGGCGGGGCGAGTTACGCCCGCTGACCTCATGTAGTTTCCATCGGTATCCATGTCGTCGGGCTCGAGGTTCGACTGTGTGCTTTGAGCCCAGGCTTCATCGAATTTCTCGCAGAACCGCTTTACGGTGCAATTCCCGTTAATGTTTGCGTAAGTACAGACAAAACTGTATCCAAATTGCGCTGGGACTTGCATCAATCGCTCATTGCATCGCGGCGAAAAGTGCGCGGTCTGCGGCCTCGCGCGTTTGACGCTGTATTCTCGAAGCCACCATAAGAGGTGCCAACTGAGTAACGGGCGCTTTAAACGTATTTGCCGTAGTAGCAGATCAGGTTCTAAAGCACGTGCGAGCCAAAGCTTGCATCCACCAAATGAGAAGCCACTGCGCCCTAAGAAGTTTGCCCTTCGGAGATCTGAAGTTGATTCATCGGTTGGGGCCCATCGAGCTGAGCCAGGAGGCGCCGTTCCTTCGAGTGCGACGAACAAGGCGGAACTGGTGTCCAGTAAAAATGGGCCGCCCCTCCATGCAGCTTCGAGAACGTACTCAATCTGGCAACCGACAAAAGGGTTTGATCCTCAGCACGGTTGATTCCCACTTGATTCCCACACTCGAGCAAAGCCGGTTCGTTTCGACCGATAACCTATTGATTTATATGGCGCTCCCAGAGGGATTCGAACCCTCGTACCAGCCTTGAGAGGGCTGTGTCCTAGGCCTCTAGACGATGGGAGCGTCGGGGCCCCGCAAAGGGGCTGGTATTATATCGGCCCATCATTCCTGCCTCAAGCGGACGCTAACTCTTTGGATCCTCAGAACGACCGGCGCCCCGTCGCCGGTCATCGTTGCACGCGCGGACCATCCGGTCTCGCGCTCACAGATTTCCGGCAACGCGCTCAAGGTGCTCTACCGGCTGAAGGACGCCGGCTACCAGGCCTTCCTCGTCGGCGGCTGCGTGCGCGACCTCCTGATCGGCATCGAGCCGAAGGACTTCGACGTCGCGACCGATGCGTCGCCCGAAGAAGTGCGGCGGCTGTTTCGCAACTGCCGGCTGATCGGCCGGCGATTCCGGCTCGCGCACATCCGCTTCGGGCACCAGGTCATCGAGGTGGCGACGTTTCGCGCCGCCGGCGTGCCGATGGCGCCGGAGGCCGATCGTGGAAGACGACGACGAGCGAACCGACGGGGACGGCCGAAGACGCGACCGGGAGCGAGCCGGAGGAACCGAGCCGGCAATCGTTCGACCGCGTCGCACGACGACGCGCGGACGCCTGCTGCGCGACAACGTCTACGGCACCATCGACCAGGACGTCTGGCGCCGCGACTTCACCTGCAATGCGCTCTACTACAACATCGAGGACTTCTCGATCTGGGACTACGTCGGCGGCGTCGAGGACATCCGCGCCCGCACGATCCGCCTGATCGGCGATCCCGAGACGCGCTACCGCGAGGACCCGGTGCGGATGCTGCGCGCCGTCCGCTTCGAGGCGAAGCTCGGCTTCACCATCCATGAGTCCGCTCGCGCGCCGTTCGCAACGCTCGCGCGACCTGCTCGAGCACATTCCGCCGGCACGGCTGCTCGACGAGTTCCAGAAACTCTTCCTTGCCGGATTCGGCCAGCGCTCCTTTGACCTCCTGCGCCAGCACGGACTGCTCGAGCACCTCTTCCCTGCGACCGCCGCACATCTCGCGCGGGGCCCGGACGGCATGGCGCTTGCCCTCATACGCGCGGGACTTGCAAACACGGACCGGCGCGTCGCCGAAGGCCGCCCCGTCACGCCGATGTTCCTGTTCGCGGTGATGCTGTTCGGCCCGGTGTCGGCGGCGGCGCAGCGCGCTTCGAGGCCGGCGTCCGCCCCGGCGTCGCGATCGCCGAAGCGGTCGACGAGGTCGTGTCAGCCAGCAGAACCGCCGCATCGGCATCCCGAAGCGCTTCTCCATCCCGATGCGGGAGCTGCTCGCCTGCAGCCGCGGTTCCATCGCCGCGAAGGACGGCGCGCGCTCGGATTCCTCGCGCACCCGCGCTTTCGCGCAGCCTATGACTTCCTGTTGCTGCGCGCCGAGGCCGGGCGCCGAAGATCCCGGCGATCGCGCGCTGGTGGACCGAAATCCAGACGCTTGCCGCCGGAGCAGCAGCGCGAGTGCGTCGGCGCGGAGCCCGGCGGCGGGCAGGAAGCCGGGCCTGCGCCGGCGCCGGCGCAGGCGCCGCGGCGGCCGACGTCACGCGCCGCCCGCCAGCCGAAAGTTGAGCGCGGCGCGATGGCCTGGCGTCCCGCCTACGTGGCGCTCGGCAGCAACCTGTCCGAGCCGCGGCGCCAGGTCGAGAACGGCTTTCGATGCGCTTGCGGCAATGCCGGATGCCCGAGCTCATTCGCGCGCTCCAGCCTTTGGCGGAGCCAGCCGATGGGCCCGCAGGACCAGCCGGAATTCGTCAACGCCGCCGCGGGCCTGGTCACGACCGCCGCGCCGCGCGAATTCCTGGCTGTCGCTGCAGGTCGATCGAGCGGCGCCTCGGCAGACCGCGCCCGCGGGCGCTGGGGACCGCGCGTGATCGATCTCGACCTGCTCGTGTTCGGCGACCTGCGTATCGAACGGAACCCGGGCTCGTCGCTTCCGCACCCGGGCCTGCACCAGCGCAATTTCGTGCTGTATCCTCTGGCGGAAATCGCCGCGGAGCTCTGGTGCCGGGACTCGCTCGCGTTTGCCGGCTGCGTGAACGGGTTTCGGCTGCGGGAATCGAGCGGCTCGCGGCACGGGGATCCGGTGACGACTGAAGAAAATCGCGAGAGCTGGCCGCACCGGCTGGTGGTCGTCGAGGGCCTGATCGGCGTCGGCAAGACGAGCCTCGCGCGCAAGCTCGCCGCGGCAGTCGGCGCCGGCACGGTGCTCGAGCAGCCGATGGAGAATCCTTTTCTCGAGCGGTTCTACAAGGACCGGCGCGCGGCCGCATTTCCCGGCCCAGCTCTACTTCCTGTTCCAGCGCGCGCGGCAGCTCTCGGAACTGCGCCAGCACGACCTGTTTGCCCAGGTGCGGGTCGCCGACTACATGCTGGACAAGGACCGGCTGTTCGCGCGCATCGTGCTCGACGACGAGGAATTCAAGCTCTACGACCAGGTCTACGCGCGGCTCGCGATGGACGCGCCGGTGCCGGACCTCGTCGTGTTCCTGCAGGCGCCGGTGGACGTCCTGCTCGCACGCATCGACAAGCGCGGCATCCCCTACGAGAAGTACATCGACGCCGCCTACCTCGAGCGCCTGGGCGAGGCCTACACGCGCTACTTCCACCAGTACACGGCCTCGCCGCTCCTGATCGTCAACACGGCCGAGATCGACCCCGCCAACAACTCGCGCGACTTCGACGACCTGTTCGAGACGATCCGCCGGACGACGAGCGGCCGGCACTACGTCAATCCGGTTCGCGGCTAGCGCTCCTGGCGCGCCAGCGCCCAGCGCGACGTGCTCGCGCACGACGGGATCCGCGTCGTCGCGGCGCGTGGCGAGCAGCGCCGCCAGCGCGCGCGCCGATGGCGGCGCGTTGCCGAGCGCGACCGCGATGTTCCGCAGCCAGCGCCGAAAGCCGAGACGGCGAAGCGCGCTGCCCTCGGTCTTCGCGAGGTACTCCGCCTCGGACCAGGCGAACAGCTCGACGAGGTCCGGGCTCGTCGAGACGGTGGCGCACGCGGAAGTCGGGCTCGGCGGCGACCCGCGCGAACTTGTTCCAGGGGCAAACGAGCTGGCAATCGTCGCAGCCGAAGATCCGGTTGCCGATCGCCGGACGGAGCGCCTCGGGAATCGGGCCGTGGTGCTCGATCGTCAGGTAGGAGATGCAGCGGCGTGCGTCGAGCTGATAGGGCGCAGTGATCGCCCCGTCGGGCAGGCGGGCAGGCAGGCGCTGCAGCTTCCGCAGCGGTCCTTGCGCGCGCGCGTCGACCGCGCAGCGGCAGGTCCGTGAACAGCTCGCCGAGCATGAAGAGCGAGCCGGCGCGCTCGTTGATCAGGTTCGTGTGCTTGCCGATCCAGCCGAGGCCGGCATTGCGCGCGAGCGGCTTCTCCATGACTGGCGCCGAATCCACGAACGCGCGATAGCCGAACGGTCCGATTTCGGCCTCGAGCCTCGCGTGCGAGCTCGGCGAGGCGGCCGCGCAGCACCTTGTGATAGTCGCGGCCGAGCGCGTAGCGCGCGACGTAGCCCTTGCCCCCGTCGGCAAGCACGTCGCGCGCGCGGTACGGGCATCGGGCGCGGAAGCGGCCATGCGCACGCTGATGACGCGCAATCGTGCCGGGAACGAGCTCCTCCGGCCTGCTGCGGCGCCGGCCGTGGCGCGACATGTAGTCCATGCCGCCGTGGCGCTCGCTCGGCGAGCCAGCGCTCGAGGTTGGCTTCGTCCTCGGCGAGGTCGATGCCGGCGACGCCGACCTGGTCGAAGCCGAGCTCGCGCGCGAAGACCGTCGAGGCGCTGCGCGCAGTTGCGCGAGGGCGTCGGCGGTGAGGGTGCTGGCCATGTGGAGACGGGAGCCTGCGGAGACGGCCAGTATAATCGCGCAAATGGATCCGCTGCCTGCCGAGGTCTATTCGGCCGCTTCCGTGCAAGCGCCATGGACCGGCAGCGCGATCGAACGGGCCGGGATCGCGGGCTATGCGCTGATGCAGCGCGCGGGCGAGCGGCTTCCTTCAATGCCATGCGCCGGCATTGGCCCGAGACGTCCAGGTCATCGCCGTTCTTTGCGGCGCCGGCAACAACGCGGGCGACGGCTACGTGCGTGGCGCGGCTCACGCGCGCAGCCGGGCTCGACGTGCGTGTCTTCGCATTGACGGACCCGAAGCGCCTGCGCGGCGATGCTGCGAGCGCCCATGCCGATTTCGCAGCAGATGGCGGACAGGCCGGGCGAACTCGGCGCGGACTCGCTCGAGGGCTCCGAGCTCGTCGTCGACGCCTTGCTCGGTACCGGCCTCGACCGGGCGGTCGAAGACGAATATCTCGACTGCATCGAGCAGCGTCAACCGCGCGGGCTTCCGGTCCTCGCGCTCGACATTCCTTCGGGCCTCGACGCGGATACGGGCGAGCCACGGGACACGGCGATCCGCGCGACGCGCACGCTGGCATTCATCGCGCTGAAGAGCGGCTACTTCCTGGGCCTGGCGCCTGAACTACGTCGGCGCAGCTCGAGTTCGCCGGACCTCGACATGCCGCCGGCATCGCGCGACGGCCACAGGCGCCCGTGTTGCGACGCATCGATGGCCGCCTCGCGGCGCCGCGCGCTGCCGGCCGGGCGACGCACTGCGCACAAGGGCGAGCACGGCCGCGTCTCGATCGTCGGCGGGCATGCGATGCCGGGCGCTGCGCGGCTCGCGGGCGAAGCGGCGCTGCGCACGGGCGCGGGCCTCGTCACGGTTGCGACGAGCGCGGAGGGCGCAGCGGCCGATCCTGCACGGCACGGCCGGAGCTCATCGTGAAAGCGCATCGATTTCGGCGACGAACTCGCGAGACTCTTCGCGAACTGCAACGCGATCGCCGTCGGCCCGGGACTCGGCATGCGACCGCGACTGCGCGGCGCGCCTTCGATGCCGCAATCGGCGCTGGTCGCCCGCTGGTCGTCGATGCCGACGCGCTGAACCTGCTCGCAGCGCACCCGCGCAAGTCCGACGTCTGGATCCTGACGCCGCATCCCGGCGAGGCCGCGCGCATGCTCGGCGCGCACACGGCCGCCGTGCAGCGCGACCGGCTCGGCGCGCTGCGCGAAATCGTGGAGCGCTACGGCGGAACCTGCGTGCTGAAAGGCGCGCACACGCTGGTGCAGGCGACCGGACTCGTTGCCGTGGGTCTGCGATCGCGGCAATCCCGGCATGGCGACGGCTGGCAGCGGCGACGTGCTGACCGGCATCATCGCGGCGTTGCTCGCCGCCGGCGCCGATCCGGCGATTGCAGCGACGGCGGGCGTCCTCCTGCATGCCGAGGCAGGCGACCGCGCAGTCGCGCGCGCGGCATGCGCGGCATGATCGCAGGCGACATGGTCGCCGAGCTGCACAGGCGTCGTGAACTTGCCGTGGAAATGACCCTGCCGACGAGGCGGCGACGCATCTGCGTCGGGGCTCGGCGCTCGCGCGCGGACTGCCCGATATTGCGGCGGGCAGTCTCCTGCTCGGGCTTTCCGGCGAGCTCGGCAGCGGCAAGACGACGCTCGCGCGCGCGCTGCTGCGCGCGCTCGGCGTCGACGGGCACGATCCGAAGCCCCACCTTCACGCTGGTCGAGCCCTACGAAACGGCGCGCGGCGCCGTGCACCACCTCGACCTGTATCGCCTCGAGCCGGGCGCGGCCGCGCTCGAGGGCATCGGCTACCGCGACATTGCGCGGCCAGCCAGGACTCGTCCTGGTCGAATGGCCGGAACGGGCAGGCGACGGCCCTCGGCACGCGCCGATCTGCAGGTCGACGCTCGAACTCGAGGGTGCAGGGCCGGCGGATTTCGCTATCGCCGCGGGCAGCGAAAGTGGGCGCGCCTGGCTCGCAGCGAGTCGTGCCGCTACTCGAAGAGTGTGGCGTATCTCGCTGAAATACTTGAATTAAAAACTGCGCGTCGTAGAGTAGCCGTCGAACTTCTGAGTGCACGGCAGTCATGCGGCCACTGAGGGGATCGGGTCTCTTCGTCCTGCTGCTCGCCTCGGGATCGGCGGCGGCCGGCGACGTCGCGCTCAAGGACATCCGTGTCTGGGCGCAGTCCTGATTCCACGCGCGTCGTGCTCGACCTCACCGCGCCCGCCAGCTACACGCTCTTCACGCTCTCGGGTCCCGAGCGCATCGTCATCGACTTCGACCAGATCGACGCCGACGTCAAGTCGCTCGCGGCTGCCGGAGAGCGCGGGCGTCGTGAAAGCGCGTGCGTCTCGGCGAGCGCGGCAAGCTCCGGCCTTCGCATCGTGCTCGACGTCAATTCGGAAGGTCGAGGCCAAGGGATTCCTGACGCCGCCGAATGAAACCTACGGGCACCGGCTCGTCGTCGACCTCGGCCACGCGATCCAGCCGCTGCGCCGAAGCCGGTCAAGGTGGCGGCGGCGACGGGCAACGCGACCTCGTGATCGCGATCGACGCCGGCCACGGCGGCGAGGACCCGGGCGCGATCGGCAAGTCCGGCACGCGCGAGAAGACCGTCGCGCTTGCAGTCGCCAGGAAGCTCGCGGACCGCATCAACGCAGAACCAGGCATGCGAGCCGTGCTGACGCGCACCGGCGACTACTTCGTGCCGTTCCGCGACCGTATCCGCCGCGCCCGCGATGCGAACAGGCCGACCTTTTCGTGTCCGTCCACGCCGACGCATTCATGGACCGCGGCGTGCGCGGCTCCTCGGTCTACGTCCTCTCCACGCGGCGCGCGAGCAGCGAGGCGGCCAAGGCGCTTGCCGACCGCGAAAACGCCGCGGACCTGATCGGCGGAGTCTCGCTGCACGACAAGAGCGACGTGCTCGCCTCGGTGCTGCTCGACCTGTCACAGAACGCGGCGATCAGCGCGAGCCGCGACGCCGCGAGCGCGCGTGCTCGCTGAACTCGACCACGTCGGCCAGCTCAAGAAGAGCGATGTCCAGCACGCCGAGCCTCATCGTGCTGACATCGCCGGACGTGCCCTCGATGCTCGTCGAGACGGCATTCATCTCCAACCCGGAAGAAGAGCGCAAGCTCCGCGACCCGGGGCACCAGGAGCGGCTCGCGGGCGCGATCCATGCGGGCGTGCGCCGCTATTTCTACGACAATCCGCCGCCGGGCTCGCGCGTCGCGATGCTTGCGGCTCGCGAACGCGGACAGGCACTGCGCCACGTCGTGTCGCCGGGCGAGACGCTGGTCGACGTCGCAGGCCGCTACGCGGTCGGCATCGACGAACTGCGGCAACAGAACCACCTCGAGACCGAAACCGTCACTTCGGGCACGATCCTCGAGATTCCCGTCGCCGGCACCTGAAGGCGACCCGCTGCTAGACTGGCGCGGCGGTTGCTCACGCCATGCCCATCCGGATCCTCCAAGGCCCGCTCGTCGACCAGATCGCTGCGGGCGAGGTCATCGAGCGCCCGGCATCCGTCGTCAAGGAGCTCGTCGAGAACGCGCTCGACGCCGGCGCGCGGCAGCTCACCATCGACGTCGAGCACGGCGGCATCCGCCTGATCCGCGTTCGCGACGACGGCGACGGCATCCCGCCCGGTGAGCTGCCGCTCGCGCTCGCACGCCACGCCACCAGCAAGATCGCCTCGCTCGACGACCTCGAGCAGCTGTCGCTCGCTCGGCTTTCGCGGCGAAGCGCTGCCTTCGATCGCCTCCGTGTCGAGCCTGAAGCTGGGCTCGCGCTCGCGAGCGAGGGAGCGAAGCCGCGGAGATCGAGTCGATCGACGGCCGACGCCGGGCAAGTGACCCCGGCGCCGCATCCCCAGGGAACGACGGTCGAGGTGCGCGACCTCTTTCACCGCGTGCCGGCGCGGCGCAAGTTCCTGCGCGCGGAGGCAACCGAGTTCCAGCACGTGTTGCGGACCGTCACACGGCTCGCGCTGTCGCGCTTCGACGTCGCATTACCCTGACGCACAACCGGCGCGAGCAGTTTGCGCTGCCGGCCGCGACCGGTCGCCAGGAGCGCGAGGCGCGCATCGCACGGCTCGTCGGCGGGGACTTCGTCGCGCATCGCGATTCATCTCGTTCGCGCAGGCCGGGCTCGCCATCGAAGGCTGGATCGGCCTGCCGTCGGCAGTCGCGCGCGCAGCCGGACCGGCAGTACCTCTATGTGAATGGCCGCATGGTGCGCGATCGCCTGCTCGGCAGTGCCGTGCGCCTCGGCTATCGCGACGTGAGCTACGGCGGACGGCATCCGGCCTGGCTGCTGTACCTGACGCTCGATCCGCTGCAGGTCGACGTGAACGCGCATCCCCAGAAGCTCGAAGTCCGGTTTCGCGACTGCGCGCACCGTCCACGATTTCGTCTTTCGGACAGTCGAGCGGGCACTCGCGGAATCGGGGCATGGCAAGGAAGGCACGGCCCCGGTCGCGGCCACGGGACTCTGGGCAGGCTCGCAACATTCGAGCGCCGCGCTGTCGCTGGGTGAGCCTGGCGCCAGCGATGTCGCTCGCCGCGATCAGGCGCGACGCGGGTCGCCGAGCCTTCCGCCGATGCCGACCTCCCGCTCGGACAGGCGATCGCGCAGCTGCACGGCATCTATATCGTCGCGCAGTCCGCCGACGGCATGGTGCTCGTCGACATGCACGCCGCGCACGAGCGCATCGTCTACGAGCGGCTGAAGGCCGCGATGGACTCGGGGCGAGGGCCGCGCCAGGCGCTGCTCGTGCCGGCACTCCTTGAAACCGCCGAGGCCGATGCGGCACTGGCCGAGGAGTACGCTGACGAACTGCGCGCTGCCGGCTTCGAAGTCGATCGCGTGGGGCCCGCGACGCTCGCGGTCCGCGAAGTGCCGGTTGCGCTCGCAGGCGAAGACGTTGCAGGCGTCCTTCGCTGATGCGCTCGCCGACCTTGGCTGCCGGCGGAACGGCACACCGGATCGACGGCAGCCAGAACGAGCTGCTGGCGAACATCGCATGCCGGAGCGCCGTGCGCGCGAACCGACGGCTATCGATTCCCGAAATGAATGCGCTCCTTCGCGACATGGAGCGAACCGAGCGCTCGGGACAATGCAGCCACGGCCGGCCGACCTGGACGCGCACTGACGCTGGCCGAGCTCGATCGCATCTTCCTGCGCGGTCGCTGATGACGCGGAATCCCGCCGTTCTCCTGATGGGCCCGACCGGCTCGGGCAAGACCGAGCTGGCGGCCGCGCTGGTCGCGCAGCATCCGCTCGCGATCGTGAGCGTCGATGCCGCGATGGTCTATCGCGGAATGGACATCGGCACGGCCAAGCCTTCGCGCGAGCTGCTGGCGCGCGCGCCTCATCAGGCTGATCGACCTCATCGATCCCGCCGAGAGCTATTCGGCCGCGCGATTCATCGCCGATGCCAACGTCGCGATGAAGGAGATCGCGGCTGACGGCGATGCCGCGCTCCTGGTCGGCGGCACGATGCTCTACTTCAGGGCGTTGCAATCCGGGCTCGCGAAACTGCCGGCGGCCGATCCGGAGATCCGGCGGCGGCTCGAGGCGCGCGCTCGGCAGGAGGGGTGGCAGGCATTGCACGCCGAGCTTGCGCGCCTCGACCCGGCCTCGGCGGCGCGCATCCGCCCCGGTGACCGGCAGCGCATCCAGCGCGCGCTCGAGGTCATCGAGAGAAGCGGCCGTCCGCTTTCGGCGCTTGCTCGCCGAGGACCTGCGTGGCGGCGACACATGACGGAGACCTGCGCCTCGTGATTGCGCCCGCGGACCGGGCCGTGCTCTTCGAGCGCATTGCGCTGAGATTCGAGGACATGATGCGCCGCGGGCTCCTCGAGGAAGTCCGCGGCCTGCGCGGGCGCAGCGACCTGAACTCAGAACTGCCTGCCGCTCGGCTGATCGGTTACCGCCAGCTCTGGAACCACCTGGATGGCGGGTGCTCGCTGGACGAGGCCATGCAAAAGGCGGTTGCCGCCACCCGCCAGCTTGCTCGGCGGCAGCTGACCTGGCTCCGCGCCGAGCCCGGGGCCGAGTGGTTCGATTCGCTCGACCCGGCGACGCCTGAACGTATCGCCCGGCGCGTTGCCGAATGGCTTCGGAATCGATGATTCGAGGCACGGAGGTGCTAGACTCGCTCCATTCGGGCGACGCCCCTTGCGTCACATGAAGGCCCGGAACGAAGAGATGTTTGAGCCGCCGGATAAACCTAGAGCGGCATGAAAGTGCTAGAAAAAACAAGGAGTTACCATGGCCCGAGGTCAATCATTGCAGGATCCGTTCCTGAATGCGCTGCGCAAGGAGCGCGTGCCCGTTTCCATTTATCTGGTCAATGGCATCAAGCTGCAGGGCCAGGTGGACTCGTTCGACCAGTTCGTGGTGCTCCTCAAGAATTCGGTGAGCCAGATGGTCTATAAGCACGCCATTTCGACGGTCGTGCCCGCGCGGAATGTCCGCCTGCCGTCCGCCGATGGGACGGAGGAAGAGGAAGCACCCGTCGTGGCGGAGACCGCTTGACCGGAGTGCCGGCAGGATCCCTTGTTCGAACGCCCTGAGCGCGGCGAACGCGCGATTCTCGTCCGCATCGGTCTCGGCAAGGCGCCCGACGCAGACGAGCTCGGGGAATTCGACGCACTGGCTCGATCCGCCGGTGCGCTCCCCGTCGGCACCATCACGGGAAACCGCAGCCGCCCGGAGCCGCGCTATTTCATCGGCAGCGGCAAGGCCGAAGAGATCCGTGACCGCGCGAAGTCCGAATCGGCCGACCTCGTGCTCGTGGATCACGAGTTGTCGCCCTCGCAGGAGCGCAACCTCGAGCGCCTGATCGGCCAGCGGGTGCTCGACCGCACGGGCCTCATTCTCGACATCTTCGCGCGCCGTGCGCGAAGCGCCGAGGGCAAGCTGGAAGTGGAGCTCGCCCAGCTCAGGCACCTTGCGACTCGACTCGTGCGAGGCTGGACCCACCTCGAGCGCCAGAAGGGCGGCATCGGGCTGCGTGGCCCGGGCGAAACCCAGCTCGAGACCGACCGCCGGCTGATCGGCAAGCGGATCAAGACGCTGACCGCAAAGCTCGAGAAGCTCGCGCAGCGCCGCGACACGGGACGGCAGGTCAGGAAGCGCGTGCCGGTGCCCGGTGTCGCACTCATCGGGTATACGAACGCGGGTAAATCGACGCTGTTTCGCGCGCTGACCGGCGCCGACGCGTATGTCGCCGACCAGCTCTTCGCGACGCTCGACCCGACTGTCCGGCGGCTGCGCTTGCCGCACACGCCGGATATCGTCGTCGCAGACACCGTCGGATTCGTCCGGGACCTGCCGCACGAGCTCGTCGCAGCCTTTCGCTCTACGCTGATGGAGGCGCGCGAGGCGAATCTCCTGCTGCATGTCGTCGACGCCGCCGATCCGGAGCGCGAGCAACGCATCGCACAGGTGGACGAGCTCATCGAAAGCATCGGCGCCGACACGATCCCCCAGCTGCGGGTGTACAACAAGGTCGACCGCACGGGCCGGACTCCGGAACTGGTACGCGATGCCGAGGGTTCAGCCCTCGGCGGTCTGGCTGTCGGCGGCGACCGGCACAGGGCGTTCCATTGCTGCGAAGCGCCCTGCAGGAGCTCTTCGGTCAGGTTGCGATGCGCCTCGCGGTCGTGCTGCCGCCGTCACAAGGGCGCCTGCGCGCCCGGCTTTATGAGCTTCGACTCGTGCGTGAGGAACAGGCCCTGCCGGAAGGAGACACGCGCCTCATCGTCGAGTCATCGCACCAGGAGCTCGAAGCGTTGTGCCGCGCCGCGGGTGTCGATTTCTCGGCCGTCGTTTCACCTTGTTTGCCCGCGGCCGGCTTCGTAGAATTCCCGCGCGACGCCGCGAGTTCCGCGGCCTGAATTCCCGAGCACACGGCGAGCACAACTGATGGCCTGGAACGATCCCGGCAAGAACGAGAATCCCTGGCAGCGCAAGCCCGAAAAAGGCCCGCCGGACCTGGACGAGGTCCTGCGCCGCCTGCAGAAGCGGCTGCGGTCGCTGTTCGGCGGTTCCGGCCCTTCGGGTGGCGGCGCCTCGACTGGCGGCCGCGCGATCAGCATCGGGTCGATTCTCCTCGCCCTCATCGCCCTCTGGGCGCTGTTCGGCAGCTTCTACCTGAACGAGGCCGCCGAGCGCTCCGTCATCACGCGCTTTGGCAAGTACGTCAAGACGACGACCGGCGGCTTCAACATGCGCCTGCCCTGGCCGATCGACCGGCGCACGGTCGTCAACGTGACGGAATTCCTCAGCTTCCAGCACCGCGACGAGCATGCTGACCCAGGACGAGGCGCTCGTCGTGACATCGACCTCGCCGTCCAGTACCGGCGCGCCGACCCGGTCAAGTTCGCATTCAACGTGCGCGAGCCTGAGGAGACCCTCGGCGAAGTGAGCGAGAGCGCGATCCGCGAGATCGTCGGACAGAACACGCTCGACTTCGTGCTCGAGTCGGGCCGGCAGGAAATCGGCACCAAGACCAAGGACCTCGTCCAGCGCACGATCACCGCGTACAACACCGGCATCGAGGTCATCAGCGTCAACCTGCAGGGCGTCAGCGTGCCGGAACAGGTCGCGCCCGCGCAGAAGGACGCGATCAAGGCGCGCGAGGACAAGGAGCGCGCGACACTTTCGGCGCAGACCTATTCGAACGACATCGTTCCGAAGGCGCGGGGCGCGGCGGTCAGCGTGGTCGAGGGCGCGCGCGCCTATCGCAGCCGGGTCATCGCGGACGCCGAGGGCGAGACCTCGCGCTTCCTGCAGCTCGCCGGCGAGTACCAGCGCGCGCCGGCCGTCACCCGCGAGCGCCTCTACCTCGAGACCATGGAGCAGGTTCTCGGTTCCGCGTCCAAGATCCTGGTCGACGTCGACGGCTCGGGCAACATGATCTACCTGCCGCTCGACAAGCTGCTGGAGCAGCGCAGCCAGTCAGCGCAGCGCCGTCGACACGCCGCCGACGATCCGCCTCGAAGACGGCAGCCCGAATCGAGGCCGAAGACCCGCGCGCCCGGAGGGAGCGTTGATGAGCCGTCAACCTTTCCAGGCCGTCTCGGCGTCCTGCTCGCGCGCTCTGGCTCGTCGAGCGCGTCGATGTTCCAGGTCAAGGAAACCGAGCTCGCCATCAAGTTCCGGCTGCGCAAGATCGTCGCGACCGATTTCGAGCCGGGCTCCACTTCATGGTCCCGTGGATCAACTCGGTGCAGAAATTCGACCGCCGCGTGCTGACGCGCAACTATCCCGGCGGAGCAGTTCCTGACGAGCGAGGGCAAGATCCTGAACGTCGACTTCTACGTGAAGTGGCGCGTCTCGGACGTCGCCCCGTACTACCTCGCGACGAACGGTGACGAGGAGGCGGCGGCGGGCCGGCTCGCGGAGATCGTGAAGGACGGCCTGAAGGGCGTGATCGCGAAGCGGACCATCCAGCAGGTCGTCGCTGCCGAGCGCGCCGAGTTCATCGGCGACATCCTGCAGTTCGCCGGACAGTCGGTTGGCCAGCTCGGGCTCACGCTCGTCGACGTGCGCGTCAAGCGCATCGACCTGCCGGAGGAAGTTTCCGAGTCCGTCTACAACCGCATGCGGCAGAACTTCGCGCGGCAAGCCTCGCAGCTGCGCGCCGAGGGCGATGAGCAGGCGCAGCGCATCCGCGCGGAAGCCGAGCGCGAGCGCACGGAGCTCCTCGCCATCGGCAACCGCGACGCCGAGGTCATCCGCGGCGAAGGGCGATGCGCAAGCGGCCGCCACTTACGCGCGTGCTTACCAGCGCTACCCCGAGTTCTATTCGCTGCACCGCAGCCTCCAGGCCTACCGCAATTCACATCGGCCAGCCGAACGACGTCCTGGTCATTGCGCCCAAGGGCGAGTTCTTCAAGTACCTGAAGCAGTCGGGCCGCTGAGACATGCCATGCACATCGCATGGCCCGACCTTGCGGCCGCGCTTGGCCTGCTGCTCGTGATCGAAGGCATCCTGCCGTTCCTGAGTCCCGGCGGAATCCGGCGCGCGCTCGGGCGAATCAGCGCGATGGATGATGCGACGCTTCGCGTCGCCGGTGCCGCAAGCATGCTCGCCGGAGTCGCGCTGCTCTGGCTCGTCCGCGTCCTGAGCGCCGCCATGGGCCGCTTCGTCGTCGTCGTCGGCGCCCAGTGGGGCGATGAGGGAAAGGGCAAGGTCGTCGACCTGCTGACCGAGCGCGTCGCCGCGGTCGCGCGATTCCAGGGCGGGCACAATGCCGGCCACACGCTCGTCATCGACGGCGTCAAGACCGTTCTCTCGCTGATCCCCTCGGGCGTGCTGCGCGATGGCGTGCGCTGTTTCATCGGCAATGGCGTCGTCGTGTCGCTCGAGGCGCTCCTGTCCGAGGCCGACATGCTGGCAGGGCGCGGCATACCGGTATTCGAGCGCCTCCGCGTGAGCGCGCTGTGCCCGCTCGTGCTCCCCTCGCACGCGATGATCGACCGCGCCCGCGAAAGGGCGAGCGGAGATCGCAAGATCGGCACGACCGGCCGCGGAGTCGGCCCGGCCTACGAGGACAAGATCGCGCGCCGCGCGGTGCGCGTCGGCGAACTTGCGGATCCCGCGCATTTCGAGTCGCGGCTCGCGGAGCTGCTCGAATACCACAACTTCCTGCTCGAGCGGCGCCTCGGCGAGGCGCCGGTCGACTTCCGGCCGCACGCTCGATGCCTGCTTCGCACAAGGCGAGCGGATCAGGCCGCTCGTCGCCGACGTCACCGCCGGAGCTGCACGACCTTCGCACGTCGCGGCGCGAACGTCCTGCTCGAGGGCGCGCAGGGCACGATGCTCGACATCGACCACGGGACATTCCCGTTCGTGACCTCTTCAAACACGGTGGCGGGATATGCCTCGGTCGGGACGGGCCTCGGGCCGCGCGACATCGACGACGTGCTCGGCATCGTGAAGGCCTACACGACGCGGGTGGGAGCGGGACCTTTTCCCGACCGAGCTCGACGACGACGTCGGCCGGCACCTCTCGCGCGTCGGGCAGGAATTCGGCGCGGTGACGGGCCGGCCGCGCGCACCGGCTGGTTCGACGCGGTGGCGCTCGCGCGCTCGATCATCAACAACGGGATCACGGGCCTTTGCGTCACGAAGCTTGACGTGCTCGACGGCGCTCGATCCGGTGAAGCTCTGCGTCGACTATGGCAGGATGGCGCGCCGCGCTACGAAGCGATGCCCGGCTGGCAGGACCGGACGGCGGGTATGCAAGTCGCTCGCCGAACTGCCGCGCGCCGCGCGCGCCTACCTCGCGCGGCTCGAGTCGGCCTGCGGCGTGCCGGTCACGATGATTTCGACCGGCGCCGAGCGGGACGAGACGATCGTTTCGCGCCATCCGTTCGGCTGAGGCGGTCGACGCTCGCGGCAAGCTCATCGACGCGGCGCCTCAATGCGCCGCGAATTCTTCCGCCGAAGGCACGCCGAGCTGCTGCATTGCGCGCTGCACGCGCGTCTGGAAAATCTTCTCCAGGTTGTCCCAGGTCTCGCCGGCCTGCGCCTGCACGCTGTCAAAGCGCCGGTTGACGGTTTTCTGCGCCCCGCGGAACGCCTGCATGACCGCATTCTGGGCGGCATCGAGCGCACCGCCCTGGAGCTTTCCGCCTTCGCGCATCAACTCGTCGAATACTTTCGGCGCGCCGGCCTGTGCCCTGGCGAGCGCGCCGAGGCCGGCCTGCCAGATCTGCTGGGCGGAATAGAGGAGGTCCTTTCCCTGGCTTCGGAGCGGCCCCGCCGCCGAGCTTGCCCTTTTTCTTCGCCGCCATGATCCTCTCCTTGTCGCGGCCGCTGCCCGCGCGTCGATGCGGCAGAATACCGCGTTCCCGAGAGGAGTTCAGGTTGGCCGCAGCGAAATCCCTCCGTTTCCCCTACGATCAGAAACCCTATGTCTACGACGGCGCCGAATTGCGGAAATCCTGGGAACGTCTGCATCGGGGCGACCGCGAGCCGTTTCCCGAGGCGCGGCCCTGCAATCAGGCCTGGCGCGCCTTCCATCGCGGCGACTTTTCGGAGGCAATTGCCCAAGGAATAGAAGCTGGGCCGTCCGGGCTCGACTGTCGCCAGCAAGTCGGCTGCGGTCGCCGCGACCTACCTCGAGGACGACGACCAGGCGCGCATTGCGCTGCTGCTCGAGGAAGCCGCGAAGCGCGCGGAGGCAGCGACGCGCGAGTCTGCCCGGACGACGCCGAATGCCTGGTACATGCTCGCTTTCGTTCTCGGCCGCTACGCGCAAAGCGTCTCGATCGTCAAGGCGCTGGCGCAGGCATCGGCAGCAAGGTGAAAATGCGCTCGACCGCGCACTCGCGCTCGAGCCGAAGCATGCAGACGCGCACATCGCGATCGGCCTGTACCACGCCGAGATCATCGACAAGGTCGGCGCGCTCGCCGGCCGGCTCACGTACGGCGCCGACGCCGGCGCTGCCGTCAAGCACTTCGAACAGGCGCTCAAGCTGAATCCCGGCTCGGCGATCGCGCACATGGAATACGCGAATGGCCTCCTGATGCTGCACGGCGAAAAGAAACACAAGCAGGCGGTCGAGCTGTACCGCAAGGCGGCAGCCTGCAAGCCTGCCGACGCGATGGAGCGCCTCGACGTCGAACAGGCGAAGGCGGAGCTCGAGTAAGCGCGCCCTAGACTCAGCGGCCGCTCCGCAGGTATGGGCCGAGCAGCACTGACAGCACGACATTCTCGAACTCCGCGCGGAATCGTTCCGTCACCTGCGTCAGGATCGGGCACGCGCGCTGCGTCGGCGATGAGTCCGAACTGCACCTGGCCGGCATACGACAGGATGCTGATGCCGAGCCCGATGTCGCCCGGACTGCGGCACCCAGAAAATGAGCCGGCCGATTCGCCCGCCCGCGAGGTAAAGCGGCTGCTGTGGCCCGGGTACGTTCGTCGCGACCGCAGTGCCTTGGTCGACAGCAGATCGATGGCCGCCGACTCGACGGTCGCCGGCATCCGGCCCAGCGCCGCCATGAGGCCGAGAGTGAGCACCGGCTGGTAGGAGCCCTTCAACTGCGCTCATCGCCGCGTGCACGGCGAACAGGCGTTCGAGCGGATCACGGATGCCGATCGGCAGCTCGAGGAATACCAGACCGAAATAATTGCCGAGCGACGCGGCCGCCGCGGGATCGCGGAGGTTGACCGGCACGGCGGCTCGGATCGAGATGCCCGTCGGTATCCTCGCCGTGCTGGCGCAGGTAGCCGCCCAGCGCGCCGGCGGCGGTCGAGAGCAGGAGATCGTTGATCAGTGCAGCCGAGTGCGCGCGCGACGGACTTCACTTCCGTGAGCGGCAGCGGATCGGTCCAGGCCGCGATCTTGCGCGGCCCCAGCGGCCCCTTGAATCGTGTCGGAGGGTCGTCGGCGAGCGTCGCGACGCGGGCGAGTTCGCCCGCGATGCCGAGCGCGTGGCGCGCAAGTTCGCCCGCCTGCTCGGGATCCTGCGTGATGGCCGCGGCGCGCTCGAGAAATGCGCTGCCTTCCGCGAAGGCCTGACGCAGGAGGCCCGCGCCGGGCACCTCGAAGCGCGCGGCCCGCCGTCGGCGGCGTCCTTCGTCCGCCGCTTCTTCGCAGTCGCCGCCCGGTGCGATCCGGCGGCCGGATGCCTCGATCCGTGAGCGACAGGAACACGCGGATCATCGCCATGCCATCGGCATAGCAGTGGTGGATGCGCAGCACCGCCGCGCTGCCGCCCTGGAAACGCTCGATGAAATGGAACTGCCAGAGCGGACGGTCGCGGTCGAGGTCGGTGCTCGCGAGTTCCGAGACCAGGGCCTCGAGCTCCGCCTGGCCGCGCAGGCGCCGGCAGCCGCGCGCGCACGAGTGGCGATCGAGATGAAATCGCGCGTCCGGCTCCCAGTCCGCGCTGAGCGCATCCTCGCGCGCGCGGCACCGGAACCTCGGGAAGGCGAGGAAACGCTCCTCGATCGTGCGGCGGAAGCGCCGGAATTCGACCGGCGAATCGAACACGACGACCCCGACGATCATCATCAGGTTGGTCGGGCGATCCATCCGCAGCCACGCGGCATCGACCGCGGACATTCGTTCCGTTTCGCGGGTCATCGGATTACAGTAAAGCACATGGCGTACTTCGTCACCGGCGCGACCGGGTTCATCGGCCGCTACCTCGTCGAGCGCCTGCTCGCGCGCGGGGACCGCGTGTTCGTGCTGGTGCGGCCCGCAATCGATGGCGAAGTTCGAGGCGCTGCGCGAATTCTGGGGCGCGCGCGCGGCCGCGCGCGTGCCGATCGCCGGCAACCTCGCGGAGCCGAACCTCGGCGTCTCCAAGTCGGACCTGCGGCGGCTCACCGGCAAGGTCGACCACCTGTTCCACCTGGCGGCGATGTACGACCTGCAGGCGACGAGCGAGGAGCAGGACCTCGCGAACATCGTCGGCACCGACCATGCGCTGCAGTTCGCGGACTCGGTGCAGGCGGGCTGTCTTCCACCATGCGAGCTCGATCGCCGCCGCGGGCCTCTACCAGGGCAGCTTCCGCGAAAACATGTTCGAGGAGGCGACCGGCCTCGAGCATCCGTATTTCCGCACCAAGCACGAGTCGGAGGCACTGGTGCGCAACCGCTGCAAGCGGCCCTGGCGCGTGTACCGGCCCGGCATCGTCGTCGGTCATTCGCAGACCGGGCAGATCGACAAGGTCGACGGGCCCTACTACTTCTTCAAGTTGATCCAGAAGCTGCGGCAATCACTGCCGCCCTGGTTCCCGCTCATCGGCCTCGAGGGCGGCTACATCAACCTCGTGCCGGTGGATTACGTAGTCGCGGCGATGGACCACCTCGCGCACCTGCCCGGGCATGACGGCCAGTGCTTCCACCTGACCGACCCGCGGCAACGGCGCGTGGGAGAAGTCCTGAACCTTTTCGCGCGGGCCGGGCACGCGCCGACCATGGCCTTCCGCCTCGACCCGAAGCTCGTCGACCTGATCCCGGCGGGCGTCACCGGCTCGCTATCGAGCTACCGGCCGCTGCGGCAGGTGATCGACACGGTCCTGCGCGACCTCAGGATCCCGCGCGACGTCATGCAGTTCTTCAATTGGCAAACCCGCTTCGACTCTACGCGCACGCAGCGCCTGCTCGAGGGCAGCGAGATGCGCGTGCCGGTGCTCGAGGACTACGCCTGGAGACTGTGGGACTACTGGGAACGCCACCTCGACCCGGACCTGTCGCTCGACCGCAGCCTTGCGGGCGCCGTGCGCGGCAAGGTGGTGTTGATCACCGGCGGGTCCTCCGGCATCGGCTTGGCCGCCGCCGAGCGCTGCGTCGACGCCGGCGCGCGCGTCATCATCGTCGCGCGCGACCCGGAGAAGCTGGAGGCGGCGCGCAGCCGAGCTCGCCGAACGCGGCAGCGTCCATGCCCTGGCCTGCGACATCGCGGACCTGGCGGCGTGCGACGCGCTGGCGAAGCAGGTGCTCGCCGAGCATGGCGGCGTCGATTTCCTCGTCAACAATGCGGGCCGCTCGATACGCCGCTCGATCGAACTGTCCCACGACCGCTTCCACGACTTCGAGCGCACCATGCAGCTCAACTACTTCGCGGTCGTGCGCCTGACCATGGCGCTGATGCCGTCCCTGCTCGAGCGCGGCGGGCACGTCGTCAACATCTCCTCGATCGGCGTGCTGTCGAACGCGCCGCGTTTCTCTGCCTACGTGGCGTCCAAGGCCGCGATGGAGGCCTGGACCCGCTGTGCCGGCGCCGAGTACGCGGACCGCGGCGTGACGTTCACGATCGTCAACATGCCGCTCGTGCGCACGCCGATGATCGCGCCGACCAGGATCTATGAACAGATGCCGGTCGCGACGCCCGACGAGGCGGCGGACATGGTCGCGGAGGCGATCACGGTCCGGCCGAAGCGCATCGCGACGCGCCTCGGCATTGCCGCGGAGGTGCTGCACCTCGTCGCGCCGCGCGTCACCGAGGTCGTCATGAACACCGCCTACCGCATGTTCCCGGACTCGGCCGCGGCAAAGGGCGAGCAGGGCGGAAAGAAGCCGGACTACACCGCCGACGAAAGAGGCGGTCATGTTCGCCTCACTCCTGCGCGGCGTGCACTGGTGAGATTGCGAGGCAATTCCATCAGCCGGCGCTGATCGACGGAATCGCGCCCGTCCTACAGACCCGCACTGAGTCGCATGCGGTACTTGGGCTCGATATCACACCCAAGGAGCCGCGCGATGGCACGGAAATACAGCAAGAAGGCGCAGCGCAAGGTGAAGCGCGCGATGCACGAGCGCAAGCGAGGCACGCTGCGCAGCGGCCGATCGGGCAAGAAGGTCACGAGCCGCAAGCAGGCGATCGCGATCGGCCTGTCGCAGGCGCGTCGCGCCGGCGCGAAGGTGCCGCGCAAGCGGCGCGCCGCGTCGCGCTCGAAGCGCAGCTAGTGCGCAAGAAGGCGGCAGGCCGCAGGGCGGCGCAAGTCGCCGGCACGCGTCAAGGCGCACGGTCGAGCGACAGCGCGCCGTGCAGCGCCAGGTCGCCCGCGCCGATCGTGCGCATCCGGGCAAGAAAGCCCGGAGCGCCATGCAGGCGGGAGCGCGGCGATATCCCGAGCCGCCGCTGCCGCGCCAGCATGAGCGCAAGCCCGGTGCCGAGCGCGACGATCGATCCCGCGCCGATGTACGAGGCTCCTTTCTATCTCGGGTCCTCGAAGCTTTACGGCAAGGTCGCGCTCGTCACGGGAGCCGACTCCGGCATCGGGCGCGCCGTCGCGGTCCTGTTCGCGCGCGAAGGCGCGGATGTCGCGATCCACTACCTGTGCGAACACGCCGATGCAGAGGCGACGCGCGCGGCCGTGGAGGCAGAGGGCAGGCGCGCGATCCTGATCGCGGGCGACGTGAGCCATCGCGACGACTGCGAGAAGCCGTGCGAGCGACGCTCGACGCACTCGGCGGGATCGACATTCTCGTCAACAACGCCGCATTCCAGGCGCACGTGCCGAAGCTCGAGGACCTGACTGAAGAGCACCTCGACCTGACCGTCAGGACCAACCTGTCATGGCTGCTTCTGATGTCGCAGGCCGCCGTGCCCGCACATGAAACCCGGCGCGTCCATCATCAACACGGGCTCGGTGACCGGCATCGAAGGCAGCGGCCACCTGCTCGGACTATGCGATGACCAAGGGCGGCATCCACGCCTTGACGCGATCGCTTGCGGCACACCTGATGCCGCGCGGAATCCGCGTGAACGCCGTCGCGCCCGGCCCGGTTTGGACGCCGCTCAATCCCGCGGACAAGCAGGCGAGCCACGTGGCCGAAGTTCGGCGCCTCGGCCCCGATGAACGCCCGGCGCAGCCGGAGGAGATCGCGCCAGCCTTCGTGTTCCTGGCCTCCGCGCATTGCTCCAGCTACATCAGCGGCGAGATCCTGCCCGTCGTCGGTGGCTACAGCGGCGGTGGTGAAGTCGCCTTGAAGCGGCAGGAAGGCGTCGTTGCGCGCGGGGCTTTCACGTGGCGTTGTCCAATCGTCATGCCCAGGTGGCGACCATGGTGCTCGTGCCGGGCGGCAGCGAAGGCGGGTCCGGCAACCGGCACCGCGGCGCGGATCAGTGGCTTTTCGTGCTGGAAGGCACGCGGCACCGCGACCGTCAATGGTCGGAGGCTCACGCTCGTCACCCGGGACACTGCTGCTCATCGAGCGCGGCGATGTCCACGCGGTGCGCAACACCGGACGCCGCTTGCTCAAGACGCTGAACCTTTACGTGCCACCCGCGTACACGCCCGACGGGGAGGAGCGTCGCGCGGCCGGGTGATCGGCCGTCCCATGAAGAAGCCGCGTCGCAAGCGCAGGAGTTCGTGCTCATGGGCCATGAGTAGGACTCCCGTCTGTCGTACAATGGGCATACGAAGGAATGGTGCCCAGGAGAGGACTCGAACCTCCACGCCTCTCGGCACTAAGACCTGAACCTAGCGCGTCTACCAATTCCGCCACCTGGGCACAGGTTGCGACCGGGGGACCCCCGGCGAGGGCGCGTCAATTTACGCAGGCACCCGTTTGATGTCAATTTCGAGGACACGATGACCCGCCGGCCACGATGGCAGCAGGAAGACCCGCGCTTTCGCGAGGAGTCGGCGCGCTACGAGAAGCCGATCCCGAGCCGCGAGCTGCTGCTCGCGAAGCTGGGGAGGCGAAGAAGCCGCTCGGCTTCGACGCGCTCGCCGCGCTGCTCGGCATCCGCGACCCGGACGAGCGCGAGGCGCTGCCGAAGCGCCTCGGCGCCATGGCGCGCGACGGCGAGCTGCTGGTCAACCGCGCGAACGAATATTGCCTGGTCGATCGCCTGCCCGTCGTCGTCGGCACGGTGAGCGGCCATCGCGACGGCTTCGGCTTCCTGGTGCCGGACGAGCGGAAGGGCGACGACCTGTTCCTGCCGTACCGCGAGATGCGCATGCTGTTTCACGGCGACCGCGCGGCGGCGCGCGTCACCGGGCGCGACGATCGCGGCCGGTCCGAGGGCGCCATCGTCGAGGTGCTCGAGCGGCGCACGAGGCAGGTCGCCGGCCGCTTCTCGCTCGAGGGCGGCGTCGGATTCGTGACGCCGGACAACCGGCGCATCAGCCAGCGCGTGGTCGTGCCGCGCGAGGCCACCGGGAACGGCGCGCCACGGCGACCTCGCCGTGGTCGAGATCATCGAGCAGCCGAGCCGCAACCGCGACGCAGTCGGGCGCGTCCTCCGCGTGCTGCCGGAGCAGCGGCGGTGCCGACGCGGCGATCGAGCTTGCGATCGCCTCGCACGGCCTGTCGCATGCCTTTCCGCCGGAGGCGCTCGCCGAGGCACGCCGCTACGGCCGCGAAGTGCCGCGCGACGCAGGCGCGGGCCGCGAGGACCTGCGGACGCTGCCGCTCGTCACGATCGACGGCGAGGACGCGCGCGATTTCGACGACGCCGTCTATGCCGAGGCCAACGCGTCGCGGGTTCCGGCTGGTGGTCGCGATCGCGGACGTGAGCCACTACGTGCGCCCCGGCACCGCGCTCGACACGGAAGCGCGCGCGCGCGCGACATCCGTGTACTTCCCGAGCCGCGTGCTGCCGATGCTGCCGGAGGAGCTGTCGAATCACCTCTGCTCGCTGATGCCGGACGTGGACCGCCTGTGCATGGTCTGCGACATGCAGGTCACGCGCGCCGGCGACGATCGCGAAGAGCCGCTTCTACGCCGCGGTGATGCGCTCCGCAGGCGCGGTTCACGTACACGCGCGTGGCCGCGCACCTCGAGCGGCGCGAACCGCTCGCGCGCGCGGACCGCAGGCGCGGCTCGCACCGGTGATCGACTGCCTGCACCAGGTCTACCAGCGCTCTGCGCAAGGAGCGCGAGAAGCGCGGCGCGCTCGACTTCGAGGCGCCCGAGGTCAAGGTCCTGGTCGACGCCGCGGGCAGGCCGACCGAGATCCGCGCGTATCCGCGCAACGACGCGCACCGCCTGATCGAGGAATGCATGATCGCGGCCAACGTGCAGGCCGCCGGCTTCCTCAAGAAGCACAAGCTGCCCGCGCTGTTCCGCATCCACGGCAAGCCGGACGAGGAGCGCATCGAGGAGCTGAAGCGGTTCCTTTCGATGCGCGGCGTGCACCTCGAGATCGGCGGCGACCTGAAGCCCGCGCGGCTGCAGAAGGTGCTGGCCGGAATCTCCGGACGGCCGGACGCGCGCTGTGCTCGAGAACGCGATCATCCGCTCGCTGCCGCAGGCGCTCTACCAGCCGCTCAACATCGGCCACTTCGGCCTCGCGCTCGCGGAGTATGCCCACTTCACGTCGCCGATCCGGCGCTACCCGGACCTGCTCGTGCATCGCGGGATCCGCCACGCGCTTGCCGGCGGGAATGCAGCGAACTTCGTGCACTCGGCGCGCGAGATGGAGGCGCTCGGCACGGAATGCTCGCTTGCGCGAGCGGCGCGCGGACGAGGCGGCGCGCTCGGTCGTCGCCTGGCTCAAGTGCGAGTACATGCGGCCGCGCGTCGGCGAGGAGTTCGACGCGGTCGTGACCGGCGTCACCGACTTCGGCGCTGTTCGTGCAGCTGAAGGCAATGCAGGTCGACGGCCTCGTGCACGTCACCGCGCTGCCGGCGGACTATTTCCACTTCCACGAGCGCGACCGCACGCTGGTCGGCGAGCGCACGCAGCCTGCGCTTCTCGATCGGCGACGAGTTGCGCGTGCGGCTCGTGCGGGTGGATTCCGACCGAGCGCAAGATCGACTTCGAGCACGTCGCCAAGACGGGCACGCATCACCACCCGCGGCGCCGCGCCGGCAAGGCGCCGGCGCGACACAAGTGAGCGGGTCGCTCGTCTACGGCCTCCATGCCGTGCGCGGCGGTGCTGGCCCGCCGGCCGGCCGATGTGCTGCGCCTCTCGATCGCCGCCGCGCAGAGACGACGCGCGCGTTCGGGAGCTGCGCGAGCTCGCCGCCGCGCGGGGACTGCGGCCGGTGGCCGCGACGACCGCGGCGCTCGACCAGGAGACCGGCGGCGCGGTCGCACCAGGGCGTCGTCGCGGAAGTGCGCCCGAGCGTGCCGCTCGACGAAAATCGCTGCTCGACCTGCTCACCGGACAGGCGACGCCGGCGCTCGTGCTGGTGCTCGACGGCGTGTCGGATCCGCACAACCTCGGCGCCTGCCTGCGCACCGCCGATGCCGCCGGCGCGACGGCCGTGGTCGCGCCGCGCGACCGGGCCGCCGGCCTCACGCCCGTTGTCCGCAAAGTCGCGGCCGGGGCCGCAGAGACCGTGCCATTTGCCCAGGTGACGAACCTCGCGCGGTCGCTGCGCGACATGAAGGCGGCGGGGCTGTGGATCGCTGGAACCGCCGGCGACGGGGAGCAGGAGCTTTTCGCGGCCGACCTCACCGGGCCGCTCGCGATCGTCATGGGGTCGGAGGGCAAGGGACTGCGGCGCCTGACGCTTGAGCAATGCGACTTCAGCCTGCGCCTGCCGATGCAGGGGTCCGTCGCCAGCCTGAACGTGTCCGTCGCGGCCGGAATCGCCCTTTACGAGGCGCTGCGCCAGCGTCGGCGCCAAGGTTGCAGAAAGCGAGCCAGTCCGGTAACTTACGCGGCCCTTTCCCCGGGCCACCGGGGACGTTTTTCTCCTTGCCTCACCGCGATCGCGTCAGTGGGAGGCCAAGACCACAAGGAGCACAAGATGCGGCATTACGAGATCGTATTCCTGGTCCATCCCGACCAGAGCGAGCAGGTTCCCGCCATGATCGAGCGGTATCGCGGCCTCGTCGCCGCGGACGGCGGCACCGTCCACCGCCTCGAAGACTGGGGGCGCCGCCAGCTCGCGTTTCCCATCGCCAAGATGCACAAGGCGCACTACGTCCTGATGAACGTCGAGTGCAGCGGCAAGGCGCTCGAGGAACTGACCGGGGCATTCCGCTTCAGCGACGCGGTGCTGCGTCACCTCGTCGTCAAGATGGATCGCGCCGTGACGGATCCGTCGCCGATGGCGAAGGAGCCGGAAGAGCGCGAGCGCGATCGCGATCGCGATCGCGGCGATCGCGATTCGATGCGGCGACGGCATGGGCATGGACTGACCGGGAGGCCACGATGTCACGTTTTTTCCGGCGCAAGAAGTTCTGCAAGTTCACGGCCGACGGCACCGACCAGATCGACTACAAGGACCTGGCGACGCTCAAGGCCTACGTCACGGAAACCGGCAAGATCGTCCCGAGCCGCATCACCGGCACGCGCTCGTTCTACCAGCGCCAGCTCGCGGTCGCGATCAAGCGGGCGCGCTACCTCGCGCTCCTGCCGTACACCGACCAGCACTGAGGCGTGCGGGCGCAAGCCCTGCGGCTCGCACGCGATCCGATGACGGCGCTGCTGCAATGGACGACCGCGAATCCGTTCCGGGCCTTCCTGGCGGCCGGGCTCGCTTCGTTCGTCGCGATGCTTGCGCTGCCGATGGCGGCCTGGCTGCCGGCGGGCCTGATCGTGCTCTGCCTGCTCGCGAGCGGCCAGCCGGTCGCGGTCGCGGCCACGGCGGGTGCGGCGCTCGCGCTCGTGTGGGCCTTCACGCCGCTCTTTCGGCGCGGGGCCGGCGATCGCGATCGCGACCGTCGTCGCTGTTGCCATCGGCGATCGGCGGCAGTCGTGCCTCGAGAAGAGCCGCAGCCTCGGTTTCGTGTTCCAGGCGTTGACGGTCGCGTCGTGCCTGCTCGTGCTCGCGATTCACGGCCTGCTGGGTGATCCCGGTGCGCGCGCTGGCGCCGGTCATCGCGCAGCTCGAACCGATGCTGCAGCGCACGGCCGAGACGCTGTCGCAGTTCGGCATCGACAGCTCGCCCGCGGAGATCGGCGCGGCCACGGCCCGCGCCGCATGGGCGACGCTCGGCTGGATGGTGCTGCTGCAGGCCTTCGTCGCGCAGTGCGCCGGTCTCTGGGCATTCAGCCGCTTGCGGGAGCCCGGGCTGTTCGGGCGCGAGTTCCGCGGCCTGAAGCTCGGAAGCTTCATCGCCTGGATGCTGGTTGCGGCATTCGTCAGCGAGCCTCATCGGCGCACCGCTGTTATCGGAACCGGGGTGGCAGCCGATCGACGACGTGCTGTTCGTGCTGGCGGCCGCGTTCCTGGTGCAGGCGCTCGCAGTCGTGCATGGCCTGCGCGAGCTGCAGGTGATCGGCGTCGTGCCGGTGGTCCTCGCCTACGTGGCCGTGATTTTGGTGCCGATGGCCCTCGTGGGCATCGGGTTCGCGGATACCTGGGTCCGCTTTCGCGAGCGCTTTGCGCCGCGGCAAGGAGTGTAAGTCGATGGAAGTCATCCTGTTACAGAAGATCGCGAACCTCGGCGAGATCGGCGACCGCGTGAAGGTCAAGCCGGGATTCGGCCGCAATTACCTGCTGCCGGGCGGCAAGGCGACGCTTGCGACGCCGGAGAACATCGCCAAGTTCGAGAGCCGCCGTGCGGAGCTCGAGGTCCAAGGCATCGGCCGGAGCTCGCGTCGGCGCAGGCGCGGGCGGCAGCGCTCGAGGGCTTCACGCTCAGCATCGCGGCCAAGGCCGGCAACGAAGGCAAGCTGTTCGGGTCGATCGGCACGTCGGACATCGCGGAGGCCTGCCTCAAGGCCGGCCACGCCATCGAGCGCGCTGAAGTGCGCCTGCCGGGCGGGCCGATCCGCACGGTCGGCGAACACACGATTTCGCTGCACCTGCACAGTGACGTCGACGTTCCGGTGCCGCTCACGGTGATCGCCGAAGAGTAAGCTTCCGGGCTCGATGGTCGCCATCATCCGCCACGACGAGATCCGCACGCCGCCGCATTCGGTGGAGGCGGAGCAGGCCGTGCTCGGCGGGCTCATGCTCGACTCCGAACGCCTGGGACGCCGTTGCCGACATCATCTCTGCCAGCGGATTTCTACCGCCGCGACCACCGGCTCATCTTCGAGGCGATCGTGGAAGTCGCGGAGATCCGCGGCTCCTGCGACGCCGTCACGATTTCCGAGCACCTCGAGCGCAAGGGCCGGCTCGAGGAGATCGGCGGCCTCGCCTACCTCGGCACGATCGCCCGCGACACGCCGTCGGCGGCGAACGTCCGCGCCTACGCCGAGATCATCCGCGAGCGCTCGATCCTCCGGCAGCTCGTCACCGCCGGCGACGAAATCGCGGCCGCGGCGACCGACGGGCGCGGCCGGCCGGCGCAGCGAGCTGGTCGACGAGGCCGAGCGGCGCGTTTTCGAGATCGCCGAGCGCGGCAGCCGCGGACGATCGGGCTTCGTCGCGGTGCGCGACATCCTGCCGCAGACGATCGACCGGCTCGACACTGCTGCACCAGTCGCCGGGCGACGATCCGCGGCGTGCCCGACCGGCTTCACCCAGCTCGACCGCAAGACCACGGGCCTGCAGCCGGGCGACCTCATCGTCATCGCGGGCCGCCCGTCGATGGGCAAGTCGACGCTCGCCGTGAACATCGCCGAGAACGCGGCGATCGCAAAGGGCGTGCCGGCCGCGATCTTCAGCATGGAAATGTCGTCCGAGCAGTGTGACGCTGCGCATGATCTCCTCGCTCGGGCGCGTGAACCAGACGCACCTGCGCACCGGCAATTTCACGGACGAGGACTGGTCGCGGATCCAGGGCGCGATGTCCCAGCTTTCGGGCGCGCCGATCTATCTCGACGAGTCGCCGGCGCTGACGCCGACGGAGGTTGCGCGCCCGCGCGCGGCGCCTGAAGCGCGAGCACGGACTCGGGCTGATCATCGTCGACTACCTGCAGCTCATGCAGGTGCCGGGCACCAAGGAGAACCGCGCGACCGAGATCTCCGAGATTTCGCGCGGCCTCAAGGCGCTCGCCAAGGAGCTGCACGTCCCCGTCATCGCGATTTCGCAGCTCAACCGCGCCGTCGAGCAGCGCACCGACAAGAGGCCGGTCATGTCGGACCTTGCGCGAGTCGGGCGCCATCGAGCAGGACGCCGACCTGATCCTCCTGATCTACCGCGAAGAGGTCTACGACCAGAACACGACGCGCCGCGGCATCGCCGACATCATCATCGCGAAGCAGCGCAACGGCCCGATCGGCGAGATCCAGCTCACCTTCCTCGGCGAGTACACGCGCTTCGAGAACCTCGTCGCCGAGTCCTACGGCGAGGGCGCGTTCTGAGCGCGGCGCTGCGCGCCGTCATCGACACGGCGGCGCTCCGGCACAACCTTTCGCGGGTCCGCGAGCTACGCTCCCGGATGCCGCGTCCTCGCCGTCATCAAGGCGAATGCCTACGGCCATGGCCTCGTTACGGTCGCGGAGGCGCTGGCGGCGCCGACGCGTTTCGCCGTTGCGCGGGTCGAAGAAGCGGTGGCGCTGCGCGAGGCGGGCTGCGCGCTCGCGCATCGTGCTGCTCGAAGGCGTCCGCGACGCCGAGCGAGCTCGAGGCTGCCGCGCGCCACGCGCTTCGAGCCCTTCGTGCACCAGGACTGGCAGCTCGCGCTGCTCGAAGCCTGGCACGGCCCGCATATCTTCCGCGTCTGGCTGAAAATCGACAGCGGCATGCATCGCCTCGGCTTCGCGCCCGCAGACGTCCCGGCGGCGGCCGCGCGGCTCGGCGCCTGCCGAGTTCGTGGCGCAGCCGTTCGCGCTCGCGACCCACCTTGCCGACGCCGAGCGCACGGAGCATGCCGGCGATCGCGCGGCACAGATCGCGGGTTCGCGGCGGCGACCGCGGGCCTTGCCGGCGAGCGCAGCATCGCGAACTCCGCCGGCCTCATCGCCTGGCCTGCGGCACGCGCAGACTGGGTGCGGCCCGGCATCATGCTCTACGGTATCTCGCCCTTCGCCGACAAGACCGGCGCCGAACTCGGGCTCCGGCCCGTCATGACTTTCGAGACGCGCAGTCATCGCGCTCAAGGATGTCGCCGCGGGTGAGCGCGTCGGTTACGGCGGGACCTGGACCGCGCCGTGCGCATCGCGCGATTGCCGTCGCCGCGGTCGGCTATGGCGACGGCTACCCGCGCAGCTGCCGGCAACGGCACGCCGGTCGCGGTCGAGCGGGTCCGCTGCCGTCGTCGCGGGCAGGCCATCGATGGACATGCTGACGATCGACGTCACCGGGCCTGTCCGGCGTCGCCGTCGGCGACCGGGTCGAGCTCTGGGGCCGCGAAGTGCCCGATCGAGCGCGTCGCTGCGGCTGCCGGCACGATTGCCTACGAACTGACCTGCCGCGTCGGCCGGCGCGTGAGCTTCGCGACGCGCGAACGCGTGAAAGTCCTCGTCACCGGCTCGTCCGGACGCATCGGCGGCGCGATCGCGGCACGGCTCACGCTGCGCCACCAGGTCACGGGCGTGGACTACTCGCCAGGGCGCGCTCACGGCCGAGATCGCGGACGTTCGGGACACGGCAGCGGCTCGCGGCGCTGTTCGCGGGCTGCGATGCAGTCGTCCACACCGCGTCCCTGCACGTGCCCGACCTCGCGGCGCGCAGTTCCGAGGAATTCAGGGCGGTGAATGTTGACGCCACGCGCCGGCTGCTCGAAGCCTGCTGGCGAGGCGGGAGTCGCCCGTTTCGTTTACACCAGCACGACTTCGCTCTACGGCGATGCGATGCTGCCCGAGGCGGGCGCCGCGGTCTGGGTGACGGAGGAACTCGACGCCGCAGCCGCGCGACATCTACGACGAGACCAAGCTGGCGGCGGAAGCGGCATGCCGGGACGCCGCGCGCGCCGGCCTCGCCTGTGCAAGCCTTGCGCATGTCGCGCTGCTTTCCGAGGAAGATCCGCGTCTCGTCGCAATCTACCGTCTGTACCGCGGCGTGGACGCGGAGGACGTCGCGCAGGCGCACGAGCTCGCGCTCGCGACGGGACGTCGGCGGATTCGAGGTCTACAATGTTTCGGCGCCGCCGCCATTCGCGCGCGAGGACTGCCGGCGGCTTGTTCGAGGACGCGGCATCCGTGCTGCTCGAGCGACATCCCTGGGCCGCGGCCGAGTTCGCGCCGCCGCGGCTGGCTGTTGCCACGGTCCATCGACCGTGTTTATGTTGTCGACAAGGCGATCGCCGGGCTCGGCTACCGTCCGGTGCACGATTTCGCCGCGCTGTTCAGGCGGCCGGCCGGCCTGACCGGCCGCCCAGGAGGATCGAAGATGTCGAGCGTCGGTTATCACGAGCCCGTCGAGGAACTGTCGGACGCAGACGCGCGACATGCACCGCGCGATCGTGTCGCTGATGGAGGAGCTGGAGGCGATCGACTGGTACCAGCAGCGCGCCGACGCCTGCAAGGACCCGGAGCTGCGCGCGATCCTCGCGCACAACCGCGACGAGGAAAAGGAGCACGCGGCGATGGTGCTTGAATGGATCCGCCGCCGTGACCCCGTGCTGTCGAAGGAGATGAAGGAATACCTCTTCACGCCAAGCCGATCACGGACGATCACGGACACGGCTGAGCGGCGAGAAGGCTGAGTCATGGCGATCGTCTGGCCCGCATTCGCGCTGTTCGCGCTGACGATGTTCGCCGTGGCGCGCCTCGCGCCGCATGCGTTTCGCGGCAGCGCGCGGCGGGCGCGTGGACCCGCGCTTCTACAAGGTCGTTCAAGGGCGAAGGCGAGCCGCCGAAGCTCGCCGCCGTCTCGCGGAACGTCGTCAACCTCTACGAGATGCCGACGCTGTTCTACGCCGGCACCGCCATCGCGTTCGCGGCCGGGCAGTCGGGCGCGCTGCTGGTCGCGCTCGGCTGGGCCTACGTGGCGCTCCGGTTCGCTGCACAGCGCGATCCACGTGACGCAGCAACAGGGTCATGTGGCGGTTCCGGGTCTTCGCCGCGAGCTGGTTCGTGCTGCTCGCCTACTGGGCCGTGCTCGGCGCCGCGCTCGTGACCGCGGAGCCGGCTGAACCGCAACGCTCTGCAGCCGCGCGGCGCGACGGACCGCGCCATGTGGAAGGCATTTGTGTTCGGCGTGGTCGTGGCGGGCGCCATCGGGCCGATCGCGCTGCTGATATTCGGCACTGGCGCCCGGCAAGGCTTCGCGGCCGGCGCTTTTGCAGGCCTCGGCGCGGCGCTTGCCGATTTCCTCTATGCGCTCGCGGCGCTTTCGGCCGGAGCGCTCGTGCTGCCGATCCTCTCGGCCCATGCGCCAGGCGATCGAGGTCGGCTGCGCGCTGCTGCTCGTCGGCCTCGGCGCTTGCGATGCTCTGTGCGGCAATCGCGCACGGCGGCAGGCAGCCGTCGCGCCGCGAGCCGGCGGCGCAGCTTCCTGCTGCCGACCTTCCTGCTCACGATCGTGAATCCGATGACCTTCGTGATGTTCGCCGGGCATCGTGCCCCAGTTCCCGGTCGCAGGCTCGCTCGCGAAGTGCCGCGGTACATGCGGTCGCGCTCGCCGCGGGCAGCGCGTCAGTGACGTTCGCGATCGCAGGGACCGGGGCGGCGCTCGGCCGGGCGCTTGCCGGGCGAACGCGCTGGCGTCGCGCGGTCAGCGCAGCGGCCGCCGCCGGCATCCTCGGCGTTCGGGGTCTACGGGCTCGCTTCGCGGCGTTCTAGGCTTCGAAGAAGCCCATCTTCACGCCGGCGAGCGTCACGACGTCGTTGTCGTGCAGCCGGCGGCCTGCGGCCCGATCGGCTGGCCATTGACCAGCGGGAAGTCGCCGGGCTTGCTGCTCTCGACGTGCACGACGTAGTAGCCGTCGGCGCGGCGGCTGATCGCCGCGACCTGGACGCCCGGGCGACCGAGCGTGGTCAGCGTCTTCGCGAGCTCGAGCTCGCGGCCCGCGAACTGGCCCGACAGCACCTGCAGCTTGGCGGGCCGCGCGGGCGCGCCTTTCTCCTGGCGGCCGCAACGGCATGCCGGCGATCAGCCGCCGGTGCGCGGCGCCGCGGCGCGGCGGCGGGCGCGACCGATTCAGCCGCCGCCCTGAGACGCGCCTCGTTGACCTGGCCCGGCTGGATCACGAGCGTGCGCTCGAATTCGTCCTGCTCGGAGCTTTCGACCTGGCTGTCCACGAACCGCAGGTGGTGGTGCCCGATGGTGATCACGTCGCCGTGCGTCAGCGCATGCTTCTTGATCAGCTTGCCGTTGACGTAGGTGCCGTTCGTGCTGTTCAGGTCCTCGAGGAAGGAATCGTTGAGGATATTGATGATCAGGCCGTGATGACCGCTGACGGCCGCATTGTCGATGCGCACGTCGTTGTCCGGCAGGCGACCGACCGTGTACCGCTCCTTGGTCATGTTGTATTCGGCCAAGACCTGGCCGTCGAGACTCAAGATAAGGCGCGCCATCGTCTCCCTCGCAGTCCGTTATCCGAACCAGGCCAATATTCTGTCAAGTATGCCCCGCCGCGCGGGGAAAAGTTCGACCACCTGCGCCAGCACGACCGAGATGTTGTCCCGGCCGCCGCTGTCATTCGCAAGCTGCACCAGCTGCCTTGCAACGGTATCAAGATTACCGCCGAAAGTACTGATTGTTAAGTGAATATCTTCGTCCTCGACCATGTCGGTCAGGCCGTCGGAACAGAGCACCAGCCAGTCGCCGGGCTCGACCGGCAGTTCGTGAACCTCGACTTCGACCGTCGCCTCGACGCCGAGCGCGCGCGTCACGTAGTTCTTGTTCGTGGCCCGCTGAGCCTCCTCGGCCGAGTAGAAGCCGCGGTCCACGAGTTCCTGCAGCAACGAATGGTCCATCGTCAGCTGCTCGAACGTGTCCTTGCGCAGCCGGTACATCCGCGAGTCGCCGACGTGGGCGATCGTGATGCCGGTTGTCGTGCAGGAGCGCCGCGACCACCGTCGTGCCCATGCCTTCGCACTGGGTCTGCGTCTTCGAAGTCTGGTGGATGATCTTGTTGGCGCGGGCGATGGCGTCGCGCAGGATGATGCTCGGCCGGTGCAGGCCGGTCGTCTTGTCGTTGCCGTCGAGCTCCTGCGCGACGAACGCCTCGCGCACCAGGTTGGTGATCGTCTTGACCGCGATGCCGCTCGCGACCTCGCCGGCGTTGTAGCCGCCCATGCCGTCGGCGAGCACGAACAGGCCGATGTCGCCGTCGAGGCGCGATCGAGTCCTCGTTGTGCTCGCGCACCTTGCCGGTGTCGGTCAGCCCGACGGCCTGCACGCGATTGCGGAGCGAGACGTAGCGGCCCATCAACGCAGCGCCGGGTCGATGTCGCGCGCGCAGTCGCGCAGCGCCTGCGCCATCTCGGCGCCGTTCCGGTAGCGGGCCTCGGGATCCTTCTCGAGCGCGCGATCGATGATCGCCGCCAGCGCTCGCCGGCAGGTCCGGGCGCACGACCCGCAGCGGCGGGTGCGGTTCGGCCGAGATCTTCTGCATCAGGCCCGGGATCGAATCGGAACGGAACGGCAGCATGCCGGTCAGCAGCTGGAACAGGGTGACGCCCAGCGAAAACAGGTCGGATTGCGGCGTGACCGGCCGCGCATCGAGCTGCTCGGGCGCCATGTACGAGGGCGATGCCGAGAATCACGCCCGGTGCGCGTCGCCCGGCTGTTCTCGAGCCGCGCCACGCCGAAATCCATGACCCGCACGCGGCGGTTCTTCTGGTCGAAGACGATGTTCGCGGGCTTGATGTCGCGGTGGATGACGCCGCGCTGGTGCGCGAAGTAGAGCGCGTCGGCGACCCGCGCGCACATTTCGCAGACGAGGCGCGGCGGCAGCATGCGCCCCTCGGTCGCGTGCGTCGCGAGGTTGACGCCCTCGACATACTCCATCGCGAGGTAGACCTGGCCCTCGTGCTCGCCGGACTTCGCGGATCTCGACGATGTCCGGGTGCGCGAGCGAGCCGGCGGCCTCGGCCTCGCGCAGCAGGCGGAGCTTCGCCTCGTCGAGCAGGTCGTCGGGCCAGTCGTCGGCGAGCGACAGGAGCTTCAGTGCGACGACGCTGTTGGTGCGCTCGTCGACGGCGCGGTAGACGGTCGCGGTCGCACCGCGGCCGAGCTGCTGCTGCAGCCGAAAGTGGTGAAACAGCTGGCCGGGACGGAAGGTGAGGCCGCGCGAAGCGCGGTTCGGCGACTGCCTGGGCCGGCAGCGGTCGGTTTCTCGGCGACCGCGACCGACGAGCGGCTTGCCGATGCGCGGGCTCGTCATCGCCTGATTTTCTTGCCGGAACCGCCGGCAATGCCTCGCAGCCATCCGCCGCGACTCGAATCGTCAGGCATGCGAGGACCGGCCCGTTGCCACCCTGATCGATGAATCATAAACGGGCCAAGGTCGCGCCGAAACCCGGGGAGGCCGGATTTTCAAAAGCTTATGGCTGAAACCGCGACCTGGGCCGCAGTCCGCTTCGCGCCGGTCTGGCGGCAGATCTGCGTGCTAGCATCGCCGCTTCCCGGTCCGGATTCGCTCCATGGCCAAGCCCCGCACGGTGTTCGTCTGCTCGTCCTGCGGTGCCGATGCACCGCGATGGAGCGGGCAATGCCCGTCCTGCGGCGAATGGAACACGCTCGCTCCTTTTGCCGAGGCGCGCGTGCGCGGCGCCAGCCGGAAGGCGCGGCCGCCGCGGCGGTCGCCCGAGCCTGTCGCGCAGCTCGTCGCCGAGCCCGAAACGCGCTGGCGACCGGCTTCGCGGAATTCGACCGCGTCCTGGGCGGCGGCCTCGTGCCCGGGCTCGGTGACGCTGATCGGCGGCGAGCCCGGCATCGGCAAGTCGACGCTGCTGCTGCAATGCGCCGCGGCGCTTGCCAGGGCAGCATGGCGTCCTGTACGCGACCGGCGAGGAATCCGTGCGCCAGGTGGCCGAGCGCGCACGCCGGCTGGCCGTCGACGCCGGCAGCCTCAAGCTCGTCGCGGAGACCGCGGTCGAGCGCATCCTCGATCTCGCGGCCGAGGCTGGCGCGCAGGTGCTGGTCATCGACTCGATCCAGACGATGTCCGTCGCGGCTGTCGATGCGGCGCCCGGCGCCGTGACGCAGTTGCGCGAGTCGACGGCGAGCCTCGTGCGCCATGCGAAGACGACGGGCACGGCGGTGCTCCTGATCGGCCACGTGACGCGCGAAGGCGTCGATCGCGGGCCCGCGCGTGCTCGAGCACATGGTCGACACGGTGCTCTACTTCGAGAGCGATTCGGGCAGCCGCTTTCGCGTGATCCGCGCGGTCAAGAACCGCTTCGGCGCGGTCAACGAGATCGGCGTGTTCGCGATGGAAGAACGGGGCCTGCGCGAGGTGCGCAATCCCTCCGCGATCTTCCTCTCCCGCGGCAAGGATGCCCGTTCCCGGCTCGGCGGTGACCGTCGCGCGCGAGGGCACGCGGCAGATGCTGATCGAGGTGCAGGGACTCGTCGACGCGAGCCCGCTCGCGAACCCGCGCCGCGTCGCGGTCGGCTTCGAGTCGAACCGCGTCGCGCTGCTGCTGGCCGTGCTGCACCGGCACGCGGGGATTGCGCTGCATGCCCAGGACGTGTTCGTCAATGTCGTCGGCGGCGTCCGGCTTGCCGAGACCGCGGCCGACCTCGCGGTCGTTGCCGCGCTCGTGCTCGAGCCTCAACGGCAGGCCGCTGCCACAGGACCTCGTGGTGTTCGGCGAGCTCGGCCTGACCGGCGAGATCCGGCCCGTGCCCTACGGCGAGGAGCGGCTGCGCGAGGCCGCCAAGCACGGCTTCCGGCGCGCCATCGTGCCGCTGGCGAACGCGCCGCGGCAGGCGATCGAGGGCATCGCAGTCGCCGCGGTGCCGAAGCATCGCGGACGCGCTCGCCGCGCTCGGCTGAGTTCACTCCTCCTCAGGCAGGATGCTTGAGGCGCGCCGTGCGCACGGCGTTGCCGGCGACCTGCAGCACCTCGATCGACGCCGCGCCGACGCGCAGCACCGCGCCCGGCTCCGGGATCGACTCCAGCCGCTCGACGATGAGGCCCGAAAGCGTCCGCGGCCCATCGACCGGCAGTGTCGGCGCCGAGGCGCCGGTTGATCTCGCGCAAGGCGAGCGCGCCCGGGGACGACGTGGCTGCCGTCGCGCGCGCGCGTCGATGCCGCGCGAGCGGCGGCTCGGCCTGGGTCGTGAACTCGCCGACGACCTCCTCGAGGATGTCCTCGAGCGTCACGAGCCCCTGCAGGTCGCCGTACTCGTCGACCACGAAGGCGATGCGCCGGCGCAGGCGCCGGAAGCGCAGCAGCTGCTCGTAGAGCGTCGTGCCCTCGGGCGTGAAAAGCGCCTCGCGCCGGGCCGCGATCTCGCGCAGCCGCTCGCGCGTCAGGCGGCCGGCGGCGAGCTCGTTCGCGACGAGCCGCATGTGCACGATGCCGTACACGCGGTCGAGGTCGCCGTCGAACAGCGGCATGCGCGTGTGCGGCGTGTCGCGCAGGCGGCCTGCCGATCTCGTCCCAGCCGGCCGCGATGTCGATGCCGTCGATCTCGCTGCGCGGCACCATGACGTCCTCGACCCGGCGCCGCTCGAGGCCGAGCAGCGCCTCGACCATGCCCTGGCGTTCGGCCGGCTCCGCGACCAGCGCATCGGCGAGGTCCAGCGACCGAGTCGCCGGTATCGCTCGCGTCGGCATCGGCGGCAGGGTCGCGCCGCGGCAGTACGAGGAAGCAGGGCGCGACCAGCCAGGCGACGATGGCGCGCGGCGACGCGCGCGCAGCGGGCCGTCGCGGCGCAGCCAGCCGAGGCCGCCGAGCAGCAGGATGAGCGCGAGGCCCGAGCTGCGGCGACGCAGCGCGGACAGCTGCGCGTGCGGGCGGCGCGAGCACGATGCAGGCGAACAGCGCGGCGAGCACGACGCGTGCGCAACAGGACGGCCGCCAGGCGCGTGCGTCGCGGCTCGTCGGCCATGCTGCCGGCGCAGGCGCGCGATCCAGGCTTCCTCGAGCGATGCGGGCGCCGCGCGGCGCGCGCGCAAGCGCCGGCATCGCCGCTTCGATCAGCGCCGGCGAGCGCGAGCGAGTGCGAGCGCCGCGATCAGGAACACGGGCTCAGCCCCAGTGCCGGCCGAGCAGGATCTCCAGCACGAACTTGCTGCCGAAGTAGGCGATTGCGAGCACGACGAAGCCGGCGATCGTGTAGCGCGCCGCCTTGCGCCCGCGCCAGCCGAAGCGCCAGCGGCCGAACAGCAGGCAGGCGAAAATCGCCCAGGCGGCGAGCGCGAGCACCGTCTTGTGCACGAGGTGCTGCGCGAACAGGTCGGTGACGAACAGGAGCCCGGCGAGGATCGCGACCGTGAGCGCCGCCGTGCCGATGCGCGATCACCGAGAACAGCGCGCGTTCGAGGCTCTCGACCGGCGGCAGCGTCGCGAGCCAGCCGCTCGGTGCGGCCGCCGCGCAGCGCGGCGTCCTGCAGCGCGAGCAGCACGACGAGGACGGCAGCGATCGCGAACATGCCCGCTGAGCCCATCGCGAGCACCACGTGCACGGCGAGCGGCCATCCGCGCGGCTGCGATCTCCTGCTGCGCCGGAAGGCTTCCGGTGCCCGCAGCGAGCAGCGCCGCGAGCCCGAGGCAGACCGCGGCGACGGTGCGGAAGCGCGGCGCAAACACGGCGAGGAAGCCGCCGGCGCCGATCGCGAGTCCCATCAGCGAGGCGCTGTCCGCGAGCCCGAGCGACAGTCCGCCGCGGGCTCGAGCGTGTCCAGCGAGCCAGCGCCGCGTGCGCGGCGAGCGCGGCGGCCGCGAGATAGAGCGCGGGCTCGTGGAAGGCGGCGCGCGGGGCCTCGCGCCGCGCCGCGTGCAAGGCAGCCGCCGCGGCCACCAGATAGAGCAGGATGACGAGAAATCCGCCCAAGAAGACCGACTCCCGGAATGCGCCGATTCATTGTACAGGGGCGCGAGACGGCGGCTCTCCGCGGCCCTATAATCCGCGGCGGCGCCCGCAATCGGCTCGGGCGATCGAGGGTCCCGATGTTCGACATGCTCGCCGACCGGCTCGGCAAGGCCGTCGACTCGCTGCGCGGCCGCGGCCGCGCTGACCGAGGAGAACGTCGCCGAGACGCTGCGCCAGGTGCGCATGGCGCTGCTCGAGGCGGACGTCGCCGTGCCCGTCGTGAAGTCCTTCACTGACGCGGCGCGGGCGCGCGCGATCGGCGACGGAGGTCATGCAAGAGCCTGACGCCGGGCCAGGCGTTCATCGGCGTGATCCATGAGGAACTGACGCGCGTCATGGGCGAGCCGGGCCGCGGTCTCAACCTGCATGCGGCGCCGCCGGTCGTCGTGCTGCTCGCGGGGCTGCAGGGCGCGGGCAAGACGACGACCGCCGCGAAGCTCGCGCGCCACCTCATCGAGAAGCACCGGCGCAAGCCGCTGCTCGCGAGCATCGGACGTGTATCGCCCGGCGGCGATGACGCAGCTCGAGCGGCTTGCGGGCCAGGTCGGCGCGGCGTACTTCGCTCCGCCGCCGGGCGCCGCTGCCGGTTGCGATCGCGACGGCTGCGCGTCGATCACGCGCGCCGCCACCAGCACGACGTCGTCATCGTCGACACGGCCGGCCGGCTTCATGTCGACGAGGCAATGATGGAGCGAGGTGCCGTGCGATCGACCGCGCCGTCGGCGCGACCGAGCGCCTGTTCGTCGTCGACAGCATGGCGGGGCAGGATGCGGTGCGCGCGGCGCAGAGCTTCAATGCAGCGCTCGACCTGACCGGCGTGATCCTTACCAAGGCGGACGGCGATGCGCGCGGCGGCGCGGCGCTCTCCGTGCGGCAGGTCACGGGCAAGCCGATCCTGTTCGTCGGCATCGGCGAAAAGACGGACGCGCTCGAGACCTTCCACCCGGAGCGCATCGCCTCGCGCATCCTCGGCATGGGCGACGTGCTCTCGCTTGATCGAGCAGGTGCGTCGACACGGCGGACCAGGAGAAGGCCGCGAAGCTCGCGGAGAAGATCACCAAGGGCAGGGCTTCGACTTCACCGACTTGCGCGAGCAGCTCGCGGAGTTCAACCGGATGGGCGGGCTCCAGGCGCTGGCTTCGAAGCTGCCGAACCAGGCGCTGCCGCCCGGGGCGCTCGCCCAGGTGGACGACCGCGCGATCCGCCGCCAGCTCGGCATCATCGATCGATGACGCCCGGCGAACGGCGCCGGCCGGCGATCATCGCGGCCTCCCGCAAGCGCCGGATTGCGGCGGGGGCGGGCGTCCAGGTCCAGGAAGTGAACCGCCTCCTCAAGCAATTCATGCAGATGGAAAAGGTGATGAAGAAGATGCGGGCCGGCGGGCTCGCGAAGATGATGAGGAGCCTCAAGGGCCCGTTTCCGGGCGGCCTCGGGCCGCGCTAGGGCAGGCCGGCCAGCGCACGGCGCTAAGCCTTTCATTCAACGGGTGATTTGAGTAGAATGCGCGGCTCTTTGACGGGGCCCGAAGCCCCGTTCGCGCTGACGCAGCGAGGCTGCGAGGGAATTCAATCGATGGTCACGATCCGACTGACGCGCCGCGGCGGCAAGAACTCGCCCTTCTATCACGTCGTCGTCACCGACAGCCGCAAGCGGCAGGGTGGCACGGTGCTCGAGCAGGTGGGCTACTTCAACCCGGTCGCGCGCGGCAAGGACAAGAAGCTCGAGCTCGACCTGGCGCGCATCACGCACTGGACGGGCACTGGCGCGACGATGTCCGATCGCGTGCGCACGCTCGTCTCGGCGGCGAGGAAGCAGCGGCGGCGGCCTGAAGCCGGCGCGGCCGCGCGATTCCGGTGACACGGATCGTGCTCGGTCGCATCACCGGGCCATTCGGCGTCCGAGGCTGGGTCAAGGTCCATCTCGTTCACCGAACCCCCCGAGCCAGATCCTCGAGTTATCCGCGCTGGCGGGCCGATGCGCCGGGCCAGGCGAGGCGCGAATTGAGGCTCGCGGAGGGCCGGGCTCACGGCAAGGGCTGGTCGTGCGGCTCGAAGGGATCGACGATCGCGACGCGGCGATCGCGCTCGGCAAGCCCGAGCTGTGGGTGGACCGGCAGGAACTGCCGGCGCTGAAGGCAGGCGAGCACTACCGCGAGGACCTCGTCGGGTTCGAGGTCGTGAACCTCGCGGGCGTGCTGCTCGGCCGCGTGGATCAGTTTCATCGACATGCCGGCGAGTCGCGGTGATGGTCGTGGCCGGCGAGCGCGAGCGCTGGCTGCCGGCCGGGCCGGGCCAGTTGCTGCGGGTGGACATGGAACAGCGGACGCATCACGGTCGATTGGGACGCGGAGTTCTGACCGATGCGTATCGAGGTCGTGACGCTCTTCCCGCAGCTGGTGGAGGCGGGGCTTGCGGTCGGCGTGCTGGGTCGCGCGGTGACGACGGGCCGGCTCGGAGATCGGACTCGAGAACCCGCGGAGCCACGCGGACGATCCGCACCGGACGGTGGACGACCGGCCGTTCGGCGGCGGGCCCGGCATGGTGCTGAAGGCGGAGCCGCTCGCGAGGGCGGTCGCGCGGTCAAAAGCCGGCTGCCGATCGGCGGCGCCGGTGATCGGGCTGTCGGCGCAGGGCCGACCGTTCGACCAGGCGACGGCGCGCCGGCTCGCGGGCCTGCCGGGATTCGGGCTGGTGGCCGGGCGCTATGAGGGATCGACCAGCGTGTTTCGGACGCGCTGATCGACGAGGAACTGTCGATCGGCGACTATGTGCTGTCGGGCGGCGAGCTGCCGGCGCTCATCGTGATCGATGCGGTCGTCCGGCTCCTGCCCGGCGTACTCGGACGACGAGGCATCGGCCGGCCAGGAATCGTTCGGCGACGGGCTGCTTGACTGGCCGCATTACACGCGGCCGGAAGTGTGGGACGGCCGGCCGGTGCCGCCGGTGCTGCTCGGCGGCAACCATGCCGCGATCCGGCGCTGGCGGCTGATGCAGGCGCTCGGCCGGACCTGGCAGCGACGGCCGGACCTGCTGGCGCGGCGCCGGCTGACGGCGGACGAGCTGGCGATGCTCGAGGAATATTGTGCGGCGGCCGGTGTCGAGCCTCCGCGGTGATTCGAGTTGAATCGGCTCACGACCGATATCGGGAAATTGAACATGAACAAGCTCATGCAGGAACTGGAATCGCGCTCGCTGAAGCGCAAGCTGCCCGACTTCGGGCCCGGCGACACGGTCGTCGTGCAGGTCAAGGTGCGCGAGGGCGACCGCGAGCGCGTGCAGGCCTATGAAGGCGTCGTGATCGCCTGCAGGAACCGCGGGCTCAACAGCTCGTTCACGGTGCGCAAGGTGTCGCATGGCGAGGGCGTCGAGCGCGTCTTCCAGACACACAGCCCGTCGATCGCGGAGATCGAAGTGAAGCGCCGCGGCAAGGTCCGCCGCGCGAAGCTCTATTACCTCCGCGACCGCTCCGGCAAGTCCGCGCGCATCGAGGAAAAGCTCGGAAGCTGAGAGCGTATGCCCGTGCTCCATGCGCTCTGGTCCGTCCTGAAGGGCATCTGGCTCGCCCTCGACGGACTGCGCAAGGTCCTGCACCTCATCCTCCTGCTGGTGCTGTTCGGAGCTGCTCCTCGCGGCCGAGCCAGTCCGAGCTGCCGTACGTGCCCGGACACGCGCGGCGCTCGTCCTGTCGCCCGAATGGCTACCTCGTCGAGGAACTCTCGGGTGACCCGCTCGATCGCGCGCTGTCGCGCGCGAGCGGCAATTGCCACGGCGAAACGCGCCTCCGCGACCTCGTAGACGTCGTCGACCAGGCGCGCGACGACGATCGCATCCAGGCTCTCGTGCTCGACCTCGAAGGCCTCGAGGGCGCCGGCCTGCCGATGCTGCAGGACCTCGCCCAGTCGATCCGCTGGTTCCGCGAGAGCGGCAAGAAGGTCTACGCCTACGCCGAGTCTTATTCGCAGCGCCAGTACTTCCTTGCCGCGCAGGCCGACGAGGTCTATCTCGACCCGATGGGCTATGTCCTGCTCGAGGGCTTCGGCTACTTCCGCACGTATTTCCGCGGCACGCTCGACAAGCTTGCCGTGGACGTCAACGTCTTCAAGGCCGGCAGCCACAAGTCGGCGCCGGACGAATGGACGCGCGACCGGCATGTCGCCGGAGGACCGCGAGGATGCCGAAGTCTGGGTCGGCGCGCTCTGGGAAGCCTACAAGACACGACGTCGGCGCCGCCCGCAAGCTCGAGCCGGGACTGATCCAGGCCTACGCCGACGAGGCGGCGGCTGGCGATCCGGGCGACCGGCGGCGACCTCGCGCAGTACGCGCTCGCGCGCGGCCTGGTCGACGGCCTCAAGACGCGCCAGGAGTTCGAGGCAGATCATCGCGAAGGTCGCCGGCGAGGACGAGGAAACCGGCTTTGCCGGCGGTCGACTGGCAGGGCTACCTGCCGTACGTCCGCTCGGAGCAGGCATTGCGCGACTGCGGCGACGAGGCGGTCGGCGTCATCGTCGCCTCGGGCGAGATCCTGGACGGCGAGCATGCGCCGGGCCTCGTCGGCGGCGATTCACTGGCTCGAAGCTGCTGCGCGAAGCGCGCGAGGACGATGACCTCGCGGCCGTCGTGCTGCGGATCGACAGCCCGGGCGGCAGCATCATGGCCTCCGAGGTCATCCGGCGCGAGAGTCGCGGCGCTCCGGGCGGCGGGCAAGCCCGTCGTCGCCTCGATGAGCACGGTCGCGGCCTCGGGCGGCTACTACATCGCGATGGACGCCGACCGGATCATCGCGGCGCCGACGACGATCACGGGTTCGATCGGCGTATTCGCGGTCATCCCGACCTTCCAGCGCACGCTCGACAAGATCGGCATCACGAACGACGGCTTCGGGACCACGCGGCTGTCGGGGCAGACCGACCTCGACCGCGAGCCTGGGTCCCGAGGCGAAGCGAGATCCTGCAGGCTATCGGTCGAGCACCACTACCGCACCTTCGTCGAGAGCGTCGCGCACGGCGCGCAAGCGCCGGCCCGAGGAGATCGACAGCCTCGCGCAGGGCCGCGTGTGGACCGGCGCGGACGCCAAGGCCGCGGGCATCGTGGACGAGCTCGGCGGCATCGACGACGCGATCGCCGCCGCGGCCGAAGCTTGCCGGCCTCGAAGACGAGATACGACGTGCGCTGGATGGAGCAGGAGCTGTCCTGGCGCGACGCGCTCGTCCTGGCGCCTGCGCGACGCCGCGGCCTGGGTCGTCGACGCCGTCGCGCCGCGCCGCGCGGCGCTGCCGCAGCTCGGGTTCGCCACTCGAGCGTGCGCGCGCGCTGCTTGCGCTCGCCGCCGCAGGGCCGTCCGGTTTACCTCTGTTCCTGCCGGGTGGAGTGAGTCAGGCCCGAAGGCGACAGTCCCCTAGGCCGCCCAGTCGAGGATCACCTTGCCCGACTGGCCGCCGCCCATCGTCTCGAACGCGCGGGCGTAGTCGGCGGCGGGGAAGCGGTGCGTGATGACGCCGCTGACGTCGAGCCCGCTCTGCAGCATCGCCGCCATCTTGTACCAGGTCTCGAACATCTCGCGGCCGTAGATGCCCTTGATGACGAGGCCCTTGAAGATCACCTGGTTCCAGTCGATGGCGACTTCCGCGGGCGGGATGCCGAGCAGGGCGATGCTGCCGCCATGGTGCATCACGCGCAGCATGTCGCGGAACGCGGAGGCGTTTCCGGACATCTCGAGCCCGACGTCGAAGCCTTCCTCCATGCCGAGGTCGCGCATCGCGTCGTCGATGCTTCTCGTTCTTCACGTTGAGCGCGCGTGTCGCGCCCATGCGGCGTCGCAAGGTCGAGCCGGTAGTCGTTGACGTCGGTGATGACGACGTGGCGCGCGCCGATGAAGCGCGCGATGGCGACGGCCATGATGCCGATCGGGCCGGCGCCGGTGATCAGCACGTCCTCGCCGACCATGTTGAAGGAGAGCGCGGCATGCGTCGCGTTGCCGAGCGGGTCGAGGATCGAGGCGATCTCGTCCGAGATGCCGGCCGGCAGGCGGAACACGTTGGAGGCCGGCAGGACCATGTATTCCGCGAAGCAGCCCGGGCGGTTCACGCCGACGCCCTGCGTGTTGCGGCACAGGTGCCTGCGGCCCGCGCGGCAATTGCGGCAATGGCCGCAGGTGATGTGGCCTTCGCCGGAGACGCGGTCGCCGATCGAGAGGCCCGCGCACCTCGCTGCCGAGCGCGACGATCTCGCCGCAGTACTCGTGGCCGACCTGCATCGGGACCGGGATCGTGCGCGCCGCCCAGGCATCCCACTGCCAGATGTGGATGTCGGTCCCGCAGATCGCGGTCTTGCGCATGCGGATCAGCACGTCGTTCGGGCCCGGCTCCGGTTTCGGCAGTTCGCCGAGCCAGATGCCGGGCTCGCGGCGCGACTTGATCAATGCTTTCATGGCCGCCTCACTTGCCGATGATGCCGAGCTCCCGCCCCGCCTGCGCGAATGCCGCCGCGGCGGTCTCGAGCATCGGCGCGCGTGTGGCCGGCGCACATCTGCGTGCGGATGCGCGCCTTGCCCATCGGCACGACCGGATAGGAGAAGCCGATCGCGTACACGCCGAGCTCGAGCAGGCGGTCCGCCATGCGCACGGCAAGCGCGGCGTCGCCGATCATGACCGGGATGATCGGGTGCTCGCCGGGCACCAGTCGAAAGCCCTCGGCCGCGAGCCGCGCGCGGAACCAGGCCGCGTTCTCCGCGAGCCGCTCGCCGCGGCGCCGGTCGAGGACTCGAGCAGGTCGAGGACGGCAAGCGTCGTCGCGGCGACGACCGGCGCGATCGTGTTGGAGAAGAGGTAAGGCCGCGAGCGCTGGCGCAGCCAGCGCGATGACCGGCCGCGCGGCCGGAGACGTAGCCGCCGCTCGCGCCGCCGAGCGCCTTGCCGAGCGTGCCGGTCAGCACGTCGACCCGGCCCATGACGCCGCAATGCTCGTGCGTGCCGCGGCCGCCGGCACCCATGAACCCGGTCGCGTGCGAGTCGTCGACGATCACGGTCGCGCCGTGGCGTTCGGCGAGCTCGCAGATGCCGGCAAGCGGCGCGATCGTGCCGTCCATCGAGAACACGCCGTCGGTGACGACCAGGCGCGTGCGCGCGTCGCTCGGCCTCGCGCAGCCGGGCCTCGAGCTGGCCGAGGTCGCCGTTGTCGTAGCGCAGGCGCCTGGCCTTCGACAGGCGGATGCCGTCGATGATGCTCGCGTGGTTGAGCGCGTCCGAGATGATCGCGTCCTCCTCGTCCGGTCAGCGTCTCGAACAGGCCGCCGTTGGCGTCGAAGCAGGAGGAGTAGAGGATCGTGTCCTCGGTGCCGAGGAATGCCGACAGCCGCCGCTCGAGCTCGCGGTGCACGGTCTGCGTGCCGCAGATGAAGCGCACCGAGGCCATGCCGTAGCCGTAGCGGTCGAGCGCCGCGTGCGCGGCGGCGACGATCGCGGGGTGGTCGCGCGAGGCCCGAGGTAGTTGTTGGCGCAGAGGTTGAGGACCTCGCGGCCGTCCTCGAGGCGGATCACGGGATCCTGCGGCGAGGCGATGACGCGCTCGCGCTTGAACAGGCCTGCGCTCGCGAGTTCCGCGGTCTGCGATTCGAGCCGGTCGAGCAGGGCCTGGTCCATGCGTTCGCCCACCGTGGTCAGCGGCGGATTATACCGGCCGCGCGCGGGCCGCCTCGTATAATCGCCGCCGGGAGGACGCATGAGTCGAGCCGAGCGTGCCGGGCGCTCCGGCGCGCGGACCCTGCGGGTCCGGCGGCCGCGGTCGTCGCCTCGCGCGAGGCGCGGCTGTTCATCGCGCTCACCGGGCTCTTCGTCACCAATGCCCTGATCGCCGAGTTCGTCGGCGTCAAGATCTTCGCGCTCGAGGACACGCTCGGCATCGCGCCCTTCGACTGGCGGCTGTTCGGGCAGAGCGGGTCGCTGTCCTTCACCGCCGGCGTGATGCTGTGGCCGGTCGTGTTCATCATGACCGACGTCATCAACGAGCACTTCGGCGTGCGCGGCGTGCGCCTCATCTCCTGGCTCGCCGTCGCCTTCATCGTCTACGCCTTCCTGTTCGCCTACCTCGCGATCGGGCTCGCGCCGGCGGGCTGGTGGCTCACGGTCGGCGCCGAGCGCGGCGTTCCCGACATGCAGGCGGCGTTCGCGAACATCTTCGGGCAGGGGCTGTGGACGATCGGCGGTTCGGTGACGGCGTTCCTGGTCGGCCAGCTGATCGACGTCACCGTGTTCCAGCGCATCCGTGCCGCCACCGGCGAGCGCTGGGTGTGGCTGCGCGCGACCGGCTCGACGGCGGTTTCGCAGCTCATCGACAGCTTCATCGTCCTTTACATCGCCTTCGTGCTCGGCCCGCAGCACTGGCCGATCCCGCTGTTCCTCGCGGTCGGCACGGTCAACTACGCTCTACAAGATGGCGATGGCGATCGCGCTGATCCCGCTGCTGTACCTCGGCCGGCGCCTGATCCGCGCCTACCTCGGCCGGCCCGCGGCGGGCGCGCGCCTGATGCCGCGCCCGCGCACGCCGGAAGTCTCGGTCGACCTCGTGATCGAGCTCGAAGACCGCCCGGGCAGGCCGATCGTGCTCGATCCGGCGCGGCCATCCGCCGCCAGGCCACGCGCTGCCGGGCGGCTTCGTCGACATCGGCGAGACGGTCGAGCAGGCGGCGGTCCGCGAGGCGCGCGAGGAAACGGGGCTCGAGGTGACGCTCGGCGAGTTGCTCGGCGTCTACTCCGACCCGGCGCGCGACCCGCGCGGGCACACCGTGAGCGATCGTGTACGTCGCGACGCGCGCGCGGCGAGCCCGTCGGCCGGCGACGATGCGGCGGCCATCCTCGTGACCGATCCTGAGTCGCGCGCCGCCGCTCGCCTTCGACCACGGACCGCATCCTCGGCGACTACCTGGCGCGGCGCCGGGCCGCCGCTGCGGCGCGGCTAGAATCGCGCAATGAACGAAAACCCCGCACCCCGCTTCCTGCGCGCCGACGACGCCGAATTCGAGTCCGCCCGCGGGCCGGGCGATCAATCGCGCGCTACCTCGCGGACGAGAAGACCGTGGTGTCGGAGCTGCTCGCGCTCGCGCGCCTGCCCGACGCCGAGCGCGAAGCGATCCGGCAGGACGCCGTCGCGCTCGTTGTCGCCGCCCGCGAGCGCCGCGAGGGCAAGACCGGCATCGAGTCGTTCCTGCAGCAGTACGGCCTCGCTTCGCAGGAGGGCGTGGTGCTCATGTGCCTGGCCGAGGCGCTGCTGCGCATCCCCGACGCCGACACGGCCGACAAGCTGATCGCCGACAAGATCGCGATCGGCCAATGGTCCGACTACCTTGGCGAAGCCGATTCGCTGTTCGTCAATGCCTCGACCTGGGGCCTGATGCTGACGGGCAAGCTGGTGCGCGAATCGGAGCTCGAGATCCGCGACCCGGCGACGTTCCTGCGCCGCCTCGTCGCGCGGCTCGGCGAGCCGGTGGTGCGCACGGCCTTCCGCCAGGCGATGCGCATCATGGGCCGGCAGTTCGTGATGGGCCGCGACATCGGCGAGGCGCTCGAGCGCGCCGACGCCGAGCGAGGGCGCGCGCTACCGCCACACCTACGACATGCTGGGCGAGTCCGCGCTGACCGAAACGGACGCGCTGCGTTACCTCGAGTCCTACCGCGCGGCGATCGAGGCGGTCGGCCGCTCGGTGCGCCCGGGCAGCCCGCCCGCCGGCTGGCCGAGCGTCTCGGTCAAGCTTTCGGCGCTGCATCCGCGCTACGAGTACGGGCGCGCAGCGCCAGGTCCTCGGGGAGCTCGGGCCGCGGCTCGAGATCGCTCGCGCTCGCGCGCGAAGTCCGCCGGCATCGCGCTCACGGTCGACGCGGAGGAGGCGGAGCGGCTCGAGCTCTCGCTGCAGCTGCATCGACCGGCTGCTCGAAGCGCCCGCGCTCGCCGGCTGGGACGGGCTCGGCCTCGCCGTGCAGGCGTATTCGAAGCGCGCGCCCGGACGTGCTGCGCTACCTGCAGCGGCGCGCCGACGCGACGGCGCGCGTGCTGAACCTGCGGCTGGTCAAGGGCGCCTACTGGGACAGCGAGGTCAAGCGCGCGCAGGAACGCGGCCTGCCCGGCTACCCGGTCTATACGCGCAAGGCCAACACCGACGTCGCCTATCTCGCCTGCGCGCGCATCCTGCTCGAGGGCACGCGCCGCGTCTATCCGCAGTTCGCGACGCACAACGCGCACACGGCGGCCTCGATCATCCACCTCGCGCGCGCCGAACGGCCGCGAGTTCGAGTTCCAGCGCCTGCACGGCATGGGCGAGGAGCTCTACGCGGAGCTCACCGACCCGGCCGGCCGCGCGCTGCCGTGCCGCGTCTATGCGCCGGTCGGCTCGCACGAGGAGCTGCTGCCGTACCTGGTGCGCCGCCTGCTCGAGAACGGCGCGAACACTTCGTTCGTGAACCGCATCGTCGACGAGTCGCTGCCGGTCGAGGAGGTGGTCGGCGACCCGGTCGCGGACGTCGAGCGCGCGGGCAGCGGCCCGCACCCGCGGATCCCGCCGCCGACGCGGGCTTTTCGGGCCCGAGCGCGCGCAATTCCGCGGGCATCAACCTGCCGGACGGCGTCGCGCAGCGCCAGCTGGCCGCCGCGTGCCGCGAGGCGCTCGCGCGGCCGCTGCGCGCACGGCCGATCGTCGGCGGCGAGGAGCAGGACGGCGAGCGCCGATCCTGCCGCTCGCCCGGCGGACCTCGACGCGCGTCGTCGGCGAGGCGGCCGACGCCGATGCCGCGCTCGCCGCGGCGCGCGATCGAGCTTGCGGCGGCCGCGCAGCCCGACTGGGATCGCGTGCCGGCCGCGAACGCGGGCGCGCATGCTGCGCGACGCGGCCGATCGCCTCGAGCGCGACACCGCAAGGTTCGTGGCGATCTGCGTCGCCGAGGCGGGCAAGACCGTGCCGGACTCGATCGCCGAGGTGCGCGAGGCGGTCGATTTCCTGCGCTACTACGCGGCGCGTGCCGAGGAGATCTTCGGCAGAGTCGCTGCCGCTGCCGGGTCCGACCGGCGAATCGAACCGGCTGAGCCTGCGCGGCCGCGGCGTGTTCGCCTGCATCAGTCCCTGGAATTTCCCGCTCGCGATCTTCACCGGCCAGGTTGCCGCGGCGCTCGCCGCCGGCAACGGCGTCATCGCGAAGCCCGCCGAGCAGACGCCGCTCGTCGCGGCCGAGATGGTGCGGCTGCTGCACGCGAGCGGCATTCCGGGCGACGTGCTGCACTTCGTGCCCGGGCCGCGGATCGAAGATCGGGCCCGCGCTGACCGGCGATCCGCGCATCGCGGGCGTCGCCTTCACCGGCTCCACCGAGACTGCGCAGCTCATCAATCGCTCGCTCGCCGCGCACGACGGCCCGCTGCCGGTGCTGATCGCGGAGACCGGCGGCCAGAACGCGATGCTCGTCGACAGCTCGGCGCTGCCCGGAGCAGGTCGTGAACGACGCCGTGACGTCGGCCTTCAACGCGGCCGGCCAGCGCTGCTCGGCGCTGCGGGTGCTGTTCGTGCAGGAGGACATCGCGCCGCGCGTGCTCGAGCTGCTCGCCGGCGTCATGGACACGCTCGCGATCGGCGACCCGGCGCTGCTGTCGACCGACGTCGGACCGGTCATCGACGCGCACGCGCTGCGCGACCCTCGAGGAGCACGCCCGCGCAATCGTCGCAGGGCGCGCGCTGGCACCATCGTGCGCGGCTTCCGGCCGCGCTGGCGCGCGGGCACTGCTTCGCGCCGCTCGCGGTCGAGATCGACGGCCTCGCGCGCCTCGAGCGCGAGGTCTTCGGCCCGATCCTGCACGTCGTGCGCTTCCGCGGGGCCGCGGATCGAGGAGGTCGTGGACGAGATCAACGCAAGCGGCTACGGCCTCACGCTCGGCGTGCACACGCGCATCGACAGCGTCGCGCGCCGGATCGCGGCGCGCGCGCGAGTCGGCAACGTCTACGTGAACCGCAACATGATCGGCGCGGTCGTCGGCGTGCAGCCCTTCGGCGGCTGCGGACTCTCCGGCACCGGCCCGAAGGCCGGCGGACCGCACTACCTGCCGCGCTTCGCCACCGAACAGACGGTCACGATCAACACCGCTGCCGTCGGCGGGAACGCCACGCTCCTGTCGCTCGGGCGAGAGCTTGATCGCGGCCGAGGCTTCGGGACCGGCGGATCCCGAAAGGGTCCCCGGCCCGCCGAGCGTCTACATCATCCCCGTCTGCAGCCGCGCCGCCTCCGACATCATCGACTGGTTCCACGGCGGGTCGAAGACGAGCTCGACGTCGGCATTGCGGATCGTCGGGATCAGCTTGAGCTTGTCGCGGACGTCGGCGACGAGCACCTCGCCCATGCCGCAGCCGGGCGCGGTGAGCGTCATCTTCACGGCGACGTCGCGCGTGCCGTCCGCATTGGGCGTGATCTTGCACTCGTAGACGAGCCCGAGGTCGACGATGTTGATCGGGATCTCGGGGTCGAAGCAGGTGCGCAGCTGGTCCCAGACGACCCGGTTGACGTCCTCGTCCGATCGCGCCCGCCGGCAGCTGCGGGCGGCCGGAGCGGTTCCTTGCCGATCGCGTCGCCGTCGACGCCGGCGATGCGGAACAGGTTGCCCTCGACGTAGACCGTGAAGCTGCCGCCGAGCGCCTGCGTGATGTAGCCGACCGTGCCCGGTCGCAGCTTCACTTCGACGCCGGCCGGCACGATCACGGCGCGCACGTCGCGGCTGACGACGACCGGCTCCTGGCCTGCGTGGCGCATGCTCATTCCGTCGTGACGGGCTCGCGCATCGCCCGCGAGCGCCGCGTTCAGCGTGTGCCAGCAAGGCTCGCGCACTTGACCCGCGCGGGAAATGCGCGCACGCCCGCGAGCGCGGCGAGCTTGCCGAGGCGCGCGGAGTCCGCGGCTTCGCCGGTCAGCATGCGATGCACGGCGCCGAAGAGCTCGGCCGCCTCGGCGCGGGTCCGGCCCTTGACCGCCTCGCTCATCAGCGAGGCCGAGGCGGTCGAGATCGCGCAGCCGCTGCCCTCGAAGCGCAGGTCGCGGATCACGTCGCCGGCGACGTCGACGTCGAGGCTGCAGCCGGTCGCCGCACAGCGGGTTGTCGCCCTCGGCGTGATGCGTTGGCGCCGCGCAGCCGGCCGCGGTTCCGGGGACTGCGGTTATGGTCGACGATGACGTCGCGATAGAGCTCGGCGAGGTCCATCAGCGCAGCATCCGGATGGCGTCGCAGCAGGGCGTCGAGCAGGGCGTCGACCTCGTCGCGCGTGTTGTAGAGCGCGAACGAGGCGCGCGTCGTCGCCGGCACGCCGAAGTACTCCATGACCGGCATCGCGCAGTGATGGCCGGTGCGCACGGCGACGCCGCGCGAGTCGAGCACCGTGCCGAGGTCGTGCGGATGAATGCCCTCGACCGCGAAGGAGACGAGGCTGCTCTTGACCGGCGCCGTGCCGACGAGCGCGAGGCCCTCGATTTCCGCGAGCCTCTGCGGTGGCGTAGTCGAGCAGGTCCTGCTCGTGCGCCGCGATGCGCGCCGTGCCGATGCGGCCGATGTAGTCGATCGCGGCGCCGAGGCCCGACCGCGCCGCCGATGTTCGGCGTGCCGGCCTCGAAGCGATGCGGCAGGTGGTTCCAGGTCGAGCCATCGAAGGAGACGGACAGGATCATGTCGCCGCCGCCCTGCCAGGGCGGCATCGCCGCAAGCAGGGACTCGCGCGCGTAGCAGCACGCCGATGCCGGTCGGCCCGTACATCTTGTGCGCGGAAAAGGCGTAGAAGTCGCAGCCGAGCGCCTGCACGTCGACCGGCAGGTGCGGCACCGCCTGCGCGCCGTCGATGACGGACACGATGCCGCGCTTCCGCGCCGCGGCGATGAATCGATCGAGCGGCAGCACGGTGCCGAGCGCATTCGAAACGTGGGCGAGCGCGACGATGCGCGTCTCGCGGTGCCGAGCAGCGCCGAGGTAGGCGTCGAAGTCGACGACGCCGCTGCGGATCGATCGGCACGACGCGCAGCTTCGCGCCCGTCTGCTCGCACAGGAGCTGCCAGGGCACGATGTTCGAGTGATGCTCGAGATGCGAGACGACGATCTCGTCGCCCGGCGCGAGCCGCGGACGGCCGTAGGACTGCGCGACGAGGTTGATCGCCTCGGTCGTGCCGCGCACGAAGACGATCTCGGCCGGGCGAAGCCGCATTGACGAAGCGTCTGCACCTTCTCGCGCGCGCCTTCGAACAGCGCCGTCGCCTCCTGCGACAGCGTGTGCACGCCGCGGTGCACGTTGGCGTGATGACGCGCGCGCGTAGTCCGGCTACCGCGTCGATCACGGCGCGTCGGCTGCTGCGACGAGGCCGCGTTGTCGAGGTAGGCGAGCGGATGGCCGTTGACCCGGCGCGCGAGCACCGGGAAGTCGCCGCGAATGCGCGCGAGGTCGAGCGCAACCGCCGACTTCGCGCGCGGCGGCCATCAGGCGATTCCCCGGATCAGCTCGCGATCCTGCAGCGCGCCAGCGACCAGCGCCTCCGCGGCCGCCGCGCACGGGCGCAATCGGCACGTCGGCCCGATCACGTCGCAGGCAGAACGCGAACGTCAGCATGGCGCGGGCGGCCGCCGGGTCGAGCCCGCGCGACACGAGGTAAAAGAGCTGCTCGGCGTCGAGCGTTCCGGTCGTCGCGCCGTGGCGGCACTGGACGTCGTCCACCTCGATCTCGAGTTGCGGCCGCGCATTGATCTCCGCCAGCGGCGTCAGCAGCAGGTTGCGGCTCGACTGGCTCGCATTGGCGCCGCGGGCGCTCGGCTTCGACCGACGATCTTGCCGTTGAATGCGCCGCGACCGCGGCCGGCTGCGATGCCGCGATAGTCCTGCACGGTCTCTGTCGCGGCGCCGCGATGCGGGAAACCTGCGTGTAGCAGGTCGACCTGCCGGTCGCCGTCGGCGAGGAAGAGCCCGTCGAGGCGGCAGGCTGCCGCCCGCCCTTCGAGCGCGAGCCGGAGGTTCGAGCGGAGCAGTCGCCCGCCGAGGGCGAGCAGGTGCTGCTCGTAGCGGCTGTTGTCCGCAAGGCGCGCGACCCAGGTCTCGACCTGGGCCGCGGCCGGCGACGTGCTCGTGCAGGCGCAGGTGCGCTGACGGCCGAGCGCCTTCGCCGAGCGTCAGTTCGGCCGCGAGGTTGCCGAGCGACCGCCGCCTCGCCCAGGCGCGATGAAATGCTCGACGAGCGTGAACCGTGCGCCGCGCGCCCGCCTCGATGACGACGCGCGCCTGGTGGACGGCTGGCGCAGTCGCCGTCGCGAGGTGCACGAGATAGAGCGGCTGCCGCGATCTCGCGCGCCCGGCGCGACGCGGATGAGGACGCCGCCCGCGGCGAACGCATCTGCGAGGAGCGCAAACCGGTCATCGGCATCCTCGCCCGGGGCGCGGAGCAGCGCGAGCGCCGCCTTCGGGTCGCGCTCGAGCAGGACGCCGAGATCGACGACCTCGAGGCCCGCGGGAACGCGCGCTGTCCGAAAGCCGCGCATCGAAGCGGCCGTCGACGAGCACGATGCGGTGCGCGCCCTCGATCTGAAGCAGCCGCGAGCGGCGAGCGCTTGCCGCATCCGCCGCGCCATGCGGCAGCGGCTTCGAAGGGATACTCGGCGATGCGGGCGTGGTCGAGGTACTTCCAGTTCTCGTCGCGCCGGCCCGGCAGGCCGCGCGAGCTGAGCGGCCGAGCGCCGCCTGCGGCGGCGCGCCCAGGCAGGGCCGCCCGCAAGCGAGGCGCGACGCCGGCGTGCGACGCGGCGATGCGCGCGACTGGATCCGCGGCAGTCATGCGGCCGCCGTTCCTTCGCGCAACCAGTCGTAGCCGCGGCGCTCGAGCTCGAGCGCGAGTTCGCGGCCGCCGCTCTTGACGATCCGGCCGCCCGCGAGCACGTGCACGCGGTCCGGCACGACGTGGTCGAGCAGGCGCTGGTAGTGCGTCACGAGCACGATGGCGCGCTCGGGCGCGCGCAGCGCATTGACGCCGTCCGCGACGACCTTGAGCGCGTCGATGTCGAGGCCGGAGTCGGTTTCGTCGAGGAGCGCGAGCGTCGGCTCGAGCAGGCTCATCTGCAGGATCTCGTTGCGCTTCTTCTCGCCGCCCGAGAATCCCTCGTTGACGCCGCGATTCAGGAGGCTCTCGTCCATGCGCATTGCGGCGAGCTTCCCGCGCACCAGGTTCAGGAACTCGAAGGCGTCGAGCTCGGGCTCGCCGCGATGGCTTGCGCTGCGCGTTCAGCGCGGCCTTCAGCAGGTAGACGTTGTTGACGCCCGGAATCTCGACCGGGTACTGGAACGCGAGGAAGAGGCCCTCGCGCGCGCGTTGCTCGGGCGGCATGGCGAACAGGTCGCGCCCGAGATAGGTCGCGGCTCCCGGAGACGACCTCGAATCCGGGCCGGCCGGCGAGCACGCCGGTCGAGCGTGCTCTTGCCGGAGCCGTTCGGCCCCATGATCGCGTGCACTTCGCCCGCGCGCACCGCGAGCGAGAGCCCGTCGAGGATCAGCCGCTCGCCGGCCCGCACCTGCAGGTTCCGCACGTCGAGAATCAGTCCTTGCAGTGCCGCTCATCCGACCGCTCCTTCGAGGCTCACGGCCAGCAGGTTCTGCGCCTCGACCGCGAATTCCATCGGCAGCTCGCGGAACACCTGCCGGCAGAAGCCGTTGACGATCATGTTGACCGCGTCCTCCGCGGAGATGCCGCGCTGCAGGCAGTAGAAGAGCTGGTCATCCGAGATCTTCGAGGTCGTCGCCTCGTGCTCGACCACCGCCGTCGGGTTCTTCACTTCGATGTACGGGAAGGTGTGCGCGCCGCAATTCGGGCCCATCAGCAGCGAGTCGCACTGCGTGTGGTTGCGCGCGCCGTCGGCGCCGGGCAGCACCTTCACGAGGCCGCGATAGGCGTTCTGGCCGTGGCCGGCGGAAATGCCCTTCGAGATGATCGTCGAGCGTCGTGTTGCGGCCCATGTGGATCATCTTGGTGCCGGTGTCGGCCTGCTGGCGGTGGTTCGCGAGCGCGACCGAGTGGAACTCGCCCGACCGAGCCGTCGCCGCGCAGGATGCAGCTCGGATACTTCCAGGTGATCGCGGAGCCGGTCTCCACCTGGGTCCACGAGATCTTCGAGTTGCGCGCCGCGGCAGTCGCCGCGCTTGGTCACGAAGTTGTAGATGCCGCCGACGCCGTTCTCGTCGCCCGGGTACCAGTTCTGCACGGTCGAGTACTTGATCTCGGCCGTCGTCGAGCGCGACCAGCTCGACCACCGCGGCGTGCAGCTGGTTCTCGTCGCGCATCGGCGCCGTGCAGCCTTCGAGATAGCTCACGTGCGAGCCGTCCGTCCGCGATGATCAGCGTGCGCTCGAACTGCCCGGTCTTCGCGGCATTGATGCGGAAGTAGGTCGACAGCTCCATCGGGCAGCGCACGCCCTTCGGCACGAAGACGAAGGAGCCGTCGGTGAACACCGCCGAATTGAGCGCCGCGTAGAAGTTGTCGCCGATCGGCACGACGGTGCCGAGGTACTTCTCGACCAGTTCCGGATGCTTCTGCACGGCCTCGGAGAACGGGCAGAAGATCACGCCGGCCTCGGCCAGCTTCTCCTTGAACGTGGTCGCGACCGACACGCTGTCGAATACCGCGTCTACCGCGACGCCGGCGAGCCGCGCGCGCTCGTGCAGCGGAATGCCGAGCTTGTCGTAGGTTTCGAGCAGCTTCGGGTCGACCTCGGCGAGCGACTTCGGGCCGTCCTCGCGCTGCTTCGGCGCCGAGTAATAGGAGATCGCCTGGAAGTCGATCGGCGGGTAGTGCACGTGAGCCCAGGCCGGCTCTTCGCATGCGCGTCCAGCGCCGGTAGGCCTTGAGCCGCCAGTCGAGCATGAAAGCGGGCTCGTTCTTCTTGGCGGAGATGAGGCGGATGACGTCCTCGTCGAGGCCCGGCGCGACCGTGTCGCTCGCGATGTCCGTCACGAACCCGTGGCGGTACTTGCGGGCGACCAGCGATTCGATTTCAGGCTGCTTGGCCGACATGCTGCTCTCGATTACCCGCGGGCCGGGCTGCGGGCGGGGGAGGCGCCGCGCGTGAGATCGGGTGTCGCGAATGGCGCGTCGCGTCGCACGAGCTGGTCGAGGCTCACGTCGACGAGCGCGCGGCGGATCGCGCGGCTGATGCGCTGCCAGCCCTGGCCCGACGAGGCACGTCGCCTCGATATCGCAGTTGCCGGCGCCGCCCGCGCACTCGGTCAGCGCGACCGGGTCCCTCGACCGCGTCGATGATTTCCGCCGCATTGATGGACGCGGCAGGGCGGGCGAGCTGGTATCCGCCGTGTGCGCCGCGGACGGAGCGGACGAGGCCGGCGTGCTGGAGCTCCTTGAGCAGCTTGCTGACGGTCGGCAGGCCGATCCGCGTGCGCTCGGCGATGTCGGCTGCGCTCGCGAGGTCGTCCGCCCCCGAGGCTCGCAAGGATCACGGTTGCGTAGTCTGTCAGGCGGCTGATGCGCAACATGGGCGGTACTCCAGAGCCTGGAATTAAACAGTACGATTTTAGTACTATTAGCCGCCCGGGCGGTAGGGGCCCCCATGGCTCTGGTATCCTTCGCGCCCGGAATTCGGAGGGTCGTGACGACATGGACAGCAAGGAACTGGACAGGAACGCGGCAGCGATGGTGGCGCCCGGCAAGGGCATTCTCGCAGCAGATGAATCGACCGGGACGATCAAGAAGCGCTTCGACAAGATCGGCCTCGAGTCTTCCTTCGAGGCGCGGCGCGCCTACCGGGAGCTGCTGTTCACGGCGCCGGAGGCCGACAAGTACATCTCTGGCGTGATCCTCTACGACGAGACGATTCGCCAGCAGACGGCCGACGGCAAGCCCTTCCCGCAGCTGCTTGCCGCGCGCGGCATCCTGCCCGGGCATCAAGGTCGATGCGGGCGCCAAGGCGCTCGCAGGCTTTCCGGGCGAGACCGTGACCGAAGGCCTCGACGGGCTGCGCGAGCGCCTCGCCGAGTACCACGGGCTCGGCGCGCGGTTCGCGAAGTGGCGCGCGGTCATCGACATCGGCGCCGGCGATCCCGACTGAGGCCTGCCTCATCGCCAATGCAGAAGCGCTCGCCCGTTACGCGGCCCTTTGCCAGGAGGCGTCAATCGTCCCGATCGTCGAGCCCGAAGTGCTGATGGACGGCGACCACGCGATCGAGCGCTGCGAGGAAGTCACCGACGCGACGCTCGAGATCACTTTCGACGCGCTGTTCCGCCATCGCGTGCGCCTTGAAGGGCATGGTGCTGAAGCCGAACATGGTCATCGCAGGGAAGAAGTGCCCGAAGCAGGCGAAGGCCGAGCAGGTGGCTGAGGCGACTGTCCGCTGCCTGCGGCGCCGCGTGCCGGCGGCCGTTCCCGGAATCGCATTCCTGTCGGGCGGCCAGAGCGAAGCCGAAGCGACGCTGCACCTGTCGCTCATGAATCGGCTCGGCGAGCTGCCGTGGGAGCTGTCCTTCAGCTATGGCCGCGCGTTGCAGCAGAGCACGCTCGACGCCTGGAAGGGCAAGCCGGGCAACGTTGCCGCGGCGCAGAAAGCCTTCCAGCGCCGCGCCAGGCTCAATGGCCTCGCGCGCGACGGCAGCTACGAAGCCGCGATGGAACAGGCCGCGGCCTAGGGCCGCTGCCCGGGCACCCTGTTTGGCACACCGAAGCGAGTCGCGCGCCCGGCGCGATTGGTGCGCGTGCGCGGACCTGCATTACAGCGCGGGCGGCCGCGAGAGATCTTCTCGGGCGTCGACCTCGATTTTCCGCGCGGCGCAGTCACGGCCGTCATGGGCCCGAGCGGCAGTGGCAAGACGACGCTGCTTCGCCTGATCACCGGCCAGGCCCGGCCCGACCGCGGACTCGTCGAATTCGACGGGCAGGACGTCGCCACGCTTTCGCGTCGCGAGCTTTATCGCATGCGTCGCCGGATGGGCATGCTGTTCCAGAACGGCGCGCTGCTGACCGACCTCGACGTCTACGAGAACATCGCGTTTCCGCTGCGCGAACACACGCGCCTGCCGGAACGGCTCGTGCGGCACCTGGTGCTGACGAAGCTCCAGGCCGTGGGACTGCGCGGCGCCGCACGCCTGATGCCCGCGGAGCTCTCGGGCGGCATGGCGCGCCGCGTCGCGCTTGCGCGCGCGATCGTGATGGACCCCGAGCTCCTCATCTATGACGAGCCTTTCGTCGGTCTCGACCCGATCTCGCTGGGCGTCGTGCTGAGGCTGATCCGCCGCCTCAATGACACGCTCGGCGTCACGAGCATCGTCGTGTCGCACGACGTGCGCGAGATCACCGCGGTTGCCGATCACTGTCACCTGCTTGTCGGGCGGTCGCATCATTGCGAGCGGCACGCCCGCGGCGATCGCAGGCAGCGACCGCGAGGACGTGCGCCAGTTCATGCACGGCCTGCCGGACGGACCGGTGCCATTCCACTACCCGGCGCCCGATTATGCCGAGCAGGCGCGGCCAGGTGCGCTGAGTGGCGATACACGTCACTCGGCGAGCTGCAGGAGCAGCATCGAGGGCGCGCTGCGCGCGCTCGGGCGCATACGCGCTGTTTGCGGGCCGCCTCGCGGCCGAAACGCCGCGCGCGCTGCTGCGCTTTCGACTGGTCGTCGAGCAGGTCCACAACGCCGGCGCGCTGTCGCTGGTGATCATCATGATGTCGGGCCTGTTCGTCGGCATGGTGCTGGGCCTGCAGGGCTTCGACCTGCTCGAGCGGTTCGGCTCCGAGGAATCGCTCGGCACCGCCGCAGCGCTCGGGCTCCTCAAGGAACTCGGGCCGGTGATCACGGCGCTGCTGTTCGCGGGACGCGCGGGCACTGCGCTCGCTTCTGAACTCGGCCTCATGCGCGCGACCGACCAGCTCGCCGCGATCGAGATGATGGCGGTCGACCCGGTGCGGCGCGTCGTGATGCCGCGCTTCCTCGGCGGCGTCATCTCGATGCCGCTCCTGGCCGCGATCTTCAGCATGATCGGGCTGTACGGAGCCCAGCTCGTGGGCGTGCAGCTGATGGGCGTCGACCAGGGGCAGTTCTGGTCGCAGATGCGCGGCGCAGTCGAGCTCGGCGACGTGATGGAAGGCGTGCTGAAGAGCGTCGTGTTCGGCATCGCCTGCAGCCTCGTCGCTGTCTACGAGGGCTATCATTCGGTGCCGACGGCGGAGGGCGTGGGCCGCGCGACGACGCGGACGGTCGTGATTTCTTCGGTCAGCGTGCTCCTGCTCGACTACATGCTGACCGCAGTGATGCTTTAAGGAGACGGACATGCGCCAGACGCGGGCCATCGAACTCGGGACCGGGCTGTTCGTGCTGCTCGGATTCGCCGCGCTCTTCTTCCTGGTCACCCAGATCACGAGCCGCGAATTCGGGCTCGGCGAAGGGCGGCTACCGGCTGACGGCTTCGTTCGACCAGGTCGGCAGCCTCAAGCCCGGCGCGCCGGTGTCGATGTCCGGCGTGACGATCGGCCGCGTCGAGTCGATCGCCTACGACTTCAACGAATATCGCGCGCGCGTCGTGCTTCGCATCGAGCCGTCCTACGACAGCATCCCCGAGGACAGCGACGCGAGCATCCTGACGGCGGGCCTGCTCGGCGGCCAGTACGTCGGGATCGGCCCGGGCGCCTCGGAAACCTTTTTCAAGGACGGCGATCGAATACGGTTCACGCAGTCGGCCATCGTGCTCGAGAACCTGATCAGCAAGTTCCTGTTCTCGAAGGCCGCGGAACAACAACCGGCGGATGGATCCGCCCAGGAAGCCACGCCATGACGCGACGCCTCGCATTCATCATTGCAGCGATGCTCCGCGCTCGGCGACTCTCGTGGGCGTCGCGCGGGCGGCCGAAAGCGTGCCGGGCCCGGCGCCGCAGGAGCTCATCGAAACGACGGCGCGACGAACTGCTCGAGGCGCTCGACGCCGACCGCGCGCTCGCCAAGAAGGACCCGGCGCGGGTGCGAAAGCTCGTGGACGAGATCCTGCTGCCGCATTTCGACACCGATTACTCGGCGCGGCTCGTGCTCGGCAAGCACTGGCGGACCGCGACGCCGGAACAGCAGACAGCGCTTCATCGACGCGTTCTACCAGTCGCTGCTCAAGAATTACGGCTCGGCGCTCGCCGAGTTCACCGGCGGACCGGCTGAAGGTCCTGCCGTTCCGCGGCGACCGGCGAGTTCAGGACAGGCGATCGTCCGGACCGAGGTCAAGCGCAGCAACGGCCAGCGTCGTGCCGGTCAACTACACGCTGCGCGCGACTCCGCGAGGCTGGAAGGCCTGGGACGTCACGATCGAGGGCATCTCCTACGTCCGCAATTTCAGGAACGATGTCGGCGCGGAAGTCGACCAGACCGGGCTCGACGCGCTGATCGAGCGGCTCGAGAAAGAAAACCGGATGACGCGGCGAAGCCCGCCGGCTGACGGTGCCGCCGCATCCCGGGCGACTGACGGCCGCGGGTCCCGGCCGCTTCGAGCTTTCCGGGGATGTCGGCTTCGCACGATGCCGCGCGCCTCCTTCGCGAGGGCGACGCCGCCTTCGCGCGGCCTCGAAGCACGTCGAAATCGACCTCGCGCGGGTCGCGCGGGTGGACAGCGCGGGTCTCGCGCTGCTGCTCGAATGGTCGCTCGCGGCGCGCGACGCGGGCCGAGCACTGCGTTATCGCAACATCCCGCCCGCGATCGCTTCGCTCGCCGGCATCAGCGACGTCGCGGAGCTGCTTGCGCCACTCGCGGGCGGCTGATCGCGGCGGCGTTTCGGGCGGCTCGCCTTCGGTCTGCTCCTTCGACTCCCGGCTCCATCTCCGGATCGTCCAGCGTCCTCGAACTCCTCGAGCGAAATCTCGTCCGCGACCTCGCCGTCCTTGACCTGGTATTCGCGCCGCTGCAGCCAGGCATTGCGGATGAACGCGTAGCGGTCGTATGCAGAGTCGAACGAGGGCGTCGAACGGCAGCAGCTCGGAGCGGCGGTGGACGATCGAAAGCACCGCCCAGCGACCACTGCTCGGTGTCGTTGAGGTACGCCTGCGACGCGCATGTCGGTCTGCCGTCGACGAAGATCGAAGGCGCGTCACGCATGGTCGACGGACCGAAGAACGGCAGCACGAGGTAGGGACCGGACGGCACGCCCCAGCGGCCGAGCGTCTGGCCGAAGTCCTCGTCATTCCGCGGAATGCCGAAGTGCGAGGCGCGGGTCGAGCATGCCGCCGATCCCGAGCGTGATGTTGACCGCGAAGCGGCCGAGGTCGATCAGCGTGTCCTTGATCTTGAGCTGCAGCAGGTCGTTGACGATCGTCGTCGGGAACGCGAGGTTTTCGAGGACGTTGTCGATGCCGTTCCTGCACCAGTTCCGGCACGTGCTTGCGGTAGCCGTTCGCCACCGGCCTCAGCACGCCGCGGTCGACGGCGTCGTTGAAGCTTGTGTGTCGCGCGGTTCATGCGCTCGAGCGGGTCGCCGGGCGTCCCCATGTTGGTCGTAGCGCAACCGGCGAGCAGGCAGGCGAGCAGTGCGCCGGCGACGGCGCGAATCATGACGGTCATCTGCAGGTCCCTGGCTGTCGGTACCGGCCGCAATTCTAGCTTTCGTCGCCGGCGTTCGGAATCGGGACCCTGGGGTTCCGCGACTTCGCGCGCGCGCTTGCCCTTGGGCAGGTATTCCTGCAGTTCGCGAACGCGCGCATCGAATCGCTCGCGCTGCACGGCGTTGATGCCGGGCACGGCCTGCGCCAGGCGCAGCTGGTTGATCGCGAGCGACAGGTCGCCGCTGATTACGTGGTACTCGGACATGTAGTAGTAGGAATCGGCGACGTCGCCGGCCGCATTGGCGGCGATCGCGGTGAATCGCGCCTGCTCGGCCGTCGGCGGCATGTTGTTGAAGAGATCGAGCAGCACGACGTGCGCCTGCTTCGGCGTCGCCTGCGCGCAGCAGCGTTTCCGCGTAGCGCACGGTCACGGGCACGCTGCGCGGAAACAGCCGCATCGCCTTTTCGAGCGTCGCGCGCGACGCGTCGACGTAGTCCCGCAGCGAGCTCGGCCTGGCCGAGGGCCGTGTGGTAGAGCGTGACGTCGGGCCGCCGGTCGCGCAGCGCCTCGAGCATCGGGATCGCTTCGCCTGGCGCTCGCCGCACGGACCAGTGCGAGCGCGCGGCCGTACTGCTCGGCGTCGGTCGACGGATAGTCGGCGCTCTTCGCGGCGGCGTAGAGGTCGCGCAGCTGCGCCTCCTGCGACAAGGTCTCGAGCTCGAGCCGGTCGCGGATCAGCGCGTAGCTCGTGCTGTCCGGCGTCCGCGGCCGCTCCATCCGGCTCGCGCGGTCGCGGGTTTCGGCGATGCGCTCGCTGGTGACCGGGTGGGTGCGCAGGAGTGTCCGGGATGTTCCGGCCGGCGCCGCCCGACCGCTGCTGCATCGTGCCGAAGAATTCGGGCATCCCGACCGGGTCGAAGCCGGATGCGGCGAGGATGCCGATGCCGACGCGGTCGGCCTCCGCCTCGTTGGCGCGCGTGTAATTGATCTGGCTCTGCGCCGCGAGGCCCTGGGCCGCGGTCACGCCGCCGAGCACCGCGTCGCTCGGCACGCCGGTGGTCGCACCGATCAGGATCGCCGCGAGCATGGCGGCCGCCGACGCGAGGTTGCGCGCGGCCGGCATTCTGGAGCGAGCGCGCGATGTGGCGCTGCGTGACGTGTGCGATCTCGTGCGCGAGGACGCCCGCGAGCTCGGCTTCGCTGCGGGTCGCCGTGACGAGGCCCGGCGTTGACGCCGATGAATCCGCCCGGGCAGCGCGAAGGCGTTGATGCTCGAGTCCCGCACGGCGAAGAAAGTGAAGCGGTGCGCACCCTCGTGCGCCTGGCTCGACGAGGCGCATGCCGAGGGCCTGCAGGTACTCGTTGATCTCCGGGTCCTCGACGATCTGGCCGGCCTCCCGGAGGCTGCGGACGATCATGAGGCCGATCTTGTACTCGTCGGCGAGCGACAGCGTCGTGCTTGCAGGCGTGCCGATGTCGGGCAGCTCGCTGCCGTCGTCTGCGCGGCGGCCAGCGGAAGGCCGGCGGCGAGCTGCAGCATCAGCATGAAGAGCCAGCGCGCGCATCGAACGGGTTCCTGGCGGGAATTGCCGGTTCGACCGCGGGCGGCAGCGCATGGTTCGCCGTCCCGCGCTCAGAGCGCTTCCGAGGCGAAATCGGCGAGGCGCGAGCGCTCGCCGCGCACCAGCGTGACGTGGCCGGCGTGCTGCCAGCCGCGAAAGCGGTTGACGACGTAGGTGAGGCCCGAGGTCGTCTCGGTGAGGTAGGGCGTGTCGATCTGCGCGATGTTGCCGAGGCAGACGAGCTTGGTGCCCGGGCCCGGCGCGCGTGACGAGCGCCTTCATCTGCTTCGACGTGAGGTTCTGCGCCTCGTCGAGGATCAGGTAGCGGTTCAGGAAGGTGCGGCCGCGCATGAAGTTGAGCGAGCGGATCTTGATGCGGTGGCGCAGCAGGTCCTGCGTCGCGGCGCGGCCCCAGCTGCCGCCCTCCTGGCCCTGGGTCAGCACCTCGAGGTTGTCCATCAGCGCGCCCATCCAGGGCTCCATCTTCTCCTCCTCGGTGCCGGGCAGGAAGCCGATGTCCTCGCCGAGCGGGATCGTCACGCGCGTCATGATGATCTCGCTGAAGCGGTTGGTGTCGAGCGTCTGCGCGAGGCCGGCGGCGAGCGTCAGCAGCGTCTTGCCCGTGCCGGCCGGGCCGAGGATCGTCACGAAGTCGATGTCCGGATCGAGCAGCAGGTTGAGCGCGAGGTTCTGCTCGCGGTTGCGCGCGGTGATGCCCCAGACGGCATGGCGCTCGCTGCGGTAGTCCTGCGTCACCTCGAGCGTGGCGACCTCGCCGTCGATCTTGCGCACGATCGCCTCGAAGCCGTCGTCCTTGCGCGTCGTAGAGGAACTGGTTCGGGTGCCACTCGTTCACCAGCGGCCCGCGCACGCGGTAGAAGGTGCGGGCCTGCTCGTGCCAGGACTCGACGTTGTTGCCGTGCGTCTCCCAGAAGTCTGCGGGCAGCGCCGTCACGCCGGTGAACAGCAGGTCGGCATCCTCGATCGTGCGGTCGTTGTAGTAATCCTCCGCGTGCACGCCGAGGATCGCCGCCTTGATGCGCAGGTTGATGTCCTTGGAGACGAGCGTGACGCGCGTGCCGGGCAGCTCCATCTGCAGCGCGAGCGTGTAGCCGAGCAGCGCGTTGTCGATGCCGTGGCCGTGGCCGGGGAGCGTGTCCGGAAGGCCCGCGGCGAGCCGCTTGGTCTGGAAGAAGAGGCGGCCCGATCGGCGGCTTCTTGCCGTGGTTGCCGGAGCGGCCGGCTCGGCAGCTCGAGGCCCTTGTCGATCTCTTCCTTGGTCGCGTTCGCCATCAGCTCGTCGAGGAAGCGGCTCACCTGCCGCACGTTCCGCGCCGATTCGGACAGGCCCTTCTTGCCCGCGTCGAGCTCCTCGAGCACGCCCATGGGCAGGTAGATGTCGTGCTCCTCGAAGCGGAACACGGCCGCGGGGTCGTGCATCAGGACGTTCGTGTCGAGCACGAACGCGCGGCGGGCGCCCTTGAGCGGTCCGGTTCTTCAGCATCGGCTCAGAGTTCCCGCGCCGCGGCGAGCACTTCCGCGGCGTGGCCCTTGACGCGGACCTTGCGCCACTCGCGGCGGATCGCGCCCTTCGCGTCGATCAGGAACGTGCTGCGCTCGATGCCCATCGATCTTGCGCCCGTACATGTTCTTCTGCTTCCATGCCCCGAACAGCGATGGCGACCGCATGGTCCTCGTCCGAGCCGAGCTCGAACGGGAACTTCATCTTGTCCTTGAACCTGCTGGTGCGACTCGAGCGTGTCCGTCGAGATGCCGAGGATCCGCGTGCGCGCGCGCCGGAACGCGGGCGCGAGGTCGCGGAAGTCGCTGCCCTCGAGCGTGCAGCCGGGCGTGTTGTCGCGCGGGTAGAAGTAGACGACGAGGTTCATCGTCGCCCTGGCTCGCCGAGCCGGAACTCGCCGCCCGTGGTCGGGATCGAGAACTTCGGCGCCTTCGTCCTGCCCGGCTTGACCGCTGCCATCGGCTCAGTTCTTCACCGGCTCGAGGATCGCATCCAGGTTCGATCTGGTCGCAGAAATCCATGAACTCCTCGCGCAGCGCGCCGACGTGGATGCGGGACGGCACGTTCACGACCATGTAGACGGAGAACATCTGCGCGCCGGTGTGCGCTGCGGCGTAGCTGCGCGTCGACAGCTCGCCGATGTCGATGCCGCGCGCCGCGAAGAAGCCGGAGAGGCCGGACACGATGCCGGCCTGGTCGATGCAGACGACGTCGACCGAGTAAGGAACCATGTCCTCGCGCACCGCGCGCTGCGTCGTGCGGCGGACCTGGATCGTGACTCCCGAAGCCTCGGCGAGCTTGCCGAGATCGGTCTCGATGCGCGCGATCGAGTGCCAGTTGCCCGCGACCAGCATCAGCATCGCGAAATCCGAGCCGAGCGCCGTCATGCGGCTCTCGCTGATGCTGCCGCCGCAGTCCGCCACGACCTTCGACAGGTCGTGCACGAGGCCGATGCGATCGTCGCCGATGGCAGAGATTGCGATGAACTGTTTCATGCGGGAAAAGCGGGGCTTGGCGCGGAGTGTACCGGGATCGGACGGGCGATGATATCGCGGGTCGCGCTGTCTTGCGTCGGCAAGGCGTGCGCCATTACGATCCCGCCTCCGGTGCCGGCCGATCGGCCGGGGGGTGACATGTTCCGCGGTAGCCTCGTTGCGCTCGTGACGCCGATGACGGAGTCCGGCGACGTCGATCACGTCGCGTTCGCGCGCCTGCTCGACTGGCATGCGCGCGAAGGCAGCGACGGCGTCGTCGTCGGCGGCACCACCGGCGAGTCCGCGACGCTGACAGCGGCGGAATCTGCGGAGCTGCTGCAGATCGCCGTGCAGCGGCTCGGCGGGCGGCTGCCCGTGATCGCGGGCACCGGCGGCGCTCGACGGCGCAATCCGTCGAGCGCACGCGCGCCGCCTGCGAACTCGGCGCCGACGGCGTGCTCGTCGTCACGCCGTATTACAACCGGCCGCCGCAGGAGGGCCTGTACCGGCACTTCAGCGTGATCGCCGACGCCTCGAGCGTGCCGCTCATCCTTTACAACGTGCCCTTCGCGGACGGCCTGCGACCTGCTGCCGGAAACGGTCGAGCGCCTCTCCGGCCACCCGCAGATCATCGGCATCAAGGAGGCGACCGGCAACATCGCGCGCGGCCGGGAAATCCTCGAGCGCTGCGGCGACGACTTCCTGCTGCTTTCGGGCGACGACGCGAGCTGCCGCGAGCTGATCGGCGCGGGCGCGCAGGGCGTCATCACGGTGACCGGCAACGTCGCGCCGCGGCTCATGCACGAGATGGTCGAAGCTGCGCTGCTCGACGACCAGGATGGGCGCCAGGGAACTCGACGAGCGCCTGACGGGTCTTCACACTGCGCTATTCGTCGAGTCGAACCCGATTCCCGTCCAAGTGGGCGCTCGGGCGGCTCGGGCTGATCGGGCCGGGCATCCGCCTGCCGCTCGTCGGCCTGTCGGAGCCGCACCATGCAACCGTGCTCGCGGCCATGCGCCGCGCCGGAGTGATTGAATGAGGATTCGGATCCTGAATCGGGTCGCGCTGGATTGCGGCCATCCTGCCGCTGGCCGGATGCACGGTGCTTCCCGACGCCTACACGCGGTTGCGATGAAGTGCAGCCGTACCAGTCTGGCGAAGGAGGCGGAGCCGCTTGCGCGTTCCCGCGGGCGCCGACCTGCCGGACACGCGCAATGCACTCAAGATCCCGGAGTTGAAGTGCGCCGGAATTGCCCCGGGAGCCGGGCAGCTGCCTCGATCACCCGCCCGCCATCGCGACCGGCATCGCAGGCAGGCGCCGACGGCAACTACAGCGTCGGCAGCGGCCGCCGCCGAGACCGCTGCCGCCGATCGCGCGCCGGATCTGGCGATGGACGATGGCAGGCCCTGGCAGACGCGCCTGGGCGCCAACTACCAGCTCGACGTCCGACGTCGACTTCGACGGCGGCACTACGGCCGAATTCAACAGCAGCACCGGTTTCCTGGTCGGCCTCGGCTACGACCTTTCGGATCACTTCGAGGTCGGCGCAAATTTCACCTTCGACGAGCGCGACTTCGACGCCAGCCTTGCCGGAGACGACCCGGGCGAAATATTCCCGGTCAAGGGCGAGCTTGAATCCATGGGTGTGATGTTCAACCTCACTACTATTTCATGACGGGCCGGTTCACGCCCTTCATCACGACGGGCGTCGGCTGGAACTTCGTGGACACGAATATCCCGACCGCGCCGCCTCAGGTCGGCTGCTGGTGGAATCCGTGGTACGGGTACATCTGCCAGGACTTCCAGGAAACGAAAAACGTCGACGGGTTTGCCTACCAGCTGGGCGCCGGCTTGCGCTATCGCCTGAATAAGTCACTCTCGTTGAGTGGCAGCTACCGGATGAGCTGGCTGGACTTTCCGAAGGCCGACGGCACGCCGACCTTTGACGGCTTCCAGCTGATCCTGACTGGGGATTCTGAACGGAGCTGCCGTGGTTGCTGCCGGGAGCCCGGCTCCAGTAGGCTGTGCCCCCTTCGAAGGAGAGGTGGCCGAGCGGTCGAAGGCGCTGGACTGGAATTCCAGTAATACCTCACAAGGTATTCGTGGGTTCGAATCCCACCCTCTCCGCCAAATCAAGCCAAGGGGACGTCCGTTCACCTTGCGTCAAGTGAGCGTCCCCTTCGGTCTCGCGTTCGCCGGGATCCCGCGTCTTGCCGCCGGCGGCGATCGTCTCGTAGGCGCGGGCGAATGCGACCAGGAAGACCGCGGGCAAGCCGGCGTCGCCCGACTGCACCGTCGCCCGGAACAGCTCCAGGTAACGATTCCACAGCCGTGCCTGCAGCTCAGTCCCGACGACGCCCTGCGCGCGGCGGCCCGAGCTGCTCCTCGAGCGCCTCGGGATTGAGCTTCGTCGAAGACCGCCGCGAGCGCCTCGCGCAGCGCCGCGGTCATCGCGATCTCGTGCTGGCGCGCGCGCGCAAACTGGCGCGCGGATCTCGTCGATCGCCCGCGCTTCGCCAGGGCCGCGGCCCGCCAGCATGATCTCGAGGATCTGCTCGACCGCCGCGATCCGCGCGAATGCGCCGGTCGCGTCGCGGCGCCGCGCGCCGGATGAAATTCCGAATTCGCTCGCGAAGTCCGCGCGCGTACGCGCAAGCTCGGTGAAGCCGACGAGCGCTTCGCGCAGCAGCTGGCCCGCCTGATGCAGTGCCGCGCCGCGCACTTCGGCAGGCAACGCGAGCGGGTCGATGCCGGCGCCCCTGCACAATGCGACGAGGCCCGGCCACTGCTCCTGGTCTTCGCGCCCGCGCGATGACGGCGCCTGCGGCAGCGGTGCCTGCGGCGACGCCTGAGGCGGCAGGTGCGCGGCCGCTGCAGGGCTCTGCGCGCGGGCGACCGGCCTGTCGCGTCGCGCTCGCGGCGGCCTGTGGAGATGAAGTTCTTCACCTCGAACGAGGCGTCGAGGTCCGCGTCAGCTCACCGGCGGCGGCCTCCTGCGCGGGAAAATCGTTGCCGCCGGTGATCTCGACCTCGATCTCGTACTCGCCGATGCGGAAGCGGTCGCCATTCGTGAGCGAGTGAAGGCGATCCGGGCCGAGCGCCTCGTCGGAGTCGTTCACGAAGGTGCCGTTGGTGCTGGTATCGCGCAGCAGCCAGGTGCCTCCGCGATGCTCGATCTCGGCATGGCGGCCGGATACGTAGCGATCCGGGTCGCGCAGCACCCAGTCGTTGCTGGTGTGACGGCCGATGCGACCGCCGTTTACGCCGAACGTCCAGCGCGGGTTGTCGCCCGCGGCCGCCGCGTTCTCACTGACGATTTTCAGCCTGAGCGCCATCGCCCGTATAATAGCGCGCCCACGGCAGGGCGACCCCCATCCGGATCATGGCCGCAAGTCACATATTCAGGATCGTCTTCGTCAACCAGGGCAAGGTCTACGAGATCTACGCCCGCAAAGTGAGCCATGGCGGGCTGCTCGGCTTCGTCGAGGTCGAGGAACTCGTGTTCGGCGAGCGCAGCAGCGTCGTGCTCGACCCGGCCGAGGAGCGCATCAAGTCAGAGTTTGCCGGCGTCAAGCGCAGCTACCTGCCGCTGCACTCGGTCATCCGCATCGACGAGGTCCGCAAGCAGGGCGTCAGCAAGATCAGCGTACTCGAAGGCGGCAATGTCGCCCAGTTTCCAGTCACCCTGTATCCGGCCGGCGGCGACCCGGGCGTGAAGCGCTGATGGCTTGATGCTGCAATTTCGGGGCGCACCGGCACTTTCAAATTTCCGGATCGAGAGGCTGCTCGCGGCGCTTCGGCGGATCGAGCCGCGGGTACGCCGCGTCAGCGTCGAATTCGTCCACTTCGTCGACACGAATCGTCGAACTCGCCGCTTCTGAGCGGGCAGTCCTCGAGCGCCTGCTCGATTTCGACGCAAGCGACGAAGCCCAGCGCCGGACGGATGCCTCCTGCTGACGGTGCCGCGGCCCGGAACGGTTTCGCCCTGGTCGTCCAAGGCGACCGACATCGCGCACGTCTGCGGCCTGGACGCCGTGCGGCGCATCGAACGCGGCAAGGCATGGCGCATCGAATCCAATGCTGCGCTTACGCGAGGCAGCGCTGGTTGCGCTCGCCGCGCCGCTGTTCGACCCGATGACCGAGGCGCTCATGCTCGAAGCCGTGGAGGCGGAGCGCCTGTTCGAGACGCACCCACGCGGCGCCCTCGGTCACGTGGCGCTTGGCGAATGACGCGCGAGCCGCGCTTTCGAGCGTGAACGAGGCCCAGGGTCTCGCGCTGTCGGAGGGCGAGATCGCCTACCTCGCAGACGTCTTTGCCCGCCTTGGGCGCGATCCGACCGACGTCGAGGTGATGATGTTCGCGCAGGCGAACAGCGAGCATTGCCGCCACAAGATCTTCAATGCCGACTGGCGCATTGACGGCGTCGCAGCTGCGCGCTCGCCGTTCGCGATGATCCGGCAACACGAAGGACCGGAGTCCCGCCGGCGTGCTCTCTGCGTACAGCGACAACTCGGCGGTCATCGAGGGCCCGCGCGCCTCCCGGTTCTTCCCGTCGTCCGCCGGACATGAATACGCCTGGCACGACGAGCCAGTCGACATCCTGCTGAAGGTCGAGACCCACAACCATCCGACTGCGATCTCTCCATTTCCCGGGGCGGCGACCGGCTCCGGCGGCGAGATCCGCGACGAAGGCGCGACCGGGCGCGGAGCGAAGCCGAAAGCCGGGCTCGTCGGCTTCACGGTCTCGAACCTGCGCATTCCGGATTTCGTCCAGCCCTGGGAGGCCGACAACGGGCGGCCGGCGCGGATCGCGTCCGCGCTGGACATCATGCTGGAGGGCCCGATCGGTGCCGCCGCGTTCAACAACGAGTTCGGCCGTCCTGGAATCCTCGGTTACTTCCGCAGCTACGAGCAGCGCATTGCAGGCGAAGGCGGAACGAAGTTCCGCGGCTATCACAAGCCGATCATGATCGCGGGCGGTGTCGGCAGCGTGCGGCGCGCGCACGTGGACAAGCAGCCCGTTCCCGCGCGCGCGCCGCTCGTCCTGCTCGGAGGGCCGGCGATGCTGATTGGGCTCGGGGGCGGCGCTGCCTCGTCGCAGGGCAGCGGCTCCGGCAGCGAGCAGCTCGATTTTGCCTCGGTACAGCGCGGCAATCCCGAGATGCAGCGCCGCGCACAGCAGGTCATCGATGCCTGCTGGGCGCTGGGCGAGCGACAACCCGATCCTGATGATCCACGACGTCGGTGCCGGCGGGCTCTCGAACGCCGTGCCGGAAGTCGTCGCGCCTGGCGGCGGCCGGATCGAGCTGTCGCGCGTCCCGACTGACGAGCCCGGCATGTCGCCGCTCGAGATCTGGTGCAACGAGGCGCAGGAGCGCTACGTGCTCGCACTCGCCGCCGGAGCCGTCGACGGCTTCGTTGCGCTGTGCCGCCGGGAGCGTTGCCCGTTTGCGGTGATCGGGGAAGCGGCGGATGACGGCCGGCTCGTGGTCGATGACGCGCAGCTCGGGCGAGTGCGTCGTCGACATGCCGATCGCAGATCTCCTCGGCCGGCCGCCGCGAATGCAGCGAGCGCGCGGCGCGCTCGACGGCGCAGCGGCGATGGATTCGATCCCGAGACGCTCGATGCCGCGCGACGCCCTCGACCGCCTGCTGCGCCTGCCCGCGATCGCCGACAAGGGTTTCCTCGTCACGATAGGCGACCGCAGCGTCGGCGGCATGATCAGCCGCGATCCGCTGGTCGGGCCCTGGCAGGTTCCCGTCAGCGACGTCGCGGTCACGACCTCGGGATTACGCGGGCTCGACCGGCGAGGCGATGTCGCTTGGCGAGCGGCCCGCCGTCGCAGCTCCTTGACGCGCCGGCATCCGGCCGCATTGCGGTCGGCGAGGCGCATCACAAACATCGCGGCTGCCGACGTGCGCGCGCTCGGCGACGTCAAGCTTTCGGCGAACTGGATGGCGTCCTGCGGAGATCCTGCGGAGGATGCCGACCTTTACGACACCGTCCGCGCGCTCGGCGAGGAGCTGTGCCCGGCGCTCGGCATTGCGATACCGGTCGGCAAGGACTCGCTCTCGATGCGATCGGCCTGGCGCGAGCCGATGGCGTCGGACGCGCGGTCGTCGCGCCGCTCTCGCTCGTGGTCACGGCCTGCGCTCCGGTCGGCGACGTGCGGCGCACGCTGACTCCGGCGCTCGAGACGGGCGAGCGGGCCCGACCGCGCTCGTGCTCGTCGACCTTGGCGCCGGCCAGGACCGCATCGGCGGATCCTGCCTCGCGCAGGTCTTCGGGCGATCGGAGACGTCGCCGCCCGACCTCGACGACGCACGCCAGCTCATCGTCTTTCTTTGCGGCCATCCGGGAACTCCGCGACGCGGGCCTGCTGCTCGCCTACCACGACCGTTCGGATGGCGGGCTTGCGATCACGCTGCTCGAGATGGCGTTTGCGGGCCGCGCGGCGCTCGATGTCGATCTCGGAACCGTCGATCGGCCGATGGCCGCACTGTTCGCCGAAGAGCTCGGCGCCGTGCTTCAGATTGCGCGAGCGCCGATCTTGGGCGCGCCGAAGCGGTGCTCGCGCGCCATGGACTGTCTGCGCTTTCGCGGCGCATCGGCAGCGCGGACGCGGGCGGGCGCATCCGCATTGCCGCCGGCGGCCATGCGCTCATCGATGCCGACCGCGTCGCTGCTTCACGCCGCCTGGTCCGAAACGACCTGGCGGATGCAGAGGCTGCGCGACGAACCTGCCTGCGCCGACGAAGAGCGCGATGCGCGCCTCGACGCAAGCGATCCCGGGCCTCGCCTGGCGGCTCGCCTTCGATCCGGACGAGGACGTCGCGGCGCCATTCATTGCAACAGGCGCGCGGCCGCGGGTCGCGATTCTGCGCGAGCAGGGCGTCAACAGCCAGGTCGAGATGGCGGCAGCCTTCGATCGTGCGGGATTCACGGACAGTCGACGTCCACATGACCGACCTGATCGATCGAGGGCGCGACCCTCGACGGCTATCACGGTCTCGTCGCCTGCGGCGGATTCAGCTACGGCGACGTGCTGGGCGCAGGCGAGGGATGGGCTAAGTCGATCCTCTTCAATGCGCGGGCGCGAAGTCTCTTCGAGGCCTGGTTCGCGCGCGAAGACCGCTTCACGCTCGGCGTCTGCAATGGCTGCCAGATGCTCGCCGCGCTCGCTGAGCTGATCCCCGGCGCGGCGCACTGGCCGCGCTTCCGGCGAAACCGCTCGGAGCAGTTCGAGGGCCGGCTGTCGATGGTCGAGATCGCGGCGACGCACTTCGCTCTTCTTCTCGGGCATGGCCGGTTCCCAGTTGCCGATCGCGGTCGCGCACGGCGAGGGCCGTGCGGAGTTCGCGAGCGCCGCGGACGAGAAAGCTGCCCGCGCGGCGGATTGTCACTGCGGTTTGTCGACAACCGCGGCCGCGTCGCGTCGCGCTACCCGGCGAACCCGAACGGGTCGCCGGACGGCATCGCGGGCCTGACGTCCGAAGACGGGCGGGTCACGATCCTGATGCCGCACCCTGAGCGTGTCTTCCGGACCGTGCAGAATTCCTGGCACCCGCCATCAGCCGGCGAAGACAGCGGCTGGATGCGGATTTTCCGGAATGCGCGCGTCTGGGTCGGCTAGGTGCGGGTGACTAGGTGCGGCGTGCCCGGGCAGCGGCGTGACGTTCGAGGGATCGTCCGCGAAGTAGCGCCGCACCATCATCGCCTGCTGCAGCCGGCCGCGGCGGACATAGGCCTGGTATAGCAGGTCCTTCAGCACCTCGAGCAGCACGCCGGCCTGGAAAGCGTCAATCACCGGCAGGCTGCCGCGGCCCGGCTCGTCGAAATCGAACAGCACCTTCCTGACCACCTCGAAGGATTCGTCGTCGATCTCGGCGAGCCGCCGGACGTTCGCGAGCTCGTCGTAGAGCTCGAGCTTGCCGTCCGCGCCGAGGTCCGCGAACGTCCGCTGCACGACGCGCCGGCACATCGAGGCGAAAGCGTTGTAGCAGGCTGCGGTGAAGCAGGCGAAGGCTTCCTTCAGCAGGGCTTCCGTGTCCTCGGGCAGGTAGGTGAAGTTGAACTTCTCCCGCGCCCGCTCGAGCTCGACGAAATTCGGCGCGAGCTCGACACGGCTGCCGCCATAGAGCTTGACCGTGAAGCGCAGGAAGACCGGCGCGTTGCAGGACGCGCAGCGGTAGACGAGCCCGACCTGTGCCGGCTTGTGCTGCTGCAGCACGTTGAAATCCGGCACCGAGACCGGCGTGATGTGCGCGAGCACCTGGCAATGCGGGCACTGGAGGGCGAGCCCGCTCTCCTGGTCGTGGTGCAGTCGCCCCGCAGAGTCGATGTAGACCGCCATGCGCATCTCCGCCGACGGTCTAGCAGGATGCGGGCAGTCCCCTAGGCGTGCAGCGGCTTGTAGCGCAGCCGGTGCGGCTGGTCGGCGTCGCTCGCCCTTGCGGCGCCGCAGGTCCGCCACGTAGTCCTGGTAGTTGCCCTCGAACCAGACAACCTCGCTGTCGCCCTCGAACGCGAGGATATGGGTCGCGATGCGGTCGAGGAACCAGCGGTCGTGCGAGATGACGACCGCGCAGCCGGGAAAGTTGAGCAGGGCCTCCTCGAGGGCGCGAAGCGTCTCGACGTCGAGGTCGTTGGTCGGCTCGTCGAGCAGCAGCACGTTCGCGCCGCGCTTCAGGAGCTTTGCGAGGTGCACGCGATTGCGCTCGCCGCCCGACAGCTCGCCGATCTGCTGCTGCTGCTGGTTGCCGCGGAAGTTGAAGCGTCCGACGTAGCCGCGCGAGGCCGTCTCGTAGTTGCCGACCTTGATGATGTCCTGGCCGCCGGAAATCTCCTGCCAGACGGTCTTCGTGTCGTCGAGCTTGTCGCGCGACTGGTCGACGTACGCGATCTGCACCGTCGGGCCGGTGCGGATGGTTCCCGCATCCGGCTTCTCGGCGCCGCGTCAGCATGCGGAACAGCGTGGTCTTGCCCGCGCCGTTCGGCCCGATGATTCCGACGATGCCGCCCGGCGGCAGGCGGAAGGAGAGGTCGTCGATCAGGAGCCGCTCGCCATAGGCCTTGCGCAGGCTTTCGACCTCGATGACGAGGTCGCCGAGGCGCGGGCCCGGCGGGATGTAGATCTCGTTCGTCTCGTTGCGCGCCTGGAACTCGACCGAGGACAGCTCCTCGAACTGGCGGAGCCGCGCCTTGCTCTTGGCCTGGCGCGCCTTCGGGTTCGCGCGCACCCACTCGAGCTCGCGGGCGAGCGTGCGGCGGAGGCCCTCCTGCTGCTTTTCCTCCTGCGCGAGCCGCTGCTCCTTCTGCTCGAGCCAGGAGGAATAGTTGCCCTGCCAGGGAATGCCGTGGCCGCGATCGAGCTCGAGGATCCAGCCGGCGACGTTGTCGAGGAAGTAGCGGTCGTGAGTCACGCAGATGACCGTGCTCGGGTACTGCTCGAGGTACTTCTCGAGCCAGGCGACCGACTCCGCGTCGAGGTGGTTGGTCGGCTCGTCGAGCAGCAGCATGTCCGGCTTCGACAGCAGCAGCCGGCACAGCGCGACGCGGCGGCGCTCGCCGCCTGACAGTTGCGACACCTTTGCGTCCCAGGGCGGCAGCCGCAACGCATCGGCTGCGACGTCGAGCTGGCGCTCGAGGTTGTGGCCGTCGACGCTCGCGAGGAAGGCCTCGAGCTGGCCCTGTTCCGCGGCGAGCTTGTCGAAGTCCGCGTCCGGCTCGCTGTAGAGCACGTAGACCTGCTCGAGGCGCGCGAGCGCGTCCTTCACGGGCTTCACCGACTCCTCGACGATGCTCCGCACGTCCGCTGCCGGGTCGAGCTGCGGCTCCTGCGGCAGCAGGCCCACCTTGATGCCGGGCTGCGGCCGCGCCTCGCCTTCGATGTCGGTGTCGGTACCGGCCATGATCCGCAGCAGCGTCGACTTGCCCGAGCCGTTGAGGCCGAGCACGCCGATCTTGGCGCCCGGGAAAGAAGGACAGCGAGATGTCGCGCAGGATGTGCCGCTTTGGCGGCACGACCTTGCCGACGCGGTTCATCGTATAAATGTATTGGGCCATGCGATCCTGAGGTTCCGGGGGGCCGCGGATTATCTGCGATGCGGGCCGTCGCCGCCAGCCGGCGGCGGACCGTGCTAGTCTCGGGCCGGCTCCTTCACAACCGCGGCGGCATCGCGTGGCTGAAAACGGCGGATCGGACACCTGCGTCGTCGCCGGCGAGCGGATCGCCCGCTACGGCTTTCCCGACGGCCATCCGTTCGGGCCGGACCGCCATGATGCGTTCTGGCGCGAGTTCGTTGCGCAGGGACTCGACCGGCGTGTCCAGCAGCTCGTACCACGCACGCGCCTCACGCAGCGAGCTCGAGCTCTTCCATGATCCCGGTCTACGTCGACCTCGTCGAGCGCGCGCTCGGCGACCGGCGAGGGATTCCTCGATGCCGGCGACACGCCGGCGTTCAAGGGCGTCTTCGAGGCCGCAAGCAACGTCGTCGGCGCCTCGCTGGTCGCGGTCGGAGAGCCTGATGGCGGGCCGCGCGAAGCGCGGCTTCGTGCCGATCGCGGGGCTGCACCATGCGGGGCGGGCGCACGCGGCGGGCTTCTGCGTCTTCAATGACATCGGCGTCGTCGTCGAGCAACTGAAGCGGGCCACGGGCTCGCGCGCATTGCGTACGTCGACATCGACGCGCACCACGGCGACGGCGTCTTCTATGCGTTCGAGGACGACCCGTCGCTGATCTTTGCCGATACCCACGAGGACGGCCGCTTCCTGTATCCGGGCACGGGCGCGGCATGCGAGATCGGGCGCGGGTGCGGCGACCGGCAGCAAGCTCAACCTGCCCCTGCCGCCGGGCGCCGGCGACGCCGAGTTCCTCGCCGCCTGGCCCGCGATCGAAGCCCATCTCGAGCGCTTCGCGCCGGAGTTCATCCTGTTTCAGTGCGGCGCCGACAGCCTTGGCGGCGACCCGATCACCCACCTTCAACTGACGGAAGAGGCGCATGGCCATGCGGCCAGGCAGCTTTGCGCCATCGCCGACCGGCACGCATCCGGGCGCATCCTCGGATTCGGCGGCGGCGGATACAACCGGCAGCAACATCGCGCGCGCCTGGACCCGGGTCGTCCAGGCCTTCGTCGAGGCGGCCTGAACAGCCGCCTTTCGGGTAGACTTCGCGCTCCATTTTTCGGCGCTGCCGCAGGGAAACCCATGTTCGGACCCGGGATGAGCATCGATGTCCTTCGATCCCCGCGTTGGCCGGCGCGATCGCCGCCGAGCGCCGCCGGCAGGAAGAGCATCTCGAGCTCATCGCCTCCGAGAACTACACGAGCCCGCGCGTGCTCGAGGCGCAGGGCTCGGTGCTCACGAACAAGTACGCCGAGGGCTATCCGGGCAAGCGCTACTACGGCGGCTGCGAGTTCGTCGACGTCGCCGAGGAGCTCGCGATCGAGCGCGCGAAGAAGCTGTTCGGTGCGGCCTACGCCAACGTGCAGCCGCACTCCGGGCTCGCAGGCGAACGCGGCGGTCTACCTCGCGCTGCTCGCGCCGGGCGACACGCTGCTCGGCATGAGCCTCGACCATGGCGGCCACCTGACGCACGGCGCCAAGGTGAACTTCTCCGGAAAGCTCTTCAACGCCGTCCAGTACGGGCTCGATCCGGCGACCGGCGAGATCGACTACGCGGCCGTCGAGCGCCTCGCGCGCGAACACCGGCCGAAGATGATCCTCGCCGGCTTCTCGGCCTATTCGCGCGTGATCGACTGGCAGCGCTTCCGCGCGATCGCGGATGCGGTCGGCGCCTGGTTCGTGGTCGACATGGCGCACGTCGCCGGCCTCGTCGCGGCCGGCGTCTACCCGAGCCCGGTGCCGCACGCAGACGTCGTCACGACGACGACGCACAAGACGCTGCGCGGCCCGCGCGGCGGGCTGATCCTCGCGCGCGAGCATCCGGACCTGCACAAGAAGCTCAATTCGATGATCTTCCCGGGCACGCAGGGCGGGCCGCTCATGCACGTGATCGCGGCGAAGGCCGTCGCGCTGCTCGAAGCGCTGTCGCCCGAGTTCAAGACGTACCAGCAGCAGGTCGTCGCGAACGCGCGGGCGATGGCGAAGACGCTCCAGGAGCGCGGCTATCGCATCGTGTCCGGCGGCACCGACAACCACCTGTTCCTGCTCGACCTCATCGGCAAGGAATACACCGGCAAGGACGCGGACGCCGCACTCGGCCGCGCCCACATCACGGTGAACAAGAACGCGGTGCCGAACGATCCGCGGCCGCCTTTCGTCACGAGCGGCCTGCGGCTCGGCACGCCCGCGATCACGACGCGCGGCTTCGGGCTCGAGGAATCGCGCCGGGTCGGGGACCTGATCGCGGACGTGCTGGATGCGATGGGCGACGAGTCTGCGATCGCGCGCGTGCGCGGCGAGGTACTCGCGATGTGCGGGCGCTTCCCGGTTTACGCGTGATTTCAGCGGGGCTTCGGCCGTGCAATGCCCGTTTTGCAACCACGACGACACCAAGGTGACCGACTCGCGCCTCGCGGGCGAGGGGCACCAGATCCGGCGCCGCAGCGAGTGCCTGTCCTGCGGCGAGCGATTCACCACGTTCGAGACGGCAGAGCTCGTCATGCCGCAGGTCGTCAAGAACGACAACACGCGGCAGCCCTTCGACGAGGGCAAGCTGCGCGGCGGCATCATGAAGGCGCTCGAGAAGCGGCCCGTCGGGCGCGACGCCGTCGAAGCCGCGATCGAGCGCATCGGCCATCGCCTGCGCGTACTCGGTGAGCGCGAGGTCGCCTCCCGCACGATCGGCGAGATCGTGATGGAGGAGCTGCGCGTGCTGGATGAAGTCGCGTACGTGCGTTACGCCTCGGTCTACCACAGGTTCCATGACGTGGACTCGTTCCGCGAGCAACTCGAGCAACTGGACAAGAGCCGTCGCAGCGATCCCGCGGCCGGCCAGATGTCGCTCCTGCCGTCGCAGGCGCGCGAGCCGCGCGGAAAGCGATGAGCGGCGCCGGACCACGCGACGAAGGGCACATGGCGCGCGCGCTCGAGCTCGCGCGACGCGGCCTTTGGACCACGGACCCGAACCCGCGTGTCGGCTGCGTGATCGCAACCGGCGATCGCGTCATTGGCAGAGGGATGGCACGAGAGGGCCGGCCTCCCGCACGCGGAGGCGTTGGCGCTTCTTGCAGCGGGAGCAGCCGCACGCGGCGCGACCGCCTACGTCACGCTCGAGCCCTGCTGCCATCACGGGCGCACGCCGCCATGTGCCGATGCGCTCGTCGCCGCGGGTGTCGCGCGCGTCGTCTATGCGATGCGCGACCCCAATCCGCGCGTTGACGGCGGCGGCATCTCGAGGCTCGCCGCGGCTGGAATTGCCGTGGAAGGCGGGCTGCTCGAGCGCGAGGCGCGCGAGCTCAACCCGGGCTTCATCTCGCGCATGACTCGCGGCAGGCCATGGGTCGTCGTCAAGCTCGCCGCGAGCCTCGACGGTGGCACCGCACTTCCGGGTGGCGAAAGCCGCTGGATCACCGGCGAGGCTGCGCGCGAGGATGTGCAGCGCCTGCGTGCCCGCTCGTCGGCCGTGATGACCGGCAGTGGCACGGTGCTTTCGGACGATCCCCGGCTCGATGTCCGGCTCCCGGGTGCAGTACGCCAGCCGCTTCGCGTCGTGCTCGACTCCCGCCTCAGGACGCCGCCGACCGCCCGGATCCTTGCGCCGCCGGGCGAGGCGCTCCTGATCTGCACGGACGAGATTCCGTCGCGCGCCGAAGCGCTGCGCGCCGCGGGTGCCGAGATCGCGACGGTCCCGTCGGCATCCGGAGGCGTCGATCTCGGCGCTGCGCTCGAGCTTCTCGCCGCGCGGCAGGTCAACGAACTGCTCGTCGAATGCGGCGCCGGCCTGGCCGGCGCGCTGCTTTCGGCCGGGCTCGCGGACGAGCTCCTGATCTACCTGGCGCCGACGTTGCTCGGCCGCGGCGCGCGGCCGCTTGCGAACCTCGAGGCGCCTGTTTCCATGGCGGAACGACTCGAATTCTCGATCGTCGAGCGCAAGGATGTCGGCGACGACCTGCTGCTGCGCCTCGGCCAAGGAGCTGAGCGAACAGTGTTTACCGGCATCGTCAAGGCGGTGGGGCGTATGGCGGCGATCCGCGGCGGGGCCGGGGCGCGCCGGATCGCGATCGAAACCGGCGGACTCGCAACTTCCGGCTGGACGATCGGCGACAGCGTCGCCGTTTCCGGTGTCTGCCTCACGGTCGTTGCGATTGCAGATGGCCGCTTCGAGGCCGAACTTTCCGGAGAGACGCTCGCGCGCACCACACTCGGGCGACTTGCTGCAGGGTGCCAGCGTCAACCTCGAGCCCGCGCTCGCGGCCAACGCAGCCCTCGGCGGCCATCTCGTAACGGGCCACGTGGACGGCGTCGCGACCGTGATCGAAAGCCGGGAAGAGGACGGCGTGCTCCATGCGGCCATCGACGCGCCCGCCGGGCTCGCGCGCTTCATCGCGGAAAAGGGCTCGGTCGCGCTCGACGGCGTCAGCCTCACGGTCGGGCGCGTCGCTGGAAGCTGCCTTCGACATCGACCTCGTGCCACACACGCTGCGCCGTCACGACGCTCGGGAAGCTTGCGGCCGGACAGGCGCTCAATCTCGAAGTGGACCTCATCGCGCGCTACCTCGACCGGCTTCTAGCGGCGCGGGGCGCGCGATGAACACGATCGACGAGCTGCTTGCCGAGCTTCGCGCCGGGCGCATGGTCGTCGTCATGGACGACGAGGATCGCGAAAACGAGGGCGACCTCCTCATGGCCGCGGCCTGCGTGCGGCCGGAGGACATCAATTTCATGGCGCGCCACGGCCGCGGCCTGATCTGCCTCACGCTGACGGAGGAGCGTTGCCGCGCGCTGCAGGCTGCCCCTCATGGTGCGGGAAGCGGAGGACCGCCACGGCACGAACTTCACCGTGAGCATCGAGGCGGCGCAAGGCGTGACGACCGGCATCTCCGCGCAGGACCGGGCGCACACGGTTCGCACGGCGGTCGCGCCCGGAGCGCGTCCGGAAGACCTGCGCCAGCCCGGCCATCGTGTTTCCGCTGATGGCCCGCCCGGGCGGCGTGCTGACGCGCGCCGGGCACACCGAGGCGGGCTGCGACCTTGCGCGCCTCGCCGGGTTCGAGCCTGCCGCGGTGATCGTCGAGGTGCTGAACGACGACGGCACCATGGCGCGTCGGCCGGAGCTCGAAAAATTCGCGCAGGAGCACGGGCTCGCGATCGGCACGATTGCGGACCTCATCCGCCATCGCCTCAGCCGAGGAGAGCTCGATCGAGTGCGTGGCGGATCGCGTGGTCGAGACCGAATCGGGGACGTTCCGCATGCGCTGGTATGAGGACCGCGTGCATCGGCGGCTGCACGTCGCGCTGGTGCGCGGCGAGCCGGGCGAGGAGCCCCCGCTGGTGCGCGTGCACCTGCGCGACACGCCTCGCGACCTGATCGGCATTCGCGGCGAGCACGCCGGGCTGGACGCTTCGCTCGGCGCTTCGAGCGCATCGCGCGCGAGCCGCACGGCATCGTCGTCGTGCTGCGACCCGAGGAATCGGCCGCGGACATCGTCGCGCGCCGGCGCGCGCGAGCACGATGCGGATGCGGCGGGCGCGGCGCGGTGCTGCGCACCTACGGCATCGGCGCGCAGATCCTGCGCGATCTCGGCGTCACGCGCATGCGCGTGCTTTCGGCTCCGCGGCAGCTGCTCGGCATCGCCGCGTTCGGCCTCGAGATCACCGGCTACGAGGAGTGAGCGCGAGGGCGCCTGATATACTCGCGGCGTGAACGCGATTCGCATTGTCGAGGGCGACCTGCGGGTCGGCGACCTGCGCATCGCGCTCGTCGCATCGCGCTTCAATGAAGCCGTCGTCGAGCGGCTCGTCGCGGGCGCGTGCGAGGCGCTTGCCGCGCACGGCGCGGATCCCGGCGGACTCGAGCTCGTCCGCGTACCGGGCGCCTTCGACCTGCCGCCCGTCGTGCGGCGCATCGCCGAGTCGCGCCGCTTCGATGCCATCGTCGCGCTCGGCGCCGTGATCCGCGGCGAGACGCCCCATTTCGATTACGTCGCCGGCGAATGCGCCGCGGGACTCGCGCGTATCGCGACCGAGACCGGCGTGCCGGTCGCGTTCGGCGTGCTCACGACCGACACCGAGGAGCAGGCGATCGAACGCGCGGGCGGCAGCGAGGGCAACAAGGGCGCCGACGCCGCGCGCGCGGCGATCGAGCTCGCGAACCTCATGCGCAAGCTGGGCGAGTGCTGAAGCGCGCGGCCGGCCGGCGAGCAGGTGCAGGCGCGCGGCGGCGCGCGCAGGCTCGCTGGTGCAGGCGCTCTACCAGTGGCAGCTGGGCCGGCAGCCGGCCGCGGAGCTCGTCGCGCAGTATTCGCGCCGGGCCGGAGTTCGCGCGGGTCGATCACGAGTATTTCCGCGCGGCGATCGCCGCGATTCTGCGCCGACCCGGCCGCGCATCGACGCAGAGCTGCGCGCGGCACTCGGACATCGAGCCGGCACGGCTCGATCCGGTCGAGCACGCGATCCTCGCGCTCGGGCCTCTGGGAACTCATGGCGCGCCCCGAGGTTCCATACCGGGTGGTGATCAACGAAGGCATCGAGCTCGCCAAGCGCTTCGGCGCGACCGACGGGCACCGCTACGTCAATGCCGTGCTCGACCGCGCGTCGCGCGCGCACCGGCGGCGCCGAGCGCGGCGAGGTTGCCTGAGGCCATGCCCGCAGGCGAATTCGAGCTGATCGATCGTTACTTCACCGCGGCGCGGCGCGCAGCGCGAGGATGTCCTTGCCGGGCGTCGGCGACGACGGCGCGCTCGTCGCAGCGCCGGCCGGCGGCACGCTCGTGCTCGCGCTCGACACGCTGGTCGAAGGCGCGCCATTTCCCGGCGGGCTTCGACGCGCGCTTCGTCGGCCACCGCGCGCTCGCCGTCAACCTTCGCGACCTCGCGGCGATGGGCGCGGAGCCCGCCTGGGCGCTGCTCGGCTTGACGCTGCCGTCCGTCGACGAGCACTGGCTGTCAGGCTTTTCGGCGGGCTTCGACACGCTCGCGCGCCGCCACGGCGTCGCCCTCGTCGGCGGCGACACGACCCGCGGGCCGCTGACGGTGTCGGTGACGCTCGCGGGCACGGTTCCGGCGGGCCGCGCCCTCCTGCGCGAGGGCGCGCGTCCGGGCGACGACCTCTGGGTCAGCGGCACGCCGGGCGACGCGGCCGCCGGGCTCGCGATCCTGCAGGGCCGGCTGGCCGCGCAGGGACGGGCGCGCGATGCGCTGCTCGCGCGCTTCCAGCTGCCGCAGGCGCGCGTCGCGCTCGGGGTCGCGCTGCGCGGCATCGCGACCGCCTGCATCGATGTTTCGGACGGCCTGCGCGGGCGACCTCGCCAAGTTATGTGCCGCGAGCGGCGTCGGCGCCGACATCGAGAGCCGCGAACTGCCGCTGTCCGCAGGCCTCTGCTCGGTGGCGCCGACCGGAGGCGCGGATCGCCTACGCGCTCGGCGGCGGCGACGACTACGAGCTGCTGTTCACGCGCGGATCCCGCCATCCGGGCGCGGCTCGCGGCGCTCGACGCCGGCGTCGTGCTGCGGCGCATCGGCACGATCGTCGGAGGCGGATGGCGTGCTGCGTCGACGGCGCGCCGCCGTCGAGCGAGATGCCGGTCACGGTTTCGACCACTTCGCGGGAGGGCCGCCCGGCCCCCGGTGAAGCGCGATCCGGTTCACGGTTCCGGCCGGTTTTGACGAAATATCCTCGCGGTCGATCCGGTGACACACGCGCGCCGGACCTGCCCACGAGGAGCCGGCCATCGCAACCGCAACCGTGCCGACGATCATGCGGCCCGCCGAGGGCTCGGCCGGCATCGGCGAGCGCATCGGCAAGTACGACGTGATCCGCGAGGTCGGGCGGGGCTCGACCGGCACCGTCTACCTGTCGCACGACTCCGTACTACGGGCGTGACATCGCGATCAAGGCGTACCGCATCGCGGCGGACGACGACCCGGCGCGCGCCAAGGTCGCGCGCAAGATGTTCCTCTCCGAGGCGCACATGGTCGGGATGCTGCAGCACCCGAACATCATGCCGATCTACGACGCCGGCGAGGAAAGCGGCTATCTACTACGTCGTCACCGAGTTCATCCACGGCGCGCGCACGCTCTCCGCCTACACGCGGCCCGACAACCTGCTGCCGGTCGAGCGACGTGCTGACGCTCATGTTCAAGTGCGCCAAGGCGCTGCACTACGCGCATTCGCGCGGCGTGATCCACCGCGACATCAAGCCGAGCAACCTGATGCTGACGACGGACAGCGACCTCAGGCTGATCGACTTCGGCATCGCGCTGCACAACGACGCCGACTTTTCCCGCATCGAGGGCATCGCCGGCAGCCCGAGCTACATGTCGCCCGAGCAGGTCCAGTCGCTCGAGCTGACCAACCACTCCGACCTCTACTCGCTGGGCGCGGTGATGTACGAGCTGCTCACCGGGCCACCGGCCGTTCCGCGCCGGCGCGCTCGCGAAGCTGCTGCACCAGATCGTCTATGCGACGCCGCCGCCGATGCTGTCGATCCGCGCCGACCTGCCGGCCGAGCTCGAGAACGTGGTCGCGATGGCGATGCACAAGGAGCCGGACAAGCGCTATCCGAACGGCGCCGAGTTCGCGAACGCGATCGCGCGCGTGCACGCGCAGCAGCGCAAGGACACCGACCGCAGCGACCGCCAGGAGCACTTCAACCTGCTGCGGCGCCTCAAGTTCTTCCACGATTTCTCGTCGGACGAGATCTGGGAGGTGCTGCGCGCCGGCACCTGGCAGGCGCATGCGCGCGGGCGACGAGATCGTCCGCGCGGGCGGCATCGACGACCGCTTCTACGTGATCGTGACCGGCACCTGCCGGTCGAGCGCGACGGCGCGGTGGTCGGCCGGCTCGAGGCGGGCGACTGCTTCGGCGAGACCAGCTACCTGCGCGGCGCCAAGCGCCAGGCCGCGGTGATCGCGGGCGACGGACGTCACCATCCTGCGCGTGAGCTCGACGCTCCTCGAGCAGGCCTCGTCGGCCTGCCAGCTGCGCTTCAACAAGGTCTTCCTCAAGGCGCTGATCTCGCGCCTGCAGAACGGCGAGTCCCGCGTCGCAGCTGACGTCGCGCACCGGCCTCGGCGGGATCGCCTCGCTCGCCGGAACTCGCTCGCTCGGACCCCGCCGTCTCGCGCGCGCCGCGCACTCGACGCGAGCGCTGACGGGCACTCACGGGCTGGCGGGGTCCGAGCGAGCGCTAAGTTCCGGCGCGAGCGAGGGCCCGGCCAGCCGTCGCGCAGTCAGGCGGGCTCTCGTCCTTGTCGCGCTCGATGCGCGCGTAGGCGGAGTGGTTGTGGATCGACTCGAAGTTCTCCGCCTCGATGACGTACGAGCGGATGCGCTCGTCCGCGTTGAGCCGCGTGGCGATGTCGCGGACGATGTCCTCGACGAACTTCGGGTTGTCGTAGGCGCGCTCGGTCACGAACTTCTCGTCGGGCCGCTTCAGGATCCCGTACAGCTCGCAGCTCGCCTTCGTCCTCGGCCACGTCGATCAGCTCCTCGAGCCAGACGTGCTCGGCGATCTTCGCGGAGATCGTCAGGTGCGAGCGCTGGTTGTGGGCGCCGTAGTCGGAGATCTGCTTCGAGCAGGGGCAGAGGCTCGTCACCGGCACCAGCACCTTCAGCCAGGTCTCGATGCGGCCGTCCTTCGATCTCGGCGGCGAGCGTCGCGCGGTAGTCGAGCAGGCTCTGCACGCCGGAGACCGGCGCCTTCTTCATGACGAAGTAGGGGAAGGTCATCTCGAGGTGGCCGGCCTCCGAGTTCAGGCGCGTCGTCATCTCCGCCAGCATGCCGGTTGAAGGACTCGACCGAGATCTCGCGCTCGTGCTCGTTCAGGATCTCGACGAAGCGCGACATGTGCGTGCCCTTGAAGTTGTGGGGCAGGTGCACGTACATGTTGAAGTTCGCGATCGTGTGCTGCTCGCCGCCCGAGCGGTCCTTGACCCGCACCGGGTGGTAGATGTCCTTGATGCCGACGCGGTCGATCGGGATGCGCCGCGTGTCCGGCGCGTCCCTGCACGTCCTCGATGATCGGGGCGACGACGGACCCCGGCGGTCTTCGCATTCATGCGGAAATCATACCATATTGGTCCTGATTAACCGGCGGGCGCGGCGCGCGCAATGCCCTGGCCGCGCCAGAAGCGCTCGATCGCGGCGCGGACCGCCGGCCGGATCGAGCCCGGCAGCCGCCAGGTTGTCCTCGCGCGAGCCGTGCTCGACGAACGCGTCCGGCACGCCGACCTGGAGCACGGGAACCGCGCTGCCGATGCGCTGCAGCACCTCGAGCACGGCCGAGCCCGCGCCGCCGGCCACCGCATTTTCCTCGAGCGTGACGATCGCGCGATGGCTGGCGGCGACCTCGGCGATCAGCGCCTCGTCGAGCGGCTTCACGAAGCGCATGTTGACGAGCGTTGCGTCGAGCGCCTCGGCGGCGCGGCCGCGCGGCCTCGACCATCGTGCCGAAGGCGAGCAGGGCGAGCCCGCTCGCGCCGCTGCGGCGCAATTCCGCGCGGCCGACCGGCAGCGCCTGCATCGTCTTCTCGACCGCGACGCCCGGCCCGCGGCCGCGCGGATAACGCACGGCGGCCGGGCTGGTCGAGCAGGCCGGCGGTGTAGAGCATCTGCCGGCACTCGTTCTCGTCGGCCGGCGCCATGACGACCAGGTTCGGCACGCAGCGCAGGTAACGTGAGGTCGAACACGCCCTGGTGCGTCGCGCCGTCGCCGCCGACGAGGCCCGCGCGGTCGATCGCGAACACGACCGGCAGCCGCTGCAGCGCGACGTCGTGGATCAGCTGGTCGTAGCCGCGCTGCAGGAAGGTCGAGTAGATCGCGACCACCGGGACGCATGCCGTCGCAGGCGAGGCCGGCAGCGAGCGTGACCGCATGCTGCTCGGCGATCGCGACGTCGAAGTAGCGCTCCGGGAAGCGCTGCTCGAACTCGACCATGCCGGATCCCTCGCGCATGGCCGGCGTGATGCCGACGAAGCGCGCGTCCTGCTCCGCGATGTCGCAGAGCCATTCGCCGAAGACCTGCGAATAGGTCGGGCCCGCGGACTTCTCCTTGTAGAGCGTGCCGCTCGCGGGATCGTACGGGCCCGGGCCCGTGCCACTTGATCGGGTCGGCCTCGGCCGGCGCGTAGCCCTTGCCCTTCTGCGTGACGACGTGCAGGAACTGCGGGCCCGGGAGGCTGCGCATGTTGCCGAGCGTCGTCACGAGCGCGTCCACGTCGTGGCCGTCGATCGGCCCGATGTAGTTGAAGCCCATCTCCTCGAACAGCGTGCCGGGCAGCACCATGCCCTTGGCGTGCACCTCGGAGCGGCGCGCGAGCTCCCAGGCCGACGGCATCTTGCGCAGCACTTTCTTGCCGCCTGCGCGCAGGTGCGCGTACATGCGGCCCGAGAGCAGGCGCGCGAAGTAGTTCGACAGCGCGCCGACGTTCTCCGAGATCGACATGTCGTTGTCGTTCAGGACGACGAGCAGGTCGACGTCCATGCTGCCCGCGTGGTTCAGCGCCTCCCAGGCGAGGCCCGCGCTCATCGCGCCGTCGCCGATCACGGCGACGACGCGCCGGTCGCTGCCGGTCAGGCGGTTCGCGACCGCCATGCCGAGCGCGGCGCTGATCGAGGTGCTCGAATGGCCGACGCCGAAGCTGTCGTAGACGCTTTCGGCGCGCGCCGGGAAACGGCGCGAGGCCGCCGCGCTGCTTGATGCTGCCGAGGCGGCGCCGGCGTCCGGTCAGCACCTTGTGCGGATAGGCCTGGTGCCCGACGTCCCAGATCAGCCGGTCGTAGGGCGTGTCGAAGACGTAGTGGAGCGCGACCGCGAGCTCGACCGTGCCGAGGCCGGCGGCGAGATGCCCGCCCATCTGCCCGACGGTCTCGATCAGGTACTGGCGCAGCTCGTCCGACAAGCGCGCGCGAGGTCGCCGCGCTGCGAGCGCCCGGAGGTCGGCCGGCGTCTCGATCGCGGCGAGCAAGCCGTCGGGCTTTTCGTCACCCATGGCGGCAGTTTACTGGAGCGCGGGCAGGCGGGCATACGCAGATGCGCTGCGGCTCAGCGGCCGCGCTGGACGAGATCGCCGGCAAAGTCCCGCAGCCGCGACGCCTCCGGCCCGAAGTCCGCAAGTGCGGCGATGCCGGCGTCCGCGAGTTCGGCCGCGCGGGCGCGCGCCGCGGCGACGCCGGCGATCGCCGGGTAGGTCGGCTTGCCGCGCAGCGCGTCGGAACCCGCGACCTTGCCGGTCACCGCGGGATCGCCGAGCACGTCGAGCAGGTCGTCGACGATCTGGAACGCAGAGGCCGATCGCGCGGCCGTAGCGGTCGAGCGCCTCGCGCTTCGCCGCCGGCGAGCGCAGGGTCCGCAGCGCAGGCCATCAGCACCGCGGCGCGGATCAGCGCGCCGGTCTTGAGCGTTCATGCATGTCCTCGATCTGGCGCGGCTCGAGGCGGCGACCGGTCGCGGCGAGGTCGAGTGCCTGTCCGCCCGCCATGCCCAGCGTTCCGCTCGCGCGCGCGAGCAGGCGGATCATCTCGATGCGCGCCGCATCGGCGATGCCTGGCATCGGCTCGTTCGCGAGCAGTTCGAATGCGAGCACCTGCAGCGCGTCGCCGGCGAGGATCGCGGTCGCCTCGTCGAAGGCCCGGTGCGTCGTCGGCCGGCCGCGGCGCAGGTCGTCGTCGTCCATCGCCGGCAGGTCGTCGTGGACGAGCGAGTAGGCGTGGATCAGCTCGACCGCCGCGGCCGGCGCGTCGAGCGCTTCCGGATCGACTGCCGATCGCGCTACCGGTCGCGTAGACGAGCAGCGGCCGGATCCGCTTGCCGTCGCCGAGCGCGGCGTAGCGCATGGCGGCGTGCAGGCGCGCCGGCTCGACTCGGCTTCCGGCGGCAGGATGCGCTGCGGAGCACGCGCTCGACTCGCTCGCGGCATGCCGGCTGCCAGTCGCCGGCTCGGGACAGGGCCTGCATCGGCAATCCCGTCAGTCCTGCGTCCGCCGCCTCGAAGTCCTGCTCGACGAGTTCGCCGTCGCCGCCCTTGGCGAGCACGCGGATCTTCTGCTCGGCCTGGCGAGCGCCTTCTGGCACTGGCGCGTCAGCACGACGCCGCGCTCGAACTGGCGCAGGGACTCCTCGAGCGGGAGCTCGCCCTGTTCGAGCCGCTGCGACGATGGACTCGAGCTCCGCGAGGGCCGCCTCGAAGTCGGGTGTGGCCTGTTTCTGTCGGGTCACGCGCTGCTTCCGCCGCGGCGGGAAGGGGCCCGCAGTGTACTTCACGAGTCGAAAAGCGGTGTTAGAATCTGTCTAAATCGACCGGTCACGGCGGCCGGCCTGGACGAGGAGGACATCGTGAACCTGAAGGGCAGCAAGACGGAAGGAAACCTCAAGGCGGCCTTCGCGGGCGAGTCGCAGGCGAATCGTCGCTACCTTTATTTCGCGCAGAAGGCGGACGTCGAGGGCTACAACGACGTCGCCGCCGTTTTCCGCTCGACAGCCGAAGGCGAGACCGGGCCATGCGCACGGCCACCTCGAGTATCTCGAGCAGGTCGGCGATCCGGCGACGGGCCTGCCGATCGGCGGCACGTCCGACAACCTGAAGGCGGCGATCGCCGGCGAGACGCACGAGTACACGGACATGTACCCGGGCATGTCGAAGACAGGCGCGCGACGAAGGCTTCGGGAGATCGCCGACTGGTTCGAGACGCTGGCGAAGGCCGAGCGCTCGCACGCCAACCGCTTCCAGAAGGCGCTGGACCAGCTCGACTGAGCCGGGCTGCCCTCCGGGATGCGGCGCGCGTGAACGAGCGCCGGAATCGGGCGGCGCCGCGAGGGCAGCCTCGAGGCGCCGACACGCCATCCGCTCGGCTGGGAAGACTCCGGCAGTTCTGGGACGAGGACGGCGCTCGATCGCCGAGCTCGAGCGCGTCTTCGACATCTGCCACGGCTGCCGGCGCTGCTTCAGCCTCTGCAATTCGCTTTCCCGTCCTGTTCGAGCACGTCGACGAGTCGCCGACCGGCGAAGTCGCCGCCGTGCCGCAGGCGGCGCGCTGGGAGGTCGTGGATCACTGCTACCTCTGCGACATGTGCTACATGAGCAAGTGCCCCTACGTGCCTCCGCACCCGTGGAACGTCGACTTCCCGCACCTGATGCTGCGCGCGAAGGCCGTGCGCAACCGCAGGCAGGGCGGTGCCTGCTCCGCGATCGCCTGCTGTCGTCGACCGACGTCGTCGGGCGCATCGCGGGCATTCCGGTCGTGCGCGAGATCGTGAATGCGACGCACCGCAGCCCCGCGGCGGCCGGCGCTGCTCGAGGGCGCTGCTTGGCGTGCACCGCGACGCGCCGCTGCCCGAGTTCCATGCGCCGATTTCCGCAACGCGCGAGTCGCGGCGCGCGAAGCCCGCGCTCGAGGCCACTGCCGGCCGCAGGCACGCGCGGCCGCGTCGCCGTATTCGCCACCTGCTACGGCAACCGCAACGAGCCGGACATCGTCGAGGACCTCGTCGCCGTGCTCGAGCACAACGGGATCCCGGTCGCGCTCGCGCGCCGAGGAGCGCTGCTGCGGCATGCCGAAGCTGGAACTCGGCGACCTCGACGCGGTCGCGAAGCTCAAGGAACAGAACATCCCGGCGCTCGCGGCGATGGTGGCCTCCGGCCATGACATCCTCGCCGCGATTCCGTCCTGCGTGCTGATGTTCAAGCAGGAGCTGCCGCTCCTGTTCCCGGACGACCCGGAGGTGCGCGCGGTCGCAGAGCACATTTCGATCCGTTCGAGTACCTGATGCTGCGGCATCCGAAGGCCGGCTGCGGACCGACTTCAAGGCTGCCGCTCGGCAAGGTCGCCTACCACGTGCCCTGCCACCTGCGCGTGCAGACGATCGGGCATGAAGACGCGCGACCTGCTCTCGCTCGTGCCCGGATACGACAGCTCACGACGATCGAGCGCTGCTCGGGCCACGACGGCACTTACGCGGTCAAGCGCGAGTTCCGCGAGGTCTCGATGAAGATCGCGAAGCCCGTCATTCGACCGCGTCGCGGCGGCGGGCGCGGACCACCTTGCGAGCGACTGCCCGATGGCGGGCGCGCAGATCGCGTCCGGGCTCGCCGGCGGCGCCGCAGCCAGAGCATCCGCTCAGGCTGCTGCGGCTCGCGTACGGGATCTGACGGATCCGATGGCCGGAGAAACGCGGAGGCTCGCAAGCCGCAGGACCTCATGAGTCTCGAGCGCTACGCGCGCGAACGCGACGCCTTCCGCGCCTCGGTCTCGGGCACAAGCGCGCGCGCACCGTCGCGATCGGCCCGAACATGACCTGGGTATTCGAGGACCGCCTGACGATCCAGTACCAGGTCCAGGAGATGCTGCGCATCGAGCGCATCTTCGAGCCGGCCGGAATCCAGGAGGAGCTGGACGCCTACAACCCGCTGATACCGGATGGCGGCAACTGGAAGGCGACGATGATGATCGAATTCCCGGACCCGCGCGAACGCGCGGCGGCGCTTGCGGCGCTCCGCGGCATCGAGGACCAGTGCTTCGTGGAGGTCGCAGGCCTCGCCGCGCGTGCTCGCGATCGCGGACGAGGATCTCGAGCGCGAAAATGACGAGAAGACCTCTGCAGTCCACTGGCTGCGCTTCGAGCTGCCCGCGGCGCTCCGCGATGCGATTCGCCGCGGTGCCGCCGTCACGGCCGGCACCGACCATCCGGCATACAGGCACGCGACTCGACTCTCCGCGGCGACGCTCGAGTCGCTCGCGCGCGACCTCGATTGAATTGCGCCTGCGCGCGCGGCTGCTAGAATCGCCGCGCCCGGCGGCGCAGCCGCTCCACCTGAGTCACGCATGGCGCAGTCGTATACCGCATCGGACATCGAGGTCCTGAAGGGACTCGAACCCGTTCGCCGGCGTCCGGGCATGTACACGGATACGAGGAGCCCCAACCACCTCGTGCACGAGGTCGTCGACAACAGCGTCGACGAGGCGCTCTCGGGGCACTGCGAGCACATCGCGGTCACCATTCACAAGGACGGCTCGGTCATCGGTCGAGGACGACGGCCGCGGCATGCCGGTCGACATCCACCCGAAGGAGAAGGTCAGCGGCGTCGAGCTGATCCTGACGCGCCTGCACGCCGGCGGAAAGTTCTCCGACAAGAACTACGAGAGCGCCGGCGGCCTGCACGGCGTCGGCGTCTCGGTCGTCAACGCGCTCTCGAAGCACCTCGAGTGCAACGTGCGCCGCGACGGGCAAGGAATGGAACATCGGTTTCCGCGACGGCAAGGTCGTGTCGAAGCTCGAGGCGGTCGGCACCGTCAAGCGCGGCGCAGACCGGCACGACGGTCCGCTTCTGGCCGGACCCGGAGTTCTTCGATTCGTCGAACATCTCGGTGCCGCGGCTCAAGCATGTCCTGAAGGCGAAGGCCGTGCTTTGCCCGGGGCTGCGCGTCCGGCTCAAGGTCGAGGAAACCGGCGAGACCGAGGAGTGGTACTTCACGGGCGACCTCGGCGCCTACCTGCGTCGAGCAGCTCGGCAAGGCCGACCGTTTGCCGGAGGAGCCGTACGCGGGCCACGTGAAGGGCGGAAACGAGAGCGCCGACTGGGCGCTGTGCTGGGCGCCGGATGCCGAGACGCCGGTCGCCGAGAGCTACGTCAACCTGATCCCGACGCCGCAGGGCGGAACGCACGTCAACGGCCTGCGCTCGGGAGCGACCGACGCGGTGCGCGAGTTCTGCGAGTTCCGGAACCTCGTGCCGCGCGGCCTCAAGCTCGCGCCCGAGGACGTCTGGAGCGGCGTCGCCTTCGTGCTCTCGGTGCGCATGCAGAACCCGCAGTTCGCCGGGCAGACCAAGGAACGGCTGTCCTCGCGCGAGTCCGCGGCCTTCGTCTCCGGCGTCGTCAAGGACGCCTTCGCGCTCTGGCTCAACCAGCATCCGGAAGCGGGCGAGAAGATCGCGCAGTTCGCGATCGGCAATGCGCAGGAGCGCACCAAGGCCGCGGCGCGCGTGACGCGCAAGCGCATCACCAGCGGGCCCGGCGCTGCCCGGCAAGCTCGCCGACTGCACGCTGCAGGAGCCCGGAGCGCTGCGAGCTGTTCCTGGTCGAGGGCGACTCCGCGGGCGGCTCCGCCAAGCAGGCGCGCGACCGCTCGTTCCAGGCCGTCATGCCGCTGCGCGGCAAGATCCTGAACACCTGGGAAGTCGAGGCGGCCGACGTGCTCGCCTCGCAGGAAGTGCACGACATCACGATGGCGCTCGGCGTCGATGCGGGCTCGGCAGACCTCTCGGGCCTGCGCTACCACAAGGTCTGCATCCTCGCCGACGCCGACTCGGACGGCGCGCACATCGCGACGCTGCTGTGCGCGCTGTTCCTGCGGCACTTCCGGCCGCTGGTGCTGGCGGGCCACGTCTTCGTCGCGATGCCGCCGCTGTTCCGCATCGACGTGGGCAAGAACGTCTACTACGCGCTCGGCGAGCATGACAAGAACGGCGTCCTCGACCGCATCCAGGCCGAGGGCATCCGCGGCAAGCCCGTCATCACGCGCTTCAAGGGCCTCGGCGAGATGAACCCGCTGCAGCTGCGCGAGACGACCATGGCGCCGCGACACGCGCCGGCTCGTGCAGCTCACGCGTGGACGCCAAGGACGGCGCCGACCAGGTCCTCGACATGCTGCTCGCGAAGAAGCGCGCTGCCGACCGGCGCGAATGGCTCGAGACCAAGGGCAACCTGGCGACCGTCGAATGAAGGGCCAGCCGCCGCTCGACTTCGAGGGCATCGAGAAGCAGCCGCTCCGCGCATTCACCGAGAAGGCCTACCTCGACTACTCGATGTACGTGATCCTCGACCGCGCGCTGCCGCACCTCGCGGACGGGCTGAAGCCGGTGCAGCGCCGGATCATCTACGCGATGAGCGAGCTCAGCCTCGCGGCCGGCGCCAAGCACAAGAAGTCGGCGCGCACGGTCGGCGACGTGATCGGCAAGTACCATCCGCACGGCGATCAGCGCCTGCTACGAGGCGATGGTGCTGATGGCGCAGCACTTCTCCTATCGCTATCCGATCGTCGACGGGCAGGGCAACTGGGGCTCGACCGACGACCCGAAGTCCTTCGCCGCGATGCGCTACACCGAGTCGCGCCTGCGGCCTTATGCGCAGGTGCTGCTCTCCGAGCTCGGCCAGGGCACGGTCGACTGGCAGCCGAACTTCGACGGCACGCTCGAGGAGCCGAAGCTGCTGCCGGCGCGGCTGCCGAACGTGCTGCTGAACGGCACCCAGGGCATCGCGGTCGGCATGGCGACCGACATCCCGCCGCACAACCTGCGCGAGGTCGCGGCGGCCTGCGTCCACCTGCTCGACGATCCCGACGCGACGCCCGCCGACCTCTGCAAGCACGTCAGCGGCCCCGACTTCCCGACCGGCGCCGAGATCGTGACGCCGAAGATCGGAGCTGCGCGCGATCTACAAGACCGGCAACGGCACGCTTCCGCGCGCGCGCCGTCTACGAGGTCGAGGACGGCGAGATCGTCGTGACGGCGCTGCCGTACCAGGTCTCGGGCGCCAAGGTGCTCGAGCAGATCGCCGGGCAGATGCGCGCGAAGAAGCTGCCGATGGTCGAGGACCTGCGCGACGAGTGCGACCACGAGCACCCGACGCGGCTCGTGATCACGCCGCGCTCGAACCGCGTCGACGTCGAGCAGGTGATGGCGCACCTGTTCGCGACCACCGACCTCGAGCGCAGCTACCGCGTCAACATCAACGTGATCGCGCTCGACGGCCGGCCGCGCGTGCTCGGCCTCAAGGAACTGCTCGCCGAGTGGCTCAGCTACCGCAGTGAGACGGTCAAGCGCCGCCTGCGCTACCGGCTCGAGAAGGTCACGGCGCGGCTGCACATCCTCGACGGCCTGCTCATCGCATTCCTCAACCTCGACGAGGTGATCCGGATCGTGCGCCGCGAGGACGAGCCGAAGCCGGTCCTGATGAAGCGCTTCAAGCTGACGGACCTCCAGGCCGAGGCGATCCTCGAGACCAAGCTGCGCCACCTCGCGAAGCTCGAGGAGATGAAGATCCGCGGCGAGCAGAAGGAGCTTGCGGAGGAGCAGGACATGCTCGAGAAGACGCTCAAGAGTGCCGCGAAGCTCAGCAAGCTGATCCGCGACGAGCTCGAAGCGGACGCCAGGGAGTACGGCGACGCGCGGCGCACGAAGATCGTCGAGCGCGCGGCGGCGCAGGCGATCGACGAAGACGGAACTCGTCACCGCCGAGCCGGTCACCGTCGTGCTCTCGACGCTCGGCTGGGTGCGCCAGGCGCGCGGGCACGACGTCGACCCGGACCACGCTCTCGTACAAGACCGGCGACGCGTTCCAGGCGGCAGCGAGCGGCCGCAGCACGCAGCAGGCCGTGTTCATCGACTCGACCGGCCGCGCCTACTCGCTGCCGGCGCACACGCTGCCGTCCGCGCGCGGCCAGGGCGAGCCGCTCTCGGGTCGGCTCGATCCGCCCGAGGGCGCGACCTTCGCCGCCGTGCTGATCGGCGAGCCTGCCGACAGCTGGCTGCTCGCCTGCGACGCGGGCCACGGCTTCATCGCGAAGCTCGAGGCGCTGACCGGCAGGAACCGCGCCGGCAAGACCGTGTTCCGCCTGCCCGGAGAATGCCAAGGTGCTGCCGGCCGCGCCGGTGCCGGCGGAGGAAGGCGCGCTCGTCGTCTGCGGTCAACAGCGACGGCCGCATGCTGGCGTTTCCGGTGGACGACCTGCCCGAGATGGAAAAGGGCCGGGGCAACCTGATCTTCGGCATTCCCGGGCAAGAAGTCGCGCGCGGGCGAGGAGCTGATGGTCGCCGCGATCGTCGTCGCAGCCCGACCAGTCCTCACCGTCCACTGCGGCGACCGCACGATGACGCTCACCTGGAAGGAACTGCAGGAGTACGTCGGCGCGCGCGGCCAGCGCGGCGCCGTGCTGTCCCGCAACTACCGGAAAGTGACCCGCCTCAGCGTCGAATAGGACGAGGCGACGCGCACAGCGCGATGCCGAGCTGAGCGCCGCGTCGCTCAGCCGATGACGACTTCCTCGGGCGCGTTGACGAAGTAGCCCTGGATGAACTCGACGCCGAGCTGCCACAGCACGGCCATGGTGTTGGCGTCCTGCACGCGCTCGCCGATCGTGACCGCCTTGCACTTGCGCGCGAGCTCGACCACCGACTTCACGCGCGCCTGCTTGTCCTGGTCGGCCGAAAGGCCCTGCATCAGGGCGCCGTGAATCTTGACGAAGTCAGGCTTCAGGTGGTTCAGCAGCAGCTCGGTGTCGCGGCCCATGCCGAAGCCCTCGAGCGCGAAGCGGAAGCCGCGCTCCGTGAGCATCTTGTGCAGCGCGACGGCTTCCTTGACCTGCTGGGCGGCAGCTTCCTCGCGCACCTGGAACACGATGCGCGCGGGCTCGATCTTGGTCTTCTTGAGCTGCTCCGCGAGCCAGCCGGGCAGCGAGGCGATCCGCCAGCGTGTCCTGCGACAGCCGGACGAAGAGCGCGCCGGGCTTGCGCGCGGCGCAGAACGACATCGCCGCGCCGATCACCCAGCGGTCGACGTTCTTCATGAGGTCGTTGCGCTCGGCGGCCGGCATGAAGACGGACGGCAGCACTTCCTGGCCCTGCTCGTCGAGCATGCGCACCAGCACGTCGAACATGCCGAGGTCCTCGCCGACCAGGCTCGCGATCGGCTGCTGCACCAGGCGGAAGCGGTTCTCCATCAGCGCCGCCTTGATCTGCTTCACCCAGAGCCGGTCCTGGTCCTGCAGGCGCAGCATCATGCCCGGTGTGCTCGAGCAGCTGCACGCGGTTGCCGCCCATCTCGCGGCCCTGGCGATGCGCCATGTGCGCGTCGTTGGCCGGTCCTTCGGGTGTCCTGCACCTCCGCCGGGCACCGGGCCCGAGGCCGACGGTGCAGGTCGTCGACATCGACTTCGCGCCCGCCTGGAACACCTCGGTCGCGACCTTGTGCACCACGTGCTCCGACCAGGCCTCGACGTCCTGCGTGTTGCCGCGCTCCACGAGCATCATGAATCCGTGGCCGCCGAAGCGGCCGGCGAGGTCGCCCGGCTGCAGCTGCTCACGCAGCAGGCGCGCGAAGTCGGAGAGGAAGTCCTCGGCCAGTCAGCACGCCGAGCTCCTCGTGCAGGGCGTCGTACTTGTCGGGCTCGACGTAGGCCATGCAGCGCACGCCGCCCTTGGCCGGCTCAGCGAGGCGGACGCGCAGCTTTTCGATGAAGTTGCGCCGGTGCAGGAAGCCGGTCGCCGGGTCGCTCTGCATCGCCTCCTCGAGCTTGCGCTCGTATTCGCCGGCGTCGGCAACCGCGGCCGGCACGCACGACCTGGACGCAGGGCTCGCCGTCGAACTCGGCGCGCACCAGCTGGAACTCGAGCGACGGGTGATGACCGCTCACGACGAGGGCCGAGGCGTGCAGCGTGTGGCCCGTCCACTTGCCCTGCATGCAGGCGACCAGCGCGCCCTTGATCGCGGCGTGGTCGTCCGGATCGAAGGCGTCCATCAGCGGCGTGCCGACGACCTCCTCGGGATTCGAGTAACCGAAGAGCGCGAGCCAGGCCGGGTTGGCGTCGACGATGATGCCTTCCTGCACCAGTGCGATCGCGTCGGTCGATCCCTCGACGATGTGCTGCAGCTGCTTCTTGGCCTCCCGCGCCGAGGCGAGCGTGGAGGAGAGCGCGCGGTCGAGGCGGTAGGTGCGAAGTTCGCGCCCGACGACGAGCTGCAGCCGCGGGACGTTGCTCGAGCGTCACCGCGTCCTGGGCACCGAGCGCGAGGGCCTCGGCGATCACGACCTCGTCGACCTTCTCGCGCACGATCAGCACCGGCACGTCCGGCGCGAAACGCGCGCGGAAGTCCATCGCGCTCGCGAGGTCGACGATGCCCTCGTCGGCGAACAGCATGAGCATCTCGGCGGAGGCCTGGGTCAGCGCGTCGCCGAGGTCGCGCGCGTCCGGCAGCCAGGTCACGTGGACCGGGTGGCCCGCGTTCCTAAGCGCCTTGTTGATCGCCTCGACATTGTCCTGACTGCGCGTCAGGGCAATCATCGGCACGGCGGCAATGTGACTTCAAGTCACGGCTCCGGCGGCGTCCTGCCTCGGGGTGGCGGCCGGATAGTAACACCTTGAAATCCGCCGAATTTCGCGACCCGCGTCATGCTCCGGGGCGGGGTGGTCGGCCCCTGCGGGCAGCGGCTATGATACGCGCCCTTTCAGTTCCACCCGCCCGGCCGTATCCGGGCGTTCACGGCGAAATCCGATGTCCAGCTACAACACCAACGAATTCCGCTCCGGCCTCAAGATCCTGCTCGACAATGACCCGTACACGATCGTCGAGAACGAATTCGTGAAGCCGGGCAAGGGCCAGGCCTTCAACCGCGTGCGCATCAAGAACCTGCGCACCGGCCGCGTCATCGAGCGCACGTTCAAGTCCGGCGACTCGCTCGAGGCGGCGGACGTCGTCGACGTCGACATGCAGTACCTCTACGGCGACGGGCAGTTCTGGCACTTCATGCAGCCGGAGTCCTTCGAGCAGTTCGCCGCCGGCGAGACCGCCGTCGGCGATGCGGCGCAGTGGCTCAAGGAAGGCACGGTCTGCATCATCACGCTCTGGAACGGCCAGCCGCTCACGGTGACGCCGCCGCCGCACGTCGAGCTCAAGATCGTCGAGACGGATCCCGGGCATGCGCGGCGACACCGTGACCGGCGGCACCAAGGTCGCGAAGCTCGAGACCGGCGCCGTGGTCAAGGTCCCGCTCTTCATCAACCAGGGCGAAGATCATCAAGGTCGATACGCGCAGCGCCGCCTACATCGCCCGCGCGAAGTAACGTCAAAGGGGACGGTCCCTTTTCCTCGATCCCGGGAAAAGGTGCGTCCCCTTCGAAGTAACCGTCGATGCCGGCAAGCCGCCAGTCGCGAGGCGGCGACGATCTTTTCGCGCGAGCGACTCGAGGAGCTCGCGCGTCGTCCGGCGTGAAGCGGTCGAGGCGGGGGCTGTCGACGTCGAGCACGCCGATCAGGCGGTCGCCGATCCACCAGTGGCACGACGATTTCCGAGTTCGATGCCGCATCGCAGGCGATGTGGCCGGGAAAGCGGTGCACGTCCGGCACGATCAGCGTCGCGCGCTCGAGCCGCGGTGCCGCAAACGCCCTGGCCGAGCGGGATGCGCACGCAGGCGACGCGGCCCTGGAACGGCCCGACGACGAGTCCGCCGCCGCGCAGGAAATAGAAGCCGGCCCAATTGAGATCGGGAAGCGCCTCGAATACGAGCGCCGCGGCGTTCGCCGCATTCGCCCAGGGATCACGCTCTCCGGCAAACGCCCCTGTCGCCATCGCAAGCAGATCCCCGGACTCGTCCATGCGCGGTCTGCATCGTTTTTCCTCAAGCCCGGCCAGCCGGGAACGCCATTGCCGCCTCCGAGCGACGGCAGCCGCAGGCCGCCATCACCAGCCGGTCGAAGCCGAGCGCGACGCCCGCGCAATCCGGCAGCCCATGCGCAAGCGCCGCAAGCAGGTCGCTCGTCGAGCGGATTGCCGGGCCAGCCCGCGCTTGCGCCGCGTTTCGAGATCCTGCGCGAATCGGCGGCGCTGTTCCACCGGCATCGCCAAGTTCGCGGAATCCATTCGCGAGCTCGAGGCCGTCCACGTACAGCTCGAAGCGCTCCGCGACCTGCGAGCCGTCCGGTTCGTTCCTGCAGTCGCGCCAGCGCCGCCTGCGACGGCGGATAGTCCTGACGAATACCGGCGCGTCCTGGCCGAGCGAGGGCCCGACGACCGCGCCCATCAGAAGGTCCAGCCAGTCGTCGCGATCCCAGGCTTTCGCATTCGCGGGCTCGATTCCGCGAGCGGCAAGCACGGCGCGGATCTCCGCCTCGGCTTGGCGTCGCGAGAGTCGATGCCGCAGGCATCCTTGATCGCCTCCCGGTAGGTGACGAATCGGGTCGGCGCGAAAATCCCGCACGTCGGCGCAGGCGACGCGCAGCAACGCGGTCCACGTCGTGCTGCATCTCGGCGACCCCGAAATCCAGCCGGTACCATTCGATCATCGTGAATTCGGGATTGTGCAGGCGGCCGGATTCGCCCGTCGCTGAAAACCGGGCAGACCTGGTAGCAGTCGCCGAACCCGGCCGCGAGCAGCCGCTTCATCGGGATATTCGGGCGAAGTCTGCAGGAAGAGTCGCTCGCCGCGCGCCGGAACCGCAGCGATCGACTCGATCTGCGGATCGCTCACCGCCGCGGCCGACAGTACCGGCGTCTGCACTTCGAGCACGTTGCTGCGCGGCGAAGTACGCGCGGATCCGCGCGAGCATCGCCGCGCGTCCCGCGCAGGACCTCGATCGTCGCCGCCGGCCGCCAGTCCGGTGCGCTCATCGCGGCATCGCGATCCGCTCGCCGACCCGCACGACGCGTGCCGGCTCGATGCCCGTCGACGAGCGCCGGTCCGCTGCGACGCAAAAAGCACGACGACGGTCGATCCCATGTTGAACCAGCCAAGCTCGGCGCCGCGGTCGAGCGCGATGATCGGGTCCCTGCACGGGCAAGTCGCGCGGCTTGCGCCGGCCCTCGCCATCGATCCTGCCCGGCCCAGGCCAGGCTCATGCTGCCGACGAAGAGCGCGCCGACCAGGACGACGGCCATGCGGTCCCGGCCGCCGTGTCGAACACGCAGGCGACGCGCTCATTGCGCGCGAACAGGCCCGGCACGCTCGCGGCGGTTGCCGCAGTTGACGCTGAACAGGTCGCCGGGGATGAATCGCGCGATGCGCAATGTGCCCGCAAGCGGCATGTGCACGCGATGGTAGTTGTGGGGCGCGAGGTAGATCGTCGCGAAGTTGCCGCCTGCGAATTCTGCGGCGAGCGCCGCGTCGCCGCCGAGCAGGGCCGTGGCCGAGTATTCGATGCCCTTGGCCTGGAGCAGCGTGTCGCCCGCGATCGCGGCCGGCCTGGCTCACCATGCCATCGGCTGGGCAGAGTGCCGCGCGCGCATCCGCATCGAGGCTGCGCGCGCCGGCCCGCAGCCGGCGCGTGAAGAAATCGTTGAAGCTCGACGTAGTCGCCGGGTTCGGGACTGCGCCGCTTCCGCCGAGTTCGACGGGATATCGCGTTCAGGAAGGCGCGGATCAGGACTGAGCGGACGAAACCGATGCGGCTTTCCGCGACCCTGCCGACCAGCCAGGACAGGAAGTGCTGCGGCAGCAGGTACTGCAGCCCGATGAAGGCGCGGTCGCCGGGTTCCTGCCGTTCATGATGCTGCTCGCATCAATCGCGCCGCGACGATGCGGCGGTAGTCGCTCGCGATCGCCGTCGGCCTCGTGCGGCGTGTTGAAGAGCGCCGCGACGCGGGCCTCGGGATCGACCAGGAATATCGCTGCCGAGTGATCGACGGCATAGCTGCCATCCTCTGCCGCCGGACCCGACGATGACGGCGACGCCGAGCGACTCGCGTCAGCGTCTCGAATGGCGTCCGGGATCTCCGGTCACGCCGGTGAACGACGGGTCGAAGTGCGCGACATAGCTGCGCGAGCACCGCGGCGTAGTCGCGGCCAGGATCGACGCTCACGAGCACGACCTGCGGGACGCTCGCCCGCAGGCAGGTCGGCGAGCTCCTTCGCGCACGGCCGCGAGCGTCGCAAGCGTGGTCGGGCAGATATCCGGGCAATTCACGAAGCCGAAGAAGAGGAAAGTCCAGTGCCCGCGCAGGCGTTCGCGGCCCGAAAGCGCGACCGGCCTGGTCGATGAGCGTCGAGCTCGGGCAGGGCGCGCGGTTCCTGGAAGAGCGTCGCATGTTCGAGCGGCGGCGCGGCGTCGCCCGGCTCACGCATGAAGTAGCGTGCGGCGGCGACGCCGGCGAGGATCGCCCGCGATGACGATGGTCGCGACGAGGCGCGATTTCATGGCGTGAATTATCCCATGGCAGCGCGCGCGCGGGCGCGCGCGGTTAGACTGCGGCCCATGGGAGCCAGGCCCGTGCGCGACGCCGGCCTGACGTTCGCAAATGTCGGCGCGCTGCTCGACCGGGCCGCGGCCCGGCTCGGAAAGCGCGACTGCACTACGGCCACGGGACCGACAACGCGCGCGACGACGCCGCCGCGCTCGTCTTCCACGCGCTCGGCCTCGCGCACGAATCGGCGCCCGGCCAGCTACCGGCTGCCCGTGCCCGCGCGCGCGGCGCGGCGCGCGTCGATGCGCTCCTCGGAACGCCGCATCGACGAACGCCTGCCTTCCGCCTACCTCACCGGCGTCAGCTGGTTCGCCGGGCACGAGATCCGCGTGACGCCGGACGTGCTCGTTCCGCGCTCGCCGATCGCCGAGCTTTGCCTTGCCGGTTTCGCGCCCTGGATCGATCCGGCGCGCGTAAGCCGCGTACTCGACATCGGCACGGGTTCCGGCTGCATCGCGATTGCCGCCGCGCACGCGCTTGCCGCGCGCCCGCGTCGATGCGACCGACGTCTCGCCGCGGGCGACCGACGTCGCCCGCGACAACGTCAGGCGTCACCGGCTCGGGGCCGCGTACGCGTAGTCGCGCCGATGTGTATGAAGGACTTGAGGGCGCGGCGCTACGATGTCATCGTGAGCAACCCGCCCGTACGTCCCCGCCGCCGAGATGCGGCGACTGCCGCGCGAACACCGTGCCGAGCCCGCGACGTCGCTTGCGCGCCGCGCGGGGAGGGCTCGCCATCGTCGAGCGCATTCGTCGCGGGCGCGCGAGCGCCACCTCACTCGCGAGGGCATCCTCGTCGTCGAGGTCGGCAATTCCGCAGGCCGCATGCGTCGCCGTTTCCGCGACCTGCCGCTTGCCTGGCTCGAATTCGAGCAGGGTCACTCGGAGGTGTTCCTGCTGCGCGCCGCCGGACCTGCCGGGCTAGGCGCACATGTCGGGCAATACGATCGGCCGCTCGTTCTGCGTGACGACTTTCGGCGAAAGCCATGGGCCCGCGATCGGCGCGATCGTGGACGGCTGCCCGCCCGGGCTCGAGCTCGCGGAATCGGACATCCAGGCCGACCTCGAACCGCGGCGAACCGGCACGTCGCAGTACACGAGCCAGCGGCAGGAGCCCGACCGGGTGCGATCCTCTCGGGCGTCTTCGAGGGCCGCACGACCGGGACCTCGATCGGCCTCATCGTCGACAACGTCGATGCGCGCGCGCGCGACTACGAAAAGATCAAGGATCGCTTCCGTCCCGGCCACGCCGATTACGCTTACCAGCAGAAATACGGAATCCGCGACTATCGCGGCGGCGGCCGCGCCTCGGCGCGCATCACGGTCGCGACCGTCGCGGCCGGCGCGATTGCGCGCAAGTACCTGCGCGAACGGCTCGGCATCGCCGTCGCCGGACATCTTTCGCAGGTCGGCCCGCATCGCCTCGACATGCGTGGATGCAGGCGCGGCGCGCGGCAATCCGTTTTTCTGCGCCGACCCTGACAAGCTGCCGCTGCTCGAAGTCTACATTGCGGCAACTGCGGCGCGACGGCGATTCAGTCGGCGCGCGCGTCACCGTGCGCGCAAGTGGCGTGCCCCCGGGCCTCGGCGAGCCGATGTTCGACCGGCTCGATGCCGACATCGCCTTTGCGATGATGGGCATCAACGCGGCCAAGGCCGTCGAGATCGGCGACGGAGTCGCTGGTCGCGGGGCAGCGCGGCACGGAGCATCGCGACGAACTGCGCCCCGACGGTTTCGCATCGAATCATTCCGGCGGCACGCTCGGCGGCATCAGCTCCGGGCCAGGACCTGATCGTGCATGTCTCGTTCAAGCCGACTTCAAGTATCCAGGTTCCGGGCCAGACGATCGATGTGCACGGGCGCCCCGCGGAAATCGTCACCACCGGCCGGCACGACCCGTGTGTCGGACTCGGGCCGTACCGATCGTCGAAGCGATGCTCCTGCTCGTGCTCATGGACCACGTGCTTCGGCACCGGGCCCAGTGCGCCGAGGTCGCGATCGGCAACCCCGGACATCACGCGCTGAATGCCAACGAATCAACGCATTGCGTTGCCCTCCGAAAGAGGCCCTGGACGCCCGCCATTGCGTGACGCGAGGCAAGATTTTGGTAAATACGGCGTGTAAGCTATAGTCCCAAAGGATCAGGGACTTGTGATCGGTTTCACACCCATTTCGCAAGCTCGCGCGCCGATTTTCGGCGGCCGCGGCCTTGGGGAGTCACGATGAGCTGGAAATTGCGCGTCCTCATTTCGGCGATCTTGCTGACGCCGGCGGCGGCCTTGGGCCTCGGGCTCGGCGAGATTCGCCTGAATTCGGCGCTCAACGAGCCGCTCTCCGCCGAGATCGACCTCGTCGCCGCGACGCCCGAAGAGCTCGCGACGCTCAATGCGCATCTCGCCTCGCCGGAAGTCTTCGCGCGTTACGGCCTCGACCGCCCTGCATTCCTCAGCATCGCTCGAGTTCAGCGTCGGCCGCGGACAGGACGGGCGCAGCGTCCTGCTCGTGCGCTCACGCGACGCGATCAGCTGAGCCGTTCGTTTCGTTCCTCGTCGACGTCAACTGGCCACGCGGCCGGCTGCTGCGCGAGTACACGGTGCTGCTCGACCCGCCGGCCATGCTCGCGGCCAAGGACAGTCCGGCCGCAGCGCCGCTCGCCGCACCGACAACGACACCTTCGGCCATGCCGAGCGCGCCGCCAGCGCCTTCAGCACCGCGCCAGCGCCAACCGAGGCGCCCGAGCCGCAGGCGACGACCCGCGGCTTCGCGCCGGCTCGACCTACGAGGTCGAGCGCGGCGACACGCTCTACGGAATCGCGGGCGCGATGTCGGGCGGGGGCCGCCAGGCCATCCAGCAGCACGATGATCGCGCTCTTCCGGGCCAATCCCGAAGCCTTCAACGGCAACATCAACATCCTGCGTGCAGGCGCAATCCTGCGCGTGCCGTCGTCGGACGAAGTCGCGACCATCTCGACCGCCGAAGCGGCGAGCGAAGTCAGCCAGCAGAACGCAGCCTGGCGCGCGGCTGGCGGCGGCGAAGACGCCGGCCGTCTGAAGCTCGTGACTCCGCCGGAAGGCGAGGCCGAGGCCGCCGCGGCGCCGGAGGCAAGCGACGCGTCGAGTCGCAGATCGATTCGCTCGAAACGGACATCGCGGAGCAGAAGCGCCTGCTCGAGCTGCGGAACCAGGAACTCGCCGACCTGCAGAAGAAGCTTGCGGACGCCGCGCGCCGAGGAAGCCGAAGCTGCCGCAACCCGCGCCCGCGCCCGACGACGCCTGTCGCAGCCGAGCGGCGAGGTCGGCGGTTGCACCGGAAGACGACATTGCAACGCCCGCAGAGCCGCCGCCGGCCGAGGCCAAGCCGAAGCCCGCGAAAGCCGAAGCCTGCGCCCGAGGCCGATTCCGGGACCGTCCTTCCTCGACACGCTGACCGACAACTGGATGATCCTGCTCGGCGCGGCCGCGCTCCTGCTCCTCGGCATGCTCGGCTTCAACTTCTATCCGCCGCCGCCGCGACGAGGACGTGGACGGCGCGCTCAAGGGGCTTCGACCTGCCGGCCATCCGCGCCAATACCGACGGAAACCATGCGCCTGCGGGCCCTCGCGACCGGCGACAAGACCGCGGAGATGATCGCGGCCGCCGGTATTCGAAGACCTGACGACGATGACGAGGACATCGTCGTCGAAGAGCGGCCGGTCGCGCGCCCGAAGACCGAGGCGCCGCGTCCGAGCGCCGGCCACGAGGAAACGATCAGTGCCGAAGCGGCGCTCGACCTCGACACGGCCGACCCGCTCGCCGAAGCCGATTTCCACATGGCGTATGGCCTCTACGACCAGGCCGTGGATCTCGTGCGCATGGCGCCTGCGAAGGATCGCCGGAGCGCAACGACCTCAAGCTGAAGCTCGCGGAGATTCATTTCGTCGCGGGCGACACCAACCAGTTCCTGACCGTGGCGCGCGACCTCAAGCAAGCAGCTCGGCGCCGGCGGCGACTGGGACCGCATCGTCATCATGGGCCGCCAGCTTGCGCCGGACGAGCCGATGTTCGCGGGCGCGGTGCAGGACGCCGGAGTCGACCTGTCGCTCGAAGGCGGCGACAACCTCGTCGACCTCGACCTCCTCTCGGCGCCCGAGGGCGACGAGGGCCTCGACCTCGATCTCGGCAAGGTCGCGGCTGCGACGCCCGATAGCGAAGCGACCGGCGAGAACACGGCGCTCGAGTTCGACCTCGGCGAACGGCTCGATGCCGTTCACCACGACCCAGGAGATCAGCGGGCCGCGAGGCGGCGGCACGGTCGAGATGCCGACGCTCGAGCTGCCGTCGACCGAAACGCCGACGGTCGAGACGCCGGCGCTCAAGGCGGGAGCCAGGCCGCGCGCGACCGCATGCAGCCGGCGACGCCCGACTCGACCGCCGAGATGGCGATCGATGACCTCGGCCTCGACCTCGGCAACCTCGACAACCTGCCGGACATCGACGACGCCACGGAGATCGCGACCGGTATCGCACGATGACGTCACGCAGATTGCGCAGGCATACGACGCGACCGAAGTGCTGCACCGCGGCCGACGGACGACGACGGCACGGCCCTGATGCCGCGCGACGCCGGGCGCGACGGCGATCCTGCCGAAGATCGACTTCGGCGAGATCGACCTCGACATCGGCGCGGCCGCCGACTCGGCCGACGACTCGCCGACCGCGCGCGATACGCTGAAGACCGAGAAGATGCCGCAGCTTTCGCAGCTCGAGCCGGTGACGATGAGCGAAGTCGGCACCAAGCTCGACCTCGCGCGTGCGTACATGGACATGGGCGACCCTGACGGCGCCCGCAACATCCTGCAGGAAGTGCTGGCCGAAGGCAGCGCCTCGCAGAAGCAGGAGGCGCGCCGCCTGATCGATTCCCTGCCGGGAGCGTGAGCAAGACCGGCCAGACGCGACGTCTCGCCGTCGGCATCGAGTACGACGGCACCGCGCTACGCCGGCTGGCAGCATCAGCCCGGCCTGGCGACGGTCCAGGACGCGTCCAGAAAGCGCTTTCGGCGGTCGCGGATCATCCCGTCACCGTTACCGCCGCAGGCCGCACCGACGCCGGGCGTCCATGCCTGCGCCCAGGTCGCCCATTTCGACACCAGGCCGAGCGTCCGGTGCGCGGCTGGGTGCTCGGCGCCAACAGTCACCTGCCGCCCGACATCGCGATCAACTGGGCCATGGAAGTCGAACCGCTCATTCCATGCCCGCCATACGGCGCAGGGCCGCAGCTATCGCTACTGCATGCTGCGTCGCGCGACGCGGCCCGCGATCCTGCGCGATCGCGTCTGCTGGATCGCGTGCGACGCTCGACGTCGAGGCGATGCACGAGGCGCGCGCAGGCGCTCGTCGGCGAGCATGACTTCACCTCGTTCCGCGCGGTCGAATGCCAGTCGACGACGGCCGTGCGCCACGTGGACGCAATCTCGGTGCGGGGCGAGGGCCGCTCGTCGTGATCGAGATCAGCGCGAACTCCTACCTGCACCACATGGTGCGGAACATCGCAGGCACGCTGCTCAGGTCGGCGCAGGCGAGCGCCCGCCGGGCTGGGTCGCCGAGATCCTGGCCGCCCGCGACCGCACGCGCGCCGGCATCACCGCGCCGGCCAGCGGCCTGTACCTGCTGGCGGGTGCGCTACCCGAAGTCGCTGCAGATCCCCGAGCCCGCCTCGAGCCGGCCCTGGGCTATGATCGCCGGAGCCTGGCGCGGAGAACCTCTGACATGACCTGGTTCGAGAAGATCATCCCGTCGCGGATCAAGACGGAGCGCCGCACGCGCTCCGTGCCCGAAGGGCTGTGGATGAAATGCCCGGCCTGCGATTCGGTGCTCTACCGGCCGGAGGTCGAGCGCAACCTGCAGGTCTGCCCGAAGTGCGCCCATCACATGCGCATCGGCGCGCGCGAGCGCCTGACGCAGTTCCTCGATCCCGGAAGCGCGGTCGAGATCGGCGCCGACGTCGCACCGGAAGACCCGCTGCGGTTCCGCGACAGCAAGCGCTATCGCGACCGGCTTGCCGCGGCGCAGAAGGCGGTCGGCGAGCGCGACGCGCTGGTCGTGATGAGCGGCACGCTCGAGGGCATCGAAATCGTCGCCGGCGCCTTCGAGTTCTCCTTCATGGGCGGCTCCATGGGCTCGGTCGTCGGCGAGCGCTTCGTGCGCGGCGTCGAGCACGCGATCGCGCAGCGCAAACCGCTCGTCTGCTTTTCGGCGAGCGGCGGCGCGCGCATGCAGGAGGGCCTGCTGTCGCTGCTGCAGATGGCGAAGACGAGCGCGGCGCTTGCCGCGCTCGCGGCCGCAGCGGCTGCCGTTCATCTCGGTGCAGACCGACCCGACGACCGGCGGCGTCTCGGCGAGCCTTGCGATGCTCGGCGACGTCAACATCGCCGAGCCGAAGGCGCTCATCGGGTTTGCGGGCCCGCGCGTGATCCAGCAGACCGTGCGCGAGACCCTGCCCGAGGGCTTCCAGCGCAGCGAGTTCCTGCTCGACCATGGCGCGATCGACATGATTCTCGACCGCCGCGACCTGCGTGAACGCATCGCTTCCATGCTGCGGATCCTGCTGCGCCGGCCAGCGGCTTCCGGCTAGCGGCGCGCATGCGCTTCGCGACGGTCGCGGCCTGGCTTGCCTGGCAGCAGGCCGCGCATCCCGTCGAGATCGATCCCGGGCTCGAGCGGGTTGGCGCGGTCTGGAGAAAGCTCCGGATGCCACTTGCACGCGACGGTGCTGACCGTCGGCGGCACGAACGGCAAGGGGTCGGTTGCCGCCTACCTTGACGCGATCCTGACGGCGGCCGGTTACGAAACGGGCCTGCTTCACGTCGCCGCACCTGCATGCGCTACAACGAGCGCATCCGCGTGCACGGGCGCGAGGCGGCCGACGCCGAGCTGCTTGCGGCTTTCGCCGAAATCGACGCCGCGCGCGGCTGGCATCTCGCTCACTTTCTTCGAGTGGAACGCGCTCGCGGCATTCGTCGTCTTCGCGCGCGCCGGACGTGGACGTCGCCGTGCTCGAGGTCGGCATGGGCGGGCGGCTGGACGCCGTCAACCTGCTCGATGCCGACGCCGCGGCCGTGGTCTCGGTGGGCCTCGATCACCGCGAATGGCTGGGCGACACGCGTGGAGGCCATCGGTTACGAGAAGGCAGGCATCTTCCGCGCCGGCCGGCCGGCGATATTCGGCGGGCGGCGCGTCCCGAGGAGCGTCGATCGCCCAGCGCGGCGGCCATCGGCGCGCAAGGCTCAAGCGTATCGGCACGGACTTCGACTATCGTCGAGCGCGCGGATGGCTGGGACTACGTCGGCTTTGGCTCGCGGCGGCGGGAACTGCCCCTGCCGGCGCCTCGCGCGGCGCGGAGCCAGCTCGGCAACGCCGCGGTCGCGCTCGCCGTGCTCGAAGCGGTGGAACCGAGGCTCCTCGTACCCGACGAGGCGGTGCAGCGCTGGCCTCGTCGACGCGTGCGCCTCCCGGGCCGCTTCCAGGTGTTTCCAGGGCACGCCGGAATGGATCCTGGACGTCGCACACAATCCCGCATGCGGCGCAGTCGCTGGCCGCGAGCCTCGCGGCGCGTCCTTGCAGCGGCAGCACGATCGCCGTCTGCGGGATCCTCGGCGACAAGGACGTCGAAGGCGATCGTGGCTGCGCTCGTCGCCGCAGGTCAGCCGCTGGATCGCAGTCGGGCTCGAGGGCCCGCGGGCGATTGCCGCCTGCGGACGCTCGCCGAGTCGCATCAGCCCGCGCCGGCGCCGCGTCCGTGCAGGCGCCGCGGAATGTCGCCGCCGGGACTGGCCGCAGGCGCGAGTCGAGATCGAAGCCCGGCGACCGGGTCGTCGTATTCGGTTCGTTCCTGACCGTCGGGCCCGCGCTCGACTGGCTTGCAGCGTCGCGTGACTCGGCGCTTCAGACGCTACAATCCCTCGCCATGGAAGTGCGCGTGCGCGAACGCCTGATCGGTGCGCTGGTGCTGGTCGCCATCGTCGTGCTGTTCGTGCCCGCAATACTGAAGGGCCGCGACCCTGCGCCGGTCGAGCCGCCCTCGCAACCGCACGAGGCGACAGTCGAAGTGCCGATCGGCGGTGCGGAGCCACGCGCCCGACGAACAGGTCCTCGTCCCGGAGCCGGTGCCGGCCGCTCCGCCAGCAATCGCCGACGTCGCGCGCCGCGCCAAGCCCGTCGCCAACCCGGGCAAGGCCGCCGAGCGCGAGGCAGAGTCCGGTGCCGCCGGCTCCGAGGGCCGCGCTTCGCCCGCGAAACCAGCAACGCCGATGTCGCCGCCCGATACCCACGCAGGCTCCCTCAGCCGCCGCGCCGAACAGTCGCCGGCCTGGGCGGTGCAGCTCGGCGCGTTCTCGAACCGGGCGAAAGCGGAACAGCTGGTTGCGGAACTTGCGCAAGCGCCGCTATGCGGCGTTCGTGCTCGAGTACCGCGCGACGGGCCAGGTGCTGTATCGCGTCCGCGTGGGCCCGGAGCAGGATCGCGCGCGCGCCGAGGAGATCGCCGCGAGGCTCGCAAAGGACGGGTTTCAGCCGGTCGTCGCGCGACACCCCTGATCGGCTAGAATGCCGCACGTTTTGCGGGGTAGCCAGGGATCAATGGACGGCGCCGACCACATCTTCGCCATCATCCTGCTCGTCTCGGGCGCGGTCGGCTATTTCCGCGGCTTCATCCGCGAGTCCATCGCGCTCGTCGCCTGGCTGATCGGCCTCTGGCTCGCCTGGCATTTCGCCTATCTCGTGAATCCCTGGCTCGGCGGCGCGCTCTCCGAGCCGGCAGTGCGCGAATGGATCGGCCGCGCGATCGTGCTCCTGATCGTGCTGCTGTTCGGCTCGCTCGCCGGCAGCATCGTCTCGCATTTCGTGCGGCGTGCCGTGGGCCTCGCGGCGATTGACCGGCTGCTCGGCGCTGCTATTCGGCCTGATGCGCGGCGTCGTGATCATCGGCCTCCTCGTACTCGGGGGCCGGGCGGCCAATCTCGACCTCGAGCCGTGGTGGGAGGAGACTCATTCGATGCCTGCCGCCGAGGCGGTCGCCAACTGGCTCGAGCGCTATGCGGCGCCGGCCGCCATGGACCTTTACGACCAGGCCAAGGAAAAGCCGGAAACCTGAGCTCATGTGCGGCCTCGTCGGAATCGTCGGGACTTCTGCGGTCAACCAGCGCATCTACGACGCGCTGACCGTGCTGCAGCACCGCGGCCAGGATGCCGCCGGCATCATGACGATGGACGAGCACGCGCTCTTCGTGCGCAAGGACGCGGGCCTGGTGCGCGACGTGTTTCGCGAGGAAGCACATGCGCCAGCTGGTCGGAAACGCCGGCATTGGCCACGTGCGCTATCCGACCGCGGGCTGCGACGGCGCGGACGAAGCGCAGCCCTTCTATGTCAACGCCCCGTTCGGCATCGGGCTCGGCCACAACGGCAACCTGACCAATGCCGAGGAGCTCTCGCGCACCATGGTCGACGAGGACCGCCGCCACCTCAACACGCGCTCGGACTCCGAAGTGCTGCTGAACGTGTTCGCGAGCGAGCTGCAGCGTTCTACTGCCGTCGAAACCGGCGCCGGCCGACGTGTTCCGGGCGCATCGAGGGCGTGTTCCGCCGCTGCCGCGGCGGCTATGCGGTCGTCATGCTGATCGTGGGCCACGGCGTCGCCGGCTTCCGCGATCCGCACGGCATCCGCCCGCTCGTGCTCGGCAAGCGCAAGACGGCGCGCGGCATCGAATGGATGCTCGCCTCCGAGAGCGTCGCCCTCGACATGCTCGGCTTCACGCTCGAGCGCGACGTCGGGCCCGGGCGAGGCCATCTACATCGACATGCACGGCCGCATGCACGCGCAGCAATGCGCGCCGACGGGCCGGCACACGCCGTGCATCTTCGAGTACGTCTACTTCGCGCGGCCCGACTCGATCATCGACAACATCTCCGTGCACAAGGCGCGCATGCGCATGGGCGAGAAGCTCGCCGAGAAGATCCATGCGCCTGCGCCCGGACCACGACATCGACGTCGTGATCCCGATCCCCGACACGAGCCGGACCAGCGCGCTGCAGCTCGCGCTCGCGCTCGGGGTGAAGTACCGCGAGGGCTTCGTCAAGAACCGCTACATCGGACGCACGTTCATCATGCCGGGCCAGGAGATGCGCCAGAAGTCGGTGCGCGGCAAGCTGAACGCGATCGACCTCGAGTTCCGCGGCCGCAACGTGCTGCTGGTCGACGACTCGATCGTGCGCGGCACGACCTCGGCGCAGATCATCGAGCTGGCCCGCGAAGCAGGCGCGCGAAAGAGTCTACTTCGCCTCGGCTGCGCCGCCGGTGCGCTTCCCGAACGTCTACGGCATCGACATGGCGGTCGCCTCGGAGCTCGTGGCGAATGGCCGCAGCGAAGAAGACGTCGCGACCTCGATCGGCGCCGACTGGCTGGTCTACCAGGACCTCGAGGACCTCGTCAGCGCCTGCCGGCACGACGACGCGCGCATCACGGCCTTCGATACCTCCTGTTTCTCGGGCGAGTACGTGACGGGCGACGTGACCCGCGAATTCCTCGCGCGCATCGAGCACGACCGCTCCGACGGCGTGCGCGCGCAGCGCCTCCTCGACCTGCCGGGCGGACGCACGGCGCGCGCCATCTGACCGTTGAAGGGGACCATCCCCTTCGCCAGTGCCGATCCGCGTCGCGAACTGCTGCTCGACCTGTTCCGGACTGCGTCGCAGCAGTCGACGGGCGCCGTCGCGTGCGTGCGGCGCTTGCGGGTGGCCGGTTTGGCGGGCCGGTCAGCGCGTTCGCCGTCGGCAAAGCCGCAGCTCCGCAATGATGCAGGGCGCGGTCGATGCGCTGGGAGACCGCCTGCGGCGCGGGCTCGTCGTCGCGCCGGACGGCGCAGTCCCGGCCGACCTCACGGAGCATTCCGGGCATGCAGTGCCTGGAGGCCGGCCATCCGCGGCCCGACGAGCGCAGCCTCGCTGCCGGCCGTGCGCTGCTCGACATTCGCGGCTGCAACGCCGGCCGGCGGCAGCGTGCTGCTTCTCGTCTCGGGCGGCGCCTCGGCGCTCCTCGAAGTTCCGGCGCCCGGCGTCGGGCTGCGGAACTGCGTCGAACTCTATGACCGCTCGCTTGCGCAGCGCCTGGACATCGAGCGACTCAACCGGAACGCGTCGCAGCTCTCGCAGGTCAAGGGCGGGCGGCTGCCCGGACTGTTCGCGCGGCGCGCTCGATCCAGGCACTCATGATTTCCGACGTGCCTCGCGACGATCCGGCCGTGCTCGCATCGGGCCTGCTCGACGCGCCGGGACTCGGGCCGCGACTCGTCGGTTCGCTCGACGACGCGCTCGACGCAGTCGCGCGCGCAGCGACGGCGCGGGGCTGCGGTCGAGCGCGGAAGCGAGCGACTCGCGGGCGATGCCGAAGCAGCGGCGCGTCGCATCTGCCACGAGCTCGCCGTTGGCGATGCGGACCTCGTGATCCACGGCGGCGAGACGGTTGTTGCGACTGCCCGAGCGTCGCCGGGCGTGGCGGGCGCTGCCAGCACCTTGCGGTTGCGGCGGCACGGCTGCATTGCGGGTCATCCGGAATTCCTGCTGCTCGCAGCCGGCACGGACGGACGCGACGGCGCGAGCGAGGATGCCGGCGCAATCGTCGACGGCGAAACCGCTGCAGCGCGCGCTGACTGCAGGCATCGATCCCGCAGCGGCGCTCGCGGCGGCGGACTCCGGGCCGCTGCTGGAAGCGACCGGCGATCCTCGTCACACCGGGCCGACCGGCACGAATGTCGGCGACGTCGTGCTGGCTTTGCGCCTGCCAACCGGCGGTGTCGCGCGCCATGTAGAATGCGCGCATGACGGTCCGGGTTCTGATCATCGACGACCAGAACGAATTCCGGCGATCTACTGGCACGCCACGTGCTCACCGGTTTCGATTCAGTCCGTCCGTCGCCGAGTACGAGCCGGCGACGCGCGGCCGCTTGCCGGCCGATTTCTCGGGAAGCGCCTATGACGCCGTGCTCCTCGGCGACAAGGTCGGGCGGCGAATTCGGCATCGACTGGCTGCGCGACCTGAGCCGCCGCAACGGCTTTCCGCCGATCATCTACCTGTTGTCGCAAGCGCGTCGCCGGAGACTCGAAGAAGACGGCTATTCACGCCGGCGCGCACGCCTGCCTGTCGCGCGAAAGTTCGACCATGACGCGCTGATCGCGGCGCTGCGCGCGGCGCAGGCCCGGCGCGGCCAATTCACCCGGCCCGCGGTGCGTGCCGACGACTCCGTCGCGCGCAACCCGGTTCGGTGACGCATCGATCCGCGGATTCCGCTACGTGAGCCAGCTTGCCGAAAGCCCGGTCTCGAGCGTCTACCTCGCGGAAAGCGAGCGGAACGGCTCGCAAGGTCGCGCTGAAGGTCCTGCACCAGCCGCCGGACGAAAGCTCGGGCGTGCGGAACTTCGACCGCTTCCTGCGCGAGTACCAGATCGCCGCTGCGATCGAGCACCCGAACGTCGCGCGGGTCCACGACTTCGGCGTCGCCGACGACCATGCCTTCATCGCCATGGAGTACTTTCCGCTCGGCGACCTGCGCGGCCGCATCAAGCAGGGTATTCACCCGCTGCGCGCGCTGACCTTCCTGCGGCAGATGGCCGAGGCGCTCAAGGTGCTGCACGACGCGGGCGTCCTGCACCGCGACCTGAAGCCCGGGAACGTCATGCTGCGCGACGAACTCGTCGGTCGCAGCTGATCGACTACGGCCTCTCGAAGCACGTCGAGCTCGATGCGACGCTGACGAACAGCGGCGAGATCTTCGGCACGCCGTACTACATGAGCCCGGAGCAGGGCCACGGCCGCGACACGGACGCGCGCAGCGACATCTACAGCATGGGGATCATCTTCTACGAGATGCTGATGCAGCGGAAACCGTACGTCGCGGGCACGCCGATGCAGGTGATCTACAAGCACGCGCATTCGCCGCTGCCGGAGCTCAAGGCGGAGCTCAAGCGCTTCGAGGAGCTGCTCTACAACTGCATCGCCAAGGATCCGAAGCGCCGCTACTGCGAGCGCGGACCAGCTGCTCGATGCGGCGAGCGAACTCGAGCGCGACGAAATGGAGCGCTAGGGCGCGGTCGCGCGCTCGACGCCGTTCGGCGCTGGTCGCGGGCCGGCGGGGTCCCGCGCTCGCTCGAAGGTCCGACGCCTGGCGCGCGCGGGACCCCGCCCGGCACGAGGACCGCGCCGCGGCAGGCTCACACCGGGCAGGGGATGAGCTGCGGGCCGGAGTCGTCCCACCGGATGACGTTCGCCTCGTCGTGCCATGCGCCGAGAACGATGCGGGTTCGCGCCAGGCCGCCGACTCGAAGCGATGCACGCCCGGACGATGCGTGTGGCCGTGGATCATGAGTTCGACGCCTGCGCCCGCATGAAACGACTCGACCGCAGGCTGGATTGACGTCCGTGATGTAGCTCGACGCATTCGCGAGGTGCTCGCGGCTGCCCGCGCGGGCCTCCATGCGAGCCTGCGCCGCGCCTCGATCGGCAGGCGCGCAAACGCCCGCAGCGAAGGATCTCGTCACGAACGAGCGCGCGCAATCGCTGGTAGGCGCGATCATCCACGCAGAGTCCGTCGCCGTGGCTGATATCAGATCCGCTCGCCCGCAAGCAGTCGTGATCGCAGGGTCATCGAGCAGGATCGCGCCGGCTTCGGAGCAGAAGCGTTCGCCGATCATGAAGTCGCGATTGCCGCGCATGACATAGACAAGCGTTCCGCCGGCCGCCAGGGCGGCTATCGACTCGGATCACCTCGCGGTGCGCCGGCTCCGGATCGTCGTCGCCGATCCACGCCTCGAAGAGGTCTCCGAGCAGGAACAGTGAGCGCGCGCCGCGAACCGGGCCGGCCAGGAATCGCTGGAACCGGGCGGCGATTTCCGGGCGTCGAGGGATCGAGGTGAAGGTCGGAAGCGAACCAGGACGGTCACTTCGTCTCGATCCGCCTTCGTTTCCTTCGGCGGCTGAGGCGGTGTCGCGGGCGGGGCAGGAGACGCTGCACTCGACGACGTAGGCGCGGCGTACCACCGGCTTCTGCATCGGGACGTCCGCGCCGAACGACGCGACGGTTTCGGTGGCAGGTAACCGATGCGGTCGACAACGTCCATGCCCTCGACGACCTGGCCGAAGACTGCGTAACCCCAGCGGTTCGGCACGGGGATCGAGGGCCGCGTTGTCGACGAGGTTGATGTAGAACTGCGAGCAGCCCGAATGCGGCGAGTCCTCGCGCGCGAGCCCGAGCGAGCCGCGCCGATTCGAAAGGCCGTTGCCGCTTTCGTTCGGGATCGGCGGCGCGGCCGGGGCGCTCGGCGAGCCGTTCGTCGTAGCCGCCACCCTGGATCACGAAGTTCGCGATCACGCGGTGGAAAACCGTGCCGTCGTATGCGCCGTCACGCACGTAGCGCAGGAAATTCTCCGCTGTCAGCGGAGCGCGCACCGTGTCGACTTCCACGACGAAATCGCCTGCGACGTCTCGAAGCGGACCCGCGGCGCAAGCGATGCTCGCCGTCTGCGCGAGCGCCGGCAAGCGGCGACAACAAGGCGAGCAGGAGAATGACGAGTCGCGGCATGGATTTCACCTCGCACGCGATTTTAGCCTACCTCCCGCGTGAGGCGGCGGGTCCGATCCCTTAGACTGTGATTGCAATGGAAACGGACAGTCGTCACGCGATTCGCGCCAAGCCCGACGGGCGCCCTGCATCCGGGCAACGCCCGGACGGCGCTTTTCAGCTTCCTGTTTGCGCGCGGCCGCGGCGGCCGCTTCATCCTGCGCATCGAGGACACCGACCGGGAGCGCGGAAGCGAGACTTTGTCGCGGCCCAGATCGCGGACCTCGAATGGCTGGGAATCGACTGGGATGCGGGCCCGGACCGCGACGACGGCCGGGGCCCATACCGCCAGTCGGAGCGAGGCGAACTTTACGCGGACGCTCTTCGAACGCCTCGAGCGCGAAGGCCATGCCTATCCCTGCTATCTGCACGCCGACCGAGCTCGAAGTCGCGCGCAAGACTCAGCTGGCGGCAGGCCAGCCGCCACGCTACGCCGGCACCTGCCGCGAGCTCGATTCCATCGCGCGCGCGGAGCGCGCCGCCTCCGGCCGGCAGCGCCGCGCTGCGATTCAGCGATTCCGGCCTCGCGAGACGATACGCTTTGACGATCTCGTGCGTGGACCGCAGGTCGTGGAGTCTGCCGCGACTCGGCGATTTCGTCGTGCGGCGCGCCGACGGCGGTGCCGTCTTCTTCTTCTGCAACGCCGTGGACGATGCGCTGATGGGCGTGACACAGGTGCTGCGCGGCGACGACCACCTGAGCAATACGCCGCGGCAGCTCCTCGTGCTGCGCGCGCTCGGACTCGACGCGCCGCGCTACGGACATCTGCCGCTGCTGCTCGATGCGGGCGGAGCGCCGCAGTCGAAGCGGCGCGGCAGCGTTACGCTTGCCGAACTTCGCAACCGCGGCTACCTCGCCGCCGCGCTCGGAAATCTACCTGTTGCGGCTCGGCCATCACGGCGCGCCGGACGAGTGGGTCGATCCGAGGCGATTTTCCGCGGCATTTCCACGCTCGACCAGCCTCGGCCGCGCGCCGGCGCATTTCGATCGACGCGCAGCTCGAGCACTGGCAGCGCGAAGCGGTGCTGCAGGCTGGACGCGGAATCCGCGAGCCGCTGGCTCGCGTCGGAATTCCCTGCCGACTGGCGCGCGGACCGGCGCGACGTCGGTCGCGGACCTGCTGAAAGGGAACCTGCTGCTGCCAGGCGATGCGCGCGAATGGCTCGCGGTCCTCGGTGGCACGCTGCCGCCGCTCGCTCCTGAAGCAGCGAAGGCGATCGCGGAGGCGGGGCCCGAGTTCTTCGACGCGGCGCTCGCGTCGTTTACAGAGACGGCGGCTGACCTGCGCACGCTCGCGGAACGGCTCAAGTCGCGAACCGGCCGCAAGGGCAAGGCGCTCTACATGCCGCTCCGTTTCGCATTGACGGGGCGCCACGACGGCCCCGAGCTTGCGGCCCTCCTGGCCGCGATGCCGCAGGCGCTCGTGCGCGACCGGCTGGCGGGTGCGTCGCGGATGCGTGGAGCCTGAGCGCGTGCTTCGGATCCACAACTCGATGACCGGCCGCAAGGAACCGTTCGAGCCGCTCGAGCCGGGCCATGTGCGCATGTACGTCTGCGGCATGACGGTCTACGACCATATCCACGTCGGCCACGCGCGCTCGCAGATCGCATTCGACGTCGCGCGGCGCTGGCTCCGCGCATCCGGCTATCGCGTGACCTACGTGCGGAACATCACCGATATCGACGACAAGATCCTCGATCGCGCGCGCGAGCGCGGCGAGCCCTATCGATGCGCTGACTGCGCGGTTCATCGCCTCGATGGACGATGATTTCGACGCGACTCGGCATCGAGAAGCCGGACCACGAGCCGCGCGCGACCGCCTACATCCCCGAGATCGTCGCCATGATCGAGCGGCTCGTGGCGCGCGGACTTCGCCTATGTCGTCCCGAACGGCGACGTCTATTACGCGGTCGCCCGATTCCCGAATTACGGCCGGCTGTCCGGCAAGAAGCTGGCGGACCTGCGTGCCGGTGCGCGCGTCGAGGTCGACGAGGCGAAGCGCGACCCGCTCGACTTCGTGCTGTGGAAGCGCGCCAAGCCCGGTGAACCCGCCTGGGACTCGCCATGGGGCATCGGGCCGTCCCGGCTGGCACATCGAGTGCTCGGCGATGGCGGTGGCGCATGCTCGGGTCCCGACGTTCGACATCCACGGCGGCGGCATGGACCTCAAGTTCCCGCACCACGAGAACGAGATCGCCCAGAGCTGCGCGGCCTGCGACGCGCCTTTCGCGAAGGCTCTGGATGCACAACGGGTTCGTGCGCGTGGACGACGAGAAGATGTCGAAGTCGCTCGGCAATTTCTTCACCGTGCGCGAAGTGCTGCCGCGGCTGCGCCCGGAGGTCCTGCGCGCCTTCCTGCTCGCTTCGCACTACCGTGCGCCGGTCAACTACACGGACGACAACCTGCGCCAGGCGGACGCGGCGCTGCAGCGCCTCTACCTCGCGCTGCGCGATGTCGAGCCCGCGACCGCCATTCGAGCCGGGCGATGCGACGCGCGAGTTCGCGGCGGCGATGGACGACGACTTCAACACGCCCGGCGCGATCGCCGCGCTGCAGTCGGCGGCGCGCGAGCTCAACGTCGCGAAATCAGCGGGCGACCGCGCGCAGGCATCGGTCGCTCGCGGCTGAGATCCGGCAGCTCGGCGGCGTCATCGGGCTGCTCGAGCGCATCCGGCAGCGCGAATGGCTCGGCGACGCGCGTCGGACTCGCTCGCCAGCGGAGGAGGCCGGCGTCCGCGGCGCTCGACGCCGCCGAGATCGAGCGGCAGGTAGCGGCGCGCATCGAGGCGCGCCGCCGGCGCAACTGGGCCGAATCCGACCGCATCCGCGACGAACTCGCCGCCGCCGGCATCCTGCTCGAGGATGGGCCGGACGGCACGACCTGGCGGCGGAAATAAGAGGATACAAAGGGGACGGTCACCTTTGCCGTTCATCGACCGCAATGTGACGTCCCGCTGTAAAGGTGACGTCCCCTTGTTATCCGCGGCGCGTGCGCGGACTCGAGCGTGTTCTTCATGAGCGCGGCGATGGTCATCGGGCCGACGCCGCCGGGCACCGGCGTGATGCCAGCCGGCGCGCTGCGCGGCCTCGTCGAACTCGCACGTCGCCGACGAGCCTGCCGTCCGGCAGCCGGTTGATGCCGACGTCGATGCACGACGGCGCCCGGCCTCACCCAGGCACCCGGCACAAACCGCGGCTTTCCGATCGCCGCGACGAGGATTTCGGCCTCGCCGACATAGCGCGCGAGGTCGCGCGTCCGGCTGTGGCAGACGGTGACCGTCGCATTCTTCATCAGCAGCTCGAAGCGCCATGGGCTTGCCCGACGATGTTGCTCTGGCCGACGATCACCGCATTCCTGCCCTTGCATCGTCGAGGCCCTCGCGCTCCATCATCAGGATGATTCCGTAGGGCGTGCAGGGCCGCATCACCGGCATGCGCTGCGCGAGCCGGCCCGACGTTGTAGGGATGGAATCCGTCGACGTCCTTGGCACGGGTCGATGCGCTCGAGCACGGCCGCCGAGCCGATGTGCGCGGGCAGGGGCAACTGGACCAGGATGCCGTCGATCGCGGGATCCGCGTTCAGCCGGTCGATCAGTGCGAGCAGCTCGGCCTCGGCCGTGGATGCAGGCAGGTCGTGGGCGACCGAGACGATGCCCGTCTCCTCGCAGGCGCGGCGCTTGTTGCGCACGTAGACCGCCGAGGCGGCGTTGTCGCCGACCATGACGACGGCGAGCCCCGGCCTGCGGCGGCCCTGCGCGCTCGAGCGCGTCCGTGCCGGCGCGGACCTCGCGCCGGAACTCCTCCGCAATCCGCTTGCCGTCGATGATCTTTGCGCTCATATGCCTGCCGCCTTGTTGAAATCGCCCATGGCCTCGACGAGGACCGCGACCGCGTCGCGCTCCGCCGCCGTGAGATGCGGGTTCCAGACGTCGATGATCAGCACGACGCGCGTGCTGCGATCCGCGGTTCCATGCCTCGTGCTCGTAGGTGTCGTCGAACGCGACTGCCTCGCCCTCGCGCCAGGCGTGCGTCTCGCCGCCGACCACCAGCGCGCAATCCTCCGGGACGACGAGCGGCAGGTGGCAGACGACGCGCGTGTTGGTGACGCCGCGGTGCGGCAGGATGTGCGTGCCCGGCGTCAGCACCGAGAACATCACCTCGGGCGCGTTGCCGCGGATGCGCACGAGCGGCAGCGCCTCGAGCGCCGCCGACGTGCGCGGGCAGAGCGCATGGTTGTCGTCGCGCCGCTCGCCGTGGCGGTAGAAGTAGAAGCCGTTCCAGGACGGCGCGCCGCGCTCGCCGGCGAGTCCGCGCCGCTCGGCTTCGTCGCTGTCGAACACGCGCTCGCCGTGCTCCGTGCGCGGCATCGACGGCGAGCAGCTCCTCGCGGATCGCAGCCGTCTGCGCGCTCGAGCGCCGCGAACCAGGGAAATGCCGTCGCGCTCGATGCCAGGGCGCGGCGGGCAGGCCCGGGAAATACAGTATCGACGGCTTCTGGCGCGGGTCCGCGGGCTGCGCGCGGCGCTCGCCGATCTGGATCGCGAGGCATTCATCGAAGCGCGCGAGCGCCTCGCGGCCATGGCGGGCGTAGACCGGCGCGAGGGCCATGCTCGAAGACGCGGCGGCGGCCGGCCTTCACGTAGCGCATGGCGTGCGTCACGCGGCCGAAGAGCTCGCGGCGGCGTCGATCGCCGTGTCGAGCCAGCGGCCCTGCGCGCTGCGACTCGATGATGGCGCGGTAGTAGGCGAGGAGGGCGTCGCCGTGCTCGCTGGCGCTCTTCGAGCGATCGGCGCAAGCTCGAGCCGCGCCTCGGGCGTCAGGGTAGGCTCGCTGCCCGGACCGCATCCGCCATCCATCTGTCTCCGTCATCCCGCGGGAGCGGCCGCGGCGACATTATATGGCCGCCGTCGCGCGGCCGCGGCCAGGCCGGACGCGCCAAAGAAAAGCCCCCTTGCGGGGGCTTTTCTGCGCCATGAAGGCGAGGCTGCCGTCAATTCTGGAACGTCGCCCGCAGGTACCAGAACTGGCCCGCGATCGGGTAGATCGTCCCGTCGAGGCTGTTCAAGTCGCAGGAGAAGCAGATGGGCGGCGACTCGTCCGTCAGGTTCTGCACGCCGACCGCGAAGGTCCAGCCGCCGCCGAACAGGTCTTCCGGCGCCCAGCCGAACTGCAGGTCCGTGTACAGCTGGCTGTCGAGCTTGTTGGTCAGCCCGACCGGGTCGGAGCAGCAGAGTCGGTCTCGGCCGAAGTCCGCCACGAGGCCGACGCACTGCTCGGTCAGCGAGCTGAGGTAGCGCAGCGCAAGCAGCGCCGAGAAGTCGCCCAGATTCCAGAACGTGTTGAGCGTCACCTTCTCCTCGACGAAGCCGCGCGTCGGCGAGCCGAGCTCCTGGCCCGCGCGGTCGACACGGTCGAAGCCGCCAGCCGAGTTCGCGAACAGCTCGTCGTAGTCGAACAGGAACGAGGCCATCAGCTGGAACCGGAACTGCCCGGCTCCCGACTCGCCCAGGCTGAGATCGAAGTTGATGTCGACGCCCGAGGTCTCGATGCCGCCGATGTTGTTCAGCGTGCCCTCGATGCTCGTGATCGTGCCGCTCGGACTGCGGTTGACCTGGTTGCAGAACAGCGGATCGAGCGTCGCGATGCAGGCATCCAGCGTGTCCTGCGCGTCCGGCGCCTGGATCGCGCCGTCGATCGTGGATGTCGTAGTAGTTGGCCTCGACCAGCAGGCGCTCGAAACTGCCGCTCAGCGGGATCTGCCACGTGAAGCCGGCCGTCAAGGTTTCCGAAGTCTCCGGCTGCAGGTCGCGATTGCCGCCGGTGTCGACGGACATCTGCGGGTTCAGCTGCACGTAGTTCGGCCGGCACGCCGAGCGCCGCGCAGTTGGCCGGCTGGAACCGGATTGACGGCCGTGTTGCAGGGGTCCGTGATCCCGGAGTCGAAGCGCGAGCCGAGGTTGAACAGCTCGCCGATGTTCGGCGCGCGGAATCCCTCGGCATAGCTCGACCCGCAACATCAGGTTCTCGATCGGGCCCCAGTTGACGGAGAACTTGGTGCCCGGTCTCGCTCTCGAACAGGTCCGAGTCCGAGTAGCGCGCGGCCGCGCTGAGCGACAGCGAGTCGAACGCCGTCACGTCCTTCAGGATCGGGACGATGACCTCGCCGTAGAACTCGTCCACGTCGTAGCCGCCCGAAGTCGGGTTGGTCGGCACGTCCGCGGTTTCGCCGGCCGCGACCACCGGGTCCGGGATGAAGCTGCCGTCCTCCTCGCGGTGCTCGTAACCGACCGCGAAGCCGAGCGCCGCCCGCCGGCAGGTCGAACAGCTCGCCCGACAGGTTGGCGGTGATGTCGACCAGCTTCTGGCTGCTGGTGTCGACGCCGGTATAGGTCACGAAGTCGAGCATCTCCGGCGTCAGCGAGCCTTCGCCGAAGATGTTGAGCGGCACGCAGCCGGGCGTCGCGGCGCAGACCGCGGGATCGCCGAGCGCGACGTTCAGCATGCGCGCATTGAACTGGTTGAGCTTCGTCTGCCGTCGCGTTGTTCTCCGAGCGGATGCCCGTGACGTCCCAGTACATCGTGCGGCTCGCCGAGCGTCGAATTCGCCGTCGAAGCCGCCGGACAGGTACCAGGTGTCCACGTCCTGGTTGAAGATGCGCGGTCCCGCCTCGAGTCGGCCGCTTGGTGAAGAACGGCGCATTGGCCGTGCCGGTCGTCGCGCCGCTGCCGTCGAGGTCGATGCCGAACGGGTTGAACGGGTGGTCCGCCGGCATGAAGAAGTTGACCATGTACGGCGTCGAGCCGCCGTCCACGCCGAAGAACAAGCGGCACCGGCGCCGCGCGGCCCTGCGACTGGCGATTGTTGAAGCTGGCCAGTCCCACGGAACCTCACGTTGTCGGTGATGTCGTATTCGCCCTTCGCGAACACGTTGAAGCGCTCGTTCGGCGTCACCAGGTGGTTGAACGGCTGGTAGTTGAAGCGGTCGTCCAGCGCGAAGTCGTGGAAGTCGTCGCGCGCCGGTAGTCGCGGGGTCGCCCGGGATGTAAATCGGGCTCGCGTTGTCGCCGTGATGCTGACGCGTGATCGTTCGTCACGAAATCGCCGATCACAGTCGGGATCGAAGAACACGAAGCGCCCGGCAGGCGTGCCCGAGCTCACGCCAAACGTGGTAGCCCGGAATCGGGAACTCCGAAGTCGGCCGATCCGCCGTGTTGACTTCTTTCTGGTTCGTGTAGCTGATGTCGAGCAGCGCGCGGCCGCGCTCGCCGCTCGCACCCATGCGCATGTCGAACTCCGCGGTCTCGCCGTCGCCTTCGCCGTACTGCCCGGTGTAGCCGGAGATCTTGAACGTGTCGTAGTCGTCGGCCGTGATGATGTTCAGCACGCCGCCGATCGCATCCGAGCCGTAGATCGGCGGAAGCGCCGTCCTGCAGGATTTCGATCGACTTGATCGCGTTGGCCGGGATCGAGTTCAGGTCGACCGCGCCGGAGACGCCGGAGCCCGACGAACCCTTGACCCAGCGCCGGCCGTCGACGAGCACGAGCACGCGCTTGGAGGCGAGGTAGCGCAGGTCCATTTCCGCCGCGCCGGCGCCGATGCCGCCGCCGTCCGGCGGATAGCCGAGGTTGCCGGAAGAATTGTTCGTGCGGTTGATCGCGGAGCCCGCGATCGGCAGCTTCTGCACGAAGTCGGCGATCGACGTCGCGCCGCTCGCGTCGTAATCTTCGGAGCTGACGGACAGCACCGGCAGCCGCTCTTCGAGCGGGTTCTGGCGGATTCGCGATCCGGTGATGACGACTTCGTCCAGCGCCGCTTCCTGCGACAGGCCGACGGTGGACGCGAATGCCGCGGAAAGACCGGCGGCGCCGCCGATCGCGATCCGGATTGCACGTGCCAAGGGCGTTGCTTTTTCACGTCGACCCCCAATTTGCATAAATACGACAATCGCGATGCGATTGTGATGGCTGGAATCTACACCTTTCGATTGCCGAATTGCCACTGTGGTTTAAAAAGAACAGATTTTGCTTGGCGGGCGGGCAGACAACGTGAGTCCGCGGCGGCAAATTGACGTCCCCCGGATGCCTTCGTACGATGCCGGCGCGTCGGGGCATGGCGCAGTCTGGTAGCGCATCTGCTTTGGGAGCAGAGGGTCGGGGGTTCAAATCCCTCTGCCCCGACCAATTGGCTGGTTTCACATCTCGATTCCCTGGCAGTGCAGGCATCGACTGACGAAGCTTTGGCTTTCGTGCCGATGGAATGGACTGCAGCCGTTCCACATCCTGCGTGCGATCCACGGCGCCGACCGGCGCCCGCTGCGGAGAGTCGCATGAAAACCCAATCCACGTTCCTGGTCGCCGCCTTCGCCGCGTTGGCATTTGCAGCCCATGCGGCGGAAAGTGATTTCTTTCAGAAGCTCGCCCAGGGTGGCAAGGCCGAAGTCGCAGCCGGCCAACTGGCCGAAAATAAGGGCACGAGCGCCGAGGTACGCGAGTACGGCGCGATGATGGTCGATCAGCATGGAGCGACGAACCAGAAGCTTGCAGACCTGGCGAAGGCAAAGGGAATTGAATTGCCGGCCACGCCCAGCAAGGCCCAGCTAGATTCCTTCAAGGCCCTGCAGGCGAAGCAAGGGGCGCGGTTTGACCAGGAATACCTGGCTGAACAGATCAAGGCGCACGAGGAGACCGTGCAGCTCCTGAAATCCGAAATCGCATCCGGCCAGGACCCGGACGCAAAGGCGTTCGCTCGCGAGATCTTGCCGACCGTCGAATCGCACCTGCGCAAGGCGTATCACCTCGCAGGCAAGGATGAGATGGCGGAAGCTGCGCCCAATTAGCTCGCTGCAGGTCCCCGTCGCCTGTACTACACTCGGGCGCCCCGGCGAAACCCGCCGTGCGCCCGTAGCTCAGCTGGATAGAGCAGCGGATTTCTAATCCGCCGGTCGGGGGTTCGAGTCCCTCCGGGCGCACCAATTCGCGCGTCCCGAACGGCCTTCCTATATAATTTTCGCGGACCACGTTGGCGGGCGTAGCTCAGCTGGTAGAGCCCCGGATTGTGATTCCGGCCGTCGCGGGTTCGAATCCCGTCGCTCGCCCCAACTTGCATTCGGGCCATTAGCTCAATTGGTAGAGCTCCGGACTCTTAATCCGTAGGTTGTAGGTTCGAGTCCTACATGGCCCACCATTTCCTTCAAGAGCCGCCATGCGCGAACCGCGTCGTGAAATTCCGGAGCCCACCTATCACTGGCCGGGCGGACCCACGGCCGACGACGACCCGACACCGATCGAATCGGCGCTGGCGGCGCTCAAGTTCGGCGCAATCCTCGCCGCCGGCGTAACGATCGTATTTTTTTACCTGGCCACGTACTCCGGTTTTGTCGTGCGCACGCGCCGGCGCGAGCCTTGCCGTACTTGCGGCTTTCGTCCTGCCGAGCGCGATCGCCTTCCTCAGTCCGCCTGGGTTCGCAGCCGGCGCCGGCCGCCGGCCGCCGTAATTCCCTTACGCTATACTTATTGGCTGTAAACGCGGCAGGGGTGCCGTGTTTTCGGGCCGGTTCCAGATGCGAAAGTGGCGGAATTGGCAGACGCGCCGGATTTAGGTTCCGGTGGGGAAACCCTTGAGAGTTCGAGTCTCTCCTTTCGCACCACGAGGTTGATCGACCGATGATGGTTTCAGTGGAGACACTGCCGGGGCTCGAGCGCCGCATCGAGGTGTCCGTGCCGGCGACGCCGCGTGCGCCAGCAAGTCGACGCGCGCCTGCTCAAGGTGAGCCGCACCGTGCGCATCAAGGGCTTCCGGCCGGGCAAGGCCCCGATCCACGTCGTTCGCAAGCATTACGGACGCGAGGTGCGCGACGAGGTCGTTTCCGACCTCATTCGCGAAACATTCGCGGAGGCGCTGCGACAGGAGAAGCTGCAGCCTGCGGGCGGCCCTCGTATCGAGCCGCAGAAAACCGGCGAGCCCGACGACCTGCGCTACACCGCGACATTCGAGGTGTTTCCCGCAGGTCGAATTGAAGGACCTCGGGCGCCATCCAGCTGATGCGGCCGACTGCCTCCGTCGGTGAAGCCGATGTCGACGCGATGATCGAGAGCCTGCGGCGGCAACGCCCGGACTGGAAGGAAGTCGCGCGCGGCTGCAAGGACGGCGACCGCATCACGATCGATTTCGAGGGCCGCATCGGTGGTGAGGCTTTCGAAGGCGGCAAGAGCGAGAACCTCGTGATCGTCCTCGGCGCCGGCCGGCTGTTGCCGGATTTCGAACAGGGCGTGCGCGGCGCCGCAGCCGGCGAGAAGCGCGAGTTTGACCTTCGCTTTCCGGATGAATACCAGTCCAGGCACCTCGCGGGAAAAACGGCGCGCTTCCAGGCCATCGTGCGCAAGGTCGAGGAGAGCCAGCCTGCCGGAAGTCGACGCGGCGTTCTGCGAAGCGTTCGGCGTCACCGAGGGCGGTATCGATGCGCTGCGCGCCGAAGTGCGCGAAAACATGGAGCGCGAGCTTGCCCAGGCGGTGCAGGCGCGGCTCAAAGGCGCAGGTCATGGAGCAGCTTCTCGCGGCAAACCCGATTGCAGTGCCGAAGGCGCTCGTCGAAGCCGAGATCCGCGACATGCAGATCGAGCTCCTGCGCCGCAGCGGCAGCCGCGACCCGCGGCAGCTGCCGCCGCGCGAGAATTTCGAGCCCGGGGCGAAGCGCCGGGTCGCGCTCGGCCTCATCCTGAACGAGGTCATCCGCAAGGCCGGCATCCAGCCGAATGCCGAGCAGCTCCAGAGCCGGCTCGACGAGCTCGTCTCGACCTACTCGGACCCGGACGAAGCGCGCCGGCAGTACTTGCAGAACGAGGCTGCCACGCGCCAGCTGCAGATGTCAGTTCTTGAAGACCAGGCCGTTGCCTGGATCATCAATGCGGCCCAGGTCACGGACCAGCCGGGCAGTTTCAAGGACATCATGAACTTCGGCGCCGATCCCGCGTCCGAAGCAGTGGGGTAATGCGGTGACCAAAGGTAGCGAAACCAAGGGCGCTGAACCTTGTCCCGATGGTGGTCGAACAGACCGCCCGCGGCGAGCGTGCTTACGACATCTACTCGCGGCTCCTGAAGGAGCGCGTCGTCTTCATCGTCGGCGAGGTCGAGGACCACATGGCGAACCTGATCGTCGCCCAGCTCCTGTTCCTCGAGTCCGAGAACCCGGACAAGGACATCCACCTGTACGTCAACTCGCCCGGCGGCGCCGTCACCGCGGGGCTCGCGATCTACGACACCATGCAGTTCATCAAGCCGGACATCTCGCACGATCTGCGTGGGCCAGGCGGCGTCGATGGGTGCCGTGCTGCTGGCCGCCGGCGCGAAAGGCAAGCGCTTCGCGCTGCCGCACTCGCGAATCATGGTCCACCAGCCGCTCGGCGGCTTCCACGGCCAGGCAACCGACGTCGAGATTCACGCCCGCGAGATCCTCGATGCGCGCCGGCGCCTCAACGAGATCCTCGTCGCACCACACGGGCCAGCCGCTCGAGAAGATCGGCAGGGACACTGGACCGCGACAACTTCATGAGCGGCGAGCAGGCGCGCGATTATGGAATTGTGGACGGCGTCCTCGAAAAGCGCGGCCAGTTGCCGCAACTTGGGTAGGACCTCGATGAGACTCCGCTGGAGATAGCGGCAGCAACTAGTTGAGATAGAAAAGGAATTTACCGGCTAGAAACCGGCATGCTATAAAAAGGCAGCCGGCCTCCCGGCGAACGAGGGGCACGACGCATGGTCGACGACACGCGGGGCAAGCACGACGACGGCAAGCTGCTCTATTGCTCCTTCTGCGGCAAGAGCCAGCACGAGGTGCGCAAGCTCATCGCCGGCCCCTCGGTTTTCGTCTGCGACGAGTGCGTCGAACTCTGCAACGACATCATCCGCGAGGAGCTCGAGGAGAAGCAGGAGCGGTCGCGCGACCGCCTGCCGAAGCCCCACGAGATCCGCAAAGTCCTCGACGAGTACGTGATCGGCCAGGACCGCGCCAAGAAGATCCTCGCGGTCGCGGTCTACAACCACTACAAGCGCCTGCAGGCGCGGCCAGGCGACAAGCGCCATCGCAACGACAAGGACGAGGTCGAGCTCGCCAAGAGCAACATCCTGCTGATCGGGCCCGACCGGCTGCGGCAAGACGCTGCTCGCCGAGACGCTCGCGCGGCTCCTGAACGTTCCGTTCACGATCGCGGACGCGACGACGCTCACCGAGGCCGGCTACGTCGGCGAGGACGTCGAGAACATCATCCAGAAGCTTCTCCAGAAGTGCGACTACGACGTGGAGAAGGCGCAGACGGGCATCGTCTACATCGACGAGATCGACAAGATCTCGCGGAAATCCGACAACCCCTCGATCACGCGCGACGTGTCGGGCGAGGGCGTCCAGCAGGCGCTGCTGAAGCTGATCGAGGGCACCATCGCCTCGGTTCCGCCGCAGGGCGGCCGCAAGCACCCGCAGCAGGAATTCCTGCAGGTCGACACGACCAACATCCTGTTCATCTGCGGCGGCGCCTTTGCCGGACTCGAGAAGATCATCGAGAAGCGCAGCTCCCGCGGCGGAATCGGCTTTGCCGCCGAGGTGCAGTGCGCCTTCCGAGCGACCCCAGGGCGCCGACCTCTTCAAGGACGTCGAGCCCGAGGACCTCATCAAGTTTGGCCTCATCCCGGAGTTCGTCGGCCGCCTGCCGGTGGTCGCGACGCTCGAGGAGCTCGACGAGGACGCGCTGGTCACGATCCTGACCCAGCCGCGGAACGCTCTTTCCAAGCAGTACGCGCGGCTGTTCGAGATGGAGAGCGTGGACCTGGAGCTCCGGGACGATGGACTGCGGGCGGTCGCCCGCAAGGCCATGGACCGCAAGACCGGTGCGCGCGGCCTTCGCACGATCCTCGAGAACGTGCTGCTCGACATCATGTACGACCTGCCGTCCCTCAAGAACGTGGCCAAGGTCGTCGTCGACGAGACCGTCATCCTGGGCGACAGCAAGCCCTACCTCGTCTACCGCAGCGACGAGTCCCAGGTGACCGCGCCGGAGATCCGGCGGGCCGCGGGCTCCGACACGCACTGACGTGCTGCGAGAAGGGGACTGTCCCCTTCAGGTCCCGCGACATTGCAGGTCGTGACGGCGTCCACATCTGAAGGGGACCGTCCCCTCCGGTTGCCTTCCCGACTTGCGACTTGTTACGCACAGCCACTCGCCCCCATGACGTATCCTTCCTGAAGCCACGGCGGCGCCGTCCGCCCGAGGATCCGACAGTGCCCGAAGCGAAAAGCAAGTCCCCGAGTGCCCCCCAGGCCACCCGCGTGCCGGTCCTGCCGTTGCGCGACGTCGTGGTCTACCCGCACATGGTGATCCCGCTATTCGTCGGCCGCGACAAGTCGATCCTCGCCCTCGACGAGGCCATGAAGCGCGACAAGCAGATCCTGCTGGTCGCGCAGAAGCAGGCCGACGTCGACGATCCGAAGCCGCGCGACCTGTACACGGTCGGCACGGTGGCGACCATCCTCCAGCTGCTGAAGCTCCCCGACGGCACCGTCAAGGTGCTGGTCGAGGGCGTCGCCCGCGCGATGGTCGAGAACATGGAGGCGGATGCCTATTTCACCGCCGACATGACGCCGCTGCCCGACGTCGAGCAGTACGAAGAGCGCGAGATGGACGTGCTGACGCGCTCGGTCGTGTCGCACTTCGAGCAGTACGTCAAGCTCAACAAGAAAGTGCCGCCGGAGATCCTGACTTCTCTCGCCGGCATCGAGCAGCCCGGGCGCCTCGCCGATACCGTCGCGGCGCACATGGCGCTCAAGCTCTCCGAGAAGCAGAAAGTGCTGGAGTCGCAGGACGTGCGCGCCCGCCTCGAGCAGGTCATGTCCATGATCGAAGGCGAGATGGAAGTGCTGCAGATCGAGAAGAAGATCCGCGGCCGCGTGAAGTCGCAGATGGAGAAGAGCCAGCGCGAGTACTACCTGAACGAGCAGATGAAGGCGATCCAGAAGGAGCTCGGCGACCTCGAGGACGCGCCGAACGAGATCGGCGACCTGGAGAAGCGCATCGCCAACGCCGGCATGCCGAAGGAAGCGCGCGAGAAGGCGAACGCCGAGATCAGCAAGCTGAAGCTCATGTCGCCGATGTCCGCCGAGGCGACGGTCGTCCGCAACTACGTCGACTGGCTCGTCAAGGTGCCGTGGAAGAAGCGCACGAAGGTTCACCACGACATCGCGGCCGCGCAGACAGGTCCTCGACGAGGACCACTTCGGCCTCGAGAAGGTCAAGGAACGCATCGTCGAGTACCTGGCGGTCACGCAGCGCGTGAAGCGGCTCAAGGGCCCGATCCTCTGCCTCGTCGGCCCGCCCGGCGTCGGCAAGACCTCGCTCGGCCAGTCGATCGCGCGCGCGACGAACCGCAAGTTCGTGCGCATGTCGCTCGGCGGCGTGCGCGACGAGGCCGAGATCCGCGGCCACCGCCGCACCTACATCGGGTCACTGCCCGGCAAGGTGCTGCAGAACATGGCGCGCACTGGCGTCAGGAACCCGCTCTTCCTGTTCGACGAAGTCGACAAGATGTCGATGGATTTCCGCGGCGACCCGTCGTCCGCGCTGCTCGAGGTGCTCGACCCCGAGCAGAACACGTCGTTCTCCGACCACTACCTCGAGGTCGACTTCGACCTGTCGGAGGTCATGTTCGTCTGCACGGCGAACACGCTCAACATTCCGGCGCCGCTGCTCGACCGCATGGAAGTCATCCGGCTGCCCGGATACACCGAGGACGAGAAGCAGAACATCGGGCGCCGCTTCCTGCTGCCGAAGCAGATCAAGCAGAACGGGCTGAAGGACGGCGAGCTTACGGTCGACGACCCGGCGATCCTCGACATCATCCGTCACTACACGCGCGAGTCGGGCGTGCGCAACCTCGAGCGCGAGACCGCCAAGATCTGCCGCAAGGCGGTCAAGCAGCTCCTGCTCGAGCCGGAAACCAAGAAGCGTCGCCGTTACGGCCGACAACCTTTCGACAACTTCCTCGGCGTGCGGCGCTTCCGCTTCGGCCGCGCGGAGGAGGCGAATCGCGTCGGCCTCGTGACCGGGCTCGCCTGGACCGAAGTCGGCGGCGAGCTCCTCACGATCGAGGCGGCCGTGGTTCCCGGGCAAGGGCAAGCTGCTCTACACCGGCCAGCTCGGCGAGGTGATGCAGGAGTCGATCCAGGCTGCGATGACGGTCGTGCGCAGCCGCGCCGACGTCTTCGGCCTCGAGACGGACTACCACCAGAAGATGGACGTGCACGTGCACGTGCCCGAGGGCGCGACGCCGAAGGACGGCCCGAGCGCGGGCACCGGCATGTGCACGGCGCTCGTCTCGGCGCTGACGAAGATCCCGGTGCGCGCGAGCGTCGCGATGACCGGCGAGATCACGCTGCGCGGCGAGATCCTGCCGATCGGCGGCCTCAAGGAAAAGCTGCTCGCGGCGCAACGCGGCGGCATCGAGACGGTGCTGATCCCGAGCGAGAACGAGAAGGACCTCGTCGAGATTCCCGGCGAACATCAAGGACAAGCTCGACATCCGCCCGGTCAAGTGGATCGACGAGGTGCTCGAGATCGCGCTCGAGCGCAGCCCGCAGGTCTCGACGACGACGGCGGCCGCGCCGCCGGCCTGCCGAGCCGGCCGAAGGAGCCGGAGCGCCGCACGGGCCGCCGCGCGATCAAGCCGATCCAGCCGCACTGAACCGCGCCGCCGGCTTGGCCTTGGCGGGCCGATGCCGTATAGTTCCGCGCCTCCCAGGGGGGCCGGATTTCGGTCCACCGGGGTGCTTAGCTCAGCTGGTAGAGCGTCGCCCTTACAAGGCGAATGTCGCAGGTTCGATCCCTGCAGCACCCACCAGTGACCTGGAGCGGTAGTTCAGTTGGTTAGAATACCGGCCTGTCACGCCGGGGGTCGCGGGTTCGAGTCCCGTCCGCTCCGCCAATTTCATCGCGAAGGGTCGTCAGCAATGACGACCCTTTTTCGTTTCAGGTCGCACTGAATCCGACCGAGCCGCGCGAGCCGGCTTCGCACTCGTTCGCTCCGCCGGAACTTTATTCGCTCGCTCGCGCTGCCGGCTCGCTCGGCTCTGATCGGGGCGGTGGCGGCCGGAGGCGAAGTGGGGTCGTGCTTGGCGAACCAGGCGAGGATGTAGGCGATGCGGGCGTTGAGCTGGCTCGGGCGCTGGTCGAGGGCGTGCGGGGCGTCCAGGGACGCGGACGAGGAGGGTGTCGATGCCGCGCAGCGCAGCGCCTGGTAGTACTGCTCGGATTCGGAAATCGGCGTGCGGAAATCCTGCTCGCCGGTCACGACCATGGTCGGCGTCTTCACGTTGCCGACGCGCGAAAGCGGCGAGCGCTGCCAGTAGGCGTCGTAGTCCTCCCAGGGCGGCGCGCTGAACCAGTACTTGTAGAAGAAATTCGGAAGGTCCGCCGTCAGCACGAAGCTCGCCCAGTTGATGACGGGCTTCTGCACCGCCGCGGCGCTGAATCGGTCGGTCGTGCCGACGATCCACGCGGTCAACACGCCGCCGCCGCTGCCGCCGGTCACGAACAGCCGGTTCTCGTCGACGCCTCCGCGCGCGATCGCAGCGTCGACTGCCGACATCAGGTCGTCAAAATCGCGCCCGGGATAGGCGTGGTGGATCAGGTTGCCGAATTCCTCGCCGTAGCTCGTGCTGCCGCGCGGGTTGGAGAACAGGACGGCGTATCCCGCAGCTGCATAGAGCTGCAGTTCCGCAGTGAACCGCGGCCCGTAGTTGGCGAAGGGTCCGCCGTGGATCTCGAGGATCAGCGGGTATTTCTTCGACGGCGTCGTAGCCGGGCGGGCGGATCAGCCAGCTCTGGACGCGACGTCCGTCGGCCGCGGTCGTGCTCCAGATTTCCTCGACCTGCCCGAGCTCCCGCTCATGCGAGGAGATCGCCATTGAGTTTCGTGAGGCGCCGCGATTTTCCGCCGTCGTAGAGGCCGACCTCGGCAGGAGCGAGGGCGTCGTTCGCGCTGTACGCGATCGTGCCGTCCCGCGCAACGGAGAACGAGCCGCCGCCATAGGGACGCGACCAGCCTTCGCCGCCGAGGTCGTCGACCAGGTTCGTCACGCGGCCGCTGAGATCGCTTTCGGCGATGCGCGTCGTGCCCTGATCGTCGAAACTGGAAGTAGATTCGCCGGCCGTCCCGGCTCCAGGTCGGGTTCGTGACGTCGCGATCGAGTTCCGCGGCGAGCTCGCGTACTTCGCCGTTGTCGCGCCGGAGCAGGTACAGGCGCGCGCGCTGGTATCCCTGGAATGTGTCGTCGTAGCCCGTGTACGCGATGTACTTGCCGTCGGGCGAAGCGGCGGGCTCCGCGTCCGGGCCGAATCGCTTGGTCAGCGCACGGATCGCGCCGGTCGCGACGTCGATCGCGTGGATATCGCTGTCGTTCGGCACCGTATCCGCATTCTCGTGCCGGTTGGCGGAGACCAGGAGCTCCGCGCCATCCGCGGTCCATGCCAGGTCTTCGTGGTCCCAGGACCCGTCGGTCAACTGGCGCGCAGTTCCGCCGTCGGCAGGCACGACGAATACCTGGGCGAACGCATCCGGCAGGAAGCCTTCGCCGTCCGACACGGTAAACCATGCGGTCGATGGCCTTCAGCGGCTCGGCCCATTTCGCGTCCTTCGGCGCTTCCGGCAACTTCACCTTGAGCGGCTCGCGCTTCGCGGACACCCGCATGACGAACGCGAGCTGGCGCCCGTCGGGCGACCACGCGAGGCGCGTCGGCGCCTCGACCAGGTTCGTCACGCGCGCAGTGACGCCCTGGGCGAACCAGTGCATGTGGATCTGCGCGCCGTCGCCGTCTGCGGCGACGAACGCAAGTCGCGCGCCGTCCGGCGACCAGCGCGGGCTCGACTGGTTGCCTGCGCCGCCTGCAAGCGGCCGGTGATTGTCGCCTTCGCGGTCGACCAGCCAGATCATGCGCCGGCGGCTGTCGGTCTTGATGTCGAACGACTGGCGCACGTAGGCCACCTGCGTGCCGTCCGGCGAGATCTCCGGATCGCTCGCCCACTCGAGCGCGAACACGTCCATCGGCGAAAACGCGGGCTTTGCCGCCGCGGACTTCGCGGCCGAAAGGGCGGCGAGCGCAATCAAGATCAGGGTGAAGGCACGGATCGGCATCGCGGGCTCCTGGCTACGGGTCGAAACGCGATCATGCTACCCTAGCGCCCCGTTTTTTGCGGCACCGGCAAGACATGCTCCAGACGATCCACGACAAGCTGAAGGGCATATTCGCGGTCACGATCCTGGTCGCGCTCGGAATCGTATTCGTCTTCTGGGGCGTCAATTTCAGCACCGATTCGGCAGTTTCACGAAGGCGCAGGGCATCGAGGTCAACGGCCGCGAGATCGCGGTCGAGGAAGTGCGGAGGAACTACCAGGAGCAGATGTCCCGCATCGAGGCCGCGATGGGCGCATCGGGCGTGCCGGATGAAATGCGCAAGTCAATCCAGCAGCGCGTGCTCGACCAGGCCGTGCAGATGGAGCTCGTCCGCCAGCGCACCCGGAAGCTCGATTTCGAGGCGACGGACGCGGATGTCCTGGAAGCCATTCAGTCCGTGCCTGCGTTCCAGGTCGACGGCAAGTTCTCTGCCGACGCGTACCACGCCGCATTGCGTTCCATCAGCATGACGCCGGAGCGCTTCGAAGCCGAGCAGCGCGAGTTCGTGCTTGCCCGCCAGCTCGACCGCGGCATCGAAAGTTCGGCGTTCGTGCTGCCGTCGGAAGTCGAGCGCCAGGTTGCGCTTCGCAACGAACTGCGGACGGTCGGATGGGTGACGGTGCCGGCAGAGGAGTTTGTCCCGGCCGTCGCGATCGACGACGCGGCCATCCAGAAGTACTACGAGGCAAACCAGTCCCGGTACATGACGGAGGAGCAGGCGACCGTCGAATTCGTGGAGCTGGATATCGACGCCTTCGCGGCACAAGCGTCCGTGACCGAGGAAGCGGTCCGCCAGTACTACGAGGAGAACAAGGCGCGCTACACGCAGCCCGGCCGCCGGCACGCGCGCCACATCCTCATCGAGGCCGGCGGCGACGAGAAGGCCGCCGAAGAAAAGGCCAGGCGCGCCTACGAGCGCGCGGCGGCCGGCGAGGATTTCGCGGCCCTGGCGCGCGAGCTGTCGGACGACACGGGATCGAAGGAGTCGGGCGGAGACCTCGGCGACGCCGAACGAACCGATTTTGTCGGGCCCTTTGGCGACGCCGTCTGGAGCATGAAGCCGGGCGAGGTGCGCGGACCCGTGAAGACCGAGTTCGGCTGGCACGTCATCAAGCTCGAGGGCGTAACCCCGGAGACGATACAGGGCTTCGAGGAAGTGCGTGCCGAGCTGGAGACGGAGTATCGGCACTCGCAGGTCGAGAAAGCCTTCGGCGATGCGCAGGAAGAACTCGACACGCGCGCCTTCGAGTCCTCTGGCGACATCGCCGCCGTCGCCGCGCAGATGAAACTGCCGGTGAAGCGCGTCGAGCGTTACACGCGTGCCGGCAGCGCGGAGCTCGGCGCGACGCCGAAAGTCACCGAAGCGGTGTTCTCGCCGGACGTGCTGGCTGGCCGCGAACTGCGCACCGTCGAGATTGCACCCGGAAAGGTCGTTGCGCTCGGAGTCAAGGCTCACGAGCCGGCCAGGGCGAAGCCGCTCGAGGAAGTTCGCGGCGAGGTCCTCGAGTCCGCCCGGCTCGAAGCTGCCGCCAGGCTCGCCGCCGCGCGCGCCGGCGAAGTCGTCGCCGAGCTCGGGAAAGGCGCCGCCTGGCCGGCGGCAGTGACGAAGTGGAAGGGCGAAGCCGCGACGCAGGACCCGAAACCGGTGGCTCGCAAGGATCCCGCGGTGCCGCGCGGAAGTCCTCGAGGCCGCTTTTCGCGCGCCGGCGCCGAGCGGAGCGCCGCGCTACGGCGTTGCGACACTCGCGAATGGCGACACGGCAATCTGGACCGTGGCATCGGTGGAGCAGGGCAAGTTTGCCGCGATGACGCCGGACGAAAAGCGCGGAGCACACGACGAAGCGCGCAATCGCGCCGCGATGTCCGACGCGACGGTGTACGTCACCTCCATGCGCGCGAACGCAGAGATCGACGTCAATCCGCAGCTGTTCGAGTAGCAGCCGCCCGCTCTTTGGCCGGCCGGACCGACCCTCGTTCGCTCCGCCGGAACTTTAGTCGCTCACTCGGGGTCCGGCCGGCCAGACGGCGGGCGTCAAGTCGATCACGCGGTCACGTCGACACTGACGTGACGCGGCTTGCGCGCGCGGACCGGCGGGTCCTGAGCGACTGTCGCCTGAGCGAGCGAAGGACCCGCGCGGTCTGCGACGCGCAACTCGCGCTATTCCGGAAAGCTCATCCCGACGTGTGAATAGCCGGCGTCGACGTACAGCGTCTCGCCCGTGATGCCCGCCGCGAGATCGGAACAGAGAAACGCCGCTGCGTTGCCGACGTCCTCGATCGATACGTTCCGCTTGAGCGGCGATACCTGCTCGACGTGGTGCAGCATCTTCCGGAAGCCGGGAATGCCTGCAGCCGCGAGCGTCTTGATCGGGCCGGCCGAAATCGCGTTCACCCGGATGTTCTTCGCGCCGAGATCGGCCGCGAGGAAACGCACATTCGCCTCGAGGCTCGCCTTGGCGAGGCCCATGACGTTGTAGGCCGGTATGGACCGGACGGCGCCGAGGTACGAGAGGGTCAGGATCGCGCCCGCGCGGCCCTCCATGAGCGGCAGGCCGGCCTTCGCGAGCGCCGTCAGGCTGTAGCTCGACACGTCATGCGCAGAGGCGAAGTTCTCGCGGGTCGTCGCCTCGACGAATCCGCCGGTGAGCGCTTCTCGCGGCGCAAATGCGACCGAGTGGACGATGACGTCCAGCGAAGTCCATGTGCCGCGCAGCTGCTTGAACGCGGCTTCGATCTCGGCGTCGAATCCGACGTCCATCGGCATCACGAGCGTCGAGCCGAGTTCGCCTGCGAGCGCGACCACGCGCTCCTTGATGCGGTCGTTCTGGTAGGTGAAGGCAAGCTCGGCGCCTTCGCGGCTCATGGCCTGTGAAATGCCCCAGGCGATGGAACGATCGGTCGCGAGCCCGACGATCAGGGCCTTCTTGCCTGCCAGGAACCCCATGCCTTCCCTCCCGCCGAACTCAACCGCCGACGCTTGCCATTCCCCCGACGTGGATCGTCAGGAGCTGGCCGGCGCGCAGTGCCGTGCTGCCCCCCATGTTATTCCAAGCCTGGAGGTCGCGGACGCTCACCGCGAAGCGGCGTGCGATGCCCGAGAGCGTGTCGCCCCGCTTTACCTTGTAGTTCACCTTGCCCGCGGTCGCGGCGACCTTGGTCGTCTCGGTGGAAGCGGAAGCGGACTGCGCGCTGCCGCCGGTGCCTGCGACCTGAAGGCGCTGGCCGGGTTTCAGCAGGGACTTCGACGAGATGTGGTTCATGCGCGCGAGCTGCTGGACCGTCATGCCGTAGCGGCGCGAGATGCTCCAGAGCGACTCGCCGCTCTTGACGCGGTGTACGCGCCGCTCCATGTCCGAACCGAGGCCGGCGCGAAGCTGCGACACGTCGCCAGCCGGGACCCAGAGCTGGTCGCCGGCCTTCAGGTCGGCGCGCTTGCCCGTGTTCACGCGGTCGATGACGGTCTCCGGCACCTTGTAGATGGCCGGCGATCGAGGCGACCGATTCGCCCGGCGCGACGGTGTGCACGCCGAGGCGCGCGCGTGCGTTTGCGTCGAGTGCCGCGAATTTCGCGGTGAAACCGTCGGCAACGACTTCCGGAACCAGCACGCGATGCGGGCCGTCCGGGTCGGTCATCCAGCGGTTCCAGGACGGGTTCAGCGCATGCAGTTCCTCGGTCTCGACTCCCGCGAGCTCCGCCATCAGGCGCAGGTCCACCGGGCCGTTGGTCGGCACGACGCGGAAGTAGGGCGACGTCCGGAATCTGCGGCAGGTAGAAGCCATAGGCGTCTGGCGTCGCGGACCATCTTCGCGAGCGCGATCAGCTTCGGAACGTAGGCGCGCGTTTCCGCCGGCAGCGACAGCGAGAAGAAATCGGTCTTGCGGCCAAGCGCTACGTTGCGGTTGATCGCGCGCTGGATGTTGCCGGAACCGTAGTTGTAGGCGGCGATTGCCAGGAACCAGTCGCCGTCGAACCGGTCGTGCAGCTGCTCGAGGAATTCGAGCGCGGCGCGCGTGGACTCGATGACGTCGCGCCGCTCGTCCTTCCAGTAGTTGCGGTGCAGGCCGTAGCGCTCGCCGGTCGGCGCGATGAACTGCCAGAGCCCGGACGCATGGCTTCGGGAATACGCAAACGGATTGAACGCGCTTTCGACCACGGGCAGCAGCGCCAGGTCGCCCGGCAGTCCGCGCGCCTCGACTTCGTTCACGATGTGGTGCATGTAGCGCTGCGCGCGGCCGAAGACGCGCGCGACGTAATCGGGATTGCGCTGCAGCCACTCGATCTCGCGGTCGACGCGCTGGTGCTCGGCTGCGGCAGCGAGAGCTGCCCGCGAATGCGCACCAGCACGTCGCCATAGACGACCGCGGGTGCGAGCGGCTCGACGGCCGGCGCCTGGGCCTCGAGTTCCTCGGGCGGTGCCTCCGGCGCCTCTTCCTCGTCCGGGAAGGCCACTTCGCCCGGGTCGTTGGCGACCTGTTCGGTCGGCAGCGAACTCGTCGGGGGCGGAACGGGCGTAGTGATGCAGCCGGCCATGGCAAGGCCAATGCATGCCAGGAGGAGCGGGGAGAGGATCCGGATTCGCGAGTCAGTCATCGAAACGTATCCTTCCAGCTGCGAATTTCGGCAAAGACCTCGACCGGCGTCGGCAGCATCCTGCCCGCGCGGCGTTCGGCCGATGATTTGACATTTTCATGCCGAATTCGCAGAAATGGATTGACGCGCTTCTCAAGCTCGATAGTCGACGGCAGCGTCGGGCGGCCCTCCGCCCTCAGCCCAGCCGCCCGTTTGACATAGTCCATTATGTCCGAGTTGCACGGTTCGACGGTCATTGCGAAGCGCAGGTTGGCCTCCGTGTACTCATGGCCGCAGAAAACGCGGGTCCCGTCGGGGAGCATCGAGAGGGCGTCGAGGGAGTCCAGCATCTGCTCCGCAGTGCCTTCGAAGAGCCGCCCGCAGCCTGCGCTGAAGAGGGTGTCTCCGCAGAAGAGCGCACCTTGACCCAAGTAGGCGACGTGCCCGGCGGTATGCCCGGGCACGTCCATCGTCGAGAACTCGAGCCCGAGATCATCGAGGCGCGCCCGCATTCCGCCTGAGAGTCTTTCAACCTCCGCGGGCATTCGCTCGCGCGCCGGTCCAAAGACGTGCGCGCCTGTCGCGGCGACGAGTCGCGTGCACGCCACCGACGTGATCGGCATGATGATGTGTCGCAAGGATTGCGGAGAGCCGCAGCCCCTCGGCGGCAATCGCCGCCAGCACGGGACGCGGCATCTCCCGGATCGACGACGGCAACGGCGTGCGGGTCGGCGCGACCGCGGATCATCCAGATGTAGTTGTCCTGGAAGGCCGGGATCGGCCGAACGTCGAGCATGCGCGAGTGTATCTGGCCGCGGCGGCGGGGCGGCGGTTATGCTTTCCACATGGCCCCGCAAGCGATTGACCTTGACGCCTGGATCGCCGGCCCGCTCGGCGGAATGTTGATCGAGCAGGAGCGCGCGGTCGTCGCCGACTCGCTCGAATGCGCCTTCGGGCTGCACTGCCTGCAGGTCGGGGCATGGGGCGCCGTCCGACACGTTTCTTGCCCGCGCGCGCACGCGCCGCACGGCGCTCGTATCGAGCCGCCCGCTGCCCGGCGCCGCGCTCGTCGCCGAGCCGGCGGCCCTGTCGCTGCAGTCCGACAGCGTGGACGTGATGCTGCTTGCCGCACACGCTCGAATTTGCGCCGGACCCGCATGAAGTGCTCCGCGAGGCGGCACGCGTCCTGACGGGCGAGGGCGAGCTCGTGGTGCTCGGATTCGAGCCGCTCGGCAGCTGGTCGCTCAGCAATGCGTTCACGCGCGGCGGTTGTCCACCCGGCATCTGCCGCACGATTTCGGCGATGCGCCTCGCGGACTGGCTGAAGCTCGTCGGATTCGAGGTCGGCCCCGCGCAGCGCTACCTCTATGCGCCGCCGATTCGCGGGCCTGCGGACCGCCAGGGCGCGGAATTTCCTCGAGCGCATCGGCCGGCGCGCCTGGCCGAGGTTCTCCGGGGCCTACCTGCTGCATGCGCGCAAGCGCGTGCATTCGATGACGCCGGTGAGCATGCGCAAACGCCTGCGCACCGCGGTCATCGGCGGCCTGGCGGAGCCCGCCGCGCGGCGCGTCTCTTGAATCGCGTCGAAATCTACACCGACGGCGCCTGCCGCGGTAATCCGGGCGCCGGCGGCTGGGGCGTGGTGCTGCGCTATCGCGGACGCGAACGCGAACTCTTCGGGGGCGAGGCCGATACGACCAACAACCGGATGGAGTTGACGGCAGCGATCCGCGCGCTCGAGGCACTGCAGCGCCGCTGCCGCGTTTCGCTCTACACGGATTCGAAGTATGTGCGCGACGGCATCACGACCTGGATGCCGGACTGGAAACGCCGCGACTGGCAGACCGCCGACCGCAAGCCGGTGAAGAACCGCGACCTGTGGCAACGCCTCGACGAGCTCGCAGCGGCGCATGACATCGAATGGCACTGGGTGCGCGGCCACACGGGCCACCCGGAGAACGAGCGCGCGGACGCCCTTGCAAATCGCGGCATCGACGAGCCCGGAAACGGCTCCGCCAGTCCCCTAACTGGTATCCTTCCGCACCCGTGCGCCAGATCGTCCTCGACACCGAAACGACCGGACTCGAAGTCTCACGGATGGCCATCGCATCATCGAGATCGGCTGCGTCGAGTTGATGCACCGGCGCCTGACCGGGCGCAACTGGCATCGTTACCTGCGCCCGGGCCGGGACGTGGATCCGGGCGCGCTCGCGGTCCACGGCATCACGAACGAATTCCTGTCGACGCAACCCACATTCGCCGAGATCGCGGAGGAATTCCTCGCTTTCGTCGACGGCGCCGAGCTCGTGATCCACAACGCCGAGTTCGACGTCGGCTTCCTCGACGCCGAGCTGCGCGGCGGCCGGATTCCGCGCAGGTCATTGCCGAGCGCTGCCGCGTATTCGACACGCTCGCGCTGGCGCGCCGCATGCATCCGGGCCAGCGCAACAGCCTCGATGCCCTCTGCAAGCGCTACAGCGTCGACAACTCCGGACCGCGACCTGCACGGAGCGCTGCTCGATGCGCGGATCCTGCCGGACGTCTACCTCGCGATGAGCGGCGGCCAGGCTGCCCTCGGCCTCGATGCGGCGCCGGCGCAGCCGGGTGCCGCCGCGACGGCCGCGCCGGCCGATCGCGGGGCGAGTGCGCATCCCGGTCATCCGCCCAAGCGCGGTCGAGCTCGCCGCTCACGAGAAGTCGCTGGATGCCATCGACCGCGCGTCGAATGGGCGCGCGATATTCCGCGCCGGATCGGACCGTGGCGCGTAAGCGAGTCGCCGGAGCTGTCGCTCAGGAACTGCCGGATCGGCGTGATCGGCCTCGGCTATGTCGGCCTGCCCGCTCGCGGTCGAATTCGGCAAGCGCTACGAGACAACCGGCTTCGACATCAACCCGGAACGCATCGCGGAGCTGCGCAGCGCAAGGACCGCACGCTCGAAGTCGATGCCCAAGGAGCTGCGCGCGGCGAAGCGACTGCGGTTCACGTCGGAGCCGAAGGACCTGAAGGCCTGCAGCGTCTACATCGTCACCGTGCCGACGCCGATCGATGCCGACAAGCGGCCGGACCTGACGCCGCTCGAACGCGCGAGCGAGACGGTCGGCAAGGTGCTGAAGCGCGGCGACATCGTCATCTACGAATCGACCGTATTTCCCGGGCTGCACCGAGGAAATCTGCGTCCCGATCCTCGAGCGCCACTCCGGGCTCAAGTTCAACCGCGACTTCCACGCGGGCTACAGCCCCGAGCGCATCAACCCGGGCGACCGCGAGCACCGGCTGCCGACGATCCGCAAGGTCACGTCCGGCTCGACGCCGGAAGCGGCCGCGTTCGTCGACAAGCTCTACGGCTCGATCATCAAGGCCGGCACGCATCCAGGCATCCTCGATCCGCGTCGCCGAGGCGGCGAAGGTCATCGAGAACACGCAGCGCGACGTCAACATCGCGCTCATCAACGAGCTCTCGATGATCTTCAACCGGCTCGGCATCGACACGCAGGAAGTGCTCGAGGCGGCCGGCAGCAAGTGGAACTTCCTGCCGTTCCGGCCGGGCCTCGTCGGCGGGCACTGCATCGGCGTCGATCCGTACTACCTGACGCACAAGGCGCAGCAGATCGGCTACCACCCGGAGATGATCCTTGCCGGGCCGGCGCATCAACGACAACATGGCGCTCTACGTCGCCGGCGAGGTCGTGCGCCTGATGGCGGCGAAGCGCATCCACGTGAAGTCCTCGCGCATACTCGTCATGGGACTCGCTTTCAAGGAAAACACGCCGGACCTCCGGAACTCCAAGGTCGCAGACCTCGTCGCCGAGCTCAAGGCGCAACGGCGCAAAGGTCGACGTCTGGGATCCGTGGGTGAGTGCCAAGGAGGCGCGAGCACGAGTACGGCATCAATCTCGTCAAGCGGCCGTCGCGCGGCCGCTACGACGCGATCGTGCTGGCCGTCGGCCACCGCGAGTTCGCTGGCGATGACGCCGGCTGAAATTCGCCGGCTCGCGAAGCGCAAGCACGTCATCTACGACATCAAGTACCTGTTCGAGCGCGAGCAGGCCGACGGCCGGCTCTGATGCGGGTACTCGTCACCGGCGCGGCGGGCTTCATCGGCTACCACGTGGCCGGGCAGCTGCTCGCGCGCGGCGACGAGGTGATCGGCCTCGACAACCTCAATCCGTACTACGACCCGACGCTCAAGCAGGCGCGGCTCGCGCGGCTGAGGTCGCAGAAAAAGTTCCGGTTCGAGCGGATCGACCTCGCGGACCGCAAGGCGATGGATGCGCTGTTCGCGGATCGGCGCATCCGGCGCGTCGTGCACCTCGCGGCGCAGGCGGGCGTGCGCTACTCGGTCGAGAATCCGCACGCCTACGCCGACAGCAACCTGACCGGCACGCTGCACGTGCTGGAAGGCTGCCGCCACCATCGCGTCGAGCACCTCGTCTTCGCGTCAACGAGCTCGGTTTATGGCGCGAACACGAAGATGCCCTTCTCGGTGCACCAGAACGTCGATCATCCGCTGTCGTTCTACGCGGCGACGAAGAAGGCGAACGAGCTGATGGCGCACACCTACGCCTCGCTCTATGGCCTGCCCGTCACGGGTCTGCGCTTCTTCACGGTGTACGGGCCCTGGGGCCGGCCGGACATGGCGCTGTTCCAGTTCACGCGCAACATCCTCGCCGGCCAGCCGATCGACGTCTTCAACTACGGCAACCACCGCCGCGACTTCACCTACGTCGACGACATCGCGGGCGGCGTCGTCGCCGCACTCGACCGCGTCGCGGCGCCCGATCCGGACTGGGACGGCAACAATCCGGATCCTGCGACGAGCAAGCGCGCCGTACCGTCTCTACAACATCGGCAACAACCGGCCGGTCGAGTTGATGCGCTACATCGAGGTGCTCGAGGACTGCCTCGGGCGCAAGGCAGAGAAGAACCTGCTGCCGTTGCAGGTCGGCGACGTGCCCGACACCTGGGCCGATGCCGAAGACCTCGTGCGGGACGTCGGCTACCGGCCTTCGACTCCGGTCGAGACGGGCGTCGCGAAGTTCGTCGACTGGTACCTCGACTACTACCGGGATGGGGGCCCGGCGGATCCACGGGTCACGAATCTTGGCTGAGGCGCTCGGAAGCCACGCGCGGCGACTCGCCGGCTTGCCTGTCGCCGGGCTATTTCGCCGAGGATCCGGGCCGCTTCGGACATTTCTCGCGCGAGGCCTGCGGCCTGCTGCTGGATTTCAGCCGGCAGCGCCTCGATGCGTCCGCGCTTCGAGCGCATTGGCTGCGCTTGCGGATTCGCTGCGGGCTTGCGCGCGCCGGATCGACGCACTCTTCGCGGGCGAGGCGGTCAACGCGACCGAGAATCGTGCCGCGCTGCACACGCTCTTGCGCGTTCCCGCGGGCAGCCGGCCTTCCGGGACGTCTCGCGCCGCTGCATGCGGAAGTGCTTGCCGTGCGCGCGCAGTGCGCGTCCTTCGTCGGCGACGTGCATGCCGGCCGCTCGCACCGGCGCAAAGGGCGCGCGATTCACGGACGTCATCAACATCGGCATCGGCGGCAGCGATCTCGGCCCCGCGATGGCGACCGCGGCGCTCGCGCCGTACAATGCGGGCCTGTTGCGCAGTCATTTCGTGTCGAACGTGGACGGCACGCAATTCGCGGACATCGCGCCGTCGCTCGATGCCGGCAGCACGCTCGTGATCATCTGCTCCAAGACCTTCACGACGCAGGAGACGCTCTGCGAATGCGCGGCGTGTGCGCGCCTGGCTCGCCGCGAAACTCGGCGAGTCCGCCGTACCGCGGCACTTTGCCGCCGTGTCCACGAATGACGCGGCAATGGACGAATTCGGCGTCGGCCGCGACGCGCGATTCGCGATGTGGGACTGGGTCGGCGGACGCTACTCGCTCTGGTCGGCCGTAGGCCTTTCTCTCGAGCTTGCGATCGGCACCGCGCATTTCGAAGCGATGCTCGCGGGCGCGCACGCGATGGATGAGCACTTCCGGAGTGCTCCCTGGCGCGACAACCTGCCCGTGCTGCTTGGACTGCTCGCGCACTGGAACCGCAACGGGCTGGGTTGCGAGAGCCATGCCGTGCTGCCGTACAGCCAGCGGCTCGCTCGGCTTCCGGCCTACCTCCAGCAACTCGAGATGGAGAGCCTCGGCAAGCGCACGACTCGCGACGGCAAGCCGGTCGCCGCACGGACAGGACCCGTGATCTGGGGCGAGCCGGGCTCCAATGCCCAGCATTCCTTCTTCCAGCTGCTGCACCAGGGCACGGCCGAAGTCAGCGCCGATTTCCTGTTGCCGCTTTCGGGCGCGGCCGACGAGGCCGCCGACGAACTCGTGATCGCGAATTGCCTGGCACAGGTTCACGCGTTCATGAGCGGTCACGCTTCGGCGCGACCTTCATCGCGTCCACCCGGGCAGCCGGCCGCTCTCGCTGATCGCGTTTCCGCGCCTCGATCCGGCGACGCTCGGGGCGCTCGTCGCGCTCTACGAGCACAAGGTATTCGTCGAATCCGTGCTCTGGGACATCAACCCCTTCGACCAGTGGGGCGTCGAGCTCGGCAAGAAGATCTGCGCATCGCTGCTGCCGCTCGGCTCGTTCGAAGCCGCCGCCGGCGCTCGCCGATCTCGCGGACTGGATTTCGCCGCCATCGCCGCGGCTGACCTGAATATTCTAAAGCTTCATCAGGCACTTGCCGATTGATCCTCGACCGCCAAATGAAATTGACGGCTGTGCTTACCGCCTGGTTGCCGTGCTGGCGGCGGCGCCGGCTGCTTGCGGATCCCGTGGCTCGCGCCGGGCGATGCGCTGCTTCGCCACGACCTCAATTTGCTCTCGGATGCCGGCATCGTCGGCGCGCCGCTCATCGACCTGGCCGGTGTCCTGGCCGGAGGTCTCGCGCGACGTCAGCAGGTCGCCCCGGCCGCGAGCTGCCACTGCACGCTTGCGGCCGCACTCGCGCGCGTGCGAAGCGCGGCACGCGAGCGCGACGCGCCAAGGCACCTGCGTCTCGCACGCCTCCATTGCGGGATCGGAACAGCCGATGGCGCTGCGCCGCTTCGGCTGACATGCCGCGCGAGGAGGGCGAAGCTCTCGGCTCGGCGTCCACTACACTGGGCGAGCGGTTTGCGTTCGCCCGCAGGCGACCGGCGTCGCCGACGCCGGACGACGGCAAGACATACCGCCCCGACGGCAGCTATGCCGCGGTCGTGCTCGGCAACTGGATGCTGCATGCGGGCTACATCGACCGCTGGTGGGGACCGGGCTGGGAGGGCAGCCTCATCTACGGCAGCAATGCGCGGCCGATCCCTTCCATCACCATCGAGCGCAATTACTCGGATGCCGATCAACCATCCCTGGCTGGAGTGGATCGGGCAGTTCCGCTTCGTGGTGACGATGGGCCAGCTCGAGGAAGAGCGCGACGACGCGCCGAACGCCCAGCTCTTCGGAATGCGCGCGACCTGGAAGCCGCACTCGCGCGTCGAGATCGGCATTTCGCGCAGCGCCCAGTGGTGCGGCGACGGTCGGCCCTGCGACCTCGACACGTTCTGGGATCTCCTGATCGGCAACGACAACGACCAGTCGCTCGAGGAACAGCCGGGCAACCAGATGGCTGGCTTCGACGTGCGCTGGTCGCTGCCCTGGGCGCCGGTCGCGATCTATGCCAGGCGATCGGCGAGGACGAGGCGGATTTCCTGCCGAGCAAATACCTCGGCTCTCGGTCGGCATCGAGTTCTGGGGCGGGTTCGGCGAGCGATCCTGGCGTGCGCACGTCGAGTACGCCGATACCGCCTGCAGCTTCTACGAGAGCGACGCCGGAATTCGGCTGCGCGTACCGCAACGTCATCTACTCCGACGGATACCAGTATTACGATCGCTCGATCGGCCACTCGATCGACGGCGACAGCGCCAGCTCGCAGCCGGCGGCATGCTGGTGAACGCGGCAGGAACAGCTGGGAGCTGGCCGTGCAGGAAGCGAAGGTCAACCGCGCCAATGCCAACCCCGTGCACTCGGTCGCACTCGAGGCGACTGAAATCCGCTCGGCCGACCTGTATCATCGGCGGACCCTGCTGGGCGGCAAGCTAGGTATCTCGGTGGGTTACGAAGAGCGCGAGGCCTCGGCCACGGGGCTCACCGACGACGGACTGCGGGGATACGTCGAATGGCGGATGGATTTCTAGTGAACCGGACTGCGCAATTTGTCTGGATGCCGGCGGTTGCGCTCACTGTCGCGTTGGCAGCGGCCGGGCAAGCCGCTCAGGCGCAGACCCAGGGCCGCGAGTCACAGCTGACGAACGAGCAGCGCGAAATCCTGAACAGCCTCCCGCCGGACCAGCGCGACGCGCTGATCGACCAGGTGCTCGGGTCAGGCGCTTCCGGCGCGCAGCGCAGCGACCAGCTGCAGTTTCCGCTTAGCATCATTCCACGCGACCCGAATGCCGAAGAGCAGGAGTCAGTGGGTCCGTTCGCGGAGCCGCGCTTCCGCGCCAATGACACGCTGCTCCTCCTGCTCCGGATACGGGAGTTCGAGGATGCCGATTCGCAGCCTCCGCCAGCGGCGCCGCCCGTGATGCCTGGGCAAGCCGCGGCGCAGGCCACAGCGCCGACGACGCCATTGCCTCGAACAGGCGAAAAAATCGTCCGCACTCCGGAAGAAGTTGAGGAACTCGAGACGCTGCGCGACCGCATCCAGTATCGGAATCCCTATCGTCTTGATCGTCTCGGCCGATTTGAGGTGCCGGAGCTCGGGTCGATCGCGCTCGCCGGCCTGACGGAATTACAGGCCGAGCAGCGACTCTCGGTCGCGCCGCAGCTCAAGGACTTCAGGGTCGACATCGTGCGCCTCCCGCTCGAGCGGCTCGGCGAGGAAGCGCTGAAGCCCTTCGGTTACGACCTTTTCGCCGGGATCCCGACGACGTTCGCCCCGGCGACCGACGTGCCAGTGCCGGCCGAATATGTCGTCGGACCCGGCGACCAGATCCGCGTCCAGCTCTACGGCGACGTCAACGAGAGCTATCTGCTGACCGTCGGCCGCGATGGCTCAATCGACTTTCCGGAGCTCGGGCCGGTTGAAGTTGCCGGGCAGACGTTCACGCAGGTTCGCCAGGACCTCGAGGGCCGCGTCTCGCGGCAGATGATCGGCACCGTTGCAAGCGTCTCGATGGGCGAAACACGCTCGATTCGCGTCTTCGTGCTGGGCGAGGCCTATCGGCCAGGCTCGTACACCGTGAGCGGGCTCTCGACGATCACGAACGCGCTGTTCGTAAGCGGTGGCGTCAAGGAAATCGGGTCGCTCCGCAATATCCAGCTGAAGCGCCGCGGCCAGGTCGTGAGCCGCCTCGACCTGTATGACCTCCTGCTGCGCGGCGACACGACCGACGATTCGCGACTCCTGCCGGGCGACGTCATATTCATCCCGCCGGTCGGCAAGACCGTCACCGTTACGGGAGAAGTGCGCAGGCCCGCAATCTACGAGATTGCCGGCGAAACCTCGCCGCGGCAGATGATCGAGCTCGCCGGCGGGCTGACGGCCGATGCGGACACGTCATTCGTGCGCATCGAGCGCACGAGCGAGCAGCGCCAGCGCGTCACTGTGGACGTGGACCTCGCGCAGGGCGGACCCGCAGTCGCCCCTCGCAGCGGGCGACGTACTGCGCGTGTTGCCGATCCGCGCGACGCTCGAGAATTCCGTGCTCGTCCAGGGCCACGTCTTGCGGCCGGGCGCCTTTCAGTACCGGCCCGGCATGCGGATCTCGGATGTCATCGGCTCGCTCGATGAGCTGAAGCCGCGCGCCGACATGCACTACGTGCTCGTCCGGCGCGAATTGCCGCCTGACCGCCTCGTGACCGTGCATTCGGCGGACCTCACCCGCGCGCTCGCAGCGCGGGGCACCGATGCCGACCTCCTGCTCCAGCCACGCGACCGCATCGTTGTATTCGACAACGAGACGAACCGCGAGCGCGTCCTCGAGCCGCTCTTCGACGAGCTTCGCCTTCAGTCGCGGATCGACCGCCCGATGCAGATCGTCGGCGTCGGCGGGCGCGTCAGGGCGCCCGGGCGCTATCCGCTCGAGCCGGGCATGCACGTGAGCGACCTGATCCGCGCCGGCGGCAATCTCGAGGAGGCGGCATACGGCGGCCAGGCGGAACTGAGTCGCCACCGGGTCATCAATGGCGAGTACCGGCAGGTGGACCTCGTCGTCGTCGACCTCGCAGCGCTGATGCGCGGAGAACAATCGGCCGACGTCGCCCTCGAGCCGTACGACTACCTGAACGTCAAGGTCATGCCGCAGTGGGGCAAGGTCGAGTCGATCGAGATCGTCGGCGAGGTGCGCTTCCCCGGCACCTATCCGATCGCGCGTGGCGAGACACTGCGTTCGATCATGCAGCGGGCAGGGGGACTTACCGAGCTGGCGTTCGCGGAGGGCAGCATTTTCCTGCGCGAAGACCTGCGCGAGAAGGAGCAGGAGCGCATCGATCAGCTCACTGCGAGGCTGCAGAGCGACATCGCGGTGCTGACGCTGCAGGCGAGCCAGGAGAATTCGCGTGCCGCGCAGGCACTGACGGTCGGCCAGGGCCTTCTCAATGACCTGCAGAATACGAAGGCGACCGGCCGCCTCGTGTTCGACCTGCAGCATGTCGCTTCGGCTGAGCCCGGATCGTCCGGCGACATCATGATGAAGGACAGGGACCGCATCATGGTCCCGCGGCGCGCGCAGGAAGTGAGCGTTGTCGGCGAAGTGCAGACGATGACGTCCCACCTGTTCCGCGAGGGACTCACGCGCGACGACTACGTGGCCCTCTCCGGCGGCACGACGCAGAAGGCGGACAAGAGCCGCATCTACGTGGTGCGGGCCGACGGCAGCGTCATCCCGTCGGGCAGCGCGTGGTTCGGGCGCTCGGGCGCCGAGATACGCCCGGGCGACACGATCGTCGTGCCGCTCGACGCCGAGCGGATGCGTCCGCTGCCGCTCTGGATCGCCGTCACGCAGATCATCTACCAGATGGCGATCGCCGCCGCGGCTGTGAACTCGTTCTAACTTCGCGGGCAACCCGCGAATACCGGCCCATGGCGAATTGACACCCTGCGGGGGCCTGCCTAGACTGGCTGCGTTCAATGATTGAACGCAGGTCTGCGGGGCCCCATGTTGCGCTGGTATCTGGTGCGCACGAAGCCGAATGCGGAGGCGACCGCGCTGCGGAACCTCGTGCGCCAGGGCTACGAGGTGTATTTTCCCCGGCTCTCGCAATCGTTGCCGCATCGGGGGCGCTGGCGCGATCGCATCGTGCCGCTCTTTCCCGGCTACCTGTTTCTAGGGCTCGACGAGGGCCGCCAGCCGCTTGCTCCAGTGCGCTCGACGACGGGCGTCGCCTGCGCCGTCCGGTTCGGCTCGAGCTACGCCATTGTCCCGGACGAGGTCATCCGGAACTTGCAGTCCCGCGCCCATCCGGAGACCGGATTGCATCGCCTCGAGCCGCCAGCATTGCTCCTGCCGGGTTCGCGCGTCCGGATCCTGGCGGGCCCATTCGACGGTCTCGAGGGGATCTTCCAGCGCGAGTGCGGCACCGAGCGCGCGGTCGTGCTGCTCTCCGTCCTCGGCCAGCCTGTTGATGTCAGCGTGCCGGCGACGAGCGTCGTCGCGCGCCACGCGGCCTAGGGCGCGGTCATGGATGCCCGCGAAGAAGCGCACTACAAGCTGATGCGCCTCATCGAGGCGAATCCCGGAATGAGCCAGCGTGACATCGCGAGCGAGCTCGGCATGAGCCTTGGCAAGGTCAACTACTGCCTGCGCGCCGTCGCGCGCAAGGGCTGGATCAAGGCGACGAACTTCAAGAACAACCACAACAAGGCGGCGTACATCTACTGGCTGACGCCGCGCGGAATCGAGATGAAGGCGCGCATGACGGTGCGGTTCCTGTCGATCAAGATGCAGGAATACGAGTCGCTGCGCGCCGAGATCGAGCAGATGCAGCGCGAAACAGAGACGCAACCATCCCGGTTGAGCCTGGCGCGCATGCGGGAGCGGCGGAGGATGCGGAAACGGATGTCGTTCCTGCAGGGCGGTAGCGTGCCCGGAACCGGGTCGCGACGCCTGAGCGGTATACTCCGCGCTGCAAGCCGGCCCCACGAACGACGAGAACGACAATGAATCCAGCGGAACCGGTCACCACCGACAACGACACGATCGACGTCATTGCACTCTGGCGGCTGCTGTGGGGCAACCGATTCCTCCTCGCTGCCGTCGCGGGCGTCTTCGGGATCGCAGCGGTCGTCTACGCGTTGCTATTGACGCCGATCTATCGCGCCGAGGTGGTCATTACACCGGTCGCGAGCGGCGGCCTTGCCGATACGGCCTCGTCACTCGCCGGGCGCTTCGGCGGACTTGCGAGCCTCGCGGGCATCGACCTCGGCAACAGCGGTGTCGCCGGGCAGGAGGCGCAGGCCGTGCTCGAGTCCCGGCGCCTGCTCGAGGAATTCATCCGGCGCAATGACCTCGTCGGCGTGCTGGTCCCGCCAGGCAGCGAGCAGTCGACGGTCTGGTACGCGGCCAAGACGCTCCGCGAGTCGGTCGCCTCGATCACCAAAGACGACCTGGACGGCACAACGACAGTCGCGATCGACTGGAAGGATCCGCAGGTCGCGGCAGCCTGGGCCAACGGCCTCGTCGCGCTCGCGAACGAGCTGCTGCGGACCAAGGCGATTGCGGACTCGAACCGCAACATCGAATACCTCAACAAGCAGATCGCCGCGACGAGCGTGGTCGAAATGCAACGCGTGCTTTATGGGCTCATCCAGAACGAGATGCAGACGCTGATGCTCGCGAACGCGCGCGTGGACTACGCCTTCACGGTGGTCGATCCCGCAGTCGTCCCGGAAGCTCGCTCGAAGCCGAAGCGCAGGCTCATCGTCGTGACCGGCGTCGCGATCGGACTCGCGCTCGGCGCGTTGTTCATATTCGGGCGCGACACGGTGCGGCGCTACCGCGAGCGCGAAGCGGGAGGAAAGTCCCGCCCGTGACGGCTCGCGCCTTGCCGCCCACGCCTCCGACGGAGGCGCTGGCCGGACTGCTGGGGCGGCTGTGGGGTCACCTGGGCCGCCGCAGGCAGAGGCAATTCATGCTGCTCATGGCGCTCGTGCTGATAAGCGCGGCCGCCGAGGTGGTGAGCCTCGGTGCGGTGCTGCCGTTCCTGACCGTGCTGGCCGCGCCGCAGGTCGCGTTCGGGCATCCGGCCGCCGCCGGCTTCATCAGCGCGCTCGACATCCGCACGCCACAGGAACTCGTGCTGCCATTCACGATCGCTTTCGCGGCGGCTGCGGTTGCATCCGGCGCCATTCGCCTGTTGCTGTTGCGCGCAAGCACGCGCTTCGCATTCAACACGGGATCCGAGCTCAGCATCGACGTCTACCGCCGGACGCTCTACCAGCCTTACAGCGTTCATGTCGGCCGCAGCAGCAGCCAGGTCATCAGCGGCATCACGCAAAAGGTCGGCGGCACGATGCTCGGTGTCCTGCTGCCCGCGCTGACGCTGATCAGTTCGACCGCTGCGATTCTCGCCATCCTGCTGGCGCTTCTCGCCATCGATGCTGCCGTCGCGCTCGCCGCAGCCGCCTGCTTTGGCGCAGCGTACGCGCTCATCTCCTGGCGCTCGCGCCAGCGCCTGCGGCAGAACAGCCTCTTGATCGCGCGGGAGCAGACCGAGCTGGTGAAAGCGCTCCAGGAAGGGCTCGGCGGCATCCGCGACGTGCTGCTCGACGGGACCCAGTCGGTTTACTGCGAATCTTACGGGCAAGCCGACCGCCAGCTCCGGCGCGCGCAGGGCACGAATGTTTTCATTTCCCAGAGTCCGCGCTACAGCATCGAAGCACTCGGCATGGTCCTGATCGCCGGGCTTGCCTACGGTCTCAGCCGGCAGCCCGGTGGGCTCGCGACCGCGCTGCCCGTGCTCGGCGCGCTCGTGCTCGGCGCGCAGCGCCTGCTGCCAGCGCTCCAGCAGAGCTACGCGGCATGGGCAAACATCGCGGGCAACCAGGGATCGCTTCGCGACACGATCGAACTGCTCGACCAGCCGATCGCGATCGAACTCACCGAGCCCGCCGCCCGCACCGCTCGACTTTCGCAAATCGATCCGCCTCGACCGCGTCCGGTTCCGCTACGCCGCAACCGGACCGTGGGTCCTTGACGGGCTCTCGCTCGAGATCGCCAAGGGCAGCCGGGTCGGTCTTGTCGGCAGTACCGGCAGCGGAAAGAGCACGACGCTCGACCTCCTGATGGGCTTGCTGCAGCCCACGGACGGGGAGCTTCTCGTGGATGGCGAGCCGGTACGCGGATCGCGCATCCGGGCCTGGCAGCGAAGCATCGCGCACGTGCCGCAGAGCATCTACCTCGCGGAGTCGACGATCGAGGAGAACATCGCGTTCGGCGTGCCGCGGGACGCGATCGATCGCGCGCGCGTTCGTGAGGCGGCCCGCCAGGCCCAGATCGCGGGATTCATCGAGGGTCGGCCGGAAGGATACGGTGCCTTCGTCGGGGAGCGCGGCATCCGGCTGTCAGGCGGCCAGCGGCAGCGCATCGGCATCGCCCGCGCGCTGTACAAGGAGGCGAGCGTGCTCGTGCTCGACGAGGCCACGAGCTCGCTCGACAACCTCACCGAGCAGTCCGTGCTCGACGCGATCGCGGGATTCGACCGCGGAATTCACGGTGCTCCTCATCGCGCACCGCCTCACGACCGTGACGCGCTGCGACCGCATCATCGAGCTCGAGCGCGGCGCGGTGGTTGCGCAGGGCTCGTATTCCGAGCTCCTGGACAGCAGTCCCAGCTTTCGGAAGATGGTCGCAGCCACCCAAGTCACCTGATCGGCAGGAGCCCAGCATGTTCGACGGCAAGTCCATCCTGATCACCGGCGGCACCGGCTCGTTCGGGCGTCAGTTCGTCGAAGACGCTTCTCGCTCGGTTCAAGCCGCGCCGGGTCGTCGTCTACTCGCGCGACGAGCTCAAGCAGTTCGAGATGCAGCAGGACTTTCCGGGCGACTCGCATGCGCTTTTTCATCGGCGACGTGCGCGACCGCGAGCGGCTCGTGCAGGCGATGAGAGGCGTCGATTTCGTGATCCACGCCGCCGCGCTCAAGCAGGTGCCGGCGGCCGAGTACAACCCGATGGAGTGCATCAAGACGAACATCCATGGGGCCGAGAACGTGATCGAGGCCGCGCTTGCCAGCGAAGTCGACAAGGTCATCGCGCTCTCGACCGACAAGGCCGCGAACCCGATCAACCTCTACGGCGCGACCAAGCTCGTGTCCGACAAGCTGTTCGTCGCGGCCAACAACCTGGCGGGAGGCCACAGAAGCCGGTTCTCGGTCGTTCGCTACGGCAACGTCGTCGGCTCGCGCGGCTCGGTCGTTCCGTTCTTTCGCCGGCAGATCGCGGCGGGATGCGATCACCTTCCGATCACCGATACCAGGATGACGCGCTTCTGGATCACGCTGCAGCAAGGCGTCGATTTCGTGCTGAGGAACTTCGAGCGCATGCACGGCGGCGAGATCTTCGTGCCGAAAATTCCGTCGGTGCGCGTCGTCGACCTCGCGTCAGCGCTGGCGCCCGGCATGCCCCAGCGAGTCGTCGGCATCCGGCCCGGCGAGAAGCTGCACGAAGTGATGTGTCCCGGCGACGACTCGCACCTCACGCTCGAGTTCGCCGATCACTACGTCATCAAGCCGTCGATCCAGTTCTCGGGCGTCGCGGACTTCTCCGTCAACCGCCTGGGAGAGCAGGGCCGGCCGGTGGAAGAGAGCTTCGAGTACCAGTCGGGCCGCAATCCGCACTTCCTGACGATCGAGGAAATCGTCGCACTCAATCGCGAGGTCGTCGGCCCGTGATCCCCTATGGCCGGCAGGACGTCACGCAGGCCGACATCGACGCGGTGGCAGAAGTGCTGCGCTCGGATTTCCTGACCCAGGGTCCGGTGATCCCGCGATTCGAACAGGCCGTCGCCAGCCGTGTGCGGCGCTGCCCATGGCGTTGCCGTCAACAGCGCGACCTCGGCTCTGCACGTTGCCTGCGCAGCGCTCGGACTCGGGCCGGGCGACGTGCTGTGGACCGTGCCGAACACCTTCGTCGCTTCGGCGAACTGCGCGCTCTACTGCGGCGCCGGCGTGGACTTCGTCGACATCGACGCGTCCACCTGGAATCTCAGCGTCCCGGCGCTCAAGGACAAGCTGATGGTGGCGCGACGCGCGGGCCGCCTGCCGAAAGTCGTGGTTCCCGTGCACTTCGGCGGGCAGCCGACCGAGCAGGAGGAGATCTTCGGCCTGGCGCGGGAATTCGGCTTCCGGGTGCTCGAGGATGCCTCGCATTCGATCGGCAGCTCGCGGAACGGAGAACCGTGCGGGAGTTGCCGATGGTCGGACGTGACCGTTTTCAGCTTTCACCCGGTCAAGATCGTCACGACGGCGGAGGGCGGCATGGCGCTCACGAACGATGCGGAGATCGCCGAGCGCATGCGCATGCTGCGGACGCACGGCATCACGCGCGACCCGGCGCGAATTCGGGATCGCGCGGACCCGCCCGGCTGGTACTACGAGCAGCAGCTCCTTGGCTTCAATTACCGGCTGACCGACCTGCACGCGGCGCTCGGTCTCAGCCAGCTCGCGCGCCTCGATGAATATGTAGAGCGTCGCAACGTGCTTGCGCGCAGGTATGACGAAAAGCTTGCGCAGCTGCCGTTGCGGTTGCCGCGAGTCCTCGAAGGCAACCGCTCGGCGTTCCACCTCTACGTCGTGCGCCTCTTGGACCTGGTTGATGGTGCACATCGGCGGGTCTACGAGTCGCTCCGCAGCCGGGGAATTGGCGTAAACCTGCACTACACCCCGGTTCACCTGCAGCCTTACTACCGGTCGCTGGGTTTCCACGAGGGACTGTGCCCGGAGGCGGAGGCCTACGGGGAGTCGGCCATCACGCTGCCACTCTTTCCGCGGTTGTCGGAAGCCGACCAGGACACCGTGGTCGCGGCTCTGCGGCAGTTCCTTTGAATATCGCCGTCATTCCGGCGCGCGGCGGCAGCAAGCGGATACCGCGCAAGAACGTGCGGCAGTTCTGCGGCAAGCCGATGATCGAATGGCCCATAGCAGCCGCGCGCCAATGCGGCTGCTTCACGTCGGTGATCGTTTCGACGGACGACGACGAGATCGCGGAAATCGCGAGGCGCGCGGGCGCCGAGGTTCCTTTCATTCGCCCGGCGAAACTGGCCGACGACCAGACCGGGACGGCGGAGGTCGTGCGCCATGCCATCGCCTGGCATGCGGACAAGGGGCATGTGCCGGATCTCGTCTGCTGCGTATATGCAACGGCTGCTTTCGTGACCGGCGCCGACTTGCTTCTGGGCCGCGACCTCCTTCTTGAACAGGGCGCCGACTTCGCGTTCTCGGTTTGCCGCTATGGCCCGCCGGTACAGCGGGCACTGCGCGTCGATAGCGACGGCCGGATTGAGATGTTGCGGCCGGAATACGCGGGAGCGCGCTCGCAGGACCTCGAGCCGGCATTCCATGACGCGGGCCAGTTCTATTGGGGCACCGCCACTGCCTGGATGTCCGGAGCGTCGCTCTTCTCCAAAGCGTCGGCAGCGGTTGTGCTGCCGCGCAATCGCGTGCTGGACATCGACACGCCAGAGGATTGGTCGCAGGCCGAAGCGCTGTTCCGTATTCACCAGGAGAGGCCAGGGTCATGAGCAAGTCCGTATTGGTGGTTGCCGCGCATCCGGACGACGAAGCACTGGGCTGCGGCGGCACGATTGCGAAGCTGGCCACCGCAGGTGCGACGGTTCGCGTCGCCTTCATCGCAGATGGCATCTCCGCGCGGCTGGACACTGCGGCCGCGGATCCGCGCATGCTTGCGGCGCGTCGAGCAGCAGCCGAGAAAGCCTGCGCGCTCCTCGGCGCCAGTGCGGACTTTTTCGGGGACTTCCCCGACAACCGCCTCGATACCGTGCCGATATTGTCCCTGGCGCAGTGCGTCGAAGCGCTGATTGCAAAGCATCGGCCGGAGATGCTCCTGACCCACCATGGCGGCGACCTCAACGTCGATCATCGACTCGTGCATCAAGCCGTCGCGACGGCCTGCCGGCCCCAACCCGGCTCGCAGGTAAAGACGCTGCTCTCGTTTGAGGTGCCCTCGAGCACGGAGTGGCAGCCTGCAGGTTCCGGCCAGGCCTTCGCGCCCAACTGGTTCGTGGACATATCCGGCACGCTGGACAGGAAGCTCGCGGCTCTGGATGCCTATGCAGTCGAGATGCGCGACTGGCCGCACGCACGTTCGCGCGAAGCCGTCCAGCACCTGGCGAGGTGGCGCGGTGCAACTGTCGGCGTGGCGGCGGCGGAAGCGTTTGTGCTGGGACGACAGCATATCATAACGATCGACTTTCGCGTCGATGCCTCGAATCGTGCCGGGACCGGCCACGTGATGCGCTGTGTCACGCTCGCCGAAGCAGTTGCGGCGCGAGGCGGGCAGGCATGCTTCGTCTGCCGACTGCACGACGGCCACCTGGTCAGCTTGATCCGCTCGAAGGGTTTCGAGGTCCTCGAGCTGCCGGCGCCTGCAGCGTGCGCTGACATCGCCGACGCGGATTACCCGGCCTGGCTCGGCGTGACGCAGGAACGCGACGCCGAGGAAACGATCCTGGCCCTTCGTGGGCGGCGCGCCGACTGGCTCGTCGTCGATCACTATTCACTCGATGCCACCTGGGAACGACGACTTCGTTCGCACGCGGATCGTCTGCTGGTGATAACTGACTTGACGGGACGCGAGCATGAGTGCGATGTCCTCCTGAATCAGAACTATGGCGCCGAGCGCGGTGCGCAGGGCAGTGCGGGCGCCAATCACCTGCTGCTTGGCTCTCGATACGCGCTGTTGCGGCCCGAGTTCGCGGCCTCTCGCGAGCGCGCGCGGCCGAGAGACGGGACTCTCCGGCGCGTCCTCGTGTTTTTCGGCGGCACTGATCCCGCCAATTTGACGGCACTTGCCCTGGATGCGCTCTGCGAGACGCCTTTCACGGACGTCGAGGCGGACATTCTTGTCGGGGCGAACAATTCGCACGCTGAAGCGCTCGCGGCGAAAGCGGCGATGCGCCCAGGCACGCGCATCTACCGGAACGTCGCCGACATGGCGGCGCTCATGGCGCGCGCGGACATCGCAGTCGGCGCCGGTGGCACGACGACGCTCGAGCGACTTTGCCTCGGCCTGCCGAGCATCGTCGTGAGCATCGCCGGGAATCAGCTGCCGGCCTGCGAGGCACTCGCACACGACCGGCTCATCGTCCATCTGCGCGGGGATGGTGGGAGGGCACTGGATATCGGCGGGGCGCTCCGGCACCTTGTCGCTGCGCCAGCGGAGCTCGCGGACATGTCGGCGCGCTCACGGCTCGCGGTCGACGGGCTCGGCGCCGAGAGGATGCTCGAAATGCTCGAGCCGACACCGATCCAGGTCCTCAGCCTGCGCCCGGCCGAGAGTGGCGACGCGGCTCAGTATTTCAGCTGGGTCAACGATCCCGAAGTCCGCCGTCAGTCCATGGAGCGGGATTCCGTTGCGTGGCCGCAGCACCAGAAATGGTTCGCCGGCAAGCTTGGGAAAGACGAGAGCCATCTCTTCGTCCTCATGGCTCGCTCGCTGCCTGTTGGCCAGATCCGATTTGACTGGATGAATGGCGAGTTCGCGATTGACTACTCCGTCGATCCCGCCTTCCGTGGTCGAGGCTGGGGTCGGCGTCTCGTCGAGCTCGGCCTGGAAGCGATCGGCAGCGCGCAGCGCGCGGCATTCCGTGCCGAGGTTCGCGACGAGAATACGCCATCGGCGGCGGTGTTCCGCAAGCTGGGATTTGTCGAATCCGATCCCAAGCGGGGCAGCGGCACCCGGCTGTTTCGTCGGGAGGCCTGAGATGCGCGTCGTCATGAGTGCCGCCGGCTCGCCTGCCTCGATCTCGATCCTGCGGCACCTGAAGTCGCTCGGCCACACGGTAGTCGGCATTGATGCGAGCCCGGTGGCGGAAGGGCTCGCGCGCCCCTTTTGCGACGAGTTCCACCGGGCGCCACCCGCGGACTCGCCGGACTATCTCGCATTCCTTTGCGAACGGCTCGCGGGCGCTGACCTTTTCCTGCCGTTCATCGACGAAGAGCTGGTCGCGATCGCTTCGGGCTGGAATGGCATCCCCGTCGAGCTCGCGCGCCGGATCGCGCTGTCCGAGCCCGGCGTCATCCTCGATTGCGTCGACAAGCAGCGCTTTCAGCTCGCCTGCGAAGCGTCGGGACTTCCGATCGCGCCTCGCGCAGATTGCGCGCCTGCCTTCTTCAAGCCGCGGCTTGGCCGGGGCGGCCGGGGCGTCATCGAGGCGCTGGATCAGGTACTGTTCGACGCACTCTCGGGCCGGGACGGCGTCCTGCAGCGTGCCATCCGGGGCCAGGAATACACGGTCGATGCGATTTTCGATGGCGAGGGCAACTTCGTTGCCTGTTCGCCGAGGCGCCGCTTGCGCACTGCAGGCGTCTCGACCGCCGGCGTTGTCGAGCCCGATGCGCGCCTGGAGGCGCTTGCACGCCGGTTGGGCGAGCGCTGGAAATTCCGCTACGCAATCAACTTTCAGGCGATCCGCGACGAAAATGGCATGGACTGGCTCATTGAGCTCAACCCGCGGATCGCGGGCAGCGCCATCTTTTCGACACTTGCAGGCTGCGATCCATTCGCCGCGACGATCGCACTATGGAAGGGCGAGCGCTGGCAGGCGAGCGCACGCAAGCTGACGGTCTGGCGTTACTGGCAGGAGACGATCGGCACGTGAACACGAGGCCCGTTGCGGCGACCGATGGGCGACCGATCGAAGGGACGAGCGAGCTACTCGCGTCGCTCGCGACGGAAACCCGTATCGCATTCGATCTCGACGGCACGCTCTTCGATGCGCGCGACTTCGAACGTCCGGCACTCGCCGCAGTCGTGGCCTGGCTGCGCGAGAAGAGCGGACGCACGCTCCCCGACGCGACCGCGCGGCTCTGGTCGCGGCGCGAGCGGGACCGCCATGTGCCCGGGCTCTTCAACGAGCTGCTTGAAAGCGAAGGGCTGCCCGTGGCCTGGGGCGAGGAATGCCGCGAACGGTTCCATGCGCACGAGGGCATCGAGCTCGAGACGACGCCCAGTCTTCGCGGGGAGCTCGGGAGCTTCCGTGCACGCGGCTCTGGGCTCGCGCTCGTCAGCAACGGGCCGCCGGCATTGCAGCAGCGCAAGCTTGAGCGGCTCGGACTCCGGGAATGCTTCGACGAGATCGTCTTTTGCGACCCGCGGGTACCCTCGTTGCTCAAGCCGTCACCGTGGGCCTGGTCGCAGCTCGAGCGCTGGCGAGGCGACGGCCGCGCCGCGTACGTCGGCGACGATCCGGTCGACGAGGGATTCGCGGCTGCCGGCGGGGCACGCTTCATCCCGTTCCGGTTCAGGAATCCTGCGTATGCAGATTGACGGACGCCCCATTGGTCCCGGACACCCTCCGTACGTCATAGCGGAGATCTCGAACAATCACCTCGCCGACGTCGCACGTGCCTGCAAGCTCATCGAGGCCGCGGCTGAGACGGGCGCGGACGCGGTGAAGATCCAGACCTACGATGCGGACTCGCTGACGATCGACAGCGACCGGCCCGAGTTCATCGTGCGCACGCCGCCCTGGGAAGGCCTGAACTACTATCAGCTCTACCGCCAGATCGCACTGCCGGCGGAGCACACTGCGCGACTGTTCGAAGTTGCGCGGGACTGTGGCATCACGATCTTCAGCTCGCCCTTCGACGAGCGGGCGGTCGAGCTGCTCGCTGGTCTCGGATGTCCCGCCTACAAGATCGCGTCATTCGAGATCTGCGACGACCCGCTCCTGCGCGCGGTTGGAAAGACGGGCAAGCCCGTCATCGTCTCGACCGGGATTGCGAGCAAGAGCGATATTCGAGGAAACCCTGCGAGTTCTCGACGGGGTGGGCTGCCAAGACGTCGCGCTGATGCACTGCGTGTCGGAGTATCCGGCGACAGCGTCCGAAATGAACCTGCGTGCACTCGACTGGCTGTCGTCGCTCGGTCGCGCCACAGGACTCTCGGACCACACGCGCGGCAACCTCGCGGCGATCGCTGCCATTGCCCGTGGAGCCGTCCTGATCGAAAAGCACTTTACGCTCGCGCGGGCCGACGGCGGGCCAGATGCGGGCTTCTCGCTCGAACCATTGGAGTTCGCCGCGCTGGTGCGCGATGCGCGGGAGGCATGGCAGGCGCTCGGCGATGCCGATGTGCTCTCGCGGCCGCGCAGACCAGGCGCCGAGCATGGACGCTCGCTATTCGTCGTGCAGGACGTTGCCCAGGGCGAGCTCATCGGTGCGCAGCACGTGCGTGCCATCCGGCCGGGGCTGGGGCTCCCGCCCCGGGCGCTCGGTCAGGTGCTGGGCCGCAAGGCGCGGCGAAACCTCGTGCGCGGCGAGCCGCTGCGCTGGGACGACCTCGAATGACTGCGACCGCAGATTGCCCGGTTTGCGGCGGCGCGTCGCGGCCCCTGCTCTCGCTCGCGGCGCAGCCGATTTACCAGCACCCGGTTGCCGCGGATGCCTTCGTGCCACCGCCGCACGCGGTTGACCTTGCCTGGGTCGCCTGTGCGGATTGCGCTCACGCGTGGCAGCCCGCATTCGACGCGGAGCTGCTCGAGAGCATCTATCGCCAGCACTATTACACGCCGGCGCCCGACGGCCTTGCCGTGCAATTTCGCAACGACTTCGTCTCCGCGCTGAAGGAACTGGGCTTGCTCCGTCCGCGGCGAGTCGTCGTCGAAATCGGCGCATCCGATGGCGGCCTGCTGGCGGAAATCCAGTCGAAGACCTCTGCTGGCAGGGCCGTCGCTTTCGAGCCGGACGCGAGAAATGCCGCGCTCGCGCGTGGGCGCGGCCTCGAGGTCCGCGAGCAATTCTTCGGCTACTCGACCTCGGGTGAGCATCGCAAGCTCGCGGACCTCGTGTATGCGCGCCACGTCATCGAACACGTCTTCGACTTTGCGGACTTCTTCGCCGGGCTGGACGCAATCGCGCTGCCGGCTGCGGATCTGCTGTTCGAGACACCCTCGCTCGACCACCACGCCGGCACTTCGGCCGTCACGCCCTTTCACGTCGAGCACGTGCACGTGTTCTCGGGCCGCTCACTCGCTGCGCTCGCGCAGCGGCAAGGTTGGCAACTTTCCCAATCCCGCGTCACTGCCGACGGCAACCTGATCGCAAGTTTCGAACGGGCTGCCAGCGTCGCGAGGCGCGCAGCGGACGAGGCGCCGCCGGTCCCCGCACTCGGCGGGCTCCAGGAGAGAGTCGACCGCTACCGCGCCCGCATGCGCGAGCAACTCACTGGCAGGCCACTCGTTTTCTGGGGAGCGGGCAGCGCGGCGATTCGTCTCGCCAGCACGATCGGGCGGGCACCGGACCACTGGACCGATGGCAATCCTGCCAAGGTCGGCAAGAAATTCATCGGGTTCGATACGCTCATCGAGGCACCCGCCGACGCGCTTGCGGCGGCAACGGCAGCTGCCGGGTCCGGCGCCGTCGTCGTGATCGCCTCGTCGTTCGTACGCGAGATCCTGCCGACCGTTCGTAAGCTCGGCTGGCGCGGGGAAACGCTCGACCTTGGGGGCAACCGCCTGTGAAGCCGGAATCCCGCTTTCACGTCGTCACGGTCGGTTGGCCGCAACAGCTTATCGACGAGCTCGGTGCAGAAATCGCAATGCGCAGTCGCGCGCAGTTCACGCACATTGCCCATCCGCGCCACTCGGCAAGCGACTTTTCGGGTCACTCCGCCCGCGAGGACGTGCAGTTCTTTCGCGACTCTCCGGGATTCGAGTTGCCGACGGCCGACGCGCAATTCCTGGCCGCGCTGGAAATGGAAGGCATTCCGACGATTCACAACATGATCCTCGGTGATCGCGTCGTCTGCCGGCTCGACTATTCCGCCGCCCTGCAATACGCAACCTTCCTCGCGAAAAGGCTCAGCCAGCTTTACGGGGAACTGCGGCCCGATGTCGTCATTGGGGGATTCGATTCACTGCACGGCGGCCTCTCCCTGGCCATTGCGAAGAGCATGCGATTGCCGTGGTTTGCGCTTCATTTCAGCGTGCTGCCGCCCGGATACGCCTGTCTCTGCGACCGGATGTCGCCGGCTGCGCGGGTGCAGCTCGCCCCGCGTCCACGCGAGGAAATGCTGCTGCTTGCCGATGAGTCGCTTCGGCGGTTCGAGGAGCGGCAGGTGCAGGCTTACGCCTACACGCCGCCGGTGCGCTCGCTCGCGCGGAGCATGTCGGCAATTCCGCGGCGGCTCAAGTCGCTCATCCGCGTACTGCGCAAGTCGGCCGACCGCGAATTCGCCCAATTCACGGAGACCGAGCCTCGTTACGACGCCATCGCCGCGCTCCGGCAACTCTGGCGGCTTCGCAACGCGCGCGGCGCATTGAACTCGGTCAATACCGTCTTGGAGCCCCCTGACGAGCCTTACCTGCTGTTTGGCCTGCACATGCAGCCGGAGTCGTCCATCGACGTCTGGGCTCCGTTTTTCAGCAACCAGCTCTGGGTCATCGAGCTTCTCGCGCGCTCGATAGCGCCAACGCACAAAGTTCTCGTCAAAGTCCACAAGAGCGACGTCGCCAACTGGCCGCGCGAGGCTCTCGAGCGAATGCGCCTGCTGCCGGGCGTCGAGCTCGTGCATCCGCAGGCGGAGGCGAGGCGCTTGATCGAGAGGGCCGCGGTCGTAGTCGCGATCCAGGGCACGATGGGGCTCGAGGCCGCGCTCCTCGGCCGGCCGGTGATCATGCTGGGCGAGTCGCCCGTCAAAGTGTTTCCGACTGCCGCAGCGGTTGGCGAGCTGGCGGAGCTTCCCGCTCTCGTGAAGAGGCAGCTGGCATTGGCTTCACCCCGTCGCGAGGAAATCGTCGAGGCTTATGCGTCCTACCTCGCTCCATTCATGCCCGCGTGCCACAACGACTGGCGCATGCGCAAGCGTCCGGACGAGATCGAGGGCTTCGTGAAACTCTTCGAGGCACTGGAAACGTACCTGAAGCGCCAGCACCAGGCTCCGGCAAGGACGGTTGCATGACGTTTCGCAGCCGACTCGTCACGGCGCAGCGGCAGATCGGGCTGGCGATCCGGTTCCGAGGCCAGCCGATCGGCGTCCACCCGAGCTCCTGGATTTCGCCGCGCGCGGACATCCGCGTGTGCGGCGGCGGCTCGGTGACGATCGGCAGGAACTGCGAGATCCACCCGCTCGCGATGATCCTGACCTATGGCGGCGAAATCCGCATCGGCGACGACTGCAGCCTCAACCCGTTCTCGATCGTGTACGGCCATGGCGGCGTCAGGATCGGCAATGGCGTACGCATCGCGGCTCACACGGTCGTCATTCCCGCCAATCACACGCCCGGCGACGAGAGGCAGCCCCTGCGACTTGCGCCCGTCAGCACAAAGGGTATCGAGATCGAGGACAACGTGTGGATCGGCGCCGGGGCGCGCATCCTCGACGGCGTGCACATCGGGGCAGACGCCGTCGTCGGTGCCGGCAGCGTCGTCACCCGCTCCGTGCCCGCAGGCGCAACGGTGGCCGGAGTGCCCGCCCGGGTGATCCGACAGCGATGAACCGCCTGGGATGGATCGGCTCGTTCGGGCTCGCTGCCGCCGCTGCGGTTGCGCTCTGCCTCGATGCCTTCTCCCCGGACTTCAACTCCGCCCGGTTCGCGCTCGTGCTCTCGGGACTGCTGCTCGTGCAAGTCTTCCGCTTCGGGCGCGTCGTGGTCTTCCGCGAGACCGTGATGTACGCCTGTTTCCTCGGTTACATGCTGCTCGAGCTGTTGTGGACCGGCGACCGGGTCCTGGCGCTCAACACCCTGATGCCTGCGGCGAACTTTGTGCTGGTCCTGGTTCTCGTCGGCTCGCTCGCGGCAGACCATGACCTCCGCGCCATTCTCGCGGGCGCGCTCGCCGGATTCCTCCTGACCGCGGCGTACTACACGGCCACCTCCGGATTTCCATTCCGTTATCCGGTCGACTTCACGTATAACGCGATCGCCGGCATGTACCTCTTCGGCCTGATCCTGGCCTGCCTGCTTGCTGCCCTGTCACGGCGCCGTGCCGCGCTCCTTGCGGTCGCCGGGATCATCGGAGTGCACATTGTCGCGACGACCTCGATCAAGACGAACCTGGGCATCCTGATGGGTGCAGCGGTCGCGGGCTTCGCCCACTTCGCGCAGGTCTCGCGCCTCGTCCGGCGCAATGCGCTCGTGATCTTCGCGATCGTTGCGGTTGTCGGCGTTGCGGTTGCAACCAACCCGTTGGCGATGGAACGCATTCGGGGCGGCGCCGAGCGCGTCGAGCTCGGCATGCAGATCCTGCTGGCGCGCGAGGACCTGCCCGGCTATTCCGCGTTCGAGCGGCGCGCGTCCTGGCAGCGCGAAGGCTACCGTGGCCTCGCTGCGAATCCGGTCTTCGGCCACGGCGTCGAGGCGTTTCGCTCGCGCTACGGAATCACCTCGCACGCAAGCCACGTGGACATCGCCTACAACTCGGGCCTGATCGGGCTCGTGCTCTTTTACGGAATTTTCATCTCGCTTTTCGCTCGACTGTACCGCGCGCGGCGGGGCGGATTCATGGAGGCGCGGCTCGTCATCCTGGCGACCACCGTCGCCTACCTCCTCATGTCGTTCGCGGGCACCATGCACTACATCGCAACGCTGGCTGCCTTCTTCGCACTTGGAATTGGCATCCTGAAGCGTGCATGAGGCAGGTCATTTACTCCCCACGTGACCAACGTCTCGTCTACCTGGATGCGAAGGCGACGCCGGAGTTCTGGGAGGCGCGCTGGCGCGCGGAAGGCCGGCCGGTTGCCTCCCGGCAGGACGAGGAAATGATTGATGTCACGGCCGCGCATCTTCCTGCAGGCGCGCGCGTCCTCGAAGGCGGTTGCGGGCGCGGCAACAAGGTAGCGGTCCTGGCGAAGGCCGGTTTCGAGGCGATCGGGGTCGACTTCGCCGCCGACTCGGTGCGGCAGGCACGACTCGAATACCCGGGGCTCGACATTCGGGAAGGTGACGTGCGCGCGCTGCCGTTCGCTGCGGAGTTCTTCGACGGATACTGGTCCATCGGAGTCATCGAGCACTTCTGGGAGGGCTACGACGCGATTCTTGCCGAGGCAAGCCGCGTCCTGCGCCCGGGCGGGTTTCTGTTCCTCACAGCACCGTGGTTCTCTCCATATCGCCGGTCCAAGGCAGGGCGGCAGGGCTATGCACGCCGCGACTTTGCGTCCGAGCCGCCGGATTTCTACCAGTTCGCGCTCGGCCGCGAGGAGGTCGCCGCGGCGCTCGATCGTCATGGCTTCGACCTCCGGCGCTGGCGCGGCCTCGCGCCGGAGATTTCCATGCAGGAAGACATGGTCGCCCTGAAGAGACCTGTGCAGTGGCTATTCTCCTCGCGCGGCTCGCTCGTGAAGCGCGGACTGCGGCGCCTGGTCTGCAATACCTTTGGCGGCTACTGCGGACATTCTTTCATGGCCATCGCGCGGCGATGCGCGCACACGAATTCAGATGGCACGCGGTAATCCGCTCCGCTTTCTCCTCGTGACCGGCACGCTCGAATGCGGCGGCGCCGAGCGGCAATTGGCGGACATGGCGAACTATTGGGCCGAGCGGGGCGTCGACATCTCGCTTGCGACCTGGAGCGGGCCGCACATCCGCGATTTCTACCGCCTCGACCGGCGGATTCGGCGGGTCCACCTCGACGTCGCGTCGGGTGGCAAGTTTCGCGGCAACCTCGGAAGGATACTGAAGCTGCGGCACCTCATGCGGAACACCGCCCCGGACGCGGCGTTGAGCTTCCTCACGCGCAGCAACGTTCCGACGATCCTGGCGGGCATCGGCCTCCCGGTTCGCATCGTCGTCTCGGAGCGCGTGCAGCCCGCGCACGAGACCGACTTGCAGCTCGCCTGGCGCGTTCTGCGGCGCTTTGTCTATCGCCAGGCGGCGGCGATCGTGAGCCAGACAGCAGAGGCGGCCGAATGGATCCGCGCCAACCTCGGCGCGAAGGCGCTCGTCATCCCGAATGCCCTGCGGCAACTGCCGGCGGAGACGGCGGTGCGCGAGCCGCTCGTGTTCGGAATCGGCAGGCTCGTGCCGCAGAAGGGGTTCGATCTCCTGCTCAGGGCCTTCGCACGGATTGCAGACGCAAACCCGGAATGGCGCGTCGCAATCGCCGGCGAAGGTCCCGACCGCCAGGCCCTCGAGCAACTGTCAGTGGAGCTTGAAGTTCGCGATCGAGTGGACTTTGTGGGCCACGTGCGGGATGTCGAGTCGTGGATGGCACGGGCAAGCCTTGTCGTTCAGCCCTCGCGCTTCGAGGGATTCCCGAATGCCGTCCTCGAAAGCATGGGCATGGGAGCGGCGGTCATCAGCGCGGACTGTCCGGCGGGCCCGGCGGAGCTCATCGAGGATGGCATCAACGGCCTTCTCGTGCCAGTCGAAGACGTCGAGGCGCTTGCCGGCGCGATGTCGCAGCTGATGTCAGATGCGAAGCTTCGGTTGCAGCTCGGCCGCGAGGCGACGCGCGTGAGGGAGCGCTTTCGCCAGGATTCGATCATGGCGCAGTGGGAATCCGTGCTGGTGCCGGCGTGAGCGAAGCTGCCGGAATCGATGCGGGCGCGCGATTCGACTTCGGCGACAACTGGACGCGATTCCTGGAGTTGCTCGACGACCGCCGCATCGGGGAGGCCGAAGCATCGCTGCGGGACATGCTCGGAATTACCGACCTGCGCGACCGCAGCTTCCTCGACATAGGCTGCGGCTCGGGACTCTTCAGTCTCGCCGCGCGGCGACTCGGAGCGAAGGTGCGCTCCTTCGACTTCGACGCGCAATCGGTCGCCTGCGCACGCGAGCTGAAGCGTAGGTACTTCCCGGACGACCCGGACTGGCGAATCGAGGCCGGTTCGGTCCTCGACGCGGCCTATATGAGCCGGCTCGGTTCATTCGACGTCGTCTACAGCTGGGGCGTGCTGCATCACACCGGCGCGATGTGGCTGGCGCTCGAACACGCAATCGCGCGTGTCGCGGACGGATGGTGGACGCCTTTTCATCGCCATCTACGCAGACCAGGGCTGGAAATCCCATGCGTGGTGGTTCGTGAAGCTTTTTTACAACCGCCTTCCACGCTTCCTGAAGGCTCCCTATGTCATTGCCGTCAGTGCGGTCGTGAGGATCCTGGTGATCCTCAAGTACACGCTGCTGCTTCGACCCATGAAAGCGATTGCACCGGTCTTCGGTGATCGCCGCGAACGCGGCATGAGCGCGAAGCACGACCGCGTCGACTGGATTGGCGGGTTTCCCTACGAATTTGCCACGCCTCGAAGCACTGTCAGCGTTTCTCGAGGCGCGCGGCTTTTCGATTCTCAATTCCCGGCGCGCACGCAGCCTGGGTTGCCACGAAATCGTGGCGCGGCGCGCCTGATGTGCGGCATTACCGGATTCTTCCGTCCGGGGGGGATTCCGCCGACGGCGCGGGATGAGCTCCTCCGGATGACAAGCTCGCTTTCGCATCGCGGACCCGATGAGACGGGACAGTGGTTCGACTTCGAGGCGGGGATTGCGCTAGGCCACCGGCGGCTGTCGATCCTCGAGCTGTCGGCTGCCGGCAGCCAGCCAATGACCTCCCATTCCGGCCGCTACGTGCTCGTCACCAATGGCGAGATTTACAACCACCTCGAGATTCGCGAGGCGCTCGCGCGCGAGGGCGGCGCGCCTGCCTGGCGCGGCCATTCGGACACGGAGTCGCTGCTCGCCGCCTTCGATCACTGGGGTGTCGAGACCGCCTTGCGCAAGTCCGTCGGCATGTTCGCGCTGGCCGTCTGGGACCGCGAGGAGCGCACCTTGACATTCGCGCGCGATCGACTCGGGGAGAAGCCGCTGTATTACGGCGTGCAGGGAGACGTCCTCCTCTTTGGCTCGGAGCTGAAATCGCTTGCGTGGCCACGCGGCATTCCGGGCCGAGGTCGATCGAGAGCAACTTGCGGTCTACCTGCATCGCGGTTACGTGCCTGCGCCGATGTCCATCTACCTGGGAATCCGCAAGCTGCCGCCCGGCTGCTTCGTTCGCTTCGGCCCGGACGCGCTGCCGGGCCGACCCGCCGGAACCGGAGGCTTACTGGTCGCTCGACGACGTCGCGGCACGCGGGATGCAGAGTCCTTTCGACGGCAGCGATGACGAAGCCATCGGGCAACTGGAGACGGTCCTGTCCCGCGCCGTCGCGTCCCAGAGCGTCGCCGACGTTCCGCTCGGCGCTTTCCTCTCAGGCGGCATCGACTCGTCGACGGTGGTCGCACTCATGCAGGCCCAGTCGTCGCGGCCCGTGCAGACTTTCGCCATCGGTTTCGAGGAAGACGCGTTCAACGAAGCACCGCACGCGCGGGCCGTTGCCGCGCACCTTCGCACGGAACACACGGAGATGATCATTACGCCGCGCGATGCGATGAACGTGATTCCGCGCCTTCCACGGCTTTACGACGAGCCTTTTGGCGACAGTTCGGCGATCCCGACCTTTCTCGTCGCCGAGCTTGCGCGCCGGCATGTGACGGTCTCGCTTTCCGGCGACGGCGGCGATGAGCTGTTCGGTGGCTACACGCGCTACTCGCGAGGCCACCGGCTCTGGCGGTTGCTGCGACACTTTCCCCACGGGCTGCGCGCCGCGATCGCGTCCGGATTCGGCAGGCACTATTCACGCTTCGTTTCGGCCAGGTCAGCAGAAGAATTCTACGACTCCGTCATGCTGGATCCGGCGGCCGACGGAACCGTGCTCGGCAACCGGGGACAACCACCCGGCGCATCCGTCGGCCTGGATCCCGGCCTTGCGGACCGGGATTTCTACCACGCGATGATGCTTGCGGACGGCACCACTTACCTGCCTGACGACATCCTGGTGAAAGTCGACCGCGCCTCGATGGGCGTCAGCCTCGAGTCGCGCGTGCCGATGCTGGACCACCGCGTCGTCGAGCTGGCCTGGCAGATGCCGCTCAAGATGAAGGTGCGAAACGGCGAGGGCAAATGGTTACTGAAGCAGTTGCTCCGCAAGTACGTGCCCGCCGAGCTTCACGATCGGCCAAAGATGGGATTCGGGATGCCTGTCGGTGACTGGATCAGCGGCGGCATGCGCGACTGGGCGGAATCACTGCTCGCGGAAGAGCGTCTGAGACGGGAAGGATTTCTGGACGTGCGGCGCGTGCGGGACCTGTGGTCGCGACACCTCGCGGGCCGGTTGCGCGCGGGCGGCGACATCTGGCGCGTGCTGATGTTCCAGGCCTGGCTCGCCGAGAAGCAGCTGGCTTGATCGCACGACCGGACGGGAGGTCCCCGACTGTCGCGCTGTTTCTGCCGTCGCTCGCGGGCGGCGGCGCAGAGCGGGTCTTCGTCGAGCTTGCGAATGAGTTCGCGGCGCGTGGGTTGGCGGTCGATCTCGTGCTTGCTTCGCGGGAGGGCCCCTATCTGGGCGACGTGTCTTCCGCGGTGCGTGTCGTCGATCTCGGCTCACGGCGCATCCTGCGCGCGCTTCCGCCACTGGTCCGTTACCTGCGTTCCGCGCGGCCGGCGACGCTGCTCTCGGCACTGGACCATGCGAATGTCATCGCCGTCCTGGCAAGACGCCTGGCCGGCAGTTCGACGCGCTGCGTCGTGTCCATGCGCTCGGTGCCGACAGAGGTCTACAGCAGGGTCAGTTCGGTGTGGGGGCGGCTGCTGCTGCGATTCATCAAGGCGACATACCGGTTCGCGGACGCGATCATCGCGAACTCCCACGCCGTCGCACGGGATCTGTCGCGCGTCCTCGGATTACCGGTCGACAAGATCAACGTGATCTACAACCCGCTCGATCTCGCCCGCATCGAGGCCGCGAGCCGAGAGCCGCTCGCGCACGGCTGGATTGCCGATGGCATGCCGCCCGTCATCCTCGGAGTCGGTAGCCTCACGCCGCTCAAGGATTTCGGCACGCTCATTCGCGCGTTCGCGATCGTCCGCTCGCATCGTCCATGTCGACTCGTGATTCTCGGGGAGGGACCGGAACGCGGGCGCCTGGCGGCCATGGCCAGGCAGGCAGGCATTGCCGACGATGTCCTGATGGGCGGTTTCGAGCCGAATCCCTTTGCCTGGATGAGGCATGCGAAAGTTTTCGTCAGCTCCTCGCTGACGGAGGGCTGCCCAAACGCCCTGATGCAGGCGCTCGCCGTCGGCACGCCGATCGTCAGCACAGACGCTGCCGGTGGTACGTCGGAGATCCTGGAGAACGGGCATTGGGGTCGGCTCGTACCCGTGGCTGCTCCCGGAGCGATGGCCGCCGCGATCGACGAGTGCCTCGATGCCGGTGCAAACCCGCGCGCGCGAACGCGTGCTTCCGATTTCTCGCACGACCTCATTGCGAGCCAGTATCTTGACCTGCTGCTTCCGAAGGAGAATATCGAGTGACATCTGTTCCTGCGGCGCCCATGCCGGCGCTCGTCTGTCCGATCGATCAACGCGTCCTTGCGGCAGATGCCGCAGGCCGATCGCTCGCCTGTCCGGCTGGTCATGCATTTCCGATACGGGACGCCATTCCCCGCCTTCTGCCATCGGGCGAGAACTACGCCGAATCATTCGGGGAACAATGGAAGCAATACCGCAGGACTCAGCTCGACTCATACACGCGGACGACGTATTCGAAGGACCGGCTCCGCCGCTGTCTTGGCGAGGACCTCTGGCAACGGCTGCAACAGGATGATCCGCTGCAGGTGCTCGAAGCCGGTTGCGGCGCCGGGCGCTTCACGGAAGTGCTGCTGGAGACACGCGCGGCATGCGTGACGTCGACTGACCTCAGCTCCGCCGTCGAGCCGAACCAGGCGAATTGTCCGCAATCGCCGCGACACCGCATCGTTCAATGCGACATCAACCAGTTTCCCTTCCTGCCCGGGCAGTTCGACATCGTGATGTGCCTCGGCGTGATCCAGCACACGCGCGATCCGGAGCGGACCATTGCCGACCTGTTCCGGCAGGTGAAGCCTGGCGGCTGGCTCGTGATCGACCACTACAAGCACGCGTTTTCGACCTACACGAAGGTGACCGCTGCGCTGATGCGGCCGGTCCTGAAGCGTCTTCCACCGCAGCAGGGCATGGCGGTAACGAAGGCGCTTACCCGCTGGTTCTTTCCGCTCCATCGCGCCGTGCGCAGGCACAAGCCGCTGCAGATGATGCTGTCGCGGGTGTCGCCGATCCTCACGTACTTCCACGTGCTGCCGGATCTCAGCGACGAGCTGCACTACGAGTGGTCCGAGCTCGACACGCACGACAACCTGACGGACTGGTTCAAGCGCTTGCGATCGCGCGAATCCATCCGCCGCACACTGCAGTCGCTGGGTGCGCAGGAGCTCTGGGTCGAAAGGGGCGGGAACGGCATCGAGGCCCGATGCCGCGTGCCGGCGACCTGAAAAAATGCTGCTGACGGCGAAAGCGCTCCTCTCCGGCCTCGCGACCTGGCTGCCGGGCTACCCGGTCATGCGCCGGACCGGCGGTACCGATTCCGCGCGTTATTGCTATTCGGTTTGGCTGCGTCACCTGGTCCTCCTGCACGCGAGCGGCCGGATGCGGGAACGTGTGCCGCGAGTCGTGGCCGAGCTCGGCCCGGGCGACTCGATCGGCATCGGCATCGCGGCGCTCCTGTCCGGGGCGGAGAAGTATTACGCCTTCGATGTCGTGCGCTATTCCGACCTCTCCCGTGTCCAAGGGATCTTCGACGAGCTCGTGCAGATGTTCGTCGATCGCGAGCCGGTCCCGGGCAAGAAGGAATTCCCTTCGCTCAATCCGGGGCTCGACAGCTACGCATTCCCGCACCAGCTGCTCGACGAGGATTCGATGCGGGCCGCATTGAGCATTGACCGCATCGCCGCGATCAGGGCGGCAATCGATCGCGCCGGCGACGCGGATTCGATGATCCGTTACCAGGCGCCCTGGAATGATCCATCCAGCATTCCCGCCGGTTCCGTCGACCTGATCTTCTCGCAGGCGGTGCTCGAGCACGTGGACGAGCTCGAACAGGGGTATGCCGCGATGCGCCGCTGGCTGAAGCCCGGAGGATTGATGTCGCACCAGATCGACTTCAAGTGTCATCGCAAGGCGGACACCTGGAACGGCCACTGGACGTATTCCGACTTCGCCTGGAAGGTCGTCGTCGGTCGCCGCACTTATCTCCTGAACCGGGCTCCGCATTCGCACCACGTTGCGCTGCTGGAGCGAGCCGGATTCGAGGTCGTGTGCGACGTGAAGACCAGATCGGAATCGACGACTTCGGCGGTCGCAGCTTTCCGCCCGCTATCGCAGCCTGTCCGACGACGATCTCACCACGAGCGGCGCCTACATCGTGGCCGCGGCCCGTTGAAGATCCGCACGCTGCTCGTCGGCCCGCTGCCGCCGCCGATGGGCGGCAGCACACGCCATTTCCTCACGCTGGTCGAGGACTTGCGGGCGCACCAGGCGTTCGATATTCGCGTGATCGATACTTCGCGCGGCGACGAGCACGCGCTGTCGCTCGCGCACGCTGGCGGTCGGCCTGAAGACGCTGTGGTCCGTCCTGACGCAACTGCGGAGCGCCGACATCGTCTCCTATCACGCGAGCAATCGCGGCATGCTGGTGGTCGGCCCGTTCATCGTTGCGCTTTGCAAGCTTGCCCGGAAGCCGGTGGTGCTGCGGATTTTCGGCGGAGGGTTCGGCGATTATTATTTCGCGCAGGGCCGGCTGCAGCGTGCAGTCATCCGCGCGGCTGATCCTCTCGGCCGACGTCGTCCTCCTGCAGACCCGGCGTTCGATCGCGCAGCTGCAGGAACATGCGACGCGGCAGGCTCGTCTGGTTCTCGACATACGTCAGGCAGCAGGTCCCGCCGCCCGCGACGAGCGTCGCTCCGGCGGAAGACAGGCGCTGCGCGCGCTTCGTGTTTCTCGGCCACCTGTGGCGGGCCAAGGGAATCGAAACGATGCTCGAGGCCGCGGCGAAGCTTCCGTCGGGCTGCAGCATCGACATTTACGGGCCGACCGAGGAATACACGGCCGATGAGATCGATGCGCGCGGTGGCGGCCGGGTCCGTTATCGGGGTTTTCTCACGCACGACGAAGTCGATGCGAGGCTCTGGGACTACGATTGCCTCGTCCTGCCGACCTTCCATCCGAGCGAAGGATATCCGGGAGTCATTGCCGAGGCCTACGTTCATGGATTGCCCGTCATCACGACGCGATGGCTCGCGATCCCCGAGATCGTCGACGAGTCCTGCGGCCTCCTGATCGAGCCACGCGACACGCCCGCGTTCATTCGAGCGATCACCGAGATTCACGGCGATCCGGTGCTCTGGCGCCGCCTCAAGGCAGGCGCGCGAGCAAAAGCCGGATTGTTCGATCACGCGCACTGGTCACGGCAGTTCGAGGAAATCTGCCGTGGACTCCGCAAATTGGCCGCCTGACGGGGATTCCTTACAATATGACGGACATGACCACTGAAGATCGCAAGCGCGAGGAAGCCCGGTTTCCACGACCAGCGCGAAGTCGACCGCAATCGACTGTCGTCGGAAGAGTTCCTCCGCAAGTACCCCAACAAGACGTTCTACGCGATCGACCGCGAGAGCAAGGAGTTCATGTACGAGTGGCTGGCCGAGCGCTGCCCGGGCAAGCGCGCGCTCGACTATTGCTGCGGCAACGGGCAAATCGCAATCCGGCTCGCGAAGCTCGGCGCCGAGGCGCACGGAATCGACATCTCGGCTGAGGAGATCGAAACGGCCAGGAAGAATGCCGCGGCTGCGGGTGTTGCATCGAGCGCGCATTTCGCCGTGATGGATGCGGAGGCAATGGCCTTCCCCGACGATCACTTCGACGTGATCGTCTGTTCCGGCGTCCTGCATCACCTCGATGTCGACAACGCGTTCCCCGAACTGGCGCGGGTACTCAAGCCGACCGGCGAGATCATCTGTGCCGAGGCGCTCGGCTACAACCCGGTCATTTCCTGGTATCGACGCCGCACGCCGCACCTCCGGACCGCCTGGGAAGTCGACCACATCCTGACGATGAAGGAGGTTCGCAAGGGCCTCAGGCACTTCTCGAAAGTCGACATCCGGTTCTTCCATCTCTTCACGATCCTTGCGATCCCGTTCCGCAGTTCGCGCATCTTCGAAGGCCTGCTGTCGACGCTGCAGGCAATCGACCGGCTCATCCTGAAAATCCCGGGGGTCAGGCTGATGGCCTGGCAGATGTACATGGTCTACTCGCACCCTAGATGAATGTCTGGCTGATCAAGGACGGCGAGAACCTTCCGATTCAGCCCGATGCCCGCAGGATGCGAACCTGGATGCTCGCCGAGGAGCTTTGTCGGCAGGGGCACGAATCGACCTGGTGGTCGAGCACGCATTCACACCAGCGCAAGACACTGCTTTTCGATGCGGACCGGGACGTCGAGGTCGCAAGCGGATTCCGCCTCAAGCTCCTGCACGCCGGCGGGTACCGGCGCAACCGGTCGTTCGCGCGCCTGCTGCATCACTCGCGCCTCGCGGCGAAATTCCGCCGGCTCGCGCCGTCGCTTTCGAAGCCGGATGTCATCGTCAGCGCTTTCCCGACGATCGGCCTCGCATACGAGGCTGTCGCGTTCGCGAAGCGGCGCGACATCCCGGTGATCATCGACATCCGCGATCCGTGGCCCGACATCCTGCTTGAATTCACGCCGCGGGCCCTGCGCGTGCCGGCGCGAATCGCGTTGCACCGGCAGGAGCGCAAGGCGCGCGCGAGCTTCGTCGCTTCCGACAGCCTTGTCGCGTGCTCACAGGGTTTTCTGGACTGGGGCCTTGAAAAGGCCGGCATGGCGCGCCGGCCGGCCGACCGGGTTTTTTACCTGGGCAGGGAGCGGCCTGACGAGGATCGGTCTCCCGACTCGGAAACGATCGGAAACCTGAGGCGCGTGCTCGACGGCAAGGTCGTCTTCTCCTTCGTCGGCTCATTCGGCCACGTGTACGAGCTCGATCTCATTTGCGACGCCGCGGCGGCGCTCGAGGGGGAGGGCAACCGGCAGGTTCACTTCGTGCTGGCGGGAGACGGCGAGCAATTCGAAAGGGTGCGCGCCAGATCCAGGGCGCTTGGCAACCTGACTGCGACGGGCTGGCTCGGCCGCGCCGACGCGGAGCGGCTGCTGCGCGTGTCCGACGTGGGCCTCGCGCCCTATCGGCGGATGGCGGGTGCCATGCCGAACAAGATATTCGACTACGCGGCGTCAGGACTTCCGATCCTTTCGTCGCTCGCAGGGGACGTGGCGGTACTGCTTGCCAAACATGGCGCCGGCGTGTCGTATTCGCCCGGCGACTTGGGAGCCTTTATCTCGGAGGTGAAGGCGCTGGCGGAAGGCGCGGATCGCCGCGGCCACATGGCGCGGGAATCGGCCGCCCTGTTCGATCGTGAATTTCTGGCCGAGAGCATCTATCCGGACTATGCCCGACATGTCGAATCCATCGCGTGCCGCCGGGCGCATTGACCTCGCCGCGAAGCGGCTCTTCGATTTCGTTTCATCCGCGATTGCGCTCATCGTGCTGTCACCCGTGATGCTGCTCATCGCTGCCGGCGTGAAGCTCACGTCGCCAGGACCGGTCTTCTATCGCGGCATCCGGACCGGGCGCAATGGCACGCCGTTCCGGATCCTGAAGTTCCGCACCATGGTGGCAAACGCCGCCGAAGTCGGCGGACCGTCGACGGGTCAGCAGGACCCCCGCGTTACACGCTTCGGCGCGTTTCTGCGCCGGTTCAAGCTCGACGAGCTGCCGAACCTCATCTGCGTCCTGCGCGGGCAGATGAGCATCGTGGGGCCCCGCCCGGAAGTACCGCAGTACACGAGCCTCTATGAGGGCGAGGAAAAACTGATCCTCAGCGTGAGGCCCGGCATCACCGACCTGTCATCGATCCGGTTCATCGATCTTGCCTCGCACATCGGTGCCGAGAATGTCGATGCCGCCTTCGAATCCCGTGTCCTGCCGATCAAGAACCGGTTGCGCGTCCAGTACGTCAAGGAAAGGAGTTTCTGGATTGACATGAAAATCATCGGCAGCACGCTCGCCAAGCTCTTCGGAATCTCCCGCTAACGCTCCGCCACATGAACTGGCGCCTGAAGTGTCTCGCGCTGCACGCGCTATCGCGCGCACCCTGGCTCTATCGGGCCGTGCAACGGTCGACGGGAACCGCATACCTGACCGTGTCCGACGCCTATTTCCGGCTGCACCAGTTCCACGTCGACAACTACCGGCAGGTGCATCCCGGCCGGGCACTGGAGTTTGGCGGGGGGCGGCATTTCCTCAGTCCGCTGCTGCTCTCGCATGCCGGGGCCACCGAAGTTCTCGTCTACGACCTCGAGCGACTCAGCAGTTGCGCGCAGATCAATCATACGATTCGCCAGCTTCGTGGACGATGCCCCGGAGCCTGGCCCGAGATCGCAGACTTCGACGAACTCGAGCGCATGTACCGGATTCGTTATCTCGCCCCGGCGGATGCCAGGGCGACCGGACTTCCGGATGCGAGCGTGGATTTCGTCTGTTCGACCAGTACGCTCGAGCACATACCGCCGGACGACATCCGGCGCATCCTCGGCGAATGTGCGCGCGTCGCCCGTCAGGGTGCGGTATTCAGCCATATCGTGGATTACCAGGATCACTACTGCTACGCGGACAAATCGCTCTCGCCATTCAACTTCTACCGGTACGGCGAGCAAGCCTGGCGATGGTTCAATCCCGCGAACCATTTCCAGAACCGCCTGCGTCATTCGGACTACGAACGCCTGTTTGCCGAATGGCCGCTGACGACAATCGGACTCACGACACGTCGCAGCGAGGTGATCGGCGTTCCACTCGCGGCCGAATTCAGGAAGTACGAGCCAGACGACCTGGCGACCTGCGTCGCGTACTTCGTGTTGCGACGAACTTAGATTCATCACGGACCGCGCGCCGCGAGCAGTCCTGCGACGTCTATAATTGGGCACCCGACAACCACCCGTGGATCAATGAGCAGGGAATACCGGCCGGTCAGCGATGCGGCGCATGTCTTGCGCACCGAAGACGCGCTCAAGCATTGGGATGAGCGCCGCACCGGCGACGATGTCGCCGGAATTCCGCCACACAACGTCGGCCAGTTCGTCTCGCGCATCGGCGCGCTGCTGCGCGCGCTCGCATGGATGCAGACGAGCGGACTTGATCCCACGACTGCCCAGGTACTCGATGTCGGTGCGGCCCAGGGCTATGGCCTGCGTCCATTCCTGGTCGCGCGGTTCTGCCATGGCGCAGCTTCATGGCCTGGACCTGTTTGCCGATCGCGTGGAAGAGGGGCTGCGCCGGACTCCGGGCCTGGACCTCAGGGTGGGCGACGCGACGGCCATGCCCTACGCAGACCGGTCCTTCGACCTGGTGTGCGAGCAGTTCTGTTTCTGTCACATTCCGGACGACGCGGCCAAGGCGTCCATTGCGCGCGAGATGATGCGTGTGTCCCGCGGCTTCATCCTGATTCACGACTGGCGCATGGGCTCGGCGAGCCGGCAGCTTTACGGTGTTTCGAGGGCGCGCATGCGCGAGTGGTTTCCGGGCTGGGAGATCGGGGCCCGCTTCCGTTCGCAACTCTGGCCGCCGCTCGGCCGCCCGATTTCGCGGCTGGCGCCGCTGCTTTACGACGTCGCAAGGCTCGCAGGACCACTGGTCGGTTCCTGGATCACGATCCTGAGCCGCCGCTAGCTGCCGGTGCAGTACGTTTCTCTCCCGCGCGCCGGCGTCTCGATATCGCGCATCGCGGTTGGCTGCGAACAGCTCGGCGGCACGGACTGGGGCGAGTACGACCGCGCCGAGACACTGCGTGCCGTAGCGCGTGCCGCCGATCTCGGCATCAATGTCTTCGACACTGCGGACGTCTACAGCCTCGGAGAATCGGAACGCAACCTCGCCAGGGCGCTCGGACCGCGCCGGCACGACATGTTCATCGTCACCAAGGGCGGCGTGCGCTGGGAACTGCCTCCCGGCCAATCCCGCGCGCGTTGCTGGTTCGACCTGAGCCCCGCGTATCTCCGCCAGGCGCTGGAAGATTCGCTGCGTCGGCTGGGAATCGAGGCAATCCCGTTGTATCTGCTCCATGCGCCCGATGCGAACGTGCCGATCGCAGAGTCCCTCGAGGCCGTGCTCGAGCTCAAGCAGGCGGGCAAGGTCCGCGCAATCGGCCTTTCGAACTTTCCGCTATCGGAAATCCGGCGGGCGAACGAGGTCACGCCGATCGCAGCGGTCCAGTTCCGCTACAACCTGCTGGAACGCGGACCGGAAGCGGAGCTGCTGCCCTGGTGCCAGGAGCGCGGCATCGGCATTTTTGCCTATGGGCCGCTCGCCGAAGGTCTGCTCGCAGGGAAATACTCGGCCGCGAGCCGCTTCGAGGCGGGCGACCGGCGAAGCCGCCTGCCGCATTTCCAGGGCGACGCGTTCGAGCGGAATCTCGAGATCGTCGGGCGAGTGAAGCGACACGCAGCGGAGCGCTCGAAAACGGCGGCGCAGATTGCGGTAAATTGGGTGCTGTCGCGCGACGCGGTGACGTCGGCGGTGGTCGGCGTCAAGAACATGAGTCAACTCGAAGAAGCGGCGGGGAGCGTCGGGTGGTCAATCGATCCGCGGGCATTCGATGACTGAATTCAAGTCGGACCTCGGCGGTCTCGCGGACCCGTCGTCGCACCAGGGACCGATCGATGTTGCGGGAGTCGATCCCGCGATCCTGCGGAAGTTCCTTGCCGACATGCTGGCCATTCGCCACGCGGAAGAGGCGATCGGCGCGCTGGTCGAGGAAGGACTTGCAAGGACACCCTGTCACCTCGCGATCGGCCAGGAAGCAGTTGCGGTCGGGACCGCGGCGTCGCTCGACCGCGGCGATCGGGTATTCGGCGGTCACCGCTCCCACGCACACTTGCTGGCGCTCGGCGGCGACCTCTTCGGGTTGATCGCGGAGATCCTCGGCAAGGCGGACGGCCTGTCGCGCGGCATGGGCGGATCGATGCATCTCTATTCGCCCTCCGTCGGATTCCACGGCTGCGTGCCGCTCGTCGGAGCGACGATTCCGATCGCGGTCGGCGCCGCGCTCGCGGCGCGCCTGGACGGAAAAGGCGCGATTGCGGTCGCCTATTTCGGCGACGGCGCCGCGGAAGAAGGCGTGTTCCACGAGTCGCTGAACCTGGCCGCTTCGCAGCGCCTGCCGATCCTGTTCGTGTGCGAGAACAACCTCTTCTCGAGCCACCTGGACATCCTCCTGCGCCAGCCGAGCGACCGCATTGCGCGTTTCGCCGAGGCGCACGCCATCCGCTCGGCGACCGTGGACGGCAATGACGTGCTCGCCGTCGCCGCGGCCGCTTCGACACTCGTCGCTCACGCGCGGGAGGGGGAGGGACCGGCCTTTCTCGAAGCGGTGACCTACCGGCATCGCGGGCACGTCGGCCCGAATGACGACGTCGATGTCGGCGTTCGAAGGACGATGAGCGAGCTCGAAAAGTGGAAGCGCCGCGATCCGGTGATCAGGCTCCTGGCCGGCATGAAGGCACGCGAGCTGATCGACGAGGCAGGATTCGTTGCCTTGCGGACCGAAATCCTCAAGAAAGTGGCGGACGCGAGGTCGCAAGCGGAGGCCGCTCCGTATCCGGACGCTTCCGTGCTCCTGGGCGCGGTCTATCGGAGCGCCGATGGGCGTCGCTGAAGAAACGGGCTACGGCGAAGCCATCTGCCGGGGCTTCGAATACCTGCTCGGCAAGTATCCCGAAGTGTTCGCGATCGGGCAGGGCGTGTGGAGTCCCTGGTACGTCGGCAACTCGATGACCGGACTCGACGAGAAGTTCGGGCGGCATCGCGTGATCGACACGCCGGTTTCGGAGCTTGCCTGCACGGGCGCCGCGATCGGCGCCGCGCTCTGCGGTTACCGGCCCATCGTGATTCACCCGCGCATGGATTTCATGCTGCTGGCGGTCGACCAGATCGTGAACCAGGCGGCCAAGTGGTCGCACATGTTTGGCGGACAGGCGTCTCCCGCGGTGACGATCCGCGCGATCATCAATCGCGGCGGGGAGCAGGGCGCGCAACACTCGCAGTCGCTGCACGCCTGGTTCGCCCACATTCCGGGGCTGCGCGTCGTGATGCCCGCGACGGCCGAGGATGCGCGCGACCTCCTGGTGTCGAGCGTCCTGTCGGATGACCCGGTCATGTATATCGATGACCGGTGGCTGTATGGCAGAAAGGCGGTCCTCAAGGACGTGGTCGAACGGCCACTCGCGGCGGAAGGCCCGGCACTTCGCAGGCGAGGCTCCGACATCACGCTGGCCGGGGCGGGCTATTCGGCATTTCTCTGCGAGCAGGCCGCCGATGAACTCGCGCAATCCGGCATCAAGGCCGACGTCGTCGACGTGCGGGTGCTCAATCCGTTCAATCCTGCATTGATCGTGGAATCGGTTCAGCGCAGCGGCCGTCTCTGCGTGGTCGACGGCGGGTGGGGCCCTGCGGGTTTCGCGGCCGAGGTGATTGCCTCGGTCATCGAATCGGCCGGTCCATCAGCCCTGAAACGCGCACCGCTGCGAATCACGCTGCCGTTTGCCCCGGCACCCGCGAGTCGAGTGCTGGAATCGGCCTACTACCCAACGCTCGACACCATTGTCGCTGTTATACGACAACAGTTTTGATTTTTGCCGGATTTGCCGTCTCGGCGACGGAACTGCCTCCAATTGCCCCGGTCAATCTGCTGTTACCCCAACCGCTGGTCTTCCAAGTGACGTAAACTTCGTCCTGCAGGGGGCTGTGGCAGAAAGAGAATGAACCGCCTGACGATCAAGCGCGCAGTCTTCGCCTCCCCCCGGAACCGGCTCGTCAGCCGCATGCTCGGCTGGCCGCGCCCGACCAAGCGATTCCTGATGGTCCTGGCGGACCTCGTCGTGGTTCCGGCTGCCTTGTGGATGGCATTCACCCTCAAGTTCGACTCGCTGGCCGCGGGCTTTAACCGCAACTTGTTGTTTTATGTTGGCGTTGCAGCGGCCAGCACCCTGATTTTCGCCTTCAGCGGCCTCTATCGCGCGGTCGTCCGCTTTATCGGCATCCGCGTGCTGCTGTCCATCGTGGCGGGTGTTACCGGCTCCGCCATCGTGCTGACGGTCCTGAGCTCGTCACTGCCATTCGTCCAGTCCATTCCACCCTCGGTGGCGGCGATTTTCTGGCTCCTGGCCTTTTTCTGGGTGACTGCCACGCGGCTGTTCGCCCGATGGCTCCTGACGCCATTCGAGATCAATGGCACGCGCGTCGTCATCTACGGCGCCGGCGACGCGGGCGCGCAGCTCTCGATGGCGCTGGCTTCGGGCCGGCAATTCGTCTTGCTTGCGTACGCCGACGAGAAGCACGCCTTGCAGGGCACGCTGATGAACGGCGTGCCGGTCATCGCTCCAGAAGACCTCGCGGATTTCGTCGCCCGCGCCCGAGTCGAACGGATATTACTGGCCGTACCTTCCGCTTCGCGCCGGCGCAAGGCCGAGATCCTGCGGCGGCTCGAAGCCCTCAACATCCACGTGCAGTCGGTGCCGGCATTCAACGATGTCCTCAACGGGCGCGCGCGGGTCGACGAGTTGCGCGAGATCGACGTGGCTGACCTGCTCGGGCGCGACCCGATACCGCCAAACCGGGCGCTGCTCGACGCCTCGATCCGCGGAAAATCAGTGATGGTTTCCGGTGCGGGCGGCTCGATCGGATCCGAGCTCTGCCGGCAGATCATCCTGCTCGCTCCGACCCAGCTCGTGCTGTTCGAGAACTCCGAGTTCGCGCTCTACAACATCGAGCGCGAGCTCCAGGACATCGTCGATTCGCGCAAGCTCGACGTAAAAATCCACGCGCTGCTCGGAAACGCGCATCACAAGTACCGCGTGCGGGACGTGATGCAGTCCTTCGGCGTGCAGACGGTGTATCACGCGGCGGCCTACAAGCACGTGCCGATCGTCGAGCAGAACCTGGTCGAAGGCGTGCACAACAACGTCTTCAGCACCTGGCACGCCGCGGAGGCGGCGCTCGAGGTTGGCGTCGAGACCTTCGTCCTGATTTCGACCGACAAGGCGGTCAACCCGACGAACGTGATGGGAGCAACCAAGCGACTCGCGGAAGTCGTGCTGCAGTCGCTGCAGACGCAGACGAAGCGCACGCGCTTCTGCATGGTGCGTTTCGGGAACGTGCTCGGCTCTTCCGGGTCCGTGGTCCCGCTCTTCGAGGACCAGATTCGGCGAGGCGGCCCGGTCACGGTGACGCACCGCGAGGTGCGCCGCTTCTTCATGACGATCCCCGAGTCCGCGCAGCTCGTGCTCCAGGCAGGCTCGATGGGGACGGGCGGGGACGTATTCGTGCTCGACATGGGCCAGCCGGTCGAGATCGACGAGCTCGCGAGGCGAATGATCAGGCTGACGGGCCTGTCCGTTCGCGACGCCTCGAATCCCGACGGGGATATCGAGATCGAGTATTCGGGATTGCGTCCGGGGGAGAAGCTTTTCGAAGAACTCCTGATCGGCAGCAACGTCACCGGGACCGAGCACCCGATGATCATGCGCGCGATCGAGCCGTGCCCGTCCTGGGAAGAGGCTCGGCGAGCTCCTTTCGGAACTGGCGGTCGCCGTGAACCGAATCGATTGCCGCCAGGTAATGGTGACGCTCGAGAAGGCGGTGCGGGAATACCGCAGCTCGCCCGTCATCCACGATCTCGTGTTCGGGCAGCGCCGGATGCCAGCCGAGGCGCCGCTGCCTATCGATCCGAAGGTCACCGTCCTCACCGCGCATCGCGCGCAAAAGCTGGCCCCGGGCGAGGCGCAAACCCCCGCCTGAGACTTGCCTCACGGTGGACGATCCCGGCGCTTTACCATAGCGCCGCTATTGGGTAGTCTGCCCGTCGCTTTTCCGAAGAAAATCAGGGATCTACCTTGCGGATCACGATCTTTGGCTCAGGATACGTCGGGCTCGTCACCGGCGCCTGCCTGGCGGATGCCGGCAATGACGTCGTCTGCGTCGACATCGACGCCGCCAAGATCGCGCGCCTGAATGCCGGCGAGGTGCCGATCTACGAGCCCGGCCTCGACGAGCTGATCGCGCTGAACCGGGACAAGGGCCGGCTTTCGTTCACGACGGACGCCGAAGGCGGCCGTGGCGCACGGGCTGTTCCAGTTCATCGCGGTCGGCACGCCGCCGGACGAGGACGGCTCCGCCGATCTCCGCCACGTGCTCGCGGTCGCGCGCACGATCGGCGAGCACATGGACGACTACAAGGTCGTCATCACGAAGTCGACGGTGCCGGTCGGCACCGCCGACAAGGTCAAGGCGACGGTCGGCGCGACGCTGATCGCGCGCGGCGTGACAGTCGACTTCGACGTCGTGTCGAACCCGGAATTCCTGAAGGAAGGCGCGGCGATCGCGGACTTCATGAAGCCGGACCGCATCGTCGTCGGCACGGACAATCCGCGCACGGCGGAGCTCCTGCAAGGTGCTCTACGACCCGTTCACGCGCAACCACCAGCGCATGATCATCATGGACCTGCGCTCCGCCGAGCTCACGAAGTACGCGGCGAACGCCATGCTCGCGACGAAGATCAGCTTCATGAACGAGCTCGCGAACCTCGCCGAGCGGCTCGGCGCCGACATCGAGATGATCCGCACCGGCATCGGCTCGGATCCGCGCATCGGCTACTCGTTCATCTACCCGGGCGCGGGCTACGGCGGCTCCTGCTTCCCGAAGGACGTCAAGGCGCTCGCGCGCTCGGCGCGCGACGTCGGCCACGAGGCGAGCTCCTCGCCGCCGTCGAGGCCGTCAACGACCGCCAGAAGCACGTGCTGTTCGACAAGATCAAGCGCTTCTTCGGCGGCAAGCTCGCGGGCCGCACGATCGCGGTCTGGGGCCTCGCGTTCAAGCCCAACACCGACGACATGCGCGAGGCTCCGGCGCGCGTGCTCATGGAGGCGCTCTGGGCGGCCGGCGCCAAGGTGCGCGCATACGATCCGGTCGCGATGCCCGAGGCGCGGCGCATCTATGGCGAGCGTCCCGATTTCGCGCTTTGCGCGAAGCGCGGGCGAGGCGCTCGACGGCGCCGACGCGCTCGCCATCTGCACCGAATGGCAGGAGTTCCGGAGCCCCGACTTCGGGCGCTTCAAGACCGCGCTGAAGCAGCCGGTCGTATTCGACGGACGGAACCTCTACGAGCCATCCTTGATGGCGCGGCAGGGAATCCGCTATTTCGCAATCGGACGGGGAGAACGGTTGGCGGACTAGGATGTACGGTATACGTCGAAGGTTCTTTGGGGACCACGTTCCTTTCGCGGCGCTACTCGCTGCGCAGCCCGGCGCGTTTGCGCGCTTCGATCTGCGGCCGCAGTTTCAACAGTTCAGTGTTTCAAGGTTTGGCGCGATACCCGCGTCCAGAAGTCATCGGGAAGTTCGCCGGTCGCCCGACCGGTGATGCGAGCAGCCACCTGCGCCCCGACTCGCAGTCCGATAATGCGACGTCTCGTAGAAATTGCGGTCGTCGGTCGTGATTGACGAATAGGAGGCGAAGTTCCAGTAGTCCGTTACTTCGGCCATCTGCGAAAGGAAATACTCGATTCGCTGCCCCGATAACCGTCCAGGTAGTGCTGATTGTGCGGCGTGATGAACACGACTAGGCGAATGCCGTTTTCGTCCGTGATTCTCCGCAATTCGCGCATAGCTGCCGACGTCTCGTCAACCCCCTTGCGGAACCGGCTGGACCTGACGCTTGCGTGCTCCACTGTCGTCCGAAAGTCCGGCTGCAGTGCGAACGTAAGATTACCGCATCTTCCTGTAGCTGGCGTTCTGCTTCTGGTTTCGACCGTTGCCCGGTTTCCCAGTCAAACGAGTTCGGGTCCCTGCCTAGAATGTTGTTGCGGAGTTTTCCTATCCGGCTGTGATACTGGAGGGAGAAAAGATTCTCGAAATAGAAACGGAACCGGGATTCTCCGGAAAAGTCTGGATGGTGCTGATGGCGGATACGGTGGCCGAACAGGTGGGTAAGATCGAGCTGCACCACATAGACAGCCGGCTTGATCCTTTGCGTTTCAGATAGCGCGCAAATTCGAGGTAGTCCCAGGCATTCCCGCTGCTGATATTCATGTTGTAAATGCGGCCGCGTGGCAAAAGGCTGTTAAACAGGCGGGGATCAATGTAACCCGCGCGTGACGACCCAAGCAGGAAACCGCTGCAATCGCCGCAATGATTCAGCACGTAGTCGAACTTGCGGTACCGATCATTGACCTGAAACTGGTGAGGCAGCACCCCGGTATCGAATACTTCAGTCGGATCGACCGCTAGGTTGATTATCGGCAAGGCAAGCGTCGCGCAAAGCACGCTTAGTGCCATCTGGCGCGAAAACCTCGATGGAACAGTGCTTTGCATCAGAACTGAAAGTACAGGAACTCGGATACGTCGCTCATGCTCGCGAGGCAGGCGAAAAGCATTGCGCCGTAACCTGCAGCTGTCCATCCAGACATCGGTAGGCGGACACGCACGTAGGGCAGTGCCTCCTTGGCGTCGATCGGTTCTTGGTCGAGCCAGTTGCTGCGAATTGGGGAAAAAGAACGCCAGCGCAAAAACCTGCCAAGACCAGTGTCCAGGCGATGCTGCGACATCCTGGACGGGCGCCGACGCCACTACGCCTTCTGCGGACTCCCGCCATTGCGCTCAGCATTGCGACCGCGCCGTCCAGCGTCGTTGCGCGGAAAAGCGCCCAGCCTAGCGACGACAAGCAGCATGGTCAGGAACCATCCGGCGATGCGGCCCGTGGCAGACGTTAAGTGAGGCCGCGACTGCCTGCCCGATTCCCATGCGTGATGCACGACGAGGCCGAGGCCGTGCAAGCCGCCCCAGAGGACGAAGGTCCAGCCCGCGCCGTGCCACAGACCGCCGAGCAGCATCGTGACCAGGAGGTTGACGTAGCGCCGCGCGTGGCCCTGCCGGTTGCCGCCGAGCCCGAATGTACAAGATAGTCGCGCAGGAAGCGCGACAGCGTCATGTGCCAGCGGCGCCAGAAGTCGATGATGGACTGCCGCCCTGTAGGGCGAGTTGAAATTGAGCGGCAGGCGGACGCCGAACATCGCGAAGGCCGATCGCCATGTCGGAGTAGCCGCGAGAAATCGAAATAGAGCTGCTAGGTGTAAGCGAGCGCGCCGCCCCAGGCCTCGAGCGCGTAAGCGCCTGACCCGCGTCGGCGCCTCGAACACCGGCCCGTCGATAAACCGCGATGTCGTCGGCGATGACGTCTTTCTTGAACAGCCCGACGAAGAAGATCGTGACCCCGATCGCGAGCTGTTCCGCAGTCGACCGGTACGTCTCCGCGCTCCGAACTGCGGCATCATCTCCCGGTGAGCAGACGATCGGGCCGGCGATCAGGTGCGGAAAGATAGGTCACGAACAGCGCATAGTGCGTGAAGCGTGCTCCGACCGCCTTGCCTTGGTAGCGTCGACGAGAAAGCGATCTGGTGAAAGTGAAGAAGGAGATGCCGAGCGGCAGTACGACCTGCGGGAGCGGCAATCTGCGCCGAGGTGCGTTGAGTTTGGAAACGAAAAATCCGCGTATTTGTAATAACCGAGGAGCACGAGGTTGGCCGGTCACGCCGAACGCAAGGAGTGCGCCTTTCGCAGCCGGGTGCCGGCGCCGCGCACGTTCGACGAGTCCGATCATGTAATTGAAGCCGATCGAGGCGAGGAGCAGTGCGACATAAACCGGATTCCACCAGCCGTAGAAGACGAGCGACGCCAACAGCAGGCCCAAGGTCGCCGCTTCGCGACGGCCGGAGCGCAGCATAAGCGCGTAGACCAGCCAGGTCAGCGGGAGCAGGCCGAAGATGAATTCGTAGGAGTTGAAAAGCATCGGGCGCGGTTAACGGTTCTCGGTTCTGGAGGGCGCCGGCACATGCCACGAGTTGCAATGTGCGGGCACGTGCATCATATCTTGCTGCATCGGCCCTGCCGGCAATGCGTAGATCACACATGAACCGATGGAAAGTGCGGCTGGAGGACCGATGCGGGCTCAGCCCCCCAATTCAGTTAATGAGCCGCACTTTGGCGAAGCTTGCCGCGCGAGCCAATCGCGGATGAAGAGTTGCCAGCGTCGCATCGATCCGCAGCGCGAGTTCCAGATTGGCTGCCTGGCATGTCGTTAGGTCGTACTTGTCGGCCAATGCTAGGGTATCGGTCCAATCCTCTGATCGCGATTTTGGCATCCATGACGAATGGCAGGATACGGATGCACTCGAGTATCGCTTCAATTTCGCCTGGCTTGAGGCGTTGCTGCCGCACAGCCACCTTCAATCCGTTCGTGACTTCGAGAATCCAGTGAGTGGGCACCGCGGCGCGCTCCGCTGACAAGAGGTCGAGCGCAACGACGGCACCGTCGCGCTCGTCGTCGAGGAACCAGGAGAGGGCGCAGAAGCATCATGGACGAAGATCACTTCCTGCGGCCCTCACCTGATTAGTTCGCTGATCTTCAGGCCGCGCACGGAATGTTTCCTAGCGCAAGTCCTTTAACCATCGATTGCTTCGCGCACCTTCGGCCCTGATCGACCTCATCGACAGGCGTGAGCTCGGCGATCGGACGGCCGTGCTTCGTGACTACAACTTCTTCGCCGATCTCGGCAGCCTCGAGCAATTCACTGAGCCCATTTTTCGCTTCAAATGCGCCGATTTTCCTCATTTTGCACTCTTGATACGTCTGGATGCTTCTAGATTAACCACTTGTTTCCTCTGTTTCCTATCCTGCACGCGAGGCTCGACCGGCCATCACAATTTCCGCTTCAAGTAGCTGTTTTTAGGCCGCTTTTCGGGCAAACTTCGCGTTCCTCAACGGGCAGGGAGATTTGGGTGAACACGAATTGGGATATCTGGTTCACCCTCACGGCCAGTCCGTCCCCGACCCCGGTCATGTTGCCGCGCGCGGCAGACCGCGCCCTACGATCGCCACGTTCATTCAGCCAGCAAAAATCTACGCGCCTTCGAGAACCGCCCCATGCGATGGCAGCGATGTACGTAAATGTCGTGATGTTGATTCCGGTTGCGCAAGATTGGGCGGCTCGCTTCTGGTTTTCGGTTTCGCGCCTACTCCTTGCGATGAACGACGTCGCGATATGCTGCTGCCGATTCATCGCTCTAGTTCGCTTTCGGCCGCCGCTTAGTTTCATCTGCGGCATTATCATTTTGATTTTTGTGCCGAAGGTCTCGCCATATTGAATAAGTCCACGCAAAAGC